>JAKFEQ010000031.1:0-229545 GCA_036675625.1 Opitutaceae bacterium | reverse complement strand
CTCGCTTCTTGAGCGAAAAAGGGAGGATGGTTCAACCGTCATCAGGCCTGCCGCTGTCTCCCATCCAAAACATCTCTCCCTCGAGCCGCGGGCTTCGCTCAGTCTCACCTCTCCGCCTCCCGCGCGCACCCTCCAGCCACTACGATATCCTCAATCGCAACAGCACCCTGCCGCGCATCGCGATGGTATCCACTCATGGATACGTCGCCGCCGTGCCGCCGCTCGGTGCCGCGGATACCGGCGGCCAGGTCGTCTACGTCCTCGAACTCTCCAAGAAGCTCGCCCAGCTCGGCTACGAGGTCGACATCTGGACCCGCCGCTTCGAGGACCAGCCCGAGCTCGAAGCCGTCAGCGAGCGTGTCCGCATCATTCGCATGCCCTGCGGCGGCGCGAAATTTCTGCCCAAGGAATATCTCTGCGACTCACTGCCGGAGTGGAACGAGCACGCGCTGCGCTTCATCGAGCAGCACGGCCTCACGTATAATTTCATCAACAGCCACTACTGGGACGCCGGCCTCGCCGCGCAGCATCTCTGCAACGTGCTCGATGTGCCGCACGTCCACACGCCGCATTCGCTCGGCCTCTGGAAACAGCGTCAGATGGAGACCGATTTCGCCGACTCGTCGTCCGAGTTCGAGAAACGCTATAACTTCGACCGTCGCATCCGCGAGGAACGCAAGCTCTACACCGATGCCAGTATCGTCGTTGCCACTACACCGCCGCAGCTCGACCTGATCGCAAACGAGTACGACGTCCCGCCGTCCAAGGTCCACATGGTCCCGCCCGGCTACGACGACCACCGCTTCTACCCCGTGAGCGACGCCACGCGCGCCACGATCCGCCAGCGCCTCGGGTTCAAGGGCAAGGTCATCCTCGCCCTCGGCCGCCTCGCGCGCAACAAGGGCTACGACCTCCTCGTCGACGCCTTCGCCCTCGTCGCGAAACGCGACCCCAAGGCCATTCTCCACCTCGCCGTCGGCGGCGAGCACATGAATGCCAACGAGCAGAAGATTCTCCGCGAGCTGCGCGAACGCGCCCAGCAAACCGGTTATGCCGAGCGGATTCACTTCGGCTCCTTCGTCGCCGAGCAGGATCTGCCGGACTACTACCGCGCCGCGGACATGTTCGTCCTTTGCAGCCGCTATGAACCGTTCGGCATGACCGCGATCGAGGCCATGGCGTGCGGCACACCCACCGTCGTCACCGTTCACGGCGGGCTCTATCGCGCGCTCTCGTTCGGGCGGCATGCGTTGTTTGCCGACCCGTTCGACAAAGAGGACCTCGGCATCACGATGGCGAAAATCTTCCGCCACCCGCGTCTCCGCATCCGCCTCGCCCGCATGGGCGCCCACAAGGCGCGCAGTCTTTTCACCTGGACGGGCATCGCACATCAGCTCGTCGCCGCCGTCGAACATCGCGTCGCCGCCACCGTCTCGCTCGATGACACCGATTGGGACGAGCCCTGGAACGATGGGGATTGATCGGTCAGGCACCGCTGCCCACCCGAACGACGTTGGCGTGAATCACATTCGACTGTTCTCCACCGATCTCGACGGCACGGTCCTCGGCAATCCCGAGGCCGCCGACCGGTTCAGCGAGCAATGGAGCTCGCTCGAACCGCAGCGCCGGCCACTGCTCGTGTACAATACAGGCCGGACCGTCGCCGATACGCGTTCGCTCGTCGCCGCCCGGCATCTGCCGCAGCCGGACGTCATCATCGGCAGCGTCGGCACCGAAGTGCATCACCCGGCAGAGGATTGCAGCGCCGAGTTCTGTGCGCGCTTTCGCCTTGGGTGGGACGCCGCCCAAGTCGGGGAAATCGTCGCCCGGATTCCAGGCGTCCGCCGCCAGTCGATGGAGCAGCTGCCGTTCAAATCCAGCTGGTTTTGGATCCGCGCGCGCCGCGATGAAATTGAAAGCCTCGACCGCCGGCTTCACGCCGCAGGCATCCGCGCAAATCTCATCTATTCCTGCCGGTACTTTCTCGACGTCGTCCCGGCCCAGGGCGGCAAAGGCCATGCGCTCACTTGGCTCTGCGAACGCCTGCGCATTCCACTCTCGCAGGTCCTTGTCGCCGGTGACACCGGTAACGACAGCGGCATGTTCCAGCTGCCCGATGTCCGCGGTATCGTCGTCGAGAACGCTCTCCCCGAGCTCCTCGCCGCCGCGCTCAACCCGCGCACCTTCGTGGCCCGCCAGCCGATGGCCGACGGCGTCATCGAGGGGCTTACGCATTTCGGCGTTTTTCCCGCCGCCGTCGCCGCATCGCCGATTCCACAATCGTTCCTCGGCGACACGGCCTCGCCTCGGCAGCGCTGAGCTCCGCTGCTCGCCCGGTCTCCGCAGGGACCGCGTGCCTCGTTCTTTATAGCACCTCGGAATCGTGTGTTAGCGCGGAGCCGCATCTATACAGCCGAGAGCAAGGAGCCAAGAGTCCAAGCGCGCGGCTCCCTCAGCTCTCAGCTCAATTTCCACGACTAAGTACAACGCACGGCTCCCTGACCAACTTGTCAGCCGCGTCGCCTTGGCAAAACCACCGACGCATCCGATCTTTTTCGCATACCCCACGCGACCGGCCTTTCCGGTTGGTCGACGAGTCGGTTTCGATTTCCTTGGCACACGGTGTTGTGGGCCATGGGCACTGGGAACCCCGCGCGCCATGCTTCATCGGCGCGCGGGGTTTTTTTGTCCGGTAGGCCTGACAGAATTGTCATGTTCTGCTATTTGTCGGATCAGCCGCCACTAACAACGTCACGCCACCTAACTGGCTGCGCCCTGCCCCACGTTGCAGTGCGCAGCCGCCTCCCACTTATAATTCATGTCCCACGATGACCGCGCGCCCATTCGACTCTTTTCGGTCGATCTCGACGGCACGCTGCTCGGCAATCCCGAATCCGCCCAACGTTTCAAGGAAACCTGGGAATCCCTGCCCCGCGAATCGCGCGCGCTGCTCGTCTATAACAGCGGCCGCTCCGTCAAGGACACCCGCTCACTGATCGCCGCCCGCATCCTGCCCGAGGCCGACTATATCATCGGCGGTGTCGGCACCGAATTCCACGATCCTCAGGCTCCCGGCGAAGTCCCCGAGTTTGTCTCGCAGTTCGGCGAAGGTTGGAACCTCGCGCTCGTCGAACAAATCGTCGGCGCCACCCCCGGCGTCGAGCGCCAGCCACCCGAGTTTCTTCACCCCTATAAATCGAGCTGGTTCCTCCATCGCGCGAGCCGCGAGCAAATCGAGGCGCTCACGCACCGGCTCGGAGAGGCCGGCCTCCAGGTCACCGTGGTGTATTCGAGCCTCCGCCACCTCGACGTGCTCCCGCGCCGCGCCAACAAGGGTAACGCACTCACCTGGCTCTGCCGCCGCATCTCCATGCTGCTCGATCAGGTCCTCGTCGCCGGCGACACCGGCAACGACAGCAGCATGTTCGTCCTCCCCGGCGTCCGGGGCATCGTCGTCGAAAACGCCCAACCCGAGCTCTTCGAGGCGGTGGTCAAGCTCCCCGTCTTCGTCGCCACCAAGGTCATGGCCGACGGCGTGCTCGAGGGCCTGAAACATTTTAGCCTCATTCCATCGATTCCCCCACCCGAGCCTCATCCGCAACGCGATGGCGCCGCCTGGCACGGGATCCTTTTCGGACCCGACGCCCTCCCCTCGCTCAGCCGCGAAGACCGCGACTTGATCGCGACCGGCTACGAGAAAGCGCTCGTCGCCCTGCGGAAGAATATCACGCCCCTCGGCTTCTCCGCCTGCTCGATTCCCGACAACGACATCACCGGCACCGACGCCAACTACCACAGCGTCTGGGCCCGCGACGGCTGCTTCACCCTCGTGCAGACCGTCGAGATGAACGACCCCGATATCCGCGCCGCCCAACGCGCCACGCTCTGCACGCTCCTCAATGCCATGGCGCCCAACGGGCAGGTGCCCGCCAACGTCCGCATCAAGGATCTCGTGCCCGAATACGCCGGCGTCGGCGGCATCTGCTCCATCGATAGCGGCCTCTGGCTCATCATCGCCGCCTACCATTACGTCACCCATGCGGAAGATACCGCATTCCTCGACGAATACGGGTGGCGCCTCCAGCGCATCATGGACTGGCTCAGCGCCCACGACAGCAACAACGACGGCCTGATCGAGGTGCCCGAGGCTGGCGACTGGACCGATCTCTTCGGCCGCAGCTACCACGTGCTCTACGACGAGGTGCTCTGGTATCGCGCCAACATCTGCTACGGCCGGCTCCTCGAATACCAGCGCCAGTTCGACCGCGCCTCCGATTACCTGCGCTGGTCGCAACAGATCGCCGGCAAGATCAAAGCCTCCTTCTGGCCCTCGACTCGGATCGACCCCTCCAACCCGACCGATCCCGTCGCCACGTTCGCAGCACGACAAGCCTCCCTCGGCGACAGCCAGTACCTCCTCGCCGAAATCACCCCCTTCGCCTTCAACTGGCGCTGCGACGTCCTCGGCAACGTCCTCGCGTTTCTCACCAACGTCATCGACGTGGATCGCGCCCGCACCGCGTTTCGTTTCATGTGGGGCGTCGGCGTCAGCCAGCCCTGGCCCGTAGCCAACCTCTACCCGGTCGTCCAATCCGGCGATCCCGACTGGCGCCCCTACTACACCGTCAATCTCCTCAACCTGCCGCATCACTACCACAACGGCGGCATCTGGCCCTTCATCGGCGGACTGTGGGTGCGCTTCATCCACCGCCTCGGCCTCCACGACCTCGCGCTCCTCGAGCTCGTGAAGCTCGCTCAGGTCAACCGCGCCGGAGCCGTGCACGAATGGGAGTTCAACGAATGGGTGCACGGCAAAACCGGCCTCCCGATGGGCAAATACTTCCAGGCCTGGTCAGCCGCCGCCTACCTGCGCGCCTGCCAGGAACTGCATCTCGCCCCCGACGCCTCGCACGATGAATGAGCGGACTCCTCGGCCCGCACCTCGCTTTTTAAAAATGAAAAACCGGCCCGCGCAGCGACCCAAACCCGAAATCAAACCCGACCGGCGCGCCGCCGCCCCTTCCTCCCGCTCGCCCAGCGAGGCTCTTGCCGCCTCCTCGCTCCGCAAGCTCGAGAAAATTGGCAAGAACATCGCCGGCCTGCGCACCGAGCTCGACCGCCTCGCCGAGGAACGCGCCCGCGAGAAAGCCCGCGAACGCGCACGCACCGCCAAACCGGCGCGCCGTTCATCGTGAGCCGCGCCAGGGAAGAGTGACCTCTTCTGCCGCAACGCACAGACTCTCAGCTCTCACTCTCAACTCTCTCCGCGCCACCGCCCCCCGGCAACGTCAGCGAAAACCGGCTGCCCCGCGGCTGCGCCGGCTCATAGCGCAATGTACCGCCGATCACCCGCATGTAAGCCTTCGTGATCGAAAGCCCCAACCCAAACCCACCGCTGCTGCGCCCCCGCGCACGATCCGGCCGGAAAAACCGCTCCATCAACTGCGCCCGATTCTCCGGGCTGATTCCCGGCCCTTCATCCGTCACGCTCACCTCGATCATCCCGCCATCCTCGCGCACCACCACCCGGATCGTCGTGTCGTCCGGACTGTACTTGATCGCGTTGTCCACCAGGTTTTGCAGCGCCTGTCGGAACAGCACCGGATCCGTCACCGCCGTGCAGGCCACGCTATCCACCTCGATGCGCTGACGCTTGAACTCGGCCAGAATCCCCAGCTCGTTCACGCAAGCGACCACGTACTCGTCGACCCGGATCGGCGTCCGATGCACGTCCGGCCCGCCGCCTTCCGCGCTCGCCAGCTCGAGCAGCCGGTGAATGAGCAGCTGCAAACGCTGCGCCTCCTCCAGCATGCTCGCGATGATTTCGCGATACTCCTCCACCGTTCGCCCGCGCCGCAGCCCCACCTCGCCGACGCTGCGCAACGTCGTCAACGGCGTCCGCAATTCGTGCGATGCATCCGCCACAAACCGGTCCAGCGCATCGAACGAACTCTGCAAACGGTCGAGCGTCACGTTGAACACCGTCGCCAGCCGCCCGAGTTCATCGTGGGCATTCGACACCGGCAGCCGCCGGCTCAAATCATCGGCCGTGATGTGGGTCGCCTCCGCCGCCATCCGGTCGAGCGGCAGCAGCCACCGCCGCGTAAACACGTACCCCACCAGCACCAGCAACGCGATCACGATGGGCAGCGCGATGACGATGATGAGCCGCAACGCGCCCAGTGATTCCGCCACCGGCTCGTGAATCCGCAGCATCCGGATCATCCAGTCTCGCTGCGCTCCGGCTCCCTTGAACGGCACCGAAAGCACCCGCAATTGGAGATCCGGCGCCGTGGGTGTCGGATAATAAACCGAAAGCGTTTCCCTCCCCCGCGCCGGCGGAAAAAGCGTCTGCACCCGATTCTCGGCAAACGGCCACAGCCGCCGGATCAGTTTCCCGTTCTCGTCCCAGATCTCGAACCACGGATTCTCACGCGGCCAGGATGCGTTGCTGCCAATCGGCGCGCCTTTCCAGTGCAGCGTCCGGTCGGCCTTCACTTCGAAGTTGCGGATGACATCCTGCAAATCCTGCCGGAGTTGATAGGCGAGCGGCCGCGCCATTCGCTCCGCCACGAAGAAATACAACGTCGCGCTGAACCCCGCCAGCAACAGCACACTCCCCCCCGCATACCACGCCGCGAGCCGGAACCGAATCGTCCGGCGATTCCACCACTGCTGCACCCGCTGGGGCCAGCGCCTCACGCGGGCCTTTCCCCCAGTTGGTAACCGATCCCGCGCAACGTGTGGATCAACCGCTCCGCACCATCGACGTCCACTTTCCGGCGCAGCCGCATGATCTGCACGTCGATCACATTATCCAGGGAGGTCATCCGGTGCGTCTGCTTCCACACATCGCGCTCCAACATCTCCCGCGTCACGATCTGCCCTTGATTGCGCAGCAGATACTCCAGCACGTCGACCTCGCGCGGCGTCAGCGAGATCTCCTGCCCGCCTCGCACCGCCACTCGCGCCCTCGTATCGAGCTGCAAATCACCGCACCGCAGCAACCGATCGCTCGATCCCACCGGCCGCCGCAGGAGCGCCCGGCATCGAGCCAGCAGCTCGGCAAACGCAAAGGGCTTCGGCAGATAATCGTCCGCCCCGCTGTCGAGCCCCACCACCCGGTCGTTCAACGTGCTGCGCGCCGTCAGCATCAACACCGGGATGTGCTTCCCCGCCCCGCGGAGTTGCTGCAGCACCTCGACGCCATCGCGATCCGGCAGCATCCAGTCGAGCACCACCAGGTCGAACGGCTCGCGATGCAGTAACGCCAGCGCCTCGTCGCCATTCGCCGCGGTCGAGACATTCCACGCCTCGAGCCGCAGCCCCTCGGCCAGCGATTCGCGCGTTTTTTGTTCGTCTTCCACCACCAACACGTGCGGCGGACTCGGCGTTTCGACGGGGGACATCAGAGGAAAATTGCGCGTGAGGCTCTAATTTCACGTCTCAATGCGAGAAAGCAATCCGCCTTACATTTCCGTCAGTCGAAACGCCGCAACGTTTTCCCGAAACGCCCGCGCACGCCGAGGATGCTGCCGCCCACGCACTTTCCCCCGAACCCGCCCCACCCGCCCACGGTCTTTTCTTCTTCCATGCCCCGCACCCCGCGCGCCCTCCATCTCTCCGTCTCCCTGTCTCTCCTTCTCTCCCTCTTCATCTCCGCCTCCGTCTTCACCTCGCTCCACGCCCAACCTCTCGCGCGCGTCCCCGCCACGTCGCTCCAGCTCCCCGCCACACCGGCCGCCACGAGCTACGCGACCACAAACGCGTTTCCCTCGCTCACGTTCACCCAACCCGTCGCGCTCGTCTCCCCGCCCCGCGACACCCGCCGGCTCTTCGTCGTCGAGAAACCCGGCCGCATCTGGCTCATCCCCGATGTCACGGCCGCCACCCCCACGCGCACCCTCTTCCTCGACCTCACCAGCCGCGTCACCGTCACCGCCGACAACAACGACGAACGCGGCCTGCTCGCCCTCGCGTTTCACCCCGACTTCGCCGCCAACGGACAGTTCTTCCTCTGGTACACGACCACCGCGACCACCACCGCCGGTGGCGGTCTCCACGAACGACTCTCCCGCTTTCTCGTTTCATCCACCGATCCCAACTCCGCCGCTCCCGACTCCGAGCAACCGCTCATCACCCAGCGCGACGAAGCCGGCAACCATAACGGTGGCGAGCTTCTCTTCGGCCCCGATGGCTATCTCTACGTCTCGCTCGGCGACGAAGGCGGCGGCAACGATCAGTTTCAAAACAGCCAGCGCATCGACCGCGATTTCTTCTCCGGCATCCTGCGCCTCGACGTCGATCGCCGCCCCGGCTCGCTCGCGCCCAATCCGCATCCCGCCGTCCACCCCGACACCTACGCCGTGCCCGCCGACAACCCGTTCGTCGGCGCCACGTCCCTTCACGGCATACCCGTCAACCCCGCCGCCCTCCGCACCGAATTCTGGGCCATCGGTCTCCGCAATCCGTGGCGCATGGCCTTCGATTCCGCCACCGGCCAGCTCTGGTGCGGCGATGTCGGCCAGAACGCCCGCGAAGAGATCAACCTCATCCAACGGGGCGGCAACTACGGCTGGAATTTTCGCGAAGGCATGATCGCACGGCCCGGCAGCGGCGCCCCGCCGGCCGCGGTCCGAAACTCGTTCATCGAACCGATCTGGGACTACGGCCGCAGCGACGGCGCCTCCATCACCGGCGGCTTCGTGTATCGAGGATCCAGATACCCCGCGCTCATCGGCCGCTACCTGTTCGCCGATTTCGCCAGCGGCCGCATCTGGGCGCTCGCTCCCGACGGGGAAAACCCGGTCACTGCCGAACGCGTGCAGCTTCTCGCCACCGATACCGGCATCGCCTCCTTCGGCCTCGATCCCGCCACCGGCGACATCCTCCTCGCCGATCACCTCGAAGGCGCCATCAAGCGCCTCGTCGCCACCCCGGCCTCCGGCGCCACCTCGCTTCCCGAAACCCTCTCCGCTACCGGTGCCTTCATCGACACCGCCAACCTCACGCCCGCCGCCGGCGTTCATCCCTACGAGCCCAACGTCTCCTTCTGGTCCGACCACGCGTCGAAACGCCGCTGGTTCGCGCTCCCCGACGCCACGAGTCAGTTCGCCGCACCCGACCATCAATCGTGGACGCACCCGACCGGCGCCGTCTGGGTGAAGCATTTCGACCTCGAGCTCACCCGCGGCGAGCCCGCGACCGCCCGCCGGATCGAAACGCGTTTCCTCGTGAAAACCACCGACGGCGCCTACGGCCTCACCTATCGCTGGAACGATGCGCAAACCGACGCCACCCTCGTCCCCGAGGAGGGCGCCGACCAGAATTTCACCGTCATCGAGAACGGCGCCGCCCGCACCCAGACGTGGCATTTCCCCAGCCGTGCCGAATGCCTCACCTGCCACACCGCCGCCGGCGGTCACGCGCTCAGCTTCAACACCCGCCAGCTCAACCGCGGCGATTTCCTTGAGACCCTCATCGCCTCCGGCTATCTCGCTGCCCCCGCAAATTACACGCCCGCGACGCCGGCAACCCTCCCCGCCCTCGCTCGCGCCGACGACCCGAGCGCCACGCTCGAACACCGCGCCCGCTCGTATCTCGACGTCAACTGCTCCCAATGCCACCAGCCAGGCGGCACCGCGCTCGGCTTCTTCGATGCGCGCGCGGCGATTCCACTCTCCTTCGCCCACCTCATCAACGGCCCGCTCGTCGATAATGCCGGTGATCCCGCCAACCGCGTGCTCGTCCCGCGCGACCCCGCGCACTCGCACCTCCTCACGCGCCTGTCCGTCCGCGGTTTGCCCACCGGGGCGGGCGCAGGCCAGATGCCGCCCATCGCGACGCACGAACGCGATCTCACCGGCGAATCGCTCCTCCGCGAATGGATCGCCGCTCTACCAGAGACCCAAGACCCCAGCCCCCAGACCCCAGCCCGGTTGATCAATCTCGCGGCCCGCGCGCAAGTGGGTCCCGACGCCGAGCTGATTGCCGGTTTCGTGATCGCGGGCAACGCGAACAAACGCCTCCTCATCCGCGCCGTCGGCCCCACGCTCGGCACCGCGTTTGGCGTTTCCGGCGCCCTCGCCGCCCCGAGGCTCACCGTCTTCGGCCCCGATTCGACCACCCGCATCGCCGCGACGAACAGCGGCTGGTCGGGCCCGGCCCCGAGCCCCGGCATCGCCGAGCTCAGCGCCGCCTTCGAAGCGGCGGGCGCGTTCCGCCTGCCGCCCGGCAGTAGCGACGCCGCCCTCGTCGCTTCCCTCGCCCCCGGCTCCTACACTGCCCAAGTAACCGCGCTCTCTGCCCCCGGCGTCGCCCTCGTCGAGCTCTACGACCTCGATCCCCCGGCTCCGCCCACCACGTCACGGCTGGTCAACCTCGCCGTCCGCGCCCGCATCGGCACCGGCGATAATATTCTGATCCCCGGCCTCACGATTGCTCCCGGCGGCGATAAAACCGTCTTTATCCGCGCCGTCGGTCCCGGCCTCGCGCAATTCGGTGTCGCCGACCCGCTCGCGCAGCCCGTCGTGACATTGCTGCGGGAAACGCTGCGCATCGCGACGAACCGCGGCTGGAGCACCGCTGCCAACGCCACCAATATCCGAGCGACGGCCGCCCGCGTCGGCGCCTTCGCCCTCGCGGAGAACAGCCGCGACAGCGCGCTCTTCGGCACGCTCCCGCCCGGCAGCTATACGCTACAAGTCTCCGGCGCCAACGCCACCACCGGCCCCGCCCTCGTCGAGATCTACGAGGTGCCCTGACCTCCCCGGGCGCGCGGGCACGCGTGGTCTAGATCGGGGAAATGCCCTTACACTCGGGATAGCGGGTGCAACCCCAGAACTGGATGCTCGGAGTCTTGCCGGCCTTGGCCGTGCGGAGTGCCATGAGCGAGCCGCATTGGAGGCATTTGGGTGGCTGTGGATCATTCTGATCAGACGGACCCGATTGGCCGGACCGATCTCTGGGCAAGCGACGCTGGCGCAGGCGCTCGGTGGCAAGCTGCTCGGAGTAGCCGCCCTCCGAAATGAAAGCGGTCTCGAGCGCAGCAATCTGGCGGTCGAGCAGATAGTTGGCCTGGTGGATGAGGCAAATGAGGGCGTTGGCGCGGATCGCCGCGTCGGCATGGTCGAGCCACGGGCGTAGAGGGCGTAGCGCTTCTGGTCGGTGAAATCGGGCTGATCGGACCGATCCCTCCGATCTTTTTGCAACGTGCGTGAAACGGAACGCACGGCGCTCGCTTCGGGGCTGTTCGGTACCCACTGCAGCAGGTGGCGGAGGCTCGGCTGCCTTCGGCGATGTCCTGGCGGCCCGAACGGGCGGCCTGCACCATCTGATCCGTGGTGCGCGAGCGAGAATCGACGAACTTTTCGCAGAACCACACGGTGGCGTCGTAAATCAAGGTGGCGGTCTGGAAGCTCGCGGTGCTCCGGTAGCCACCGCTCGGGCGCAGCTTTTTGTGGGGTTCTTTCACGGGAGGGCCCGCCGGTGAAGGCTTTTTCAGGATCGCCTGCCGCAAGACCTCGCCCGCATGCGTGCGCGCAAGGAGGTTTGTCGGTGACGTATTCGCGAACGCCCTGGCCTTCGCGTTCAAGGAAATCGATGGCGTCCTCGCCTGTACGGCCCACCCGGCGGAACAGAGCCGCGCGTCGATGCGTCGCGAGCGATCTGTTCAGGGTTTTGGTTGGGCGGCATGTTGGACCTACCCGGCATGAGCTAACATGCGCGGCAGTATTTGGCGTGCGGCTGCTTCACGGCGTCTGCTGGAGAGGAAAGTGGAAAGGTCCGACGCGTGAAAAAGCGCGATGGAAAAGTTGAACGCTGGATTGAGGAAGGAGCGGCCCTTACTGCGCCGGGAAAAGCGAGCGGGATTGTTTAGAACGAAGCGCGAGTTACGGAAGGGCGACGGAAAAAAATTCCCAGCGTACCGAAGGTCGGGGGTTATTGGCTCTTCGTATCGGTAATGTGGTTACAGAGGTGCGGCCGGCAGGTTTCGCATGCAGGTCAGACAGGACACGCACGATGTATAAAGGACGTGTATTATACTAGAATCCCAGAAGCAGAAATTAACAGGAGCCAAACCGAGGGCGAAACGAGCCTGGAGGATTTTCTTCTCGGTATTCTCTCGGATCGACTCCTGTAAAAGGAGCTTTGAGTTTGGTTGCGAGATGGCGGGATTGTGAGCGTCGCCACAACCCGGGGGGCGATCATGCCGCTAAGTTGGGCAAGCGCGGCGTTGAGCGTTACCCCTGGCCATTGGGTGCCTCCGGGATGCGACCGCACTCCGCTCGTACTGGCTGGGACCATCCTGGGACCCCGCTGGGACCTTTCTGGGACCTCTATAGCGCAAATCGTGCGCTGATTCCGGCGCCGGCTCAACGCCTCTGACTACCGGAAATCTGGTAGATTCCCGTCGAGCGGGAGACGGTCACGTCGTCGAAAAGTTTCCTGAACCGAGCCGTCCTACTCTCCATCAGCAACCCAATCCTAAAGCATTCTAGAGACTTTGTGTATTGAGTGTGGATTCGGAAGATTCTCATGAGTGATTATTAGTGTACATTAGCGTACATTAGTGGTCAGCCCCTGCCGGATTCATGTTTATAGTATTTATGCGCGTCAGCCGCGTTCCCCGTCCTCGCCTCCTTCGTGAAGAGCCCACGATATTCCGCGACCGCGGCGCAGTGCGCGCTTGCTCCATCGTCGCCGTTGCAACAAACCTCGCTCGCTTCAACACCCGGACGTTCGCGCCCACCCCGACCTCCGCTTCGCTTCCAGCGCGGCGCTGATCGCACGAACGTCTAACTCAGTTGTTCTCGTCCGCTCCCATGCCCCTCGCTGCCTTCCGCCGCAGCCGCGCTCCGCGCGGCCTGCTCCTCGCGTGCGCCTTCGTCGCGTTCGCTTCGGCCACTCGCCTCGCTCTCGCGCAGCCGCTCGACCCCGGCTTCGATCCGAACGCCAACGCCGACGTGTTCGGCATCGCCGCGCAGCCCGATGGCAAAATCATCGCCGCCGGTAATTTCACCGCGCTCGGCAACACCCCTCGCTCCCGCATCGCGCGCCTCAACCTCGATGGCACGATCGATTCCTCCTTCAACCCCGTCGGCTTCACCTCCGCCAGAGCGCTCGCCGTTCAACCCGATGGACGGATCCTCGTCGGCGGCAGCTTCCCCACAGTCGTTGGGTCGGCGAGCGCCCGCCTCGCGCGCCTGCACGCGGACGGCTCGCTCGATCCCACATTTGTCGCCAGCGCGGATTCCAGCGTGCTCGTTCTCACGCTCCAACCCGATGGCAAGATTCTGATCGGTGGCATCTTCGCCATAGTGAACAACACCGCGCGCAACTTCATTGCGCGACTTCACCCCGACGGCTCGCTCGATACCTCCTTCAACCCGATCCTCACCGGCTCAATCAACTCCCCTCAGCTCCGCGTCGATGCCATCGTCGTCCAATCCGATGCGAAGATCCTGGTCGGCGGCACGTTCAACGCCGTCAACGGAATCTCCCGGACCGGGATTGCGCGTCTCAACGCCGACGGCTCGCTCGACCCCACGTTCTCGACCGGCTCTGGCAGCGCGTCCGTAAAGACGATCGTCGTCCAGGCTGATGGACGAATCCTCATCGGCGGCGCGTTTGGCACGTTCGCCGGCCGGTCGCGCCGCAACATCGCCCGACTCAGCCCCACGGGAACACCCGACAACGAGGTTGGCGTCACCGGTCCGAACTCAGCCGTGCAAGCCATCGTCGCGCACTCTGATGGGCGATTCGCCGTTGGCGGGATCTTCACGTTGGTCGGCACGCTGCCGCGCAACAACCTCGCGCGTTTCAATCCCGATGGATCCTTGGACTCCACCTTCGACTTCGCCGTGACGGGCGCCAATGGCCCCTCGTTGCCTGGCGTCTACGCCATGGTCTCGTCCGCGTCCGGCCAGCTTGTTTTCGCCGGCACGTTCTCCGCGGTGAACGGCCAGGCGCGCAACGGGCTCGCGCGTATTGCAGCGCCGCCGCCCTCGATCGCCACGCCGCCCCGCACGCAGATGATCCCGACCGGCCAGCCCATCGCGCTCTCGGTCACGGCGCTTGGCTCCAGCTTGAGCTACCAATGGCAAAAGAACGGCACTCCGATCGCCGGAGCGACCAGCTCGAGCCTCTCGATTCCCGCCGCGGCCGCGGCCGACGCCGGCTCCTACACCGTCACGGTCACGAACGCGTCCGGCACGGCCACCAGCGCCGCCGCCGTCGTGACCGTCAACCCCACATCGGTCTACATCGTCCAGGCGCCTGGCAATCGCACCGTCACCGCCGGCAGTGACGTTTCACTGAGCGTGGTCGCTGGCGGCCAGCCCCCCGTAACGTATCAGTGGCGTAAGGACGGCGCGATGATCGCCGGCGCGACCGACGCGACACTCACGCTCGGCCGGGCCGTGCCTGAACTTGCCGGCAGTTACACGGTCGTCATCAGCGATCCGAGCGCCAGCATCACCACGACTCCGGCAGTGCTCACGGTTAACGGTGACGTGCCGTTCATGTTCTCGACCCTCGCCGGCGAAGTGCGCGTTCCGGGCACGACCGATGGCACGGCAACGGCCGCACGTTTCAATCAACCGAGTGGCGTCGCGGTGGACGGGGCAGGTTACATTTACGTCGCCGACAACTTTGGACACACGATACGAAAAGTATCACCCACCGGAGTCGTGAGCACGCTCGCCGGGCAGGCCGGCAGTGCGGGATCAACCGACGGCGCGGGCCCCGCCGCACGCTTCGCCGGTCCACGCCACATCGCGCTCGACCGCGAGGGAAATCTCTACGTGGCGGACGTCGGCAACACCGCCATCCGCAAGATCACGCCCGCCGGCGTCGTATCGACATTTGCAGGACAGATACGCAGCCCGGCGATCGTCGACGGCGTCGGTCCGGCCGCGCGTTTCGCTTCGCCGACCGGCATCGCGACCGATGCCGCCGGCAACCTCTATGTTACTGAATCAACCGGACACACCATTCGAAAGATCACGCCCGATGGGACCGTGACGACCCTCGCCGGCGTGGCGGGAAGCCCGGGCAGCACCGACGGATCCGGCGCAGAAGCGCGCTTCAACGGACCGCGCGGCATTGCCGTAGATGGCGCGGGCACGCTCTACGTCGCCGATTCCGGCAACCACACGATCCGCCAGATAACGTCCGCGGGCGTCGTAACGACTCTCGCCGGCCAAACGGGCGCTTCCGGCTCCGCCGACGGCCGCGGCGGCAGCGCGCGCTTTACCGCGCCTGCCGCGGTGGCGGTCGATCCGTGGGGCAATGTATTCGTCGCGACCTCGACCCTGATCCGAAAAATCTCGCCCGACGGAAACGTGACGACCGTAGGTGGCGCCACCGGCCCCAGCGGCCACGCCGATGCAATCGGCACAGACGCGCGGTTCAATGCGGTCACCGGCATCGCGTGCGATCACCTCGGAGGTCTCTACATTTCGGATACGTTGAACGCCCTCCTGCGCCGCGGCATCCCGATCGGCCGCCGCGGTGCGCAGCTCGCGAATCTCTCCGTGCGCGGCCTGGCCGGCACCGAGGCGGATACGTTGATCGTCGGATTCAGCCTCACCGGCGGGGCGAAACCGATGCTCGTCCGTGCCGTGGGCCCGACGCTTGAGGCGCACGGCGTCTCCGGTGCGCTTGCTGATCCGAGTTTGCGCCTCGACCTCGGATCGAGCCTCGTGGCGCAAAACGACGATTGGAGCTCCGCCGGCGGCGACGTCATCGGCAGCGCCGCAGCAAGCGTCGGCGCCTTCCCCCTGCCAGCTCAAAGCAGGGATGCCGCCCTCCTGCGATCGCTCGAGTCCGGCACGTTCACGGCGCAGGTCGGCGGCGGCACCGGCGTGGCGCTCGTAGAGGTTTACGACACGAGCACGTCGGGCGCCGCAAGCACCTTGTTCGGCAACGCCGGCCCGCGACTCGCCAACGTCTCCACCCGCACCCGCGCCGGCACGGGCGCCGGCACGCTGATCGTGGGATTCGTCCTCGCCGGCGACAGCGCAAAGACCGTGCTCATCCGCGGCATCGGACCCGCGCTCAGCGCATTCGGAGTCGACGGCGCATTGACGAATCCGCGGCTCGAGCTCTACCGCGAAACGATGCTGGTGGCGGACAATAGCGGCTGGGGCGGCGACACTGCACTCTCGACGGCATTCACGCAGGTAGGAGCATTCCCGCTCTCACCGGACTCCGCCGACGCGGCCCTGCTCGTGACGTTGCTGCCCGGCGCGTACACCGTACAGGTCGTCGGCAGCGGCGGCGCGACCGGAGTGGCACTGGTGGAAATCTACGAGCTGCCGTGAATGCCGCCCCGCAAACCTGCGCGTGAGTGCGGGAGGCCTGCTGCTCACCCCAAGGGTTTACGATTGTGATCTCCGAAAGCGAGCCACCTGCATGCGCTGCTGGAACTCAGGCCGGCTCGGCGGGCCGGGCCTCACCCTTCGCTGGAGCCATGCGCGCGCCGTTTGTCGAGTTGTCTTCAACCGCCGCAAGCGACGCGCCCACAGCTGATTTCAGCCCGCATCACCCGGTAAAATTCGCGCTAATCTGGGCGGGAAAGATCGGGACCGCGCGTCACGGTTCGCATGGCACGCTTCTCGCCAGGCAAACTCTGCGCAGTCCAAATCCTCGCGCCCACCCATTCCTATTCCGACGCTTCTCCCTGCCGTGCATCTTCTCCCGCTCAGCCGCCTCCGCTTCGCCACTCGCACACTTTGCCTGCTCCTGCTCGGCGGGCTCCTCGCCGCCCCCCTCGCCGCGCAAACGCCCGAGACGATCGCCGTCCTGAAGATCGCGCTCTACCGGCAGTCCGCCGCCACACCGGTCCTCTTCGGCCACGGCGCCGTCACCCAGATCGGTTTCGTCGAACCCATTCTCGGCACCGCCACCCTGCGCACGCCCGTTGCCACCAAAAACATCCCCCGCGACACCAGCCGCACGTTCTCCCTCGTCGAGGCCTTCATTTCCCGCGACGCCCTGGACGCTCAGTATCCGAACGGCAACTACAACATCCAGATCGAGGGCGCGGGCGTGAACGCGAGCTACCCCTTCAACCTCTCGGCCAGCCCACCCAAGGCGCCGACCGTGACGAATTTCGCCGAGGCCCAGGCCATCGCGGATCCCGCTCGCTTCGTCCTCCGCTGGTCTGCGCTCGAGGACGCCTCGCCGCTCGACCTGATCGGCGTCTCGATCGAGTCCGATGACGGCCAGTTCTCCTTCGCAAGCCCGGCGCCCGGCAAGCCCGGTGTCCTGCTCGGCACCGCCACGAGCCTCGAGGTCGCCCTGCCGCCGAACAAACGCTTCACCGCCGAAATCAGTTTCCTGCGCACCAGCCAGGTCTCCGGGCTGGGCAACACGTTTGTCTACGTCGGCTGGGCTTCCGCCACGCAGTTCTCGCTGCGCACGCTCGGCCCCGACCCAGTCGCCGCACCCGTCATAACCGCGGCGCCCGTCGCGCTCACCGTCGCCCCCGGCAGCGCTGCCACCTTCAGCGTCAGCGCCACCGGCGGCGGCACGCTCGCGTATCAATGGCGCCTCAACGGCACGCCGATTCCCGGCGCCACCGCCAGCACGCTCACCCTGCCGAGCGTCCAGGCGTTTCAGGCCGGCAACTACACCGTCGTCGTCTCCAACTCCGAGGGCTCGGTCACCAGCCCGGCCGCTGCGCTCACGATCACCACGCCGCCCACTCCCGTGGGCGATGCACGACTCGCCAACCTCTCCACCCGTGGCCAGGCCGGCGCGTCCGACGACAGCCTGATCGCCGGCTTCGTCATCAACGGCTCCGGCGAAAAACGCGTCTTGATCCGCGGCATCGGGCCCGGTCTCGAGCCGTTCGGCCTTTCTCCCGCCGAGCTCGTCGCCGATCCCACGCTCACGCTCTTTTCCGGCACCGGCGCGACCATCGCCAGCAACGACGACTGGAGCGCCTCCGCCGAAGCCGCTGCCATCGCGACCGCCACGACCAGCGCAGGCGCATTCGCGTTGCCCGGCGACAGCCGCGACGCCGTGCTCCTCGTCACGCTCGCTCCCGGCGCCTACACCGCCGTCGTCGCCGGCAAATCCGCCGCACCCGGCGTCGCGATCGTCGAGGTTTACGATCTCGATGCCGCCACCTCCGGCACACGCCTCGTCAATATCGCCACGCGCGGCCTCGTCGGCAGCGGCAGCCGCATCCTGATTCCCGGCTTCTTCGTGAGCGGCACCACGCCGAAAAAGTTCGTGATCCGCGGCATCGGCCCGTCACTCGCCGCGCCGCCTTTCGATCTCGCCGGCGCTCTCGCCGATCCCGTGCTCTCGGTTTACCAAGGCGAAACCGTCCTGTTCACGAACGACGACTGGAGCAACAACGTCACCGCCGGCGAGCTCGTGCTCGCCTCACGCAGCGTCGGCGCTTTCGAGATCGCGTCCGGCAGCCGCGATTCCGCGCTGCTCGTCACGCTCGAACCCGGCGCGTACACGTTTCAACTCGCCGGCAAGGGCACCGCGACCGGCATCGCCCTCGTCGAAGTCTACGAAGTCCCGTAACACGGAACCGCGGGCTGCTCGCCGGGATTGTCGTAGCCCTGCTCGGAAGAGCAGGGAGGGAGGCCAAGGCGGCCCCGGTCCGGTTGCCGCGCGCCCGCCTGCCCCGCCGGTCGCCGCGCGCCCGGCTATCCCGCACAATAAAAGCCAGCCCACACCGCGCCGTCATCGATTTCGTTGATGCGCATCACGCTCCATCTCTCCACACTTCGCGCCACCTCACGCTCCCCACATGCACGAAAATCGCCGCGCCATCTGGTCCTGGGCTTTCATCGACTGGGCCAACTCCGCCTTCGCGATCGTCGTGATGACGGCGTTTTTCCCGATCTTTTTCAAAGACTACTGGTGCGACGTTCCCGGCATGACCAGCGAGCGCAGCACCTGGTATCTCGGCCTCGCCAACACCGCCTCGAGCGCGCTCATCGCGCTCTTCGCACCGTTTCTCGGCTCGATCGCCGACCAGGGTAACGGCAAAAAGAAATTTCTCCTCACCTTCACGCTGCTCGGGTGCGTCGCCACCGCCCTGCTGCCGCTCATCGCGAAGGGCAACTACGCCGCCGCCGCCGCACTCTACGCCGTCGCCGCGCTCGGCTTCTCCGGCAACAACATGTTTTCCGACGCGCTGATCACCGACGTCGCGTCGCCGAAAAACTACGACCGCGTCTCCGCCCTCGGCTACGCGCTCGGCTACGTCGGCAGCGGCGGCCTGTTCGTCTTCTGCTCGATGATGGTCTCGTCACCCGCGAAGTTCGGCCTCTCCGGCGCCGTGGCCGCCGTGAACACCGCCTTCCTCCTCACCGCCGCGTGGTGGCTCCTCTTCACTCTTCCGTGTCTGCTGTGGGTGCACGAGACGCCCGGCACCCCCGCGGTCGGCGGCGGATCCGTCGTCACGCGCGGCTTCAAGCAGCTCGCCACCACGTTTGCCGACATCCGGCGCGACCGCCGCATCCTGTTTTTCCTCGGCGCTTATATACTCTACATCGACGGCGTGAACACCGTGATCAAGATGGCCGTCGACTTCGGCCGCTCGATCGGCCTCGACGCCGCCGGCCTCCTGCAGGCGCTGATCGTCACGCAATTCGTCGCGTTTCCCGCCGCGATCGCGTTCGGCCGGCTCGGCGAAAAATTCGGGGCGAAACGCGGCATCATGCTCGCCGTCGTCGTGTATGCCGGCGTGTGCGTGTTCGCGACGCGCATGAATACGATCCGCGAGTTCTTCATCATGGCCGTGGTGATCGGCCTCGTGCAGGGCGGCGTGCAATCGCTCAGCCGCTCGTATTTCGCGCGACTGATTCCCGCGGAGAAAGGCGGCGAATATTTCGGGTTCTATAACATGGTCGGCAAGTTCGCCGCCATCCTCGGCCCGACGCTGATGGGCGCGACCGCCATGCTCACCGATTCGCGCACCTCGATCCTCTCGCTGCTGCTCCTCTTCGGCGGCGGCCTGTGGCTGCTGACGAAAGTGCGCGACGAACCCGTCGCCGCCGCGTAGTTCACATTGCTTTGTGGCTCATACTTTGGAGTGCACCGCTATCAGCGTTTGCCGCATCGCTTCTTACGCCGCGCCTTGCGCCCCGTCCCGACCGCGCTTTCTTTCACGACTCTTCCCAATGCGACCCCACCGATTTCTCCTCGCGGCTGCGTTTTTCGCCCCGCTCGCCCTCGTCTACGCCCAACCGGCACCGAAAAAACAACCGGCGAAGAAACGGCCGAACGCCGTCGCCGAGCGCTACGAACAGCTCTGCTCCGCCTGCCACGGCAAGAGCCTCGAAGGCGGCCGCACTCCCTCCGGCAATGTCGTTCCCTCGCTGCTCGACGACGAGTGGATCCACGGCGGCGACGATGACAGCATCGCGAAGAGCATCCGCAACGGCTACCCCGAGAAAGAAATGCCCGTGTGGTCGGCCACCATTCCGGACAAGGAGATCCGCACGATGGTCGTCTTCATCCGCGAGCAGCAGGCCGCGTTTCGCCGCGGCCAGATCAAGTTCGAGCAGCCGCCCGACTCGGTCGCGGTGAAGAGCCAGCTCCACGATTATCGCGTCGATACCTGGGTCGGCGAACTCGAGGAGCCTTACGGCCTCGCGTTCCTCTCGCCCACGCGCGCCATCGTCACCGAGAAGAAGGGCCGCGCCTACCTCATTGAAAACGGCCGGCGCGCCGAGGCTCCGCTCACGGGTCTCCCCGAGGTCGACACCGCCGGTCAGGCCGGTCTCTACGACGTCGTGCCGCATCCGGATTTCGCGCGCAACGGCTGGCTCTATTTCGCCTTTGCCGATCCGAAGACCAATGCCGCCGGGCAAAAAGTCAGCCTCACCAAGATCATCCGCGGCAAGATCCGCGGTAACGCGCTCGTCGATCAGCAAACCATCTACGAACCGGCGCTCGAGCACTACATCAAGGCGGGCGGCGTCCACTTTGGCGGCCGCATCGCTTTCGATAAAAAAGGCTTCCTCTATTTCACGATCGGCGAGCGCGGCGGCAAGATGGTCGCGCAGGACCTCACGCTGCCGATCGGCAAAGTCCACCGCCTGCACGACGACGGCCGGCTGCCCGCCGACAATCCGTTCGCGAAACACGCCACCGCGCTGAAAACGATCTGGAGCTACGGCCACCGCAATCCCCAAGGCCTCGCGGTCCATCCCGCCACGGGCCAGGTCTACGCCATCGAGCACGGCCCGCGCGGCGGCGACGAACTGAACTTCATCGAGCCCGGCAAGAATTACGGCTGGCCCGTGATCACGTTCGGCATGGATTACAACGGCACCGCGCTCTCCGACATCACGCACAAGGAGGGCATGGAACAGCCCGTCACGTATTGGCTGCCGTCGATCGCGCCGTGCGGAATGAATTTCTATAGCGGCACACTTTTCCCCAAATGGCGGGATCACCTCTTCGTCGCGTCGCTCGCCGCACAGGAGCTCCGGCGCCTCGAAGTGAAAGGCCAGAAGGTCGTCGCGCAGGAAGTTCTCTTCAAGAATCTCGGCCGCATCCGCCACGTCACCGGCGGGCCCGATGGCGCGATCTACGTGCTCCTCCCGAAACGCATCGCACGCGTCGCACCGGGCGCCGTCACCACGGCCGCGAAGTAGTCTCCCATTCCGGCGCGCCGCGCCCACTTGCTCTCCCAGCGGAACGGTCTCCCGTTCCGCTTTTTTATGCCCGCAACCGGCGCGGCCACCCGGAATTACAGGCGGATTCGCCCGCCTCGATTGTCATCCCGGAGATGATGCCCACGCTCGGCGCCTTTTCTCTCCGCATGCGGTCGCCGCGCCTCTCGTTCACGCTCCTGCTCCTCGCCACCGCCGCCGGCGCAACGGCACAGCTCCCCGCGCCGCGCGTCGCCGCGACCGGCCTCCGCCTTCCAGCGGAGAGGAACGTGTTCGCCTACAACACGGTGCCTGCATTCGGCGGCGCGTATTTCGAGCAGCCCGTCCAGGTCGTTTTCCCGCCGCCCCCCAGACCCGGCGGCCCCGGCGGCACACCCCCGCAGCGCGCCTTCGTCGTCGAGCGCCCGGGCCGCATCTCCGTCGTCACCGATACCGCCGCACCGCACCCGCCGCGCGAGGTCTTCCTCGATCTCACCGCAAAAACCGAAACGCAAAACGGCGGCCTGCTCTCCGTCGCGTTTCATCCGCGTTTCGCCGAAAACGGATTCTTCTACACCTGGGGCTCCACCTTCGTGAATGGCCAGCGTGCCAACCGCCTCGCCCGCTATCGTGTCTCCGGCACCAACCCGAATCGCGCCGACCCGGCCAGCGAAACTCCCCTTATTACGCAGCTCACCGGGCCCGGCGGGCACGACGGCGGCATGCTCCTCTTCGGGCCCGATGGCTATCTCTACCTCTCAGTCGGCGACGGCGATCAGAACATCCCCGGGATCGACGCCGCCCACCAACGCATCGATCGCGGCTTCTTCGGCGGCATCCTCCGCCTCGACGTCGACCGCCGCCCCGAAAACCTCGCGCCCAATCCGCATCCGTCCGTCCACCCCGGCACGTATTCAGTTCCCTTGGACAACCCGTTCGGCGGCGCCGCCTCGTTCAACGGCGCCCCCGTCGCGCCCACCACCGTCCGCACCGAATGGTGGGCCGTCGGCCTGCGCAATCCCTGGCGGATGGCCTTCGACCTCGACGGCCGACTCTGGTCCGCCGACGTCGGTCTCTCCACGCGCGAGGAGATCAACCTCATCACCCGCGGCGGCAACTACGGCTGGCCCTACCGTGAGGGCCTCACCGCCGGCCCGCGCACCGAGCCCCCTCCCGCGGCCGCGCAGTTCATCGATCCGATTCACGATTATCCCGTCTCCCTCGGCGTCTCGATCACCGGCGGCTTCGTGTATCCCAACTCTCGATACGCCGATCTCACCGGCACGTATCTCTTCGCCGATTTCGTCAGCGGCCGCGTCTGGTCGCTCGCCGACGACGGCACGCGTCCCGTGCCCGCCGCGCAGGTTCGCCAGATTGCCTCCGAAACCGGCATCACCGGCATGACCTTCGATCCGCGCACCGGCGAAATCCTCCTCGCCGATTTCGACCGCAACGTCGTCAAGAAGCTCGTCGCAAATCCCAACGCCGGCGGCGCCGCGCTTCCCGCCACGCTCGCCGACACCGGCCTCTTCGCCGACATCGCCACGCTCACGCCGGCCGCCGGCGTTTTACCCTACGCGATCAACGCGCCGTTCTGGTCCGATCACGCGCGCAAGACCCGCTGGTTCGCGCTACCCGACGCCACTTCGACCTTCGGCTTCGCCGCTCACGGCGCGTGGAAACTTCCCACCGGCGCCGTCTGGGTAAAACACTTCGACCTCGAGCTTCAGCGCGGAGCGCCCGCCAGTGCGCGACGCGTCGAAACCCGCGTCCTCGTGAAAACCTCCGGCGGCATCTACGGCGCGACCTTCCGCTGGAACGACGCGCAAACCAACGCCACCCTCGTGCCCGAGAATGGCGGCTTCCAGAGCTTCACGGTCACCGAAAGCAACGGCGCGACCCGCACGCAGACGTGGACATTTCCCAGCCGCGATCAATGCCTCAGCTGCCACACCGAACGCGGCGGCGGCGCGCTCAGTTTCAACACCCGCCAGCTCAATCGCACCGCGCCCGGCAGTTCCGCCAACCAACTCGCGCAACTCGCTGCCGCCGGTTACCTGGACCTCGCACCGGCCGCGTTGCCCAACCCCGCGTCGCTGCCCGCGCTCATCGATCCGGGCGACGCCACATCGCCGCTCGAGACCCGCGCCCGCGCCTATCTCGACGCGAACTGCTCGCACTGTCACCAACCCGGCGGCTCCGCGCTCGGCGCCTTCGATGCGCGCGCCAGCACGCCGCTCTCGCTCGCCAACATCGTCAACGGTCTCCTCTTCGCGAATTCCTCCACCGCATCGGACACCGCCGACGACCGCGTCATCGTCCCCGGCAACGTCGCCCACTCGATGCTCCTCCGCCGCCTCATCGGCGACGGCATCCCGCGCATGCCGCCCGTCGGCTCGAGCGAACGCGATCTCGCCAGCGAGACGCTTATCACCGAATGGATCGCCGAGCTCGCCCTCCCCAAGCCCGCGAGCCGCCTGCTCAACCTTGCCGCCCGCGCTCGCGTCGGCACCGAATCCGAAATTCTGATACCCGGCTTCTACATCGGCGGCACCACGCCGAAAACCATCCTCGTGCGTGCCGTCGGCCCGACGCTCGATCAGTTCGGCGTCGAGGGCGCGCTCACAAGTCCCGTGCTCACGCTCTTCGATGCTCGCCAGCAACCGATCGGCACGAATACCGGCTGGAGCCACGCCGCCAACGCCGACGACATCCGGCTCACTGCGCAGCGCGTCGGGGCCTTCGCGCTCTCCGCCGGCAGCGCCGATTCCGCGCTACTCGTCACGCTCCCACCCGGCGCGTACACCGCGCAGGCCGCCGGTACGGCCGACACCACTGGCATCGCGCTCGTCGAGATCTACGACGCCGATCTCCCACCCGAAAACCCAGACTCCAAACCCGGGAGCCCACAGCTCGCCCGGCTCATCAACACCGCCGTTCGCGCGCAGGTCGGCATCGGCGCCAACGTCCTGATTCCCGGCCTCGTCGTCAGCGAGGGCGCGATGAAAACCGTGCTGATCCGCGCCGTCGGCCCAACGTTGGGCGCTGAGCCGTTCAACGTCCCCAACCCGCTCGCGCAACCCGTCGTCACGCTCTTCGCCGGGTCAGAAGGTTTCGTCACCAACACGGGGTGGAACAACGCAGCGAACGCCGCCGAGATCCGTGCCGCCGCCACGCGCGTCGGCGCCTTTCCGCTCCCCGAAGCCAGCCGCGACAGCGCGATGCTCGTCATGCTAAGCCCCGGCGCCTACACCGTCCAGGTCAGCGGCGCGCACGACACCAGCGGCGTCGCACTGGTGGAGGTGTACGAGGTGCCCTGAGCTCTCGGGCAGAGCCACCCGGCTCCGCCCTGGCGCGCGAAGCGGAGGTGATGTCCCGTAGCTTGTTTTTGGTTACGCAACGCGCGATTCAGAGCCGTCGCCAGGCCATGACGCAGAGCGAGAGCAGGAGGCCGACGCGTATTGCGCCCTCGAAAGTGAGGATCACGAGCACGCCTTTCATCGGGCTGCCGCGACGCAGCGAGAAGCCGATGGTCGTCACCGCGAGCAACCCCAGGCCGTGAATCCGGCCGAGCGGCACGACGAGCAGGAGCAACATCCACAGCCAATAGACGATCAGCAGCGTGCTCCAGAAAAACGCGGTCAACTCGCTCAGCCCAAGAGTGCGCGGATCGGCGCCGCGCGCGATCTGTTTGATGCCAAGATAGCGCTCGCTGAGCACGAGCTGCCAGACCTCGAAGGCGAGGAATAGCGGTGCAAGGAGTGGCAGGATCGGCACGGAAGGAGCGGAGCGGGGTCGGACGCGGTTGGCAACGCGAGGACGCATGGCGGGCGGCGAAGTGTTTGGCTGGACCGACAGGGAGGAGGACCGAGGAAGGCGGTGAGTGCAGCCGGCGAGGAACCCGGAGAGTAGAAAGTGCAGAGGGCGGGGCTGGGCTCTCCGAGCCGGCCTGGACTTGGAGGGGAGTCGCGCTGTGAGAGGTGAGGTTTGCGCGGGAACTCAGACCCGCTCGGAGAGGGGAGCCCCACCTGACGGAGGCGGCTGGCTTGCGTGGGGGCGGCGGGTTGGTTGTGCTGCGCGCGTTCCGCTTCATGGCTTCCACCGAAAACTCCGGAATTCTGCGTCGGTTGGTGCGCGCCCTGGTGCGGTTTTATTACCCGCGCATCGAGGTTTCGGGCGGCGGGCTGATCCCGCCCGAAGGGCCCGTGCTGCTGGTCGCGAATCATCCGAATTCGCTGATCGATCCGGTGCTGCTCGGGATCGCGGCGCAGCGGCCGGTGCAGTTGCTGGCGAAGGCTCCCTTGTTCGATGTGCCGGTGGTCGGCGGATTGTTGCGCGCACTCGGCATGGTGCCGGCGTATCGAGGATCCGATGACGCCCGGCTGGTGACGAAAAATCTCGAGTCGCTCGCCGCGGCGGCGCGGCAGCTCGCACAGGGCGGAGTGATGGGAATATTTCCCGAAGGAAAAAGCCACGATGCGCTACAGCTCGCGATGGTGCGCTCGGGCGCGGCGCGGCTGGCGATGCAGGGCGTCGCAGCGATGCGTGCGGCCGGCTCGGGGGCGGCGTCTGCGCGGGCATTGCTGGTCGTGCCAGTAGGAATCAACTACGAGCGGAAGGAGCGGTTTCGCACGGCGGTGTGGATCCGGATCGGGCGGCCGATCGACGCAGCGTCATGGCTGGCGATGCATGACGGGGACGAGCATCGGGCGATGCGGACTCTGACGCCCGAAATCGCGGCGCGGCTGCGGCATTGTGTCGCGCATCTGGACGACGCGGTGTGGGAGCCGCTGCTGGCGGAGGTCGAGGCGTTGCTGCCGCGGACGAGGAATCCGCGCGGACGGCGTGGGAGAGTCGAGGCGAATGCGGCGCTCGCGACGCTGCATCGCCGGAAGCGCGTGGCGGACGCGATCAATCATTTTCAGCGGGTGGATCCGGTGCGGGCGCAGGCCGCGGCGGAGCGGGTGTCGGCTCATGCGCGGGCGTTGCGTGCGGCGGGCGTGCGGCCGGATGCGCGCGGGTTTGCGTTGCGCGGCGCGGCGTGGTGGGCGGCGATGGCACGCGACGGCGTGCTGATGGCGGCGGGCGGCATCGTGGGATTGTTGGGACTGCTGCACCATGCGTTGCCGTACGGAGTGGTGCGGCTGATCGCAGGGCGCACGGCGGGCACCGGACGCATGGTGGTGGCGCTGAGCCGGCTCGGGTTGAGCGTGCCGATCTACGCCGCGTGGTACGCATTCGTCTGGTGGCGGATGAGTTTGTATTTCCTGCCGTGGGTGGCGTGGACGTGGCTCGCCGCGATGCCCTTTGCGGGACTGGTGGCGCTGGCGCTCGCGCGACGGTTGCGGATGGCGGTGCCGTTCTGGTGGGGCGAGGCGCGGCTGGTGTTGGCGCCGCGTCGGGCGGCGGAATTGCGACGGGAACATGCGGCGGTGCGCGCGATGTTGGAGGAGATGGGGAGAGATGGAGGGACGGGAGGGACTGAGGAACGGAGGGATGGAACGAGGGCGAGTGGCGTGGTGTATCGGCCGCCGGTGTGGTTGAGCGTGATGGCGGCGGGGAGCGCGGCGGCGGTGATTTTGGGCATCGGCGCGTGGCTGTTCCGGGATCGTCCGATCGAGGTACGGCGGCAGAACGCGCCGGCGTTGCACGAGCTGGCGCACGCGCAGCTGGAGGAGCGGATCGACGCGGATGAGCGCGCACTCGTCGCGGTGCTGCGCGGACTCGCGGAGCTCGAGGTGCGGTTTCGGAAATTCGAGACGGGACTCGCGACGGGAGAGCGCAGTTATTACCGGCCGGAGGACGACGATGAGATCCGGCGGATGCTGGTGAGTTATCTGTCGTTCCGCACCGCGTTGTTGCGGACGGTGTGGTTTTATCAACGCAACGCGGAGCTCGAAGTGGACGCGATGCGGCTGCGGGCGCTCCTGCTCCATTACACGGCGGCGGCGGTGGCGTATGATTACGCGGCGCGTTTCGTGCATGCGTTTGACGGTACCGAAAAGGAGCGCGCGCGAAAAAAACTGAACGAAGCGGAGCCGCGGTGGGATTTGCCGGCGGGGACGTATGATGCGATTCGCGCGAATCTCGCGCATGTGTCGCATCGGCGCTGGCTCGAGGACGGCTGGCGGAATTATCACGCGACGCTGCCGCGGTGGCAGGCCGAAGAGTCACGAGCGAAACCGGAGATCGCGGCGCGGCACGCGCTGTTCCACCGGGCGATCGCGACAGCCGGCGAGAATACAGCGGGACTTTCGGAGAAGCTCTTTCGTTACAAGGTGCAGACGGCGCTGGCCGACGTGGGGAAGTTCACGCGCGGTGGCTGGTATCGGGCGAGCTCGGCGGTCTCGACCTTGATCGGCGATGCGCGGATTCGCGAACCGCGCGGACATGCGGGGTTGATCGCGCCGGAACAGGTGGAGGCGCTGCGCGCGAAACTGCGGCCGGGCGACATCGTGATCGAGCGGCGGAACTGGTATCTCTCGAACGCGTTTCTGCCGGGCTTCTGGCCGCACTCGGCGTTGTATGTCGGCACGGCGGAGGAATTGCGCGCGCTGGGCCTCCTGGACGATCCGCGCGTGGCGAAACACCTCGAGGCATTTGCGCGCGCGGATGCGAGCGGGCATGTGCCGAGGTTTATCGAGGCGATCAGCGAAGGCGTGGTGTTCACCTCGATCGAGCACTCGATCGGCGAGGCGGATGCGGTCGCGGTGCTGCGGCCCCGGCTGACGCCGGAGCAGTTGAAGGAGGTGATCGCGCGGGCGTTCAGCCACGCGGGGAAGCCGTATGATTTCGACTTCGATTTCTTCAGCGCGGACAAGCTCGTGTGCACGGAGGTCGTGTATCGCGCGTTCGGGAGCTACGTGGATTTTCCGCTGGTGGAAATACTCGGGCGCAAGACGCTCCCGGCGCTGGAGATGGTGCGGTTCTGGGCGTCGCCGGTGGGCGCGCCGCAATTGGAATTCGTGGCGTTTCTCGATGGCGATGAGAAGACGGGCACGAGCACGGAACGCGACGCGGAGGCGTTGAAGGCATCGATCGCGCGGCCGGCATTGACGTGGTTGCAGGGAATGCGGTGAAACGTGCGGCGAAGAAGGCGGGAGTTTACGGGAGCAAAATCGAGAGTGAGCCGAAGCATTCGGACTGATTCGATCGAGGCATCGGAGTTGCCCACGGAACACGCGGAATACACGGAATAAATACCCCGCGCTAGGTGGCACGAAACTGATTTCCCCGAGCAAACGTTCACCGGTTTCGAAGGGTTCGCGTGCAAGCTCACGCGGTCTCCTTCCGTGTATTCCGTGTGTTCCGTCGGCAGGTCCGGTTGGCTCGGCTGGGCGAACGGATGAAACCGAACGGGCGGTCGTGCGTTGAGAGGCGCATGAATCCTTCTGTTCGTCGCTTGTCGCCGCGCGGGGCAGTGGACCGACGACAGGTTGCGGTAGGTCGCAGTGGAGTTACTTCACGCGCTGTGCCTGCCACGGAAGCGAGGTGGATTTTTTATCGCGGCCGGTGACCTGGATGGTGCCCTTGATCGTATCGCCCTCGAGTTTGCCGGAGTAGCGGGTCGTGAAGGTCTGCTTGCGCAGGAGGCGTCCGATCTTGCGGACCACGGTGAACGAGACCTGATCGTCGGCGAAAGTCGCGTCGGTGATGTCGACTTTGCCGGCGCGGTTGTCGACGAAGCCGGAGAGGCGGTTGTCCTGGAGTTTCAGGGTGAGCGTGGCTTCGACGTCGCGGCCTTTGGGGCCTTCGGCTTGGAATTTCCAGTTGCCGCTGGGATCCGCGGCGAAGGCGGCGAGCGTGGTGGCGCATAGGGCGAGGCAGGTCGTGACGAGATGACGAATGGTTTTCATGGGAGGAAGAATTTTGAGTTACGCCTCCCTCAACGCGCGGCGGGCGGTTTGGTTTCGCGCGCAGGAGGCGACCGGAAAATTCATGCGTTTTTCGGCGAAACCAGATCCCGGCAGGGACGTTGAGGGAGGGAGCTCAACCACGTTTCGTCATGTTTTCCGCAAACCAGTCGGGCGGCAAAAGATCGCCCGCGATCGACGCCGATGCACACTCGCGCCTCAGCCGCCGTCGCATTTGAAATCCGAATCCGCCAATGCACCGGGAGACTCCGAGCCAACGGAACACGCGCTCGAGCGTGGCGCGGCATCGTCGGACGGCGATGCGGCGTGGGCCGCGCGAGCACAGCGGGGAGATCGCGCGGCGTTGGAGACTTTGGTGCTGCGACATCAGGCGGCGGTCGCACGGCTCTTGTGGCGTTTCGTGCGCACGCGGGCGGATCTCGACGACCTCGTGCAAGAGACGTTTCTCCGCGTGGTGCGGGGATTGCCGGCCTGGCGCGCGGAGCAGCCGTTTGCGCATTGGTTGCTGCGCATCGCGACGAACGTCGGCCGCGATTATTTCCGGCGACAGTCGGTGCGCCGGCGCTGGCTGGTGGAGCCTGTCGCCGTCGAGGACGGTTCCACGACGTTGCCCGAATCGATCGAGCCGGGTGCCGATCCCGCGGCCCGCGCGGCCGCGAACGAAGTGAAAACATTGCTGGCCCAACTTTCGCCCGATGAGCGCGCACTGCTTACGCTGCACCATCTTGAAGGATGGGGGCTGGCGGAAATCGCGGCCCAGTTTGGCTGGACGGTCACGGCCACGAAACTGCGAGCCTGGCGGGCGCGACGGCGACTCCGCGCGCTGTTGCCGGCGGGAGAATTTCCATGAACACACCCCATCACGATTCTGAAACGCCGTGGGAAAAACGGCTCCGGCAGGCCCGGGCGGACGCTGGTCCGCCGGTCGATGTCGCAGCCTTGCTGCGGACCGTGCGCGGTGCGCCGCTCGATCTGCGAGTGAGCTGGCTGGATGAACTATCGGGCCTGTTTGGCTCGCCGCGTTTCATTCCGGCGTGTCTGGCCGCCGCCGCGGGTTGCGCGAGTGTGGCGACGTGGCAGTTGTGGGAAGCGTGGCAGATGCTGTCGTGGGCGCAGTTGCTCGCACCGGTGACGGGAGGGATATCATGAACGCGCGACGCTGGCGGGGCTGGCTGGTGGCGGGGGCGATTTTCATTCTTGGCGTCGCTGCGGGGGTGGCGGGCACGGCAGCGATCGGCGTGCGACTGTTGCGACAATCGCTGCAGGCGCCGGCGGCCGCGCGCGGCGTGGCGGATCGCGCAGCCGAGCGAATGAGCGAAGACCTCACGAAGACGCTGGCGCTTACGCCGGATGAAGCGGCGCGGGTGCAGGCGATCCTCGTGGAGTCGGCAGCCACGCTCAAGGCGGTGCGCGCGCGGGCGGCCGCGGATGCAGCGGCGGAGTTGCGCGCGGCAACCGCGCGACTGGCCGAGGCGCTGCCGGCGGAGAAACACGCGGCGTTGTATCGCGTGATTGGCGAGCGCTACGAGCGACTCGGGTTGCCGCCGCCGGCCAAGCCGTGAGATCCGACGAGGCGCGCGATTCGTTTCCGCCAAACGCGCGGGCTAGAAACCGGCGGCGCGGCTGTCGGGTTTGCGCGGATCGGCGGCGCCGTGGCGGAGGTTCGTCTTTGGGTCGACGTAGATCGTCTCGGCATCGCCCTGGTATCCACCTTCGTAGGACACGCGCTGGCGCACGGTGTGGCCCTTGGCTTCGAGGAGCGCGAGCGTGTCGGAGGAAATGCCGTAGCGTTCGAACGTGAGCTGGTCGGGCATCCACTGGTGATGCACGCGCGGCGCCTCGACGGCCTGCATCGCAGGCATGCCATGGTCGACGATGTTCACGATCACCTGCAACACGGTGTTGATGATGGTCGGGCCGCCGGGGCTGCCGGTGGCGAGGAGGAGTTTGTTGTCCTTGAAAACAAGCGTCGGCGTCATCGAGGAGAGTGGGCGCTTGCTGGGCTGAATGGCATTCGCCGGGCCTTGGAGGAGGCCGAACATATTCTTCACGCCGACCTTCGCGGTGAAGTCATCCATTTCGTTGTTCATGAGCACACCGGTACCGGGGATCGTGACGCCGCTGCCGAAATTGCCGTTGAGCGTGTAGGTGTTGGCGACGGCATTTCCCGCGGCGTCGACCACGCTGAAGTGCGTGGTTTCGGCCGACTCACGGCCGAGTTGAAAATGGAGAGTGGAGCGTTGAGAGACTTTGAAGGCCCCGAGGCCGGGGGCGACTTGGTCGGCGGGCGTGGCGCGGTCGGGAGAGAAGTCGGCCATGCGGCGTTTGAGATAATCACGCTCGAGGAGCTGGGCGACTGGCACGGTGACGAAGTCGGGGTCGCCGAGATATTCGGCGCGGTCACGGAAGGAGCGCTTCATCACCTCGGCGTAGAGATGGTATTTCGCGGCGGAATCGTGGCCGAGCTTGGCGAGGTCGAAGGGCTCGAGCATGGCGAGCATCTGGAGAAGCGCGATGCCGCCGGAGCTGGGCGGTGGCATCGTGACGATCTCGTGTCCGCGATACGTGCCGCGAATCGGCTCGCGCTCGGCGGCTTTGTAGGCGGCTAGATCGGCGAGCGTGATGGTGCCTTTGTTTTTCGTCATCGCCCCGGCGATGCGCTTCGCGGTCTCGCCGGTGTAAAATTCGCGCGGCCCGTTTTTCTGCAGGCGGGCAAACGTGGCGGCGAGGTCGGGCTGTTTCCAAAGGTCACCGGCTTTCCAGAAGTTGCCGTCGTTGAGGTAGATTTTTTTAGACTCGTCGAACTGGCCGAGAAGCTTCGCGGAGTTGCGCATTTGCGCGGCGGAGCCTTGGGAGACGAGGTGGCCATCGGCGGCGAGTCGGCGGGCGGGTTCGCAGACGTCGGCCCAGGTCAGTTTACCGGAGCCGTATTTTTCGAGTGCGAGCGCGAAGCCGGCGACGGAACCCGGGACGCCGCTCGCGCGCCAGCCGACGGTGGAGGAATCGGGCCCGGAGAGGACGTTGCCATCGGGGCCGAGATACATGTCGCGTGTGGAAGCGGCGGGGGCGGTCTCGCGGTAATCGATCACGAGCTGGCGACCGCGGCCGTCGTTCGAACCGTCGGCGAGGTGGATGACCATGAAGCCGCCGCCCCCGAGATTGCCTGCGATCGGATAGACGACGGTGAGAGCGAGGCCGGTCGCGACGGCCGCATCGACGGCGTTGCCGCCGCGTTGGAGCATCTCGAGGCCGGCTTGCGAGGCGAGCGTGTGCGCGGAGGCGACGAGGCCGCGTTCGGCGATGACGGCGGGGCGCTGGGCACGGGTGACCGGGATGGTCGAGACGGAAAGAAAGAGAGCGAGCGAGACGGAGAGATAATGGAACGCGGGGCGGAGGCGCATGCAGGGAGGTTGCGGAGCCGGAGGCGCGAAGGCAAATGTGCGGACAGGCTCGACCTGGACCGACCCACGAGATCGCGGAGAGATAATCCCCTGAGTTTCGTCCACTCCCGGCGGCGTGCAGCGGGCCGGTTCTCGCTATATTAACTCGATGGCAAATCGGCTCGCCCGGTGGCGCCGGTCTCTGTCGGTTTTTTCTCTGCCGTCTACAATCCCTGCCGCCGTCCCAGCTGTTGCATCTCGAGCTTCGGCACCGCCTCACCGAACGATTCTTCGAAAAACTCCTGCGCCGCCGAAATGAATTTCGAGTACTTCGTGTAATCTCCGGCCCACGAGTTCGGCACATGAATCCGCTTGATCAAGCCCCGTCCGATCTTGTCTGGTGCGCCGTCGTCGGGCGACAACTCCAAGGTGAATTTCGGGTCGTGCGTATGGACGACATAATGGCGGGAGCCGTCATTCCCTTCGCGCTCGATGCGCAGAAATTCGGAAGAGTTCATCGCGCGGCCGCACCGTGGCCCGATTCGCCCGCCCGCACAATCATCGATTTTACCTCCGCCGCTTTTCCCCTTGAGCCACATCGCCGTGCGTCGCACAAAACCTCCGCCGCCTGCGTGCCGTGTCCTCTGGGTCCAGCGAAGGGTTGGCCGAGGCACGCGCAGGGAGCCCACGTCGCCTCATGAATCCTTCCGATCCCATCCCGAAGCTGCCAGCCTGGCTCTTCGTCTTGTTCAATGTGGCCGCGGTCATCGTCGCCGCCTTCATCGTCGGGCTCGCACCGCGGCCGCTCTCGCCGCTCGCCATTCTTTCCACTGTCGGCTGCGTGGCGATCGGCGCGCTCGCGGGCCTGGTGCCGCTGGTCGCCTATTTCGAGCGACAGAAAAACGCTGCCCTCGACGAACGCCAAAGCGCCCTCGAGGCACTCGCGCGCACCGTCGCTTCCTCGGCTGACCAGATCAGCATCGCCGCCGGTGCCCTGCACGACCTCGCCGACCTCGCACAGAAAAACCTCCGCCACGCCGAACAGCTTCCCCACAAGCTCCAGGAAAAAGTCGCAGAGTTCCAAGCCCAGCTCAGCCAGGCCGCCGACGCCGATCGCGAAGAGCTCGAGCGCGAGTTGCTCGCCTTGCGCACCACGGAAAGCGAGCGGCTTGAATCGGTTTCCCAACGGATCGCGAAGTCTTCCGCCGAGTGGTCAAAGCTCGAAGCCGCCACGCAACAACACCTCGCCGCCGCCAACGACGCCATCGCCCGGCTCGCCTTCAGCACCGCCGACGCCATCGGCAAAGCCCAGGCCGCCGCCGAACAGGCCCTCGCCCAGGCCCGCAGCGAGGCCGCGCGAGATATCGGTCAAGCCGCCGGCGCCGCCACGAAAACCGTCGAAGCCGCCAAGTCCTCCGCCCTCGCAGAGCTCGAAACCACCCTCGCCGCCGCCGGAAAGCAGGCCGCTGCGACCCTCGTGTCCGAGCTGAATGCCCGCCTCGGTCCAGTCATCGCCAGCCTCAACGAGACGCTCGCCGGGCGCGAAACCACCGTCGCCACCTCGCGTCCCCCAACCCTGCCCCCCACCGATCGGCCTCCTGACGTCCACGCCCCCACAGCGGAAGCAACTGAAGCAACTGCGTCCGCCGTCAGCGCCCCCCCCGAGCCGTCCTCACCCATCGGTACCGAAACCCCGCCCGATTCCGCCGCCGCCCCTTCCGCCATCTCCGCACCCGTCGCGAAACGTCCCCGTAAACCACGTCGCGACGAACCAGCGGGAGACGTCCCTGTACTTCCAGCAGCTCCGGCCCCCGACTCACTCCGCCCCCCGGAAAGCACCGGGGTCGAACCGGCAACCGCCGCCCTCGCCGCTGCCCCCGTCGAACTCACACCGGGGGCTCCTGCCACACCAGCCGCACCTGCTGCCGCCGCGGAGAATCCCGAGCCTGCCGCATCCGTGCCGTCACTCGAATCGCCGACGCCCGTCGTGTCGCACGAGCCAGCGCCTGTGCCAGCCGCCAACATCGGCGAGATCACGCCGGCCGCGCCCGCCGCAACGAACACCGCTGAGTCGTTTCCCATCGACCCTCATTCGCGCCCCAACGGCACCTCCGTTCCCACGCCGCCGACCAGCGAGGAACCGGAGACAGAAAAACCCGCCCGCAAACGCATCGCGAAGAAAGCCGGGCCCGAGCCCGACGACAACCCCAGCCTCGACCTCGGCCTCGACGACATGGGCGCCGCTTCTTCCGTCGGCATCGCCGAACGCGTGCTCACCTCCGACGGCGCCACGCGCCTCCTCGTGACCGCTTACATCGGCATCGGCAACCGCCTCTTCATCCGCGGCGAAGGCCCGGGACTAAGCTGGGAGAAAGGCGTGCCGCTCCAATTCGTTTCCATCGGCAAGTGGCGCTGGGAAACCAGCGACGCGAGCGCCCCCGTCCAGTTCAAGCTCTACAAAAACGACACCGTCGAATGCGCCGCCCTCGGCGCGCAAATCCTCGATCCGGCCTACCAGCAGGAAGTCACCGCCACGTTCTGACGGAATTCCGCGAGCGCCCGGCTCTCCGCTCGGCGCGTTCACCTGCCGCGGCATCAATAATGCGGCGGTCGCTCGTCGCGCGTCTCCCCGCTGCCTTCGCCCAGGCCGCGTTCACCCTCGCCGGCCCCACGTTCGCGCAGCGCCTGGAGCGCACGTCGCAATGCCGCGATGTCGTCTGCCATTTCCAGCATCGCCTTGTCCTGCTCAGTCACGTGCCGCTCCAGATAGGCGATCTTCTCTTCGAGGTGCTTAATGGTTTCGTTCAAGGGGCGACGCTGGCTTCGGTACGCTGCCTCTCTTCAATTGCTCGAGCTCGGGGATGACAACCCGTTTGTAGCAATCGGGGCAGACCGAGTGGCTGAAATCGCTGCCCGTCCGCTCACTGATATAACCCTCGAGCTGCTGCCAGTAATTGTGGTCGTCGCGGATTTTTTTGCAGTAGGAGCAGATCGGAAGCATCTCCTCCAGCTGCCGCACCTGTGTAGTGTAACGCAGGATACGCTCGGCCACCCGCAGCCGCGTCCACAGCTCCGGCAAGTCGAGCGGCTTCGTGAGAAAATCGTCCACGCCCGCATCGGCCGCCGCCGTCTGGTTCTCCTGTGTCGCATCCCGGCTCGTCAGCAGAATGAAATAAATGTATTCCGTTCCCGTGCGCGCCCGGATCCGCCGGCACAACTCGAGCCCGTCGCGATGCGGCATCATCCAGTCGCTCACCACCACCCGGACCGGCTCGGTTTCGAGCATCTTCCACGCGGCTTCGCCATCGTGGGCCTCGACGACATCGTGTCCCAGCCGACGCAGCGCCTGGCGCAGAACCGCGCGGGCAACAGCATCGTCTTCAACAGCGAGTATCTTCACAGTGAGTTTACGAGGTTCTAAGTGGTTTCGGGCCTCACTCCCCGCAATCCGGAAAACTACTCAAACTGCCCGGCGAGTTTCACCCAAGATGAGATAAGTAGGCGCCGCAGCACACGCCGCTAATCCCTGAAACGATCGCGCCATTATTTCAGCCGCGCCCGAAGTTCGTCCACGTCGCTGACCGGCGCCTGACACGCATATTCCTCACACACGTAGGCGGTCGCGCGCCCGTCGCGTGGCGTCATTTCCGCGAGCCATGGCGCCTGCGCCGCGAGCCACCTCTGACCTTCGCCGCCATCGGCCGCCAGCACCACGCGCCGCGGGCCGAGCCGTTCGTGCAACACCCGCGCGAGCGCCTGAAAGTCCGCGCGACGCGGCTCGCCCGCCAGCACCACATGCCGCGGCGGCTCCAACGCGAGCTCCAGCGCGCACAACATCTGCGGCATCGCCTGCGCTGAACGACTCCATTGCCGCCGAAACGCCTCGATGCAACGCACGCCGCGCGCGCGATACGAATGCGTCCCGGCCCCCCGACCTTGGTCGCCCGCATCGAACATCGCGCCGAACCGCAATAAATTCATCGCCGCCACGCTGCTCGGCGCCGGCTCGGCGCCGTCGTAGTCCTCCTTCAACCGCAGCACGATGCTCGCGTCATCCGCCGCCGAGTTGAAATAGCCCCCGTTCGCCTCGTCCCAGAAACGGGCGTCCATCGTCGCCTGCAGCCGCTGCGCCCATTGCAGCCAGCGCACCTCGAACGACGCCTCGTAAAGGTCGAGCAGCCCCTGGATGAGAAACGCATAATCTTCCGCGAATCCCGGCGCGCTGCCCCGCCCTTCCCGCCACGCACGAAACAGCAGGCCTCGTTCGCCATCGTAGAGCTCGCGCTGAATGAATTCCGCCGCACGCGTCGCGACCGCGAGATAATCCGCCGCATCGGACGCTCCCGCGTCGTTCGCTCCCAGCACGTGATGCGCCTTCGCCAGCGCCGAGATCATCAGCCCGTTGTTCGCCGTCAGGATCTTGTCGTCGAGGTGCGGCCGCGGCCGCTTCGCCCGCACCGCGCGCAAGTGCCGCAACACCGCCAGCAACTTCTCGTTCGCCGGCTCGGCTCCGAGCCCGAACTGCCTCGCCGTATCCAATAATCCACGACGCTGCACGAGGATGTTCCGCCCGCGCAACTCGCCCTGCGGATCGAGCTGGGCCGGCACGTTGCCTTCGGGCTTCACGTCAAAGTGGGCCGCGACGAAAGCGTAGTCCGCCTCACCCCCGCGCAGCTCGCCTTCCTCCGCTTCGCGCTCCGGCGGTGTCACCTCGCCGCTCGTCGCCAGCGCCGCGCGCAACTCGTCTGCCGTCCACACGTAGAAGGCACCTTCGGCGTGCGCCTTCTTCGCCGCACCATCGGCGTCCCGTCCATGTTCCTCCGGATTCGCGGACGGGGCGCCCGTGCTCCCTTCGGCGACCTCCGAATCCGCATCCTCCGCGGTATAAAACGCCCCGCTTGGGCTCGTCAGATCCCGCGCCACATAGTCGAAAATATCCCGCGCCAGCCACGCGAAGCGCTCGTCCCCGGTCGCCTGCTTGGCCTCGAGGCAGTTCACCGCGATCTGCGCCTGATCGTAGAGCATCTTCTCGAAATGCGGCACGAACCACGCCGCATCGACCGAGTAGCGGTGAAAACCGCCACCGACATGATCGTGAATTCCGCCGCGCGCCATCGCCTGCAAGGTCGCCGTCGCCAGCCGCACCGCCTCCGCACCCATTTCGCTCTGCGGCCCTTGCAGCGCTGCCACGCGAAACAGGAACGTGAGATTCGACGCCCGCGGAAATTTCGGCGCACCGCCGAAGCCGCCATGCGCGGCATCGAACGCCTCATAAAAATACTCGAACCCCTTCTCGAACGCCTTCGACGCCGCCTCCACCAGCGCTCCCTCCGTCCCTGCCTCCTGCCGTGTCTGTCCCTCTCGCATTTCGTCCGGCTCATTCCCCGCATAATGTTCCCGCAGCGCGCTGATCACGCGTTCGCCCTCCGCCACCAGCTTCTCCCGCTCGTTCGCCCAGCCGTTTGCGATCGCCTGCAGCAACGACGGAAATCCCGCGCGCCCATGCCGGTCCTCCGGTGGAAAATACGTGCCGCCATAAAACGGCTTCAGCTCCGGCGTCAGCCACGCGCTCAACGGCCAGCCGCCGTGCCCCGTCATCGCCTGCACATACGCCATGTAAACCTTGTCCACATCCGGTCGCTCCTCGCGATCCACCTTCACCGGCACGAAGTGCGCGTTGAGGAGCTGCGCAATCGCGTGATTCTCGAACGATTCGTGCGCCATCACGTGACACCAGTGGCACGTCGAATAGCCGATGCTCAGGAAAATCGGTTTCTGCTCCGCGCGCGCTTTCGCAAATGCCGCCTCTCCCCACGGCAACCAGTCGACCGGATTCTCCGCGTGCTGCAGCAGGTAGGGGGATTTTTCGTGGGCGAGGGCGTTAGACATGGCGGAAGCCAGTCAATCGCAATCTCCTGCCGCTGCAAAGCTCCCAGCCGGTTCCCCCATCCATTTCCCCGCAACGGGTCGCCCTCTGCCGCTGCCGACCGACCCTCCACTTGGAACCGAGGCCGCCCCTCCCGCGCCACCGCGACCGTCGCGGTCCCGCCGAACCTACGTCCGCCGCGCCTCCGCTTCATCGATCGTGCGCGGCCAGTCCGCCTTCAAGAGCCGCGACAGGGACCGGTCGGCGAGCAGTTTCCCGCCTGTCTGACACCGCGGGCAATAATTCACCTCGTTCTCCGCATAGACGATCCGCTGTACCGCCGTCCTGCACACCGGACAGGGCTGGCCGAACTTTCCGTGCACCGACATCTCGGGCCGAAACGCCGTCACCTTCGCCGGAAACGTCCCTCCCGTCTCCGCCCGCAATCGCTCCGTCCAGCTCCGCAACACTTCGCGCGTCGCTTGGTGCAACCGCTCGATCTCCGCGGTGTTTAGCTTTCGCGTCAGCGTCACCGGCGAGAGCCTCGCCGCATGCAGGATCTCGTCCGAGTAGGCGTTGCCGATCCCACTGAATATCTGCGGATCGGTCAGCGCGCGCTTGAGCGTGTGATTCCCCCGCGCCAGTGCCGCCGCGAAATCGTCCGTCGAGCAGGTCATCACGTCGATGCCGCCGCGATCGTGCGCGCGCAGCGCCGCCTCGCCCTCGAGCACGTGCAGCGATGCCCGCCGCTTGGTGCCGGCCTCGGTGAGTGTGAGCGTGCCGTTCTCAAACTGAAAAGCCGCGAGCACGTTTCGTCCGCCCGGCTTCGTCGCGCCATCCACCCACTGCAGCCGCCCCGCGATCATCAGGTGCAAAACGAGCCAGCGATCACCCTCGAAACCGAACGCGATCCGCTTCCCGAGCCGGCGCAATGCCGTCACCCGCCGCCCGTGCAACGAGTCGATCGGCGGAATCGCCGTGCGCAGCACGAAGACGTCTGCCAGCCGCACCCGCTCGAGCACCCGGCCGAGCACCCGCGCTTCGAGGGCCTCGAGATAAACCGTGATATCCGGCAGCTCAGGCATCGCTCGGCCTGTCCGAATTCCCTTCCACCGCCAGCACCGCGTGCGCCTTGAACAATGCTTCCGACAATGCCTCCGCCCGCACCGGCTTCGCCACGAAATCATTCATCCCGGCCACAAACGCCCGTTCGCGATCCCCCTGCATCGCTCCGGCCGTGAGCGCGATGATCCACGGCCGCGTCTTCGAACGGCGCAACGCCCGGATCCGTCGCGTCGTCTCGCAGCCGTCGAGCTCCGGCATCTCCACGTCCATCAGGATCACGTCGTAATCCGTGACCTCGAGCGCCGCCATCGCCTCGAGCCCGTTCGCCACAATCGTCGCGCTATAACCGATGCGTTTCAGCAACAGCTGCGCGACGCGCTGGTTCACCGCATTATCCTCCGCGATCAACAGCCGCAGCGGTTGACGGACGCCCAGCGTCTTGTCCTGCCGCGGCACATCGGTGATCGCCGGCTGGGCCGCTTCCGGTGCGCCTGGCTCCACCAGCACGGTAAAATAGAACGTGGAGCCTGCGCCCGGTTTGCTCTCCGCCCACATCGTGCCGCCCATCAGCTCCGTCAACCGTTTGCTGATCGCGAGCCCGAGCCCCGTGCCGCCAAACCGGCGCGTCGTCGACGCGTCCACCTGCGAGAAGGACTTGAACAACCGCTCCATTCCTTCCGGCGGAATTCCGATGCCCGTATCGCTCACGCTGAAGCGCAGGCGGCGGAGTTTGGCATTCGGGGTTTGGAGCTTGGAGTTCCCGGTTGCCGCACGGGTGTCACTGGCCGCCGCATGCTCCGACTCCACCCTGCCATCCGCCGCTGGCCCCGGCTCCGCCTCCGCCCGCACCACCACCGAGCCGGCCTCGCTGAACTTGAGTGCGTTGCCCAGCAGGTTCACCAGCACTTGTCGCAGCCGCGTGGGATCGCCCACCCAATGATCCGGCACGCGCTCCCCGATCTCAGGCCGCAGCTCGATCTGTTTTTCCTGCGCCGTGCCCACAAACAGATCCAGCGCCTCCTGCACGCACCGCCGCAACTCGAACGGCGCCACTTCGAGCTCCATCCTTCCCGCCTCGATCTTCGAGTAGTCGAGAATGTCGTTGATGATCGACAGCAGCGACTCGCCGGACGCCTCGATCGTGCGCACGTATTCGGCCTGCGCCGCCGACAGCGGCGTGTCGCGCAACAACGTCGTCATCCCGATCACGCCGTTCATCGGCGTGCGGATTTCATGGCTCATCGTCGCGAGAAATTCCGACTTCAAACGCGATGCCTCCAACGCCTGGTCGCGGGCCCGCGCCAGATTTTCTTCGAGCCGCTTGTGCGTCGTGATGTCCTCGATCTGCGACACGAAATGCACCGGCTCGTCCGCCTGGTCGCGCACCATCGAGACCGTGAGCCGCACCCAGACCACCCGCCCCTCGCGATGAAAGTACCGCTTTTCCATCTGATAAAAACGCCTCTGGCCGGCCACGAGCTCGTTGAGCAACGCGAGGTCCGCCGCGAGATCCTCCGGATGCGTGATGTCTTGAAACGTCTTCTGCAACAACTCCGCTTCCGCGTAGCCCACGATCTCGCAGATCGAGGTATTCACCCGCAACCAGCGACCATCGAGCCCCACGATCGCCATGCCGATCCCGGCAAAATCAAACGCCTGCCGGAACCGCGCCTCGCTCGCCGCCAGTTCGGTCGTGCGCTCCACCACGCGTTGCTCGAGCTGCACCTCGGCGATTTTCTGGTCGTGGATATCCGTCCACGTGCCGACCCAGCGTACGATTTCCCCTTCCCCATCGAACTCGGGATGAGCCCGCCAGAGATGCCAGCGATACTCGCCATCGGCGCGCCGCAACCGCGCTTCGCCGCCCGCCGCCCGCCGCTCCCTCAGCATGCCTTCCCATTCGCGCATCGTCGCCGCCAGATCGTCCGCATGCACCGCGCTCGCATACGCCGCCATCGCCTCGGCTTCCGACTGCGCCCCGAGATATTCGCGCCAGCCGAGATTGAGGCTCTCGATCACGCCATCGGCCCGCGCAGTCCACACCAGCTGCGGCATCGTATCCGCCAGGAATCGCAGCCGTCGCTCGCTCTCGCGCAGCTGCTCTGCGCTCGCCTCGACTTCCGCCGTTCGCACATGCACCCGTTGCTCGAGATGCTCGTTTGCGCGCTGCAGTTCGCGCTGCGCCGCATGCACCAGGGAAAACGCGCCCACCATCAACCCGATCGTCACCAGCGCACCCGCCACCAGCACCCACCGCAACCGCTGCTCGTTCAAAGCCGTCTCCGCACGGCGTTGCACGAGCCTGCTGCGCTCCTCTCCCTCCAACCCATCGGTCACCTCGCGTAATCCCGACACCAGCTCCGGCGCCTCCGCTCGCAACACCGCCGCCGCAGCCGCCGCCCCATGCTGCTCGCGCGCCCGCACCAGCTCGTCGTTGACCGCGATCGCCTGCGCCACCAGCGGCCGCAATCCAAGCACGCGCCGATGCTGCGCCGGCTGGTCCACCGTCAGCCGCACCAGCACCTCCACCGCTTCGATCACACTGGCACGATGCACATCGATGCGCGCCAGGTAAGGCGCATCCCCCGTCAACGCATAGTCCCGGCTCGCCACCTGCAGCCGCGCCACGCTCGCGATGAACCGCTCGATCGCCGCCTCCATCTGCAACGTGTGATTCTCGAGCCGCGCCGACGCCTGCCGCTGCTCGTTGCTCACCAACACCACCGCACAGAGACCGAGCATCGCCGTACCCGCCACCACGAAGAACGGCAGCGTGCGCGTGACGACTTTGTCCGTCGTGGCGACGCGCCGCACGAACCAGTGGAACAACGCGAGCGCCGCCACGAAAAAGCCCAGCGCCGCCGAAATCGCCATGCCGGTGTGGCGCCACCACGCCACCGTCGAGCGTAATCCGGTTACGTGGCCGACGATCGCCAGCAGCGTGATGGTGAACACCAGCGAGAGGACCACCGCCGTGCCGCCGATCCACGGTTTCCGCGCCCGCAACATCAGCATCGCACCGCCGAGCAACGCAAAACTACCGCTCGCGTTGGGCGAAATCCGCCCATCCAGGCCGACGCCCCGTGCCATGATCGGGTTCGCGGGATCATAAGCAAAACGCTCAATCCCAAGAATGTCCGCGATCATATAGAACGTCATCGCGCCAAGTCCGAACAGCACCAAACCCACCCCTGCGATTCCACCGAACAACGGCCGATCCGAACTCTGCGCCAGCAGCCCAAGCCCGAGCACGACGAACCCGACCAACGTCGGAAATGCCATCGGCGCCGCACCCGGCACCAGCGTGACCAGCGACTTCACCCCGCCGAACCGGCCGATCAGCACGAGCACCGCGAGCGTCAGCAGAGCCACTGCCGAAATCCGGAGCCACCGGCGCACGCTCAGATCTGATTCCGGCAGATTCAATGCAAACGAGGCTACGGTCGCAACGGCCTGGTGACTAGTTTGGAATTTGGGGCTCGGAGTTATGTGCTCGCATCTCGAAAGCGCCTCCCCGGCGCGCCGAGCTCCAGCTCGGCTTCCGGCGCCGTTACGCGCCGAGCACCCACGCGAAGATCAACGGCGCCACGATCGTCGCATCGCTCTCGATCACGAACTTCGGCGTGGTCCCCGCGAGTTTTCCCCACGTGATCTTTTCGTTCGGCACCGCGCCCGAGTAGCTGCCGTAGCTCGTCGTCGAGTCGCTGATCTGGCAGAAATAACCCCAGAGCGGCACGCCCGTGCGCTGCAAATCCTGGTGCAGCATCGGCACCACGCAGATCGGGAAATCGCCCGCGATGCCGCCGCCAATCTGGAAGAAGCCGATCGAGCCTTCCTTGTTCCGCAGCGTCTTCGAGGTCTTCGTATACCACTCCGCGAGCCACATCATGTACTCGATGCCCGTGCGCACGGTATGAACGTTCTTCACGTCCCCGCTGATCACGTGGCCCGCGTACATGTTGCCCAGCGTCGCGTCCTCCCAACCCGGCACGATGATCGGCAGGTTCTTCTCCGCCGCGGCCACCATCCACGAGTTCTTCGGGTCGATCTGGTAACTCTTCTTCAGCTTCCCCGACCGAATCACTTTATACATGAACTCGTGCGGGAAATAACGCTCGCCGGCCTTGTCCGCCGCGACCCACTCCTCGAGCACCGCCGCCTCGATCCGGCGCATCGCCTCCATCTCGGGGATGCACGTGTCGGTCACGCGATTCATGTGCCGGCTCAGCAACGCCTCCTCGTCCTTGTCCGTGAGCTGCCGGTAGTGCGGCACGCGTTCGTAGTAATCGTGCGCGACGAGATTGAAGATATCCTCCTCGAGATTCGCGCCGGTGCAGACGATCGCGTGCACCTTGTCGCGGCGGATCATCTCCGCCAGCGAGATGCCGAGCTCGGCCGTGGACATCGCGCCCGCGAGCGTCACGAGCATCTTCCCGCCGGCGGCGAGGTGCGTGTCGTAGCCCTTCGCCGCATCGAGCAGCGAGGCGGCGTTGAAATGCCGGTAATGGGTCGCGATGAATTTCGACACCGGACCTTTCTTCTGCGCGAGCGCGGCGTTGATGTCCTCGGGACGTTTGGTCTGGCGTTTGGCTTTCATCGTGATGCGAAGTTGCGGAAGTCCCTCCCGGAAAAAAGAAAATTCTTTGCGTCGCTGAGCGACCGCGATTTTCGGCCACCGCTTCTCCCGGGGGCCAAAAAGCAGCGTCCCCGCGAATGGACCGGGAACTGTTGCGCTCGTGACAGAGAAAGGGGTTCTGATTCCCGCGCTTCGCGTTCTTCCTCTTCACGCCGATGCTGCCCGCCTTTCTCGCCGCGTTCTTTTTTGCGCTCAACGCCACCTGCGCGAGCCACAACGTGCGCGCGCTCGGCCCCGCGCGCGCGAACGCCGGCCGGCTCCTGATCGCCGCGCTGATCCTCGGCGCGATCGCCCACACCATCGGCCACGGCTTCACCAGCGCGAGCGTGCCGTGGTTCCTGTTGAGCGGCGTCATCGGCATGGGCCTCGGCGATCTTGGCGTCTACGCTGCACTCCCTCTGCTCGGCTCGCGTATCACCGTTCTCATGACGCAATGCCTCGCCGCTCCGCTGGCCGCCCTCGGCGAGTGGCTGTGGCTCGACACGCGACTGTCGTTCACGCAGATCGCGTGGGGCGTCGCGATTCTCGCCGGCGTGTCCATCGCGATCATGCCGAGCCACGCGAGCCCGCCGCGCGTGAAGGTGCGGCCAATCGGTTTCCTCTTCGGCGTCCTCGCCGCGTGCGGCCAGGGCTTCGGCGCGCTCGTGAGCCGCAAGGGCGTCGACGTCGCCACGGCCGCCGGCGAAGCCGCCCACAACGCCACCTTCGGACTCACCGCCGCATATCAACGCATCCTCGCCGGACTCGTTTTCGTGATCGTCTGGTTCGGCGTGTTGCGATTCCTCCGCCGCCTGCCGCCCGCGCCGCAGCACACGCTTCGTCGCTCCGATCGCATCTGGCTGCTCGCCAACGGCCTCGCGGGCCCGGTGCTCGGCGTCGGATGCTATCAATGGGCGCTCGCCACCACGCCGAGCGGCATCGTGCTGCCGATCGCTGCCACCGCGCCGCTCCTCTCGATCCCCATCGCCTTCTGGCTCGAGGGCGACCGACCGCCCAAACGCGCCATCGTCGGCGGCGTACTCGCCGTTGCCGGCTGCATCGCCCTCACCGCCACACGTTAAGCACGTTGGATTTCAGCGGAGTTGTGGCAGGGACAGGCGGCCGCAGCGGCCCCGCCTGTCCGCAAACGCGCAGCCTGCGCCCGCCCCAAAGAATCGTGAGATGCGCCCCCGCCCCTGACGCCCCCTTGCGCCCCACCGAGCTTCAGGTTGACGGCGACGCCCATCCCCGGTGTGTTGTCCGGTTCCGATGCTAACGATCGCCGACGTCTCCAAGTCCTATGGCACCCGCGAACTTTTTTCCGATGTGTCCCTCTTCATCGCGCGCACCGACCGCCTCGGCCTCGTCGGCCCGAATGGCGCCGGCAAATCCACGCTGTTCAGCCTGATCCTCGGCGAGGAGAAGCCCGACACCGGCACCATCGAGTGGGAGCGCGGCGCCGACTTCGGCTTCCTCCCGCAGGAGAGCGCGCCCGCCGGCGACGAGACGATCCTCCACATCGCGACGAGCGGCAAAAAACTCGAGCCCACCGACGACGACTACGACATCGATTACACCCTCGAACCGCGGGCAAAGAAGATCCTCGCCGGCCTCGGCTTCAAGGAAGGCGATGCCGAGAAGCTTGCGAAGACGTTCTCCGGTGGCTGGGTCATGCGCGCGCACCTCGCCCGCCTCCTCGTCGCCGAACCCGCCCTCCTGCTCCTCGACGAGCCGACCAACCATCTCGATCTCGAGGCGCTGCTCTGGTTTCAGGATTACCTCACGCGTTATCCCGGCGGCCTCGTCGTCATCTCCCACGATCGCGCTTTCCTGAACGCGCTCTGCACCGGCATGCTCGAGCTGCGGGCCGGCACGCTCCATTACTACCACGGCAACTACGACAATTTCCTGACCGAGAAGGAGGCCCGCAAAGCCCAGCAGGCGGCCGCGTATAAAAACCAGCAGCGCGAGATCGCCCACCTCCAGAAATTCGTCGACCGCTTCGGCGCCAAAGCCTCGATGGCATCGCGCGCCAAATCGAAGGAAAAGCAGATCGAGCGCCTCGAAGCCGTGGCCGTCGAGGAGCCCACCGAGGAACTGAAGCGCATCAACTTCAAGTTCCCGCAGCCTCCGCGTTCGGGCCTGCGAGTCGTCGAGCTCGAGCACGTCCAGCAAGCCTACGGCAATCACGTCGTCTACAAGGACCTCAACTTCACCGCCGAACGCGGCCAGCGCATCGTGCTCGTCGGCCCCAACGGCGCCGGCAAATCCACGCTGCTCAAGATCCTGGCCGGTGTTCTTCCGATCCAGGGCGGCACCATCGAGCTCGGCAGCAATGTCGTCCCCGGCTACTTCGCGCAAAACCGTCTCGATAACCTCCACGCCGACGCGACCGTTTTCGAAAACGTGATGGAGCTGCGCACGAACGAAAACCAGCTCACCGAGCAGCAGGCGCGCGCGATCCTCGGCGCGTTTCTCTTCCGCAAGGACGACGTGCACAAGCCGGTGTCCGTCCTCTCCGGCGGCGAAAAGTCGCGTCTCGCCCTCGCGCGCATCCTCGTGAAGCCGCCGAATTTCCTGCTCATGGACGAGCCCACGACTCACCTCGACATCCAGTCGATCGACTCGCTCATCGGCGCCCTCAAAGCCTACGAGGGCACGCTCATCTTCATCAGTCACGACGTACATTTCATCCGCGCGCTCGACGCCACGGTGCTGCACGTGCACAGCGGCCGGCTCACGCCCTACGCCGGCAACTACGATTACTACCTGGAAAAATCGAAGGCCACCGACGCCCGCGCCGCGCTCACCGCCGGCTTCACCGACGCGCGGCCCGTGCAGAAAGCCGCAGCCGCAAAGGCTCCCGCCGCGACGACAACCACGAAGGCCAAACCGAGCACGAGCGAGCTCCGCAAATTCCGCGAACACGTCGGCCAGCTGGAAAAGAAGGTCGTCGAGCTTGAGACAAAGCAGGCCGAGATCACCGCCGCCCTCGAGGCGCCGGAGACGTACGCCGACAAGGGCAAATTCCACCACCTGAACCGCGAGCTCAGCACGATCGTCGACCAGATCAACGAGGCCACCGCCGCCTGGGAAGACGCCGCGACCAAGCTCACCGAGATGGAAAAGCCGTAACGCGGCCCGGCAGGCCGCGAGCTCGCTCGCGCTCCTCCGGTTCGCGCTACCCGATCAATCCATCGATCAACGGCGCCGGCTTCACCGGCGCCTCGCCCAGCTCGATCGCCCCAGCGACGATCGATTCCGCTTCCGCGAGCGACTTCTCGTCATTCGCATGGATCACCGCCAGCACGCCACCCGCCGTCACGCGTTCACCGATTTTCACCAGATCGCTGACGCCCACCGCCGGGTCGATCCGATCCTCCGCCCGCACGCGGCCAGCCCCCAGCCGCAGCGCCGCCAGCGCGATGTCCAACGCATTTACGTCGCACACATAACCTTCGCATTGGCTCTTCACCGGCACGCGCAATCGCGCCGCTGGTAAGCGCGAGGGATCGTCGATCACCCGCACGTCGCCACCCTGCGCCATCACGATCTCGCGGAATTTCGCAAACGCCGCCCCGCTCGCGATGCCATCCTCGAGCTTCGCGCGCGCCTCAGCCGCACTCTTCGTCACCCCCGCGAGCAGCAACATCTGCTCCCCGAGCGCGTAAGTGACTTCCATCACGTCCGCCGGGCCCTTGCCGTGCAGGCACGCGATCGACTCCGCCACTTCGAGCGCATTGCCCACCGCCCGACCGAGCGGCTGATCCATCGCCGTGAGCAACGCACGCGTGGGCTTCCCCAGCCGGTTCGCGACCGACACCAGCATCTCCGCCAGCTCGCGCGCCCGCGCCTTGTTTTTCATGAACGCACCGCTGCCATACTTCACGTCGAGCACCAGCGCATCGATGCCTTCCGCGAGTTTCTTCGACAGGATGCTCGCGCAGATCAGCGGGATGCACTCGACCGTCGCCGTCACATCGCGCAGCGCGTAGAGCTTCTTGTCCGCCGGCGCCAGCTCCTTGGTCTGGCCGATCAACGCCACGCCTGTTTTCTCCACCAACGCGCGATACTCCGGCAGCGACAGACCGACACGAAAGCCCGCGATCGACTCGAGCTTGTCGAGCGTGCCGCCGCTATGCCCCAGTCCGCGGCCGCTGATCATCGGAACCGCCGCGCCGCAAACCGCCACCATCGGCGCGAGGTGCAGGGAAATTTTATCGCCCACGCCACCGGTCGAATGCTTGTCGACCTTCGGCCCCGGCACGTTTGCGAGACCGGCCACGACGCCCGAGCGCATCATCGCATCGGTCAGCGCCGCCGTTTCCTCGGCATCCATCCCGCGCAGGAAGATCGCCATCAACATCGCGCTCAGCTGGTAGTCCGCCCACGAGCCATCCGTCGCGCCGCGCACGAAGGCCGCGATCTCCACCGCGGTCAGCGCCTGGCCATCACGCTTGCTGGCGATGACGTGCTGCGGAAAAAGTTCGCCCCTCATTTCCGCAGCCAACCTCCCGCCCCCGCCCGGCGCAACGCCGATTCCACCCGGCGCCGCGCCGGCGATTTGTCATCTATTAGATGACAAATCGGCGGGCTGCTGCTGGTGCTCGCGGTCGAAGGAGTACGCGCGCTCCACCTTGGCGATGCGCACGTGATACTGTTCATACCACAGCTGCTGGCCGCCCCGCTGCGCCTTCTCGTGCTCGGTGTCGCGCTTCCAGGCGAGGATCGCGGCCTGGTCGCGCCAATAGCTCACGGTCACGCCGATGCCATCGGCGCCTCGCGCGCTCTCGATCCCGAGAAACCCGTCGTAACGCGATCCGAGGTCGACCATGCGCTGCGCCACCGCGCCATACGCCCGGCCGTCATCTTCGACGCGTTTCGAGGTGAAGATCACCGCGTAATACGGCGGCTCCGGCGTGCGGGCGATCCCAGTGGGCGCGCTCATGTCGCCGCCCTCCGCAAGACCAGCATCGAGTTGGCGCCGGCAAAAAACTCGTAATCCACCGCGCGCACTTCGCTCGCGATGCCGGATTCCTTCAACTCGCGCCGCAGCCGCGCGAGCCCCGGATACGGCTTTCCGTCAGGGCCGCACAACGGGTGAATCCGCACCTGCTCCGCGCTCACGCGCACGAGCTCGCGACATGCCGCGAGGTGCCAGTCGAAATCGAAACGCCGCGCATACGTGAAGAGCAGGTGCGCGCACAGCACGAGGTCGAAGGTGCCGTCGAAGAACGGCAGGAGCGGCAACCCACCGCCGACATAGCGGTTGTGTATATAGTGCGTCTCGTAATCCACGAGAAACCGCTGCGCTGCGCCCCGCCGATCGAGCTCCGCGGCATCGATCGAGGGAAACGCCTTGAAGCGAAACAGCCGCGGCTTCGCGCGCATCTGCTCGAACATCTGCGCATAATCCAGCTGCACCTGCGCCGCGAGCGTCGCGCCCTCGCTGCCGTAACGCGGGTCGACCGCGACCGCGTTGATCTTGCGCGCGCACGCCTCGGCGGTGAACGAGGACGGGCCGGCGGCGACATCGAGTACATCGCGCCCACGCAAGGCGTGGAGATCGAGCGCGAAGAATTGGGTATATTCGGCGAGCGACCGGCCGAAAAAGGAGACCGAGGGCAACTCGATCTCCGCGGGTTGTATTATTCTGGGACGGGCGACAGGAGCGGTGAGGACGGCAGGCATGGGAATGGTGGGGATATATTTTCGAGCATGAACAAAATCGGGAGAGTGGTGCGGGATTCGGAAAAACAAAAAACCCGACTCGGGTGAGTCGGGCTTGGCGGTGGTAAACACATCGGTCTCTTCAACCGTGGCGCATTGTTTCAGCGCATGACCATCGTCGCCAAGCCGACCCGTGCCAGCGTGCACGTTTGACCGTCGTCATGATGACGAGGCCGAAGGCGCGGCAATTGGCGTAATTGATCATCGAGGCGCCTGTGATGAAACGCCGCGCGCGCCCGCGCAAGCCGATTTTTGTTCATCAACGATCGTGGCCTTGCTGGTAGGGACGGGCGGCCCGCCCGTCCGGGACCGCGCAGGCGGGCCTCCGTGCCCGCAGGGAAACCTGCATAATGCACTCGCCTGCGAACGTATCCAGATTCCTGTTTCACGCCCCATCCTCGCGGTGGCACGCGCGGCGCCTTCCGCCACTCTCTCGATGAGCTATATAAAAAAACGGCGGCTGGATCGCCGCCGTTCTCGACTACTTTATTGGCCCGCCGCTCACTCGCCGGCGCCAAACGAGCCGGTCACTTCCCGCGCAAAACCGCGCGAGCCATCCTGAAAGGCGCGGAGGTGAACTTCGACACGCTGGGTCCCGCACCCGCCGGATAGACTCCCTCGGCCGCAGCGATGAGCGCCTCGCGATCGGCGAGCTGCGCTTCGCGGGCGGCGACGGCTTCCTCCCGGCGCTTCACCATCACGTCGAGCTCGCGGAGCGCGATGCGATCGTCACGCAGGTGCGTCTGCTCCGCCTCGAGAATCTCCCGCGCCCGATGCAATTTCTCCCACGCGGATTGCAACGCCGCATCATCGACGAAAGGCGCGCGACTCGAGGGGCGCTGAAACGCCACCGTATTCGACGCGCGCGCCGGGGCCGCGCCATTCGCGGCCGACGCGGGCACGCGGGTCGACTCGATCTCTGCCTGCAGAGTGCGCAGTCGCGCCTCGTAATCACGCAGATTGGCTTCGCGCTCGCGGAGCGCCTCCTGGTCTTCCTGCAAACGCCGGCGCTCTTCGGCCAGCGTGGCGGCCCACTTTTCGGCGGACGGACGCGCGAGTTTCAAGGTGGGCAGCGGGGGGGGAAACGTAATCGGAGAATTCATGGTGATGTTGATAACGGCTGCTCGCTACGCCCTCACCATAGCCACTTCCGCCGGCGATTACTACGGGGGCGCCCGGATTTTACCCGGGCTTTACCCCGAGCCGTGGGAACCGCCCCAATTGCGGAAGATTTTTACGTGCGAAAGATCACGTCTTCGCGGTTGAACATCTTCACTGCCAGCACGAGCGCCACGGCTGCATAGAGCGTGGTGGAGCCGAAGATCAGCGCGAGGTACTGCCAGTTCCATACGCCGGAAACCAGTTCCTTGCTCGCGAGCGAGACGTTGAGGATCGGCACGAGCGCGAGCTTCGCGTTCAGCTCCACGCCGGGCAACATGCCGATCATCGCCGGCATGATGATCACTATAATGAGCGGCGAGACGTAGCTCTGCGCCTCCTTGAAACTTTTCGCGAACAACGAAATCGTGAAGAGCGCGGCCGCGAAAAACACGATCATCGGCAGCACCATCCCCACCACGCCGACCAGGCCCAGCGGATCGAGCGTGGCCATCGAGGTGATCTTGTCCGCCGCACGCTGCGCGTTCGCCGTGCCGCCGGCGGCGATGCGCTGCGCGACCACCGCACTGCCGACCGTGAAGGTCAGCGCCATCGAAAGCAACGAGCACACAACCGTCGCGATCGAAGCGGTGAGAATCATCAGAAACTTGCCGAGCACGAGATCGACGCGCGCGACCGGGCTGCACAACAGCGTCTCCATGGTGCCGCGTTCCTTCTCGCCGGCCGTGAGATCCATCGCGGGATACATCGCTCCGGTGAAGGCGAGGAGCAGGAAAAAATACGGGATGAACCCGCCGATGATGTTACCGCCGACTTTCTCCGGCGGCGCGACGTTTTCCGCCTTTACCTCGAGCGGCCTGATCGCCGCCAGCGTGAGTCCCCGCGCCGCGAGTCGCTTCGCCACCACGCCCTCGCCATAGGAGCGAAAAAACTCACGCACCTCTCGCACCGCGCGATCCGAGCGCATCTCGCCGTCATAGTTGTAAACCCTTACCGCCGCTCGCTCTCCCCGCGCCAGGGCCGCATCGAAACCCGGCGGAATTTCGACCACCGCGCGCAGCTTCTTGTCCGCAATGAGCGTTTTCCAGTTCTCCGCAAAGGGCCGGACCTTGAGCTTGCCTTGCCCGAGCAGCGCCTGCCGCGCTTGCGGCGAATCGGCACCGCCGATCACCATGATCGTCGTCGGCGCCGCCGCGACTTCACGTGCCACCTTGAGCGACACAAACACGACGACTGTCATCAATCCCGGCATCACGAGCGTGGGGATCACGAGCATCGAGATGAGAGTCCGCCGATCGCGCAGCATGTCGCGCAGCTCCTTGCCGTAGACGGTCAGAATGTTCGCCCAGTTCATGAGATGGATTTCAGTTTAACACCAACGCCTCGCGCCGCGAGCGGGTCGTCCTTGTTCGCGAGCTTTCCGTTCCTGCTCTGACACGGCATGCCTTCAGCCCCCGGTTCCGGCCTGGCCCAATTGAGGTGAGCTCGCGTCGCGGGCCGGCGCGCGGTCGCCCGACGACGGCTCCATGCCGACAGCGCGCACGAAAATTTCCTCCATGTCCTGCTCCCGATATCTTTCCCGCAGCTCGGCAAGCGTGCCTTCCGCGAGCAGCCGGCCGTCGTGAATGATGCCGATCACGTCACAGAGTTTTTCCACCTCGCTCATGATATGCGTCGAGTAGATCACCGTCTTGCCGCGGCTCCGGCAGTCGCGCACGAACTTCACGATCGTCCGTGCCGCCATCACATCGAGCCCGAGCGTGGGCTCGTCGAAAATCATCACCGCAGGATCGTGGATCAACGTGCGCGCGATGGACGTCTTCTGCTTCATGCCGGTGGAAAATTTTTCACACCGCCGGTCGAGGAAGTCGTGCATCTCGAGCTCATCCGCGAGCCGCTTCGTCCGCGTCGCGATCTCGCGCTCCGCGAGACCGTTCAACCGCCCGAAATATGCGATCATCTCCCGCGCCGTGAGCCGTCCGTAAAGCGCCGTGCTCGCCGCGAGAAAACCGACGTTCGCGCGCACCTTCGCCGCATCGCGCACCACGTCGAAACCCGCCACCGTCGCTTGCCCGCTCGTGGGCCGCAGCAGCGTCGCGAGCATCCGCAACGTCGTCGTCTTGCCCGCGCCGTTCGCGCCCAGCAGGCCGTAGATCTGGCCGGGCATGACTTGGAATGAAACGTTTTCCGCCGCGTGAATCTCGCCGCGCTTTTTGTCCTTGAAGGTCTTGGTGAGATTTTGGGCGACGATCATGACGGGCAGGAAGGGACGTTGCCTGCGGAACCCACGGAACACACGGAAGAAAATCGTGCGGCCGTCCGGAAGGGCGGGGCCCGGCGGCGAGCGCTGGTGCCGGCCCACCCCTCCGCCCGAGACGGGCAAACCCCGGTTAAATTCGCCCCCGACGCGCCATCGGCCCCCAGAGGGAGTGTAACGTAATACGTGACACTTGAGGTCGGCTCTTTTTGCGTCCCCGCGCGCCTTCGTATCCATTAAAGCACCACGCCGTCGCGCGACGGCGCCCCCACGCCGGCCGCGCATTTATTTCTCGCGCCGCTCCGTGTCGCGGCCCGTGGGCGCTCCGGCTGTCGCGGCCTCCACTTTCTGCACGTCCTTTGTCTTGGGCTGCCCGGATTCGTTCTTTGCTTCGGCCACGCTCTTCCCGTCCGCGCTCTGCCCGCCGGGCAGGACGTTCTCCGCATGCACCGACCCCTCGATCGTGGGATTGAAGGCGCGAATAAACCCGTGCCGAAACAGGTTCGAGACCGTCGCCCAGAGTCCGACCTGTGGATCGCCGAACCGGCCCTGAAACGGAATGCGCGTGGCGACCTGGTCACGTGCCTTGTTCTTCACGAGCCAGGCGAGGCCCTGCACGATATTCTCCCAGACGCGCGTGAAGACGCCTTTGTTTTTGTCCTCGATGTTATTGAAATCCAGGTCCTCGAAAAACGGCTTCACATAGCCTTGAAACCCGCCGTCCTTGCCCGCCATTTCGGCCGCGAGCTGAAACGTCCCCCGACTCACATCGACGTTCGCGTAGGCTTTGAGCGACTCGTTGAGATCGGGCAGGTTCACCCCGTCGACCTTCGCGCTGAGATGGAAATGCGGCTGCTCGGCAAGCGGCTCCGCACTGATCGCGAGCGTCACCTTTCCGCCTCCGAGCGTCTCTCCCTCGACAGTGATATCGGCCGGAAATTCCGTCCCCTTCTCCTCCCGCCGGTTCTGCAACCCCGTCGCGACGACCCGCATGTTTTTTATGAACACGTCCACCTGCGGCGACTTCGTCGTGTCCTGATAACGCACCACGCCATCGCGCAGCTCGAAATGCGTGATCTCGAGCGGAAACAGATCCTCGATCACCTCCTGCCAGCGGCGGTCGATGTCCTTCTGGCTCTCCTCTTCCGTCGGACCCGCAACGAACGTGAGCCGCCCTTGCTCCACGTAAATATCGCTCACCACCTTGCCGCGAAACAAGTCGCGCCACGCGATCGAGAAATCGATCACCGCCGCCATCACGAACGGCTCCCGCACCTGGCCGGTCACCTTGAAAATCTCGACGCCCTCCAGCTTGTACGCGCCGCGCACCAGCGCGATGCCGATGTCCTCGACGTGTCCCGTGTAGCCCGGAATGCTCTGCAGGCGGTCGTTCACCTGCTTCTTCACCACGTGTGGCAAAGCAATCCGCGCCCCGAGCAACACGAAGGCTATCACCGCGACCGTGATGACCACGCGCCGCGGCCACGCGCGCACGCGGTGAATGATTCGTGGATTCGGGATGTCCATGAGGCTGCCTTCCTGCCGCATTGACCGCGCAAAGCACGCCGGGTGCGCCCGCGCGACCCAGCAACCGCCCGTCGGGAAAACCTCGGTGGGTGTTCCTGCCCGGCTGTCTGCAGGTGAGGCTGGCTCTCCGAGCCGGCCTGAGTTCCCGCACCAATCTCACCTCTCCCGCGCGACTTCCCTCAAACCCAGGCCGGCTCGGAGAGCCAGCCCCCACCTCGAGGATCTTCTGAGCACGTTACGGCGTGTTCGCGACACTGAGGATCAGCGCCAGCGCCAGCTCGAAATCCTTCACCGCCGTCTCTTTTTCCACGTCCGTCCACTCGTCCAGCGAATGCGAACGGCCGGATCGATTCGCCGATTGCGAGGCCATCGCGAACGCGGGAATCCCGAGACTGATCGGGATGTTCGCGTCCGTGCTGCTCGTTTCCCAGACGGGCACCTTGTCGAAGACGCGCATCGTCGCGGCGACCTGCCTGAGCAAGGGCGTATCCGGAGACGTGATACCCGAAGGCCGCTCGCCGATGATCTTCACCTCCGCCTCGATTCGACCAAACGTAGTGCGGCGCGCGGCGTTCTCCTCTGCCACCGCTTCCTCCACGAGCTTCAGGAAAACCGCATCCATCTTCGCGAGTTCCTCCGGCGAGACCGAGCGCATGTCGATGTCCATGGCCACCTCGAAGGGAATCGAGTTCACCGACGTGCCGCCGGAGACAACCCCGACATTGTACGAAACCTTGGGCTGCTTGGGCGCAACCACCTTGCCGAGCTTCGCGATCGCGTTGCCCATCGCGAAGGCGGGGCTCACCTGCCCAAACCCACCCCAGCTGTGGCCGCCCGGCCCCTTGAAGGTCACGCGGTAGCGCTTGCTGCCGAGCGCGGCGTTGGTGATCGAGTCGTTCGATCGCCCGTCCACCGTGATGAACCGCTTGATCCTGTCCTTCCACGGGCTCTTGCCGAACAGGTAACGCGTGCCGCGCAGATCGCCGAGTCCCTCCTCTCCGACGTCGCCGATGAAAAGAATATCGCCCGCGGTCTCGATCCGCGCGTCGCGCATCGCCCGCGCGGCCGCGAGCAGGAACGCCAGCCCGCGTGTGTCGTCGCCGATTCCCGGCGCGATCAGCCGCGTGCCGCTGCGCTTCACTTTCACGTCGGTGCCTTCGGGGAAAACCGTGTCCAGGTGCGCCGCGACTCCGAGCAGAGACGCCCCGCCGTTGCCGCGCCATAACGCCAGCACGTTGCCCTCCGCATCGATCTCCACGTCGTGCAGTCCCGCGTCCGCGAGAAGCTTGGCATACGCCTCAGCCCGGCGCTGCTCCTTGAACGGCGGCGCCGGAATTTCCGTGAGAAAAATCAGCTCGTCGACGAACCGCCCGAAGTCGCGGTCGAACGCCGCGACCGCCGCCTTGAAGGCGGACGAGGCGACGAGCTGTAGCGCGCGGGAATCCTCGGGGCCGGCGGACTGGGCGGCGCAGGCGAACGCGGACAAAAAAAACAAAACCAGGCTCAGGGGAATACGCAGCATGTGGGGAGCATCGTTCGCCGACGTCCGCAGCGTGCGTCGCGCGCGCGGGCGGCGTCAAGCGACGCCTCGATTACGTTTCGCCCTTCCGCGCCTTTCGCGAAGGCCTCGGCGTAGCCCGGGCGGCCCGCCCGTGTCTGAAATGTAGCGCGGGCGTCCCGCAGCGGCCCGCCTGCCTCTGACAAAAAAAAGGGCGACGGCCTGCGCTACCCCCGGGCCCGCCTCATGCTCCGACGGGATGCCACGTCGTCTTGAACTCGAGGAAGTCGCGGATCGCGTAAACGCTTTGCGCCGCCTCGTCGAACCACGCGTTCGCACCATTGGCGGCCGCGAACTGCACCCGCTTCACGCTCTCCGCGCCGCCGAGGCGCAGCACCTTGCGCTCGTCACCGCCCATCGCGGCCGCCGCGCTGATCGCGCGCAGGTGCGTATGCGTCGCGAAAGTCGGCACGAGCTCCTTGCGAAACCCGGTGAGGATGTTCACCACGCCGCCGGGCAGATCGCTGGTCGCGAGCATTTCGCCGAACAAGATTGCTGGATACGGCGACTTCTCCGACGCGAGCGCGACCACCGTGTTGCCGCTCACGATCACCGGAGCGATCAATGAGATGAACGCCAGCAGCGGCGACTCATCCGGCGCGATCACCCCCACGACGCCCATAGGCTCGGTGACGGTAAAATTGAAATGCGACGACGCGACGGGATTCACGCTGCCGAGCACCTGCTCGTATTTATCGGCCCAGCCGGCGTAGTACACGAGCCGGTCAATTGCACAGCGAACTTCGCGCGCGGCGGACGTGCCGGCCTTTTCACCCGCCGGGTTGAATGCCACCACCATCTCGACCGAACGTGATTCGAGCATTTCAGCCATGCGGTAAAGGATCTGGCCGCGGTTGTAAGCCGTGCGCCTGGCCCAACCCGGCCCGGCCTTCGCCGCGGCCTCCACGGCGTTACGCAGATCCTTGCGCGTGCACTGCGGGATGTTGGCGAAAAAATTTCCCGCCCCATCGCGGATCGGAAACGTGCGCCCGCTCTCCGAACGAATGAACGCACCACCGACGTAGGGCTTGGGAGTTTTGGTGATGGGAAGACGAGTCATTTTACAGAAGATAACTAAGGGAACGAAGAGATGAAGAGCATCGGAAAATCTTTTGCGCCCTCGGTCCCTTCGTTGCCTTCTGTTCAAATCAATTTCGCGTAATCCAGCAGCCCTTGCCGGCCGCCTTCGCGACCGAAGCCGGATTCCTTGTATCCGCCAAACGGAGACGTCGGGTCGAACTTGTTGTACGTGTTCGCCCAGACGACGCCGGCCTTGAGCTCCACGCTCATCTTCAGGATGCGTGAGCCTTTGTCGGTCCACACGCCCGCGCTCAGGCCATACGGCGTGTTGTTCGCCTTCTCGATCGCCTCCTCGACGGTGCGGAACGTCAGGATGCTCAGCACCGGCCCGAAGATTTCCTCGCGCGCGATGCGATGGCTCATCGTCACGCCGCTGAAAATCGTCGGCCGGAAATAATAGCCCTTCGACGGCAGCCGGCACGAGGGCTGAAAGATCTCCGCGCCCTCCTTCGTGCCGCTCGCGACCAGCTCGGTGATTTTCTCCAGTTGCGGCTTCGAGTTGATGGCCCCGATGTCCGTGTTCTTGTCCATCGGGTCGCCGACGCGCAACACGCGGATCCGGTTTTTGAGCTTCGCGAGCACGCGCTCCGCCACCGGCTCATGCACCAGCAAACGCGAGCCGGCGCAACACACGTGGCCCTGATTGAAGAAAATCCCGTTCACGATGCCCTCGACCGCCTGGTCGAGCGGCGCGTCGTCGAACACGACGTTCGCCGCCTTGCCGCCGAGCTCCATCGTCATCTTTTTTTCCGTCCCCGCGAGCGCGCGCATGATGATCTTGCCGACCTCGGTCGAGCCGGTGAACGCGACCTTCGCGGGCGTCGGGTGATTAATCACCGCCGCACCGACGTCTCCGGCGCCCGTCACGAAATTCACCACGCCGGGCGGCAGGCCCGCATCCTGCAAAATCTCCGCGAGCTTGAGGCACGTGACCGAAGTCGTCTCGGCCGGCTTGAGCACGACCGTGTTGCCCATCGCGAGCGCGGGCGCGATTTTCCACGCCAGCATCAGCAGCGGGAAATTCCACGGTATCACCTGTGCCACGACGCCGAGCGGCGCCACGCGGCGGCCCGGGGCGACATACTCGAGTTTGTCCGCCCAGCCGGCGTGATAGAAGAAATGCGCCGCCGCCATCGGCACGTCGAAGTCGCGCGCTTCCTTGATCGGCTTGCCGCCGTCGAGCGTCTCGGCGATCGCAAACTCCCGCGCGCGATCCTGCAACAACCGCGCAATGCGATAGAGATATTTCGCGCGCTCGCGGCCCGGCATCCGGCCCCACGTCGTATCGAAGGCTTTCTGCGCGGCGGCAAACGCCGCATCGACGTCGTCGCGCCCGGCGAGTGCGATCTCCGCGAGTTTCTGTTCGTTGGCCGGGTTGATGGAGTCGAAATATTTTCCCGCCTTCGGCGCGACGAACTTGCCGTCGATGAAAAGGTCGTAGCGCGCCTTCAGCTTCGGATCGGCCGTTTCAGGCGCGGGATCGAATTCCCAGAGATCGCCAAAGATCAGCTCGGGCGCAGGGCGCCCGGCGCGAGCGGGCGTGCGGGAAGATTTTTTCTCAACTAAAGAGGGCATGGTTTTGAAGGGAGAAACCACGAATGGACACGAATGCACACGAATCCGGAGATATAGCCGCGTTTGTTTTCATTCGTGTCGATTCGTGGTTAAGATCAGTAACTTTCCGCCGCTTCGCTGAAGTAATACGGCGCCTGATACGCGCCCGTCCGTTCCTTTTCCAGCTGGCGCACGAGGTCGTTCAGCAGGGAGCTCGCCCCGAAGCGGTAGCGCTCGTTCGTGAGCCACGCGTCGCCGAGCGTCTCCTTCACCGCGATCAGAAACTGCAGCGCCTGCTTCGCCGTGCGGATTCCGCCGGCAGGCTTCATCCCGATCGCAACTCCTGTATCCAAATAAAAATCACGGATCGCCTCGAGCATCACCTGGTTGTTGCCGAGCGTGGCGTTGAGCGAGGTCTTGCCCGTGCTCGTCTTGATGAAGTCGCCTTCGCGAATCACCCGCATCGCGAGAAAAGAAGCCGCGCGGATGTTGTCGTAGGTCTCGAGCTCACTCACCTCGAGAATCACCTTCAACGCCGAATCGCCACACGCTTCGACCACCGCCGCGATCTCGTCCTGCATCACGCCGAACTCGCCCGCGAGAAACGCCCCGCGGTTGATCACCATGTCGATCTCGTCCGCGCCGTCCGCGACCGCCGCGCGCACTTCCGCCAGCCGTGTCTTCAACGGCGACTGGCCGCTCGGAAACGCCGTCGCGACCGAGGCCACCTTGATCGCCGTATCCGCCACGTGTTTCTTCGCGTGCCGCACCATCGCCGGATAGACACACACCGCCGCGACCGGAGGCACCGCGAGGCTCTCGTCGTGCGGCTGCAGCGCCTTCTGGCACAGCGACGCGACTTTGCCGGGCGTGTCTTTGCCCTCGAGCGTCGTGAGATCGACCATCGAGACCGCTTTTTTCAGCCCCCAAACCTTCGCGGTTTTCTTGATCGAGCGCGTCGTGTACTTCGCCACGCGCTCCTCGATCCCGACCTGGTCAACGGTGCCCACGTCGTCGAAAAGTCGGCGCAGCGCAGCGGGCGGAGACTTGGCAAACATGCCGCGGACTATCGCGTCGGGCAGGCGTGAAAACAAATGAAAACTCGCCGCGACGTTCCCCGGGCGCATCCCCAATACCTCGAACGAATTCCCCCAACCGCTCACTTCCCCGGCAGCCACCCCAGCACGTCACGGCTCGCCGCGTGCGCCGCGCCCGGCCCGAGAATCCCCTTCGCGCGCGACTCCGTCTCCTGCGTGAGCGCGCCTTGCAAGGCCCGCAATTGCTCCGCCGGCAGCGGCTGCGAATTCAACTCGAGCCGGCGGCGGATGAACTCGTTCTTCACCTGCCAGAGCTCGATCGCCTTCGCCCGCGGCAAACCTTGCTCCGCGACGAAACGCGTGAAGTTTCCGAAATCCCCGCCCTCGCCGCGCAGCCACGAACCGAGCAATGCGTCGCCCAGCACGCCGCGAATCTGCTCCTGCACCTGCTGCCGTAGCGTCTCGCGCTCGAGCAACGCACGCGGCGAGAGATCGAACGTGAGCGCAAAGCGATCTTCAAACGCGAGCTGCAGCCGAAACACCGCGCGCCGCTGCTCCTCGCTTGCGGCTGTGTCGCCGAGCAGGCGTTGCACGAGCTGGCCCGCAGTCGTCTCGCGATACTCCAGCTCCTCCAGCTCGGCTGCATCGAGCACCGCCGCGAAATCCGCGCGCTTCTCGCGCTCCAGCAGCGCGAGTTGTCGCAGAAACGCGTTCAGCCCACCGGGAAACGAAGCGCCCGCCGCCGTGTAATCGGCCGCCGCTTTCGCACGGATGTCGTCGTAATCGCGTTTTATCTTCGCCACCCGCGCCGCCTTCTCCGCGGCCGACAACGCCCGGGCCTCCTGCGGCGCCGCCGATTCGGCGTCCGTCGCGCCGGTCTCGTCCGTCGCCGCGGCCGCCGTCGCACGACTCCCATCGTGCTGATTTCCCATCGCGGGCTTCCCGCTGCGAGCGTGAGCCTGCAGAGACTCCGCGCGCGCCAGTTCGGGCACAGGCCGCGCTTGCCGCCACCACCAAACACTCGCACCCACCACCACCCCGAACATCGCGATCCTGGCCGCGCCCCGCACGGCTTTCACGGCGAGACCTTTATCCCAAGCCGCCGCAACGCGTCCTGAAGCCGCGTATCTCCGGGACCGTAACCGCGAATCACATCCGTGATTTTCCCATCGCGGCCGATCACGAACTGACACGGAATCCCGCTGACCCCGTAAAGCTTCGCCGATGCGCGCTCCGCATAGGATTCAGGTCGGTCGCGGCCGTTCGGATCGTTCGCGAAAACGATATCCGGATACTTCGCGCCATGCTCGCGCAGCCAGGACTCGAACCGCTCGCGCGAATCGCTCGTGCACGCCGCATACACGACGACGTCCTGCGCCTTCGTCGCCGCGGCAATCTTCTGCGTGTGCGGCATCGCCGCGATACAAGGTCCGCACCACGTCGCCCAGAAATCCAGCACGACGATCTTTCCCGCAAAATCCGAGAGCTTCACCGGGTTGCCCGCCAGATCGAGGTTCGTGAAATCCGGCGCGAGCGCACCGGGCGACAACGTCTCGCGCGGTTCGGCCGCGGACGCCGTCGGGCCGCGCGAGGCGGGTTTCGGCGCTTCGTCCGGCGGAATCGGCGCACCCGCCGTCCGCAAATGACCACGGAGCAGTGCCGGGACCGTCCCACCGAAACCGACAAACCCGCCCACCATTTTCCCGTCGCGATCGATCACCACCGTCGCCGGAAACACATACACCCCGAATCCGCGCTGCACGATGCTCTCACCGCGCGACTTCCCGGCCTTGTCCCAGGCAACCGGATACGCCATATCGCGACCGTGGCGCTGCATCCACGCGTCGAATTCCTCGCGGGTCGCGTTTGTACACACCCCGAGCACCCGCACGCCGTCGTCACGGTGCTGCCCGAAGGCATTTGCCAGAAGCTCGGGCGGCGGCCGGTTCGTCGCAAAGAAGTTCACCACCAAAATCCTGCCCTTGAAATCCGCCGAGCTGATCTCACGACCATCCTGCGCGATGGCCGCGAAGGCCGGCACGGGTGCGCCGACGGCGAGCGTGCCGAATTTCGCCGCCGGGGGCGGCGTGACGGCGCGCGCGACGGGCAGTAATACACTGCCGCCGACGCACGCGAACCAGAGCGAGACAAGCAGCCGTTTCATCACGCAACTGTGCGCATCTGCCCGCGTCGCGCGAACCGGAAATCATGGTCGTGGGAGCGTGCGCACGCCATCTGCGGCGGAATCGGCACTGCCTTGCCGCCGAAACCGGCACACTCCGCCTTTCGCTTGCGGCCTGCCCCTGAAAGCCGCACTTCACTTCGCTTCACTTGTGCCTGCCGCCCACACTCGCGCCGTCTTCCTGCTGGTCGTCGCCTCCTTGTGCTGGAGCCTCGGCGGTCTGCTGATCAAGGCCGTTCCGTGGCCAGCGCTCGCTGTCGCCAGCGGCCGCGGATTGATTGCCGCCCTGTTCCTCCTCGCGACCCATCGCGCGCTGCGTTTCCACTTCTCGCGCATCCAGGTCATCGGCGCAGTCACCTACGCCGCGTGCACGATCTTGTTTTGCAGCGCGACGAAGCTCACCACCGCGGCCAACGCCATCCTGCTCCAATACACCGCGCCGGTGTGGATCGCGCTCTTCGGCGCGTGGTTTCTCGGCGAACGCGCCACGCGCGCGGACTGGATCACGATCGGCGTCGTGCTCGCGGGCATGACGCTCTTTTTTGCCGACGGCCTCGAGCTGGCGCACTTCCTCGGCAACACGCTCGCCATCCTGAGCGGCGTCTCGTTTGCCGCGATGACGATCGCGCTACGCAAGCAGAAGGATACCTCGGCGATCGAATCGATCATCCTGGGCAACCTGATCGCGTTTCTCGTCGGGCTCCCATGGATGTGGCAGGCGCCGGCACTCGATGCGACCGGCTGGGCCGCGCTGCTCGTGCTCGGCGTGGTGCAGCTCGGGGCGTCGTATTGGCTCTACGCGCGAGCGATCAAGCACGTGACCGCGCTCGAAGCCGTGCTGATTCCCGTCATCGAACCGATTCTGAATCCGCTCTGGGTTCTGCTCGCGCTGCATGAAAAACCCTCGGGCTACGCGCTCGCCGGCGGTGCCGTCGTCCTGACCGCGGTCACCTGGCGCGCCGCTCGCTCCGTCCGCGCGGGTCGCGTGCTCGCGGCTTCGCACGCCTAGATCGACCGCAGGGGTTTTACCCGCAGGTCTTGCCGCCAGATCACTATTGCGACTGGCGGCACGAGACCAAATCTCCGCGCTCGAAAGTGCGCCGCCCCGCCGAACGCACCAGCGCCACCTCGCGGGCTTCGCGCCTTCGGATCAGCGATACTCGATCCACTCGACCGACGCATACTGCTCGGTCAGCCCGCTCACTTCCTCTTCATTCAATTCCGGCCACGGCACGCTTTCCGTCACACCGCCCAGCGCGGCCGCAAGTCCGCCCGCAAAGTCTTCCTCGAAGCGATCCCAGTCGATCGCATCGACCGCGCGCTCCGCGACCGGCCGCCAGATCGAGCCCTGGAACAGCAGGCCGTGTTTGTTTCGCTTCTGCGCTGCGCCCGCGATCTTCACACCCGTGGGTGCGTGGACCACATCGAACGCCTCCGCGCGTTGAAAGCACACGCCCGCTACGCTCGCGTCGCATGCTTCCGGCGACGGCTCGCACAGCTTCACCACCGCATCCACGCCTTGCGCCCGCAACGCCCCGGCCAGCGCCTCGTGCACCGCACGATAACTCTGCGTCGCCCTCAGTTCCTCGAGCGGATGCCCGCGCGGAATCACCAGCGCATACGTCCAGTCCTCCCGATGATCGACCACGCCGCCACCCGTCGGCCGCCGGCACAGGTCGAGGCTGGCGGCCTCGTCCCCGACCGTCTTCGCGAGCTGCTCCCGCACGAACGCGATCTTCTGCGAATAACCAAACGTGAACGCCGGCCGCCGCCACTCGTAATGCCGGAACCGCGGCGCGGCCGCACGCGTGGCCGGGTAGCGCTGCAACAGCAGAAAATCGATCGCCATGTTCTCTGCCGCACCGGCAGTCCGCGTAGGTAAGATCTCCAGAATCATGGCCACAAAAGGCGCAGAAGACACAAAAGACCGATCCTATTTTTGCGCCTTCTGCGCCTTCCGCGTCTAACTTTCCGTCGACAAATACCACGCCCGCACCGGTGCCGGCACCTTCAACTCCTCGAGCTGCTCCGCCAGCGCTTGCGGCCGCGTCTTCAGCTTCCCCGCGAGCGGGGCGATCTCCAGGGCCAGCGCCGGCTGCCGCTTCTTCGCCGCCTCCGGCACATCCGCCCGCGTCACGCTCGCGATCGGTGCCTGCGTCTCCGTCAGCTTGAAATGCTGGCGCACGCGCACGCCCAGCGCATGACGCGAAAGCAACTCGGTGCCGGCCCAGTGAAAGATTCCGCGCAGATCGTTGCGTTCGCAGATCTCGACGAGCACCTCCGCGAGATTCTCTGCGCTGCACGGTTGCCGAAACTCATCGACGAACAGCCGCGGCGTCTTTCCCGCGGCCCAGTCTGCCAGGAGTCGCTCGTGCAGGCTGCGCTGTCCCGCGGCGCTGTTGCCCGTGAGCAGCGGCACGCGCAATGTCACCGCGAAGTCCGGCGCCGCCGCGTGCACCGCGCGCTCGCTCTCGATCTTTTGCCGCGCGTAGAGATTGATCGGCCGCACCGGATCTTCCGCCGAATAGGGCGTCGCACTCAGACCGTCGAAAACCTGCTCTGATGACAGATGTGCGAACCGCGCGCTCACGTGATGCGCCAGCCGCGCGAGCGTCGCCGGTAGCGTCACGTTCATCGCCTGCGCCTGCGCGGGATTTGCCTCGCACTGCTCGGGCACGGAGATCGCCGCGCAATTCACGATCGCTTCGGGAAACGCTTCCAATACCGCCGCGGTCGTCGCGATCTCGTCTGTCAGGTCGAGTCGCAGGGTGCGCGCGAGACCTTCGATCTCGCCGGTGAAACTGCCAACGACGCCTGTCACGCGGTGCCCACGTCGCGCCGCCGCCCGCGCGAACGCCGATCCCACCAGGCCCGATGCTCCTGCGAGGAGAATGTTCATCCGAGCAACCCCGGCTCGATGTGCCAGCGCACCACCCACCGCGCTCCGCTGCGCTCGAGTGCGAGCGTCGCGCCTTTCTTCATCGCAAACACCACTGGCTGCGTCGCCCCCGCGACGAGCAGCGAGGCCAGCGCGCTGAGGTGCGGCTCATGCCCGACCAGTGCCACGGGTCGTGCGTGGGTGGCGAGCACCGCCGCGATCGACGCCGGATCATCGTCCGGCGTGAGGCCCGCGGTCGCCTTCCTCGGCAGCGTGACACCGAGCTCGTGCGTGAGGAGTTGCGCCGTTTCGTGCGCGCGTACGAGCGGGCTGTGCCACACTTCCGTCGGACGAAACGCATTCGTTCGTTGCAGAAACTGTGCGAGTACCGCGACCTGATGGCGACCGCGCGCACTGAGCGCGCGCGCGGCGTCGGGCACGGTGTCCACCGCCTCGGCGTGGCGGATCAGATAGAGCAACATCGGGCCAGCTTTGCGCGCGCGCGATTACGCGTCGAGCAGCTTGCGAGCGGCGCGCAACAGCTCGCTCAGCGCGTAGGGTTTGTTGATGCACGCCTGCCGCTTCTGGGGCAGCCACGCGACGGGCATCTTGAAATCGTTCTGACTCGTGCACAGCACGCGCAGCGATGGATTTTTTTCCAGGAGCCGCCGGGCCTGTTTCTCGCCGTCGCCCACGAGGTTCGCGATCAGGAGCTGCACGCGGCGCTCAGGGAGTTCGCCGGCCATGGCCTCGGCAAACGATTTCGCCGCCGCGACGCGGTAGCCGTCGGCGGTGAGAATGCCCGCGACCATCTTCCGCACCACGTCGTCGTCCTCGATGAGCAGCACGCTTTCGCTCCCGCGCATCGAGGGCAGCGGCGCCACCGGCGGCGGCGGCTCCTCCACCGGTCCGCTCACCGCCGGCAGCAGGATCTCGAAGGTCGAGCCGACGAGCAGCGCGCTCCGCACCGAGATATAGCCTCCGCTCTGCTGCACGACGCCATAGACCAGCGCGAGACCGAGGCCGGTGCCGCGGCCTTCGGGCTTGGTCGTGAAGAACGGCTCGAACAAATGCTTCTGGGTCTCCGCATCCATGCCCGTCCCGTTGTCGGTGACGGTCAGCACGACGTAGCGCCCCGGCGGCGCATCTGTCGCGCGGCGGTTCTGGCCGGCCTTCACCTCGCGATTCGCCGTCGTGATGTCGATTCGCCCATGATCGCGCAACGCGTCGCGCGCGTTTAGCACGAGGTTGAGCACGACTTGCTGAAACTGCGCCGCATCGGTCCGCACGTTGGCCAGCCCGTCGGCGAGATGGAACTCGAGTTGCCCCGCACTCCCCAGCAGGCGGCGGAGGATCTCGGCGTTCTCGAGCACGAGCGTATTCAGATTCATGACACGCGCGTTGAGCGGCTGCCGGCGGCTGAACGCGAGGAGCTGTTGCGTCAGCGCCGCCGCTTTCCGACCGGCGTTATGGATCTCCGCCACTTCGCGCAGTGCCTGCGGGTTCGCGCTGACATGCGCCGCCAGGATCTCGCAGTAGCCGTTGATGACAGAGAGGAGATTGTTGAAATCGTGGGCTACGCCGCCCGCGAGACGGCCGACCGCATCGAGCCGCTGCGCGTGCACGAGCGTTTCATGCAGCCGGCGCTTCTCGGTCTGGTCTCGATACGTCGCCACGAGGTGCGTCATCCGCCCACGGCGATCGAACAGTGGATCGAAGCTCCAGGCTGCGCTGATGCTGCGGCCATCCCGCCGCACCAGAAAGCCGTCCCCGATCAACGGCTGGCCGGGCTGCGCCGATTTCAACCAGCGCTGCAGCCGGTCGACGTCCGCCTTGTCGGCGTGCAGCACGCCGTGCGTCCGGCCGATGAGCTCCGCCGCCGCGTAACCGGTCATCGTGCAAAAACTCTCGTTTGCGAAGACGATCTTCAGCCCGCGTTTGCCCGCACCACGTTCGGCGATGAACACGCCTTCGCTCTGCGCCCGCAACGCTGCGCCCAGCAACGCGGCCGGCACGCGGGGAACGCGCGGGCGACGCGCACGAGAGGTTTTTTTCGCAGCCGACACGCGAGCAGCAGAAGGAGGACGCTCAGCCGCGAACAGCAAAAAAGCCGCGCTCGACCGGGCCCGAACGCACCTGGCGAGGCTTCGCCTCAGACCGAAAGACCGAGGGTCTTTCCGGAAACTCGAACTGTTCACAACGAGTTTGAGCATTCAAGGAGACTGAAGCGCGGCCGCTTGCCCGCGGGATCGTCGCTGAAGAACCGCTACCTCGGGCGCACACCAAGTGCCGGTGGCTTACGGCGCGAGCCGCTCGATCGTCCAGCCGTCCTTGTTTCTTCGATACCGCAGCCGATCGTGCAGCCGGCTGCGCCGGCCTTGCCAGAATTCCACCGTGTCCGGCAGCAGCCGCCAGCCACCCCAATGCGGAGGCAGCGGCACTTCCTGGCCGGCATATCTCGTCTCGAGCGCTTTCATGCTCTGCTCGAGCACGGCGCGCCCCGCGATGATCGAGCTCTGTTGCGAGACCCACGCCCCGAGCTGGCTGGCGCGCGGTCGTGAATGAAAATACGTCTCACTCTCCTCGCGCGCGACCTTCGTCACCGCGCCTTCCACGATCACCTGTCGTTCGAGCACGAGCCAGGGAAACACCAGCGCCGCGTGCGGGTTCCCTTCGAGCTCACGTCCCTTGCGGCTCTCGTAATTCGAGAAAAACATGAAGCCGCGCCCATCGAGCCCTTTGAGCAGCACCGTGCGCGCCGACGGTCGTCCGTCGCGGCCCGCAGTCGCCAGCGTCATGGCGTTTGGCTCGTGCACCTTGGCGGCCTCGGCTTCCTGAAACCATTTTTCGAACTGTCGAAACGGATCCTTCGCGAGATCCTTTTCCGTCAGCCCCGCCAGCGTGTAGTCCCGTCTGAGATCGGCCAGTGTCACGCCCGGCACGCTGCCGCGCGCGCGCTACGCTGTCAAAAATCATCGCGTGAGCGCGCGAATCTGTTGCGCGTTTTCCGGAAACGTCCGCTCCAGCGCCTCGCGCTCCGCGAGCTCGAAGCCACGTTCATCCCACGGCGGCGTGAGGGTGCATCCCAGCAGCGCGAAGCCGTGTCGCGGCTCGCGCCCGATCGCGCCGGACGCTTCCTCCAGCCGCGCGCCCTGCCACGTCCCGCGCGGCACGACGAGTTGCGGCCGCTCGCCCGCGAGCACGTCTCCGCCCAGCCGCGTCACCCGAGCCCGACCGTCGCGTGGATCGAGCTGCACATGCTCGACCGGATCTCCGGCGTGGAAATGCCATAGCTCGTCCTGCGCGATCCGATGCAGCGCGGAGAACTGCTCCGCCGTGATCAGAAACAAAATCGCCGACCCCGCCTCGCTCCGCCACGTCTGGCGGAAATAGCCGCCCTCATGCGGCAGCGGCTCAAGTTTCAGCGCGGCGATGAGCTGGCGCGCGGCGGACGTCATGCCGCGGATTGCGTAGCGCGCATCAACCGATGCGCAAGCCACGAAAGGAGCACCGCGGATGGCACAGCTGAACATGGATTGTGATCATGCAGTGGAACCGCGAATGAACGCGAAGAAACGCGAATGAAACCAGCCGGCGTGAATGCCCCGGGCATTCGTTCCACTGCCTCCGAAATTCGTGCTCATTCGCGTCTATTCGCGGTTTCTATTCCGAGGTGTTGCCCGCGGTTTGATGAATCCATGTTCATCCGTGGTTACATGGCTTGAAAAACCGTGCCGCGTCGACGACGGTGGCCGTTCTCCTTACACGCATGATCGCCACGGACAATGCCATCGAAGCCGAAGCCGAACGCCTTCTGGGTGCGCTGATGCACGTCGAGTGCGATCCCCGCGGCAGAACGTGGAACTACGAAACCTGCCGGGAAATCGCGCCACTCACACTCGAGATCAACCGGCTGAAGAAGGAGCGCGACGCCGTCATCCTCGCGCATTCCTACGTGGAGCCGGAGATCATCTACGGCGTGGCGGATTTTCGCGGCGACTCGTACTTCCTCAGCATGAAAGCGAAGGAGGCCAACGCGAAGGTCATCGTGTTTGCCGGCGTGGTGTTCATGGCCGAGACCGCCAAGATTCTCTCGCCCGAAGCGACGGTCGTCGTGCCCGACCGCAACTCGGGTTGCTCGCTCGCCGATTCGCTCACCGGCGATCAACTGCGCCAGCTCAAGGCGCTCTATCCGGACGCGACGGTCGTCTGCTATATCAACAGCACCGCGGATGTGAAGGCGGAGTCGGATGTCTGCGTCACCTCCGGCAACGTTTACCACATCGTCGCCAATCTCCCGACGAAACGCGTGCTGTTCGTGCCCGATCGGTTGATGGGCCAGAACCTGCGCGACGAGCTGAAGCGCCGCGGCGTCGAAAAGGAAATCATCACCTCCGACGGCACGTGCATGGTGCACGACGAGTTTGGGCCGGCGGAGATCGCGGCCGCACGCGCGCAGTTTCCCGGCTTGAAGGTGGTCTCGCACCCGGAATGCACGCCGGAGGTCGCGGCGGTTTCCGACTTCGTGGGTAGCACGGGCGCGATGATGAAGTATGTGAAATCGACCGGCGCGCCGTATTACTTGATGCTCACCGAGTGCGGGCTCGTGGGCCGGCTGCAAGTGGAGTCGCCCGAGAAGGCGTTCATCGGCGGTTGCCGGCTGTGCCCTTACATGAAGTTGAACTCGCTCGAGAAGGTGCGCGAAGCCCTCGTCGCCCCGCGCCCAGAGCAGATCATCACGCTCGATGAAGACGTGCGCCGCCGCGCGGCGCGCTGCATCGAGCGCATGTTCGAGCTCGCGCCGGCCGATTGACTTTAACGTCGCGAGTAGAGGGCGGTAAGTAGCGAGTAGAACAAGCCCTGCTCGATACTCGCTACCTACTACTCGCTATTTACATGACATGAATTCCCTCCCCCGCATCGACCATCTGATCGATCTCGCGATCGAAGAAGACGCCGGGCTCGGCGACGTGACGAGCCGGGCGATCTTTTCCGCCACGCACCGCTCGCGCGGCTTCATCGACGCGAAACAGGATCTCGTGCTGTGCGGGCTCGGCATCGCGGCGCGCGTGTTCGAGCGCGTCGACACCAGCATCAAGGTCACGCTCACGGCCCACGACGGCGATCGGGTGGCGCCGGGCGCGCGCGTGCTGAGCGTCGCCGGCCCGACCGCGTCGCTGCTCACGGCGGAGCGGACCGCATTGAATTTCATGCAGCGGCTCTCCGGCATCGCGACCCTCGCGCGAAAGTTCGCCGACGCGGTCGCGGACACGGGTGTCCGGATTGTGGATACGCGCAAGACGACGCCCGGCTGGCGTGCGCTCGAGAAATACGCCGTGCGCTGTGGCGGCTGTTTCAATCATCGCTCCTCGCTCGGCGAGCATGTGTTGATCAAAGACAATCACATTGCCGCCGCCGGTTCGCTGACGAAGGCGGTGAACCTCGCCCGTGCTGCGGCGCCGCACCTGGCGAAGATCGAGGTCGAAGCAAAAACGCTGGCCGAAGTGAAGGAAGCGCTGCGCGCGCGCGCCGAGGTGATCCTCCTCGACAACATGACGCCCGACCTGATCCGCCGCGCGGTCGCGTTGATTGCGGGTGCGGGGGTCGTGGAGGTATCGGGCGGCGTGCGGTTCGAGACATTGCGCGAGTTTGCACTGCCCGGCGTGGATGTGATCAGCGTTGGCGCGCTCACGCATTCGGCGACCGCAGTGGATTTGAGCCTGACGGTATTGCCGGCCCGTGCCAAAAAGTAGGGCGGAGCTCCTTCCGCTTTACTTGCACATGCAAATCCTCCGCACCGACTGCCTCGTGATTGGCGCCGGCCTCGCCGGCTCGGCCTATGCTCTGCACGCCGCGAAACTTGGCCTTTCGGTCGAGCTGCTTTCGCTGGCGGAACCGCTGGCCGCGAATAGCGCATGGGCGCAAGGGGGGATCATCTACGAGGTCGCGCATGACCCGGCGGCCCTGGCCCGCGATATCTTCGAGGCGAGCGATCGCAGTGCCAATCCCGTGGCGATCGATCACCTCGTGCGCGAAGGCCCGGCCGCGGTGCGCGAACTGTTGCTCGACGAGTTGCAGGTCGGGTTCGACCGCACGGCCTCCGGCGAGCTCGATTTCACGCGCGAAGGCGGGCACAGCGAGCGGCGGATCATCCACGCGAAGGATAGCACCGGGCTCGCGATCCTCGCGGCGGTCGCGCAACGGGTCGACGCCACGCCCAAGATCACGCGCCGCGCCGGCTGGGCGGCGATCGATTTGCTGACGCTGTCGCATAACTCCGACGACCTCGCCGATCGTTATCAGCCGCTCACGTGTTTCGGTGCTTACGTGCTCGATTCGCAGTCGGGCGAGACCGTCGCCATCGTGGCGAAGAAAACGATTCTCGCGACGGGTGGGCTCGGACAGATTTTCCTGCATACGACGAATCAGCCCGGCAGCGTCGGCCACGGCGTGGCGATGGCCTATCGCGTGGGTGCGCGGCTCATCGACCTCGAGTACGTGCAGTTTCACCCGACGGTGTTCGCCAAGAAAAACGCGCCGCGCTTCCTCGTCACCGAAGCGTTGCGCGGAGAAGGCGGTGTGTTGCTCAACGGTCGTGGGGAACGCTTCATGGATCTGGTCGATCCGCGCGGCTCGCTGGCTTCGCGCGATATCGTGGCGCGGGCGATGAAGCAGGAGCTCGCCGCGAGCGGAGAGCCCAATGCGTTCCTGGATCTGTCGGCCATGAAACCGGATTTCGTGCGCGAGCGTTTCCCGAGCATATACCAGCGCTGCCTGGAATATGGCGTCGACATCACGAAAGAGCCGATCCCGGTGGTGCCAGCGGCGCATTTCGCGTGCGGCGGCGTGCACGCGGACCTCAATGGCCGCACGAGTGTGCGGCATTTGAACGCGATCGGCGAGACGGGCTGCACCGGGTTGCATGGCGCGAACCGGCTCGCGAGCACGTCGTTGCTCGAGTGCCTGGTGAGCGCGAAATTTGCGGCGCTGGCGGACGGGACCGACATCGCGCGCGAGACGTTTCGATTGCCGGATGCGCGGGAGTGGGAGAGTCCGACGCGCGAGGCGGACCCGGTGCTAATCCGGCAGGATATGCTGCAGATCCAGCACACCATGTGGAACTATGCGGGCGTGATTCGTTCGCCGAAGCGTCTCACGCGGGCGCGGCGAATCCTGATCGAGTTGCGCGAGGAAATTCAGAGTTTCTATCGCGGCTGCCGGCTGACACGCGACCTCATCGAGTTGCGCAACGCGATTCAAACCGCGCTCCTGGTCGTGCACGCGGCCTCACTCAACCCGCGGAGCAAGGGATGCCACTACGTCGTGGAGGAGGAGTGACGTGCCTAGGATAATTACCCGCGCACGGAAATGTGGCGACCATAGTGGCGGGTCGGAAGAGGATCGTCGGTGAGTTCAACCGCGGGCCCGAGAAGCGCCGCCTGCAGATCCGCAAAGCTGAGTTTCCAGATCAGGATCGAGTGGTCGACGTGATCGTCCGGTGCACGGGTGTGACGCAGCCATGCGCAGAGTCGCGCGAAACGCAGATAATCATATATGTGAATCTCGGTGGTCCAAAATCCCTGCGGCTTGCCCTGCAGCAGTGCGGCACGTCTTTGGGGGCTCGAGGCCGTCTGCTCGAATTCCCGCATGTTTTGGTACGCGAGCTGATATCGCTCTTCATAGGCCTTGCTCCACGGTCCGAACGCGACCGTGTACAAGCTTTGTATCAAAGTTGCGCTGATTGCATAGTAGCCGGGAGAAAGAGGATAAGCTTCCACTGGCCGGCGATCGAAGAAGCCGGGCAGGCGGTGATGCGCGCGAATTCCATGGTAGGTCGGACTGTCGGTGCCGAAATAGCCGAGGAAGAGCGGCACGCTACTCTGGGGATCGTGCTCCTTCAGCCATTCCGCCAGTCCCGGCAAAGCCATGCCCCAATCGAGGGAGCTGTCGACGAGCCGGTTGTAACCTTCATCGGGCCCGCCGGCCTGCGGGCCGAAATAGGCCAGATAATTGGGCCGCATCGCGAGGGACTCCGCCGCCGGCCACGCCAGAGCGATTCCCACCAGCGCTGCTTTCTTCGCGCGCTCCATCCGGGCGGCTATCAGGCCGACGGCACCCGCCAGGACAAGTAGCGCAGGATAAATCGGCAGGACGTGCCGGTGGCCAATATTCAGATTCTCAGTCATCGCCACGCCAAGATAGCAGATGATCAACGCGAGCAACGGACTTGCGGCGTAAAGCGATGGCGCAGGATCAAAACGGACCTTCGATCCGGACGCGGCTCCCGCGACTGCGCGTCGCTGGCGCCACCAAACGAAGCTGCCGGCCAGCAGGAGAACAAAGAGGGCGGGCGTCGTCTTTACCCAGATCGCATACGGGAAAAATTCCGGCTGCCCGCCGATTCTCCATTTGCCGTTCATGAACGAAACCGTCTCGTCGTCGTTACCCGCCAGCGAGTGCACGCCGCGATGAAAACCTTCCGGAAGGACGTGGCTCTTGTTCAGCCATCGCAACAGGTCCCTGAGTGGCTCCGATACGCCATCGCGGTATTCCAAGGCGAACATTTTGAGCGAAGGATCGTCCGGATCGGGACTCGCGTCGTAGCGGAAGGAGTAATGTGCCCAGATCGCGCTCCAGCCAGCGACTGCATGAAGCGCGATCAACCCCGCAAACACGGCGAGTTGCGTCCGACGACGAACGAGCAGCCAACTTTGCGCGCGCAGGCGAATCAACAGCGGACGTCGCACCAGCAATTTCACCGCAATTAAAACAGCCGTGATCGGGAGAATCACCAACGCCGTGGGCTTCGCGAGGACGAGCAAGCCGAAGACGCCGAGACTGGCGCAGATCCGCGACCACGTCACGCGATGCAACAATCGCCAGATGCACCACGTCGCGGCGAACAACGTCAGAACGATCGACATGTCGGTGGAGACAATTCCTCCGAACGCCAGCATGTGCGGATTGAACACAAACAGCCCTAGCGACAGAAAACCGCCGACGCGCCCGAACATCTCGGCCGCCCATATATAGACGAGAAGCCCAGTCGCGGCGCCGAGCAGCGCGATCATCGCGCGACTTTGACTCAGCAACCACTCGGGCCGGTTGCCGACTTGAAAGAAAAAGCGATGCGCGAGCTCATAGGAAGAGGCCGTCTTCCAGAAGCGATCGTCCTTTCCAACAAACTGCGGCCGGGTGATCAGATACGGCAACGTCGCCCAGCGCTTAACAAAATCCCCGTTTGCGCCTTCGATCCGCAGATCGTCATTCAGCCAGATGTTATAGCCGACCGCCAGTTGCAGGCCTTCGTCGAAGGATTGCCCTTTGTCCAACGATGCGGTCCACGCCATCGTCGCGTAGCTCGCGAGCAAGGCGAAGACCGCGAGCGCGGCCCAGCGTGTGCGGGGCCGGGGCCGGCGTTGCGGCGTCCCGATCAGGTTCGAGGACGGCGCGATCCCGCCGCTCGCCCGCGGTTTGTGCGCGAGGGCCGGTTGGTCGGCAGTCGTCGCCCAAGGAGCAGCAGAGTCGAAACCGAGCGGCGCATGCCGTAGCGAGAAGCGCGTAGTTTTCGAGCAACTTGGCGTGTACAAGGAATGCAGGAGCGGCGCATCAACCACCGCGCTGTTCGCGACGAGCAACGCGCGCAGTCGCGTTCCTTCGTCAGGGAGCTCGCGCGAACGAGCGGGGTTGAAAGCAGAGGGTTGGGTTAGCCGCTGCACGCGAAGCTGGAAGCGCGAGCGGTGTGAGGGAAGCAAACGGGAGCATCGAAATGCGCCTTAGCGCCGCAAGCGGCGGCGCCTTACTTTTCGTTCAGGTTCTCTCATCGCGCCAGACACTTGCGAGAAGCGGAGGCGAATGGTCTCCAGCGTGCCGAAACCCCTCCCCGCGCGGAATCGGCGAACACCCGCCCAGCCAAAATTTTCAGCCTACTCGCTTGTCGCCGCCACCTTCACGCTCATCGCGAGCGCGAGAGCGATAGCGAGCACGCTGGTGCTGCCGCGCGCTGCGCACTGCGCGCCGCATCGTTTCATCGCATTATCGACACAGAGCAGAACCGGAGAACTAAGCGCTGCATGCCGCTCGCGAACGCGCTGCCTCGACGACCCGCAGCAACGTCCCGAAGTCCTCGTCGCGCGTGTGGCTCTCGATGACAAAATCGAATTTCGCCGCTTCACGCAGCTCGGCCTCCGCCGTCGCCATCCGGCGCGCGATCTCATCCTCGTGATCCTTCGCCCGCTCACGCATCCGCGCGATAAGTCGCTCCCGATCGACCCGGATGAACACCGTCGTCATCGCGCGCCGAAGCCAGACGTTTTCCCGCGCCACGCGACGCAGGCTTTCCACTCCCTGCACGTCGATGCTCATCACCAGATCCTGGCCAGCCGCCAGTGGATCGAGCACGCTCGACTTCAACGTCCCATAAAGCCGGTCCTCGTGCTCACCATGCACCTGCGCCCATTCGAGGAATTCCCCGCGTGCGAGCCGGGCCCGAAACTCCGCCGGCGTGAAGAAATGATAATGCACGCCGTCGATCTCGCCCGCGCGGGCCGGCCGCGTCGTCGTCGTCACGACGCGCGCAAACTCCGGTCGCTCGTGCACGAGGCGGTCGCATAATGTGCTTTTCCCCGACCCGGCGGGGCCTGCGATTACGATTAAAACGGCGGCAGCTGAGGTCGACATTCGTGGCGCGTCAGTAAGTGAAAGCCACGATCGTCAACAGCAACCCATAGCCCGCGAGCGCTCCGCCGAAACCGCGTGAGCGCGAGGGTTGTGCGAACAGCCACGCGACGAAATCGCGCAGCCGCCACGGCTGGGCACCCAGCCAGATCGCGATCGCGATGGCGATGTAGACAGCGCTCACCATCAGCAGCCGCTGCGGCTTGTCGTATTCCATGTAGGCCGCGTCGAGCAGCGGCATCGCACCCATCAACAGGAGCGTCGCCAGTCCGCGTACCGCGAGAAAGTCCGGCACACATTTGAAGGCCAAGATGGCGACCGCCAGGAATCCAAAAAACAAATACGTGCGATACTCGCCGAAATCCGCCGGCGACAAGTGCCAGATCGCGTAAAGGAACCACGCTGCACCGACCCCAAAAAACAAATACGCCGCCGCCCTCGAGCGCGGGAACATCTTCAGCACCGCGGCGAATCCCGAGTGGTTGAACCACAGTGGCACACCGAGCGCGACAAGCAGGAGGCCGGGAATCAATGTGGCGAGCGTGAGCGACATCAGGGAAGCTGAGAGTTGAGAGCTGAGCGTTGAGAGTCCAGGCGGCGCACGAGTCGGAAGTTTCGAAGGTTCGAGTTTTTCACACTGGACCGCCCTCAACCACCGACGCCCGCCAGCACCAGCTCGCCGTACAGCGTGCTCACGGACGCGCGTTCGATCTTCAACGGCACGAGTTGCCCCACGAGCCGTGGGTCCGCATCAAAGACGCACACCCGGTTCCCGCGCGTTCGCCCCGTGAATCGTTCGCCGCTCTTATCGCGGCCTTCGACCAGCACTTCTTCGATCGTGCCCACCAGCGCCGCTGTCCGCCGCAACGAGTTTTTTTGCAGAATCCCCAGCAACACCTGGTTGCGCCGTTCCTTCACCTCGTCCGGCACCTGATCGCCCAGCTCGGCCGCCGGTGTGCCTGTGCGGATACTGTACTTGAAAACATACGCCATGTCGTAGTTGCACGCCTCGAAGAGCTCTCGCGTCTGCGCGAAATCCTCCTCCGTCTCGCCCGGAAACCCCACGATCACATCCGTCGATAAATACATCTCCGGCTGCACCGCCCGCAGCGCATCGACGATCTCCATGTAACGCTCACGCGAATACGGCCGGTTCATCGCGCGCAGGATCCGATTGCTCCCGCTCTGCATCGGCAGGTGCACGTAGGGACATAATTTTGCCAGTCGTCCATACGCCGCCACCAGATCGTCCTTGAACCCGCGCGGGTGCGGAGACGTAAACCGGATGCGCTCGATCCCGTCGATCGCGTGCACGCGCTCGAGCAATTGCACGAACGGCGTCACCCCACCCGTGTGCGCATAATCGCGCCGCCCATAACTCGTCACGATCTGCCCCAGCAACGTGATCTCGCGCACGCCGCGTTCGACCAGCGCGCGGCACTCTGCCACGATGTCGTCCATCGGCCGCGACCGCTCGTCCCCACGCGTCTTCGGCACGATGCAGAACGCGCAATCCATGTTGCAGCCCTGCTGAATCGAAACGAACGCGCTCACTTGCCGTTCGCCGTCGTCCTCGCTCAACACGTGATCCTTGATCGTGTTCTGCGACCCCGCTTCCTCCGCGATGTCCACGATCGTCTCGCCAATCGGCACGCCCGCCTCGCGGGCCGCCCGCAGATTATCCAGGTAGCCCGGCACTTGGTGAAACTTCTGCGTGCCGACGATCAGGTCCACGTCCGGCAATTGCTCGAGCAGGGAAGCGCCGCGGTTCTGCGCCATGCAACCGAGAATCCCCAACACGAAATCCGGCTGCTTGTTCTTCCGCTGCTGCACGTAACCGGCCTTGCCGATCGCCTTTTGCTCCGCCGCGTCGCGCACGCTGCACGTATTCAAGAGCAGGATGTCGCACTCGTTCTCGTCGGCCACGATCCGATAACCGCGCGCGCGCAACATCGCCGCGACCGCCTCGCTGTCGCGCTCGTTCATCTGGCACCCGTAGGTCTTGATATGAACTCGATTCACCCGTGGAAGCGGTCCTAGGTAGCCGGCCAAGCGCAAGGGTCAACGCGGGAAACCAACTCGCACCGAGAGCCAAGTGCCGCGCGCCCAGAGCCCGGGCCGAAGGGTGCACCGGAACGCTTCCAACCTTCTGACGCAAAGCGCGGACTCGCAGGCTCTCAACCCTGGACTCTCAGCCCTCAACCGAATCCACGGCGCGCCGGGCGATTTCCCGCAACGTCGGGCTGGCTCTTTTTGCTCTTGAGCGGGCCCGTTGCTCGCGTTTGGTGGCCGCGCCCCCTCGCTTCAAGGGCACACCCACCCCATGCCCTCCCTCCGTCTGCGCCTGTGCGTGCTGCTGCTTGTCGTTGCCGCGCTGGTCCTTGTTTCGCATCTCTTCCGGTATCCGGGCGGCCCCGGATCCGTTGCGTCCTCGACGCCGTCTCGTGTGCTTGCTGAGGCCCGGCCGGTCGCGCCGGCTGACGCCACGGCCACCGCTGCCGCAGCCGCGGCACGCCAGGAAGCCCTCGCGCGGCTCGCGTATTCACAATCCTGGGACGCCGCCCTGCCGCCCGCCATGGCGGCCTTCCGCGCCTGGACAGATCGCTATCGATCCGCTCCCACGCTCGCCACACGCCTCGCTCTCGAGCCCGAAGGTCTTGCGCTCGCCCTTGACCGCCGACCCGAGATGCGCCGGATGATTGTCACTGATCCGCAACGCGCTCTCGCTGTCACGGTGCCGGCCGTCGTGCGTCAGGCGCTGCCGCCCGCGATTCTCGCTGAGCTCGAGTCGCGCCACGCGGGGCGCGGCGAGTTCGCGTTGCAGGCGTCCGAGCCCGCCCCCGGTGAGCCGCGCACCGAGCCGAGCCTGCGCCGCATCGTTTACCTCGGTGGCGTCACCTACAACGCGCGCTCTTACGGCCGCCGCGAGTCGCAGCTTACCAAAGAGGGCGCCTCGCTCCACGGCATCGCGCTCGACGGCGAATTCGCCCTGCATGAAAATCCGGTGCGCCTGCTCGAGCCCGGTGAAATCCCACCCGATTCCGCCGCCGAGCCCGAGGCCGTGTGTGCGGCCTGCGCTCTCGCGATGGAGCCCGTGGCGCCCGACGCCGGCGTGAATCGCACCGCGCTCGAATTCGTCGAGGCCGACGGCCGGCTCTGGCGGCTGCACGAAGCGGAGCTCGGCGCCTTCGAGCAACGTGCCCTCGACGTCGAGGCGCAGCCCGGCCCGCGCGTCCGGCCGCTGAGCTACGACCCGGGTGCACCGAGCCGGGACGCCACACCGTCCCGTGCCGCCGCAACGGCGACTCCACACACCGTCGGCACGAAACAGGTCCTCGTGATTCGCACCGATTTCAGCGATTTTCCCGGCGAGCCCGTCTCCCAGTCCGTCGCGGAAACTCTTATCAATGGCGCCGTGAGGGAGTTCCTCGAAGAGGTCAGTTACGGCGAGACCACCCTCGTTGCCACCGCCACTGCGCAGGTCTACCGGTTGCCGCGATCCGGCGCCTCCTACGCCACCACGAACGATCGCAACCCGCTCCACACCGATGCCCGCAACCTCGCCGCGGCCCACCACACGCTCGCGAATTTCGATCGCATCATCGTCGTGTTTCCCAACATCGGCACGACGCGCGTTGCCGGATCGCTGATCACGTTCGGCGGTCTCGCGAACATCAGCGGCACCTACGTCTGGATCAACGGCACCAACAACTTTGGACCCGCCCTCGCCTCGCACGAGCTCGGCCACACCTATGGCCTGCGCCACGGCAACCTCTGGCGCGTGACCGACGGCAACCCCGTTTCATCCGGCGGCACCACGCTCGAATACGGCGATCCTTTCGACATGATGGGCAGCACCTCCGTCACCGGCATCACGCGCGATAACCGCCACCACTTCAACATGTGGAGCAAGAACCGTCTCGGCTGGCTCCCCGACGAAGCCGTCACGAACGTCACCCGCAGCGGCACCTATCGCATCCACCGTTTCGATACACGAGCAGCCCCGCGTACGCGGCCGCTTGCCCTGCAGATCTTCCGCGATGGCGTCCGCACCTATTGGGTCGGCCTGCGCCAGAATTTCTCCACGGGCACGCTTCGCGCCGACGGAGCCTACGTCGTCTGGGGTCATAATCAGCGACTGCAAACTCAGCTCCTCGATCTCACGACGCCCGGCAACGCCGCCACCGACGCCGCGCTCGCGATCGGCAGCACGTTTACCGACGCGGACTATGGCATCACCCTCAAGCCGGTCGCGCGCGGGGGCGATGAACCCGCGCAATGGCTCGATGTCGAGGTCACGCTCCCCGCCGCCCCGCCCAATGTTGTCTCCGCCTGGGGCCGCGATGGCGTCACGTTCTACGATACGGTAACGGGCGAAGACATCCTTCCGGCTCCCGAAACGAAGGTCCCGATGGGCCTCATCGGAGTACAGGCCATCGCGTCGGGCGATCAGCATGCGATCGCGCTCAAATCCGACGGCACCGTCGTCGCGTGGGGCGATCACGTTGCCGGCCAGATCTCCGTTCCCGCCGGCCTGGCCAACGTGGTTGCAGTCGCCGCGGGCGGTGATGTGAGCGGCGTCGTGCTCCGCGACGGCACGGTGCGCCTCTGGGGAGAGACCTCCGCCGGCGTTCCCTCACCGCCCGCGGACCTCACCGGCGTTACACGGCTCGCCATCGGCCGCAACCACGCCCTCGCCCTCAAATCCGACGGCACCGTCGTCGGCTGGGGCGCCAACAATCAGGGCCAGTCCACCGTCCCCGCCAACCTCGCCGATGTCATCGCCGTCGCCGCCGGCGCAGAGTTTTCGGTCGCCCTGAAACGCGATGGTACCGTGACCACGTGGGGCTACGCTCCCGTGCGCCTCTCCCTTCCAGCCGGTCTGTCCAACGTCACCGCGATCTCGGCGTTCGGTGCGCTCACCGGCGGGCAGTTCGCCGTCGCCCTCAAATCCGATGGCACCATCGTCGCCTGGGGCGCGAACAACACTGGCCAATCGACCGTCCCCCCCGGCACCGCGAACATCGCCGCGATCGCCGCCGGAGCATTTCACACCGTGCTCCTGCGCCAGGACGGCACGGTCACCACCTTCGGCAGCACGACCGGCGGTCGCGCCGCAGTCCCGCCCGCGCTTCCTCGCGCGATCGCCGTTTCCGCCAGCTCCGTCGGGAGCTTCGCCCTCATCGGCTCACGCTTTCACGTGCTCACGCAACCTCGGGCCCAGGCCGCCGTGATCGGAGACAACACGACTTTTCGCGTCGAGGCGGAGGGCAGCGGGCCGCTCATGTATCAGTGGCGCAAGGACGGTGTCGCGATCCTCGGTGCCACGGCAAACACCTACACGATCGCCCAAGTCGCGGCCGGTGACGCCGGCAACTACGACGTCATCATCACCGACGGCGGAAACACGCTCACAAGCTCGGTGGCGCGGCTCACCGTCGGCACCGTTCCGCCGCCGATCGAAGTCTCCCGCATCGCCAATCTCTCGATCCGCACCAACACCGGCACCGACGCGCAGACGCTCATCGTCGGCTTCGTCGTTGGCGGAGCCGGCACGAGCGGCACGAAACCCCTGCTCGTGCGCGGCGTCGGTCCGACCCTCGAATCGTTCGGTGTTACCGGCGCGCTCGCGGATCCGAAGGTCGAGCTCTACGACGGTGGGTCCATCAAGCTCCTCGAGAACGACAACTGGAACACGAGCGATGGCACCGTGTTTCCCAGCGTCGGCGCCTTCCCGCTCGCGGTCGACAGTCGCGATGCTGCGCTCTACAACGGCTCCCTCGCCTCCGGCAGCTACTCCGCGAAATTCACCGGCGCCGGCACCAGCAGCGGCATCGTCCTCGCCGAGATCTACGACGCGACCAGCGGCGTCGTATTCACTTCCCAAATACCTCGCCTCGTCAACGTCTCCGCCCGCACGTTCAGCGGCACGGGAAACAACGTCTTGATCGCCGGCTTTGCGGTCGCCGGGCGCAACCCGAAAAACGTCCTCATCCGCGCCATCGGCCCGTCGCTCACGCAATTCGGCGTCGACGACGTGCTCGCCGATCCCAAGCTCGAACTCTTCGACCACAAGCAGGCCAGCATCCAGCAAAACGACAACTGGGGCGGCGCTTCAACGCTCACCAGCGCCTTCGATTCCGTCGGCGCCTTTCGCCTCGACGCCGCCTCGCGCGACGCCGCGTTGCTCATCTCCCTGCAACCCGGCACCTACACCACGCAAGTCAGCGGCGTGGGCGACACCACCGGCGTCGCGCTCGTCGAGATCTACGAGGTGCCCTGATCCCGCGAGCACAAGTAGGTCATCGGACAATCCGCTCGCATTCGCGCTCCACGCATCTACACCGTGCGGCGTCTTCGTTTTGAGAGCATGAGTCCACCCCCGGCGATCCCTCCGCAAGCCGCCAGCGCCGAGCAGGCCCACTGGTTCAGGGAAGAGGTGCACCCTCACGACGCCTCGCTCAAAGCGTATCTGCGCAGCTCGTTTCCCGAGATGCGCAACGTCGACGACATGGTGCAGGAGTCCTACCTGCGCATCTGGAAAACGAGGATGGCGCGCCCCATCACCTCGACGAAGGCATTTCTTTTCCAGATCGCGCGTCATCTCGCGATCGACACCCTGCGGCGAAATCGCGCCGTCGTGATCGAAAGTCACGGGGATTTGTCGGAGTTGTTCGTCATCGATCACAAGCCCGATGCCGCCGAGACGCTCAGCTATAACGAAAAGGCCGACCTGCTCGCCGAAGCGCTGGCGGCGTTGCCGAAACGTTGCCGCGAAGTCGTCATCCTGCGCCGGCTCCGGTGCCTCTCGCAAAAAGAAGTGGCCACCCAGCTCGGCATCTCCGAGCGCACCGTCGAGAGCCAGCTCGCTCGCGGCCTGAATCTCTGCCTCGCCTTCCTGCGCAAACGCGGACTGCACGGCCTCTCGCGCGATGAACCGTAAACCTCAACCCGGCGAGCCCGCGGGCGATGCCGCGTCACCGGCGCGCCGTGGCGAGCTCCCGCATCCCCTGGACTGGGCCCCGCGCGCGGGCGCAGTCGATGATGTGTTGCAGCGGATGACCGCGCACCTTGGTCGGCAGCGGCGACGGCGTCTTCGTGCCGTCGCGGGCAGCGCGCTCGCGTTGGCTCTCGCGACCGTGCTCTGGATTTTCGTGCAGCCCGCCGGTCCGCTCGATGGCGCGGGCTCGACCTCGATCGCGATGTCGCAGCCGGCGCGTCAGGTGCTGCCCGACGGCTCCATCGTGGAACTCAAGGAAGGCGCGCGTATCTCCGTCGATTACAATGACCGGTTTCGCCGCGTGGCGTTGCTGGAGGGCGAGGCGCATTTCCAGGTCGCTAAGAACGCGCATCAGCCCTTCGTCGTCGTCGCCGGCGGGTTCGACGTGAGCGCCGTCGGCACGGCGTTTTCCGTGCAACGCGGCCACGCCGCGATCGAGGTGCTCGTCACGGAGGGGCGCGTCGCGATCGAGCAACCGGCGATCGCTGCGCCCGCAGCCACCGCGGCGACGTCGGCGCTCCAGCCTTCGGCTCCGCCCGCGCCACTCGCGCCACGCGTTGCGCCGCTCGCGCTGTTGAACGCCGGAGATCGGCTGGTCGTGGACCTGCCGACCCCGGCGGCCACGGTCGCAGCGCCGAAGATCGAAATCATGACGGCCGCCCAGATGAATCAACGGCTCGCGTGGCGGACGCCGCGATTGCAGTTTTCCGGCACGCCGTTGCGGGAGATCATTCCCCTGATCAATCGGCATAGCCGGGTTCAGCTTGTCATCGCCGAGCCCGAACTCGGCCATGTTCGCTTGAGCGGCACGCTCCGCGCCGATGATATAGACACGCTTTTGGATCTGCTGGCGGAGGGTTATGGCATTTCCGTCGATCGTCGCAGCGAGACCGAGCTCGCGCTGCGCAAGACGCGCTGACCTTCGCCCCGAAATTTATTTTACCGGGATTTGGACTGTGCGCCCGTCTTGGTTAGGCGATGACCTCTTCATGCCCTTCGTCCGCCTTCGGGAGGCGTGCGCCTCTCTCTTCCGCTATCTCATGAGAAGCACCTGCTTTTTCGTCGGCATCGCCTCGTTGCCTATAACGCTCCACGCCGCCGAACCCGCCCGAATTTCCTTCGATCTGCCGGCCGCAACCGCCGACAAATCGCTAAAACTGTTTTCAGAACAGTCCGGCCTCGAGGTTCTGTTTCTGACCGAGACGGCCACCGCGGTCCGAACGAACGCGGTCAAGGGCCACTTCACCGCCCGTGAAGCGGTCGATCGCATGCTGGCCGGCACGAATCTGAAGGCCGCGCAAAACGAGAAAACCGGAGCGGTGCGCATCGTGCCGAATGCCGACCCAAACGCCCCACGGGTGGCGCAGATGCTTCCCCCCAGCGACCGCGCCGCCCGACCCGCAGCGAATCCACTCCGCCCTGACGACCCTATAAAGTCCGCCCGTTCAGCGGAGACAGGTAAGCGACCAAATGCAGCCAAACGCATTATCGGCGCCATCGCCGGATTCTTTCTCGGCTCCGTCGCCACTCACGCGCAAACGCCCGCGGAATCGACTGCTGTCGCGCGCGAGGGCTATGGTATCGTGGCGGGACAGGTTTTGAATGAAACCACCAAGGACTATCTGAGCGGCGCCTCCGTTCGCGTGGAAGGCAGCGGCCTCGATACGATCACGGGTGATAGCGGCACGTTCAGCGTCTCCGTGCCGGAAGGAGACTATATCGTGGTTGTCAACTATACCGGCCTGCAGCCCGCGCGAGTTCCCGTAACCGTTCGCTCCGGCCAGGTGGCGTCGATCAACGTTCCGCTGAATTCCGAAATCTATAAAATCGAAGCCTATACGGTGCGCGGCCTGCGTGAAGGGCAGGCCGCCGCCATTCAGAATCAGCGGCAATCGATGAACGTGAAATCCGTGGCGGCGATCGATGCGTACGGGAATCCAGGCGCCTCCATGGGTGAGTTGATCCAGCGGCTGCCCGGCGTCGCGGTCGATCTGGGCGCCGGCGGCGAGCCGAGCGCGATCTACCTTCGGGGCATGAGCCAGAACTTCACGTCCATGATGATCGATGGCAACACGCTGCCGGTGAGCGATGGGCAGACCGTCGCCAGCAACTATATCAATCTCGGTCAGGTCAGCACGAATAATATCGAGGCGCTGGAAATCATCAAATCCCCCACGCCCGACATGGATGGCAACGCGATCTCGGGCTATATCAATCTCCGCACCAAACGCGCCTTCGACCGTGCGCCCGGCCAGATTATTACCGCCACCGTCGGGACAAAATGGGCCGACCTCGAGCAGCACGACAGCGTCCCCGGCAAGGACCTGCCCAAACTCGATTTGATGACGCTGGGCTACTCGAACGTCTTCAGTGTGTTGGGCGGGCGAAACAATCTCGGCGTCTCCGCGACCGTCAATCACAACGCCTACGGCGCTTACGGCTACGAGGCCGGTCCCTGGTTGTCCGTCGGCTATAACAATATGTTTTTCGTCGCTCCGCCCGCGCCGGGCGAAAAACCGCAACCGCTGCTCCGGACGTGGGGTGCCGGCCATAGAAACACCAACACTGCGAATACGTACGCCAAAAACTATGGCGTGAACGTCGACTACAAAGCGGGGCCCGACACGGTGCTCTATTTCAAAGGAACGCTGGGCGATACGCGCGTCGAAGAGGGATCGTATCCCGGCTATTTCCGCTGGCGATTATACGCGAACCAATCGGCCGCGAATTTCGCGCCCGGCAGCACCTATGATCTGGTCACCGCCACCGGGGGCACGATCGATCTCGAGTCCGTATACTATGTGCTTCAGCGGAAAACGTTCCTCGCGTCCGCCGGCCTGGAACGGAAGCTGTTTTCCGGCTCGGGCATGTTGACGGTCGATGCCAGCTACAGCCGGGACGAAGCCCGGATGCCGGCCATCAACGAAGTCAAGGCGCGCATCAATGGCGTCGGCTTCCAGATCGACCGTCGCGGCCGAGATCCCTGGCACCCGGTCGTCCGGCAGACGGCCGGGCTCGATTGGTCGGATCCGGCGAGCTATACGTTTGTCGGCTCCCAGGCCAATGGCTCCCGGATCATCGACTTTCATGTGCCCGCGATGCGCTCGAATATAAAAGCCGATTTCCGCAAGAATCTTCAGCTCGCCGTGCCGGGTTATATAAAGCTCGGCCTCAAGCACTCGGTGCATCGCATCACCTCGGACCGTCGCTATGCGCACTACACGTGGGCGGGCCCGGGAGGCACTCCGGCCACCGGCGGCATCACGCCCTATGTCGGTCACAATATGATCATGGGCGAGGACAACTACGGCCCGTTCCCCTTTCTTCAGACGCCCACCACCGGTCTGCCCAACGATCCCTGGGCCGATCCGTCGAACTGGCGGCAAACACCCGCGCAAGTCTGGCTGAGCACGCTCCAGACGCTCAGCGGTTATGCCGACAGCAAGGAGACCATATCGGCCGGCTATGTACAAGGCCATATAAAGCTGAACCGGCTGAGCATCCTTGCCGGACTGCGGGCGGAGCAGACCACCCCGACGACCTCGAGTCCGCGCCGTGTCATCATCACGACCGGCCCCAATGCCAACACCTCCGCGCCCAATCTCTCGGCAGAGGAAAACATCGCGCGGGCGCAGGCGAACTATCCCTCGATCGATAAAGCCACGTCGGATTATAAGAATGTCTTCCCCGGCCTTCATTTTGTCTATCGCATCGCCGATGGCCTTCAGGCGCGGGCGAGCTATAATGTCTCGATCACCCGGCCCGCGCTCAATCTGCTGCTGCCGAATTTCCAGGTGCAGGATAACACCCGCATCGTTTCGATCGGCAACCCGGACCTGAAACCCTATACCTCGGATAACTTCGAGGCGCGCATCGAATATTACTTCGAACCGATCGGCCGCCTTTCCGCCGGCGTATTTTTAAAGGAGATCGCCAATTACTTCCGGTCGTTCGATTCAGTCATCGGCGCCGGATCGGGCAATGGCTTCGATGGTGAGTTCGAAGGCTATACCCTCCGCCAGAACCGCAACGTCGGCGGCGCGCGCATTCAAGGCCTGGAACTGGAGTATTCTCAGCAATTCATGTTTCTGCCGGGCTGGCTGAGAGGCTTTGGCGTCGACACCAATATGACGTTCCTCGAGACGAAAGGCGACTTCGGCGGCCTCACCACGGTCACCCGTCTCCCCAATTTCACCCCTCGCACGCTCAATGCCGGCGTCACCTATAAAGCGCGGCGCTTCGATCTACGACTGATGGGCAACTATCGCGGCCGCACCTACGTCGGCTCGGCGGTCGCGGGCAGCGACACCGCGAGCGGCACGGGCGTCGGCGGCATCATTGGCCGCGTGAACTTCGATCTCTATAACGACTCGCGGCTGCTCTTTGATTTCAAATCGCAGTTAACGATCAACCGGACGTTCTCGCTTTATTTCGATGTCTACAACCTGACCAACGAGTGGAGCCTCTCGCGCTCCTTCGATGCGTTCGGCGGCCGCCACGGGTATCTCGCTCAGCGCGAGGGTGTGATCTATCACGCCGGCGTGAAGGCCCGTTTCTAGTTCGAACTCGAGCGGTGGGGCCGGCGCTCCAAGCCGGCCTGAATTCCAAGGTTCGTTTGCGCTCGCGCCTCCGCCACTGATGGCGTGACTGAGGCGCGTCGCATGCGCCCGCTCGTTTATCTTCTGCTCTTCTTCGTGGCCGCCATCGCCGCGGTCCCTTGCCGGGTGACGGCGGCGTCCGCTCCCGAAGCCATCCTTGTCATCACCGGCGATCAACACTCCGCCTACGAGCGCACCGCGCAGTTCGTCGCGCGCATCGACCGCCTTCGCGCCGAAAACCCCGGCGTCCCGTTCGCGATTCTGATCAACGGCGACGCGCTCGAATACGGCAACGCCGTCGCCCGCCGCACCAAGGGCGCCATCGACTTCGCGCTGCTCCATGCCCTCGCGCAACGCGCGCCCACCGTCGTCAATCTCGGCAACCACGAGCCCGAGTTCTACGACGTATCCGAAACCGTGAGACGTCTCGCCTCCACCGGTGCCCGCGTCGTCGGAAATCTCCGCGAGCGCGCGACCGGTGAGCTCTTCGCCCCGGCCTCGCTGAGGCTGCAGCTCGGCGCGCACGAAGCTGTGCTCGTCGGTCTCACAACCGATCGACTCAACACCTACCGCATCGCGATCCGCCCCCAGCTCGATCTCGCCGATCCCGTGGTCTGGGCGCGCGAGAAATTTCCCGCTCTGCTCCGCGACGCTTCGCTCCCGATCGTGCTCAGCCACGCCGGGCTTCGACCCGATCGCGCGATCCTGCCGCTCGTCCCCGCTGGCACGCTCTTTGCCGGAGCGCACGATCACCTGCGCTTTGTCCACCGCGAAGGCGCCACTTCAGATGCGCCTGGCCGCACGATCTATTTCCACTCCGGTTCATGGCTCGATTTCATTTCGATCGCGCGGCTTCGACGAATGGCCGTTGCGAAAGCGGCTGATACACACAGCACGCGCGGCGAACTCTACTGGGACGTCGAGCAGGTCGCGTTGAACCCCGACGATCCCGCCAACCCGGCACTCGCGAGCCTCATCCGCGAAACGCTCGCGCGACACCTCACGCCTGAGGAGACCGCGATCGTCGGACATTTGTCGCATGCGCTCGCACCTGCCGAAGCCGCGATGTTTGCCGTCGAAGCGGCGCGTCGGGCCGCCGGTGGCGACGCGGCCTTGATCGGCGCGACCACGTTCGGCGCCGGTTTGCCGGCAGGCGAGGTCACGCGCTTCGCCTTCGATGCCTGCGTGCGTTTCGACGGTACGCTGCACATCGGGGAGATCGACGGCGCTGCGCTCCAGCAGCTCGTCGCGGGCGCCAATCAAGGTCCGGACACGCCGTTCGCCGCCCGTCGCGGGGAAAATATCGTCGTCGTTGCACCACCGCACATCGAAGCCACCCGCCGCTACCGATTGGTGACAACCGATTGGGTTTCAAAAAACCCGCAGGACTATCTCGGCAAACATCCACCCGCGCTCACCGAGCGCCCCGAGTTGAAACTGAAAGCCGCAGTAATCACCGCCCTCGCCGCGCCCACCCGATAAATCTCCGGTGCGTCTCTGCCCCGCTCCGCGCGAGTCACGTATCCACGTGCCGGATATTTGTCATCTAATAGATGACAAACATCCGGCCGCCTCGCCGCGCTCGCCTGCCACCACGTCACGGCACGCTGTAGATTTCCATGAGTACCGCTCCACCCTCACCGCTCTCCGGTTCCACCTGCACTGTATAGTTGCCCGGAGCCAGCTCGACGAGCAGCGCGGAATCCTTGGAGCCCGCGGCCAGCGGAAACGCCCCCACGCGCGCTGCAGCTTGTCCGAGCTCGGCCGTATCCGTCCGCGTGCTCCAGTCGCCATTGAAATGAATAGGTGTGTTGCCGCCGAAGATCGTCACGAAGGGATCTGTCATCCGGTCGGTCACGCCAAATTCCGCGAGTCCGGGCCCGACCGCGCGCACGAGCACGCGTCGATGCCGTCCATCGATCACGAAGCCACCGATCAGCTTGTTCGTGGCCGAGGCGTGCGCGCGGGTGGAAAGATTGATCAACGTGCCGTCGTCAAGCGGCGCGAGCGAACTGGCGGCCACCGGAATGTAGCCGCGAAATCCCAGCGTGTAACGCGTGCCTTCCGGATCGGCGGCGAACCGCACGAGCGCCTCCGGGCCAAGCCGTTCGTAGGCGAGCCACGCGTCGATGCTGATGAGCACCTTGTCGCGCGCTGCCACCGGAACGCCGACGGTCGAGAGCACTGGCGACTCGTCCACGACGCGGAAGCTGCCAAGCGCATTCAGCAGGCCGCGCTGCATCAAGAGTTCAGAGCCGCGTTCTACGACACGATTGGCGCCAATCTCGTAAAGCCGGGTGGGCGCCCCGCGCAGCGGAAGCTCCGCGCCAAGCGCAAGCAAGAGGAAGGTGAAGCGTGGAATGATATTTCTCTGCATAACAAAAGGAGCTCGCGCGGCGCGAAATTCTGCGGTGCACCATGCGGTTCGCCTTGGGAGACGGAACGAAATGCGGGGTCTTACCGACGAGTGCACTGTATCTCGACGATCTCATCGCCCTCGGCCCAAGGTTACGACCGTCCTCACGACAGAAATCGCGCTGGTTGGGAAGCGGGATCACGCGGCGGGCTTGCCGACGCGAGCCTGCGCGCAAGCCTTTGCCCTGTGCGTGCCGTCTATCGTTTTGCCTTCTGCTTATTGTTCGTCACCTCGGCGGGTGACGCAGCGCAAGCGAGCTCCGCCAAGGCTTCGCCTCCGCCTGCTCCGGTCGCACCGTCGGCTGAGATGGACGCGCTCTATGCTCAGGCGCATCAGCTCTTCGACCAACTGCCGGACGCACTGAAAGCGCAGTTCGATTTTCCCACGAAAGAGCAATGGGACGCCGCCGGGATCCGTCTGCAGCGTGCGCTCGAGGGCGACTCTCTCGAAGACCTCGCCGCCCTCGCCGCGGATGCGCGCCAGGCCCTCGGAGCGCTCCGCATGGTCGAGGGCTACGAAGATCTCGCCGCCTGGCTCGAGCAGCGGCTCGATGAAATCGAAGGCGCGCAACAGGCAACGAAGCCCGCGCCCCCGCCTCCGCGACCCGGCACGCCGCGCCCATCCGCGCCCCGCATGCAGCCGGTCCCGCACTACGATCTCTGGCTCGCCCGCGTGCGCGAGCGCCCTGTGCCTCGGCGTGCGGCGGAACTTCTCCCGCGGCTGCGCGCCGCCTTTGCGGCCGAAGGCGTGCCGCCCGAGCTGGTGTGGCTCGCGGAAGCCGAGAGTTCGTTCAACCCCGCCGCCCGCAGCCCGGTGGGGGCGAAGGGACTTTTTCAGTTCATGCCCGAGACCGCCAAGGCGCAGGGCCTCAGTACGTTTCTCCCCGACGACCGCACGGATCCGGAAAAGTCCGCCCGCGCCGCCGCGCGTTATCTCCGCCAGCTCCACGCGCGCTTCGGCAATTGGGCGCTCGCGCTCGCCGCGTACAATGCCGGGGAAGGCCGCGTGGCCCGCACGCTCGCGGCGAAACGTGCCACGAGCTACACCGCGATCGCCGACGCGCTCCCCGCGGAAACGCGCATGTACGTTCCCAAAGTCTGCGCGCTGATCGCGACGCGCGCCGGCGTGACGCCGCACAGAATCCCGCCGCCGCGTCGCGTGCAATAAGCCCCAAGAACCAAGCACCAAGCTTCAGAGAATCTCCCGCCGCCAAACACCACCCGGCGATGCGACGGCTGGAGGTTGGATCTTGAAAGTTGGATCTTCCCTGGATCTTGGCGCTTGGATCCTGGAGCTTTTCAAGGCGCCTCCACATATCCGTGCTTGATCGCGTAGTGCACGAGCTCCGCGGGTTCATGCAGCCCGAGCTTGTCCTTTAAGATCGAGAGATGGTTCTGCACGGTCTTGCTGTTCACTCCCAGCCGGTCGGCGAGCAACTTGGGATTCTCGCCGCGCGCAAAACCGCGCAACACATCGCGCTCGCGCGTCGTGAGGTTCGCCCCCACCGCGCTGCCTTCGTCGACCATTTTCTCCACGAGCAGCCGCGAACTCGTCGGGCAATAATACTTCTCCCCACCGAGCACGCGTGTGATCGCGAGACGGAGGGTCGTGAGGTCGGAACGCTTCATCACGAAACCATGCACACCGAGCGACACGGCTTCGCGCACGAGATGGCCTTGCTCGTTTGACGACACGAACAACCAGCGCGTGCGCGGCAGCTTCGGGCCCGCCAGCCGCACGAGGTCGAAACCGCGCCCATCCGGCAGCATCCAGTCGACGATCGCGAGATCGGGCTTCTCACGGACGAGCGCCACGCAGCCCTCCGCCACGGTGGTGCAATCGGCGGCGAGTTTCAGCCCAAGCTCCTCGCGGACAAGATGCGCAAGGAGTTGTCGGACCATGGTGTGATCCTCGATAAGGACGACGCGGGCAGGGCTCTTTGCTGGCATGGGGCGATTCTATCGGAACCGGGGCGCAGTATGCCCGGGAAAAGGGCAAAAGAAACCGGGAAATTTTCCCGGCGCGATTTCGTCTGCTCCCGCGCAATTCGCCCGGCGGTTGTGGCAGGATCGCGGCCCGATGAATCCTTACCTCAGCTTCCCCGGGCTGCGAGCGACAACGAAAGGCTGACCATGTCGACCCTGATCATGGATCCCGCTCCTACCGTGCGTGCCCCGCAGCCAGCTTCAAACCGCCCGCCGTTTTTCGCGGCCTGCCTTCGCCGGTGCGCGGAAGCGGGCCTGAAGGTGGTCATCAACGCGCCTGCCGATGTGCGGGTCTTTCACCGCAGCCTCACTCGATTCCCGGAACGCCAGATCGACCCGGCCGCGCATGCGCGCTGGGAAACCGCTTACCGGATTTACAGCAACCGCAGCCGCCGGCCACACGATCGCGGGAGCTGGCACGTGTTGATGGTCGATTCGAATCAACGCGTGGTCGGCGCGATCACCGCCCGGATCTTTTGCGGCGAGGTCGTGCGCGATTACGTTCATACGTTCTCCCTGCTCGAAACCACCGGCCCGGTCTTTCGTGAGCATTGCGAGATCGCGTTCGACGAGGTCTGTGCTGCGGCAGCCAAGGCAGGCCGGGTTCCCGCGGAATTTTCCCACTGGTCCGCGGCGCCGGGACCGCACGACCGGCTCGTCGCGGCAACGCTCGCCCGGGCGATGGCGACGCTGGTTTCGGCCTTCGACGCGCCGCTCGGCATCACCGCCGCCGACCATCGGCGCGGCGAGGTGGCGCGTCTGATGCGGCTCGGCGGCGCCCCCCTTGGGCGCGCCGGCAAATTTTCGCTGCCGCCGTTCGTCCATCACGCGAGCGGCGCGTGGCTGCGGCTGTTGTTGATCGATGCGCGGGTCTACTACGCGCGCAGCGGTGGCCGGCCCAAGGAGGATCTCGCACTGCTCCGGGCCAAATGCCCGGTGTTCAGCGCCGGTTAAACCCACCACTCACCATGCCCCTCATCATGTCAGCCCCCCCATCCACCGGCTGCCGGGCATTGATCACGCCGCTGCTGCGCGATGATCTGCTCGACCCCGGAATCGTGTTTCCACGCGAAGAGCTCACCCGCCGGATCCTCTCGCTGTTCTGGCGCGACTGCTGCCGTCCGGCGTGTTTCTCACGCGCGCCTGCCCCCGTCGTCCAGTTGTCGGCGGAGTCCGACCAACCCGCCCGGCGGCTGCGCGCCTGGTGGCTGCTCGACGAGACGATCAACGCGATCGTCGAGGAAATCGAAGGCCCCTACTCCGAGCGGCTGCGGCCATTTTTCGACGAAGATCTCCCGGCCGACCAGATGTGGCCGCGCTATGAGTTTCGCATCCTTCCAGAGCCGTTCACGGTTGAAATGGGGTTTCACCGCGAACCGCTCTCCCGCCAGGAACACCGCACGCGTCTGATCCTTGAAGCAGACGGGCGCGTGCGCGTGTTCCGGCACGAAAAGGATTGGTGCCGACCATCGACGAACTGAGCGGATGGCCCCGTCGCTTTGAGGTGAACCAGCGCGAACGTAAGCACGCCACGTCCGCAACCTCGTCTCCAGGCGGCGCCCGTCCCAGTCGCCGCCGCCTGGAGAATTATTCCCTGGGAGCGCGGCCGAGGACGGCCGCGCTCCCAATCGAACCTCTCCGGAGCGACCCACAACTCGGAGATGCGCTTCCGGCTGCGCTCCGTGCCGCCGCCCACGCGATTTCCGCCTTGGCCGACCCGCCAACAACGAGCATCAACCCAACACACCCTGCGCATGAATCCAGTACTGCGGACGCTGGAGCTATGGACGACGCACCAGGATTACCTCTGGTTCCTTGCGGTGCTCGCCTGGAGCGGGGTGATCGCGGCGGAGTTTCGCCGGCGCGAGGACGCGGACCGCGAGATCGAAAATCCTGTCGGCTGGCGCATCGCTCTCGCTGCGAGTTTCATCTGCGGGGCGTTGGTCGAGCTCGTGCTGCTCGCGCAGGACTTGAAGCAGCCCTACACGCGGCTCGACGCCGCGATGGGCACGGCGCAGGCGGGCGGCATTGCCGCGCTTGTCTGGGCGGCGACCACCGGCATCTCACGCGCGGCGTGGTGGCGCGGCGCGGCGGGGTTGGTGCTCGCCGGACTTGCGGCGGCGCGCGTCGTGGCGCCGACCAAGGCCGGAGTTGTACTCGCGCTCGCGCAAGCGCTGGCGGTCTTGGTGATGCGCCGTCGGTTTCCGGCGGCGATTCCCGGGCTGGCCGCGATCTTGCTCGTCGCGTTGCCGGTGATCGCGACGCACGGGCCGTGGGCGTATGCGATCCGAGCGGGCCGGCGCGTCAACGACTGGTCGCAATTCGCGCTCTTCGCGGCGGGCGCGAGCCTCGCGTGCGGCGTGGTGTTTGCGGTCGCTGCGTGGCGCCGGCGCCTGCGTGAGACGGTGCCCGACGGGCCGGCCGGCGCTCCGCTGCGGCGCGTGTTGCGGCTGGCGATGGTGGCGCTCGTGGTGTGGCTCGTCGGCGGTGTGTTGCTCGCGGTCTGGTATGGCCGGATCGCGCGACGGGCGTTCGAGGAGAATCTGCTGCGGCGCGTGGAGACCGCGGTACTCGCGCTCGACCAAGACATGGTAGCCGACGCGCTCGGGCCGGAATTGCGGATCACGTCGATCAAAAGGGCGCGGTACCCGAATGGCCGGCCGGTCGATGTGGCGACGGTGCCGCGCACGAGCGAACCGGTGTATGTCGCGTTGCGGGCGCAACTGGCCCGAATTCAAAGGAGTAATCCAGACATCAAATACCTCTACCTCCTCACGCCGCGGCAAGGGCAGATGTTGATGTTTAATTGCGAACCGCGGCGCGATGACGACATCCGCCATGTCATTCATCATCCGGCCACGCCGGCTGACTTCGATCGGTTTGCGGCACGCAAAAGCTTCCTCGAGGGGCCGGTCACCAGCGATGCATGGGAGGCCCAATTTTCCGCCAAAGCGCCGCTCTTCGATCCCGTCTCGAATCAGATGCTCGGATGGCTGGTCGCCGATGTTTTCGCCACGCGATGGCTAACGACCTTCACGCAAGCTCGCCTGCAAACGATGGTGCTGGTGGGTGCAGGCGTCGGCTTGTGGGCGCTCGCCGTCGCTTATCGTTTACGTCGTGAAGCGCGGGACTCCGCGGAGCAGAAGGCTGCTGCTGCGCATGCCGCCGATCGGATGAAAAGCGCGTTTCTCGCCAAAGTAAGCCACGAACTGCGCACCCCTATTCAAAGCGTGCTCGGATATGGCGAGATGCTCGCGAACGCGCCGTTGTCGGAGCAACATCGGGCCTGGCTCGCCGCGCTGCGGTCGCATGGCGATATCATGCTGCGGCTCGTCAACGACCTGATCGATCTTGGCGCGCTGCAAAGCGGCTCATTCCGCCTCGAATCCGCCCCGGTCGGCTTGCACACCGTGATCGACGAGTGCACCGCCGCGCTGCGCCCTGCGGCGGATGCCAAAGCCCTCGCGTTCCGAGTGGAGATCGATCCCACCGTGCCGCCGTGGGTGCGTGCAGATGGCGTCCGACTTCGGCAGGTGCTGCTCAATCTTCTCAACAACGCCGTAAAATTTACTCCGTCCGGCAGTGTCACGTTACGCGTGCAATGTGCCGGCGACGCACTCCTCGAATTCGTCGTCACCGATACGGGGCCGGGCATCCCTGCCGAGCTTCGCTCGCGGCTGTTTCAACCTTTCATGCGACTGGATCCGGCGGCGGGCGGCGGATCCGGTCTCGGCCTCGCACTCGTCCAAGGGCTTTGCATGGCGATGAAAGGCACCGTGGAACTCGCGGAGGACACAGCCACGGGAGCGACGTTTATCGTGCGTCTGCCCCTTGCGCGCTGCGAACCTCCGACGAGCGCATTTGCCGCGGAGACCCTTCCCGTGCCGTCGCGCTTTGCCGGCCTGCGCGTCCTCGTGGCTGAAGACAACACGCTCGTCCGCGAGCTCCTCATGGCGTTCCTGGCCGAAAACGGCGCTGAAGTCATGGTCGCCCCTGATGGCCCGAAAGCACTGGAGTTGGCGCGCGAACGCGCCCCTGATGTCCTGCTCCTCGACGTCGCGCTTCCCGGACTCGATGGCATCGCCGTCGCTGAACAACTGCGCCGCGAGGGGCCGCGGTATCTTCGCATCATCGGCCTCAGTGCTCACGCCAGCCGCTCGGACGAGACGCGAGCCCGCGGTGCAGGCATGGACGTATTTCTCGCGAAGCCGGTCAGGTTAGCCGCGCTCGCCGACGCGATCACGGGACAATCAGTGGGAGAAGCGCCGCACTTATTTTCCGAGCGCGTTTCGGATGATCAGTTGCGCGCCCGCCTGCTGGCTCAATTTGCCACCGAAACCCCACGGGTGCTTGCCGAGCTGCGTGCGTCGGTGCAGGACGACTGGCCCCGTGCTCGGAGCCGTGCCCACTACCTGAAAAACAGTGCCGATGTGCTCGGGGATGCTGCCATGCGGGCCGCCTGCCAACGCCTCGCCTCGCTCGAACAATCACCCGGGTCTGTCGCCGCGCAGCACCTCGTCGATGCGATCGAAGCGGCAATCCCGTCGAAACTATTGGTTTTAGCCAATATCGCCGCGACCGATCAGAATTGATCTCCATCGCTTTCAGCCAGTCCGGCTCAACTCAAAACCAACCATAACATGGCAACGAAAAGACCGACCGAGAAGAAAACCAAACCCCGCCGAAAGCTAAAAAAAGCGGTGTTGAAGAAACCCGGCGCAAAAAAGCCGGCTGCAAAAAAGTCCGCGGAAAAAAAGAGGCTGCCCGTCGCGCGCGCCGCAAGCACTGGCATAATAATGGCGAGCCTGACGAGTGAGGGTGGTGAGGAGGGGGGCGACGAAAGCGATGATGGCACGACTAATCCCCCTCCCGAAGAAGGTGAAGAGGAAGAGGGGGAAGAAGAAGGCGGTTGAGGAGAAGCAGCGTCGATCGACGCCGCGGTTCGCTCCTCCGGACGGGCCGTCGCCGGCCCGTCCGCGCTCACGTTCCGGGTTTCCGCGCCAGGGTCCGGCGACTCGCCTGAAATCAGGGTCGCCAGCGCGGCACCGGGCGTTTTGCTCGCGCGATGGGATTTTTCGATCGTTTCACCTCGAAGAAACCGACGCCGCCCAACGGCGCCTCGCCCGCGCCTGCCGCCGGCCGCTCTGGCGCCGATTCTGGATCGCCCACGCTCACGCCCACGCTCACGCCCGCGTCTGAGCCTGCGCCGACCGCCGCCGCGTCGACGCCCGCCGCGAGCGCTGCGGGCGTCAAGACCCGCCTCGCCGCCGCGCGCGACAAGCTCGACGCAAAGGATCTCCCGGGCGCGATGGCGATCTACGAGGAAGTCCTCGCAAGTGGCGCCAGCGATCGCGCCGATGTGCTCGTCGCCATCTCCGGCGACCTCGGCTCCAACGGCCACGTCGGCGAAATCATCGAGCTTATCGCGCCGCGATACGACGCCGACCGCCACGGGCCGGCCACGGGCCTCAATCTTCTCCAGGCCTATCTCGCCCTGCGCAACGCCGACGCCGCGCAGCACGTTCTCGACATCCTCTTCGCGTTGAATCGCCCCGAGCTGGAAGATCGCCTGCACGGTTTCTCCAACGCAATCGCCGAGATCCTCGCCGCCGGCGAGCCGATGGGCATGGCTGGCGGTGGAGCGGGCGGAGCCACTGGCACCGGTGCGGCCGGCGGTCCGAAGATCGGTCTCATCACGCTCAGCAAACCGGTCTGGTTCTACGGCCTCGAGCCGATGGCCGGGCAAATCCTCCCGCCCAAGGAAGGCCGGCTCCGACGGATCGCGTTCGCCCAGCTCGCACTGCCCACCTATGGCGAAAAGGCCGTCGCAGCCGTCGCAAAGCAACCCGAGGACGAGCTCCCGCGGCTCGCGCGCGCCATTCCGCTCTGGTTCGCGGAGACATTTTATTTTTCCCCCTCGTATGCGCCCTACGGCGCCATCGGCCTCATCACGCCGCCCGAAGGCGGAAATCACCACGTGCTCTTCGGCGCGGAATGGACGACGGAAAATCTCCGCCAGCTCGTCGAGAGCACCGAGGGTGGGCTCGACTATATAGTGACGGGGGCCCTCCGCGGTTCCGCCGGCGACTACGAGTTGCTGCTCCGCATCTGGGAAGTGAAATCATATAGGGAACGGAAAACCTTCAGCGCCCGCTGGACGCCCTCGAGTGCCGACGCGGCGCTCACGCAAATCCATGGTCAACTCCGCGCCTATATGGAGTGGTCGCCCGCCAGCGCGGCCTTCGCCTATACTATTCCGGCGCAACCGCGCGCGTGGCTCGAAACGCTCGGCGCCTCGCTCGGACTTTTCCTCGTGGAGAAAAACGTGCTCCCGCGTGAACTGCTCGCGCCGGTCGGCGACGATCTACGCGCCGCCGGCCAGCGCGCGGCCGCGAGCGAAGCGGCGTCGCTCGCGTTTCTCACTTTGCAGATGCGTGCCGCGACGCTTGGCGTACCGCCGCCCGACGGCGTCACGCTCGCCCGCTCGCCCCTTGTGACGCAGGCCGCAGGCCTGTCGTCCTGATTGATGATTTGGTCGGCTGGAAGCTGGCGCTGCTCTTCTTGATGCACTCGCGCACCTCCGATCTCCGCATCCGAGCGCAAAAGCCGCTGATCGCGCCCGCAGTGCTCGAGGATGAATTGCCGCTGTCGGACGAAGCCGCGGCGCTGATCGCCCGCTCGCGGCGCGCCGTCGCAGCCATCGTCACCGGGACCGATCCCCGGCTGCTCGTCGTCGTCGGACCGTGCTCGATCCACGATCCAACCGCAGCCTTCGAATACGCCGAACGCCTGCATGCAGTGGCGCCGCTCTACGAACGCGAGCTGCTGCTCGTGATGCGCGTATATTTTGAAAAGCCCCGCACCGTGGTCGGCTGGAAAGGCCTCATCAACGACCCGTTCCTCGACGGCAGCTTTCAGATCAACACCGGCCTCCGGCTCGCGCGAAAGCTCATGCTCGGCATCGTGAATCTCGGCCTCCCGGTTGCCACCGAGTTTCTCGATACGACTCTCGGCCAATACTACGCGGACCTCGTCTCGTGGGGCGCGATCGGCGCCCGCACCGTCGAGAGCCAGGTCCACCGCGAGCTCGCGTCCGGCCTCTCGATGCCGGTCGGTTTCAAGAACCGCACCGACGGCGACCTGCAAGTCGCGATCGATGCCATCCGTTCCGCGCGCCACCCGCATTGGTTTCCGTCTCTCACCCATGAAGGCGCGCCGGCCGTCATGGGCACCACCGGGAACGAGCACGTGCACCTCGTGCTGCGTGGCGGCTCGCGCGGGCCAAACTTCTCCGCCGAGCACGTGCGCGCGGCCACCGAGCTCCTGCGGAAAAACACTCTTCCGCCCCACGTGATGATCGACTGCTCACACGCCAACAGCGGCAAGGATCCCGCCCGTCAGCCGGCGGTCGCCGCCGACATTGCGAGCCGGATTGCAGCAGGCGATCGCGCGATTTCATCCGTGATGATCGAGAGTAATCTGGTCGGAGGCGCACAGGATTATCGGACGAAACCCCTCGTGCCCGGCCGCAGCATCACCGATGCGTGCCTCAGCTGGGAGCAAACGCTTCCCGTGCTCGCGATCCTCGCGGACGCCGTGAAGCAGCGCACGCGCTCCGAAGGCGGGACCCGGCACTCCGAGCCGGCCTGAGTTCGAACCTGGCCCGCCCTCCGGATCGCCCGAACCGGCAACCTGCGTCCTGAAAGACTGACGCATTGTGTGGTTTGGCTCTCAGCTCTGGACTCTCAGCTCTCAACTGCATTCTTCCCGCTCACGCGAGCACCGCGAGCTGTCCGCAGCCCGCCGCAATATCTATCCCGCGCCGCTGCCGCACCGTGCTCGGAATACCAAACTCGTCACCGAGGATCGCCTGAAATGCGTGCGCCGCGGCGCTTCGCGTCGGCGCGCCGGCGTATCCGGAAGTCGGATTCAACGGGATCAGGTTCACCTGCGCCGGCAGTCCGCGCAGCAGTTCACCCACGGCCCGCGCGTGAGCGGGCGTGTCGTTTTTCTCCTCGATCAAGGTCCACTCGTAGAAAATCCGCCGGCCCGTCGCTTCGCTATAGGCACGGCACGCCGCCATCAACTCGTCGAGCGGCCACTTCTTCGCCGCCGGCACGAGCGCCGCGCGCTCGGCTTGCGTCGCCGCATGGAGCGACACCGCGAGGTGCAGCGGCCGTTTCTCCTGCGCCAGTCGCAGAATCCCCGGCACCACGCCGACCGTGCTCAACGTGATCCGCTCCGCCCCAAGCGCGAGTCCGCTGGAATCGCGCAGGATGTCCACCGCCTGCATCACCGCATCGTAATTATGCAGCGGCTCGCCCATCCCCATGAGCACGACATTCCGCAGCCGCTCCACCGGTTTGTCGTCCGATGGATGATATTCCGCGGCGGCCTTTTTCGAGCGCAACGCGCGCGCGACGTGCACCGCCTGCGCGACGATTTCTCCGGCGGTGAGGTGCCGCGTGTAGCCCATCTGCCCCGTCGCGCAAAACACGCAGCCCATCGCGCAGCCGACCTGTGAGCTGATGCACGCCGTCACTCGGCCCGTGAAACGCATGAGCACGGTCTCGATGCGTTCGCCGTCCCGCAGCCCCAGCAGATATTTCCGCGTGAAGCCGTCCGACGAATCCGTCTCCAAGGTCGTCGGCAGCACCCCGATCCGAGCCTCGGCCGCGAGCCGCGTCCGCACTTTTGCCGGCAAATCCGGCATCGCCGCCGCGTCGAACGATTCGGCGAGTTGTAGATAAAGGAGATTCCACAGCCGATCCGCATGCACCGGCGAAAACTCCCAGCGCGTAAACAGCGCACGCAACTCGTCGCGCGTGAGATCGTAGAGATTAATGCCGGCCGGATTCATGCGGAGAGCAGCGGGATCACCGCTTTGTAGTCGTAGGTCGTCACTTCAAGGAGATTGCCCCAGGGATCAGAGAAATAGACCGACCAGGCCTTGTCGTGGTCCGAGGGTCCGATCATTTTCTGCCCGGATTCGTGGAAACGGCGCAGGAATCCGACGAATTCGGTCGCACTCGCGCGCAACGCGAGCCTTCGCCATCCCTTTGGCTTTTCGCGCCCGAGCGGATCGCCGAAGAAAAGCGCGAGCATCGTCTGCCCGCGGTCGCACGTGAGCATCAACGGCCCCGACTCGGCCCAGTCCGCATGCTCTGGCATCGGCTCGAACCCGAGCCATTCGCGATACCACGCCGCCGCGGCGGCGGTGTCAGGAACGAAGAGTTCGATGTGGTCCGTGGTCATGGAAACCCGCGAGTGAAGCACGCCGGGCCGAAAACGCGAGCGACGGCGATGGCGGGTGGTGGAACCCGACGCTTCTCCCGGTTGACGGATCCCGCCTCTTCCGAGGCGGGCCACCAGAATCCAACGGCGGTCTGTCGCAGCCCGCCCCGGGGAGAAGCATTCCCGGGACGCTGCCTCGGGCTTTCCAAGCCCGTCCCGTTTGGGCGTGCAGGATGCGAGCGTCCCTTCCGTGCAACACGTGCGCTCAGAAGAACGTATAGTATTTCCCGTTTGCCAGCCGTTGAACGAGCAACGCGAGCTCGACCGCGTGATAGTCGCCCCACATGCACGCCTCGCCGCACGGCACTTTTCGACCTGCGGGCACGTGGTCCCAGCCGTTGGGCCGATGATATACGCTGTGCAGCAGCAAGCCTTGGTGCTTTTTATCGGTCGAGAGATAGGGCTCGTCGAAGAGCGTATCCGCAATCGTGAGACCGGCTTGGAAATATTTCTTTCCCGCCGCCTTCTCGCCCTGCGCAGTGAGATAGGTGCCTAGTCGCAGGAAACCCTGTGCCGCGATCGCCGCGGCCGAGCTGTCGACCGGCTCCCAGGGATTGAACGGATCCGCGTCCTTTTTCGTATAGTCACCGAGCTTGTGGCTGTTCAACGCCATGCTGTCCCAATACGGCACGCCGTCGCGCGCCGAGTATCCGTCTATATAGTAATCGCTCGTCGCCCGCGCGGTCTCGAGGAAAAGGTCCGTCACCGCGCGCCGCCCGCCGACGGCGTCGAGGTCCGCGCCATTGACCGTCTCCAGGAACTCCAGCTGCTCCGCGAAGCCGCAGATGATCCACGCCGCGCCACGGGTCCACGTCGTGAACGGCGAGTAGCCTTGCTGCGAGCTGGGGCAGCGGAACTGCCCGTCGTTGCGATTGAACACGCTCTCGTGCGCGACGCGGCCGCGCACATCGTAGCTGTCGCGACCCTGGCCGAAGAACACGTTGAAGCGTGCCGTCGTGGCCGCGTGCTCGATCGCGCGATGCAGGAGATTGATCGGCTTGTCGCCCTCGCCCATCAATACATGGCCGAGCTGGTGCGCGACGACCAGCGAGCGCATCGAACGAATCGTGTCCGCAAAAAGCGACTGCGGGCCATTGAACGAATATATATAGCCACTCGGCGCCACGCCCGCGACCGCCCCGCGGCTCCCGGCCGCCAGGGGTGACCATGGCTCCTTGTACGCAGTCGGCACATGCCGCGCCGCCTGCACCGCCCCGGAGGCTTTCAATGCAATCTCGGTATAATCGAGTTCACCCTGCTCCCGCGCGATCTTCCCTTCGAGGATGAGCCGGCGCAGATTTCCATACGTGGAGACATTATTGAAGCCGTGATCGTGGACGCCGGTGTGCGACACGTGTGACGCCATGTACTTCACCGTTTTTTCGCGGCCGAGCTTCAGCATCGACTCGTCGCCCGTGGCGTCGAAGTGGAGGAACGCCATGCCGAACTGGAAACCCTGCGTCCACTCGGTCCAGCCGCGCGACGTGTACTTTCCCTTCCACGTGAACACCGGAGTGCCCTTGGAGGAATCCCACGCGGCGTCGATCGCGCGGATTTTCTGCCCGGCGAGCTCGAACACGCGGGCGGTTTTCTTCTGCAGCTTTTGCGGTGTGAGGGTGGCGTTGATCTTCATGAGCGGAGGCGAAAAGGATCGCGAAAACGGGGAACTTGCCGCGCGCGCAGCGGCGAAACAAGGGGGAAAAACAACGCGCGCGCGGTGAGGACCGCAGCCGGCCGGGCCCGCGCGGGACATTTGTTTCCGTCCTCGCGGAGGGCGGAGACGTTTCGCGCGCAAGGGCAGACGACGCCGCGCCAGGCAGCCCCGGCGACGGTCCCCCCGGACGTCCAAAACAACGCCTCCTGATGGTTGCGTTCCTGCGGTTGAACCACATCAACCTTTCCTCTCCGTTCTCCATGAAAACCAACCCCGATTCCGGACCGCTTGTCTCGCGACGTGATTTTGTTTCCCGCCTCGCCCTCGCCGGCGCAGCGTTGCCGTTCGGCGCCTCGGTCGCTCAGGCGCAAGCGGCGAAGTCGAAGAAGAAATCCCCCGGTGCCGCGGGAACGGCCGCCGCCACCGGCTCGGGGCGCGTCGGCACGCTGCACGTTTTTTCGAAGCCGCTCCAGTTTCTGTCCTACGACGAAGCCGCCGCCATGATCGCGGAGGCCGGCTTCGGGGGAATCGATTATACCGTGCGCCCGGCCGGTCATGTATTGCCGGAACGGGTGCAGGACGATCTGCCGCGCGCCGTCGAAGCCGCGAAGAAGGCCGGGCTCAAGGTGGAGATGATCACCACCGGGATCACATCGGCGCAGGACAAACATACCGAGCCGCTGCTGCGTACGGCCGCGAAGCTCGGCGTGAAATTTTATCGCTACGGCAATTTCTCCTACGACGAAAAACTCGGCGTGTGGGGCTCGCTGCAGAAGCATCGCGCCACGATCAAGGAGCTCGCGGCGTTGAACCAGAGCCTCGGGCTGCACGGCGCGATCCAGAATCACGCCGGCACGCGTCTGGGCGGGCCGATCTGGGATCTCTACGAAGTTGTCCGCGACACCGATCCGCGCTGGACGGGCGTGCAATACGATATCCGGCACGCGGTCGTCGAAGGCGGACAGTCGTGGCCGCTCGCGCTGAAGCTCGTCGCGCCCTGGATCCGCTGCATCGACCTCAAGGATTTCACGTGGCGGCAGGTGCCGGGCAAAGCCACCATCGAGAACGTGCCGATCGGCACGGGCATCGTGCCGTTCGACGCGTATTTCAAGCTCGTGCGCGAGCTCAACATCGTCGGGCCGGCGTCCTTCCATTTTGAATACCCGCCATTCGAGCGCGTACAGATCGCGGAGTCCGAGAAACGTTCGCTGCTGCCGGCCGCAATGAAGAAGGATCTCGCGGCTTTGAAACCGCATCTCGCAAAACACAAGTTGAGTTGAGCGGTGTGGGGTCGCGTTACGCCCGCTGTGTGGCCCTGCTCGGGAGAGCCGGGAGTCCGACGTAACGCTGCCACCGCGCCCTCCGTCCCGCCTCTTTCGTGGGGCGTGCAGGCCCGAGCGCTATATACTTATGCCGAGTCCATCATCGTCCAATATCACCATTGCCCGCGTCGGCTCCGAGTTCGAACGCGAGCCGCTGATCCGCCCGTTTGGTTTCAAGGGCGGTTACCAAACCGAGATCTGGCAGAGCGCCGCGATGCTGGAGAGCGCCAACGGAAAACGCGGCCTGGGGTTGTGCACGCAAGGCGTGTTGTGGAGCGATGCGCACGTGTTTGCGTCGCATTCGGAGAGCGGCGGCAACGCATTGATGTATGCAGTGACGGAGTGGGCGTTGCAGCGGCTGAAGGGGCAGTCGTTCACCGATCCGATCGCGCTGCTCGAGTCGATCCGGCACGAGGTTTTCGCCTACGCCAGGAAAATCACCGAGCACCCCGGCCTGCGCGAGACGTTCGCGTTGAACGCGCTCGTGGGCGTCGATTTCGCCGCGTGGCTGCTCTACGCGCGCGAGCACGGCATCACGAATTTCGACGACCTGATCCCCGCGGCGTATCGCCCGGCGCTCGCGACACGACACGCGAAGGTCGCGAGCATTCCGCTGATGGCTTACGGCATTCCGATCGAGGAAATGAAGGCCGCGGTGGAGGCCGGCTACTTTTTCATGAAGATCAAGATCGGCCAGCCCGGGACGCAGGCCGAGATGCTCGAAAAGGACAAGGCGCGGCTCACCGCGATCCATGCGGCGATCGGCGGCGCGCGCACTCCTCACGCGGCCAACGGCAAGCTGCCGTACTATTTCGACGCCAACGGACGCTACGAATCGAAAGACACGCTCATGCGCCTGCTCGACCACGCGAAGGCGATCGGCGCCTTCGACCAGATCGCGCTGGTGGAGGAGCCGTTCCCCGAGGAGCTCGAGGTCGACGTATCCGATATTCCAGCACGACTGGCCGCGGACGAAAGCGCGCACACCGACAGGGACGCGCTGAAGCGAATCGAGATGGGCTACAAGGCGATCGCACTGAAGCCCATCGCGAAGACTTTCAGCATGTCGCTCAAGATTGCGCAACTCGCACACGAGCGCGGCGTGCCGTGTTTCTGCGCGGACCTGACCGTGAACCCGGTACTCGTCGAGTGGAACAAGAACGTCGCCGCGCGGCTGGCGCCGTTTCCCGGCCTCGGCCTCGGGCTGGTTGAAACGAACGGCCACCAGAACTACAAGCACTGGGAGACGATGCGCAGCTATCATCCTGCGCCGGAAGCGCCATGGGCGAAGACGCAGCGCGGGTTGTTCGAGCTCGATGCCGATTACTATGCGGAGAGCGGAGGCGTGTTTGCACCGCTGCCGCACTATGACGCGATGTTCGCGCGATAGGACAGGCCACGCGGCCCGCGAATGCGCGGGAAGGCGGGCCGGACTTTCCTTGTAGACCTCCATGCAGGAAGCGGGCTTTCTGCCCGCTTGCTACCCTCGCTCACGCTTCAGCCAATCGGCCATCTCCGCACGCGGCAGCGGGTGAAGTTTCAAGCCGGCCATCAGCCGGCAGCCGCCGAGGAGGAGCGCAACGAACTGGAACTGATCCCGGGCTGTGGTTATGAGCAGGCGCTGCAGGATCTCGCGGGCGTCGATCGCGTGTGGCTGTTGTGGTGGTTTCACCGCAACGAGGACTGGCGGCCGCTGGTGCTGCCCCCGCGCGGGCCCGCGAAACGGCGCGGCGTGTTTGCCACGCGTTCGCCGCATCGGCCGAGTCCGCTCGGTCTGACGTGCGTGCAACTGCTGGGCGTGCGCGGCCGGCGCCTTCAGCTTGGTCCGTGCGATCTCTTGGATGGCACGCCGGTTTTCGACCTCAAACCTTACGTCGCAGCCTACGATGCGTTTCCAGATTCGCGCGCCGGTTGGATCGACGTGATGGAAGCGGAGCTGTGCGAGCCGCCGGGCTTCGCGGTGCTCTTCTCGGACGCTGCAGAGGCGCAGGCTCAGTGGCTGAGGGAGACCTGGGGAATTGATTTCACGCCGCGCATGATCGGACTGCTGTCGCGTGACCCCGCGCCACATCGCACGCGGCGGATCCGGCGGCGGAACGCGACCGAGTCGGAGATCGGCTGCGGTGCGTGGCGGGCGGTGTTCGTCGTGGACGGCAACTCCGTGCGCGTGCTGGCACTCGAGGGAGCGTATCCAATGAAGTTCCTCGCGCGCGCGGACTACAAAAACGTCCCCGATCGCGAGGCCCAGCTGGCGTTCCTGGCGCGCTGGCCGCTGCCCTCCAGCGCCGCGGTACTGCGTGATGCGGCCGGTGTGAGCCCATGATGTCGCGTTCCGCAGCGGGCGGTCACGCGACACGGGATGCTACGCGGCCCTGAAGGGCCAGGTGTGCAGCAGGCGCGCGGCGATGAGGCCGGCGACAATCAGGAGGAGCAGGAAGAGGGTCCAGCGGCGGCGGCGCGCCGCGGACTTGTCCTCATAGGGATCCTGCAGCGTGCGTCTCGCGTTCGCGGGCAGGCGCGCGCGTTCCGTGAGCGCGGTGCCGAAGGGGATGTTCACCTTCACGCGACCGTTGATCGCCCAGCCGTTGGCCTCGAGCAGCGGCCCGATGGTGCGCTGCCGGAGCTTCAGCCAGGCGATCACCATCGAGGGGATGGAAATGGCGAGTATCAATCCCAGCACTACAAGCGGTATCTGCCAGGCCGGCAGTTCGACGAACTTGGCAAACACCAGTCCGAATGCCGTCGAGAGTGCGCCGAGCGCGACACCGAGAGCGGCGATCGTGCCGACGTCGAATTTCTTCGGCGGCGCGGGCGGAACGGCCGGCGGCGGTGGAGCTTTCGGATCGGGTGCTGCGGCCGCGGTGGTCGCGGCGGTCTGGAGCTTGGCGGTGGCCGCGGTGTCGGCCGCGGCGGCGCGTTTAGCGACCTGCTCCTCGATCATGCGGAGGAACTTCTTATAGGGTGACCAGAACGCCTGCCGGATGCTGATCGGGTTATCGATGATCTTGGTGATCGTCGCGTCCCAGTCGCGGTTCTTGCGGTCGTAGAAGAGCCCGTTGCGACCCACGAAGAGGTAGTCGCTGTCGCCCTGCGTGAAGCACGCCGCGATCTTCATCGTCTCGCCCGAGGCGCGGCGGCAGTCGAGATAGGCGAGGTAGTTCTTGCTGGTGTTGGCGAGGACGGCGTGGGCCGCTGCATCCGAAATCCGGATACAGAGTTCACAGGAGCGGCTGTCGAGAAACAGCATGCCGGCCTGGAAGATGGCAAACCGGTCGCGCGAATAGAAATCGGCGAAGTTGACGAAGTTGTGCAGGAGCGTGCGCAGGTCGCGGTAATAGCGCGCGAGTCGCGCGACGGAGCTGATGGCGTTGTATTCGGGCGCGAGCGACTGGTCCTGCGCGATGAGCTGAGCGAGCTCCTGGCGCGACGGGCTGGTGAGGAGGGCGCGAACGCGTTCGGCGCCGAGCTTCTCCAGAGGCGAGATCTTGCCGCTGCCGAGCCAGGCTTCGTAGGGCGCGAAGCGCGCGGTGAGCGCAGCCCAGTCATCGATGGTGAGCGCGGTTTTTTCGGCGCCAAAGAGTGGCTCGACGACGTGACGGTGCAAGGTGGCGAGCGCATCGCGCCACGCGGGGTTCACGTTGTCGAGCAGTGGCAGGAGCCCGGCGGGATCGATCTTCGACAACGGAAACCCGGCGACCTCGGTCGCGCTGATGGTGAGGTCGCGCGCGGCGATCGCGAGGTATTCGGACTCCTGGCGATTGAGCGCGGCGGTGGCGCGCGCATCGAAGGCGGCGAGCCGGCAGCGCGCGAAGTAGTCGTCGATCTTTGGCCGCACCCGCTGGAGCGTGAGGCACGCGATGCCGGTGGCCGCGCCGAGCTCGGGAAGGTTTTTCTCCGCCGTGGCGTCCAACCATTTCAAATACGATTCGGCCTCGGCGAAAAACGCGTCGACTTTCGCCGCGTTGACGCCATCGCCACCCGCGCGATCCGTGACGCCGCCGGTGGTGGCGAGGATATCCTTGATGAGCTGCTGCGTCTCGGGATTGGCGGTGGCCCGCAGGGTGATCACGCCATCGCCATTCGGCGCCTTGGCGGCGAGAATCTTCGAGGTGTCGGAGGTATCCTCGACCGAGATCGTGTCCGCATCGTTTTTTCCGAGGCTCGAAAGGATGTGTCGCGCCGAGGAGAGAACGGTTTTTCCCTCCGGCGTGAGATCGTTGATGGCGGAGAGCGGCAGCGCGGCGGCGGGATTGAGGAGGTCGCCGGGCTTTTTCAGGTGAGCGGCGGCCCAATTAACAGCAGCAACCACCTCGCGAACGTGAATGTGGCCGTCGTTATCGGCGTCGATCAGCGCGAGCGTTTGCTCGTCGAGCTCGAGTCCTTTTACGGGGCAGCTCAGCGCGACCCAGAGTTTCTGATCGAGGTCACCGAGGGCGAGAAGGTCCTCGGCAGTTTCGAGGGAGACCTGGTCGAGGCCGCCGCTGCGGAAGAATTTCCAAACGTGTTTCGTGGCTGGAGCAACGTGGCCGGTCATGGAGGCGAAGGGATCGTCGACCACGCTGAGCGGCACTCGCTCCGGTGTAAACGCGCATTCAATCGGGGTTTACCCGCGGCGCAGGATCAGGGGATTCGTAACCAGGCGGTTCACGGGTTGGAGTGAACCAACGGAACTCCACCCCGGCCGTGCCAAATTAACGGGGCCTCGCGACGAGCGTGAGCACGCACTCGAGGTGCCGTGTCTGCGGGAAGAGATCGAAGGGCTGGACGGCGGTGAGCTCGTAACCGGCGGCGAGGAAGTGCCGGAGGTCCCGCATTTGCGTCGCCGGATCACAGGAAACGTAGACGACGGCGCGCGGGCCGAAGGCGAAGAGCTGCTGAAGGAATGCTTCGTCGCAGCCCTTGCGCGGCGGGTCGATGATCACGGCGGTGTCGGCGGGCGCAAACGCGGCGGGGTGCTCGGATGTGGCGAGCGCGGGGAGGCCGGCGAAGATCTGCGCGGCATCGCCAGCTTGGAACGTGGCGTTCGCGATGTTATTCGCGGCGGCGTTTTCGCGAGCGAAGCGGATCGACGACTCGCTGAGCTCGATGCCGGCGACGCGCTCGAAGGCACTCGCGGACGAGAGTGCGAAGAGGCCGCTGCCGCAGTAGGCGTCGACGAGATAGCGCGCGCCGCTCGCGGCGGCCTGCTCGCGGACGTAGCGCGTGAACGCGGGGAGGATGAAGGGATTGTTCTGGAAAAAATCGCGGGCCAGGAAATGCAGTTTCAGTGGCGGCTGATTTTCATGCGCGATCGTCTCTGTGATGATCGCTTCGTAGTTGGTCGTCACCTCACCGCTGGCCTCGCGGAGCAGGAGCGTGGCGCCGCGGGTGAATTCGCCGGCCGCGGCGCGAGCGCGGACCGAGACACGGACCTCGGTGAGCTTCGCGTTGATCGCTTCCGTCGCGATGATGCACTGCGGGACATCGAGGAGGTCGAAACGCGTCCCCTGGCGGAGGAACCCGATGGGCATCTCACGCGGCTGGGCGGGCGACGCCGCAGCTTCCGGACGGGTGCGCGGCGGGTTGAAGTGCGGCGTGATTTTCGAGCGGTAGCCGTAATCGCGCGGCGAGGGAATCACAGGCGCGACAGGAAACGTGATGCCGGCCAGATGCTGGAGGAGCTCGGCCACCTGGCGTTGTTTCCAGAGGAGCTGCTCGCTGTAGGTGAAATGCTGATACTGGCAACCCCCGCAGCGGCCGAAGAGCGGACAGGGCGCGGCGATGCGGTGCGGCGAAGGGGTGAGAACCTCGACGAGGTCGGCCTCGGAGAAGTTTTTATGATTGCGGAAGACGCGGGCCCGGACGCGTTCGCCGGGAAGCGTGAAGGGCACCATCACGACCCAGCCGCTGCGCGGCTCGGTCGTGAGTGGAGCGTCGAGGGTTGAGGGTTGAGCGTCGGGCAACGCGACGCGGGCGAGACCGGAGCCGAGATTTGTGAGTGTGGCGATCTCGAGCTCGATCTCCTGATGATACGCGAACGGCTGGTCGTTGAATTTCTTGCGGTTCTTTTGTCCCACGGAACACACGGAATACACGGAAGGCGGCGCGGCGAGGAAAAGGATTTTGTCTTTTGCGGGGTTTCCGTGTGTTCCGTGTGTTCCGTGGGCAGTCCCGAAAGAATCACCAGTGTTCAGAATCCGCGCGTGAAGCTGCTCGTGAAGCTGCGCGACCGGCGGCCGCGCGACGAAGCGGGGGTATTTCTCGTGGAGGGCTATCGCGAGATCCGGCGTGCACTGGAGAAACGCGTGACGTTGCAGGAGCTGTATTTCGCGCCGGAGTGGTTCCTGGGGGAGAACGAACCGGCGTTGATCGCGCAGGCGGAGTCGGCTGGCGCGCGGGTGTTCGAGCTCTCGAAGGAGGCGTTTGCAAAGGTCGCTTATCGCGAGCGTCCCGATGGATTGCTGGCCGTCGCGCCCCAATGGAAACGCGAGCTGGCCGAGCTGGTGCTGACGGCGAATCCGTTTTTGCTCGTGGTGGAAGCGATCGAGAAGCCGGGGAATCTCGGGACAATCCTGCGGAGCGCGGACGCCGCGGGTTGCGATGCGGTGATCGTGTGCGATCCGGTGACGGATATTTTCAATCCGAACGTGGTGCGTGCATCGACGGGCGTGTTGTTTTCCGTGCCGCTCGTGGTGGAGGAAAGTGCGCGCGTGTATGCCTGGTTGAAGGAGAAGCGTATCCGGACTGTGGCTACGACACCGGCGGCGGAACGGGTGTATTCGGATGTCGATTTGCGCGGTCCGCTCGCGGTGGTGATGGGGAGCGAGCAGTATGGGCTGAGCGACTTCTGGCTGAAGAACGCGGATGTACCAGTGCGGATTCCGATGGCGGGGCAGGCGGATTCGCTGAACGTGGCGATGGCGACGATCATCACGTTGTTCGAAGCGGTGCGGCAACGGGCGGCGCGCTAAACGCGCGGTTTAGAGTTTAGAGTTTAGGGTTTGGGGTTGAGGGTTGCGAAGCGCGGAGGCCAGGGTGGCCACGAGCTCGGCGGTGCCGGCGGCCATGGTGATGCGTGGTTCGTAACCGAGGTCGCGGCGGGCGGCGGTGAGGTCGAACCAGTGATCCTTCGCGAGCTCGGCGGCGACGAAGCGCGTGAGCGGTGGCTCGCCCGGCAGACGCAAGACGCGCCACGTGAGCTCGCAGCCGGCGCCAATGATCGATGCGGCGCGGAGCGGGATGTGTTTTGTGACGGGCGGCTCACCGAGCGCGCGGAGAAGATCGTTGATCCAGTCCCACAGGACAACCGGCTCGCCGTTGGTGATGAAATAGGCGCGGCCAGCAGCCGGACGTTCGCGGCGAATGTCATCCATTAGATGACAAGTTGCGGAGGCCACATGGGCGGAGTCCACGGAGGGTTTGTCATCTAATGGATGACATTCGGTGAGGGCACGCTCGGCGAGGAGGTGGGCGTCGACGGCGTTTTCCACGTGGACCAAATCGACGCGATTGCGGCCGGAGCCGATGATGCGGAGGCGGCCGGCCCGGGCACGAGCGAGCACGCGGGGCACGAGGTGCGGATCACCGACACCCCAGATTAGATGCGGGCGGAGGGCGATCGTGCGGAGTGTCGGGGAATTCGCGGCGAGGACTTCGCGTTCGGCGATCGCTTTGGTGAGTGGATAGGGGCTCGGGCAGCGCGTGGTGAGGGGAAGCGATTCGTCGGCGCCGGCAAGATCGCGGCCATTATACACGACACTCGGCGTGCTGGTGTAGACGAGGCGCTCGACGCCGTGGGCGCGGCAACCGTCGAGGAGGGCGCGGGTGCCGAGGACGTTGGCGCGGTGGAAATCCTCGTAGCGACCCCAGACGCCGACTTTGGCGGCGACGTGGAAAACGGTTTCGACGTTGGCGCAGGCGGCGGCGACAGCGGGCGCGTCGTCGAGCGAGGCGCGGATGAACCGGACGCCGCGTTGCTCGAGGTCCGGCGCGGGCGTGCGGCCGAGGATCGTGATGCGTCGGCCGGCGGCGAGGAGTCGCTCGACGATGCGGCGGCCGAGAAAGCCGGTGCCACCGGTGACGAGAACGGAAGGTGTGCCCACGAAACACACGAAACACACGAATGACGGATCGGGGAAAGTCTTTCGTGGGTTTTGTGAGTTTCGTGGGCTAACGCTTGGGGTCGGATTCGAAGCCGGTGGCGGTGGCGGCCCACCTGGCGAGTGTCAGGCGGTGGATCTTGGCGTTGTGCCGCACATCGACGGGGAATTTGGCGCGGAAGTAGAAGAGCTTGATCGTCGCGGTGTGTCCGTGTTGCAGGCCGAGGAGGCGGAGTTCGCGCGCGAGGCCGCGAGCTTCTGCGGCGTCTTTGACGGTGGTCTCGACGACGAGCGCGGGACGCTGCTGGCCACGTTCGCCGAGACCGATCAGCGCGCAGCGGGCGGCGCGGGGATGGCGGCGGAACACCTGCTCGCAGGGCTCGGTGTGAAGCGTGCCGACGAACGACTCGACGCGCTCGGCTTTGCGGCCGCAAAACCAGAGCCGGCCGGCGGCGTCGAGGTAGCCGCAGTCGCCCATGCGATGGTAGACGGCGGTGGAGGCCGCGTTGCCGCCGGGTTGAGAGTTGGGGGTTGAAGGTTGAGAGATCGGAGCCGCGGGAATTTTGGCCAGCGCGGTGGCTTCGGGGAGCGCGTCGTAGCACTTGGTGACGACGGGCCCGCGGACGATGATCTCGCCGGTTTCGCCCGGGGTGAGCTCGCGGGCGGCGGCAAGCGTCGCGATGGGTTCGTCGGTGATCGCGATGATCTTAACATCGATGCCGGGAATGGGCCGGCCGACGCAGGCGCCGGCGACCGAGTCGGGCGGGATTTCGTCGGACGAAATCGAGGCGACGGGCAACGCTTCAGTGGCACCGTAAGGACTGTGGAGCCAACCGTGCGGCAAAAAGACGCGTGAGCTTTCCCAGAGCGAGGCGGGGACGGCTGCACCGGCACAGAGAACGCGGCGGAGCGTGGGAAGTGTGAGATTTCGCGCGCGGCAGTGATCGGCGATTTTTCGCCAGAGGGTCGGCGAACCGAAGGAGTTGGTGACGTTTTCCTGCTGGATGGCTTGGACGATCTTTGCGGGATCGAGCGCGGCAGGCCGGCGCGGGTCGAGCTCGGGCACGATGGTCGTCATGCCGAGGGCGGGGTTGAAGAGCGCAAAAATCGGCAGCAGCGGCAGGTCGATCTCGCCGGGTTCGATCGCGTAGGCGTCGCGGATGAGGCGAACCTGGGCGTCGAACATGCCGTGTTCGTAACAGACACCTTTGGGTGCGCCGGTGGAGCCGGACGTGAACAGCACGGCCGCGGGGTGCGCGGCCGTGCTGTGCACGAGTTGAGCGTTGAGGGTTGAGCGTTGAGGGCCGGACGAAGTGAGGCGAGCGGTGAGGCTGCTGCTGGCGGTGACGGGGTTTCGGACGGAGCGGAAGGAAGCGCGAAAAATTCGGCTGAGGAGTTGCGCAACCGGGATGCCGACGAGCGCGCTTGGTTGCGAGTGCGCGACGCAGGCGAGGAAGGTTTTCAACCCCATGCCGGGATCGATGACGATTGGGACCGCGCCGCTACGAAAGAGAGCGAAGACGGAGGCGATCAGCGGCAGGCCCTGGCGGACCATGACGAGCGTGCGATCGCCGCGTTGGATGCCGGCGGCGGCGAGGCGGCCCGACCAGGCGGAGACCTCGCGATCGAGCTCGGCGAAAGAGAGCGTGAGGTAATCGATGTCGCCGCGATGCGTGCGCCCCCGCGGAATCTTGAGTGCGGCGTGATCGGGCTGCGCGGCCGCCATGAGGGCGAGGTGGCGCGCGATGTTGGCGTTCGAATCGGCAGCGGGCATCCGGGTACGAGTCAGCCGGGTGCGCCGTGACGGGGCAACAAAAACGCCGCGTCCAAATGGGCGCGGCGCAGGTATTTACCGGAGGTTGAATTGCGAGCCGGGCCTCGCACAGCAGAAGCGGCGTCGAGCCGCTGGACTGCCTGGGAGATCAATAATCGTGGAGCGTGATGAGGCCCCAGAAGAGCGAGACCTTTTTGCCGGAGGGTCCGTTCTTGCCGATGATCTTGGAGGTGTCGGCGTTCACGGTGGCCGGGCTCACCGGTTGAAACGAGTCTGTGGCGACCGTGACGGCGCCGCCGAGGACGTTGGTTTCTTTGCCGCCGGTGGAGGTGTTGCGCGTGGCGCAACCCGAGGTGAGTGCAGCGAGCGCGAGTAGCGCGGCGAACGTGGACGTGAATTTCATGGGGCAGCTGGAGGGGATCGAGCGAGGTAGGACGCTGGGGCTACGGCGGAAGTTGCGCAAGGGCGGCGCTTCTGTCGGCACGGTCGACAGATCAGTTTTCCTTCAACGCCGGTTCGGCGCGGAGAAGTTCCGCCTGCCAGGGCAGGATGACATCGCCGATTTTGGTGGGGTGGCGGGCGATCTGCGCGAGTTGCGAGCGATTCGCGATGAGCGTCGGCTCGATGCCGAGTTTCTTGGCGATGCGGTCGCGGTCCTCGCGGATGCGGTCCTGGAATTCGATTTCGGCCTGGCTGAGTGAGACGTGGTTCGGGTCGCGGCCGGGGCGGCGAGGGAGCGTCTTGGGATCGCGGGCGAGGCCGGCGCGGAGGGCGGCGGCGAGCGAGGGAAAGATGCGGTCGTGGCGTTTGCCGAGATTGATCTGGTTGAGGATGGCGGACTCGCTCTCGCCCGCTTCAGCGGCTTCGGCGATTTTGAGGAGCAGGGCGTTGCCGCAGACCTTGAAGGGCGGCGTGTCGATGCGCTGGGCCTGCGCTTCGCGCCAGTGCCAGATGGCGTGCAGGACGGAAAGACCGGGGCCGCGGAGGCGTTCGCTGCGGCCGATGCGCCAGTCGTTCTCGGTGGGCGGCGCAAAGCCTTCGAAGCCGGCCTCGATTTGCGCGCGGCATTGCTGCGCGAGCCAATCGAGGCGCCCGAGTTTCTTGAGCTCGCGCTTCAGGATGTCGCGGAGGGCGGGCAGGTGCCAGACGTCGAGAGCGGCGTAGTTGAGGAGCTTCGGTGTCAGCGGGCGTTTGGACCAGTTGGCTTTCTGGCCATCCTTGTCGAGGGCGACGCCGAAATGCTGGTCGAGGAGCGCGGCGAGACCGATGCGTTGCAGGCCAAGCAGTTGCGCGGCGAGCATGGTGTCGAAAAGGCTCTTCGGCTGGAAGCGGCAGAGATCGTGCAAGAGGCGCAGATCGAAATCGCTGCCATGCATGATGAGATGCTTGCGCTGAAGAATCTTCCAGAGCGGGTCGAGCTTCAGCCCGGGTGCGAGCACATCGACCAGGAAGACTTCACCGTCGACGAGGAACTGCAGGAGGCAGACCCGCGTCTTGTAGTGGTACATGTTATCCGCCTCGGTATCGAGCGCGACCTCGTCGACTTTCTCGATTGCATTGAGCAGCGGGCCAAGCGAACCGGGCTGGTCCAGGAGTTGGTAGGCGGGCGGACGCGTGGTCACTTTGACGCCGAGCAAACGGCGGAGGCGTGACGGAAGGAAGCGCGAAATCATGCGGCGAGCTAGCGGACGTTATTCCACGCCGTGAGGAATGCATCAACCAACAAAGGCAGGTCTGCGTGATAACCACCTTCGAGGATCGCGGCGGCGGGCCGGCCAGTTTCGCCCAGCCAGCGGCCGAGGGTGGCGAAATCTTCGGTTTCGAGCGTCATGGAGGTGATCGGATCCCGGGCGTAGGCGTCGAAACCGGCGGAAACGAGGATGAGATCGGGCGCGAAGGAGGCCACGGCATCGAGCGAGGCTCGCAGTGCGGCCATGTGATCGACACGGGGAGTGTGGGGTGCGACGGGCCAGTTGCGGATGTAAGGCCCGTGATCCTGCGTGCCGGTGCCGGGGTATCCGGGATACTGATGCACGGAGGCGAAGAAGAGATTCGTATGGGCCTGAAAGACGGCTTCGGTGCCGTTGCCGTGGTGGGCGTCGAAGTCCCACACGGCTACCTTTGTGGCGCCGAGCTGGCGTTGGGCGTAAAGCGCGGCGATCGCGATCTGATTGAGATAGCAGAATCCCATGGCCTGCGTCGCAGTTGCATGGTGCCCAGGCGGGCGCATGAGCGAGAACGAGGGGGATTTCTTTTCGAGCGCGTGCCGGGCCGAGTCGATGGCGGAGGCGACGGAGCGTCGGGCGTGGTCGGCGATGCCGGGAAAAGAGGGCGTATCGGCATCGAAGTCGCGAGGCTGAGCGAGCCGCTTCAGATGGGCGGCGTCGTGAGCGAGGAGGAGAACGGCGTCGGGAGCGGACGACTCGGCGGGTTCGCGCCACGTCCAGCCGGGGTGTGCCGCCCGTAGATGAGCGGCGGTGTTGATCGTGCGCGCCGGCTGCTCGGGTCGCAATGAGGAACCGTAATCGGCGCAGCGAGGATCGTGGAAAATGAACATCGGGGTTTGTGGTCACAAAGAGGCTCAAAAACGCGGAAAAACCAAGCGAGCAGAGGCGGAGGTAAGGGTTGGCGAAGTCGGTTTTGGCTCAGTTTGAAAAGAGATCCCCGGATTAACCGCGATAGGGTCACCGGCGTCCAATTGAACGGAGGTGGGCGGCAAAATGGGCGGCAGTCCGGGCGCGGCGGCGCGCCCAAGCGGTCGAGCGGCCAAACGGGTTTTCTTTTGCGCTTCCCGGGGCTCATGCGGCTACTCTTCCTTTTACAGAATGAAAGTCATTGTGCTCTGCTCGGGCGGGATGGATTCGGTGACTGCGCTTTATTGGGCGCGGGCGGAGCACGACGTGATCGCGGCGGTGAGTTTCGATTACGGCGCGAAGCACAATCACCGCGAAATTCCGTTTGCGGCGGAGCATGCGAGGACGATCGGAGCGCGGCACGAGGTGATCGCGCTGGAGTTTGTGAACCGGCTATTCGCGTCGGATCTGCTGCGGAGCGGCGGCGAGATTCCGGATGGGCATTACGAGGCGGAGAACATGAAGCAGACGGTCGTGCCGTTTCGGAATGCGATCATGCTATCCATCGCGTGCGGGTTCGCGGAGAGCGTGGGGGCGGACGGGCTCGTGATCGCGGCGCATGGGGGCGATCATGCGATCTATCCGGATTGCCGGGAGGAGTTCATGCGCGCGATGGGCGATGCGATGCGGCTGGGGACGTATGCGGGCGTGCAGTTGTTGCGGCCGTTTATCGCGATGAACAAGGGCCGGATCGCAGCAGAGGGCGCGCGGTTCGGGGTGGATTTCGGGCGGACCTGGTCGTGTTATAAAGGCGGTGCGGTGCACTGCGGGAAGTGCGGGACGTGCGTCGAGCGGCGCGAGGCGTTTGCGCAGGCGGGGATCGCTGATCCGACGGTGTATGCGAGCGCGGAGACGTTGCCGGAAAAACCGGGTTAACCACTGATTGGGCACTGATGGACACTGATTCGGAATGATAAGTGGAGATAAGTGTGCATCAGTGGTTCCAAAGGATGGGGCATGCTGATCTCGGAAATATTTTATTCGATCCAGGGCGAAGGAGAACTGACGGGGGTGCCGTCGGTTTTTGTGCGGACGAGCGGGTGCAACCTGCGCTGCGCGTGGTGCGACACGCCCTATGCCTCGTGGAACCCCGAGGGCGAGCAGCGGAGCGTCGCGCAGATCGTGGCGGCCGTGGAGAGTTTCCCGGCGGCGCGACACGTGGTGATCACAGGCGGTGAGCCGATGATCGCGAAAGACATTCGCACGCTGGCGCAGGAGATCAGAGCGACGGGACGGCACATCACGTTTGAAACGGCGGGGACCGTGGCGCCGGAGGGAATCGCATGCGATCTGGCGTCGTTGTCACCGAAGCTGCTCAACTCGGCGCCGGATCCGCTGGCGCACGCGACGTGGCGGAAGAAACACGAAGCGACCCGCTGGCAACCCGACGTGGTGCGCGCGTGGATCGACGCGTATCCTTATCAACTCAAGTTCGTGGTGGCGCGGCCGGAGGATGTGGAGGAGCTCGAACACATGCTCGCCGCGCTGAAGCGCGAGATCCCGCGCCACAAGGTGTTGCTCATGCCGGAAGCGCGGACGCTGGAAAAAATGCGCGGCCGGGCGGAGTGGCTTGGGGAACTCTGCAAGGCGCGCGGCTACCGTTACGCGCACCGTCTGCACATCGAGCTCTATGGCAACAAACGCGGAACCTGATTCACCGCGCCCGCATCCCGAGCCGCACGGCGGCGCGATGGTCGGGCATTCGGTGATCGTGCCGCCCGATCCGGCGCGTCCGCGGAAGTTGTCGGAGGAGTTCGCGATGATCCTGAAGGAGTTCGAGGTGGAGACCGTGACGCTGCGCGAGGTGTTGGGCCTCCTGCACGGACGCGGTTATGTGCTGCTCGTGATGCTGCTCGCCCTCCCCTTCTGCACGCCGGTGCCATTGCCAGGCGTATCCACGCCCTTCGGCTTGATCATCACGATCATCGGAGTGCGGTTGTCGTTGGGCGCGAAGCCATGGCTGCCGTCGCGGCTGCTCGACACGCGCCTGCCACCCGCGATCTTCGCCAAAGTCTTCGCCTTCACGCGCAAGATCGTGCTCGGGTTCGAACGATTGTTGCGGCCGCGGATGTTGTGGGTGACGGCGTCGCCCCGGCGCGAGCAACTGCATGCGGTGCCGATCGTGATCTGCGCGTTGCTGCTGCTGCTGCCACTGCCGGTGCCGTTCAGCAATGTGGTTCCGGCGTGGGGGATCATGTTGATCGCGGGCGGGCTGCTCGAGCGCGACGGCCGGTTCATCATCGCGGGTTACGTCGCGGCGTTGTTCACGCTCGCATTCTTCGCCGCGATCGGGATTTTTGGCGTCGGCGGCGTCGAGATGCTTTGGAAAAAGCTCGTCGGCTGACGCCGGGCTCCGGCGCGCGGCGCAGAGCCCTTGTCGGTTCAGGTCCGTTCAGGAAGCGAGCAGCCTCACTTTGTGCGCTGCCAATCGAACTTGTGCTGATCGATCCAGCGGTAGTGGTCGGCGTAGCGGAGGCCGGCGGCGGAATTCTCGTCGAGGATGACCGTGGCGCGCGGATGCAGTTGCAGCGCCGAGCCGGGGCAGATGGCAGAGAGCGGGCCCTCGATCATGTGCTCGACGGCACGGACTTTTGCCGGGCCAAACGCCAGCAGCAGGCAGCGGCGTGCATCGAGGATCGTGCCGATGCCCATCGTGATTGCGTGCTTCGGCATCGCCTCGAGCGAGCCGAACACCTCGCTGTTATCCTTCAGCGTTTGCTCGGAGAGAATCTTGATCCACGTGCGCGAACGCAGCGAGCCGGTGGGCTCATTGAAACCGATGTGGCCGTTGCGGCCGAGGCCGAGCAGCTGGATGTCGATGCCGCCGGCGGCGGCGATGCGGCTTTCGTAGGACCGGCATTCCACGTGAAGATCCTTGGCGGTGCCGTCCGGCACGTGCGTGCGACGAACATCGATGTTGATATGCCGGAAGAGATTTTCCTGCATAAAAAATCGGTACGACTGCGGGTGATCGGCCGGCAGGCCGACGTATTCGTCGAGGTTGAACGTCGTGATGCCGCTGAAGTCCAGGCCCTCGTTTTTGTGGAGCCGGATGAGCTCCTGATAAAGGCGCAGCGGCGTGCGACCGGTGGCGAGGCCGAGGACGGCGTTCGGCTTCTCGCGCACGACGCTGGCAATGATCTTGGCGCCGAGAACACAACCCGTCTCGGCAGAATCGCGGATGAGGACTTCCATGGTCGGACGCGTTGTCTAGCGGAACCGCGCCGGGGAAGGCACGAAAGAAAATCCCTTACCGTCGTTTCGACCATCGTTCGACTCGCGGCCGAAGCGGTGCGCGGGGTGAAACTCAGGCCGGCTCGGAGAGCCGAGCCCCACCTCGAGCGGCGGGGCGAAAGCTTATCAACGTTTCAACTTCGCCTGCAGCTTGCGGATCTCCGGGCTAACGGCGCCACAATCGGTGCCGCAGCCGGGGTTCTTGCGCTTGCGCACGGCGCGCACGATCAACCACGCGGCCGCGAGAGCGACGACCACGAGCGCGGCGATGGATTGCAGATCGGAAGTCATGGTGGAGCTTTCGAATTTTCAGCCGAGGCCCAGTGCGAGGCCGGAGCGATACACAACGAAGCTGATAATCCAGGCGGTGCCAGTCATGTAGCCGATTTGAAAGAGCGGCCACTTCCAGGTATTCGTCTCGCGTCGCACGACGGCGACCGTGCTCACGCACTGCATCGCGAACACGTAGAAGATCATGAGCGTGAAGCAGACGAGCGGCGTGAAGAGCGCGCGGCCATCGGGCCAGCGGGCCGCGAGCAACGCCTGGCGCAAGGGCGCGGTGTCCGCGTCGTCATCGGCCTTGGCGTTGAAGACCACGCCCATGGTGGAGACGAAGACTTCACGCGCGGCGAAGGAGCTGATGAGGCCGATGCCGATCTGCCAGTCGAAACCGATGGGCTTGATCATGGGCTCGAGCACGTGCCCCGCGCGGCCGGCGAAGCTCTGGGCGAGCTGCTGCTGCTCGGTGGCGCCGTCGGGCGCTTTTGGATACGCGGCGAGAAACCAGAGGATGATGCTGATGCCGAGAATGACCGTGCCGGCGCGACGGAGAAACAGCCAGCCGCGCTCGAGCATGTGGAAGACGACATCGCGCAAACCGGGCAGCCGGTAAGGCGGCAGCTCCATGATCATGACGGGCGGCGCGCCCTTGAGCAGGGTGCGTTTGAAGAGCCACGCGAAGCCGAAGGCGCCGAAGGTCCCGAGCGCATACATCAGGAGCATGATGCCGACTTTCGTGAGCAGCGGCACACGATCGCCGGGCACGAGCGCGGCGATCATCAGCAAATACACCGGCAGCCGCGCCGAGCAGCTCATGAGCGGCGCGACGAGGATCGTCACGAGGCGGTCCTTGTGATCTTCGATCGTGCGCGTGGCCATGATGCCGGGAATCGCGCACGCGTAGGAGCTGAGCAGCGGAATGAAGCTTTTGCCATTGAGGCCGACGCGACTCATGAGCCGGTCCATGATGAAGGCGGCCCGCGCCATGTAGCCGGTGCTCTCGAGCAGCCCGATGAAGAAAAACAGGATCAGGATCTGCGGGAGAAAAATGACCACGCCACCGACGCCGGCGATCGCACCATCAGTGATGAGGTCGCGCAGATCGCCGGGAGGCATCGTATCCTTGATCCAATTACTAAGCTCCGCGATGCGTGCATCGATGAAGTTCATCGGATACTCCGCGAGCGTGAAGATGCTCAGGAAAAGCAGCGTCATCACCGCGCCGAGCGTGATCCAGCCCCAGACGGGATGCGTGGCAAAGGCATCGATCTTGTCGGAGCGGGTCGGGCCCGCGATGCCGGCGTGGAGCACGACGTCGGCGGCGACCTTGCCGATCGCCTCGTAACGCGAATTCACGAGTGTGCCGGCCCAGTCGGTCCCCTCGCCTTCCCATTTTCGCTGCCAGTGGTGAAGAATTTCGGATGTGCGCGCACTCAGCGGCGTCGAGCCGGCGACACGCACCGAGTCTTGATCGGTGAGGAGCAGCAGCGCTTCCGCACGCGCAATGAGGGGCGCTTTGCCATCGCTGGCTGTGAGCGACGCCTGCAACTCGGCTACCGCCGGAGCGATCGCAGCGGGGATATCCCACGCATGGCGCGACAGCGGAAGATCCGCGCGGCTCATCGCGAGCTTGAGCTCGATGACGCCCTTGCCGTTTACCGCTTCGCAAGGAATCACCGGAATGCCGAGCTCGTGTTCGAGCCGGGCAACACGGACGTCCAGTCCGGCTTGAACGGCGACGTCCATCATGTTGAGGACGAGAATCACGGGCCGGCCGAGATCGAGTATCTGGTGAACGAGGTAGAGATTCCGCTCGAGGTTGGTCGCGTCGACGATGCAGAGGATGCGGTCGGGTTGCGGCGTATCAGCCCGCCGGCCGAGGAGGACATCGCGAGTGACGGCTTCGTCGGGCGAGCGCGCGGCAAGGGAGTATGCGCCCGGCAGATCAATCACGGTGATCGGTTGGCCATGTTGCGAGTAGGCGGTGCCGACCTTTTTCTCGACGGTCACGCCGGGATAGTTGCCGACCTTTTGTTTGAGACCGGTGAGCGCGTTGAAGAGCGTGCTCTTGCCGCAGTTCGGGTTACCGACGAGGGCATAGACCGGCATGCGCGACGGTGCCGCGGCGGTGCTGGCAGAGATATGCGGAGGGAGCGCCATGCGCTAAGGGCTTGAACGACCAACAGGTCGCGGAGCACCACAGAAAATCTGCGGCGCACGTGTTCGAAAGGAGCCCGTCATTCGAGAGTCGTCACTTCGTCGTCGCAGTCGTCGAGTCAGCGACGACCAGGACGTGTTCGGCCTCGGATTTCCGGAGCGTCAAATGGTAGCCGCGCACCTTCAGCTCGAGGGGATCACCGAGCGGGGCGGTGCGGACGAGTGTGACGCGCGTTCCGACCAGAAGGCCCATTTCGCGCAGGCGCACGAAAGCGGCACCGACTTTGGGAAATTCACTAACGATGGCGGACGCACCGACGTTAAGCTCGGACAGCTTCATGAAGAGGAGCAGGCTCTGAATCAGCGGCGGTTCAGGGACTCGACCATGATACACATCGCCGCGCTGTGGCTGAGCGCGAGCCGAGTGCCGTTAACCTGACAAATGAATGGGCCGCGCCCGCCGATCTTGGTGACGAATGCCGACTCTCCGAAACCCATCTCGCGCACCCGTTGGCAAAAGTCGCTATCGCCGTTCAGCTCGCGCACCCGGGCAACGGCTCCTGCCGGAAGCTGGCAGAGCGGAAGCAGGCTGTTGTTGGAAACGGAACTCATCTCAGGGTCGAGGGAAGGTATACTGAGACTCGGTTTCATTTTGGAGCAAGGAAAAGGACCGGTAAAGTCGGTGGATTTTCGCTAGCTTAACACGAGGATTAGGCCGAGGGCTGCGCGCCGATTGCGAACGGGGCCGCACTTGATACGCTCGCGTTGTCACTTAGCCCGAAGGCCTAGCGCCGACGCCCCTGAACTTTTCCCAACGCTTGTGCGCCGCGTATGAAAATGCGCCAGGGGTGCGGTTTGGATCAGTCGACGGAAATTGGAAGAACCCCAAAACGAAAAAGGCCCCGCAGCTTGCGCTGAATGGGCCTGGATCGCTCGAGTTGAGGTTCGTGCGAGAAAGTCGGAAGCGCGAGCTTCCGGTGGCTTTGCCGAGGACCGGCAGGTACCGGCTCTAATTTAATCCGTTGCAGGATTCCGCTTATCGGCGGCGGCGCTTCACGGCGAGCTGAACACCCGAGTAGCGCACGAGATTCTGCAGGTGCTCGTATTGCTGCGGATCGAGGTGCTTGGCCTCGTCGAGCTCTTTTTGAGCGCGCTTGAGCGCTTCCTCGACGGCTTTTTCGTCGATCTTCTCTTCAGAGATTGCGCGCTCGGCGAGCACGTGGACGCGATCGCCCTCGACTTCGGCAAAGCCGCCGCTCACGGCCAGGAGAAGTGTCTCGTTGCCCTTCGTGACGCGGAGCTCGCCGTTTTCAACCTGAGTGAGGAGCGGAATGTGGCCGGGCAATACGCCGACCTCGCCCTCGACCGTTGGAATGACGACCGAGTCGATCGTGTCGGAATAGACGCGAGCATCGGGAGTGACGATTTCGAGGATGAGAGGCATGGCGGGAGTAGCGGGCGGCGGTAGTGAGTAGCGACTAGAAGTAAGGCGGCCGTTTGCGTGATGCTCGCTACCTGCTACTCACTACTCGCTCCTTTGGGTCAGGCCTTCTTGGCGGCGGCGAGCACTTCGTCGATGCCGCCCTTCATGTAGAAATCGCCCTCGGCGACGTCGTCGAGCTGACCGTCGAGGATCATCTTGAAGCCGCGGACCGTTTCCTTGACGGAGACGTATTTGCCGGGCGCGCCGGTGAACACTTCCGCCACCGCGAACGGCTGCGAGAGGAAACGCTGGATCTTGCGCGCGCGATAAACGGTCTGTTTGTCCTCGGGCGAGAGTTCGTCGAGACCGAGAATCGCGATGATGTCCTGCAGATCCTTGTAGCGTTGGAGAACGCGCTGCACTTCGCGGGCGACCCGATAGTGCTCGTCGCCGACGATGTCGGCTTGCAGGGCTTTCGAAACCGAGGCGAGCGGATCGACGGCGGGATAGATACCAAGCTCGGCGATCGAGCGCTCGAGTACGATCGTCGAATCCAAGTGGGCGAAAGTGTTCGCCGGCGCCGGATCGGTGAGGTCGTCCGCAGGCACGTAGACGGCCTGGAAGGAAGTGATCGAGCCCTTCTTCGTCGAGGTGATGCGCTCCTGGAGGGCGCCCATTTCATTGGCGAGGGTGGGCTGATAACCGACTGCGGACGGCGAGCGTCCAAGCAAAGCGGATACCTCGGAGCCGGCCTGCGAGAAACGGAAGATGTTATCGACGAAGAGGAGCACGTCCTGGTTCTTCTCGTCGCGGAAGTATTCCGTCATCGCGAGGGCGGAAAGTGCGACGCGCATACGGGCGCCCGGCGGCTCGTTCATCTGGCCGTAGACGAGCGCGACCTTGGACTTCGAGAGATCCTTCTGGTCGATGACGCCGGCCTCCGACATTTCGTGGTAGAGGTCATTGCCCTCGCGGGAGCGCTCCCCCACCCCGGCGAACACGGAGTAACCGCCGTGGGCCTTGGCGATGTTGTTGATGAGCTCCATGATCACGACGGTCTTGCCGACGCCGGCGCCGCCGAAGGCTCCGACCTTGCCGCCCTTCGTGAACGGCGCGATCAGGTCGATGACCTTGATGCCGGTCTCGAGGATCTCGGCGCTCGTGTTCTGGTCGACGAGCGAAGGCGCCGGCCGATGAATCGGGTAACGTTTGACGAAGTTGACCGGGCCCTTGCCGTCGACGGTGTTGCCGGTGACGTCGAAGATGCGACCGAGGACGCCCTCGCCCACCGGGACCGAGATCGGTGCCCCCGTATCCAGAACTGTCATACCACGCACGAGGCCTTCCGAGGAGGACATCGCGATCGAGCGGGCGATACCGGCGCCCAGGTGTTGCTGGATTTCGAGCGTGAGCGTCTGTTTCACGCCCGAGGCCGTGAACTCGACCGTGAGAGCCTGATAGATCGGCGGGATGGTGTTTTCCGCGAACTGAACGTCAACGACGGGGCCGATGACTTGGACGATTTTGCCGGTGTTCATTTTCTGAAAGGGATGGTGGGAAATGGAATGGTTCGCTCGGTCGATCAGCCGCTGAATTGGGCGGCGGCAATCTCGAGGATTTCCTGCGTGATCGCTGCCTGCCGGGCCTTGTTGTATTCGAGCGTGAGGTCGCCGAGAAGCTTCGTGGCGTTGTCCTTGGCGGTCTTCATCGCGACCATGCGGGCGCTGTGCTCGGAGGCTTTGGCATCGAGCACTTGCTGATGGATTTCGCGGTTCACGTAGAGCGGCAGCAAGGCATCGAGCACGGCCGAAGGGTTCGGCTCGAAGATCATCTGCTGTTCAACGGCGCTCAGTTTACTGCCGTTGGTGTGGCCGGCGTCGGACTGCAAATCGGCGACGACGTCCTTCAAGCTGGTGAGCGGGAGCAGCGTCAACAGCGTCGGCACCTGGATGAGCGTGTTGCGGAAACGGGGCCAGAGAATCTCGACCGTATCGACGGCACCTTCGAGAAACTGCTTCACCATGAATTCGGCCACGACCTTCACTTCGCTGAAGGCCACGCGGTCGGTCACGGTGAAATCCGCGAGCAGGTCGCGATGGGTGCGGGCGATAAACTGTGCGCCCTTGCGACCGACCACCGCATATTTCGCCGGGGTCTTGATCTCCGTGACAAGCTTGAAGAGGTTCGCATTAAGCGGACCGGCGAGACCTTTGTCGGAGGTGATCAGGATGATCCCGCGAGTTTTCACCTCGCGGCGAACGAGGAACGGGTGCTGCGATTCTTCGACGCGATCCGCGATGGCGGCGAGCATGCGGGCCATGAGCTCGGCGTAAGGCCGGCCGGCGAGCGCCGCCTGCTGGGCCTTCTTCATCTTGGAAGCGGCCACGAGCTCCATCGCCTTGGTGATCTGGCGAGTGTTCTTGACCGACTTGATGCGCCGTCGGATGTCGCGGGTTGAGGCCATTGCTCGGAAGGTGTGAGTAGCGAGTAGCGGGTAGCGAGTAGGTTGAGGGCGTTTGCAGCGCTTGTTTTGGATGCGCGCTACTCGCTACTCACTACTCGCTACTGTTATCAGCCGGCGAAGCCGGCTTTCCACTCGTCGGTGGCGGCTTGCAGTTTCGCTTCGAGGTCTTTGTCGAGCGCGGCCTTGGTGCGGATTTCCGTGAGGAGCGCGTCTTTGCGAGTGGAGAAAAAGTCCTTCATCGTCTGCGCGGCGACCACGATCTTGCGGGCGTCGATCGTGTCGAAAACACCGCGTTGCATCGCGAAGAGAATCGCGACCTGCAGCTCGATCGGAATCGGATTGAACGCCGGCTGCTTGAAGAGCTCGACGATGCGGGAACCGCGGTCGAGCTGGGCCTTCGTCTTTGCATCGAGATCGGAGCCGAACTGCGCGAACGCGGCGAGCTCACGGAACTGCGCGAGCTCACCCTTGAGTTTACCGCCGACCTGCTTCGTGGCCTTGATCTGCGCGGCGGAACCGACGCGCGAGACGGAAAGACCGACGGAAACCGCGGGGCGAATGCCCTGGTTGAAGAGATCCGTCTCGAGGAAGATCTGGCCGTCGGTGATCGAGATGACGTTGGTCGGGATGTAGGCCGACACGTCGCCGGCCTGCGTCTCGATGATCGGCAGCGCGGTGAGCGAGCCCTTGCCTTCGAGGCGGGCAGAGCGCTCGAGGAGGCGCGAGTGCAGGTAGAATACGTCACCGGGATACGCTTCGCGACCGGAAGGACGTTTCAGGATGAGCGAAATCTGGCGATACGCGACGGCGTGCTTGGAGAGATCGTCGTAAACGATCAGCGCATCCATGCCATTTTCCATGAACCACTCGCCCATCGCGGCGCCGGAGAACGGCGCGAGATATTGGTTGGCGGGGTTGTCGGCGGCGGGAGCGGCGACGATGATCGTGAACTCGAGGGCACCGGCGGCTTCGAGCGCGGCGATGGTGCGGACGATGTTCGAGTTCTTCTGACCGACGGCGACGTAGATCGAGTAAACGGGGCGGAAGTCCTTGTTGCCGCTCGCGAGGCCGACCTTGTTGATCTTCGCCTGGTTGATGATCGTGTCGATCGCGATGGTGGTCTTGCCGGTGCCACGATCGCCGATGATCAGCTCGCGCTGGCCGCGACCGATCGGGATCATGGAATCGATCGCCATGATGCCGGTGAAAAGCGGCTGCGAAACGGATTTGCGGACGATGATGCCGGGGGCGATCTTCTCGACGGGATTCGTCTCCGTGGCGGCGATCGGGCCCTTGCCATCGACCGGATTGCCGAGGGCGTCGACCGCACGTCCGAGGAGCGCCTTGCCCACGGGCACGGAAAGAAGCCTGCCGGTCGTCTGGACCTCGTCGCCTTCCTTTAGCATCGAGATGTCGCCCAGGACGACGCAGCCGACCTCGTCTTCTTCGAGGTTGAGTGCAATGCCGATGGCGCCACCGGGAAACTGCACCATTTCGTTATACATGACCTCGGAGAGGCCATCGATGCGGGCGACACCGTCGGCGACGCTGCTGATGTTGCCGGTGTTCTTCTTGACCGCCTTGGTCGAGAGCCGGGCAATCTGCTGTTCAATTTGTTCGAGGACGGTGCTCATCGGAAGAGTGGGATTCGGAAAGGGCGGGAAACGTATTTAAAAAGTGGTGACGCTTAGACCGAGGCGGCAAGGGTCGCGAGCTGACCGGCGACGGAGGATTCGTAAACATCGTCGCCGACGCGCACGCGCAGACCGGCGAGGAGCGCGTCGTTGCGGCGGGCGATGCTCGTGACGGGACGGCTGTATCTCCGCGTCATCGACGCGGCGATGGCGCCAAGAAGGGAATCGTCGATGGAGCCCGCGTGTTCGACGACGGCCTGGCCGCGGGCGACCTCGAGGGTGACGAGCCGCTGGTAGGCCTTCAAGACCGCGAGCGTCTGCGGCGGACGGTGCTTCTCTAGATACTCCAGCACGCCGGTCACGCGCTCGGCCGACAAAACACCGTCGACCATGCTCATCTTGAACAATTGCCGGGCGAGTTGCTGAACGTGTTTTTTGCCAGAGGCCATCGCGGGAATGCGGAATGCTTAAAGTATATAGCGCCGGGAACGTGGAGGGCGCTCAGACGCTCGTGAGCTCGCGGCTCGCGGCGTCGTTATAGGCGGCGCGATCGGCGTCCGTGAGTTTCTTCGCGAGGACGCGCTCGGTGGTGGTGACGACGAGCCGCGCGATCTCGCTGCGGGCATCGGCGAGCATTTTCTTATGCTCGAGCTCGATCGACTGCTGCGCTTTCGCGAAGAGATCGTTGGCCTTCGCGGTAGCTTCCTGCGTCTGGCGATCGAGAAATTCCTTCGAGGTCTTGCGCGCTTCCTCGACAATGCGCGTGGCCTCGGCGTTGGCCTTCTTTACGATGACCGCGCTCTCCTGTTGCGCGGCGGCAAGCTTGGCCTGCATTTCCTCGGCGTGGCGGATGCCGGATTCGATCTTCCGGTTGCGTTCCTCCATCGTCGCGGTGACCGGCTTGATGCCGAATTTATAGAGGACGAACAGGACGACCAGAAAGCTGATCACCTGCATGACGATGTATTTCGGCTCGAGACCGAAACGTTCCGGAATGCCTGCGAACCCGGCGGCGTGCTCGGTTGCGGCGGCGAGGAGGAGTGGAAGCGTCATGAGAGGAAAAGGCGGAAACAAAAAATGGCAGCGCGACACGGGTCGCGCTGCCGGTAAATCAATCAGCCGAGGAACAGCGCGAGAATGCCGAGACCTTCGGCGAGCGCCATACCGATGATGGCCTGGACGAGGACCTTGCCGGACGCGCCGGGATTGCGGCCGACGGCTTCCGCGGCCTTGAAGCCGATGAGGCCCACGCCGATGGCGGCGCCGAGAAGGCCGAAAGCGCTGGTGAGATTGCCGGTGACGCCCGCGGGAGCGGTGGTCGCGGCTTGGGCGATGATGTCGATCATGTGGTGGAGGTTTCTAGCAGTTGTTGGTTTTCCGTCGTGCGCGCTCGTGGCACGCTCCCGGCGGGAGAATCATTGCGGGATGGCGATCTAGTGATGCGCGGCTTCCGCCGATTCGCCGTGCTTGTCGCCGTGGCCGTGATCGCCACCGCCGTGACCATGCTCGCTCCCCTCGTGATTGCAGAGCAGGCCTATATAGACGGCGGTCAGGAGTGTGAACACGAGCGCCTGAATGACGCCGACCAAAAGCTCCATGAAGTAGAATACGAAAACAAAGCCGGTGCCGTGGAGAAGATTCTCGCCGCCGAAGACGTTGCCGAAGAGGCGAACCGAAAGCGTGAAGGGACGAATCGCGATCGAGAACACCTCGATCAGGCCGACGACCAGGAAGACCAGCGACAGGATCGGGTAAAGCCAGCCAGGAGTTTCGTTCTTGTCGGCCTTGTTGCCAAACAGATCCATCATGATGACCTTCGGTCCTGCGAATTTGAATACGATGATCGCCCAGGCGCCGAACGAGATGAGCGCGAGAGCGACCGTGCCGTTGAAGTCGGCATTGTGCGGGCGGATGAACGGGCGTGTGAGATGAAAATGTCCATCGGCGCCGTCGTATCCCCACCCGAGCGTGCCGACACCGGGGATCAGTCCCATCCAATTATGAAAAAGGATGAAGACGAAAAAAGTGACCAGAATCGGGAACGCTGCCGGAAATGCGGCTTTGCCGACGATCGGCTCGAAGATGCCGCGCAATCCTTCCAGTAGAGACTCGAAGACAGCCTGACCGCGCGAGGGAATGATCGAGGGTTTTCCGATCAACCACATGATCAGCGCGACCAAGAGCAGGGAGACGACCCAGCCCGTGACCATGCTGTTTGTAATCGGCCAGCCCGAGAATACCTCAGCTGCCTTTGGGGCAACACCTGCCGCAGCAAGCGGCGAGAGGCCGAAGGCAAAGCCGATAAAAAGAGTGGCGAGTTTGATGACCCGAGACATGCGCGCGCTATGTATATGGGACGAGAAGGAGCGAAGAACAAAGTCTACCGCCCCACCCTCCGTCAACCATCGAAATAGCTCATGCCGCCGCCGGTAACGACAATTAGGCGGGCCGCGTTTTTGCCCCGCGCTGCTAATGGCTACGGATCTCGCAAGCGGGCGATGAGCGATTCGTGCTGCCCGGCGCGGCGCTGAAAAACGGTTTCGAACTCGAAGGGCCAGGGTTCGGCCACGAGTTCCCACTGCGCCGACGCGCGGACGACCGTCTGGGCGTGGGAAAAATAAGGTGCGTGGTCGGTTCGGAAATAGAGCCGGCAACCCGGAGCGGCGTGAGCGGATACCTGCTCGAGGAACCGTGGCTGCAGGACGCGATGCTTATGGTGTCGCGACTTCGGCCAGGGATCCGGAAACAGAATAAAGAGCTCCGAAATCATGGCCGCTGGCGGCAACGCCTCGAGAAACAGCCGGGCATCAGCGCGGATGAAGTGTAGATTGGCGAGATGCGCGCGTTGACGCTTTCGTTCCGCACGCGCAATCCGCTCGCCGACGAGGTCTACCCCTACGCAAAGCTTCTCCGGGTGCGCGGCGGCATAGGCGGTGAGAAAATGCCCATGGCCGCAGCCCACCTCCCAAAGAAAGCGGGCATTGCCCGGTGTGATCAGGGCCTCGAGCCGCGCGCGAACCGTGTCGCGTCGCTCCGACAGCAGCCCGGCATACTCCGGCCGTAGATTGGCGCTATGCATTCGGCGCCGGGATTTCAGGCGTGATGGAACCGCCGGCGCGACGGACACCCCGTTCGGCCTCGATCCAAACCATAAGAACACCAATGTCCGCCGGGTTCACACCGCTGATTCGGCTCGCTTGCCCCAAAGTCATCGGGCGCATCTCGGCCAGCTTCAATGCGCTCTCCTTCCTTAGGCCAGTGATTGATAAATAGTTAACGCTATCGGGGATGAAAACCTTTTCCGCGTGGGAAAGTTTTTCGATCTGTCGCACTTCCCTGGCGAGATACCCTTGATAAGCAACGCGATACAACACTTCCTCGCGAACGCCGCGCGGCTCAGCGATGAGTTCGGCGGGCAGCGTGACGTCCTTGCGGTCGCGCCGAATTGCTTCGCCCCAAGTGCTGGAGGAGCCGCTCGGACGAGTCCGCTCCAACCGCTCCACCCAGGAGGTAATGCGATGGTATTTCTCATCTATTCGCGCCTGCCGCGCAGGGGAAACCAAGCCGTGTTCCCTTGCATGCTCCCGGAGCCGAAGCTCCGCACTACCATGGTTGAACAAAAGCCGGTGCTCGGCCCGGCTGGTGAACATGCGATAGGGTTCGTTGGTACCCTTGGTGACAAGATCGTCGATCAAAACGCCGAGATAAGCCTCCTGGCGTTTAATGATCATGGGGGGCCGCTGGCGGACCTTGTTCACCGCATTGACACCCGCGACAAGCCCCTGCCCTGCGGCCTCTTCATAGCCAGATGTGCCATTGATCTGGCCCGCGAAAAACAAGTTTTCGACCTTCTTCGACTCGAGCGTGGGAAGCAGCTGGGTCGGCGGCGCGAAATCGTATTCGACAGCATAAGCGGGCCGCAGCAGATGAGCTTTTTCGAGGCCCGGCACACTCCGAACCATCTGCAGTTGCACCTCGAATGGCAGACTTGTTGACAAGCCATTCACATAAAATTCGTTGGTCGCCCTACCCTCCGGTTCGAGGAAAAGCAGGTGTCTCGGCTTGTCCGCGAACCGCACAAATTTGTCCTCAATGCTTGGGCAATACCTTGGCCCTACGCCTTCTATCTCGCCGCTATACATGGCCGACTTGTGGAGGTTCGCGCGCACGATGCTAGCCGTCTCAGGCGTGGTGTAGGTCATCCAGCAGGAAACTTGTTCACATCCGGGCACCCACCCCAACTTCCGCTCACCGGTTTGTTCCACGTGGAACATATCCTCCGCCTCCCGCGTGTCGTGAAACGCAAAAAAAGTCGGCTCCGCATCGCCTTTCTGCTCCTCCATCGCGCGGAAATCGATGCTCCTGCCTAGAATCCGGGGAGGCGTGCCCGTCTTAAGTCGCCGCAGCTCGATCCCGGCTTCAAGGAAGCTGCCAGACAGCGTCTTCGCGCTGAAATCCCCTAGCCGCCCGCCTTCATTCTTGTTTTGCCCAATGTGCATTACTCCACGCAGGAAAGTGCCCGTCGTCACCACCACCGTTCGTCCGCGAAATTCAAGCTCGAGATTGGTCCGGCAGCCCACCACCCGGCCCGCCGAAAAAATCAAGCCGGTCACGGTCGCTTGGAAAATCTCCAGATGTGTCTGCAGCTCGAGCGTGTGTTTTAGCCGGAACTGATAGGCTTTCTTATCACATTGGGCCCGCGGCGATTGCACCGCGGGGCCTTTGGACTCGTTCAGCAAGCGAAACTGGATGCCGGTCACGTCGGTGTTGATCGCCATCTCACCCCCCAATGCATCGATTTCGCGCACCATCTGACCCTTGGCCTGACCACCGATGGCTGGATTGCAGCTCATTTGAGCGATCGTATCGATGTTGCCGGTCAGGAGGAGCGTCGAAGCGCCCATCCGGGCGGACGCCAGCGCAGCTTCGACGCCTGCATGACCGGCGCCGCAAACAATGACATCGTAGGTTTTACCGTCGTGGAACATGGCGCCTCAAAAAACCCAACCATTCGGGCGAAACCGTCCCGGGCGCAAGCGCGCTATTTGCCGATGCAGAAAGTGGCGAACAACTGGTCGAGCATTCGCTCATTATCGACGCGGCCCACGATCTCTCCACACGCAGCCAGCACGGCGCGGAGATCGCTTGCGACGAGTTCAATCGGGCCGCTTTGCTCAAGTTTTGAGGCTGCTTCAACGAGTGCCTCGCGAGCCTGGCTGAGCGCGTGTGCATGACGCGCGTTGATGGCGATGCCCGCATCGGTGTTTCCGCCGAAGCCATCGGCCTTGGCCGCAATCAGCGTGCGCAGCTCGCCGATGCCAGCGCCGGTGAGAGCCGAAACACCGACAACCGCCAATCCGGCGGGAACGAGGGAGCAGGGGAGTGCCGACGGAAGATCGGTTTTATTCAGCACCACGATCGTGTTCTCAGACCGCAGCAATTCCTCAACACGCGGGGGAAGAGGCGCCGCAGTTTCGCAACTCGCATCCAGTACAAATAGAAAGAGGTCGGCTTCCGCGGCGCGTTCGAGCGTTTTCTCGATTCCACGCCGTTCCAAGGGAGCAGGGGAGGGGTTCAACCCAGCCGTATCGATCAGACGAAGACAATGAGGACCGACTACAATGCGTTCCTCGATAAAGTCGCGCGTGGTGCCTGGCTCGGGGCTCACGATCGCCCTGTCCCGCCCGACGAGCGCGTTGAGCAAGCTGCTCTTCCCGGCGTTTGGCGCTCCGAAAATCACGGTTTTCATCCCATCCCGCAACAGATCTCCGTAGTGCTTTGTGGCAAGTAACTCGTTTATAAATAACGCTATGCGACGCACTTCTATCAACACCGCGTCTCGATTTTCCGGAGGAAGATCTTCGTCAGGAAAGTCGATATACGCTTCGATTCGCGCGAGGACACTCAGCAGAGCATCGATCAGCGCGCCCATCTTTTGTCCGAGTGAACCACGCAGCTGCGCGTTAGCGGCGGCGAGTGCCCGCTCACTGCGGGCATGAATGAGATCCATCACAGCCTCCGCCTGACTGAGGTCCATGCGGCCATTGAGAAACGCCCGCTGCGTGAATTCACCTGGCTCGGCCAGCCGGCATCCACGCGCCAGCAGATCCTCGAGGATCCTCTGCGCGATAAAAGGATTTCCATGCGAGGAAACCTCCAGCGCGTCCTCTCCGGTATAGGAGCGCGGCGCCTGGAAAAACGTCACCAACACGTCGTCCACCAAGCGTCCGGCCTGATCGCGATAATCCACGTGGGACGCGACGCGTGGCGTCGGCATCGAACCACAGATCGCGGTCACCAGCGCCGGTGTATCCACTCCACTGACACGCACAACCGCAATGGCGGCAGTTCCGGTGGGCGTGGCGAGAGCGACGATGGTGTCGTGATGGCGCGACATAATGGCCTGCGACGCTCGCCGCCGGGCGCGCCAAGTCAAATGCGCCCGGCGCTCACGCGTGCTGCACCGCGTCTCCGCTCAACCAGGCTTCCACGCGCTCAGCGATCGGCCACGACCAACGCCCTCACGCGCGTCCCATCGCGAACCTTGTCCCCCGGGTAGACGACCACCCGCGCGCTTTCCTCGATCCCTCCGAGAATTTCCGTTTCCACACCATTGCTTCGGCCCACCTGCACTGCGCGCAGCGCCGCACGCCCCCCCTCGATCGCGAACGTCTGCCAGGTCGCTCCTCGTTGAAACAGCGCTCCCGCCGGGGCCCGCAGCGCATTCGCACTCTCCCATATAACGATGCGTGCCTCCACGCGAAAGCTGTCCCCGAGTGTCGGCCGCCGCGCGAGGGGATCGACAAAATCCGCGATCGCGTAGACGCGCTGTTCCTCGACGCCGAGCGCGGAAATCTTCGTGAACGCCGACGGCTCGACGAGCCGGATGCGCGCCGTCAGCGGCTCGGGCCCGCCCCATTGCTCGAGCAGCACCCGCGCACCCGGATGGATCGCCACCCCGTCACGTGAGAGCACTTCGATCCGCACCTCGAGGTCCGTGGGATCGCCGACCTCCAGCAGCGGAAAACCGCCCGGCACGACGCGCGCACTCTCCTGGAAAACGCGCAGGATCCGGCCGCTTACCGGCGAGGTGATGACCAGCGGCTCCACGCTCGCTCCGCCAAGCTCCGCGGTGCCACGCGTCACGAGAGCCCGCGTCTGCTCCGCTTCATAGTCGGCCACCTTCAACGCAAACTCCGCCGCGCGCACGTCCTGCACCGCCGTCTCGGCACGCATCTGTGCGAGGTCGAACTCCTGCGCCGACAACACCTGCTGCTGCCGCAGCCGCTGCACGCGCTCAAACTCCGCCGCAAACATCCGCGCCGAGGCAATCGCCCGCTCACGCTGTGCCTCCGCCGCCTTGCGCGCCGCTTCCGCCGCGCGCACCCGCGCCTCCGCCTGCGCCTGAGTACGCGTATCCAGAAAATCAGCACCGCTCGTCTCGAGCACCGCGAGCACCGTCTTGCCGGCCTCGACTTCCGCGCCTGCCTTCCAGTCGATTCGCCGCAGCTGCCCCGCCACGGGCGCCGATATCACATAACGATTTTTCACGCGCGTCATCCCTTCCTCGTCGACCGTGACCACCAGTGGACCCCGCGTGACCGTGGCAACCTCCACTGGCACCGCGCGCGGCCACAAACCGGCCACAATCAAGCCGACCAGCAGCACCACGCCGAGCAGCGGCAGGCGCCGGCGCCAGGCCGATGCGCGAGGTTTCTTGCCGGCAGGCGAGGGTGGGGGAGCTGGTTTCATGTGGAAAATTAAACTCAATCGAGCGCCTTGAGTGCGCTCACGAGATCGATCGTCGCAATCTTTCGCGCCGCGAAGAGCGCCGATCCCGTCGAGGCCAGCGCGACGACCAGTACCGCGAAGGCATAGTTCGAGGCCGTAAGCACCAGCGGCAGACGAACCGTCTCCGTGTTGACCGAAGCCAGAATTCCCCGGGCGAAACCCGACCCGAGCACGAGCCCGATCGGCAGCGCGACCACCGTGAGGAGCACGAGCTCGCCGACCAACACTGCGCCGACTTCACCGCGGCTGAAACCCAGCACGCGCAACGTCGCCAGCTCCCGGGCCCGCTCCGAAAGCGAGATCCGCGCGCTGTTATATATAATGCCAAACGCCACGATTGTGGCGAACAGCATATATATCTTCTGCAGGAGGCCGATGCTCTCCGCCGTCGTCTTTCGAAATCCCTCGCGCAGCGAATCCTTGATAATACAGCCCGCAATCTGCGGCGTCTCCTTCACCGCCGTCAGGAAGGCGGGCCACTGCGCCTTGTCCACGACCACATGCGCCCCACTGATGCGATCGCCTTCCAGCAGCAGCCGATTCAGCGCGTTCAGTTCCATATAACCCGCCATGCCCGCGAAATCCTCCGCCAGACCGACGACCGGCACCGTGATCTCGCGCTCGCGCCCTTCGAGGACGCGGGCCGTGACCTCCTGGCCCGGCTTCACCTGCAACACCTCGGCCAGCTTCGCCGACATTATAATGCCGCGCGGCGGCAACGTGAGCTGCTTGGGCTGCGCATCGATCACGCGACTGAGCGTACCTCGCGCCGGCAGCCCCTGCAACGCGAGGCGCCGCACGATAGGGCCCGCCCGCAACTCCACCGGCACATAGCGAAACGGCTCCGCCCACACCACGCCGGGCATGTGCCGAAAATCCGAGAGCGCCCGCGCCGGCCCCGGCTCAACGAGCGACAGCGTGACCGTCTGCCGCTGTATTATGTCCCACTGGAAATCGATCACATAGCCTACGCCATCGCGAAACGAGTTCGGCACGATGAGTATTGCCGTCGCGAGCGACAGCGCGAGACAGGTCAATCCGCTGCGGATCGGCCGCCGCTGTATATTGCGCAACGCCATGCGAAACGATGCGCTGAACCAGCGCGCCACCGCCAGCCGCTCCACCAATGCCGGTCGAAAATCTGCCGGCGCTTCCGGCCGCATCGCCTCCGCCGGCGGCAGCCGCACCGCACGCCGCACCGCCCCGGCCACGCCGACGAATGCCGCCAGCGCACTCACGATCGCCGCCGTCACCAGCACCCGCGAATCGAGCAGAAACTCCAGCTGCGGAAATCGAAAGAACAGATGATACATGCCGACCAACCGGGTTCCCAGCAGGATGCCGCCGATCGAGCCGACGCCCACGCCGAGCACCACGATCGCCAGGGAGAATTTGAAATAATGCAGCCCCACCTGCCGGTTGCTGAAGCCGCACGCCTTGAGCATCGCGATCTGCTCGCGCTGCAGCGCGATCTGCCGGCTCATGACGGAATTTGTCATGAACGCGGCGACACTCAGAAACACCAGCGGGAACGCGACCGAGAGCCCCTGCAGCACACGGATCTCGTCGTCCACCCGCCGATGCGACGGATGATCGATCCGCCCGTACGCACCCCGCGCGCCGTAGGGCGCGAGCACGCGATCCACCGCCGCGATGACCGCACGCTCCGACGCCTGCGGCGCGAGCGTGATCGCGACCGCATTGAACGCCCCATACATCTGGAACGCCGTCGCGAGCTCTCTATACGGCATCCAAAAAACGCCATACGTTTTATTGTCTGGCAGTGCGGCATTGGGCGGTGCCTCGAAGACAAACTCGGGCGAGAGCACGATGCCGGAAATGCGAAACTCCTCCTTCGCCCCGTTTAGTACAGCAGAAAGCGTGTCGCCCGGCTTGAGCCCGTGAGCCTCGGCGAATGCCTCGCCGACCGCGAGTTCGCCGATCGATGTACGCGTGGCCGGTATTCTTCCCGCCCGAATATAAAGCCGGTTCAACACAAGCTCTCCGCGTTCGGGCAGCGAATTGATCAGCCCGACCGCCGGCTCCAGCATCCCGGGAAGGTCGAGCGTGACCTGGATCGCGATGCTCGTCTGTACAGTGGCCACCCCGGGAATGGCCGCGAGCTGCTCGCGCACGGAGTTGGGCGCGCGTTTGAGCCGGGCAAACACTTCCGCGAAACGGCGCTCCTCGTAATACGTATCGCGCGTGGTCTCGAGCGACAGGATGAGCGAACGCGTCATGATCATCATGGCGAGACCGCACGCCATCACGAGTGCGACGGCCGCCGCCTGGGACTTGAGCGCGCGCAGGTCGCGCAGCAGCTTGCGGTCGAGCAGGCTCATTTCCGGAACGCAGGCTTTCCCCGGCTTTCCTGACGATGCCGGTGGTCAACGGACGCTACCTGGGGAAACACGTTCATCGTGCCACGCTCATCCGGCGCCGCGTCGCACCATAATCCCGCGATAAACCGCGGCCGTGATCCAGCGATTCCTGGATTCGCGAGGTGGCGCGAGCAGCGGTGGCGGCGGCGGAAGACATCGGGCGGGAGCGCCAACAAACCCGAACGATTCCAGGGCAGCAACGGACAAACTGGTTTTAGCGCTTCCGCTTCAGCGCAATATTAGACCAGGCAAAAGGGTAGGAAACCCGGTGCGGATTCCCTGCGCCGGCTCACTCGGCCGTCGTGGCATAAGTGGCCAGGAGAAGCAGATGACGAATAAAGGTCCGCGATTCGATCACCGGCTGCGCCGCGCGTTGTTTGGCGACGACGCGCAGGGTTCCCGGCTCGACCCAGGCGCCACGCTCATCGAGCGCCGCGATCACAGCGGCAGCCTCGCGTGCAGTGACGGACTTCGCGACGGACCGCTCGCCGTGGTCCATCGCCCGGCGATTCACACTGCCCGCCTCGAGCTCGCGTTTTGCCTCCGCATAACGCTCCGCGATCGCGTCGAGCTGCGGGCGGACGAAGAAGCTGTAGTGCGTCGGGACATCGCTGCCGTCGTAGGTGAGCTGGTAATTCCGCGTCATGTAGAGCGGCCGGTTGGTACGCAGCTCATAGAAACGCGCGAGCCGCCCATCGGGCAGGAGCGAGGACCGCAGGTAATCGAGCGCGCGCTGCACCGGCTCCAAGTAACGCGGGTCGCCCGTCATGAGCGCGAGGTCGATCAGCATCGTCATCACCGCCTGCGATTCACCGCCCGAGACTGCGGGAGGTTCGAACACGCGCGCCCAGACGGGCTGCAGCGCGAAATTGTACTGCTGCGCCCAGGCCGGCTGCGGCGCCGGCATCTGGGCGAGGATCAGGAAATCGCCGCCCCGCCGCGCGGATTCGAGAAAGCGTTCCTCCCCGTAGATCTCGTGCGCCAGCAGCATCGTGCGAATGAGGTCCCGCAGTGTGCCGTCGTTGATCGTGTAATAACGACTGAAGCCGGTCCAGGCGTGCTGGCGCGACCACGTCTCTGGATACGAGGCCTTCAAGTCACGCGCCTGCGGCGGCACGATCTTGTCACGGAAGTGCTGCGGCCAGCCACCGTTGGGATACTGCGCAGCGAGCAGCGCCTCGAGGCCATACTGCACGGCCTCGCGAATCCCGGCGTGCGCACCCTTCAATTCGCGATCGAGCCGCATCAGGAACCGCAGCGAGCCCTGGGTCTTGTCGTCGTCGAATGTCGTCACGTTGATCGGCGCATCGGCGGGCGGCTCCTCGCGGCCGTTCATCTCGTTGTCCATCGGTCGGTCGTGCGGCAGAAACCCGGTGAGGTCGGGCTGCTGCGCGGCGAGCTTCGCCGAAAACGTGCGGCGGCCCGGCGCGTCGACGCGATAGGCAAAACGCTTCCGTTTCACCGGATCGAACTCGATCACCTCGCACCAACCGCCGGAAACGAGCTGACCCTGGACGAGCGCCTGCCCCGTCTCCATCGCCGCCGCGAGGAGGAACGGCTCACGCGTCAGTTGAAACGCTTCCAGATAAGCGAGCCCGACGGCGGCAGTGCCCGGCGACTCGATCCAGCCTTGGGTAGACGTGAAGGCTTGCTCGCCCTCGCGCCGCGCGAGATCGGCACTCGCGCGATAGCCATAGGAACCACGCACCGACACCTGCGTGCGATAGAACGCGACCGCCCGGCGCATCGCCGTGACCGCGTCCGCGCGACTCAACTCGATGGCCTCCGCGGCCGTGCCCCGGCCCGTTACAAACGAGAGCGAGCCGGCGAGAACGAGCGCGCAAAGGACGTTTCGCAACCCCGTCGGCCGGATGAAAACGCTCATACGTGCGAACTCGGTTTGCCGCGAGCAGGTGTCAACGCCCGAATCGCCCGGCCCTGTCTCGCCTGTCTCGTGAAAATTCTGCGTCGCACGGTAGCGCCGCAGGCACATTTTTCTTGGCCGATGACGATTTGACGAACGGCAATGCCGCCGCCGCCCTGAAAATAAACCCCTGCATGAAACCCCTCCTCAGTCGCCGCGAATTCATCACGCAAACCACGCTCGCCGCCGCTGCCGGCGTCGCGCTTCCCGCGCTCACGTCGTGTGTCGCGCCGGCCCGACCGCGGGTCCGCCGCCCCGCGCCTTCCGAGCGCGTGAATCTCGGGGTGATCGGCTTTGGCACGATCGCGCTCGGCACAGTCCCCAATTTTCTCGCCGATGAGCGCGTGCAGATCGTCGCCGTGGCCGACCCGGTTTCGGAGCTGCCAAATTACGGCTATCAAGGCGAGAAGCGCGGCGGCCGGCTGGTCGGTCAGCGGACCGTGGAGCAGTATTACGCCGAGCAGCGGCCCGCGGGCACGTTCAAGGGCTGCCGCGCGTATGAGGATTTTCGCGAGATGATCGCGCGGGAGGATCTGGACGCAGTCTACATCGCGACGCCCGATCACTGGCACTGCGCGGCCGCGTTGATCGCCGCGCGCCAGGGCAAACACATCTACGGTCAGAAACCGCTCTCGCTCACGATCGAGGAAGGCCGCCGCATGGCGCGCGCGGTCGCCGATACCGGAATCACCTGGCAAACCGGCGCGCAGCAGCGCAGCTCGATCCATTTCCGCACCGCCTGCGAGCTCGTGCGCAATGGCCGGCTCGGCCGGGTCACCGGCATCAAGGTCGGCTTCAGCAGCGGCCACAAGGACTGGTCCCGTCTCGGCTCGCGCCAGCAGCCGGAGCCGGTGCCGCCGGAGCTCAACTGGGACTTGTGGCTCGGACCTGCGCCGGTGCGCCCCTATGCGCCCGCGCTGCTGCAGCTCAACTGGCGGCACAATTTCGATTTCTCCGGCGGTTATCTCACCGATTGGGGCGCGCATCATCTCGACATCCTCCAGTGGGCGCTGGGCACGGATGATGCCGGCCCCGTCGCGATCGAGAACGTGCAAGCCAGCCTCCCGGCTCCGACCGCACTCTATAACACAGCCACGGCGTTCTCGTTCGACGTGGTCTATGCGAGCGGCGTCCGCGCCAACGTCTCCAATCGCAATCGCAACGGCGTGCTGTTCCAGGGCGAAGACGACAGGTCGATCTTCGTGTCCCGCGGTATTCTCGAGTCCAAGCCCGATGACTTGCGGCGCCAGAAGATCGGGCCCGGCGAGATTCAACTGTACGAAAGCCAGCTCCATGAGCAGAATTTCGTGGACCGCATCTACGACGCGAAACCCACCATCTCGCCCGTCGAGGTCGGTCATCGCTCAATCACGATCGCGCACCTCGCCAACATCGCGATCCGACTTGGCCGGACCCGACTGCAATGGGATCCCGCGACGGAAAAGATCATTGGCGATCCGGCGGCCTCCCAACTGCTCGCGCGACCCATGCGTCGCGCGTATGCCGTGTGATTTGCGGTGCGCCCGCCGCACGGAATTTCTCCCCCATCATGAACCCGCCGCCTTCGCCCAATCGTCGTGATTTCCTGCAACGTTGTGCGCTCGGCGCTGGCGCGTTTGCCGCCGGCAGCTCGACCCTGCCTCGGGTGCTCGCGGAAAACGTCAACGTGCAGCGCAAGCGCTGGAAGATTGGCCATCATTTCTGGAACTGGGATCACGCCTGGAACAAGGCCGAGTTCTTCGAACGCCGGCTGCAACTGACGAAGGAAACAGGCTACATCGGATTCGAAGCGAAGCCCGGCGAGATCGGCCACGCACCCGAATTCGTGCGCGAAAAATGCGCCGAGCTCGGTGTCGCCTGCGCGGCGATCGGGGCCGGGCCGCTGGAGGGTATTCCGTATGCGGCCGCCGCAGGCGCCGGAATCTTGCGGACCGGCGTGGCGAAAGAACAAACGAAACGCTGGGTCGAGGCCGCCGGCGAGCGCGGCATCATCCTCGTCGTTCACCCGCACGTAGGCACGGGCGACGCGAAGGGCTCGGTCGAGACGCGCGAGGATTTACTGCGCTACCTCGACGAGCGGCCGGGCGTCTTCGCGTGCCCCGACACCGGCCACCTCGCGCTTTGCGGCTCCGATCCCGTGCAGACGATCCGCGATCTCGGCAGCCGCTGCCGTTACCTGCACTTGAAGGACCTGCCGCGGCATCGCGTCGACAACCGGCACGCCCCGGGCGAAAAATTCTGCGAGCTCGGTGCCGGAGTCCTCGACCTGCCGGGCGTGATCAAGGCACTCGAAGACATTCGCTACGAAGGCTGGATCATGGTCGAGCGCGACAGCCGCGAACCAGACTACGTGCGCAGCGCGAAAACCATGCGCGCCGTGCTGCAGCGACTGGGCTGCTGAATAATGAGGTTCGCACGCCGGCGGCGTCCGTTACTCGCCGCGCAAATCGTAACAGATGATCCGGCGCGGCTGGCCGGAGCGAGGATCGCGTTCGTTTTGCGCAACGTAAAGGAGTCCGCGATGCAGCGCCGGCAAAGTCCAGGCTGACGGCGCGTGGAAAAGCCGCGTGCGCTGGCGCACGACGAGACCCTTCGGCGAGAGCTCGAACTCAGCGAACAGCCCGTCCTCGCCCAGAGAGAATGTGCGTTCGCCCGCGCGGAGAAGGGTCCCGCGGAAAAAACTCTGCGTGCGCCCATCCGCGGTGAAACGCGTGTCGTCGGTCCACGCGATTTTTCCGGTGGCGAGATCGACGGCCTTCAGCTCCGTGTCGGGCGGGTTGCGTCCAGCGAAGCCGTAGAGATGACCATCGATCGCGAGCGGCATCATGAAATGGAGCCCGAAGCCGCGCTGCACCCAGAGCTGTTTCGCTTTCAACGCGGCGTCGAATTCAAGCAGCGTGCCGCCTTTCGCGTAACACTCGGAGATCAGCACCCGCCCATCGTCGAGTACGCACGGCGTGCTGGCCGTTGCGGACTCGTAGTTGCGCGCGCGCCAGGGAAAACGCTCGAGGACCGCGCCCGTGGCCGCGTCGATCACGAGCAGTCCGCCCTCGCTCGGGCGGCTTTCGCCGCCCGTCAGCACCAGCGCGACATCGCGCCCGCGCAGCCTCGCCACCACCGGCGAGGCATAGTCGGCGCCCCACGAGTCTTCGACCTCCCAAAGCGTTCTGCCTGTGGCCCGGTCGAAGGCCGCGACGCACGTGCCGCGCGTCCCCTCGGCTTTGGCTTTGCCGCCGACGTTGACGATCACGCGATCCTGCCAGGCGAAGGGCGTGGGGCCGTATCCAAAAAAGTAGTGCGGCACCGAAAACTCGGTCGCGAGATCCCGGCGCCAGAGGAGCTTTCCCGTGGCGAGCTCGAGGCAGTGCAGGATCGCCGTCACACCCGCGGTGAACACCCGATCTCCATCGATCACCGCGCTGGCCCTCGGGCCAGGACTGAACCCGTAGCGGTCTTCGTAGGCCACCGGATACGCAAAACGCCAGATCCGGCGGCCGGTCTCCGGCTCGAGGCAATCGATGGTTTCCTTGCCTTCGCGTCGGTGAAAATAAACCAGCTTGCCGCCCGCGATCACCGGACAGGCGTAGCCCTCGCCCGTCGCCAGCTCCCAGACTTTTTTCGGCCCCTCTGCTGGCCAGCGATCGATGAGTCCGGTCTCGCGCGTCGTGGCATTATGGCGCGGCCCAAGAAAATGTGGCCACGATTCCGTCACGGCGCCGGCGGCGAGCGCTTTGGGCGCTGCGTGAAAGACCAACTCCGGCCGGCTTGGCGACGCCGCAAACGCACCCCGACCGCTCACAACGCCAAGTATCAGGAGCGCGAGGGATGCTATAATGCCGGAAGCGTGGCCGTTCCCGTTAGTGCGTCGATAAAGCGACTGCATTTATAGTGCGTTCACGGACTTCCTCGGACCGTCTCCCCAATCCACTGCGAGATTTCCTGCAACGCGGACGGACTGAAGGTTTCCTCGATCTGTGCATACTCATAGGGCGCTCCCACGCGACACGTTTGAAACAGATGATTAAGTCCCGGGAGCTCCTTCGCCGTGAACCGACGATTGGCGCCGGCGGTCAGCGCCGCCTCGATCGCCGACAAATTCTCCCTGGCCGCAACCTGCAGGTCCTTCTCTCCCGTGAGGGCGAGCACCGGACATTTCACCTTCTGCAACGCCTCGCGTGGATCGATGCGCAGCAAGTCGCGCAACCACGGCGACTCGGCCAACTTCAGCTGCGGATTCGGGGCGCCCGCTTTCGGGAGCCCGAGCGCCTGACGCTGCTCCGCCGATAGCGTCGCGTGCTGCGCGTCGAGGACCTTTCGTAACGCGTGGGCCGCCGCCGTCGGTCCCAGCTCGCTGCCCAGGATGCGGAACACCTCGCGTTGCACGGCTTCGTTTTGCGCGACGAATTTCTCATCGTTGCCCATCGCGAGCGCGACGTCCCGCCCTTGCCGCAACATGATCTGCTCTAGCGGCAGCCCCGGCCCCGCGAGCAGCACGATGAACGCGATCTCCGGCGATTTCACCGCCGCGCCCGGAGCCACCATGGCGCCTTCGCTGTGCCCGATCAATCCGATGTGCCGCGGGTCGATCTCGCTGCGTCCACGCAGCCACGCCACCGCGGCCAGCGTATCGTCGACGAAATCCGAGTGGAGGGCCGCGGCAAAATTGCCCGTCGACCTCCCGACGCCGCGATCATCGCAACGCAGCACGGCAATCCCCGCCCGCGTGAGATGGTCCGCCAGCACAAGAAACGTCCGATGGCCCGCAACCTGTTCGTCGCGATCCTGCGGACCGGAACCGGTGATGAGGACGACCGCGGGATGCGGCCCGGGGCTCGTGGGCACCGTGAGCGTGCCGGCCAGCGTCACGCCGGCGCCCGCGTTCTTCACCATCACGTCGTGTTCAAGATATGGATACGGCTTCACCGGATCCTGCGGTCGCTTGACCGCGGCGCTTTTCGCCTGCCGCCGGAACACCAGCGGCGTGCCGCGATTTCCCTGTGTCCACGTGCCGACGAGCTCCGACCCGTCCGCGTTCATCGTGCCTTCGAACACCGCCACCGGACGCCGGAACTCGAGCCGCACGCGTCCATCGCGCTCACTCAACCCCGCCGCCGGCATCCGGGCGTTTTGCTGGTCGAGGCTGATCAGCACCGCGTCAAGCTGGGCCGGATCGGCATTCGAAACGTCCAACGCGAGCCGGAGCTGCAGGTTGGGCGTCGGCTGCAACACCCCGAGCCAATTCCCCGCGAGGCCCTGTCCGGCAATTCCCGGCGCGATGGCGGGCCCGGCCTTCGCCGCCTCCGCCGCTTCCGCCGTCGTGCGCTGCAACGAAAAGGGAAAACGTGCTCCGCCCTGCGTGAAGTCGCCAGCGATCGAGGTGCCATCCTCCGACAGGCTCCCGGCATACGTCGGCTCGCCCGGCACGCCAGCCATCGCGAAGCGCACGCCTGTGCCCTCGACCGCGACACTCAGCTTGAAATTGCGGACGCCCTGCGCCGGCACATCGAGCGCGCCGCTCCACGCTTGGTCGGCCGCCCGCGCAAGCTCGACGCGGATCTCGAGCGGCCCGGTCGGCAACATCAAGGCTCCGGCCCAATGCCCGGCCGCGGTTTTCTCGGAGACCGCTGCGGGAGCGGCCGCGCCCGCCGCAAAAAATGCCCAGGCAAACACACTACGGAGGAGCCGAAACGCGGGTGGCTTCATAGACGGGGAGGAAAGTCGCCGCGATCCATGCGGCGCTTTCCCGCCAAGCCTGTTAAACTTCTCCCGCTTGGCGAGACGACAGGTGACGCAGATTCGGGCTACGGGCGCATCTCACTATTCTGTCAGGGACGCGCAGCCTGCGCGTCCCCGGACGGGCGGGCCGCCCGTCCCTACCTGCAACGCCATTGATCGCTGCCGAAACCGAGATGCGCGGTGCAGGCCACCTTCATCGCCTGAACCGCGCCGATTGGGTCTTGTCTCCGCCAGCGGACACCTGTCCGTTTATTTGCCTTTCCACGCCCCCGCCACCCGCCCACCGCTCATGCCACTCCGCTTCACGCGCCTTCTCATAACCGCGATCCTGATCCAGGCGGCGCGGCTCGACGCGGCAGTCATCGGGACCAACACGCCTCCGATTCCGCTGACCGCTGCGCGTATTTCTACCCTGGATACCGGCGAGCGAACGGCATGGACCGCCTACCACGCGCGCTCCGAAAAACTCCGCGCCGCCGACCGGGCGAGCCTGGAGGCCGAACTGAGGGCCGCCGGCCTCAAGGCCCCGCTCGTCCCCTCGAAAGGAACCGCGATTCCTCTAGCGCAACCCGCCGAGTTCTGGTCCGGCGCAGAAGCCGTCCGCTGGGCGGATAACATGGTCTCGTTCCAGACGCCGGCGGGAGGTTGGAGCAAAAACACCGACTTCACCCTCGCGCCCCGTCGTCCCGGCGAACGCTACGGATTCGAGACCGGCTACGATGGCACGCTCGACAACGGCGGCACCGTGGCGCCGTTGCGATTCCTTGCCCATACCCGTTCTGCGGCGAGCCCCGGCTCCGCGCGCGCGGCGGCCTGGGAGGCGGCGTTTGCGCGCGGAATCGAATATCTCTTCGCCGCACAATACCCGAGCGGCGGCTGGCCGCAGGTCTTTCCGCTGGTCGGCGGTTATCATGATGCCGTGACCTTCAACGACGACGCCCTCGTTGGCGTGCTCGCGCTCCTGCGCGATGTCGCCACCGGTCGCGCGGAATTTGCTTTCGCCTCGCCCGCCCTGCGCGCTCGCGCCGCCACGGCCGTCCAGCGCGGCATCGACTGCATTCTCGCCGCTCAAATCACCTCGGCCGGCCGGCGCACCGTCTGGTGCCAGCAGCACGACATGCTCACGCTCGCCCCGTGCGCCGCGCGCGCATTCGAGATGCCCGCGCAGGCTTCGGGCGAGAGCGCCGCGATCGTCCGTTTCCTGATCACGCTCCCCGACCCGAGCCCGGCAGTCGTCACGGCGGTGCACGCCGCCGCCGCCTGGTTTCAAAAAACTCAGCTCCGTGACGTCGCCTACAAATTCGCGAGCGACGGTTCCGGCCGCACGCTTCTCCCGCAGCCCGGCGCCGGGCCCATCTGGCCGCGCTTCTCCGAGATCGGCACCGACCGGCCGATCTTTGGCGACCGCGATTTCACCATCCACGACGACGTCAATGGCTTGTCGCGCGAACGCCGCAACGGCTACTCCTGGTTCGGCGACGGCCCCAAGCGCACGCTCGACCACTACGCCCGGTGGACGAGGAAGCTCCCCCAGAAGTAGCGATCCGACCCGGCCGGGGCAGGGGCGCGAGGGCACTATTTGCCGAAGTATTTTTCGAGACAGCGACGATAGTTTCTGGGCAGCCGCGCGCCGTCCGGCCAATCCATCGCGCTCCTGCTTCAGGACGGTTAAGCCATCTGCGTCTGTTGCTCGTTGGCCTGCCGCCGGGCGATCAGGGCGTCGCATTCGCGATCCCGGCGTGAAAGCGTGATAAAACAAAACGAGCCCGTGTTGGCGGGCCCGTTGAAAGAAACGCGGAAAACAATTATCCGCGGATCACAGGAGAATTATTCGATCTTCCGGACAATCGTCTCCGTTTCCGGGTTCAATTGTTTTCAGACAGCGACGCCTGCCTCCGCCGCTCAGGCCTCGATCTGCGGACGACCCTTCTCGGGCCAGTCGATGTGGAAGAACTTCCCGCGCGGCTTGTCGGTGCGCTCGTAGGTGTGCGCGCCGAAGAAGTCGCGCTGGCCCTGCAGCAGGTTCGCCGGCAGCCGCTCCGAGCGGTAGCTGTCGTAATACGACAACGCCGAGCTGAACGTCGGGATCGGCACGCCGCACTCGCTCGCGAGCGCGACGACCTTGCGCCAGTTTTCCTGCGCCTTCTGCACCGTCTTGTTGAAATACGGATCGAGCAGGAGATTCGCGAGCTTCGGGTCCCGTGTATAGGCTTCGGTGATCTTCTGCAGGAACACGGCGCGGATGATACAACCGCCACGCCAGATCTGCGCGATCTGACCGAAGTTGAGTTTCCACTTATATTCTTTCTGCGCCTCGCGCATCAACTGGAAGCCTTGCGCATACGAGCAGATCTTCGAGCAATACAGCGCGTCGTGGATCGCCTCGATCAACGCCTTCTTCGAGCCTTTATATTTCTTCTTCGGGCCCTTGAGAATCTTCGAGGCGGCCACGCGCTCTTCCTTGATCGCGCTGATGCAGCGGGCGAACACCGACTCGGCGATCGTCGGCGCCGGCACACCCATGTCGAGGGCGTTGACCGAGGTCCATTTGCCCGTGCCTTTCTGGCCGGCGGTATCGAGGACGATGTCGACGAAGGGCTTCTTCGTAACCGGGTCCTTCTGTTTCAGGATGTCCGCCGTGATCTCGATCAGGAAACTGCCGAGCATGCCTTCGTTCCAGTCGGAGAAGATCGCGCCCATCTCGGCCGGCTTCAATCCGAGCAGGCCCTTCATCAACGCGTAGGCCTCACAGATCATCTGCATGTCGCCATACTCGATGCCATTGTGGACCATCTTTACATAGTGGCCCGCGCCGTTCTCGCCTATATAGGTCGCGCAGGGGACACCGCCCTTGATGGGCTTGCCGGGCGCGGCGCCGGTGAGCGGCTTGCCGGTCTTCGCATCGACCTTGGCGGCGATGGCATTCCAGATCGCCTGCAGTTCTTTATAGGCGGCCTTGTCGCCACCGGGCATCAGCGACGGGCCGAAGCGCGCGCCTTCCTCACCACCGGAAACGCCGGAGCCGATGAAGCGGAGGCCTTTTTCGCGCAGTGTCTTCTCGCGGCGAATGGTGTCGGTCCAGAGCGCGTTGCCGCCGTCGACGATGATGTCGTTCGGCGAGAGCAGCGGCACGAGGCTGTCGATCACGGCGTCGGTCGCCTTGCCGGCCTGGACGAGGATGATCATTTTCCGTGGCGTCGCGAGCGACTGCACGAATTCCTCCAGCGTTTTTGTGCCCACCACGCCACCGGGCGTGTCGGGATTTTCGGCGACGAACTTATCGGTCTTCTCCGTCGTGCGGTTATACACCGAGATTTGGAAGCCGTGATCGGCGATATTGAGAGCGAGATTCTGACCCATCACGGCGAGGCCGATGAGTCCGATGTCGGAGTGCGATTTGGCCATGGCGAAAAAAAAGGAGCCGGAGCACTAGCCGAACAGCAGGGAAAACCAAACCCTTTCTCCCGACGCGTCATAAAAACGGTTCGCGGCAACCCGCCTTCGTGCGAAATACCGATCGCTTTGCGCCGCACCGACGCGCCCGGCCCGCCGCGTCAGGTCTTGCCTTTGGAAGGGAAGAATCCGGCCAGCCACTGCACCGCGGGCGTCGCCCACGCGGGCTCGTTGCGCTCATAGATCCAGTTGAAGCCGATCATCGTAAGCGCGATGAACACGACGGCGCCGAGAACCACCTTGTTCATCTTAGCCACCTTGCGCAGGACGATCACTACTCCGGCAATGACCGCGAGCCCGATGGCAATCCGGACCCAGAACTCCAACGGGATCTCACGCAGACGATCAACGGCGGTCGGCGGGGTCGTGGTGGCGGCGGCGAAAAAATTCACGCGTATCCGTTAATGGTTCCGAGGACGATTGCCCAACTGGAAATTTTTCCGGTCGCGCGTTTCACGACGCTTTTGCGCGTCTTCGGGATCCGCACACCACGAACAGCGCCGAGTCAGCGTGTCTTCTTCGGCTCTTCGTTCCCTTCGTGGCCTTCTCGAGTCCGAGTTTGGAAAACGGAGTAGATCGGAGTGACGCTTTATTTAGTGACCAATCTATTTCCTCCGAAGAACGGCGCACTTATTTATTTCGTGTAGTCTGTGTGTTCCGTGGGCGACTCAGGTCTGAATTGATCCGGCTCAAGCCGGTGGAATCGCGGTCGGCGCCGCGTGTTCGCCGCGCGTCGCGCAATTGATCCACGCCGTCGCGCCGGTCGCATAGTGCTCCTTTTTCCAAATCGGCAAACGCGCCTTCGCCTCATCGATGATATAGCGACAGGCGTCGAAGGCCGCGCCGCGATGCTCCGCCGTGACGCCGACCCAGACGGCCATCTCGCCCAACTGCAGGTGGCCGACGCGGTGCACGCACGCCGCACCGAGCAGCGAGAACTTTGCCCGCGCCTCGGCCAGAATCCGCTCGCCCTCACTCTGCGCGAGCGGCGCATAGGCTTCATACTCGAGGGAGCGCACGGGCTGGCCCTCGTTGCGATTTCGCACCCAGCCCTCGAACGTCGCGCATGCGCCGGCGCGCTCGTCCGCGAGTCCGCGTTGCAGCGCAGCGGCATCGATCGGCGACGACGAAAGGCTGAAATTCATCCGCTCAATCTGGCGCGGTCCCGACAAAAGTCACGGCACCTCGTAAACCTCGACGAGCGCGACACCGGTCGTCGCGTTCACCCCGCTGATCTGCGCCGTGTAATTTCCGGGCGTGAGATAGACCAGCAACGCCGCGTCCTTGCTGCCGCTCGGCAGCGGAAACGCCCCGACTGCCGTTGCCGTAGCGGCCAGCGCGCCCGCGTCGGACGTGCTCGACCAGTTGTCGTTTTCGCGGACCAGCGTGTTGCCTTGATAAAGCGCCAGCTTGGGATCGGCGAGCGCCCCTTCGACGTTGAAGTTCGCGAGCGCGGGCCCGATGCCGCGAATGAGAAGCTGTTTGGCCGAAGTGCCCGACACCACCACGCCCACAATCAAAATATCTCCGTCGCGTCCCACCGAACCGCGGGTCGACAGGTTAACGAGTTTCGGTGCGCCGGCCGTGGCGGAGGTCGTGTCGTAAACTTCCACGAGCGCGACGCCCGTCGCGTTTCCGTCGGCCGAAATCTGCGCCGTGTAAGCCCCCGGCTCGAGTCGCGCCATCAACGCGGCATCCGCACTGCCATTCGGCAATTCAAACGCGCCCACCCGGGCCGACGCCTGCGCGATCTGCGTCGCAAAGCCGCCGAAGGCCCAGTCGTCGTTTTCCAGCACGGGCGTGCCATCCTTGAAGATCCGAAGGCGCGGATTGACGAGCACACCCGCGACTCCGAACTGCGTGAGGCCCGGACCCACGGCGCGGATCAACACATCCTTGCCCGCGCTGCCGCTAATCACGAAACCCGCCGTGAGCGTTTGCGCTCCTCCGCCGGCCAGGCCGCGCGTGGCGACATTCATCAGGCGCTCGCTGCTCGTCGCGGTCGCCGGCGTCGTGATCATCACCGCAGTGCCACCGAGCGGCGTGTACGTTCCGCGGATCTGTCCGGCACTCGCCGCGAGCGTGCCGTGATAAGCGTATTGCGGCTGCGTGATCGCGAAGAGTCCGTCGGCCGTGACATTTCCGCGGCCGCCGCGAACGCCCGCGGAGTCGACCGCAACGAGCACGATCGTTCCGTCGGACGCCGCGATCACGTCGACGTGGCCGAGGTCGCTCGCCACGGGCACCGCTTCGAAATGGCCGGCCGCCATCGCGCCCCCGCCGGGCGCCGTGCCGGCACGCTGTCCGGCGAGCAAGAGATTCGCGCCGGGAATCCCTCCGGTGACCGCGCCGCCCGCGATCTGCCCGGAGACCATGCCACTGTAATATCGCACACCAAAAGCAGCGCCGTCGTAAGCCGCCACCGCTTGCGCATGACCAAAACTGAATGCCCCGGACGGTTGCACGGTGACGTCGCGCGCCACGATCACCTGACCGCGGGTCGAAAGCAGCGCGATGAAGACGCCCGTGCCGTCCTCCTTCACGTGCAGCGCCCAGCTGTCGCTATTGGGAAACGTGCCGAAATATGTGCCGGCAAACGGCGAGCCGGTCACCTCCACGCGCGCGATCGCCGAAGCGGTCGAGCCGTTGATCCCCATCGCCACCGCGCGATAGTCGGCCGCGTCCGAGGGCTGCACGTTGGAGAGGACCAGCGTGTCGCTGAACGCGTCCGGGATCGGCATGCCGTTCTTCTGCCACTGGTAAGTGATCGGTCCGCTGCTTTGCGCGCGCACGACCAGCGTCACCTGGGCGCCGACCGGCACGCGGGCGCCGACCGGTTGCTGGGTGATGACCGGCAGCTCCGGCAGCTCGACCGAGAGGATCGTGGTGAGGGCGGCGGATCCAGTTAATGGATACACCACCGTACCGTCGGCGCGACGGATCTCCAGGGAATAGGTGCCGGCATGGGCGGGCTGCACCGCGGGCAGGAGGAGCGATGAGGATGTCGCGCCGGCGATCGGCACGCCATTGCGCGCCCAACGAAAAAGGAGCGGTTCCTTCGCCTGGATCGACGCCGTCAGGGTCACCGTGACGCCCGCCTTGGCGGTCACGGCCTTCGAGACCTGCGCCGTCACGGGACTACCGACCGTGAGTAGCGCGTCGACGCTCGTGACCGCGCCGAAGCTGGTCGAGATCGTGACCGCGTAGCGCCCGGCCTGGCTCGCCTGGACGTTGGTAAACGACAGCGTGCTCGTCGTGGCGCCGGCGATCGCCACGCCGTCCTTGCGCCACTGATACGTCGGCGAAGGCTCCGCTTTGGCGACCACGGTAAACGTCGCCGCGGCACCGGGCTCCACGCTGACGTTCGCCGGTTGCGTGGTAATGGTGGGCGGCGAAAACACGACCGTGAGCACCGCCGGTGCGCTCGTCGCGGTGCCGACCGGATTGCGCGCCACGACCGTATAACTGCCCGCATCGCTGGCCTGAACTTCCAGAATGCTCAACGACAGCGCCGTCGCGCCCGGTATATCCACGCCGTCGCGCCGCCATTGTACACCCGGCGCCGGCGTGCCGCCGACCGCCACGGTAAATGTTGTCGCGGTGCCAGCCAGTGCGGAAGCGCTCGCCGGGTTCGCGACGATGAACGGCGTCACGCCACCCGAGAGCGAGAGAGTCACGCCGACGCTCGGGGTGGAGCCGTTGGCGTCGGTCGCGACGACCGTGTAAGCCGCGGCATCGGCACTCTGGACATTGTTGAGCGTGAGCGAGGAGTTCGTCGCTCCGCCGATCGCGGTGCCGTTCTTCCGCCACTGATACGTGACCGGTGCGGTGCCCGTCGCGGTCGAAGTGAAAGTCACCGAGTTGCCAAAGTAGGCTTCGATGTTCTGCGGTTGAAGCGTGAACGTGGGACCGGTGACGGACGATGTGATCGCGACGACGGCATCGTAGCTCGTGACGCTGCCCGCGGTGTTGGTCACGACCACCGAGTAGCGGCCGGCGGAGGCGGCGGTCGAGCTGGCGTAATAATAGTAACTGGTCGCGCCGGAAATCGCCACGCCGTCTTTTCGCCATTGGTAGCTCACGCCGGATGAATCCTGCACCTCCACCGAGAGTTCCATGCTGCCGGAGCCCTGCGTGCGCGTCTGCGAATACGGATGGCGAACGATGACCGGCGCAGTCGCCGCGCCGGAGGCGACCGTCAGAGTCGCAGCCGCGCTCGTGGCGCTGCCGTTGCGATTGCTGACCACGACGGAGTAGGCGCCGGCGTGAGCGGTGGTCGGGCTCGACACGTGGTACTCGCGGGACGTCGCGCCGGGGATATTCACGCCGTCCTTGCGCCACTGATACGACAGCGGGAGCTCTCCCGTGACATCGACCGAGAAACTCGTCGACCAATTCGATTGGGCTTTCAAGCTGACCGGCTGCCGCGTGATCACCGGCGCTTCGCCCGCATCCAGGAGCTCCAGCACGATGGCCCGGCTGGTGAATGTGCCGAGCGTGGTGCTGACTTGTGCGGTGTAAGTGCCAGCCGAACCAAGGGCGAACTTCGAGAAGGAGTATTCCTTCTCCGTCGCATTGGGAATGATGAGTCCATCCTTGAACCACTGGACCGTCTCGCCCGAGCTCGAGGTCGCGACCTGCAGCGTCGCGTTGCTGCCGCCGGCAATCGACCGGCTCCCTTGAACGTAGGTGATGACGGGGCGCGTGGTGTTCGCATCCACGGTGATCACGGCTTCGCGGCTCGTCACGGAGCCGGCGGAGTTGGTCACGACGGCTGTATAGGTGCCGGCCATCGAAGGCTGCGCATCGCCTATATAGAACGACGTGCTGGTCGCATTCGGGACCGCAACACCGTCGCGATACCATTGCACCGTCGCACCGTTGCTGGGTCGCGCCTCGACGAACATGCCGTAGAAATATTGGCCTGGCAGCAGGCTCGCGCTGGCAGGATGTGAGACGATTTTCGGCGCGGCCGCTGCGATGACGGTGACCGTGGCGGATTCGCTTGTCGCCGATCCCGCCGAGTTGGTGGCCACGACCGAATACGCGCCGGCATCACTCGAGGCGACGTTGTTCTTATAGTAGCTCGCATTCGTGGCGCCGGCGATCACCACGCCATCCTTCCGCCATTGGAATGCGGCCGACGGCGTCGCATTCACATAGACGTCGAGCTCGAGCGTCTCTCCCTGCCGGATCGCCCGGCTGGCGGGCTGTCGCACGATCACCGGTGCGGTGGCGGGGAGGATCGTGATATAGGCCGGTTCCGAAGTGACGGAGCCAAGGGTGCTGCTCACGACGACTGTATAGGTTCCCGCGTCGGCCGCGGTCACCTGGCGGTTATAATATAGGCTCGAGCCCGTCGCACCCGCAATGGGCGAGCCATTCTTGCTCCACTGATAGCTGAGGGTTCCGGAACCGCTCGCGCCCACGGATAACGAGTACAAATACGCACCGAGCTGCACGGCCATGGAGGGCGGATGATACGTGATGACGGGAGGCCGGGCATTGGTGACAGCCACCGGCACGGCGGAGCTTGTCGCCGAGCCTTGCGCATTCCCCACGACCACCGAGTAAGCACCGGCATCGGCGATCTGGACCGCGGATTTCGAGTAGTAACTGCTGGTCGCCCCCGCGATCGGCTGTCCGTCCTTGCGCCACTGATACGTGAAGGGGCGTGTGCCGCTGGCCGAGACCGACAGGCTGAACGAATCACCCACCACGACGGAAACGGCGCCGGATATCGAATTGATCGTCGGCGCGACAGGCGGCAGCACCGTGACCTTCGCGGCGTTGCTGGCGACCGAGCCCGCTTCGTTCGTGGCCGTAAGCGTATAGCTGCCCGCGTCGGCCGCCTGAAGATTGCTCTTTGAAAAGGAATAATAGTTCGCGCCCGTGATCGGCACGCCGTCTTTTTTCCATTGGTAGGTGATCGTGCCGCCGCCATTGACCGACGCGTAGAGCCAGAGCGATTCACCCGTGGCGACCGTCGCATCGGAAAGATTATAGCTGAACGTCGGCGGCGTGAGCGCATTGACCGTGACGCTGATCGGGCTGCTCGTGACGCTGCCAGCGATATTGCTCACGGTGACTGTATAGGTGCCGGCATCGCTGGTCTGCGCGTTGGCCTTTGAGAAATAGCTCGAGGTCGATGTCTCGACGACCGTCGTGCCCCGCTTCCAAACGAACGTGAGAGGTGACGTGCCACTGACGGAGGCCGAGAGCTGCAGCGTGCTGCCGACGAGGAATGATGCGCTCGAGGGCTGATAATAAAAACTCGGCGCAACCGCGGGATTCACCGCGAGCACGACGGGCCCGCTCGTCACGGTGCCCACGGTGTTGGTGACGACGACTGTATAGGAGCCGGCGTCGGCGGCACGGAGCGGCGTAAAGGCTAGCGTGCTGTTCGTGGCGGCCGGGATCGCGGTGCCTGCTTTGCGCCACTGATAACTGAAGGGCGCGGTGCCGTTCACGGAGACCGAGAGCGTGAGGTTCGTGCCTTCCGTGAGCGTCTGGCTGTTCGACAAGCTGGCGATCGTGGGAGCGCCGGACGTTTGGGCAAAAGCGGTGGCGGCAAGCAGGAGCGCTGCCGTAAGGACAAGGAGATGCCGGATCATGCGAAGCGTGGACAATTCACGCTATCGACGCCCCGCCGCGGCGTGCAAATCAATGCTGGGCCGGAGCCTGGCACGCGTGCGCTTCGTCTCCGAGCGCAGGCGTTTGGACAATAATTACCCGCCTGCGACGGGAGGAATAAACACCACGCGGTCGCCTTCGCGCAGCGTCGCATTCGGGTCCACAAACGCATCGTTCACCGCCGCGCGCACGCGGTCTCCCGGTAACGTGAAGCGATGCCGCGCCCGCAACTCCTCGTAGAGCGCCGCCGGAGTCGCGGTTTCAGTGGCGATCTGCTCCTGCGAGAGCCCGCGCTGCTCACGCAGGATGGCGAAGTATTGCACGGAAACGGTCATCATCACGTCGCGCGATAATCGCTCTTGCCGCCGGTTTTTTCCAGCAGCCGCACCTCTTTGATGACGATGCCGTGCGTGATGGCCTTCGCCATGTCGTAGAACGTCAACGCGGCGACCGTCGCGCCTGTGAGCGCCTCCATCTCGACGCCGGTCTTCCCGTGCACCTGCACGCGACAGTGAATCTCGATCTCGCTGTGCTGCGCGTCGGGCTTGATCACGATCTGGCAGTCGTCGAGCCCGAGCGGGTGGCAGAGCGGAATCAGCTCGCTCGTCTTCTTTGCACCCATCACGCCAGCCACTATCGCGGTGTGAAAGATCGGCCCTTTCTTCGTCGCGATCTCTCCGTCGCGCAACAACACCGCGAGCTGCTCCGGCAACGTGACGACCGCGACCGCGTGCGCTGTGCGCTTCGTCACGGGCTTGTCGCCGACGTTGACCATCGCCGGCCGATTCTGCGCATCGAGGTGCGAAAACATCGCCCGAACGGTCGCACGACCGGCACGCCGTTGACGAACCAAAACCCGCAGCCGTGGGTTTAGATTCGCCGCCACGCCTCGATCCGGCTCAATCGCCACCGCCCCCATGACACCTCCCGTTCTCAACGACATCGTTCTCACGAACCTAGAAACCGTGCCTGGTCGCCAGATCATCGAGCACTATGGCCTGGTCTCCGGCAGCACCGTCCGCGCCAAGCACGTCGGTCGCGACATCGCCGCCAGCCTCAAGAATCTCGTAGGCGGCGAGCTTCGCGGCTACACCGAGCTGCTCCAGGAGTCACGCGCCGAGTCCACCGCCAGAATGGTCGCGCAAGCGCGCGCGCTCGGTGCCAACGCGGTCGTCAACATCCGCTACTCCACGTCGTCGGTCGCCCAGGGCGCCGCCGAGCTCTACGCCTACGGCACCGCCGTGAAGATCGCCTGATCGCCATGGACGATCCCAACACGCTCGAAACGTATGACTGGATCGCCGTGGCCCTGGTCTACGGCCTGCCGATCCTCGGGCTGATCTTCTTCGGCTTCATCGGCGCTTACGTGGAGCGCAGGCACTACGCCGCACTGCGTATCCGAGAGGCTGCGACGGCGCGGCTGCCCATCATGACCGCGCGCACGCTCGAAACCGGACGCCTCGTCGCCGACGCGCGGCTGGTCGCCACGGAGGTGATGATCTCGCACGACTACTTCAAGCGCTTCCTCGCCCAGCTGCGAAACCTCTTTGGCGGGCGCATCCGTTCTTATGATACGCTGCTCGACCGCGCGCGGCGCGAAGCGTTGCTGCGGCTGAAGGAGCAGTGCCCCGACGCCAGCATCATCGCGAACCTGCGGCTCGAAACGCTCTGCGTCACCACCTCGCGGCGCAACAGCATCGTAGGCGTCGAGCTCATCGCCTACGGCACCGCCATCCGTTACGCCTGATTCAGTTCCGGCGGCGCGCATCCACGGCCGCCGTATCCGATAATGAAATACGTGCACCGCGAGATGGGCGAGTCCGCCGAGGCGAGCAATCCCGGTCCGGCCGGCATGCGGCGCGAGATCGCGTTTCTCCTCGGCGCGGCAGCGGTTCTTTTTCTCGCCGGCTATTTCGCGATCGGCTGGACGGTCGAGCTCATCCTGCCACGCATCTCGGTCGAGCGGGAACGCGCCTGGTTCAGCGGCTTCTCGCTCGCGGAGCGCGTCGGGCAGCCGAACGGGGCCGAGGAAACCGCGCGCTTCACCCGCGCGCAGGAAACCCTCACCCGGCTCGCCGCGCAACCGGGCGTCCCCGCGCTCGACTACAAGCTCGTGTTCGTCGCGGAGGAACGGCCCAACGCGTTCGCGTTTCCCGGTGGCACGATCGGAATCACGCGGGGGATGCTGCAGCTCCTCGACGACGAGACCTCGATGGCGTTTGTCCTCGGCCACGAGCTCGGTCACTTCGCGCAACGCGATCACCTGCGCGGAATCGGGCGCGCCCTTGGCCGCGCGATCGCGTGGACGATTTTGTTTGGCGATACGAGCGATGCGCTCACGAAAAATGCCGGCACGCTACTCGACCTCGCGCACTCGCGGCACCAGGAGAACGGCGCGGATATCTTCGGGCTCACGCTCGTGCACGGCGCGTTCGGCAAGACCGCCGGCACCGACCGGTTGTTCGTGTGGCTCGAGCAACGGCAACGGCAGCCGGCGTGGGCCCAATGGGTGCAGACGCATCCCGATCCGGGCAATCGCGTGCAACGCCTCCGCGAGCACGCGAAGCAGCTCGGCGCCGCCAAATGAGCACGCTCCTCTGAACTCCGCGGTGGGCTCACACCCACGGCCGAAACGGCGCGAGCGTACCCGCGGGAAACTCCGTGCGCTCCGCGGGCAGCTCGATGAATCCGTCCGTGCCGACCAGCCCCGCGAAATCTCCCGAGGTGTTGCTCGGATCGGGAATCGCGAGCAGCTCGGCGTTTGGCCCGCTCGAAAGTTTTACGGGCAGCATATAAGCCAGCGGCGGCTTGAACGTCACCGCAGACGACAGCGCCGTCGTGCGCAGCGGCACCGGCGCCTCGCCGCTCGCATGCGCCAGCGCCGGCAGCACATAACGATGCAGGCACGTGTAGGCGGAAACCGGATTTCCCGGCAGCGCGAAGACGGGCGTCTTGCGCGCGCTCACGCCAAACCACAGCGGCTTGCCGGGGCGTTGCGCGACGCTGTGGAAGACTTTCTTCACGCCCTGCCGGTCGAGCTCGGCGGGCAGGTAATCGAACTTCCCCTTCGACACGCCGCCCGTGATCACGACCACGTCGTACTCGGCAATGATGTGCCAGAGCAGATGCTCGATCTCGTGCCGCACATCGCGAAAATGAAAACGCGCCACCTGCGGATAACCCGCCGTCTGCAACGCCGCGCGCAACGCGTGATCGTTGCTGCGGCGAATCTGATGCGGCGCCACCGGTGAGTCGACCTCCACGAGCTCGTCGCCCGTCGCGACGACCGCGATCTTCGGCACCTGGCTGACCGTCACCGCAGCGTAACCGCACGCGGCCGCGACCGCGATTTCGCGTCCGGTCAGCCGCACGCCGGCACGCACAATCACGTCCCCGGTGCGATGATCGCTGCCGCGTCGATGCACCGCGTTTCCGCTCGCGATCTGGGCGGTTTTTTCGAGCGCCATCGTCACGCCGTCCCGCGTGGCGTCCTCGTACGGCACGACGCAATCCGCGCCCTCGGGTAACACCGCGCCGGTCATGACCTCGATGCAGGCCTCGGTCGCGGCGCCGAGCTTGAAGGCCCGCATGCCCGCCGCCTGCACGCCCTCGATGCGAAATATCCGCGTGCCCTCCGCGATGGCGGCCGCGCGCAACGCATAACCGTCCATCGTCACGCGATCGAACGGCGGCAGCTCGCGATCCGCGCGCAAGTCGCTGCGCAACACGCGCCGGTGCGCGGCGGCGAGCGGGCAATCCTCCCGATGAAATGGCGCGATGTTTTCGAGGATCAACTGTTCGGCCGCAGCAGGAGTCAGCATGGGAAATTCTCGGGTGGCTGCTTGCAGGAGAAGCCCGGCGAAGCTAACTGGGCGATTCAAATCACGCGCGCCCACGTTCGCATGTCTTCGCCCACTGACCAGTTTCTTCGCCCCTTGCGCGATCTGCGGATCTCGGTCACGGACCGTTGCAACTTCCGCTGCCCGTATTGCATGCCCGCGGAAATCTTTGGACCGGGCCACGCGTTTCTCCGTGATCCGCAGTTGATGACGCTCGCCGAGCTCACGCGCATCGTGCGGGCGTTTCGCGCGCTCGGCGTCGAAAAGATCCGGCTCACCGGCGGCGAGCCGTTGCTGCGCGCCGATGTGCCGGACCTGATCCGCGCCTTGAAGGAGGAGCTCCGCGTGCGCGATGTCGCGCTCACCACGAACGGCTGGCTGCTCGAGAAACTTGCGCCCGCGTTGCGCGCGGCAGGCCTCGACCGGCTCAACGTCTCCGTCGACTCGCTCGACGATGCGACGGCCGGCAAAATGAATGGCCTAGGCTTCAAGGTGAGCCGCGTCTTGCGCGGAATCGATGCGGCCGCCGCGCTCGGTCTCGCGGTCAAAATCAACTGCGTGGTGCAGCGCGGCGTGAACGACCAGGAGCTGCCGGCGCTGTGCGAGTATTTCCGCGTCCGCGGTCATCCGCTGCGGTTCATCGAATTCATGGATGTCGGCAACACGAATCACTGGCAGCGTGAGCGCGTCGTCCCCGCCAAGGAGATCGTGGAGCGGATCGCCGCGATCTGGCCGCTGGAGCCCGTCGGGCCCGCGTATCGCGGCGAGGTCGCCTCGCGTTACCGGTATCGCGACGGACGCGGCGAGATCGGATTGATCAGCTCGGTCACGGAACCGTTCTGCCGGGACTGCCATCGCGCGCGTCTCTCCGCCGACGGCAAGCTCTACACGTGCCTCTTCGCGTCGCTGGGCTGGGATGTGCTCGGGGCGTTGCGCGCCGGCTCGGGCGGGGAGGAGTTGGAAAATTTTCTGCGCCGGATCTGGCAGGGGCGGATGGATCGCTACAGTGACGAACGCGCCCAAGTCCTCGCCAGCGGCGAAGCGCGCGCGAAGGTCGAGATGAGTTACATTGGCGGATGAAACGCACGTGCCATGAAGCCAAATTTCCGTCTCCATAATTTAATTACCATGGCTTGCGGGATGGCGGTCGCGCTTCTTTGCGAACCGCTCGGTGTCGCCGTGAAAGCACCCGCGGCCGAGATCAAGGCCCGCGGACTCTCGTTTCCCTTTTTCGACGCGGACGGCACGCTCACGCACCGCCTCGTCGCGAAAAACGCCAGGATAGTCGGCTCGTTACAGCACCTCGAATCGGTCGAGATCGATTACTTCGCGACGGGCGATCCGCAGCGGGTCGTGCAGCGAATCCGCGCGGCGGAGGCCACGCGGGATGAAAAAAACGAGACCCTCGTCGGCAACGGCGCGATCGTCGTCGAGACCGAGGAGAATCGCCTGACGGGCGAGGGGTTTACCTTCACTCTGGCGAGCTCGCGATTGAACATCGAGCGCGCGTTCACGATGACGAATCGCGAGCTCGTGCTCACGAGCGACCGCGCGGTCGTCGATCTCGTGTTCGAGCGCAAGGGTGACGGAGATGAGGTGAAGTTGCGCGATGTGAAACGCTGCGAGGCGTTCGGCAACCTGCGCGTGAAGGTGGTGCAACCCACTGCGGTCAAGAAATACGGTTTCGACGAGGCGACTTCGGACCGCGCGATTTACGATGGAGCGACGCACTCGATCATGATTCCGACCGAGACGCGGATCTTGAAGCGCGGGGGTGTCTCCATCGTGAACCAAGTCGACGCCATCGACCTCGACCCGAAATCACGCCCTGCGGTGAAGCTAAAGTAGCGCCGGCGGTGCTCGGTCCCACTGGCTGAAGGAGACAAGCCAGTCAGACCAGTGCTTGGCGTAGCACGGGCGGGACGCCCGTGCTACATCGCCTGCAAACAAGCCCCTGCCAAAACGCTTCTACCGAAACATGCCCCCACCTCGGGTTTCACTCGTACCGCGCCGAGCGACCGAGGTAGTTGAGCATCCAGATTTCCTTCCAGACGCGATAACGCCCCTCGTGGGTGAACTTGCCCAGGTCGTCGCGTTCGGCATGCGGATGCAGGAAGCCGAGCTCGGTGTTGAGCCGGTCGAGCTCGTGCTGGACCGCGTTGAGATCCTGTAGCGGCTCCGATTCGAAAGGCACCACCGTCGCGCCGGCCTTAACGAGCCGCGTGCGATGTCGAGCCAGCAACCGTGGGAGAGAGCGGCGCCAAGGCGCTCGTTCGACGAACCAGTTCTCCGGATAAAAACCGCCAAACGGAATATAAAGATTATCTGTGAGATAGCGGCTGCCATCCGAGGTAAACGACGAGACCGCGAAGCAGACGGAAATCGCTCCGTTCGCCTGCGGGATGAACGTCACCTGCACGCGCAGCGTCGCCTGGACGTCCTGATAAACCGACACTCGCAAATAAACGCCGCCACCCACTTCCGCCTTCAAGGCTTGAACCTGCCGGAAACCCTGCGCGCGGAGCCACTCGCGCATTTTGAGGAGGCGCGGCTGCACCGGCCATTCTTCGCCGCTCGAGTTGATGGAATAGCGGGGAAACAGCGGCAGCGGACTCAGACTGTGCGCCGTGATTGCGAGCCAGTTGTAAAGCGTCTCGCCGAGAAACCACACGATGAAGAACACGCCGGCGAGCGCCCAGAACGGGCGATCTACCAGCTTGAAATCCGTGCAGAGCTGCGCCGCCCCAAACGAGAAAACCAACCAACGCAGCCAGCGGTCGATGATCGAGAGGACCGGCGAGCCCAGCCGCTGGTTCATCTGCATGAGAACCAGCGACGCGACAATGGCGCCGAGAATGAAATACGTGGTCTGCACCAAGGGGGGCGAAAGAGTTAAGGGCTTGGACGTGGAATTTCAGTTCAGCGCTGAGAATGAATAACGGGGAGCCTGGAGCGGCGGCGCTTTGCGCCAAAAGGTTTGGGAAACATTCCCGCTTACTTTCCTCCAGTTCTCACCCTGCGGTTCCTTGGCGCTCAACTGCATGAATGCAGCTTAGACGCCGCATGGACTTGGAATGTTCGGGAATTGACTGCCTGCCCAGAGGGATCGCCGATGATGGAGACCACGGCAAAGCCCAGCGCCCCGTCAGAGACCATACATCAGCTCAACCGCACCGGCATGATCACACAGACGAAGCTCTCTAGGGTCTTGAAGACGCCTGGGCTCACTTCGTCCTTCACCTCGAAGAACACCTCGTCCTTGGCGAGCGCCTTGAGCGGATCCATCAGGAATGTCGGATTGAAAGCCACTTGAAGATCGGGACCGCTGTAACCGATCGCCATGGATTCGTGAGCTTCGCCGAAGTCGGGACTCTGCGCGGTGATTTCGAGAAGGTTGCTCGAAAGCTTGATTTTGACCGAGTTGGCCTTTTCCGAGCAAACCAGCGCCGCACGGTGCACGCACTGTAGGAACAGCTCCCGCTCCAACTTGATCCGTTGGTGCGTCTCCTTGGGAATAACCTGTTGGTAATTTGGATAATTTCCTTCGACGACCTTGGAATAGAGATAAACGTGGTCGACGAGGCCGCTTGTTTCCTTGTCGGTCGCGATCTGGAAGGCCGCCCGACGGTCGCTGAAGTTGATTTTAACCTTTTCACCCTTGTCCAGAAGGCGGGTGAGCTCACCGACGGTCTTGGCCGGCAGAATGATCGCGCCGGCGCTTTCCGGTGGCACTTCCATTTCCTTCGAGATCAACGCGAGGCGGCGGCCATCGGTCGCCACGAGCGAAAGCTTGCCGTCCTTGAAGTTGAAATAGACGCCGTTGAGGATGTAACGCGTCTCATCGGTCGACTGCGCATACGCCACGCTCTTGAGCATCGCGACGAGCTCGGCCTGCTCGAGGCTGTAGGCCTTCTCTTCGCCAAACTCAGGGAGGGGAGGGAACTCCTCCTTGCCGATGCCCATGATGCGGAACGTAGAACCGCCGGATGTCAGCTTCACCTGGTGGTTCGTCGAAGCGTCGAATGTCACATCGATGTTCGGCAACTCACGCACGATTCCGGCCAGACGTTTGACGGGCAGTGTGACAGCGCCGGTTTCCTTCACCTCCGCTTTGATCCGGCAACGGATGCCGAGATCGAGATTGGTCGTCGTCAGCGAAATCTGGTCCTTTTCCGCCTCGATCAAGACGTTGCTCAGAATTGGCATCGTAGCCTTCGAGCCGACCACGTTGAGAACTTGGGCAAGTCCGTTGGCGAAGTGATCGCGGTTGATTTTGAATTTCATGCGAGGCGACCGGAAGTCTGGTGAGAAGCTAACAAAGGCTAAGAGAATAGATGTTCAATAAGGAATTATATCCGTATTCATATGCGGTGCGAACAACCCGAGTAACTCCGATTTTCTCCTCTGGGAAATTCCCCGATAAACGGCCTGAATAACTTCCGGCAGCTTGCGAAGAAGAGGCCGGTTATTCGCAGGCGCCAAGTTGCTGGGAAAAACTGCGCAGGTTCCTCACACGGAATTCGGAAGAGAAAAAAAGCCCGGGCGCGGGCGTCGATACCTCAAACCTTCGCTTTCGGAGCGAGCCCCGGTCGTCCGCGCCGAAGATAGCCGAACAACCCGTAAAAAATGTAGCCCAAGCATATTCCGAGGACGGCGATCTCCTTGTAGAAGATGACCAATCCGATGCAGCAAAGCAGAAAAATGAAGGGGCGCACCCGCGTTTGCGTCTGCATGTCCACGTTCTTGCCGCTGGGATAGCGGACCGTGCTCACCATCAGGAATGCGACGAGCAGCATCAGCGGAGGGAGCGTAAGCGCCCAGGATTTGAGCGAGCGATCCGTTTCCGCCAGCTTCAGGAGGAAGAGCACCGTTGCGGCCACCGTGGATGCGGCGGCCGGTACCGGGAGGCCGACGAAATCCTTGCTCGAATCGCGCGTGCCGGGACGGAGCAACGGGTTCGTGATGACGTTGAAACGGGCGAGCCGCATCGCCGCACACAGCAGGTAAATGAATCCAATCGCCCAGCCGATGTTGCGAAACCATTCGTACGAGCCGGTCGTCGGAGCGAGAATCAGATAAAACATCAACAACGCCGGCGCCATGCCGAACGAGATCACGTCTGCGAGCGAATCGAACTCGGCGCCAAACAGCGATTCGCGCCCTCCCATGCGCGCCAGCCGGCCGTCGAGCATGTCGAAGGCGGCGGCGCCGAAGATGAACCAGACCGCGTATTTGTAGTGCTCGTGATTAGTCGCGCCGCGGTAGTCGCCGGTGAGCGCGCTTTCCGCGAGGCGCGCCTGAATGCAATGCACGATCGCCATGAAACCACAGAAGAGGTTTCCGGCCGTCATCAGATTCGGGAGAAAATAGATCCGGCTCGCCTGCGTGACGTTGTATGGATCCTCCCGCCGTGCGAGATCGGCGTCGGCCTCCACATCGCGATCCGAGGGGTGACGGGGCTCGATCATTTCGTGAGGCTTTCGAGGTACTTCCAGAACTTGGAATCCTGCTCGACGAGTTGCTGTTCCGAAACAGGCAGCTTGTTGCGCAGCAAAAAGTCTTCGAGCGAATTGCGGTGCAGGATGTAGTCGACGTGCAGCGTCTCGCCCCGCGCCTCGAAATAGAAACGGAAATCGCCTGCGCGCAATCGATAGAGCGACTTCTGGCCGCGCCGAAAATGCCCCAGCGGCTCACGCGGGTGCGCAAGATCGGCCGCTTTTAGGCTGCTGATCGGATCGATCGCATCGAGCTGCGCCAGTTTTTCGAGCTTGTTGAGCTCATGCATCGCCTGTTCGGAAAAAGTGACCTGATACATAGTGCGTCAGTCGTCCGGGTAACCGCATAAAACAGCGTGCGTCATGCCCTCGACGCCCCGGAAATTGCAATCGGTTCCTGCATGAAACGCTTCGGTCTATCCCTGCTCTTCGCCTCGGCAACGCTATTCCATGCTGCAAGCTCGCCTGCGGAAGAAGCGATGCGGCCGGCGCCCGCCAAGGCTCCCGATGCGAGCGCGGCCCGAAAAGCGCCCGCTCGAAAAGCACGCGGTCCGTCACCCGCCGAACGCGCGGCTGAGCGCCAGAACGATCTGTTACAACGCTACGACAAGAACGGCGATGGCCGGATCGACGAGGACGAGCGGGTCGACGCGAAAGAGGAAATGCTGAAGGAGAATGTCGACCGACAGATGGCACGGATCGCCGCCGCGCAAGCGAGTCCCGAACAGGTGCGCGCCCGCCTGCTCGCGCTGTTCGATCAGAACAAGGATGGAGAACTCGACGAAGAGGAACGCGCGTTGGCCCAGAAATTCGCGGAGGAACGCAGCGCGAATCCCACGCCGATGTCCGCGGCCCTACGCGAACAATTGATCAAGCGCTTCGACAAAAACGCGAATGGGCGAATCGAACCTGAAGAGCGGCAGGAGATGCTTGAATTCTTGCAGCAACGCGGCAGCGCAATGCCACCGGGCAGAGCGCCATCACCGTCGCCGGCAAAGTCGCCCGCCGCGAAATGATATCTTCCGTGTAGCCCTGCTCGGGAGAGCAGGGACTTCGGAATCCCGCCTCTCCCGAACAAGGCTACAAAACATCAGAACCCCCCGCTCGCCCGAGCCGGGCGATGGTGAGCGCAGAGAGGCGCGCGTGACGCTCCTCGCTTCCCACGCGAAGTTTTTCGCGCATTGTCCGCGGCATGCCCGTCTCCTTGTCCGACATCCGCGCCGCGCAGCGCCGCATCGCAGGCGGAGTCATCGTCACACCATGTCCTGAATCGATCCCCCTCTCGGAAATCACCGGGGCACGGATTTTCTGCAAACTGGAGAATTTCCAGCGCACGGGGTCGTTCAAGGAACGGGGTGCGCGCAACGCGTTGTTGCGTCTCGAAACCGCGCGCAGGAAGCGTGGCGTCGTCGCCGCGAGTGCCGGCAATCACGCGCTCGGGCTAGCCTATCACGGCAAACTGCTGGGCATTCGCGTCACGGTCGTGATGCCCGACTACGCGCCATTGATCAAGATCACCACCTGCGAACGGCTCGGCGCGCGTGTGGTGATTCGCGGCCGCGACTTTGCCGAAGCGCGGGCGGTCGCCGATCAGATGGTCGCGGACGAAGGGCTGACCTACATTCACGGTTTCGACGATCCGGACATCATCGCGGGGCAGGGCACGCTCGGGCTCGAGTTGCTGCAACAGGTGGCGAAACTCGACGCGATCGTGTGTCCGGTCGGCGGCGGCGGTTTGATTGCGGGCGTCGCGGTGGCGGTGAAGGCCTTGCAGCCGCGCATCAAGCTGGTCGGCGTCGAGAGTACGGCGACGGCCAATTTTGCCGCGGCGTTGCGGATGGGAAAACCGGTACGCGTGCCGCGGCGCGCCACGCTCGCCGACGGACTCGCCACGCTGGTGGTGGGCGCGAATGCCTTCGCGCTCGCGCGTGACCGCGTGGACGAGCTCGTCGTGATCGGGGAGGATACGATCGCGCTCGCGATCCTGCGCATGCTCGAACTGGAGAAGACGGTGGTCGAAGGAGCCGGCGCGGCGCCGCTGGCGGCGATGATGAGCGGGAAACTTCCTGCACTCGCGGGCAAACGCGTCGCGCTCGTCGTGGGCGGTGGCAACATCGATCCGGCAATCCTGAGTCGCGTGATCGAAAAAGGCCTTGTGCACGACGGTCGGCTCACCCGCTTCACCGCGATCATCAGTGACCGTCCCGGCGGGCTGGCGGAGTTGTGCAAGGTGATCGCCAGCTGCGGCGCGAGCATCAAGGACATCGCGCATGATCGCGCCTTCAGCGGTCCCGACGTGAGTGCCGTACATGTACTGTGCACCGTGGAGACGCGCGACCGCGAACACATCAAGGCGCTGCACCGTGCGCTGAAGAAGAGCGGTTTTCGCCTGGCGCAAAGAGCGCTCTGATCCAAGGCCAGGCGCGTGGCTGGATGCGGCCGAACCGTTTTCTCCTCCGGCGCTCACCCCTTGCCGGACTGCTCTTTCGCCAGCTGGCTTTTCACGAGGTCGCGATGCACGCGGTTGCTCAGGCCGGCGAGGTGCAGTCGCATCGCTTCGACGACACCATTGGTATCGCGCGCGCTGATCAGTTTGCCGATTTCCCGGTGGGCATCGACCACGCCGTGCACGAGGGTGGAGAGAAGCGGATTCTCCCGGCTCTTTGCCGGGATCATCGTATCGGGCAGCCGGTAGAACACATAATTGCACTCGATCATCAGCAGATCGAAATCGTTGATGAACCTCTCGTTTCCGCTGGCCTCGACGATCGTCTGGTGAAACTGCCAGTCCAGCTCGAGCCAGCGCGGTGATGGGGCGTTGGGCGCCTCCGTTTCCATCTCGTCGCAGATCAGGTCCAGCTGCACGAGGTCGGTCGCGGTGCGATTGTGACAAGCCGCGCGGGCGCCGGCCAGCTCGATGGCTTCGCGGTACTCGTGCAGGTGCGTGACCTCGGCGGGAGTGTAGTCGCGCAGCCGCAGGCCGCGGTTGACCTCGTCTTTCAACAGGATGCCTTTCGAGACGAGTTTCTGCAGGCCCTCGCGCACGGGGATCCGGCTCAACTTGAGCTTGGCGGCGAGATCACGCTCCACCAGTCGATCACCCGGCAGATAAGCTTCCGAGAAAATCAGCCGGACCAGCTTCTGCAGGTTGGGGGGCGTGCGATCGATCCTGGGTTCAAAGACGCGACGGCGTTTGGGCATGGCGAAGACACGCTAGCGGGCAGCGACCACGCAAGGAAAGCCTCCGTTATCGTTTATTACTTGGTATTCCAGATAACGAACTCTGCCCGTCGAAAGCTGGAGGCAGCCCCTCATAGGATCACTCGCAACGAATAGAAGTTGACACGAAAAAGCCGGGACTCTTTTGGTATACCTAAACCAAGCAGCTGCCGGCCGATGCCGGGTGCCGCCCGCTTTCCGCCCCACTTGCCCATGCGCCCGTTTCTGCTTTTCCCCGCCGCTCTGGCCTGCCTGTCGCCCGGCGCTGCGCAGGCCGGCGGCGTCACGCACGTGGTGCCATCCTATCATTATGAGCAAACGCTCGTCGCCGCGGCAGAAATGGAAGGCGGCAGGTATCTCGCGTTTCCTGTGACGCTGCGTCTCAGCGACACGGAGTTGCTGGTGGGTTACAAACGAGGCTTTGCGCATGCGTTCGATCGCGAGGCCGACTTCGATTTGCTGTGGTTGAATCCCGTCACGGAACGTGTCCGCCGTCAGCTGCCAGCGCTGCACCGCGACAACGTCATTCTCCAGAACGGCGAATTCGTCCGCTTCGGCAATGGCGACATCGCCTGCTATATCGATGTGCAAAAGCCGGGCCGCGAACCCGGCAGCAACGAGGCGACGCGTCTCGGATTGCTCGAGTTCAGATCGACGGATGGAGGCAGGACGTTTCGCGACGCGGGGCCGCTTGGCCCGATCGACGGCGTAGAATACGGTTACGCCTTCGAGGCGATCACCGAAGGCAACACGACGTGGATGCTCGCGATGACGTTCGCGAATCTGCCCGGTGGCCACGCCGTCGTGCCCACGCGACCGAAGGCCGGCGCCGTGGTGGTCTTGCGGACCGGCGATCACGGCAAAACCTGGACGCTCGCGAAGAATCTCACCGCCGCGTTCGAGGCGCCATTGAACGAAAGCTCGTTCATGCGTTACCGCGACGGGTTCATTTTTGTCTGCCGGCCCTACGCGGATGCGCAGCCGGTGATCGTGACCGATGGGGAGTTCAACGTCCGCCGGCGCGTCGATCTGGTGCGCGAGTATGATTTCGTGGCGAAGGGAATGGGCCGGCCGCGGGTTTTTGCACGCGATGGCGGTTACTACATTCTCGGCCGAAACACCTTCAAGCCGCGCACTCCGGCGCCGCCGCGGCCCGCTCGCGGAGCTGGCGCGGACGGCGTGGAGCGCATGCGCCTCAGCTTGCTGCGTTTCAATCCCGAGACGCTGGCGGTCGAGCAACACGTGACGCTCGATAACGCGGAGAACCAGCGCGTCATCAGCGCCTATTACGCGACGCCTTACTGGCAGAGCCGGAAGGGCCGCACGTATTTCAACGTCGTCACCTATAAACAAATGTCCGGCCGGATGCCGGAGATCGTCCGCTTCGAATACGAGTGGGACGAGGTGAAATGATCCGAACTTCCCCTTCCTGAACCGCATTGCTCCCATGAACTCCGTTCGCTTCCCAAGCTCACCCCACCGCCGCTGGATCGCGGCGTTTCTCCTCGCGTCTCTGGCGTGCTGTGCCGTCTGGGCGCAGGGCGCGGCGCGCGGCGTCGTCACCGGCCGCGTGGTCAACAGCACCAACGGGACCTATCTGAAAAACGCCCGCGTCACGGTCCCCGGCGCGAATCTCCAGACGTTCACGAGCGACGACGGCACCTTCCGGCTCGAGAACGTTCCCGTCGGCGAAGTCGCGCTCGAGGCGTTCTTCACCGGCCTCGAGCGCAAGGTCGCTCGCGTGGTCGTGTCCGGCGGGCAGACCGCCAGTCAGGATTTCGAGCTCACGCCCGGCGCCGACGGGGTGGTCGAGCTCGGCTCGTTCGTTGTCGCCGGCTCGCGCGAATTCAACGCGCAGGCGATCGCGCTGAACGAAAAACGCTTTGCCGCCGACCTGCGCGAGGTCGTGTCGGCGGATGAATACGGCGACATCGGCGAGGGCAACATGGGTGAGTTCCTCAAGCACGTGCCCGGCGTCGATGTCGAATACGCCGGCGGCGTCGTGGCGCGCACGGCGGCAGTCCGCGGGTTTCCGCCCGAATCGACGATCGTGACCACCGACGGCGGCGAGGTCGCCAATGTCGGCTACTCGGCGCTCAGCCGCGCCGCGAACCTCGACCTGCTCACGATGAACAACGTCGCGCGCGTGGAGATCTTCAAATCGCCGACGCCCGACAAGCCGGCCAACATGCTCGGCGGCGCGATCAACGTCGTGACGAAGACCGCCTTCGAGCAACGCGCGCCGAAGCTCAGCTACCGCGCCTTCACCACGCTCAACAGCAAGCACGCCGGCGACAGCAAACGCCCCGGCCCGGGCGCCGAGGGTGAGATGAGCCCGCTGCAGCCCGGCTTCGACCTTTCTTATGTGCTGCCGGTCTCGCGCACCTTCGGCGTCACCGCCGCGGCCACGTATTTCGCGCGGCACAACGAGAGCGACCTCTACACGGGTACTTGGAATCTCAATACGCCCACGCCCTATCTCACCGGCTCGGTGCGCAACACCTCGCCGCAACTGCGCAGCGGCGGTTCCGTCGGCGGCGGCTTCGACTGGAAGATCTCCGAGCGCAATGTGCTCGGCGGCTCCTTCAACTACACCGAGAAATACGCCGCGGCCGACGGTCGCGTCCTGACCACTGCGCTCGGCACCGGCGCCACGGGTGACAACACCTTCTCGCAGTCGGCGGGCGCGCGCGCCACCGCCACCATGACCAACTCCGGGGCCGACCGCTACGACCGCAGCACGCACAGCAGCCTGAAGTTCCGCCACACCGGTCCGCTCTGGCGCGTGAACAGCAACGCATTCTACTCCTACTCGACCAGCAAGGGTCGCGCGGTCGACAAGGGGAAGTTCTCCGGCCTCAACGCCACGATTCCCAATCTGGATATGCGACTCGAAGGCGTCGGCTCGGACCAGTCGCCGTTCAACACCTTGATCGTCGCGCGCGACGCCGCCGGCAATCCGGTCGATGTGTATGACTCCCGCAACTACACGCTGAACAACGTCACCAGCACGCAACGCGATGCGACCGGGATCAAGACCGGCCTCAACGTCGACGTTGAACGCAGCCTCGATCTCGGCGTGCCCGTGGAGCTGAAGACCGGTTACGCGCTGCGGCGGAGCGACTATGACCAGCGCTCTCCCAACCGCACGTGGACCTTCGTCGGTCCCGATGGCATCGTGGGCAATGCCGACAATCGCGTCGGACTCTACGATATTCAGAACCAGAGCTACTCGAGAATCGACCAGCACTTCGGCACGCCGAAGACCCAATGGATCGATCCCTACAAACTCTGGAATCTCTACACGAGCAACCCGCAGTACTTCCGCGAGGATCCGACCGCCGACTACACGACGGCCGTCACGCAGCGGCGCGAGCTCGTCGAGACGATCCACGGCGGCTACGTGCGCGCGGATGTGCAGCTCTTCGACAATCGCCTGCTCGCGGTCGGTGGCGTTCGCTACGAGCGCACGCTCACGGAAGGCGCCGGCCCGTTGAACGATATCCGCGCCACGTTCCAGCAGGATGCGAGCGGCAATCTGCTTCGCGATGCCAATGGCCGGCCGATTCGCGTGACGACCGATCCCTACGAAACCGCGCGACTCCGCTACACCATGCTCGGCGCGCGGGCCGAGGGTGATTACGACGGTTATTATCCGAGCCTCAATCTCCGCTACAGCCTCACCGACACGCTCACCGCCCGCGCTTCCTACGCGCGCTCCATCGGCCGGCCCGGCCTCGGCAATATTCTCCCCGGCACGACGATCACCGACCCCGATGTCGCGAATCCCACGATCACCGTCAACAACCCCGAGTTGAAGCCGTGGACCGCCGATTCCTACGAGGTCTCGCTCGAATGGTACGTCGGCCGCGGCGGCTTCGTCTCCGCCAGCGCCTATCGCAAGGACATCGCGGACTTCTTCGCCTCCGAACGCCAGGACGCAACCGAGGCACTGCTCGCAGACTACTTCCTGCCGATCGATTATCTCGGCTACGACATTGTCACGCGTACGAACATCGAGAGCAGCGTACGCATCGACGGCCTCGAGTTCAGCTTCCGTCAGCCGCTTTCGTTCCTGCCGCGCTGGGCGCGGGGCGTGCAGGCGAACGGCAGCCTCACGTTGAAGAAGATGCAGGGGCCGAGCGCCGCAACGCTGCAAAGCTTCGGTGGCAACACCGCCAACTGGGGCCTCTCGCTCAACCGGCCGCGCTTCTCCGTGCGCTTCAACTGGAGCTGGCGCGACGAATTCCGCACGGGCGGCTTCGATGCCAACGGGAATGCCGACCATCGCGCCGAGACCTTGATGCTGGACATGAACGCCGAAGCGCGAATCACGAAACGCACCGCCATTTATTTCAGTGCCCGCAACCTCACCAACGAACCCTACGAGCTCGACCGTCATGGTCCCAACACGCCGGAGTACGCACGCATCCGCTCGTTCCAAAACACCGGCGTCTTCATGACGTTCGGCGTGAAGGGCGAGTTCTAAGCTGAGCCGCTTCGTTCCTGTCCGTGCCGGGCGCGGACACGTCGGGCACCGGGAACGGACCGCGGCGATCGTCTCATGCGAGACGCCGCCCTGTCATCACCCGCCTGTGGGCAGGCCTGCCGATTTTCCATGATCCCTTCGTATGTCAGAAAAAAATTCGCGCGCGGTGAGCCGGTTCTCACCGCCAAGGCCTGCTACGCCGACCCTGAGCTGGTCGAGCTGATCGCTTCGGCTGGCTTCGACGCGGTATGGCTGTGCCTCGAGCACAAGCGCGTCGATCCATCCGTCATGTATTCGCTGATACAAGCCTGCCGGCTCGGTGGCGCGGATGCGCTGGTGCGCGTGAAGCCCGCGAACCACGCCGACCTGCTCTGGCTGCTCGAAGCCGGGGCGCGCGGTATCATGCTGCCGCGCGTGCGGCATCCCGACGAAGTGCGCGATGTCGTGGCGGCGATGAAATTTCCCCCGCTCGGCCGGCGCGGCGGCGACGTTGTGCATGCCGATGCCGCGTTCGGCCGCGGTCCGGTCGCCGATTACGTGGCGTCCGCGAATCGCGAGACGTTTCTCGTCGCTCAGATCGAGGAGCCGGACGTCGTGCCCCACATCGACGCGATCGCGGCGTTGCCGGGAGTCGACGTGCTGTTTGTCGGACCCGGCGATCTTTCGCTCGGCCTGGGCAAGAAATATGCGCAGACGGACGATCCCGAGATCGCCGCCATCATCCGCAGCGTCGCGGAAGCATGTCAGCGTCACGGCAAGCGCGCCGCGATTCCCTGCGCCGCCGAACGCGTGCCGGAATTTCGCGCGCTCGGCTATTCGTTCTTCAACGTCGTGAGCGACTATCGCTGCGTCGTGAACGGATTGAAACAGGCGCTCGTCACCGCGACGCCATGACCGGATAACGGAGGAAAAGCCTCCGCCGTGAAATCCACCCTTCGCCATCACCTGAACCGAATCGGGGGAGCGCTCGGGCTGTTCGCCGCCAGCAGCGCCGCAACCGCCGCGCCCCTGATCGTCTCCTACAACGTCGAGCTCGACGTCATCCGCTCGGGCTATGACGGCATCAATTGCTGGGTGCACCCGCGCGCCGGCATCGTGCCGGTTGCCGCCGGCGGGCCTCCCATTGTCGTGCTCACGATGCAGCGGCTCTGGCTGCGCGGCAGCGACGTCTTCGGTCCGCTCAACGAGCTGCGCTCCGACGATCTCGGGCGCACCTGGAGCGGCCCGACCGAGCACGGCTCGACACTCGGCAGGCGCAGCGAGCCGGAGGGCGTGACGGTGGGCGCGTGCGACTTCTGGCCGAAGTGGCACGCAGCTTCCGGTAAGCTCCTCGGCATCGGGCACACGGTGCGTTACCGGAACGACGCTGTGATCCGCGAGCGGCCGCGTGAGACGCTCTATTCCATTTACGATCCCGCCGCGCGCACGTGGACGCCATGGGTGACGCTCGGGATGCCGGCCGAAGCCCGCTTCTACAACGCCGGTGCCGGTTGCGCGCAACGCGTCGATCTTCCGAATGGCGAGATCCTGCTGCCTCTCTATTTCAAGGCTCCCGGCGAGACGGACTACCGCTCCGCCGTCGCGCGCTGCACCTTCGATGGAACGAAACTCACCGTGCGCAACGTGGGGCGCGAGCTCACGCTCAAGGGCGGACGGGGCCTCTACGAGCCGTCGCTTGCGCACGTCGGCGGACGCTTCTTCCTGACGCTGCGCAACAACGATGCCGCATACGTCGCCGTCAGCCGCGATGGTGTGAACTTCGACACTCCGCGGCGCTGGACTTGGGACGACGGCACGGATCTCGGTTCTTACAACACGCAGGCTCATTGGGTCACACACGGCGAAACGCTCTTCCTCGTCTACACGCGACGCGGCGCCGGCAACGACCACGTCACGCGGCACCGCGCGCCGCTTTTCATGGCGCAGGTCGACCCCGCGAAACTCGTCGTGCTGCGTGCGACCGAGCGAATCCTTGTGCCGGAGCACGGCGCGCGGTTGGGCAACTTCGGCGTGACGGAAGTGAGCAAGGATGAGACCTGGGTGACCGTGGCTGAATGGATGCAGGGCAATCCTCCGCTCCGTGTGATCCCGCCCGACAATGTCTGGGGCGCCGACAACCGCGTATACGCCGCGCGGATACGCTTTGTCCCGGCGGCGGCCTCGCCGGCGACGACCCGCTGAGCGCCCGCTCAGCGGCCGGCGCCCGCCGGAGCCGGCAGGGGTGCGGCGCTCATCGCTTGCGCGCGGGCGATGTCGGCGCGCGCGAAGCAGCGGTGGAACACGAGCAGCGATCCGCCCGCAATCATGAAGACCACCGAGATGCCCGCGAAAATTCCGTCGAGGCCGACATCGCGTTTCAGAAATCCGGCGAGCAGGACGCCGCAGCCACCGGCGCCGGTGGAGACCGCGTTCATGATGCCGACGCCGGTCGAGCGGAATTGCGGCGGCACGATCTCGCATTGCGTCGCGTTGTCGTTGGCCTGGCCGAGTCCGCGCAGAAACGAAAACGCCGAGATCCCCGCCGCCACCACCATGAACTCCGGCCGGCCGAGGAAGAGCAACAGGAACGGGGCGCACGCGAGGTAGAAGAGGCCGTAGAGCATCATCCGGCGCTGCGGAGCCTGCGCGGAGACGCGATCGGAAAGCCAGCCGCCGGCGACGACACCGAGTATCACAGAGATCTGCAGCATGAACGTGCCCGCGAAGCCGGCGCCGGCCAGCGTCATGTTGTAGGTCTCACGGAAATACAGCGGCAGCCAGTTGAAGAAAACCCACAGCGCCGCGCCCGACAGCATGGACTCGATCACCAGCGCATAATAGCTCGGCACCCGCGAAAGATATTTCAGCGCGTCGCGGAACGAGGCGCGCACCGGTGGCACCGCAATGGTGGGAACAGCCGGACCAACGACCGCCGGACCGGGGGGCGACTTCGCCGTCAGGACGAATTTTGCGAGCAGCGCGAGCCCCAGACCGCCGACGCCCAGCACGATGAAGCTGGCGCGCCAGCCGAATCGCTCCGCGAGAAAACCCGAAAACGTGCCGCCGAGAATCAACCCGCCATTCACGCCGATCGAGATGAAGCTCATCGCCCGCGCGCGTGTGGCGGGGCCGTGATACTCGGCGATCAACGCGATCGCGGCGGGCAGAAAAAGACATTCGGTGAGGCCGAGAAAAAACCGCAGCGCGAGCAGACCGGTGAAACCGGTCACGGCGCCCATCAACGCCGTGACGGCGCTCCAAGCCGCGATGCTCCACGCGATCAGTTTCCCGCGGGCCCGGCGGTCCGCGAGATGGCCCGCGAAAGGTGAACCGAGCGCGTAACTCCACAGGAAGAGCGAACCGAGCAAACCGAGTGAAACGTCCGAGACGCCGAACTCCGTGCGCACGGGGGCCAGCACTGCCGACATCGCCGCACGGTCCGCATAATTGAGTGCCGCGGCGAGCGCCAGAAACACGGTCACCCGCCACTGCGCCTGCTTGAACCAGGGCTGCGCCGTCGTCATCTGGCGCCTTTCGCCACGGGCAGGACCGGCGATTGCCAGCTCCACACCGTGTCGGCGCGCCCGCGTGGCTGGTCTTCACCACCGAGCACGAAAATCTCGCCGCCACGGACGGCGACCGCCGCGGCCAATCGAGGCTGCGGAAGCGGTAGCGCCGTGACCAGGGATCCGTCGGCGTCGTAGAACCAGGCACCGCGTCCGATCACGCCGCCGCCATCGCGCGCCTCGAAGCCACCGCACAGGAACGCGCGCTGCCCGGCGATCGCCGCGCCGGCCAGCCCGCGCGGGAGCGATCGCGCGAGGGGCCGTGTTCTCCACGTCTGCGTGACCGGTGAGAAAATCCAGACCTCACGCGGAGCTTCCAGCCGGCGCGTATCCTTGGACCAAATACTGCCGGGCAGCACGTGCAGCTCCCTGTCGAGCGCGAGCACGAGCGGATTCACGAAGGCCGGGCCCGCGGGCGCCGGCGTCACCGCGCCCGTCTTAAGATCCACGTGCCAGCAGGCACCGCTCGTGAGGGAAAAATCGCCCTCGGCGCACACGCCGCCGAGCACCCATAATGTGCCGTCGAGCACGGCAGCCCCGCAATAGGCGCGCGGCTCCGGGAGCTGCGCGACGCGCTGCACCGCGCCCGTGCCAAGATCGACGCGCATTACATCGGCGGATACGCTCCCATCCCGGGCCAGGCCGCCCGCGAGCCATAGCGCACCGCGGTCGACGGCGTAGCCGCCATGGGCGAAGCCGCCGGGCACGGAGCTGGTTTGCGTCCACGGCCCATCGCCGGAAGCACCTGAGAGCGAACGGCGCGAAATGGTGTCGGCGATGCGTTTGGCGTCCCCGACCCAGTGGCTGCCGCCAACGACCCAGAGCGTATCGCCGTCGATCGCGGCGGCCTGGCCCGCGACAGAGTGCGGCAGCGGTGCACGAGCTTTCCAGGCGTCCGCGGCCGCGGCAGCCGTCGTCAGCATCAGCGCCAGGAGTGACATCGACGCGCTTCGCATCATGCCGCCGAGTGGGCTGGTTCCATGCCAAGATGGACGTCCATGAATTCCGTGATGCTGCGTTCGAACTCCGCGGAAAACTCCACGCGTGGCAGCGCCCCGGCCGTGGCGGCGAGCACCCCGCGCTGGTGCAGCGGCAGCTTCAACGTGTGCAGGAAATGAGCGAACGATTGCCTCACCTCGCGCCGTGAGAAGATCGTCCACAGCGCATCGATTCGTCCCTGCAGCTCCTGCGCGCGCGGGCGGTCGCCAGCCTGCCAGGCGTCAAACAAACCTCGAAAGAGCCGCGGCGCGATGCAGCCTTGTGCGACGACGCAACCGTGGCCCCCGGCGTCGAGCGTTGGCAGTACGAGTTTTTCCACGCCCTGGAAAAAACGAAAGGCACGGCCCGCGGTCGCGGCCAGGATCTCCGCGCAACGGTTGTGATCGCCGCCGTTGGTGTCCTTGATCGCGACGATGTTCGGATGGGCCGCCAATCGTGCGATCGTCGGTACGGACACGGGCGTCGGCATGCGCACGTGATGATAGATCGCGAGCGGGAGCGGGCTTTCATCGGCTACGGCTTCGCAGAAGGCCGCGAGCTGTTCCTGATCGAGGCTGATGAAATACGGGCTCATCAGGACCGCGATGTCGGCACCGGCACTCGCGGCCTCGCGGGCGTTGCGAATCGCGTGCCGGTGTCCGGTTCCGCTGATGCCCGCGTAGAGCACGCTTTCCGGCGCCGCTGCGCGCACGGTCTCGGTGATCGAGAGTCGCTCCGGCGCGTCGAGCAACGGCGCTTCGCCTGTCGATCCGGCGACGAAAAATTCATCGATTCCTCCGCGCCGGAGATGCCCGACCAGGCGTTTCAAGCTGGTGCGGTCGAGTTCGCCCTGCGCGGTGAACGGCGTGACCATCGCGACGATGAGATGCGGATCGGGCGATTCGAAACGGGTCAGGCTCATTTTAAGACGATGCGGGCAAAGCGGCGAGCGCCGCGTCGCAATCTGCGTTGAAGCGCGCGAACTGTTCATCGCTGGGGCAAGAGTAGGGCGGAAGCAGGCGCAGTGGAAACTCCGCGAAGTGGCGCTTGAGGTACATCTTGTCGTAAGCGCCATCGGTCCAGGTGCGGCCGGCGAGCGCGCGCATGGCGGCGGCATGGCATGCGCGCAGCGTCGGCTCGAGTGCCGCGCGCTCTTTCGCGTCGCCAGAGAAGAGTCGGCGCGCGAGCACGGGTTCACAGGCGCTCAATGCGCAGAGCAGCCCGCAGCCGGTCGCATCGCGGAGCGAGGCATACGCGAACTCGGTGAAGAAACAGCGCACGGCCGGAACGGCCGCCGCAACCTCGCGCAGGGCGGCAAGATTTTCGCCGCCCATCTTGATCGCGACCAAATTGGGGTGCCGGGCCGCGAGGCGCGCGTAGTCGGCACCGGTCAGCACGCGTTTCGTTCGCGCCAGGTTATAGTGCAGAAAACGCGCGCCGGGAAACCGGCCGCAGGTCTCCGCGAAGAACGTGTCGAGCTCGACGTCTTCGAGCGCACTCCATGCCGGCAGCGAAATCTGGAATTCACGCACGCCGAGCGACCACGCGAACTCGATTCGTTCGATGAGGGTGCGGAGCGAAAGACTGATCACGCCGACCATCGGGACACCGCCGGCCGCGGCCATCTCGTTGGCGAATGCGCGCGTGATCGCCTCGAACTGCCGGTCGCTCACCGCGTGTCCTTCGCCCGCGGTGCCGAAAATATAAAGATGCGGGGTCAGGGTCGTGGCCGCGTGCCGCACGGTGCGGCGAAACAGAGCTTCCTCGAACTGCCAGTCCGCGGCCCAGGGCACGACCCGACTCGCCAGGATCACGCGGGGATAACGGGGCGCGCCGGCGAAGGCCGCGGAGCGAGGGGCGGAAGCCATGGTCAGGGTTCGAACAGGAAAATGATAGTGGTATACCACGGCAAGGTTTTCTTTCTCGTCCATTGGCCGGCGCCAAACGAGCGCGAAGGAGCATTGCGGGTTTGACTTATGGTATACCATTCCGAGGATGCGGAAACCCACCTCATGAAGCTCCTGCTTTTCCCCCGTGCCGTGTCGCTCCTTGTCCTGCTGGTCACCGCTGCGGCCGTGACCGCCGCGCCCGAAGTCCGGACCGCGCCGGGGAAAAAGGAAACCGTCCTGGTGGCCGCGAACGCCCAGCCGGCGGAGTTCCGGTACACGGCGTTCCCGTCGCTGTTACGGGTTGGGCCCGACGAGGTGTGGCTCGCCTACAAGGTCGGGCGCAGCCATGCGACGGACGCCGGTGCGGCGATCGAGGTGGCGCGCCATATATTGTCGACGGGCGAGACGACGTTGCTGCAGCGGCTCGTCGCGCCTGAGCCGAAGCTCTATCAGATGGGTGAGCTCGTACGCTTTCCCGACGGCTCGACCGGATTGTATATCGACGTCCAACACGTCGGCTGGGATGGCCGGCACTACCGCACGGGGGCCGAGACGTTTCGCTGGGATCCGGCGCGCCGCAGCTTCGCCGGCCCGTCCGCCCTCCGGCCCATCGACGGCGTGCTCTACGGCTACCCGCTCGATTTCATTTCCGATCGAACCACCACGTGGCAGTTGATCATGGCGTTCGGTTATCATCAACCGGGCGGCCGCTGGAGCGTCGATGCCGTGCGTTCGGAAGACAGCGGGAAATCATGGCGCTTCATTCGGAATCTCACCGAGGAGTTCGGCGGCATCCGCGCGAACGAGAGCGGATTCGTGCGGCACGGCGACGGCTTTATCGTCACCACGCGCGGCTACGATCGGATCGAGCGTCTGCACCGCGTCGACCGAAATTTCAAGGTGCAGCATCAGGTCGTGCTCACGGGCAATTATCCGTTTCTCAACAGCTACATCGGCCGGCCCCGGCTCTTCGTGCGCGACGGGCACGGCTATATGATCGGTCGCAACGTGACGCGCCCCGCCCACGTGAAGCCGAACCCGATGCAGCTTTGCCTCTTTCGGTTCGACTTGGAGACGCTCGCCCTCACGTCGTGCGTCGTGCTCGACAACGCCGAGGATCAAAACGTGACCGATGGTTATTACGCGGTCACGGCTTTCACGGGCGAGGGCGACGAGACGCGGCTGCACGTCGTGACGTATAAAGCGCTGAACCGGCAGCCGCCGGATATCGTGCGGCTCGATTATCGCTGGGCGGACGTGAAATGAGAAATGGGTTCCTGTTCGCCGGGTTGCTGGTGGCCCTGACGGCGCACGGCGCCGACGCGGGGGACCCCGCGGGCCGCGTGCGTTTTGCGGACGTGCGAAGCGTGGCCCTGGGTCGAACGCTTCCGCTCGCGATCGTGATTCCGAAGCAACCTCGCGATGCAGAGCGCGCGCCGGTTCTGTTCCTGTTGCACGGCCGCGGCCGGAATCATCGATCGCTGCTCGACGCTCCTGCCGCCCGCGCCGCGTTGCTCGCAGCGCCTTTCCATATCGTGCTGCCGCAGGGCGAGGACGGCTGGTATATCGATTCGCCGCTGCGGCCGGCGGATCGTTACGCCACGTATCTCGACGAGGTCATTGCCTGGGTGGATGCGCAGGTGCCGGTCGCACGCGACGCCAAGTTGCGCGGCATCGCGGGTTGGTCGATGGGTGGCTACGGTGCGGTGAGGTTTGCGCAGACGCGCGCGGACCAGTTCGGGTTCGTGGCGAGCGTGATCGGGTTGCTCGATTTCCCGCGGCGCGAGGATCTGCCGGAAGGGCAAAACTATCGCGTGCCGACGAACCGCTTCACTGCCGATCCCGCGGTGTGGGCCCGCTTCAACCCGCTCCACGCCGTCGATGCGCTTCGCGGCAGCAGCGTCACGCTGGTGCTCGCGACGCGCGGCTTTGAGCGCACGATGAACGAACACTTTCTCGCCGCGCTCGAACGCGGCGGGATTCCCGCGCGGGTGCACTGGCTCGAAGGCGGGCACGAATTCTCCCTGGTCGAACGCGCGCTGCCACTCGTGCTGGCGGACGCGGAACAGTTCTTTGCGTCGCGATGAACGTGAACGTCGTCACCGAGCATCGGCTCAACTGCGAATTGCTCGTCGCGGGTGGCGGGATGGCTGGCGTTTGCTGTGCCGTCGCGGCCGCACGGCTTGGGACGCAGGTGATTTTGGTGCAGGGTCGGCCGGTGCTCGGCGGCAACGCCTCGAGCGAAATCCGGATGCACATCGTGGGGGCGACGGGTCTGCACGCCGGAATCCCGCTCGTCCTCGAGCCGCGAGAGGGCGGGTTGATCGAGGAGATCCGGCTCGAGTTCGCCGTGCGCAATCCGCAGCGCTCGCCGGCGATGGCCGACCTGATTCTCTATGAGCTCTGCCGGGCCGAGCCGAACCTCAGGCTTCTGCTCAACACCACGCTCGTCGCTGCGCGCGTGGAGCAGCAACGCATCACCGAGGTTGTCGCCGACCGGCCGTCGACCGAGGAGCGGTTCACGATCACGGCAGCGATGTTTGCGGATTGCACCGGCGATGGGCGCCTGGGCGTGGAAGCCGGGGCGAAATTCATGCGCGGCCGCGAAGGTCGGGAGGAGTTTGGTGAAACGCTCGCACCGCAGAAAGGCGACGCGAACACGCTCGGCTCGACGCTTCTCTTCCAGGCGCGCAAGCACGAGCGCCCCATGCCCTACGTCGCGCCGCCGTGGGTGAGGCGCTTTCGGCCGGATGATTTCAAACTGCGGCCATTTGGAAAATCCGGCTCCGATCTCGGACTCGAGTACGGCTACTGGTGGATCGAGTGGGGCGGCTGTCTCGACACGATCAAGGACAACGAGCGAATCCGCGACGAGTTGCTCGCGATCACGCTCGGCGTTTGGCACCACATCAAAAACGAGTCGGGCCTCGACGTCGCGAACTGGGCGCTCGAGTGGATCGGCTTCGTGCCCGGGAAACGCGAGAGCCGGCGCTTCGTGGGCCAGCATATCCTCACCGCAGCCGATGTGCTCGGTTCGCAAGCGTTCGCCGACGCGATCGCTTTTGGCGGCTGGCCGATCGACACGCATCCGCCTGAAGGTGTCGATGCGCCGGACGAAGCGCCGTGCACGCAGAATCATGTGCCGTGGCTCTACGATATTCCGCTGCGTTGCTGCGTCGCCGCGGACCTGAGGAATTTGTTTTTTGCCGGCCGGAATATTTCTGCGACGCATCTCGCGTTTGCGTCCACGCGGGTGATGGCGACATGTGCGGTGATCGGTCAGGGCGTGGGCACGGCCGCCGCGCTGGCCTTGCGCCGCCGCGTCGAGCCGGCGGCGATCGCGCGTGACGACACGCTGCTGCGCGAGATTCAGCAGCAGTTGTTGCGCGACGATGCGTTTCTACTCGGTGTTCAGAATTTGGATACGCTCGATCTGGCACGACTTGCGACCGTCCGCGCGGCGAGCGAGCAGCCGGGCGGCGAAGCAGCGCAGGTGTTGTCCGGCCAGACGCGGGCGGTCCACGGACCGGCAACTCCAGACGCCCGGCCGACCGGCAACCAGTGGGAGCGCGTGCTGCAGGAAATCGAGACGGGTTGCGTCGAGGCGCGCTACACGAGTGCGCCACCGGACCGCGCCCGGCCGGGATCCCATCGCTGGATGAGTGATCCCGCGACGGGGCTGCCTGCCTGGCTGGAGCTGCGCTGGCCGGAGCCAGTCATGATCCGGGAAATCCAGCTCGTGTTCGACACGGGGCTCGATCGTTTCCTGACGTTGTCACAGGCTGATGGATACACGCGGCGGATGCACTGGGGTGCACCTCAACCGGAGACCGTGCGCGACTATCGCCTGGAGGCGGAAACGCCGGACGGCTGGTCAACGCTCCACGTGGAGCGAAACAATTACCGCCGTCTGCGCCGGCATCGACTGGCCGGCCCGGCAGTGACCCGTGCGCTGCGGGTCGTGGTGGCAGCGACGAACGGGCTCGATCATGCGCGAATTTTCGAGGTGCGGGTTTACGCGTGACTCGGGTCGCGCGTCGCCGGTTATTCGGTGGCGACGGCGGCGGCTTGGACCATCGTATCGAGAGCGGTGGTATGATCTTCGGCTGACGTTGGGTTTGGGCTGAAGAAGGCGACGATGACGCCGGCAAAAATGATGGCGGCGGCGAGTTTGAATGTAGGATCGTTTTTCATGGGACGTGTTTGGTTACGGGCGCAAGGACGCCGCGATCCCACCCTGTAGTTTCGAAATCCGCCGGAATTTACCGGAGCAAATTTTCGCCAGGACTGTAACCATTTCGCGGACGCTTCGTCGGCGGCCGCTGCGTATTTCCCGCGTCCGACGGCGCGGGCAGCCGGGGCGACGTGATCAAACGACGTCGCGCTCGACGTCTCGATCTTCGTCGTCATCGCTCGCGGCTTCCGCTTCGGCGAGGAGGCGTTTCGCGGTCTCGATATTCTCATCATCGACGCGCACGCGAATACCCGAGCCGGCGAAATCGACGGCCGATTGCGCGGTGAGCTCCTCGGGCACGTAGGCCGGGACGCCGTTCGCTTCGAGCAACGATTTCAACAACATGGCTTCGGCGGGGTTCGAGCAGGTAACGACGGTGGTCATGACCGTATGATCGACGCAGTAACGGGAAATGGCGAGTCGCGTCGGTGTTTCGGCGCCCGCCGGAATTGGCGTGCCGCGGAAGGGGGAAGCCGCGACCGCGCGCGCGTCACTTCACCTTTGCACACACGACACAATCCCGCGGCTCGGGGCCGAGCTCGGGGCACGTGTGCCAGCGGCGCAGGATGCCTTCGCGCGACATGCCGGCTTTTTCCATGACGCGCACGGAGGCGGGGTTCTCCACGTCGCAGAAAGCCCACGCGCGATAAATCGTCGGTTGTTGCAGCGCCCACGCGACGAGGTGGGTGAGCGCTTCGGCGGCGAAGCCGTGGCCCCAGAATTTCCGCGCGAGGGCGTAGCCGAACAGCGCCTTGCCGCCACCTTCCAGCGTGATCCCGATCGAGCCGATCGGCGTATCCGTTCCTTTGAGACAGAGCAGCCAGGCGAGACGGCCGGCGCCCTTTTCCCACTCGGCTATGCACTCGCGCAGGAACGCGTTCAGCGGTTCGACGCGGTCGTAGGCCCGCCAGCTCAGATAACGTGTGACCGCCGGATCGCTCGCGTAGGCATCGAACACCGCGGGCCCATCGTCGATGCGTGGCACCCGACCGACAAGGCGCGAGGTGGCAAAGGTGGCGGGCGGGCGGGGCACGGGGAAAAGCTCCAAGATCCAAGCTTCAAGCTCCAGGGAATATCCAAGCTACAATTTCCAGTTGGCGCTTGTTGTTTGGAGCTTCTTTGGAGCTTGGGGCTTGCGCGGTCCGCCGCGGCTACGGCCGCTTCGGCTCATACCATTCGCCGCGGATCCAATCGGCGATGAGCCCGATCTCTTGTTGCGTCAGCACCTTCTCTTCGCCGAAGAGCGGCATCCGGTCGTTGCGCCCGCCGAAGAAGCGGTCGTGCTCCGGGTTCGAGATGAACGCGATCAGCCACTCGCGCGAGCCGTAGCCGGTCAGGTCCGGTGCGGTTTCTTCGCCGGCGTCGTGGAATTTGTGGCATTCCATACAGCCGAGCGTGTCGCCCATGAGCGCTTTCGTGCCGCGCTCGATGATGCCTTCGTCGCGCTTGTCGGCGTCGCTTTGCGCCTTCAGACGCGCCTCGGCCGAGAGGGCGATCAGCGCTTCCGCGAGCATCTTCTTGTACTCGTCGTCGAAACTGGCGACGTCCTCCTTCACGAAGTCGACCATCTTGCCGTCCTTGAATTTCGTGCCGCCGTAATAGTGTGGCGTGTCGATCCGCGCGGGATCGAGCAGGCCCGAGAGCCATTCGCGGCTCGCGAACCCTTTCAGGTCTGCCGCCGAAATGGGATCCTTCGGCTGGCCGCCCAAGCCGTCGTGCCCGTCGAAGCGGTGACAGCTCGCGCAGTTTTTCGCGAAGAGCTTCGGGCCTTGGGTAAACGGATCCTTGCGCAGGAGCGTCACGGCGCCCTCGACCGGAATTCCTTCGGGCGACTGTGCGAGCTCCACGACGCGTTCGGCATCGCGTTTCGCCGTGGCGACGGCGCGCGCGTAATCGGGATTCGCGCGGTCTTCCTTCACGGCGAGCCAGGTGAGGACGCCGATGCCAAACAGCATCGCCCACAGGAACCCGATGTTGAAGCGATGGCCGAGGCGCCAGTTGCCGATGAAGGGCATCGCGGCGAGCACGGCCATGAGCAGGCCGGGAATCACAATCGCGCCCCACACTTCCGTACCGCCGGGGAAATATTTCAGCAGCTCGAACAGGAACAGGAAATACCACTCGGGCCGCGCGGCGGAAAACTGTTCCGATGGATCCGCGGGTGCGCCGAGCTCGGCGCCGTTGTAGCGGAAGATCAGGAACAGCACGACGAGCATCACCGCGAGACAGGCGACGGCATCGCGCAGCACCTGGTCCGGCCAGAATGCCGCGTCGGGCTTGCGGCGCGGTTCTTTCGGCGTGAGGCCGTGACGCCGGAAAAGATAAATGTGCCCCACGATGAACAGGATGATGGCGCCCGGGATCAGCCCCGCGTGGAGCGCGAAGAAACGCGTGAGCGTGTGGTGCCCGTAATCGACGCCGCCCACGACGAGCTTCTGCACTTCGGGTCCGACGAACGGCGTGATGGCGGCGATGCTCGTCGCGACTTTTGTCGCCCAATAACCCTTTTGGTCCCACGGCAGCAGATAACCCGTGAGCGAGAGCGCGAGGACGAGCAGCAGCAGGACGACACCCGACCAGAAGTTGAATTCGCGCGGCGCCTTGTACGCGCCGTCGATCACGACCTGCATCAGGTGGATGACGAGCAGCACCGTCATCGCATGCGCCGTGTAGTGATGCAGCCCGCGCAGGAACCACCCGCCCCACATTTCGTACTGGATGAAGTAAACGCTTTCCCACGCCGTCTGTGAGCTCGGGCTGTACGCAAACCACAGGGCGAGGCCCGTGATCACTTGTATCACGAAGCAGAATACAAGCGTGCTGCCCCAGACGTAGCGCCAGCGCGCGCCGCCCGGCACGTTTTCGAACAGCGATTCCTGGACGAGCCGCTTGTAACCGGTGCGTTGGTCGAGCCAGTCGAACGCGAACTTCATCAGACGGGAACTTTCTCGTGCACGCCGGCACGAAAGTTTTGGAACTTCACCCACACTTCGGTGCCGTTGCGGATTTCGACCTCGAGGCCGTCGAGCGGCCGCGGGCTCGGGCTCTTCGGGTCGAGGATTTTACCGTCGAGCGCGAAGCTGCTGTTATGGCAGGGGCAATGGAAATTGTTTTTCGCGGACTTGAAGTCGACGAAGCAGCCGGCGTGCGGGCAGACGACGTTCAGCGCGCGCACCTGATTGCCGGGCAGCCGCTGGAGGTAGACCGCGCCGATCGGGACGTTCGGCGTGCGATTCCAGGCATCGACGCGCGTGGCGAGTACGGGAAATTTGCGCGGCTCGCCATTTTCCGGGAGCGAGTTGAGATTGGCCACGAGCACGGCGCCACCGGCTTCGGTTTTACGGCGCAGCGGATCGAAGAACACGAGCACGCCGGCGAGCGGCGGAATGATCGCGATCACGCCGCCGATGAGGATGGCGGCCGCTTTCGTGATGAAGTTGCGGCGATCGGGCGAATGCAGTGCGGGTGGGGTGTCCATGCCAGGCGGAGGGTGCGGCCAGGGGGCCGGATTTTTCGGGAGACGGATAACTCTGGGAATCGGTGCAAAAGTAAATGCGAAATCAGGTCACGAACGTGCGCGCGGAGAGCAGACTTCGCACGCCGTCCGCCCGCGGCTTCTCGTTGCTCGGGACGGCAAAATTCACCGGAGGCGTCTCGTGCGGAACCGATCGGTGCCCGCGCTACGCCGCACCGACTGCATCGCGCACGAGCGCTGCGATCGGCGGCGGCAGGTCGAGCGCGATCGCGGCTTGCTGCGCGCCGGGGCTCATTTTGCGCCACGTCTTGCGGAGAATCTCGACGAACTTCTCGCGCGGGTAGTCGGCGTGCTGTGCAGCGAAGGCGCTGATCTCGTTTTCGAGAAAAACCAGGCAGGCGGCATCCTCGAGTGCCTGCGTGCCGGGATTTGTTTTCAATCCCGTCTTCGAAACCCACGTTGCGACCTCGGCGGCTTCCGGGGCTGCCACACCTGCCTGCAGCAACAGCTCCCGCGCGCGCTCCGCCTGCTTTGTGTAGAGCGAGCGGCGCCACGCGAGGTAGCCGGGCTTGTCCATCGGGAAAGTCGCGCGCGGCACCGACCAGCGTTCGAGGTGCTGGCAGCGGGCGGCGAGCCGTAACAGTGGCGGCGCTTCGGGCACCAGACGCGCGACCCAGGCCTCCATCCGGTCCGCGTACACCAGTTCGGCTGCGCGAGCGTCCGGGGCGCGGGTGGGATCCGCCTCGTGCGCGGCATCAATCAGGGCGCGGGCTCTCGTATAAGCATCCATGCGCGCGGAGTCGAACGGGAGCGCGGAATCGCCGCAAGCGAGGGATTGCAACGGGTTGAACAGCGTTCCAGCGGCGGCCGGTGGCGGAGTCTTGCGCGGCGGGGTATTGAGTGTTCTGAATCGCGCGGCCGTCGATTGACCCCGCCGGCTTGGCTCAGCAACCCAACCCCTCGAACCCGTATGAATGCCACTCAGCTTGGCGCGCCGATGCGCGCTGCAGTGTTTGCCGTGTCTTTTACCCTGACCGGACTCGCCCAGATGGCGCAGGCCCAGACCGCGCCGGCGAACGCTACTCCACCCGCGACGTCCAGCGAGCCGACGATCGAGCTTTCGCCGTTCGAAGTGCGTGCCGACGACGATGTCGGCTACCAGGCCGCGAACACCACGAGCGGCAGCCGGCTCAACTCGCGGCTGAAGGACACGCCCGCCTCGGTGTCCGCATTCACCCCCGAGTTTCTTTCCGACATCGCAGCGACGAATCTCGAGGAGATGCTCGCGCATGCGACCAACGTCGAGCTCGACGTCGAGGATGCGAACGCCGGCTTCAACAACCCGCAGGGCCGCGGCGCCGATGGCAACGATTACCAGTTCCGCATGCGCGGCTCGCCCGCCGGAGCCTCGCGCGACTTCGTCGACTCGAGCATCCCGGTCGACCTCTATAACGTCGAGCGGGCCGAAGTCGCGAGCGGTCCCAACTCGATCCTCTTCGGCCTCGGCCAGGCGGGCGGTCTCGTCTCGCTCAGCGGCAAGAAAGCCAATCTCAACCGCGAGCGCACCACGCTCAAGGCGATGTACGGCTCGTGGCATTTCGAGCGCTATGAAGGCGATCACAATCAAGTGCTCATCCCGAAGACGCTCTCGCTCCGGCTCCTCGGCCTCTACGAGAACAGCCAGGGCTGGCGGCACTGGGAGTTCAAGGATCAGGCGCGGTGGACCACGGCCCTCGGGTATCGGCCATTCAAGAACACCACCGTCTACGCCTCGTACGAAAAGGGGCACATGGACAACAACCTCACGCTCGGCTGGAACGCCCAGGACCAGATCACAGGCTGGGAGGACAACGGCTCGCCCGTCTTCGACGGCACGGCCGTGCGGCCGGGTACCCAGCGCTTCAACGCTAACCAGAATCGTTTCACGTTCAACCAGCAGGACGGGACCGTCTATAACCACCGCGGTGAATTCCAGTCGATCAACCGGTATCTGAACGCGTCGGGCGGGCCCGTGGAGACCCTGGCCTCTCCTTCTGTCTCGCCCTATGGCTACGCCTTGACCGGACCGGGCGGCGTGCGTCACCAGACGTTCAACAATCGGCAGCTCACCGTGCAGCAACGTCTGCCGAAGGGCGTCTCGCTCGACCTCGCGTATTTCAAGAACACGACCGACGTCGAAGCCAACGGCCTCGCTCCGGCCGGAGCGAATCTCCGGGCCGACCCCAACCTGACGGTCCCGCGCCCCGACGGAGCGACTGGCACCGTGCCGAATGCTTACGCGGGTCAAAAATATTTCGAAGCGAACTGGTTCAAGGACTGGATCGTGACCCAGAACGAGATCTACCGCCTCAGCGCCGCGTGGGAAGTCGGCACGTCCGAACGCTGGTTCGGACGCCACCGCATCGCCGGGCTCCTCGAGAACTCCGAGCAGGATCGCCGCCGCCGCTGGCGCAACGAAATCCTCGTCAATGAGAACAACGTGCCGATCACGAATGCGGGCAATGCCGAGAACGGCCAGAATCAAGTCTTCCGCCGCAACTACATCGTCGAGGGCGACTACACGACCTACTACGCCAGCGATCCGAGCATCCCGATTCCGGAGTTCGAATGGAACGGTCAGCGCTACCATTCGATGTACGCCTCGCGAGGCCGGGCAAATACCCACACCATCAAGAGCATCGATACGATGATGATCGCCGCCCAGAGCTTCTGGTTCAAAAACCGGCTGATCACGACCTTCGGTTCGCGCCAGGACGACATCAAATTCAAGAACCAGCAGGAGGAACGCGTGGCCGCCGACCATCCGCTCGTCCGCTCCGGAGAGCTCGCCGTGGGCGAGTGGTTTTTCAACGACCAGTACGTGCATCACCACTACAAACCGAGCACCTTCACCGCCGGCGCGGTGCTCCACGCGACGAAGCGGCTTTCGTTCTTCTATAATATGTCGAAGAACAGCGGCGCGCCGCGCTTCGACCGTACCGTGCTGCCGACCGGCGATGTCGCCGGACCCACCGAAGGCGACGGGCGCGATTTCGGCATCATGGTGGACTTCCTCGGCGACGACCGGTTTTTCATGCGCGCGACGTGGTTCCAGACCAAGCAGCTCAACGACACGCCCATTCTCCCGGGCGGCAATGCGCTCGGCGTCAACAATCTCGCCACGATGCTCGACCAGTTGGAAAGCGCCGGGAAAATTTCCGCGGCCGAGCGGGATAGCCAGGCGATCACCTGGACGACCGCCACGATCGACGTCTTCACCGAGGGCATCGAGGTCGAGCTCGTGGCCAATCCCACGAAGAATCTCTCGCTTCGCGCCAGCTACTCCAACTCGAAGCGCCGCCGCGAAAACTTCTTCCGCGAGGTCTTCGATTTCTTTGGCGCGCGCGTCCCCGAGTGGCGCCAACTCCTGCTCAACAATCCCGCCGAGCTCGCGGAGTTCGACCTCGCGGTGGCAGAGCTCGACAGCGAGCTCGCCTTCCAGGTCGATCGCCAGAATTCGCCGTTCGGTACGCGGCCGCACAAGATGAACGGCACCGCCCGCTACAAGTTCACCGAAGGTCGGCTCCGCGGGCTCTTCCTGGGCGCCTCGGTGCGATATCAGGGAAAGAATTTCATGAGCCAGGAGATCGCGACCGGCCAGGTCTACTGGGGCAACGAATCGCTGCTCGGCGATGCGTTTGCCGGCTATCGGTTCCGCCTGCCGCGCTCGAAGATCAATGCGACTGTACAGCTCAACGTGAAGAACCTCACCAACTCGTACCTCGCGAACGTCGGACGCTATAACGATACCTACAACGGCATCCGGCGCGTCTATTTAAACGAGCCGCGCAGCTGGCGGTTGTCGACGACCTTGGAGTTCTGATTCCAGCGCGGCCGGGCCGGGCGACTCGCGCCGGCCCGGTCCGCGCATGCATGAATGCCCCCACCGATTGCCGCGGCTGCGGCGTGTGTTGTTTCTCGCCGTCGCCGACCTACGTGCGCGTAAGCGGCGATGATTGGAGTGGACTCGGCGAACGCGCCGAGGAGCTGGCGCACTTTATTGGCCAGCGCGCGTTCATGCGCATGCAGGACGGCCATTGCGCGGCGTTGGACGTGCGGCGCGACGCCGCGGGCGCACGCGATTTTTTCTGTACGATCTACGCGCAACGCCCGCAGGTGTGTCGGGCGTTGGAGCGTGGCTCCCCCGAATGCGAGGGGGAACGCGCCACCAAGCACGGCGCGGTCCACGGCTAATCGCCGTGCGGAAACGCCTTGAGCCGCGCGGCGCAACGTTTTCAACCTTTCCCATGGCCTGGCGCATCGATGAGGCGGTGATTCGCGGCGAAATTGATAATCGCGTGCGCGGCCGCGTCACCGGCCGCATCTGGTTCTTCGGCCGCGCCGAGCCGCTGGAGCTCGACCTCGAAGGCAACGCCTGGCGCGATCTCGCGGGGCGGAGACTGGAATTCGTCAATCCGGATCCGAAACCTGGAGACTTTGCCAGTATCGCGACCCGCCAGACCGGGGTCATCGGTGACTGTACTGCTTCGCGCAAAGTGAAGGTGCCGGAAGTCTCGATGGAGGAGTTGATGAAGCTCTATAAACAGCGGAAACCGTTTCCCTGGCACTGGGGCAACAGCCTTTATCTCGAATGGTTCAGTGAGACAAACGGCCGCGTGATGATCGAATCCGCCAGCTACACGCTCACGATCGATCCAGAGAGCACGTGGGAAATGACCAGCGCCGAGGAGCAGGAGCAGCAGGGAGCGAACGGGGCTGCGATGACGGACTTCATGAGCTCTCTCGACGCGGCGGTCGCGCCCGGGGATCCGACCACCGACACCCCCGGCGAGTCCGATAGCGGTGCGAACAACCGTGATGAGTTCGAGGACGAGGATTCCTGGGACGACGACGAACCGCAGACCGAGGAGGAGGCGGAAAAAATGCAGAACGACAGTGATCGCCTCATCGATCGAATCAACGTGCGGGTGAATCGCGAGGGCGCGGAGAACTACCGCAAGATCCTCGAGGAGGAACTCGAGCGGCGGCGCCGGGAGCGCGGAGAGCGGCCGCTCACGCCGGAAGAGGAAGCGCAACGCGCCGAATGGATCGAGGAGATGAATCGCGCCGGCGCGGAGGTGTCGGAGACGCTCGAGCGCGAGTTCGAGGAAGAGCCGGACCGCACGCACCCGCTGGCAGGACGAGCCTTTGAGCTGGCCGGCCGGTTGATGGACGAGCCGGCGGACCGCGGCTGGGTGCCCGCCGATGCGACCGACGAGCATCCGGTGGCGGATCTTGTTTCCTCCGTCATGAGCGCGGCGGCGAAGCTGGCGGGGGCGCTAAACGACGACTGGCCGCCGGCCCGCGCGTTTTGCGCGGGCGTGATTGTGCGACTCAAGCGTGCGCGGGAATGCCTCGATCATGCGCTGCTGGCGGCGGCGTGCTGCAGTCAGCAGGCACTCGTCGATCCGACGTGGCTCGCGGAAATACAAGGCGAGATCGAGGCGCTGGGCTGCGAATGCGATAAGATCATCGCGGAGCTCCGCTCGAAGCTCGAGCGAGGTTTCGACTGAGGCGCCGACGCGGCGACCTCTACGCCGACCCGCGCCCCGAGTAATTGTCATCCATTAGATGACAACCCCGCCTCATTTGCCCCGCTCGCGCGGCGCGCAACATGTCATCTATTGGATGACAAACTTGGCGAACGTGGCGAACGGCCGGCCGCGGCCGCGTGTGCTTCCAGACTCACACGCCGGGCTCCGCCTTCAAATCGCGAATGAAAATCTCCGCCTCACGAATCGAAGTTTCCATTTCCGAAATCAGCCGCGAGATGTCTGCTTCCAACGCGCGGTGCGTGCTGCCGAGCGAGGAGACGGCAGTGGCATTCAAGTTGTGCTTCAAGAAGAGCACCTGGTCGCGGAAGGTCGCGATCACCGGATCCATCCGGTCGGCCGCGCGGCGCATCAGCGTGATCAAGGAGTCGTAGCGCCGCCGCGTGGTGTCGAGTTGACGCTGGCTGTCGGCCTTCAAGGTCGGATTCGAATATTGCCCGAGCTCCTGCTTCCACTCCCGGAACAACGCCTCGGCGACGTCCTCGACGGAGGCGATGCGATCGCGCACTTCTTTCGCCTGGGCTTCGCTGCGTTTGAACTGTGCGTTCAGCGCGTCGTATTTTTTCTGCAGGTCGCCGCCATCGGTCTTCGTCACGGCAAGGAAGCGCTGCAGCGCATCCGCGAACTCTTGCTTCGCCTCCTGTTGCGCCTTGCGGGTGTCGTCGACGCGGTCCGCGAGGATCTCCCGCTTCGCGATGCCGAATTTCTCCATCGCGTTGTAGTAGGTCGATGAGCAGCCGGCGAAGACGAAGGCGGCCGCGAGCAACGGCAGGGAGAACGAGCGGACGACACGTTTCATCGTCTCCTTGACCGCAAATCGCGCTGGCAGTTGCGCGGGAGCCGCGCGGGCAACGCGTTAGTCGAGACCCGGGCGCTGCCACCAATCCGCGCGCAACAAACCCCACTCCGTGGTCTGCCGCCCCCTCAGCTCGAAGCCGGCGGCACCGAGCCGCTCATCCGGTTCGGTCAGGCGTCGCGCTGGCAGGCGCGCGACGTGCCGGAAAAACGCATACATCAACGCATGCACCGCGCGGGCGCGTTGCCGCGCAAGTCCATGCGGCGGCACCGCGAAATCCGAAACGAGCCAGCGGGCGCGCGGCCGCGCGGCGCGCGCGAGCGTCGCGACCACGGCGGACAACTCCGCGGCCGGAAAGCAATCGAGGAAGAAGTGCGTCGCGATCGCGTCGAATTCGCCCGGTCGCGAGAGCCCGGGCGGCCAGTCGGGCAGCGTCGCGCGCACGAAGCGCAGCCCATCGAGCCGGGGTCGCGCCAGCCGGGCCCGGCGTCGCGCTTGGCGCAGCATGCCGGCGCTCGCATCGACGCTCACGATCCGCAGGTGGGGGAAGCGTTGCGCGCAGCGTTCGAGAAAATGGCCGTGGCCCACGCCCGCGATGAGGAGCGTCTCGCAACCGGCGAGCGCGTCGAGCCACGCGAGCCGGCAGCGTTGCAGCCGCCCGCCCGCGAGCACGCGCTCCATCCAGGTGTAGTGCGGCGCGAGGCGTTCGAAGCTCATCCCAGCGCGGGTTCGCGCCACCAGCAGCCGGCGCCGATTGCGCCCGCGGCGTAGGCGGCCACATCACGCCAGTCGCCGGTGGCGCGCGCCGTGAGCTGCGGCATCACCGCTTCGGCGACGATCGCCCACACCGCGAGGTGCAACGCGATCTCGGGCCAGCGCGGCGGCCGGTCATCGGTGCGAACGCCGAGCCGGCGCTGCACCCACAGCGCGAGCGGAAGCGCGGCGGGAATCAGCAGCAGGTCATTGAAATAGCCCGCGAGAAACTCGCCGCCGACGTGCTCGCGCAGCCACCAGCGGTTGAGCGCATAGAGCACGCACGCCGCGAGGCAGAGCGGATCGCGCAAATAGGCGAAACGCTTCACAGCAGCGCGGCGAAGAAACAGCCAAATCCAAAAGCGAGCAGGACGCGGACGAGCCACGGTGGCAGAGCGGAGAGCAGAGGGAGCATCGCCTCGACCCTTAGTGCCGCCGGTGGCGGACCGCAACCGCCGCGTCCCAGCTATTTGCGGTGCTCTTGGGCGCGTTCACACTTTCTGTTTCTGCCAACGGCCGCGCCGGAAGAGCACGCCGCTCCATAGCGCCAACACGGAGAACGAGATCGGAACGGCGATGAAGACGCCCCGGGCGCCGAGTTGGCAGATGTCGGCGAGAATCCACGCGAGCGGAATCTGGCCGAGCCAGAAGCAGAAAAAGTTCAATCGCGTCGGCGTCCAGGTATCGCCGGCCCCGTTGAACGCGCCCTCGAAGCACATTCCGGCGGCGTAGAGCGGGAACGCCGCGCTCATGATCCACAACGCGCGCGTGCCGTGCCGCAGGACTTCCGGTTCCGTGGTGAACAAGCCGACGATCGGGCCCGCGAACACGACGAAGACGACGCCGACGAGGCCGAGAAAAAAGGTGTTGTAGCGCGTCGCGATCCACACGGCGGCGGTCGCGCGCTCGGGTTTCCGGGCGCCGAGATTCTGGCCGACGAGCGTCGAGCCGGCGTTGGCGAGGCCCCACGCCGGCATGAGCGCAAACATCACCACGCGGATCGCGATCGTGTAACCGGCGACCGCCGAGCTGCCGAAGAGCGCGAGAATTTTAAACAGCCCGACCCAGCTCGTCGTGCTGATGAGCAGTTGCGCGATGCCGCTCCACGCCGGGCGCAGGATGGCGCCGATGTCGGCGGCGGCGGGCCGAAGATGGCGCACGCGGAGATGCACGCGCCCGTGCCGCGCGGTGAGGTGCCAGACTTGATACAGGATTCCGATGCCGCGGCCGAGATTGGTGGCGACGGCCGCACCGGTGATTCCGAGCTCGGGAAACGGTCCCCAGCCAAAGATGAAACACGGGTCGAGCACGATGTTCAGCGCGTTCGCGAGCCAGAGCGTGCGCATGGCGATCACGGCGTCGCCGGCGCCGCGGAAGATCGCGTTGATCAGGAAAATCATGAACACGGTGATATTCCCGCCAAGCATCACGCGTGCGAAGTTGGTCCCGAGCGCGACGGTGGCGGCGTCGGCGCCCATCAGCTGCAGGATCTCGCGCGCGAAAAACGCGAGCCCGAGGCCGATCGTCGCCGCGACGGTGATGCCGAGCACCACGATCTGGCCGGCGGCGCGGGCGGCGCGTTCGGGATCGTTCTCCCCGATGCGCCGCGCCACGATCGCAGTGGCGGCAAAGGAGATCCCGATGGCCACAGCGTAGATGAGCGTCATCACCGATTCGGTGAACCCGACGACGGCGACAGCTTCCTTGCCGAGTCGCGATACCCAGAAGACGTCCGTCACGGCGAAGAGCGATTCCATGATCATCTCGAGCACCATGGGCACGGCGAGCAGCAGCACGGCGCGATCGAGTGGTGCGGACGTATAGTCGTGGTGCTCGCCCTTCAGGGCCGACAGCGCGACGCGCCACAGCGGGAGGTTTATCTCCGGAGCGGGAGCGGTGGCGGACGGTGGGCTGACGACAGGATCGGGCATCCGGGAGAGGGCAGGACAGTGTCACTGCCGCGGCGCCTCACAAGCCGCGAGAGGGTTGGGTTGCCCGGCTCGTACGGCAGGGTCTGTGCCCCGCGCCACACCTCACGCCAGGATCTGTTTCAAGCTGTCGAGGTCCAGGATGCTCGCGAGCGACTCTTCCTGCACCACGGCCGCGGCCAGGGCGGCCTTCTCCTTCTGCAGGCTGCGGATCTTCTCCTCGACGGTCGTCTCGGCCAGGAGGCGATACGCGACGACGTTTTCCGTCTGGCCGATGCGGTGCGTGCGATCGATCGCCTGGGCTTCGGCGGCCGGGTTCCACCACGGATCGTAGAGAATCACGTAGCTCGCGGCGGTGAGGTTCAATCCGAAGCCAGCGGCTTTCAGCGAGAGCAGGAAAACGGTTTTCGTTTTGTCGCGTTGGAATTCGTCGACGAGCTCGGCGCGGTTTTCCGTGCGGCCGGTGAGGATCAGGTGGCCGATGTCATCCGCGATCAGCCGGTGGCGGATGATCTCCAACATCTCGACGAACTGGCTGAACACCAGCACCTGGTGACCTTCGTCGCGCAGCTCCTCGAGGCGTTCGAGCAGCGCCTCGAGTTTCGCGCTCGGCAGGTGGCTGTGCGCGGGATCGACGAGCGCGGGATGGCAGCAGATCTGGCGCAAGCGCAGCAGGCTCGAGAGCACGTTGAAGCGGACGGGTGCGAGGGCGCTGTTGCTGTCGACGCCGAGCAGATGCGCGCGCGCGCGCTTGAGCTCGGCGTCGTAGAGTTTGCGCTGCTCGCCTTCGAGCTCGACGACGATCTCGTCCTCGGTGCGTGACGGAAGATCGGGCGCGGCCTGGGCCTTCGTGCGGCGGAGCAGAAAATGGCGCACGCGGCGATGCAGTCGCTCGTGGGCCGCGGAATTGGCATCGGCGTAGTGCCGGCGAAACGCGCTCTGCGTGCCGAGCAGGCCCGGCTGCGCAAACGCGAAAAGGCTCCACAGGTCCGTCAGCCGGTTCTCGATCGGTGTGCCGGTGAGCACCACGCGGTGTCGCGCCGGGAGCGCGCGAGCGACGGTCGCGACCTGGCTGCTGGGATTCTTGATGAACTGGCCTTCGTCGAGCACGACGGCGTCCCACGCCTGCGACTTGAACCAGGTGGCGTTCAGCCGGAGCTGCGTGTAATTGGCCACCAACAGTTGAGAGCTGAGCGTTGAGAGTTGAGAGCTCGGGCTGGCGAGCGACGGGTCGAAGGCGACCGCGTGGAGCGAGGGGGCGAAACGTTCCGTCTCGACGAGCCAGCCGTGCGTGACGCTCTTCGGACACACGACGAGCACGCGCAGCGCTTTGGGCGCGGCCGCCTTTGCGACCGTCGGTGGCGCCGAGGTCGACGCCGCGGAATCGCCGTGCGAGTGTCCGTATTCCTCCAGCTCGCGGCTGCGCAGTTCGGCGAGGTGCAGGAGCCACGCGAGGGTCTGCACGGTTTTGCCCAGGCCCATGTCATCGGCGAGAACGCCACCCAGGCTCAATGCGGAGAGGTGAGCGAGGAAGTGGTATCCCTCTTCTTGATACGGGCGGAGTGTTGCGCGCAGTCCGGCGGGCAGTGGCGGCGGCGGTTGGGCGGCGAGGGAGCGGGCGCGTTCGCGCAGCTGCGCGGCGAGGGTGGCGTCGCGGGCATCGAGGACGTCCGCCTCGGCGGCGAGCTGGAGCGTGTGGATGCGGTGCGTGTGCGCGCGGCCGTCGGCGAGCACGTCGGCGGTGTCGAGGCCGAGCCGCTCGAGCGCATCGGTCGCGTTGTCGGGACCATCGGCCACGACTTCGAGCCGGCGCCAGCCGTGGCGCGGCAGGCTCACCCATTTGCCGCGCGCCTTCGCGAGCAGCGCGATCTCATCGGCGGTGAGCTTCGCATCGGCGACGCGCAGGTTGACCGTGAGATTGAACCAGTCGCGACCGGCCGCTTCGGCGGGCACGGCGGAAAACTCCACGTGCGCGCGCAACGGCGGCCCGAGGAGATTGGCGAGGCCGGGCGACAGCTCGACGTTGAGGCCGGGCGGAAGAGTGGCGTGCCAGGCTAGAAATTCGTCGGGAAAATCCGCCCCGACCTGGCGCGCCCAGGAGCCATCCCAATCGCGCCAGATGAGGGCGAGCCCACCGAGGCGCGCGCTGGCGAGCTGCGCGGCGGACAGGTCGAACTCGAGGAGCGGCTGGCCCGCGAGGCGTGGCGGTGGCGCTCCGCGGGGCGTCCACTGCCAGCCCGTGTTGATCCAATGCTGCTCGATCGGCAGGTCGTCGGCACGGGCGAAGAGCTGGGCGTGAAACTCCAGCGTGTCGTCGTGATGCGGCGTGGGCGTGAGCCAGCATTTCAACTGCGGACGCAGCAGGACGCGGCGGACGTTGCTCTCGAACGACGCAGGCAGGCGGAGGCCGGCGGCGCGGAGCCGCGACATGATTTTCGTGTCGCTGAGCGCGGCGGTGGGCAGCGGTTTGTCCGGCGTCGGAGGCGGCCCGGGCCACACCCGGTTTTCGAAATAGTAGAGCGGGGAGGGGCGCAGCGTGACGAGCGTGGCGCGGGAGGCATCGCGACCGTCGGGCGTGACGAGTCGCAGATCGAGCCGCTCGTGCGCCGAGCTCGAGACGGTGGCCTCGAGTGCGAGCGGCTCCGGCTCGATGCGCAACGGGGAGCCGTCGGGCATCACGATCGCATCGCGCGCGCCGCGAGTGCGAAAGAGGTTGGCGGTCGCCTCCGCGGGCAATGGCTGGCGCAACGTGGGCGCTTGCAGGCCCGCGGCGCATTCCGCGGCGAGCGCGATGCCGAGCGCGGCTTCGGGCGGGGTGAGGTGCTCGAAGTCGACGGGGCGGGCGGTCGCGAGGGCGGCAAACCATTTCTGCGGCGGCGGGCGCCAGGATTTGCCGGGCGTGGGGCACGTTTCGATGACGAGGCCGCCTTCGGGACGCACGCGGGCGCGGAGTCCGGCGACTTCGCTGGTTGCAGGATGTGTCCGTGGCGCGGCGGCGGAATCGTCGGGCACGGCGAGCGCGCGTTGCCAGGCGTCGAGATCGTTCTGCAGGAGGCGTGCTTCGATCGTTGCGCGCAGGGCGGTGGTGTCGGTCAGCGGACGAAACACCTCGGGAATCGGCCGGCCTTCGAGCTCGTAGTCGTGGGCGATGTATTGCCACAGGGCCCACGGGTCGGCTGGAGCGGTCGCATAGTCCCACCAGCCGGCGAACGCCGGCGCGTAGAGCGGTGCTCCGGGCGCGGGTTTGTAGTCGAAGCCGTGGCGGAGGAGCGTGCCGGGATAAAGCGTGCCGTGCGCCTGCGTCAGGTCGGCGAAGAGTGCGGCCAGGTTTTCCAGCTGGTTCCCTTCGGCGGCGGTGAGCGGGCGGCCGAGTTTCTTGGCCAGGATCGGCGTCCATTGCGCGCGAAAGGCCGAGCGCCCGGGCGGCGCGCCGAAGGTCGGTGGGGGCGGCGGCGCGGGCTGCACGGGAATCGGCGGGGGCTCGACGCTGGGCGCCGGCGTACCGGCTTCCGCGGCCGCGAGCCACGCGTGGCCCGCGGCGGAAGCGTGCTCGCAGTTTACGCGGCGCGCGCAGCTGCAGCGCGAACTCCATTTTCCGAGCGTGAGAAACAGCGTCACGCCCTGCGGCTCGCTGTCGATCACCCGCGCTTCGACGTAATGGTCGGCTCCCGCCCACACGCGCTCGACCTGCCGGTGCGATACCAGATGCTCGCCGCGCTTGCGGATCCCGTCTGGCAACGCGGCCAGCCACGCGCGCAACGCCTCCAGCGCCTCGGGCGTCTGGACGCTGCGCACATGCGGTGGACGGGCGCGAGCCATGGATCGTGAGTAGGGTGCCGGCGAACCTGCCGGCTAGGAGTGAGGCCGGCAGGTTGCCGGCGTCACGTCAGTATACTTGCTCCTCGAGCAGCGCAAAAAGCTCGGTCTCGGTGATGCGTTTCTGCGTCATCGTATCGCGTTCCCGCAGGGTGAACGTGCCGTCCTTCTCGATCGTCTCGAAGTCGATCGTCACGCACCACGGCGTGCCGATCTCGTCCTGCCGGCGATAACGCCGGCCGATCGCGCCCGCTTCGTCGTAGAAGACGGCGTAGCGGCGTTTCAATTTCGCGTGCAGCTCCTTCGCGCGGCCGACGAGCGCCTCCTTGTTTTTCAGGAGCGGAAGCACGGCGACCTTCACCGGCGCGATGCGTGGCGAGAGCCGGAGCACGGTGCGTTTCTCCACGTTGCCCTTCTCGTCTGTCACGTCCTCCTCCGCGTAGCCGGCGCAGAGCAGCGCCAGGAAAATGCGATCCACGCCGACCGCCGGCTCGATCACGTGCGGGACGAATTTCTTCTTCGTCGCCTCGTCGAAATATTCCATGGGCTTGCCGCTGGCGGTGGCGTGCTGCTTGAGGTCGTAGTCGCCGCGCGCCGCGATGCCCCACAGCTCCTGCACGCCGAAGGGATAGTTGAACATGATGTCCGTCGTGCCCTTCGAATAGAACGCGAGCTTCTCCTTCGGATGGTCGTATTCGGAAAGATGGGACGCCGGCAGGCCGATCGAGAGCAGCCAGTTCTTGCACCACTCGATCCACTCGCGGTGCGCGGTCGCCCAGTCGGCATCCTCGCCGATGAAGTATTCCATCTCCATCTGCTCGAACTCGCGCGAGCGGAAGATGAAGTTGCGCGGCGTGATCTCGTTGCGAAACGACTTCCCGATCTGCGCGATGCCGAACGGCAGCTTCACGCGGCCGGTGTCCACGACGTTCTTGAAATCGACGAACATGCCCTGGGCCGTCTCCGGGCGCAGGTAGGCGACGGATGAGGCGTCGGTCATCGCGCCGACATTCGTCTGGAACATCATGTTGAAGCCGCGCGGCGCGGTGAGGCTGCCGGGCTCGCCGGTGGCGGGCGAGGGGATGAGCGGGATTTCGGCTTCGGTGGCTTCGGTGAAATCTTTCGGCTGTACTGGCGAGAGGGAGCCCTGGATCGCCTTCTTGCGCTTAAACGTCTCCGCGGCGGCCTGCAGTGTTTCCGTCGTCTTTTCGCTCTCGAGCGCGCTCACATAACCGACGGTCTTGGCCTCGCCTTCGGCGCTTGTGACCACGACCGGCGCGAAAAACAACTGATCCGCGCGATAACGTTGTTTGCTCACCTTGCAGTCGACGAGCGGATCGGTGAAGCCGGCGACGTGGCCCGAGGCTTCCCAGACTTTCGGGTGCATGATGATCGAGGTCTCGATGCCCACGACGTCGTCGCGGCGGCGCACCATGTCGTCCCACCAGCAATCGCGGATATTTTTCTTCAGCTCTGCGCCGAGCGGGCCGTAGTCGAAGAAACCATTGAACCCGCCGTAGATCTCGGACGACTGGAAGATGAAACCGCGGCGCTTCGCGAGCGCGACGATGGCATCCATGGAGACGGCGGGAGCGGTGAATTCTGCGGACATAAGCGCGAGAGTTAGCCGTGCGTCGCCGGCCCGGTCAATGGCGGAGCGGTTGGGCGCTGTGCGGTGTTCGCTCCGGCGATGATCGCGTCGTCGGCGCGAGCAGCGCCTGCCGCAGCTGCCGCCGCTCCGCTTCGAGCACGTGCGCGGTGCGGACGATGTGTTCGTAGCGCGTCTTCACTTCCGGTGAATCGAACGCGATCGTGCCGCCCGGAAGCTCGCTGCGCCACTGGCCGCGGTGCGTTTCCGCAAACGCGAGAAACTGGTCCATGAGCAGCGCCAGCGCACCGTCCTTGTCGCGCAACTGCTTCAAGCGCGGGAGCTGTTTTTTGGTGGCCGAGCGGTAGATCGCGACCGCCTTGCGCACCGCATCTTCGGGCACGGCGCGATCGCGCAGCTCGGAGGAAAAATAAAACGCGCCCAGCGCTGCGGCCTCGTGCAGCAGGGTGTTCGCGCGGGCGAAGGCCTGCACCTGTTCGCGACGCCGCGCGATCGCGCCCGCCGGCTCCAGCGGGGCCAGCTCGAAGAATGCGGCCGGAGCCACTGCGGCTGCCGCGTCGTCGTAGACCTGCTGCACCGCATCGAGTCGCGCCTTCACGGCGCGCTGCGCCTCGATCACGCGGAGTGCGGCGGTCCCGGCGGCTGGCGGTGAATTCGCGCGCGTAGCCGGTGGCGCGGGCTGACCCGCTGCGCGTTCCACGAGTTGCGTGGCGAGCGCGCGCGCCTGCGTGGTGACCATCGCGTTGCGCTCTCGCGTCTCGCTGACGACGTGCCGGCCGCCGACAAACGCGAGGGCCGCGAGCGTGGCGAAAAAGCCGGCGTTGCGCAGCGCCGCGCGGCCTCCGCCGAGGCGCCACGCGATCCACGCGATCGCGGCCGGCACAACCAGGAACACCGCCGCGATCGCCAGCGCCACGGCCAGCGCATGCAGCGTGAGCTGGCCGTGCGTGGCGCGGCTCAGTGCCCCGAGAAGAGGCGCCAAGGCGCACACCGCCGCGGCCACCCAGGCGAGGTTCGGCAGCGCAAAGGCTCGCGCCGACGCAGCGCGCGGTTCCGGCTCCATGCGCGCACGTTGCGCAACGTGGTCCCGCGGTCAATTGCGCCGCGCCAAACCGCGTCCGTCCGCCGTGGTCCGTCCCGCGCGCAGCTTCCGGGAATTCCGGCCGACAAATCAGGCGAACTGACCGCGCCGGCCGCGCTCTATAGCGGCAACATGATCACGAACGACGATACGACGCTCCTCGTTTTGAACGAGCTGCTCATGGCCAACAAGGATGCCGAGCACGGTTACCAGTCGGCGGCCGACGCCGTCGCCGCGCCCGAACTCGTCGAGTTGTTCGAAGGCTATGCGCTCCAGCGGGGAAAGTTTGTCGTGGCGCTGGAGGATCGCATCCGGACATTGCGCGGCACGCCGGCGAAAACGGGCTCGCCCCTCGGCGCGTTGCACCGCGGCTGGATGGGGCTGAAGGCGGCGATCGAATCGAACGAAACTCACGCGCTGCTCACCGAGTGCGAGCGGGGCGACGCCCTGGTGCTCAAGCTCTACGGCGCCGCCCTCGGTGATCCCAACGTGGACCAGCAGTCGCGCGACCTCGTCCAGCGGCAATACGAGCAGGTGCAGGCCGCGCACGATCGCGTGCGGCAACTGCGGGAGGGACCGACCTACGCGCATCGTTGACGCGGCGTTCGCGTTTCGGCGCCCGGCGGGTGGGTGGACGCGTTTCTCATTCCGCTGAGGGGCTGTGCCTCGCGGCACGTTTTGCTTGAGCTGGTTGCAGATTCTAGCAGACGGAACCTGTTTGCTGTCGCCAAGTCAGAGCGGCTCGCCCGCCGAGCCCCGAAGTCCTCAACGCCCTTCTGTCCACCGTGCCCATGAAACCGCGCGCCACCCAATTCACTCTCGTTGCCGCCGTCCTTGCGCTCACGATCAGCGCCTCGCTCGGCCTGCGTGCTGGCGATGCCAAGCCGTCCGCCGAACGGAAGAACCCACCGGCCGCGAAGGCCGACGCGTCCCGGCCCGGCAAAGCCGCCGACGCGAAGTCCGCGCCAGGCTCGCGCCCGCCGTTAAAGATCACGGTGGACACGAAGCCGATCGATCGCGACCGCGCCGACCGCGTCAGCTACGCGCCGGTCGTCAAGCGCACGGCCTCGAGCGTCGTCTATGTGCACTCGAGCAAACGGGTCCGCGCGCAGGACATGTATCCATTTTTAAATGACCCGCGGTTCCGCCGCTTCTTCGATGGCCTCGGCATCCCGATGCCGGAGGAGGACGGCAGCCTCCGCCCCGACGACGGCCCGGGCTCCAATCGCGGCGGCAATCGCAATGACCGCAGCAATCGCGGTGGCGGCAGCGGCTCGCGCAACCGGCTGCCCGACCAGGTGCAGCAGGGCCTTGGCTCGGGCGTGGTGATCACGGCCGACGGTTACATCCTGACGAACAATCACGTGGTCGAAGGCGCGGACGATGTGAAGGTCTCGATCGGCGAAGCGACGAAGCGCTACGACGCCACGATCGTGGGGCGCGACTCCTTTGCCGACCTCGCGGTGCTCAAGATCGAGGCGACCGGCCTGTCGCCGGCGGTGTTTGGCGACAGCGAGCAGTTGCAGGTCGGCGATGTGGTGCTCGCGATCGGCAATCCTTTCGGGGTCGGGCAATCCGTCTCGCGCGGCATCGTCAGCGCGTTGAGCCGGGGCGTGGGCATCGGCCCGATCGAGGACTTCATCCAGACCGATGCGGCGATTAATGTCGGCAACTCCGGCGGCGCGCTGATCGACTGCGAGGGCCGCGTCGTGGGCATCAACACCGCGATCCTGTCGCGCTCGGGCGGCTCGGCCGGCGTGGGCTTTGCGATTCCGATCAACCTCGCCCGCAATATCGCCGAGCAGATCGTCAATACCGGCCGCGTCGAGCGCGGCTTCATGGGCGTCGGCCCGCAGGATCTCACCGAGGAGCTCGCGAGCCAGTTCGGCGCGGAGAAGGGCACGATCATCAGCGAAGTGTCCCCCGACAGCCCGGCGGAGCGCGCAGGCCTGAAACCGGGCGATGTGATCACGAAGGTCAACAACACCGAGATCCGCGATTCGCGGCACCTCCTGCTCACGGTCGGCCAGTTCAAACCCGACACGCCGGTCACGGTCGAGTACCTGCGCGACGGCAAGCGGGCGACGGCGAAAGTGAAGCTCGGCCGCCGTCCTGAAAGTGCGGATACGCTGGAAGACAGCGGCCCCGCCGCAGGCGCCGATGTCGGCGTGCTCAACGGCGTCGGCGTGGGCGACATCACCGCGGAGATGCGCGATCAACTCCAGCTGCCGGCGCGCATCAAGGGCGCGTTGATCACGAGCGTCGATCCCGACAGCCCGTCCGGCCGGCAGGGCTTGAGCGAGGGCGACATCATTCTCGAGCTCGATCGCAAACCCGTGAGCAATGCGGATGAAGCCGTGCGGCTCAGTGAGGAGATCAAGGGGCCGAAAGTGCTCGTGCTGATCTGGCGCAACGGCCGCACGCGCTACATGGCGATCGACGAATCGAAGGAGTGAGCGCGGGGCGGCGGATGCGCTGAGAGTCTACGGCCTAAAGTCTAGAGCTTCCGGACGCCCAAACGTGATGTGAACAGGTCGGGTTCTTCGGCAGCCAATCTGAAGTTTTACAGTAGCGAATGAAGGAAACGAAGAGCGCTGAGTAGTCGGGTATCTTCAGCTCTTCGTTTCCTTTGTTCTCTTCTGTTCAAGGTTTGTTCAGGTCTGAGGCGCTACCTCGCAGCGCCCGCGCGCTGCCACTCCGCCCTTGCGCGCCGCGCGCTAAGACGTCCTCTGTTGGAGATGAAGGTCTCGTTTACGCAGAAGGAATATGCGCGCCTCCTCGAACTGGTGCACCTGGGGCTCATGGTGGCCGGGTCGCGTCCGGACGATCCGGCGACCATGCCCGAGCGCTATGCCCCGATCGCGCAGAAGGTGCTCGAGCTGGCGGAGCCGTTTGGCTGCGCCGACCTCGTTGAGGTCGACGTGAACGGGCAATATTTCCCGAACGAGAAGCTCACCGGTGGCACCGCCGCCGAGAAGATGGACCGCTTTCTCGAAGATACGTTCTGGAGCGAACTGGCCGGCCGTCTTGCGGAGCGGGATCTCCGCGCGGAAATGGGTGCGACGAAGCTGACGGAAGCGTTGACGGAGGACGATGAAGAGCGACTCAACGCGATCGAGGACAGCTACTGGCGCGAGTTCGAAACGAGTGGCGTCGATCACCTCGTCGTCCTGCGTGGCGGCAAGGGTTGAGGGGGGCACGCCAGGCGTCGAGGGCGCCAGGCGGCTGCTTGGGCATTGAACATTCTCCGGGGAGCTTGGATCTTGGCGCCATGCCCGCGTGGCTGGATAAATTCATCCAGGCTTTCATCCCGATCTTCGTCGCCGTCGACCCGGTCGGGCTCGCCGCGATTTTCCTGGGGCTGGGGCAGGGCGTCGCGCACGCGCAGCGGCAACACATCGCGCGCCAGGCGACGATCACCGGCGGGCTCGTCGCGCTGCTGTTTCTCTTTCTCGGCACGAACATCTTCCGGGCGCTCGGCATCTCCGTGAGCGATTTCCAGATCGCGGGTGGGCTCATCCTTTTCATCCTCGCCACCCGCGACCTCACCTCATCCGTCGCCCAGCCGGTGAAGCTGCCGGCCGACTTCGGCGTGGTTCCCCTTGGCATGCCGCTGATCGCCGGTCCCGCGTTGATCGCCACACTTCTCCTCGTCTCGCAGACGCACGGGCTGGTGATCGCACTCGCCGCCCTCGCGGCGAATCTCGTTCTCGTGGTGCTGGCCTTTACCTATAGCGAGGTGCTTGGCCGCGTTATCGGCGCGACCGGCATGCGCGCGATTTCCAAGATCATCGCGATGCTGCTAGCCGCGATCGCGATCGCGCTGATCAGGCAGGGGCTGAAGTAGCGCCGGTATCCTCCTGACCGCCCGACGCCGCAGGCCGAACGCCGGTGGTGCCTCTCACCCGCCAAAGGTCGCCAGCAACTGCGCGTATATTTTGGCGCTCGCGAGCAGCTCCTTCACTTTCGCGCGTTCGTCGACCGCGTGATAATCCGCTCCGCCCGGGCCATAGCCCAGCGTCGGGATCTTCAGATGATGCGAGAAGAAGTGCATGTCATTGAAGCCGGTCGAGACGTTGAAAACGGCGCGCTGCTTCCGCACCCGTGTCACGCAGCCGGCCATCGCGGCGAAGAACGGATGCGTGGGCTCCGAGAAACACGCGTAGTTCTCGGAGATCTTGCGCACGTTCATCGCGCATTGCGGAATCTTCCGCGCGGCCGCGGCCAGAAACGCCCGCAACTCGCGCTCCGCCTGCGCCTGCTTTTCCACCGGCAGCACGCGGCGATCGATCGTGAAGCTCGCGTGCGCCGGCACGGTGTTGACCTTGGCGCCTTCGCCGCAGTGAAAAACGCCGCCGATGTTCACCGTCGGCCGCATGATCTTGCCTTCGGGCGTGCGCCAGGCGCGCTGTGCCAGCTCGCGTTTGTAGTCCTCCAGCGCGAGCACGAGCGCGGACATTTTTTCGAGCGCGTTGATGCCGCGATCGGGCATCGAACCGTGAGCGGCCTTGCCGTGCACGATGACCTCGAGCCAGACGTTGCCGTTGTGCCCGCAGCACACCGTCCGGCCTTCGCCGCCTTCCATCACGACCGCGTAGTCGGGCTTGATCGGCGCGTGCGCCACCAGCCACTCCGCGCCGAGCACGGAGTCGGTTTCCTCGTCGGCGGTGAACGACACTTCGACGTTCATGCGCGGCGCCATGCCCGCGGCGCGCAGCGCGCGCAACGCCAGCAGCAGGCTCGCGATCGAGCCTTTCATGTCGGCGGTCCCGCGACCATAGATCCATCCCTCGTGCAGCGCGCCGCTGAAGGCATTACCGTCCTTCCAGCGGCCCGACACCGGCACGACGTCGTAGTGGGCGTTGAAGTGGATCGTCTTCTTCGCGCCGCGGACCGGCCACTTGCCGACGACATTGAAACGTGGATACGCGTGCTGCTCCGGCGGCAGCACCTGTTCCAGCCGCGACCGCGGAATCGCATAACGCTTCGTCGCCAGGCCCACCGCCTCCATCTCGGTCACGAGCCAGCGCGTGGCGGCGTCGTAGTTTTCCCCGGGCGGATTGACGGTGGAAATGCCCACGAGCTGCTGCAGCCGGCCGAGGAGCTCGCTGGGATTTCGATCGATGAATTCGGCGGGCGTCACGAGCGCGGAAGGTGGTCCCGGTTCGCGGGCGCTGCAATGTCAGAACGAATACGTCACGCTCATCTTCGCCTCCCGCAGCGGCGCCTTCGTGATGATGGTGTTCGCGGCGAACAGCGGATCGGAGCCGTAGAACCAGTCTGCGTTGAAGAGGTTCGTGCCCTCGAGCAGCACCGCCACCCGGCCGCGTCGCCACGCCACGTTGCCGTTCCACACCACGCGCGCGGGCAGCCGCAGCGTGTGCTCGAGATTGTGCCAGTAGGCGCCGCGATAGGTCGGCCCGAGCGAGAGGCCGAAGCCGCCCGGCAGCTCGTGGCTCGCGACGATGCTCGCGACCGTCTCGGGCGAGCCGGGCAGAATCGTGCCGGGGTTGTGGCGCGCGAGCAGGCCGTTGTTGTCTCCAAAATCTGCATACAGGCCGCCCGCGACGAGCGGCAGGTAATAGTCCTGCGTGGCCGCGAAGCGAAAGCCGGGCTGGTGCGTCAGCACGGTGCGCCGCACGCCGGCGTTGCCGATGAGCGAGAAACGCGGCGTCGGCACCCACGTCGCCTCGAGCTCGAGGCCTTTGCTGCGCAGGCCGTAGGGATTGCTCGTGATGTTGTTGAACCGCGACAGCGTCGCGTAGTAGCCGGCAAACGACGCGAACAATCGCCCCTCGAGCAGCGACGCCTTCGCCCCGACCTCCGCCAGCTCGGTCTCGCCGAAATTCGCCTCACTCGTGATCGTGCCGCCCTGCGAGGGGTTGAGCGCGGTGCCGTGTTGTCCCGTGGCGTAGAGCGAGAGCTCGGGCGTGACTTTGAAGAGCGGGCTGAGGCTCGCCGTGGTGTAGTTCTTCCCGCCCTGGCCGATCTTCCGCCCGCGGGTCGGGCTGCGTTCGAACGCTGCCGGCGTGCGCACCGTGAATCTAGCGCCCTCGACGCGCACCGAGGCGAGCGCGCTCAGCCGTGACGTGAACCGCAGCTCGCCGACGCCAAAGAGGCCGAGCGTGGTGAGCTCCGTGTCGTCGCCCTGGGCCCAGAGGTTGCGCGTGTCGCCCGTGAGCGGCCGCTGCGCGCCGGTGAGCACGATCGAGTTTGGGCTGATCGTCGCCGCTGTGATGTCGCGACGCGAAAACGGCTCGGCCGAGAAATCCTGCAACTGGTGCGCCCACTGATAACGCAGCGAGCCGCCGTAGAGCACCCGGCGCAACGGCCCCGCAGCGAGCGTTTGCCCGGCCGTGATCTTGTCTTCGACCACGATCTGCTCGGTCGCGTAGGCGTAGCCATAGGACGAACGTTTGTCGGTCTTCAGCCAGTCGAGCAGGAACTGGTTTTTCAACGTGAACCCGGGCCGGCGCTGATCGACGACGTCGGCAAACACGAGAAGGTCGTGCGAGTCGGCGAAGTCGTTTGGATCGGAAAGCACCGTGCGGCCATCCAGCTTCACGGTGAACGGTCGGCCGCCGGCGTTGAGAAACGCGGACGTGTACTCGCCGTTCGGTCCGAGCAGCGCGCGCAAGGCGGGCGTGAGCGTGGCGCGATAGCTGGCCGGCGCGAGGATCGCGCCGCCGGAAGCATCGAGCGCCGCGCCACCCGGCGCCGCCGCTCCGAAGACAGGGATGAAGGGCACGCTGCCCGGCAGCACGAAACCACCCGCCGCGGCGCTGGTGGCATCACGCACCTCGCCGACGATGTAGTTGCCGTGGTCGATCAAGTCCTGCGTCACGCGATTCCAGCCCGCGTTTTCATTGGTGCGGAACCGAAAGAACTCCGCCCCGGCAAACAGCGACACGCCGTCGGAGAGGCGCGATTTGATCGCGCCATAGAGCGAGACGAAATTGTTGCCGACGTCGTGCGCATACGCGCCGGCATCCTGCACGGTCAGCGACAGCCGATACGCCGCCGGCCGGCCGGCCGCGAGCACGGGGCCACCGAGATCGAGACCTGTATTGAAATAGTCATTACTTCCCGCGGCTACCTGGAGGGAACCGCGAAAGCGATCGTAGTAGGGCGACTTGGGAAGGAAGTTCACATAGCCGCCGGCCTGCGTGGCGCCGAGGTTGCCCGGCGCGGGCCCTTTCACGAGGTCCATGCCTTCGAGCGAGCCAAACGACATCGGCATCTCGTTGCGCTGCCACGCGCGCTGCATGCCGTTGAAAAACGTGCCCGCGAAATCTCCGCGCAGGATCGGTGCGCCCGGCACGCCGTAGTAGTTCGGTCGCGCGGCGCCGGCGCTCACGCGCTCGAGGTCGCCGAAGTCGCGCACGCCGAATTTCCGGAGCAACGCCGGCGTCAGGACAGTCACCGCCCGCGGGGTGTCGAGCAGCGACGCACCCCAGCCCGCAACTGAATCGGTGGGTCGCGAGGTCGGCAGCAGTTCGCCCGACTGTGCGAGCGCCGTTTCCGTCAGGATGAATTTCTCCAGCTCGGTGACCGTGCCATCGGGAGCGTGTGCTGCGCCGGCGGATGTTCGCATGCCGGCTCCCACGATGAACGCGAGCGCGAGGGTCGCGTTTCGGGAGGCGGAGCGACGGGCGGGCAGGGCAGGCGAGAGCGCGGTGCGACGAAGCATGATCAGGGAAATACGCGGGGATATCGGTATGAATGCGGCGCTGTAAAGGTCCGGGCGCGACATCACGGGATGAACGGCCTGAGGCCCACCACTGCCGCGAGCAGCGCGCGCGCAGTGCGGTCTTCGGCGGCGAGCAACACGAGGCCGGCGCCCGCGAGGCCGCGGAAAAGTCCGGGCGCCGGCCAGGCTTCACGTGGCGTGCCGTCCAGCGTCCAACCCTGCTGCGCCGCGCGTGCGATCCAGCGATCGACCCGCCGCCGTGCTTCAGCGCCGCCGTCGTCCGAGGCGAGCAGGAAGCCCGCGATCCGGCCGAGGTTTCCGCAACAGATCAGGTCGAGCGCGGTGTCGGGGGCCGCTGCCAGGTGAGCCCGCTCGTCGCGGAGCTCCGCTCGAAGTCGTTCGAGATCTCGCTCGGTCGCGCTCGGTATCTCGCGGGCGCAGCGCAGCAGGGTGGCGCGGACCAGCGCGCCGCCGGCGTGGTGATCGCACCACGAGCCGGGAAGGGCAGGCGTCGCGTGATGCATCGCCGGTGACCGGTCGGCATTCGCTCTCGATTCGGGTTCGAGCATGCGCAGTGCGCTGCACCAGACGTCATCCGCGTCGCCCAACCGGCCCGCGCGAACGAGCGCCACCGCGAGCCGGCCCGTCGCGACGGCAAGGCCGGAGGCGCCATGCGCCAAGCCGTGGCGCCGGCTCACGGTCGCGAGCCATTTCTCCCAACGCGAAGCGAGCTGTCGGGCGGCGTCGAGGTGCGCACCGTCGTTCGCGAGCGCGAGCACGATGCCGGCTTCGCCGGAAAACAGATCGCGCTGCGGCCACGTGGCGGAGGCGTTTGCCGACGCAGATACGATCGCCCGCGCGTTTTCCGCGAGGCTCGCCGCCAGTCGCCGCGCGGCGTCTGCCCAAGCCGTGCGCGGCGCGAGCCGCGCGGCGGCCTCGAGCGCGATCGCACGTCCTGCGGTCCCGTGTGCCCAACCCGAATCCGTTGTCTCGCGCGGGCCTGCTGCAGCCAGCGTGTCGAATACGCACGCGGCCACCTCTGCGCCCGCCGCGCATTCTGCGCCCGCGGCCAGCAGGAACAGCGCGATGCCGCACCGGCCCTGGTAGAGGCCCTCGTGCGCGAGCGCCGGGACGATCAGTTGGCCCGCCAGATCGTGTTCATAGCCGATCCACGTCGGCGCTCCATCGTGGCCGGGAAATGCGGTCGCGACGAGATAACGCGCGATCTCGCCCGCGCCCGCCCGACCGGTTCGGGGTTGCGGCGGCGCGACCGGCATCAGCGTGCGCTCGATCAAGGCGGCGGCGCGCCCGCCTTCGCGGGCGCCGTCTGCACCGGCGAGTTGCTCAAGCCGTTTCCGCCAACGCAGCGCGGGCGGCTCGGTAAAGACATTCTGGATACGTGTGCCGTCGCAGGCGTGCAGATCACGGGTGTTCGCGCGGTATGAAAAGGCCGGCACATCGAGCCGGAACAACGCCCGTCGTTCCGCTTCGCAGGCGGCCCAATGCGCGGGCCGGTCGGCGCTTTCCGTGCCGCCGTTCGCAACCATGTCGGTCAGCACATCGAAAACTCGAATATCCTCCAGAGCATCCGGCTGCAGCAATCGTTGAGTCACCAACCCGTAGGTCGCGGTTTGCCGCACGAGAAAACGCACCGGCGCGTCAGCCAGTGCCGACCATGGAGTCGCCGTCGTCGGCTCGTGCGCCCACCGCTTCGCTCGTTCGCACCATTCCGACCACATCGCGCGGAAGCCCGCTTGCATCGCGCGGACGTGATTGGGCGTGGTGCCCACGCGAAGGATCCCGCTCGCATGCAGCTCACCGTCACTCGCGCGGGCGCGCCGCCAGGAAGGCAGTAATCGCGAGCCGAGCATGCGTGCCGCCGGATCGCTTGCAGCCTCCGCGGCGCCCTGTGCGCCGACAAAACCGACGTCGGGGCGGAGGCATTCCGGGTCGATCAGCAACGGATGCTCGCCGGCGAGAACGATGTTTCCCCCATGGAGATCGCAGATGCCCCAAACCTGTGCGTGCGCCATGATCGCGCCAAGCCGCTCGTAAAGCCGCGCGGGTTTCGCCGCCGCGGATTCCTCCGCCCATTCGCACCAGCCGTAGCCATCGCGCGTGAGAAGTCGCAAACGCCGCCGGTCCGGCTCGACGGGTGCGAGCAGCTCATCGAGCGCCTGCTCGACCGCGAGCGGGCGTGGTTTGTAGGCGATCCGGGTGGCGTCCGAGAATTCCACCGCCGCCACCATGCGTCCAGCGCGATGCGGATCGCCGAGATGCAGCCGCAGCGTACGGACCGCGGGCTCGCCGGGCGCAAGGCGGAGCCGCCATTCGCGTTCGATCGTCGGCAGGTCGGCGGCCAGGCGTTGCAGCAACTCCACCTGTGCCGCGAGCTCGAGCGTGTAGACCGTTCCTGCCAGCCGCGCGGCGACCGGAAAGCGCTCAAACAGCGGCCGCAGTCCCGCTGCGCCCAATTCATGGCGCAACGCAGCCAGCGCGGGCTCACCTGCGGCGAGGCGCGTCAGCGGGTGCTCCGCGCACCACGCATCCCAGGCGGGCTGCAGCGGTTCCGACACCCGCGCGATCAGCGCTGCGCCGAGCGCCTGCCAGGCCGCTTCACTTAACCGGACAGGCGAAACGACTCCGCGGGTCGAAAGCTGGGCTTCCACCTCGCGTCGCGCGGCCGGGACGATCGGCTGCAATGCGCCCGCGAGATCCTGTGCGGTGGTGGCGGGGGTTGCGGCCAGCGAACCGGCCAGCGCCACGAGACCCTCGCTCCAGTTTACCGCCGGATCCCCCGCGACGGCTTCGGTCAGGCGCTGCCGCGGACGGCGGGCGCCCTCGGCCCAGCGCAGCCGCCGCCGCAGCGCCAGCCGGCCGCCGGTGGCACGTATCCAAAGTTTGGCGACGCGGTCTCTCGTGGTGCGATCACCCGGCGATGCGTCGCCCCAGGTCGCGCGCGCGATCACCCGTTCCAGCCACGCGGGGACCGTCATCACGTTCCGCGCGTGCGTTCAGGGTGGGCGTTTCCCCCGAGCCAGGAGCGATCGACCGCGAGGTAGACTTTTGCGGTCGGCGGCGCGCCCGGGGTGAAGACCAGCTTCACGTGGTTGAGTGTCCGCACGTGATAAAACGCCCCCGGCCCGCCGAGCAGCGTGGGCAGCCAGGCATCGGCCGCATCGGCCTCGCAGGTGGCGCCGGTCCACGTGGCGAGCGCGGGCACGATGCCGGCTGGCAGCACCCCGGCGGACACGAGGGCGTCGAGCATGGGCCGGTAGCGCTGGTTGTGCCGGGTCTCGTGCGTGCAGACGAGCTCCAGGCCCCAGCGCGGTCCGGCCCCGGAACGTTCGAGATCGAAACCGAGCACCAGCCAGTCCGCCGCGGCGAGAGCGGGAGCGAGTGCGGCGGGCCACTCTCGCCACCGCGCCACGGCCTCCGCCCTCACGGGCCCGGCGTGGATGCGCACGCTGCAGGTGCCGCGCGCATCCATCCGGCCGAGATAACGCACCGCCTGGTGCGCTTGCACCGCGCGCAGCGGGGCGAGCTCGCGTTCGAGCGCGCTCGTCCATTCAGCCGCCTCCGTCCGGGCGGAGAGCAGATCGCCGTCGTTGGCCAGTAAAGCGACGAGTCGGCCCACGGCGGCGACATCCTTCGATTCCGCATTTGGCAACCCAATGAAGCCGGAGGCGCGCGCCGCTAGAGCAGCGCGATGCGACGCCGGATCGACGTCGTATTCGATCCACGAGTCCGTGCGAAGTTTCGCCGCGTGCGCGGGATCGCCGAGCGCCCATTCGACGTGCGATGCGAGGCGCTCGATCGTCGCTCCGAACGCCACTTCAGTGGCCCAGCTGGCGGGTGGCGCGGCGGGCGCCACCGCGAAATCAAGCCGGCCGCGCGCCGGATCGCATTCGAGCAGGAGCTGGTGCGCGGTCAGTGGTGATGGCACGGACGCGATCTCGAGATCCACCCGCGCCCTTGCGGCTGGGTTCGCCAGCGCGTCGTCGAGACGATGGCGGGCGGTGTGCCAAAGTTGGAGCGGTGCGCAGCCGCGCCGCTCCCAGCGATCGAGCTCGGGGTTGAAGTGAGGTTCTCGAGCTTCGCTTGCCGGATGAGGACTCAAATAGGATCCGTGTTCCAGCACATCGGGTCCGTGCCCCAGCAATATTTTGTGCCCCCGGCCACGCCCGCGAGCTCCGCATCCGACAACTCGCCCTTCGGCCGCTCGCCCGGCCCCAACAACGATCTCACTTCGTCATCAGTGACCTGCACGCCGAACTCTTTCGCCATCGCCACTAGTTCCGGCACGGCTGCGTTCAAGCTGGGATATTTGGCGAGGCGGCTCAGCAGAGCGGGGTTCTGCGCGATCTTTTGGCGGATGGATTCAAGTTCAGCGGGAGTAGCCATTTTCTATAGTATATATGGGTTGAGGAACGCGGCACTTTTTCGATGCAGCCAAATGGCGTCAACTCTGAGTACGCCTGGAGATTCGGTATACCCGGAGATGGCCCTTGCGCTGGACCGGGGGCGGTTTTTCTCTCCGGCACCCGCATGGCTTCTTCCCGCCGCAACTCTGTTTTTCGCGCCGCCGCGCTCGAGCGACTTTCCTCGCCCGAACAACTCGACGAGCGGATGCAGGTCGTGTCGCCCCGAGGCTGGCTCGCGCTTGCGGCGCTCGGGGCGCTGCTGCTCGCTGTCGTGCTCTGGGGCTGCCTCGGGCGCATCGCCGTCGAAGTGCACGCTCGCGGCCAGTTCACCGCCGCCGATCCCGCCGGAGGAGCGCCAGCGGTCGTCGCGTTCTTCGGTCCACGCGACGTCCGCCGGATCGAGACAGGCATGAAAGTGCGGTTGCTGCCGGTCACGTATTCAAAAACTGAGGACGGGTTTATCGCCGGCATCGTCAAGGAGGTTGCCGGCCGTCCCCAGACGGCGGTCTCGAGCTCGCCGGCGACCCCCTCGTCGCCGGATGCCGCGATGTTCGAAGTGCGCATCGCCGCACCCTCCACGGCCGTGCCCGCTGGCATGCCGTGCACGGTGAGCATCCTCATCGCCGAGGAGCGCCCGATCGCGCTCGTGTTGCCCTCCGTCGCGGGGTTGTTCCGTCGTTAAGCCGTGCCCATGCAGTCGAGAGCCGAGGTGCGAGAGTCCAGAGCCGGGCGGAATAGTGAACCGAAACCGTTCCCCTCGTCTGGCGCAAAGCGCGGGCTCTCAGGCTCCCAGCTCTCAACGCTCAGCTCTCAACTGAATTTCCACGGCCAAGCCGACCGCCCCGCATGAGCGAAACCACCGCGCCCGCTGCGCCGCGTCCGAGACGCTGTCGGCCAACGCCCACCGTCCTCCAGATGGAGGCGGTCGAGTGCGGCGCCGCGGCGCTCGCCATCGTACTCGGTTTCCACGGCCGGCATGTGCCGCTCGAGGAATTGCGACTGGCCTGCGGCGTGTCGCGCGACGGCTCGAAAGCCTCGAACGTCGTCCGTGCCGCGCGCACCTTCGGCCTCATCGCCAAGGGATATCGCAAGGAAACGCTCGCCGATCTCGACGAGGTGCCCCTGCCGGCGATCCTGTTCTGGAACTTCAACCATTTTCTCGTTCTCGAGGGATTTGGCCGCGGGCGCGTTTTCCTGAACGACCCCTGTTCCGGTCCGCGGACGGTCACGCTCGATGAATTCGAGGCGGGTTTCACGGGTGTCGTGCTCACGTTCGAACGCGGACCCGATTTCCAGCCAGGCGGCGCGAAACGCGGGGTGGTGCTGGCGCTCCGCTCGCGCCTGCGCGGCAGCGAGACGGCGCTGCTCTTCGTCGTGCTGGTGAGCCTCGCGCTCGTGATTCCGGGGCTGATCGTGCCGGCGTTCTCGCGCGTGTTCGTCGACGAAATCCTTGTCCGTGGGCGCGTCGACTGGCTCGGCGCGCTCCTCACCGGGCTTCTACTCACCGCCGCGGTGCGCGCAATCCTGACGTGGCTGCAACAACACACGCTGCTGCGGCTCGAGACGAAGCTCGCGCTCACGTCGTCGAGCACGTTCTTCCGTCATGTGCTGCGGTTGCCGGTCGCGTTCTTCACCCAACGCTACGCGGGTGAAATCGGCAGCCGCGTCGCGATCAACGACCGCCTCGCCCAGCTCCTCTCCGGTCAGCTCGCCACCGCGCTCCTCGGCCTGCTCCTGCTGGCGTTCTACGCCGTCGCGATGTGGCAATACAGCATCACGCTCACGCTGCTCGGCTTCGTGATCGCCGCCGTCAATCTCGTGGTGCTGCGCCACGTTTCCCGTCGCCAGGCCGACGGCCATCAACGCATGATGCAGGACCAGGGAAACCTGCTCGGCACGACGATGTCCGGCCTGCAGACGATCGAGACCATCAAGGCCACGGGAGGGGAGGCGGATTTTTTTTCGCGCTGGTCCGGCTATCAGGCCAAGGCGCTCAACGCCGAGCAGCGCTACGGCGCGTCGACGCATTTTCTGAACACCGTGCCTCCGCTGCTCACGGCGATCAGCCAGGCCGCGATCCTCGGCACCGGCGGCTGGCTCGTCATCGACGGCCGGCTCACCATCGGTGCGCTCGTCGCGTTCCAGACTTTGATGGCGAGTTTTCTCGAACCCGTGAACCGGCTCGTGCGCCTCGGCGCGACGCTCCAGACCGTGGACGGCAGCTTGAAGCGACTCGACGATGTCTTGCGGCATCCGGTCGATCCCAACACCTCGATCGGCACGGCCGCGGCACCTTTGGCCGTATCCGCCGTGTCCACGGCGGCCAACTCGCGCCTGATAAAACTTTCCGGCCAGCTCGAGCTCCGCAACCTGACCTTCGGCTACAGCCGGCTCGATCCGCCGCTGATCGAAAACTTCTCGCTCACGCTGCAACCCGGCCAGCGCATCGCGCTCGTCGGCCCGACCGGTTGCGGCAAGTCCACGATCTCCCGGCTCGTGTGCGGCCTCTACGAGCCCTGGTCCGGCGAGATTCTCTTTGACGGACGTCCGCGAAACGCGATTCCGCCCGCGGCGCTCGCGCACTCGCTCGCCCTCGTCGATCAGGAGGTGTTCCTGTTCGAAGGCACGGCGCGGGAAAATCTCGCGCTCTGGGATAGCACCGCCGCGGAAGGCGCGATCGTCGACGCCGCCAGGGACGCGTGTATCCACGAAACCATTGCAGCGCGGCCAGGCGGCTACGACGGACGAATCGATGAGGGCGGCCGCAACTTCAGCGGCGGCCAGCGCCAGCGGCTCGAGATCGCGCGGGCGCTCGTCAATCAGCCCACGCTCCTCGTGCTCGACGAGGCGACGAGTGCCCTCGACGCGCACACCGAGCACGCGATCGACCTGAATCTGCGCCGGCGCGGCTGCGCCTGTCTCATCATCGCCCATCGGCTCAGCACGATTCGCGACTGCGACGAGATCGTCGTCCTTTCCCGCGGAAAAATCATGCAACGCGGGACGCACGCCGAGCTCGCCGCGCAAACCGGTCTCTACGCCGACCTGATCAAGGAGGAATGATGCTCGCCGCGGCTCCGCAACATCTCTTCGCCCCGGACGGCGAGCTCCACCACGTGAGCGGCAACACACCGTTCCTGCTCACCGACGCCGCGGCCGTGTGGTGGGTCGAGGCGGGAGGCGTCGATGTGTTTTCCGTGCGGGTGGTCGACGGCCAGCCGGCGGGCAGCCGCCGCGCGTTTTGCAGCGTAGGCGTGGGCCGCGCGTTGTTCGGCTTTGGCCCTCCGGTCGCGGGCCGCGCCTTGCTCGCAGTCGGACTGCCCGAAACGCGCCTGCGCAAACTCCCGTTTGAACGCGTGCGCGCCCTCGCCCGCGATCCTTCGTTTGCGCCCGCAGTGACGCACCTCGTCGACGGGTGGATCGAAGCGGTGTCGGCCGGCGTCGCGCGCGATGTACAGGCGCGGATCGACGTGCTGCTCGAACCCGAAGTGGCCCAGCCGATCGCGGCGAACGCGCGGTTCCAGGCCCGGCGCGAGGTCGTATGGTTGCCGCCGTCTTCGGGCGACATGCTGTTCATCGGGATGGAGGAGATTCCCGGCGCTGGCGCGCGTTTCCCCGTGGCGCACCACGCCTGGGCGCAGGCCCTCGCGCCGCTTTCGCTGACGGGTGAAGCCACCGCCGCGGTCATCGCCGATGAGCAAACGTGGATCGGCTTCGCGCGCTTCCTCGCGCTCGTCGCGCACTGCGAAGCGATGAACCGCCGGCTCTCCGAAGTCGACGACCTCAACCGCCAGCGCGATCGCGCCGCCGCCGGGGATCGCGCCACGCAGCGCGCGCTCGCCGACCTGGCCTCGGTGCTCAACGCCACCGCGCCCGTGGCTGAAGCCACCGTCGAAGATCCGCTGTTTCTCGCCTGCACCGCCGTGGGCCGCACGCAGGAGATCGTATTTCAGCCGCCGGCGGAAATGCTCAAAGGCGAACCGCTCGAGGATCCGCTCGGCGCAATCACGCGGGCGACGCGTGTGCGCTCGCGCAAAGTCGCGCTCAACGGCGATTGGTGGACGCAAGACGGCGGGGCGATGCTCGGCTTCCTCGCCGACAAACGGCAACCCGTCGCCCTGCTCCCCGCGGGTTCCGGCCGCTATGTCCTGCACAACCCGCAGGATGGTTCTGAATCTCCCATCACCGCGGACGTCGCCGCGACGCTCGAGTCGTTTGCCCACGTTTTCTACCGCTCTTTTGGCAGCGGCATCATCCGCGGCCGCGAGCTGCTGCGCTTTGGCGCGCGCGGGCTGCAGCCGGAAATCTGGCGGCTGCTCGCGTTCGGGCTCGGTGGTGGCGTGCTCAGCACGCTGCCGGCAATCGCGACCGCCGCGGTGTTCGATTCACTGGTCCCGACTGGAGCGCGGGGCGCTCTCGTGCAGCTCACGCTGGGCCTGTTTGGCGTCGGGCTCGCGGCCGCGGTTTTCGGGCTCACCCGCGGGCTCGCGCTGCTGCGGATCGAGGGGCGGATGGACCAAACGCTCCAGGCCGCTGTAATTGATCGGCTGATACGGCTTCCCATGCCGTTTTTCCGCGGCTACAGCGCGGGCGATCTCGCGCAGCGCACGCACGGCATCACCGAGATGCGCCGGCTGCTTTCGTCCGCACTCGTGACGGCGGGCCTCGGCAACCTCTTCGCGTGGGTAAACCTCGCCGTGCTCGCGGCGATCGACCTGCGGCTTGCGGGCGTTGCCTGCGGCCTGCTGGTGATTGCGGTGGCGTTCACGGCGGCCACGAGCGTGCGGCAATTGACCGTGCAGCGTCGCGTCGCCGCGCAGCAGGGCTTCATCGGCGGCCTCGTGCTGCAGTTCATCACAGGCATCGCAAAGCTGCGCGTCGCGGGCGCGGAAGATCTGGCGTTCTCGGCCTGGGCCCGACCGTTCGCGCGGCAGAAACGCGATGCGATGGAAGCGCGCCGGCTCGACAATCGCGTGGTCGTCTTCAACGCCCTTTTCCCGCTGCTCGCGTCGGCGGTGCTGTTCTGGATCGTCGCACCGGCGCGTGGCGAAACGACGCTTTCAGTCGGCGCGTTCCTCGCGTTCACGACGGCCTTCACCGCGTTGCTCGCCGGCATGCTCGCCATCACCGCGGGGCTCGCGAGCGTGCTGCAACTCGTGCCCTTGCTCGAGCGGGTGCAGCCGTTGCTCCAGACCGCGCCGGAAGATCACGGCGGCAAGCTCGAGCCCGGCACCCTCACCGGGCGCATCGAGCTCAGTCATGTGTCTTTCCGCTACGCGCCCAAGCTTCCGCTCGTGCTCGACGATGTGTCGCTCGAGATCCAGCCGGGCGAGTTTGTCGCGATCGTCGGCGCGTCGGGCTCCGGCAAATCCACGCTGCTGCGCCTCCTGCTCGGCTTCGAAACGCCCGAGAGCGGCGCGCTGCATTACGACCGCCAGGATCTCAAGCAGCTGGATCTCGCCGCCGTGCGCCGCCAGATCGGCGTCGTCCTGCAAACCAGTCAGCCCACCGCGGGCACAATCTGGTCCAACATCGCGGGCGCGCGGCCGCTCACCCACGACGATGCCTGGAATGCGCTGCGGCTCGCCGGCCTCGAAGAGGATGTCCGCGAAATGCCGATGGGACTGCACACCGTGCTGCCGAGCAACGGCGGCGTGCTCTCCGGCGGCCAGCGCCAGCGCCTGATGATCGCGCGCGCGATCGTCAGCCGGCCGCGGATCCTGTTCTTCGACGAAGCGACCAGCGCGCTCGACAACCGCACGCAGGCGATCGTCAGCGCGAGCTTGGAGGAGCTCGTCGCGACGCGCGTCGTGATCGCGCACCGGTTGAGCACGGTGATGCGCGCCGATCGCATCGTCGTGATGTCGGCCGGCCGGATCGTGCAAAGCGGCTCCTATGAGGAATTGATTCGCGTGCCCGGTCTGTTTGCGGATCTCGCGGCGCGGCAGCGGCTGACGTCCAACGAGGCCGCTGGCGCGCGTTTCCTGTTTTGAGCATAACGCCGGGCTCGCCGGCGGAGGAGACGACGATTTCGTCCGGTCGACGGGAAAAAGATTGGGGCGGTCGCCGTTTTCTGGATACGTTTCGCGCCGTGCAAGAATACAGGACCTTCGCGCTCGCCGATCGCGCCGACATGCAGATCACCCGCCCCGCGCCGGACATCTGGGTCGTGGACGGCTTTTACCGGTTTCCGCTCGAGGCCCGGGAATTTGCCCTCGGGCTGAACTACAAGATCCACCGCGCCATCTACGACACGTATTGGACCGAGTCCCTCTTCAAGAAATACGAGCCCTTTGTCCGCTGCTTCGAGGCGCTGCTCGAGACGAAGATTACCGAGTGGCACAATCCGAAGGGGACGAACACGAACGGTTCGTTCCAATACATCACGTCCGAGACCGGCCCGGTCATTCACTCCGACGGTAACACGAATTTTGGCGGCGTCCTCTTTCTGACGCCCGACGCGCCGCCGGAAAAAGGCATCGCGTTCTTTCAGAACAAGGCGCTCGGGATCACGCATTTTCCCAGCGCGGAGGAGATCGCGCGCGTCGGCTGGGAGACGATCGATGCCCACGGCAAACGCGATCTGTGGCGCGGACACGAAGCCCCGAAAATGGACGCGTGGACCATGACACACTCCGTGCCGAATCGTTTCAACCGACTGGTGCTCTTCAACTCGAAGCGCTTCCACTCCGGCATGGGCGGCTTCGGCTCCGCGTTGCCGGACAGCCGGCTTTATCAGACGTTCTTTTTCTCCTGATCCGCGCCGGAGCCGGTCGCGGTGTAGCACCGGAACATCTCGAGCAGTTTGCGGCGATCGAGCCAGCCGTGCTCGAAACTTAGATACACCTTCGCCTCGAGCAGTTTTCCGGCCTCGAACGCGAGCTTCACGTGGCTTATGTCGCGAATGAAGACGCTCGTCGCGAGCGCCCCGAGCAGCTCATCGCCCCAACACAGTGAGGCGGGCCAGATACCGCCGGCGCCCGCGGCCGGCTTCCGGTTGATGCCCATCCAATCGAGCGCTGCTTTCCCCTTGGCCGGGTGGCACAAACCTTGCGCCGCCAGATAATCGAAGAACGCCACCCAACGCTCTTTGCGCCGCGCCGGCTTCTTCACGAAACACTCGACGAAGACCCTCGGCCCGACCCCGTCGCGCACGTCGAAGTCGAAGTAGAACTCGTCCACCAGGAGTTGCAGTTGCGACATCGTGCGACGCACGAGCGCGCCGTGATCCCTCCAGCCGATCTGCTCGATATAGTCCGCAATCTTCGCGCCCGGCGCACGCGAGACGACGAGGCGCAGGGAGTCGGAAGCACGCGCCAGCATCGCGCCGAGATGCGCGAGCGGCACCTCGTGGAGCACGTCGTTTTTCACCTCCAGGAGCGAGCGGGCGAGCGCCTCAGGCACGGGACGTCGCATCAAGGAGCGGGCGATTTTGTGCAGGTGTTCCCGCGCGCCCGCGTCCCAATTCAGGGCGAAGAACAAATTCGGCGAAGGCACGTGCGGCGGCATCGGCCCGGCGCCATCGAGCTCGATCCAGATTTCCTTCACCAGCCGGTGAATCGTCGAGCTGGGATCCAGCCACTCTGCGCAGATCGCCTGAAATTCCCGCCAGATCGGATCGCTCGACAACGCGTCCGGCAACGGCAGCGGCGCCCGCGGAATTGACACCGACAGGTCCACTTGGTCGGCGTTTTCCGTGAGCCTGCATTCGAGGATCGATTTGGAAAGTGGCGGCAACTTCGTCGTCAGGAACTGGAGTTTCGTGCGACTGGCGTTCGAGAACAGTGCGCTCTCGAACTGCGGCTCCACCACGCGGAAATATTCCGCCAGCGATGCGGAGCGCTGCGGCGGACCGGAAGGAATCGGCGTGCTCATGCTGGAATCGTGAGGACCGGCGGGAAGATGTTCTCGCCTGCGCCGAGGACGTGATCCGGATCCCAGCGCTCTTTCGCTCGCCGGAACGCCGCCCACTCCGCGCCGAAATGCCGCTCCCAATCTGCGCGCAGCATCGGCACCGAATCGATTGGGTAACGGGTCCCGCCGCGCTCGAGACAGGCCTCGTATAAGCGCCGGTTGGACGCGAACGCCGCCGCGATGTTCTCCGGCGTGGGTTGCGTGAGGTTTTTCAAGATGGAAATTTTGACGGATGTCTCGCTGCCCGGCGCACGAAACAACGGCACGCCCAGCCGTTCCCGGCGCAGCGGACAAAACAGAACCGGCCCGCGGCCGCACGAAGCCTCCGTGATCTCCGGCAGCACGTGCTCGACGAACTCGAGACAACGGTCCGCGGGCAACAGGAGATTGAGCCACGGATGCGGGCAGTCGTGAACGCCGCCGAATTTCTCCGGGTTCGGTTCGAGAATGTGACGACACCGAGCCAGGAATTGAAAATAACTCATCGTCTCGGCCGGCAGCGCTTGCGCGTGCCCCTGCTCATCAGCGCCGTCGGACACACGAACAGACTCCGGCGCGCGATAGTTCACGGCCGCGAGCACGTGGAGCCATGGCCCGGTGAATTTCATGGCACGCACCTTGTCCGCATTGGCGCCAAACAACTCCGCGATCCGGCGCGGGTCGTTCTCGACCAGCGAGGCCTGCAGGCCGTCGCAGGCGTCGCTCCGGGTTGACGTTTCCATGGCCGCGAGCAGCTCGCGCGCACTCGCGAAGACCGTGCGCTGCACGCGCACGGCGCCGGGCACCGCGACGAGCCGGAGCGTCGCCCGCACGATGACACCGCACTGCCCCAAGCCCGCGAGGCACGCGTGAAAAAGCTCCGCGTGCTGCTCGCGCGAACAGTCCAGCGTCTCGCCGCCGCCGGTCACGACGCGCAGCTCGAGCACCTGATCCGCCTGCGTGCCGTGACGAAAAGACTGCACGCCGACCCCGCCGACCGACAACGTGCCGCCGACGGTGAGACCGAGAAAATCCGTCAACACCGGCGGCGTGAGCCCGAGCGGGAGCGTCCGCCGCAACACATCCTCCCAAGTCGCTCCGGCGCCGACGACGATCTGCGAACGGGCAACTGTTTCGACGCGATTCAGCGACCGCAGGTCGAGCACGATGCCGTCGAGTGCCTGCGATTGGCCGTGCGTCGAATGCCCGCAACCGCGGGCCGCCAGCGCGACCCGATGTTTCTGTGCGAGACGAACGACGTGCGTGACCTCTTGTTCCGTGGCGGGCTGCGCGACGACCCGTGGTCGCCGCTCAATCAGCCGGCCGAAATCACGCGCCGCTTCCTCCAGTTTGGGGCCGGAGGTGTAGGCGCGCGCACCGAGCGAGCGGGTGAGCTCTGCGGTGAGGTTCAAATTTTTGGCCAGCAGATGAAGATGTTCTGGGTCAACCGCCGCGTCGCGAGCTCCTCGCCGAACCAACCTTCCTCCGCGTGTCCCGCGTGAAACAGGCAGCCGGGGTAGAGCACGAGCCGGTTGAATTTCATCGGCACCTCGAGGAGCAGCTCCCACTGCGGCGTCGATCCGCGGATCGGCGCAGGTTGCTCCTTCGCTTCCGCGTAGATCAGCCGCGTCAGCGCCTCCATCGTGTCGACCTTCTGCTCCTCCATCGCGCGTCGGATTTGCTGCCAGCCGCGGCCGCCATCGATCAGCTTCGAGATGCTCTCTGCGTAAGCCGGTCGGCGCGCGGCGGGATTGCTCCCGGGAAACCATTCCAGCCCGGTCGATCGGTGGCGGTAGATGCCCGTGCCGCCGCGGCATTGTTCCGGCGGATTGAGATACAAGACCGCCGCCAGTCGCCACGGATCGGTATGCGGCACGCGCTGGGCGGGAAGAAACTGGTCCAGCGGCTGCGTGATGATGCTGAACACGTATTCATCCGGCAGATACGGTTTCTCGAGCCGCATCGGCACGGGAAACACCGGGTTGCAGAGGTCCTCGATGCGATCGTAGAAGTGCCGAGTGTCGGCCTTGCAGAAGGCGTCGACGCCGGGGTAAAGCGCACGCGCGCTGCCGAACGGCAGCCCGAGCGCGAACGCCCGTACCGCTTCGGGGCGCCGGTAGAAATTATCGACGATCACCACGGGGTAACCGCCGGTCCCGACGCGGGTCACGTCGACGCGCAGCTCGTCCTGCGGACTCAGTTCGAATGTTTGCTCCATCGTCATGCGGATTATTCCAGCAAAAGCACACAGGGCAGGGATTCGTCGTGCAGCCGGAGCAAAGTATAGCCGATGCCCGCGGTGCCCTGAAAAAATCCCGGGTGATAGATCGGTTTTCCGGGCCTGCCGAACAGGTTGAACCCACCGTGCCTCTCACGGCGCTGCAATGCGGCCTGTGCGAGCGCCGCTGCTTCGGGGCGGCGATGCGCTCTGAGGAAGAATTCCACGGTGCCAAAATTTCCGCAGCACACGTGATCGAGCGCCTGCAGCCCGGCCGCAGCGGCGAGCGAGGCGGTTTGCTCAAGCACGAAGCCGTCGGGGGCCGAGGACGCGTGGGGATCTTCGGTCGCGAGGCGCGCGAGCCCGAGGCCGATCGCGCCCTGGCACCAGTTCACCTTCAGCCTCCCGAGCGCCCCTCGGTTGGTTTCCTGTCCGGCGTGTTCCGCCGCTTCCGCCGCGCGCAGATAGGCGGGGTTGCGGAGTTGGGCGTGCGCCTGCCGGAGGGCGTAGGAAATACCGCCGACACCATGCGCGAAACCGGCGACCGGACACGGCCCGCGAAGTGAAATTTTGGATACAATGTTGTCCGCGCATTCGGTGGCTCGTGCCTTGACCATGGCGTCACCTGACGCGGCATGAAGCCTCAACAACGCGAGCAGCGCACCCGCTGTCCCCGTCATCACCTCCGGCGTGCGCGCGGCTCGGAGCTGCTCCGAGTCGATGAACGCGGCCACGTTGGCGGCGTGCTCTAGTAGCGCCGGCGCTTTCAGGAATCCACTCATGCGCACTAGCGAGTAAATGACGGATCCCAAGCCGTGCAGTCCGCCGAGACCGAGCCGCTTCGCGTGTCGCGCGCGACTCTGCGCGTCGTCGCCCTGCAACCCTTCGCGGATCGGTTGGACCGCGCGCAGCGCCGTCGTCGCGTAGCGCTCATCGCCCGTCGCGGCGCCGAGCGCGCTCAGGAACAGCGCCACGCCGGGCGCGCCGTCGTAGAGATCCCGACCCAAGGGCTCGAACTGGAACCGCCTCGCCGGCGGAAAATACGTGAAGCCCAGCCACGTCAGACCGCGTCCGCTTCCGCCCCACGCGCGCGCCACGAGCTCGTCGCCGATCCGGATCGCCTCACGCAACGCCTCCCCGGCCGCGAGGCCGCGTGAAGCGTCCACGGGCTCGCGCGGAACCGTCGGGGTCACAGCTTCCGTTTCGCCGAGCACGCGGGCGTGCGTGGCACCCATAATCAACTCGCACTGCCACTCCAAGTCCGCTGCGTCGAATCCCAGCAGCCGCTGCGTGGCGCACTCGAAGGCGGACGGAGGATTTCCCCCGTGTTCTGTCTTCGCGAATCCGAGCTCGGCTTCGACCGAACTGGAGTTGGTGGCAAAGCAGGGCACATCGCCCACTTCCAGGGCCGCGATTTCCGAGCCCAGGAGCGGAGCGAGCCGTTGCGGATTGCTCCGATTCATAATCGCGCGGGTCAACACCTCGAACTCCAGGCTGCGATCCACGCCCCGCCGCAGCAGGCAGGGTTCGAGCGATTTTTGCAGCAGGGCGCTATATACTTTTGTCGGCCGAAATATAAACCGCACGGGCAGGTTGCGAAACCGCTGCCAGATCTCCGATTCGAGGAGCGATGGACGCCATGCTATAAGGAAACAATACATCGCGCGGAATCCCGCCACGCAGTCCTCTATATGCTCGCCGAAAGGAATCGGACGACCGGCCACGCTGGGCACGTTGCCGGGCGGCGTCGCGGTCGCGGCCTCGAATTCCGCCCGCATCGCATCGGTGTTGATGGCATGCCAGCGGCGGATTTTCCCGCGCACGTGGTGCGGCGACACACAGCCAAAGCCGGAAACGTCGAACGCGGCCGTCTCATCCACGGCGACGTTCCAGCGCGGCAGGAGTCCGGTTTCCATGACCGAGTCCCAGAAGCGGTCGTGGATCGCGGCGGCCGATGCCCCGTCGTCTTTCGTGTCGCGCGGCACCCGGGCGTGAAACAACGACTCGACGTCGACCAGCACGGGGTCTTCTCCGCAGGCAATCAGGTTCTCGAAATGGAAATCGGTGCCACGCAGGAGATGCGCCACGCACAACAGCTCGCCGGCGCGAAAATAGTAGCGCGCCGCGGCGGCGGCGTCTGTACAGGGCAATATAGAGACAAATTCAACCCAGCCGTAATCGCCACGATCCAGGATGCGCAGTGTTTTCAGCGGGAGCAGCGAACTCCTATGGCCAGTCGCCACTGCGACATTGGCTGCCGCCAGAAACTCATTATAGCGAACCGCGAGCTTCAGCTGCTTCGGTTTATAGACGACTTTCGTTCCGTTGCTGAAGGTCAGCACCATCACGCAGCGGCCTTGGTGATGTGAATCCGAGAGCGATGGCGAGAGGTCGGCGAGTTTTCGCGCGGCGATGCCATCGCGACCAAACGATTCTCCGAGCTGCGCCCAATCTGCCTTCACCCGCCGCAACAACTCTGCGGTCGCCTCGACCCAGAAGAGCGTCCGCTTGGCGATCAGGCGCGCGAGCACCGGGTAACGTTGAAACCAGGCTGCCCCGCCATCGCGCAACACGTCCGTCACGAATGTCCGATACCGCTCCGTTTCCCGGGGGGCGTCGTTGCTCGTGCACAACGCATCGAACAGTACCAACCCCTCGGGCCGCTGGCGTGCGAATTCGGCCATCAATGGCCGCCGTGCCAGCTCCACCAACTCGCGCAGGAGCGCGCGTTCCCGCGTGTGCCAGACCGCGTTTGCGAGGTGCGTGGCGCTCCAGTCGTTCCACCCGGCATCCTCGGCGAGCGCGGAATGCATCCACCGGCGTGCGACTTTTACGGCGGGCAGAAGGACGTGCTCGAACGGCAGCGGCTGGTCTTTCTCGAGCGGCGCAGGAAGCGCGCTCGTGTTCGCACTCGAGTCGGCATCGGTCGAAAACGGAATCGAAGCCGCGGACTCCTCCACGATCCGCCACAGGAGATCGGCCCATTCCGGCAGCGGCGTGGTTTCGGGCGGGGGAGTCGTGCCGCAAGCGCGCCGGGCCGACGCTTCGGTCAGCCCGCTCCATGCGAGCCGGGCGCGGAATTTTTCTTCATCGCCGTCCGCAGCGTGCCGGCGCCACCGGTCGAGGCGGTCGTCAGCATTCACGCCGAGCGCTGCAGGATCGGCAGTCCCCTCATCGTTGGCCGAAAAGACCGTTGACTCCGAAAGCGTCGCGGCATGCGCGCGAACGGATTCCAGCCATGATGGCACGGGGGTGAAGATTACCGGCCGTGCCGAATCGGTGGCGGATGGAAGCATGGAGGCGCAGACCGCCCGTCCCATCCGCGTCGCGCCCTGCGGGCAGTTCCCCGCGAGCAAGCGTTACCAGTTCGTAGATTTACCGCCCTCCCAAGTGCCGGCGCAGCCGCAGTCGCCCCCACCCGCGACCGCCTCCAGCTCCGCATCACTCAGCTCGCGACCTTCGGCGCCGGTGGCGGCCGACTTGGCGAGACGACGGACTTCGGCGGGTGTGAAGGTGTAGCCTTTCTCCTCGCCGATGGCGACGAGCTCAGAAAAAAAGGCATCCTGGTTTGGCGCCTGTTTCAGTTTTTCTGCCGCCGCCCGGTCGTTCTGCACTAGCAAATAGAACTGGTCGAACTCGTCTCTCGTCATGTGGGGATCTCCGTTTGTGGGTTGAGCTGGCTAACGCGGGACAGCTCCTGATCGCGAGGAGGATTAGTCAAGATTTTCATGGGGCGTCACTTGGATGTTCGATCGCCCCGCGATCGCGTGTCCGTTATTTGGCGACCGTGGCGGCGGAGACTTTGGCGCGGATTTCCGCCAGCAGGTTCTCGTGCGAGATCGTGCCTTTTTGGACGATATTCTCCACGCAGGCGCGGAGCGTGTTGCGCTCCTCGGGCGTGAGCTCTTTCGCCGTCACGACCACGACGGGCACTTCACGCCCGTCTTCGCGGGCGCGGAGCTCGCGGAGGAATTCGAAGCCGTCCATCACGGGCATCATCAGATCGAGGAGGATCAACGCGGGCTTGTGATCGATGAACAGATTCAATCCGGCGCGGCCGTTCTCGGCTTCCATGACGATCCAGTTTTCGCGCTCGAGCGCGTGCCGGAGCATCGCGCGGTTGTCGGGCAGATCGTCGATCACGAGCGCGAGGTGATCGCTGTCACGCGGCGCGTGTTTCGCGAGGATCTCGGTGAGTTGCGCGCGATCGATCGGCTTCGTCAGGTAATCCGCGGCACCGAGCGCGAACCCGAGTTGCTTGTCGTCGACCATCGAGATCATCACGACGGAGATCGTGCGGGTCGCGGGGTCGGCTTTCAAGGCGGTGAGGACGGACCAGCCGTCCATGCTGGGCATCATGACATCGAGCGTGATCAGGCGCGGCTGCAATTCGCGCGCGAGCGCGACGGCATCGCGGCCGTTCGCCGCCGAGCGCACGCGATATCCCTCGCGCGCGAGGGTGCGGCCGAGCAGATCGACGACGGTCGGATCGTCATCAACCACGAGCACGAGCGGAGCATCGGCGGAGGCCACGGTGATCGGCGCGGTGGAGAGGGACGCTTCGGTGGCAGCGGCGGGAACGACCGCGCCGTTTGTGGCGGCCGAAGGCTTCGGAGCGAAGGGAGCTTGGGTGCCTGCGGGCTCGGCGACGCGCAGCGGCACGAGCGCGGTGAAGACGGTGCCTTT
>JAKFEQ010000030.1:0-230288 GCA_036675625.1 Opitutaceae bacterium | reverse complement strand
CTCGATCTCCGCTTCGCTTGCCGTGAGCTGGATGGGAATCACGGTGCCGCCGCGCGCGGGTATTTCGGCGAAGAGTTCGTCGATGAAGCGCTGTGGCACGGTGTTTTCCGGGTTGAAGGTGAAGATCAGCCCGGGGAGCTGGTCCGAAAGCGCGCGGCGAATGACCGCGAGCCAGATCTCTTCGCGCAGGGCGACAAACCCGGGCGTGCCGAAATCGTAGATCGAGAGCGCGAGGTCGACCGTGAGGTGATTGTGGAAAAGCCGCCAGCCGGTGCGCGCGGCGACTTCGCGCGCGATCGTTAACTTGCCGACTGCGGGCGGGCCATGGAGGAAGAGCAGTTTCATCCCGAATCGCGTCACGTTTGCCGTCTATGGAGGGCCCGACAAGCCGTCCCCGCGCGCGGCCGGCAAACAGAGGAGGGGATCGGCGTCGCCCTTGTGTGGGCTGCTTCCTCGCGCTGAATCGCTGCAATAAAAAGCCCCGCGTTTCGGCGGGGCTTTGGGTGGAAGATTATTTCTTCAGGCTCGCGCGAAGATCCTCGAGCTGGCCGGCGCTCCCGAGGAGCTGGTTGCGGCTCGCGATGAACTTCGCGTATTCGTCGATGAAGATCTTGCCCGGCGGGCGAAAATCGAACTCGGAGGGCTTGTCGCGGAAGAACTCGCGGTGCACGCGCGTCCAGACGAGGCGGCCGTCGGTGTCGATGTTGACCTTGGTGACGCCGAGCTTGGCGGCGGGGAGATATTCATTCGGGTCGACGCCCATCGAGCCGGCGATCGTGCCGCCGGCGGCGTTGATGCGGTCGACTTCTTCCTTCGGCACCGACGAGGATCCGTGCATGACGAGCGGGAAGCCCGGGAGGCGGGACTTGATCTGCTCGAGCACATCGAAGTGGAGGGACTGCTTGCCCTTGAACTTGAAGGCGCCGTGCGAGGTGCCGATCGCGCAGGCGAGGGAATCGCAGCCGGTCTTGGCGACGAAATCCTTGGCCTCATCTGGGTTCGTAAGCATCGCGTGGCCTTCGTCGACCTTGATGTCCTCCTCGACGCCGCCGAGCATGCCGAGCTCGGCCTCGACGGAAATGCCTTTGGCGTGCGCCCGGTCGACGACGCGTTTGGTGATCGCGACATTCTCGTCGAACGGATCGTGCGAGGCGTCGATCATCACGGAACTGAAGAAGCCGGAGTCGATGCAGTCGTAGCAGGTCTGCTCGTCACCGTGATCGAGATGGACCGCAAAAATAGCCTCGGGGAAAATCTCACTCGCGGAGCGGATGATCGCCTCGAGCATGCGCTTGTCGGTGTATTTGCGCGCGCCTTTCGAGATCTGGATGATGAACGGAGCCTTGGAATCGATACAGCCCCGGAAGAGCCCCATCGCCTGCTCGGCGTTGTTGATGTTGTAGGCGCCGACAGCGTATTTGCCGTAGGCGTGCTTGAAGAGCTGCGCGGTGGTTACGATCATGTTCGAGAAAAATCCGAGGCGGACTGTCCCGACGGGGCAAGCATGCCGCAAGGGTTTTCTCTGTGCATAAATGGGAAACGGCTGCGCGCGGTTTGCGGTGGCGCCGAGAGGGCGGAGGCGTCGTCGCTGCGTGTTGCCCACGATCCGCGAGATGCCATCTGCAAGCCGCAGCTCTGCAGAAATCTTCGGCTGAAAACCTACTGCTGCTGCGAGGTGATTCGAGGCCAGCCCGAGCCAGCCCGGGCGAATTCCGGCGCTAACCGCCGCCGCGCTTGCGAGACGGTGCGCTGCCGGTGCCCGAACCCGTGCCGGCTTTCGTCGCGCCGGTGTTCGCTGCGGGTGCATTGGCCGCGAGCGTGTCGCGGACGAGTTGCTGCAATTGCTGCTGCGCCTGCTGCTGCTGCTGGATCTGCTGCAACGCGGCGAGCTGCGGTGGCGCGAGAATGGTCTGAGCCTGGCTCACGGCGGCGGCGGTAACCGTCGCGCCACCCATCGGGCCACCGAATCCTCCGCCGAGCATCCGGCCCATATCCGGCCCGCCGCGACCGAAATCCCCGGGCCCGCCCACCACCATTCCGCCGGGCCCGCGAGCGATTGTTACAACGTCGCCCGGCTGGCCTTGTCCGGCGGCATTGACGTTTCGCGGCGGTGCGTTGACGGCGAGGATCTGGACGAGCTGCTCCGCCTGGGTCGACGAGAGCGGCATGCTCGAGTTGTTCAGCCGCTGCTGGAGGTTATCGACGAGATTTCGTTGCGGTATCGTCTGCTCGAAATTCTGCAACTGCGCGAAACCCTGTTCGCCAATCGTCGCCTTGATGTCCGAATTCAACAGATTCTGGGCATCCGCGAGCAGCTTCCGGTAAGCGTCCGGTTCCTCGCGCGGGTTGATTCCTTGCGCCCGGGCGGCTTCTTCGACGTCCCGTCGGGTGTTGCTGCGATCGGCGAGCAACGTCTTCAATTTTTCCGCCTGCTCCGGGCTCAGATTGAGATTCTTGAACAGCGCGGCGTAACGGGCCTCGATCGCCGCTTTTTGTTGCAGGCTGATCATCGCCTGCACTTCCGGCTTCGCCATGAGCTCGCGCACGGCGGCGAATTGCTGCCGGCTGTCGCCACCGCGACTGCGTGGGTCGCCGCGTCCCCGGTCGCCGCGGCCGCCGCGCTCACCGTCGGGACGCTCACCGCCATCTGCGTCCGCCACTCGCTCGTCGACCTCTCCGTTGCCGCCCAGCGCTGCGAGGCGATCCTGCAACCCGCGGTTGAGCCGCTCCAAATCCGCGATGCGCCGCTGCAGATCGGTGCGCTCTTCCCGATTCAACGCCCCGGCGCGCAACTCCACCAGCTCACCGTATTGCTGCCACGCGAGGAGGGCGCCGCCCACGGTGGTGAGCGCGAGAAAAGCGATGATGTAATTTTTCGGGGACTTCACGTTTGTGGCAAGACGCGGTCTCCTGATCAAAGTTCCTAAACGGGCGGGCAGGCGGCGGGCAGCGAGGAGCGATGTGCGCGCATGACCGAGCCCAATCGGCCGGAAGCCGATGCCACTGGAACAAGGCAGGCGGGAACGGCCTGCGCTCCTTGTTTATCTACCGCGGGGGAAACTCGAATTCCGCCTTCGTGCCGGTTTTCGAAAGCACCAGATAGGCGCCGAACGGCTGGCCGCGTTTCGACATAAACCCTTGGATCAGATTCGTGCGGCCTTCCTCGAAGAGTTTTTTCACTTCTTCAGTCGGCAGATCGAGCCCGCAGAGCTGACGCTTCAACGTCATCACGATGCGGTTATCCTGATCGGGTTTGCGCACGTAGAACGCGTCGGGCGTTTCCAGCACCTCGGCATCCTTGTGCATCTTGCTCGTGCCGATCGGCGTCGCCTTCGAGAGATCGGGTGGTGCCTTGGCCTTGCGGACGATGGGCTTGCCGTCCTTGTCGAGCTTCGGCGCCCGCGGCGGAAACTTCCACTCGGCCTTCTCGCCGGCGCGCTCGAAAAACGCGTCGAAGGGCCGGCCTTTTTTCGAGATGAAGCCTTTGATCACGTCCGACTTGCCTTTGGTCACGAGGTCGATCGCCGCTTCGCGCGGGATCGGTTTCTGACACATCAACCGGCCGACGCGGAACGATTGCTTCCAGCCTTCTCCGTCGCGCTCGCGGAGCACGTAGCTGTTGCCCATCTCGCAGAGCTCCGCGCCCGTTTCGGGATCCTTCCAGAACGGCTCGAGCGTGCCGAGATCCTGCTTGTCGCCGAAATCGTACTGCGCCTGCCACTTTTGTTTCTCCTCGTCTTTGACGAGCTTGAGCACGGCGGAAAAACGGCTCCGCGTTTTTGCGGAGATGAAGCCATCGAGCGGACCGACCTTGCCGGTCTGGACGAGCTCGCGGATTTCCGACTCCTCCATTTTTCGGCCGCCGATGACCTTGTAGATCATGAACTCGCCGTCCTGCGATTTGTAGCCGCGGAGCGTCTCGCGCAGCGGCTTGCCGTCGGTCGGCGAGAGGATGTCGGTCTCGCGTGCGGCGGAGTCGTCTTCCTCGAAGGCTTTGACGCGCTCGATGATGCCCTTGGTTGTGGCGGTGATTTCCGCCATGAACGCATCGCGTGTGAACTTCCCGTGCTCCATCTGGCGAAGCTTGTATTCCCAGTCGCCTGTGAGATCGGGCTTCGTGAGTTCCTCGGCTTTCACGGCACCGAGAAACTGAAGCAGCTGCTCGGCCTTCGCGGTCGGGATCAGCTCGCGTTGCGGACGATCGATGTACTTCTGATTGATGAGTCCGTCGATCGTGTCGGCGCGCGTCGCGGGCGTGCCGAGGCCGCGTTCCTTCATCGCGAGCGCGAGCTCCTCGTCGTCGACGAGCTTGCCGGCGCCTTCCATCGCGGAGAGCAGTGTCGCTTCCGTGTAGCGCGGCGGCGGCTTCGTCGTTTCCGAGTGCAGAACCGGGTCGAGCGTCTTCGCCTGCGGCGGCGTGCCGTCTTCGGTCGAGAGCGCAGGAAGCGCCTTCGAATCGGGTGAATCTTCGTCGACGGTGTTCTTGCCGTAAACGGCGAGCCAGCCGGGGGCCGTGAGCACCTTGCCTTCGGTTTTGAAATCGTGGCCCGGCGCGACCGTGCTGATGCGCGTGGTGACGTCGAACTCCGCCGCCGGATAAAAGGCCGCGACGAAGCGCCGCGCGATCATGTCGAAGATCTTTGCCTCCATCTCATCGAGATTCTTCGCGTCGTGAGCGGTCGGAATGATCGCGAAGTGATCGGAGATCTGTTCGTTGTTGAAGATGCGTTTATTCGGCCGGATCCAGCCGGACTCGAGCGCCTTGCGGGCATGCGCGCCGAGGTCGCCCTGCAAGTTGCTCATCGTTTCGCGAACCGTCGGTATATAATCTTCCGGCAGAGCGCGCGAATCGGTGCGCGGGTAGGTGATCATCTTGTGCCGCTCGTAGAGGGCCTGAGCGATCTGGAGCGTGCGGCGCGCGGGCAGGCCGAAGCGGTTGTTCGCCTCGCGCTGGAGCGTGGTCAAATCGTAGAGCCGCGGCGATGCCTGCGTGCTGCCTTTCTTTTCCTCGGTTACATTCGCGAGCGGCTGGCCCTGGCACACGGCGAGCACGGCCTCGGCCATCGCCTTGTCCCAGATGCGATCGATGCGATCGTGCTCGTCGTTTTCGGCGCGCTTGAAATTCGCGCGCTGATACACGCCCTCGTAACGACCCTTCGCGACTTCGAACGTCGCGGTCACGCGCCAGTAATCGCGCGGCTTGAAATTCCGGATCTCCTGTTCGCGGGCGTAGACGATCGCGAGGGTCGGAGTCTGCACGCGGCCGACGGAGGCGACGTTGCCGGCGCGCGAGCCGAACATGCGCTTCGTGAGCGCGCGCGTGCCGTTGATGCCGATGAGCCAGTCGCTCTCGCTGCGGCAGCGCGCGGCGTCTTCGAGGCCCTTCATCTTCTCGCCGTCGCGCAGATTTTTAAACGCTTCCTGGATGCCGCCGGTCGTCATCGTCTGCATCCACGCGCGTTTCACGGGCAGCTTGCACTTGGTGAGCTGATACAGATACGCGAAGATGAGCTCGCCCTCGCGTCCGGCGTCACAGGCGTTGATGACCTGATCGACGTCTTTTCGCGCGAGCAATTTTTTCAGTGCGGAGAAGCGTTCCTTGGAATCCTCGATCGGCTTCAGGCCGAACTTGTCGGGGATGATCGGAAGTGTCTCGAGTCGCCAGAAGCCGTATTTCTTCTTGTCGATGTCTTCGGGCATCTCGAGCTCCACGAGGTGGCCGAGCGCGTAGGAGATGACGTATTCGTCGTTCTCGTAGTGATCGCCCTTCTTGGGAACTTTGCCGAGTGCGCGCGCGAGGTCGGCCGCGACGGACGGCTTCTCCGCGATGACAAGTGACTTCATAAAGGCGAGGCGTTACCCGCGGAATCATGAAGTGCAAGAAATTGTTTTGCGGGTGCGTGCCTCAGGGCGCGAGGACGACGTAACGCTGTTCCGCGGGCCGATCGGGCAAAATCAGCAGCGGACGCGTGCGCAGTTCCGCGAAGAGTTCGTCGTCGGAAATGATCTCGAAAGCGGGGGAGATTTTTGAAGCCGGTGCGATCAAGCCATCGCGCGCGGGCGCCGCGACATTCTCCGGCCGCACGAACGTGCGGGGTGCGCCGCGTTGGGCAGAAAACAGCGCAGCCATCATCGCCACGGCCAACGCGGCCGGTGGAAGCACGCGTAGCAGACGTCGGCGACGACGCACTTGCGCCGCGGCGCGACGGGCAAACTCGCGGCCGGGGCCGTCGTCCCAATCGTCGGAGAACGTCTCGGCGAGCAAGCGCGAGCGCGGATCGGGTTTTTCATTCATGGGTGGTGAGCGCACCAAGGATGCGGCGGCGCAATTCGGCCCGCGCGCGTGTCAGTCGCGATTCGACGGCCTTGGGTGAAAGTTCGAGTTGAGTGGCCAACGTGCGCACATCGAGGCCGGTGAAATACTTCGCCTCGAGCAGCGTGCGGTCGGCGACGGTGAGTCGGGCGAGCGCGGTTTCCAATGCCTCGGAGAGCGCGCTGTCGTTGTCGGCGTCGGCGGGGTCTGCGGCGCTGCTGGCGTCGGCGGGGTCTGCGGCGCTGCTGGCGTCGTCGGCCCGGCGGCGCAGCAGCTGCCAAAACGTGCGGCGGCGGCGCCGAAGATCGTTGAGAGCCGACCGCGCGACGGTACGCAGCCAGCTCGCGAACATCGGTGCGGCGTCGCACGGGCGGACGTAGCGGGCCACGCGCAGGTAGGTTTGCTGCAATGCTTCGCCCGCGAGATCGTAGTCGCCGTGAGTCTGTGCGAGCAGGTGGCGGAAAATTCCAGGACCGTGCTCGCGATGAAACTGCGTCCACGCCGCATCGTCGCCGCGCGCGAGTCCGCTCGTGAGTTCGCGCAACGCCGAGGGCGTAACCGCAGGCTCTATCGGCGCGGGGTGGGGCACCGGGTTCACGAGGCTCGCGGCTGCGTGCATTTCGACACGACACTATGCGGCAATCAGCGCTGCGCAGGTTTTTTCTGCAGGCCAGAGACGACTCGTTGGGCGATCAAACCGGCGGGAGCGGGACCAGAGACGAGCAGGAGCTTGGTCGCGGGGTGAAATTTCAACCGCAGTGCGATGGGGTCGCGCGCAGGATCGAGTTCCCACGCGGTGCGGATGGCATCGACGATCGTTTCGATCGTTTGCGCGCCGTGAATATGCTCACTGAGCGGCAGGGACTCGAATTCCGTTTGCGCGGCGCGCTTGCTCTCCGCGCGCGCGGCCTCGGTGCGATTGAGCACGCAGACGAGCGATTTGGCGTCGGGCGGGTGGGGGTTGTCGCCGCCGACGATTTTTAATTCAAGGCCGTGCGCGAGGAGGAACGTGGCCAGGACGTTGATGACGGTCCCCAGGTTGGCGTTGCGGAGATTGAAGGGCGGAATGGGCGTTTCCAGGTCGGCGGGGTCCGCGGCATTAATCACGGTGAGGGTCATCTTGTCGGCGGCGCCGGCAAGCTTGACGAATTCGCTGAGCGGGCCGCCGGCGGATTGCACGTTCATCAGCCACGGGGTCCGCTGCTCGGCGTGATGGGCTTGGGCGACGACGAGATTGACCTCTTCCTGCGAGGCTTTGCCCACCTTGTGGCGACGTGCAATCGCATCGAGCTGCTGTTTCGCCAGGACGAGGTCAGGCGAATCGACGCGGGTGAACTCGATGGAGAATCGTGGGGCTGCGTTTTGCGCGGACTTTTTATCGGTGGAGGCTGACTGGGCGCATACGTCGATCGCGGTGGAGGCGAGGACGAGCAGGGCAAAGAGGGGGTGGAGGCATTTCTTCATGGTAGTTTGAGCTACATGAGATACGCGCCTCCGGCGGAAATCCTTCGCGCCGGCGCACAAAAGCCGCGAGTTGCTATGAACTCGCGGCTGAGAGGGGGCGCGGCGTCGCGCGAGGGATGGTCTCGATCCTTAAGCGGCCGTCGCTTTCGGCGTCTCGGCGAAGGCCGCGTCGAAGGCTTTCAGCATCGCCGCGATCGTCTCGTCGGTCTCGTCGCCCATGTTCGAGATGCGGAAGGTTTTGCCCTTCAGCTTCCCGTAGCCGCCGTCGATCACGAGGCCGTGCTTCGACTTGAGCGTCTTGTTCAACGCCGCGAGATCGATGTTCAGCGTGTTCGTGAAGCAGTTCAGCGACACCGAGCCGTATCCCTCTTTTGGAAACATCGTGAAGCCTTTCGCGAGCACGTGATCGCGCACCGTCTTGTTCAGCCGGGCGTGACGGGCGTAGCGGTTTTCCGCGCCTTCGGCTTTGATGTCCTCGAGCTTCGACTTGAGCGCGTAGATCAATGGAATCACGGGCGTGCTCGGCGTCATGCCGTTCTCGTGGTTCTTCTGGAATTCGAGGAAGTCGAAATAGTAGCCGCGGTCCGCGATCTTCGCGGCGCGGTCGCGGGCGCGTTTCGAGGCGGAGATGAGCGAGAGGCCGGGCGGCAGGGCGAGGGCCTTCTGCGAGCCGGTGATGAAGACGTCGATGCCGAGCTCGTCTTTCTTGATCGGCAGCGCGCTGAACGAGCTGACGGTGTCGACGATCGAGATGACGTCGGGAAACTCGCGCACGACTTTCATCACCGCGGCGAGATCGCTCATGCAGCCGCAGGAGGTCTCGTTGTGGATGATCGTGATCGCGTCGTAGGCGCCGGTCGAAAGCTCGCGGCGCACGGCCTCGGGATCGATCGGCTGGCCCCAGTCGAACTTCAGCGGCGTGGCCTGCTTGCCGCAGCGGAGCGCGACGTCGTTCCACTTGTCGGCGAAAGCGCCGTTCATGCAGCTCAGTACTTTTTTCTGCACGAGGTTTCGGATGGCGCCTTCCATCGAGCCGAACGCGCTGGCCGTGGAGAGGTAGACCGGATCCTGCGTGAAGACGAGCGCCTGGAGGTCGGGCTGGATGGCGTTGTAGAGTGCGACGAAGTCCGTGCTGCGATGCCCGATCATGGGCTGCGACATGGCGCGAAGCGTTTTCTCCGAGACGGCGATGGGACCGGGGATGAACAATTTGTAGCTCATGATGAGTGCGCGTAGGCGCTGCGAAAACTGTTTACGCGGATTGGGGCGTCAACCTTCATTCCCGTCACGCGATGTCGCAGCCCTGGCTGAAGAAACAAGTCAACGCCCTCGAACTCTACACGATCGATGTCATCTACGGACGGCGCGCCGGGGTGGGGGCGGCGCTCTACGGCGGTTTCCTGCAAGCGTGTTCGTGGCTTTTCAGCGGCATCGCGCAGGCGCGGCTGTGGCTGTATCGGAAGCGGATTTTTTTTCACGACCAGCCACTCGGTTGTCTCGTGGTCGTGGTCGGGAATCTGACGGTCGGCGGCACAGGCAAGACGCCGGTCGTGGAGAAGTTCGCGAAGGCGCTGCGCGATCGCGGACGCAAGGTCGCGATCCTCAGTCGCGGTTACAAAAGCAAATCGATCCCGGCCTGGAAAAAATGGTGGTGGTCGCTCACGCATGCCGAAGAGCCGCCGCCGAAGATCGTGAGCGATGGCACGCGCGTATTGCTCGATAGCGAACAGGCTGGCGACGAACCGTACATGCTCGCACGCAATCTTCCCGGCGTGATCGTGCTGGTGGACAAGAACCGCGTGAAGGCGGGTGAGTTCGCGATCAAGAAGTTCGGCTGCGACACGCTCGTGCTCGACGATGGGTTTCAATACCTGCCGTTGAAAGGCCGGCTGAACCTGCTGCTCGTCGACAAGACGAATCCCTTTGGCAACGGCCACCTGTTGCCGCGCGGGATTCTGCGCGAGCCGATCAAGCACCTGAAACGCGCGAGCTACGTGTTCCTCACGAAGTCGAACGGGCAGCGCGATCCCGAGCTCGAGCGGTTGATCGCGGAGCACAACCCGGGCGTGGATCTGATCGAGTGCGCGCACCGGCCGCAGTATTTGCAGCGGTTTGGCGCCGCGCCGGATGCGTCCAACGCGCGCGAGCCGTTGACGTTCCTGAAAGGGCGGCGGGTGTTTGCGTTCAGCGGCATCGCGACGCCGGAGAGCTTTGAGAAATTTCTGCGCGACCTCGGGGCGCTGCTCGTCGGCCGGGAGCGGTTTCTCGATCATTATCGTTTCGAGCGCGAAGACCTCGCGGAGCTGTTTGCGATGGCGCAGCGCGAGGGTGCGGAATGCCTCGTGACCACGGAAAAAGACGCGGTGCGAATCGCGGAGAGCATCGAGTGTCCGTTGCCGTTGTATTATCTGCGGCTCGAGATCGAGATTCTGCGCGGTGCGGCGGATTTCGACGAGGCGGTCGGGCGGATTTGTTTTCCGCAGACGGCGGTGCGCCGCGTGTAACTGGTCGTGGCACGGGCGTCCCCACCCGTGATGATCATGGGCGGGACGCCCATGCTACGGGAAGCAGGCGGAGACGGCTGCGCGACGACGATACGCCACTTCCACCTTGCGAGCGCGAAGGTCCGCGTCGTTAGTTGCGCGACATGCTCATCGATCCTCGTTTCACGCAACTGGCGGAGGGACTGGCCGGTTTTTCGACCGCATTAAAGAAAGGCGAGCGCGTGCTGATCGACGCGTTCGACATCCCCGACGCGATGGTGGTCGCGCTGATTCGGGCCGCGCGCGATCGCGGGGCACATCCTTACGTGCAGCTGCATCGCGCTCGTGTGACTCGCGAGCTCACGCTCGGGGCCGAGGAGGCGCAGTTCGCGCCGCACGCGGACGTCGAGCTCGCGCGGATGCAGAAGATGGATGCCTACATCGCGATGCGCGGCTCGGAAAATATCTTCGAGGCGTCCGATGTGCCGTCGGACAAGGTGCAACTCGTCTCACGGCTGATGAAGCCGGTGCTCGATCACCGCGTCGGCAAGACGAAGTGGGTCGTGTTGCGCTGGCCGAGCTCGGCGATGGCGCAGCAGGCGGGCATGAGCACCGAGGCGTTCGAGGATTTTTATTTCAAGGTTTGCACGCTCGACTACTCGCGGATGACGGCGGGGATGAAGGCGCTCGCGGAGTTGATGAAAAGAACCGATCAGGTGCAGATCAAGGGGCCGGGCACCGATCTGCGTTTTTCGATCAAGGGCATCGGTGCGCAGCCGTGCGGGGGGCTCCGCAACATTCCCGACGGCGAGGTATTCTCGTGTCCGGTGAAGGACAGCGTCGAAGGCTATATACAATATAACGCGCCCACGGTTTATCTTGGGGCGTCATTCGACAACATCCGGCTCGCCTTCAAGAAAGGCAGGATTGTCGATGCCAGTTCGAACAACACGAAGCGGCTCAACGAGATTTTGGACAGCGACAGTGGTGCGCGCTTCATCGGCGAGTTCGCGCTCGGCTTCAATCCGCACATCCTCGAGCCGATGCGCGATATTCTCTTCGATGAGAAGATCGCGGGCTCCTTTCACTTTACGCCCGGCCAGGCGTATGAAGGCGTGGGCAACGGGAACAAGTCGCAAGTCCATTGGGACATGGTCTGCATCCAGCGGGTGGAATACGGCGGCGGCGAGATCTGGTTCGACGGGAAACTCATCCGCAAGGACGGGGTGTTCGTGCCGAAGTCGCTGCACAAGCTGAACCCGGAGTATTTGCTCGGGAAGTAGCGAGTAGCGGGTAGCGAGTAGCGAGCATCACGCAGACGCGACTTTCTACGGCTACCGGCTACCCGCACTCACTACTCGCTACCCGCTACCCGCTACCCGCTACTTTCATCACCATGCGCGATTTCATCCAGGCGCTGCCAAAAACCGAAACGCATCTGCACCTCGAAGGTGCGCTGCCCTACGAACTGCTCACGGCTTGGGATCCGGAGCAGTGGCCGCCGGACCCGCTGTTTCGCGCGCGGGAGTATCGCTACACGTCGTTTCCCGATTTCGAGCGCATCCTGCTCGATCACGCGCTGCCGTGGTTCACGACGGCGGAGCGTTATCACGAGGCGGCGAAGGCGATCTTCGCGAAACACGTCGCACAGAATGTGCGCTACGTGGAAACGAGTTTTCACCTGCCGGTGACGCAGTTCATCAAGGTACCGGGCGAAGAAATCATCTCCGCGATTCGTTCGGCCGCGCCCGACGGGCTCGAGGTGAGGGTGTTTGCGGGGATGCTGCGCAGTGACATCGAGGGGGATTTGCGGCCGACGATCGATGAGCTGCATACCTGGGAGGCGCTCGCGGGCATCGATCTGCACGGCCACGAGCTGATGCCGACGCCGCCCGACACGGCGGCGATCTGGGCGCGCGCACGGGCCGCGGGAAAAATCACGAAATGCCACGCCGGCGAATTCGACGGTGCGGCGCGCGTGCGTGAAGCGATCGAGGTTCTCGGTGTCACGCGGATCCCGCACGGCGTGCGCGCGATCGAAGATCCCGCGGTGGTGAAGCTCGCGGTCGAGCAGGGTGTCACGTTCGACGTGTGTCCAATCAGCAACGTGGGGCTGAAGGTCGTGCCCTCGATGAAGGAGCATCCGCTGCGCCGGCTGATGCTGGCGGGCGTGCGTTGCACGGTGAGCACGGACGATCCGTTGTGTTTCGCGAACTCGGTGACGGAGGAATACGAAACGCTCGCAGGCGAGCTGACGTTTACCCGTGCTGAGCTGGGGCAGTTGGCGCGCAACGGATGGGACATTGCGGATGTGCCCGCCGCCGTGCGGAAGGCGAAGCTGGCGGAGATCGACAAACTGGTGGCGAGCGTGGCGTAAGCGTGGGCCGCCTGCCTCCTTCGTGACCCGTATCGAATAGGATGGGAGTCTTCCTGCCGGCGCTCGGTTGATGGGACCACCGGCAGGCAGGCTGCGCGATGGAATGCGGGCGAGGCGCCCGCGCTACCGCACTTCCAACGGCCAGGTGCGCGAGGCTTGTTCGCCGAGCAGCGTGACGTTGTAGCGGCCCGGCTTGAGCGTGCCGGCGGGCACGGTGACGAGCACCACGGTCTGCCGCGTGCGCGTGAGCAATGTGCCATCAATGCGCTCGAAGGTCGGGACGAGCACGATGTCATCCTCGCGGAGGTAGAGCTCCGCGCCACCGAGCTGCTGCTGGTCGTTGGCGAGTGTGCAGGTGAATTGAATCGAGTAGGATTGCAGCGTGTTCGCCAGCGGGCCGGCGGAGACGCTGACGATCTCCACGGGGAGGATCGGTGGCTCCACGAGCGTCGAGCGGAGCGTGGCGGGAACTCCACCGGGTGCGCTCGTGACGGCGGCGCCACCGTTCGTGCGCGGGCCGTCGGCGGGACGGTGGGCGGGGAGCGCGACGCGTTGATAGCCGGCGGCGAGGAGGCGCGCGACGTTGGCCCGGCTCTTGATGTCTTCGTAAGGCTGGAAGGCCGGACCCGGTTTTCGGTAGCGCAGCGTGACGATCGTGTAGGGCACGACGGCGAGCAGGATCGCAAGCGCGATCCACTTCATTGGCCAGGGCTGTTGTTTTCTCGACGCGGCGGACATGAAAGGAACGACAGAAAGAGACGCGAGGCACGCGTGGCAAGAGTGGCGGGGCATCCTGCCTGCTTCATGGCAGCCGCTGGTGGCACGGGCGTCTCGCCCGTGATCATGGGCGGGGACGCCCATGCTACTCAGATTCCGCAGGCGGGACGCTGCGGGGGCGCCTGCGCTCCTTTATCCAACCGATCGATGCGCAGGAGAGAAACGCGCGTTTCGGAAATAAAATTGCTCCGGCCAATACGGGCTGCTTCGTTGCCCGACTTCATGAAACTCTGGTCGCAGTTCTTCATCCCGACGTTGAAAGAGAGTCCGTCCGACGCGGAGATCGCGTCGCACAAGCTGCTCGTGCGCGCCGGTCTCGTGCGCAAGCTGGGCGGCGGGCTCTACACTTACATGCCGCTCGGGCTGCGCGTGATTCAGAAGATCACGCAGATCTGCCGCGAGGAGCTGGACGCTGCGGGCGGCATCGAGTTGTGGATGCCGCATGTGCACCCGGTCGAGCTCTGGCAGCAGGGGCCGCGTTGGGCGGCCGCGCGCGAGATCATGTTTCGGGCGGACAGCGCCGGCGATGGCAAACGGGCCGGGCGCGAGCCGGAATTTGTACTCGGGCCGACGCACGAGGAAGTCATCACGCCGCTGGTGAAGAGCGAGATCACGAGTTATCGCGACCTGCCCAAGAATTTTTTCCAGATCGCCACGAAGTTCCGCAACGAGATCAGGCCGCGCTATGGGCTGATGCGAGCGCGCGAATTCATCATGATGGATGCGTATTCGTTCGACGCGACCGACGATGGCGCGGTGAAGAGCTACCACGCGATGAAGGCCGCGTATGAACGTTTTTTCAAACGCATCGGTGCGACGGCGATCGCCGTCGAGGCCGACACCGGCGTGATGGGCGGCAGCTTTTCGCACGAGTTCATGGTGCCCGCGGAAGTGGGCGACGACGACGTGATCTACAACGAGACCAGTGGCTACGCCGCGAACCGCGAGAAGGCGACGAGCGCGCTCGTGCCGGTGGACCTCGCGGATGCCGCGCCGGTGGGGGAAGTCGAGGAGTTTGCCACGCCGGGCGTCGTCACGATCGCGGCGCTCGAAGCGGCGCCGTATTCAGTTTCTGCGGACAAGCAGTTCAAGACGCTCGTCTACATCGGCGACGGAAAGCCGTTTCTCGTGGTGTTGCGTGGTTGCGACGAACTCGAGGAGGCGAAGCTCGGCTCGCTCGGGTTTACGGTGTTCCGTCCGGCGACGCCGGAGGAGATCGCGCCGGTGATGGGTGCGAAACCGGGCTCGCTCGGCACGGTGAAAGGCACGATCAAGGAGCCGGGCGCGCTGGGCGGGATCTTCGCGGACCACGCGATCCGGCTGATCGGCAACGGCACGACCGGTGCGAACAAGGACGGCTTCCACCTCCGCAACGTGAATGTCGCGCGCGATCTCGCGGTGACGAAGTTCGGCGATTTCCGCCGCGTCCGCGCGGGCGAGCCAGACGTGAAGTCGGGCCAGCCGTTGCAAGTGCGACGCGGCATCGAGGTCGGGCACATCTTCAAGCTCGGCACGAAGTACTCGGAGAAGTTCGGCGCGGTTTACACTGATGACCAGAAGCAGTCCCACCTGATGGTGATGGGCTGCTATGGCATCGGCATCAGCCGCACGATGCAGGCCGTGATCGAGCAGAGCCACGATGCGGACGGCATCGTGTGGCCGTGGAACTGCGCGCCGTTTCACGTGCTCGTGTGCGTGCTCGATCCACAAATGCCCGAGGCCATGGACCTCGCGAAGAAGCTCGCGACCGCGGCGGAGCGAGCGGGCGCCGACGTGCTGATCGACGATCGCGCGGAACGACCGGGCGTGAAGTTCAAGGACGCGGACCTGATCGGCATTCCGCTGCGGCTGACCATCGGCGGCAAGGGGCTGAAAGAAGGCATCATCGAGCTGAAATGGCGCGCGGAGAAGGACGTCGCGAAAGTTCCGGTCGCGGAAGCGGAGGCGCGGATCGCTGCGGCCGTGAGCGAAGCGGCGGCAAAGGCATGATGTATTTCTGCGGCTCTGGAATCCTTTGCTCCGATGGAATGGCCACAAAAAGGTACCACAATGCGCAAAAAATACGGATTCGTTTTGCGCGTTTTGTGAATTTTTGTAGCTGCTAAACTGCCTTGGGAATTTTTCCTCGAGGCACGCAGGATTCCGCGGATGGGCAGTACGAAAAGGCCCAAAACAGGAAGGGCTTTCTTTGCGAATTCTTGCGCCTCGCTGTGGCCAAACTGCCTTGAGACGTTTTCCCGGCGCGGGTGAATTTGCCCGCGGAGTTGACATCTTTAAGCGCCGCAAGCTCCTCTCGGGAGGTGCGCTTCGGCAATAAAATCGTGCGGATGCGAACCGCGGCGGTTGCCACGGATCGATTCTCGTGTGAATCCGATTTGCACGACCACCACGCACACGTTCACTCGCGCCATCTCTTGATTGTCACCAATTCCAACGCCCTGCCCAAGGAGGCGACCCACACCGAGCTCGCGCTCGAGGGAGTCTGGCGCGTGGTCGTGCTCAACGATCCCGTCAACCTCATGTCGTACGTCGTCATGGTGTTCAAAAAGGTCTTCGGGTTCGACGAGCAGACGGCCCGCCGGAAGATGCTCGAAGTACACGAACAGGGTCGCTCGATCGTCTGGAGTGGGTTGCGCGAGAAGGCGGAGGCCTACGTTTTCACGCTGCAACAATGGCATCTCACCGCCGTCCTCGAACTCGATGAAGCGCATTGAAGTAAAGCTCGCGCTGCCGGTCGTCGCGCCGTTGCTCGATGTCATCAAGGAGCTGGCCGACAATCTCCGAAAAAACCTCGCGGCGCCCACTACGTTGACGGACCTCGATCCGGAATTCCACGAGGCGTGGACGGATGAACTCCTGAGTACGCAGAACGAGGAGATCCGGACGCTGCTCGCGTTGTTCGACGACGAGTTTTTCACCGAGGGTGTGGTCGCGTTCGACGAGACGAACGCGGAGGTGATCGTGCGCGCGTGCGCGGCGGTGCGGCTCCGGCTGCGGGAGAAATACCTGAAGCCGCTGGGCGACGAAACGCTCGAGAGCGGCGACATCGATCTGAACACCCTCGATGAACCGTTGCGCAAGGCGTTCATGTGTTACCTGTTTCTCGCGACGATCCAGGAGCTGATCATTCAGCATCTCGACGAGAGTATTCTCGGACCGTGACCTAAGGAGAACCGGTGCCGCGTGCATCGGAGAAACCCGCGATCCCGTTTGACGGATGAGGGATGCGTCCTACCGTGGCCTAAACACCCTGCAGTGTTCGAGGTGCTTTCAATAACTGCTCTTTGCCTTAAGAAAAATGAGGACGTTGAAACTGGCGCGGAAGATGTCAGGCCGTAAATCGGAAGACAGACGCTGCGTCGGAGGCGTCCACCTTAACTAAAAAAGGTCTTGAGCCTTTGGGCATACGGCACAGGCGGGGTGTTATCCATTTCAACGGCGAAAGCCGGTCCTTCGGGGCCGGCTTTTTTTGCGGCGAGCGTGAGATGATTTGCGCCCGCCACTGCTCCGCCGCCTACAAAAGAATCGACCGCGTCGATAGGGCGCGCTGAGCTGGGCATCTCCCTTACCATGAGCCCAATCGTATATTATATCCTCCACCTCGCTGCGTTGTTCGTGCTCGCCGGTTATACGTTCTACGCGTTTGGCGCACCGGCAGAGACGCGGAAGCGCGTCATGATGATCACCGGCATTGCGAGCATCCTGGCGCTCGTGGCCGGATTCGGATTGCAGGCGAAGCTGGGCTACAAGTTCACGGAGGGCTGGCTGCTCGTGAAGATGGTGTGCTGGCTCGGTCTGTCCGCCCTCGCGGGTTTTGGTTATCGGCGTCGCGGGGCGGCCGGAACCCTCGCCCTCGTCGCCGCTGCGCTCATCGTCGTCGCGCTGGTGATGGTTTATTACGTACGGGTTCAGGCTTGAGCGATGGCCGGCTCGCTCTGCGGCGTGTGGGTGGATGACGCGGGCGCGGTCCATACGACCGTCGAGACCGAGGGCGGCGGCCGCGAAGATCGCGTGGAGGCGCTGAGGCCCTTCGCGTGGCTGAACGCTACGCCGGAGGAGTCGGCGTTAACGGGCCTCACGCTGGAAAATCTGAAGGGCGACGGGCCGTTCAACCGGCTCGTGCATGCGGATTCGCTCGCGGCGTTCAATGCCTTCGCGCGTGGTGACCGGCCGGGCGTGAGCGTCGATGCGATTCGGCCGCTCGAAAGCCAGTTCCTGCTCCAGCAGCGCGAACGACTGTATCGCGAGCTGAGCTTCGGCGAGTTGCGTCGGTGTCAGTTCGACATCGAGGTCGCGGCGCCCGACGGCGGGTTTCCCGATGCGACGCGCGCGGACGATCGCGTGCTCGCGATCGGCATGCGGTGCGGCGGGAAGAACCGGCTGCTGGTGCTCGACGAGATGAGCGATGCGGCGGAGAAAAAACTCCTGCAGGAATTCTGCACCGCGCTGCACGAGGCGAACCCCGACGTGATCGAGGGCCACAACCTCTTCAAGTTCGACCTCGACTACCTGCGCACACGCTCTCGCCGCTACAAGCTGGCTTGTGCCTGGGGGCGTTACGGGCAGCGCGCGACGTTCCGCAGCAGCCGGTTGAAAGTGGCGGAGCGCTGGGTCGATTTCACGCGCTGCGATATTCCCGGGCGGGCCGTGATCGACACCTATCTGCTCGTGCAGCTTTTCGACATCACGACGCGCGAGATGACGTCGTATGGGCTGAAGGAAGCCGCGATATATTTCGGGATCACCGACGAGGAAAGCGAGCGGACGTACATCGAGGGCAGCAAGGTGCAGCACGCGTTCTTCGAGGACCGCGCGCGTTTCTGCGCGTATCTCGAGGACGACCTGCGCGAGACCGAGGGCCTCGCGGACCAGCTGCTGCCGACGTATTTCGAGCAGGTGCGGACGTTTCCCGCGCTGCTGCAGGATGCGACGCTGCGAGGCGCGACCTCGAAGATCGATCTGCTGTTTCTCGAAGAGTATTATCACGCGCGGCAGGCGTGTCCGGTGCCGCCGGAGGTGAAGCCGTACGAAGGCGGCTACACGCGCAGCTTTCGCGAAGGTGTGTTTCGCTACGTGCTGCATTTCGACGTGGCGTCGCTGTATCCGAGCCTGCTGCTCGGCATCGGGCGGAATCCGAAGACGGATTCGTTGGGCGTATTCATTCCGTTGTTACGCCGGTTGCGCGAATACCGGCTGAAGTACAAGCTGCTGGCCCGGCATGCGCCGACCGCGGCGGAGCGCGCGGAGGCGCAGGCGCGGCAGACGAATTTCAAGATCCTGATCAATTCGTTCTACGGGTATCTGGGATTTTCGGGCGCACGTTTCGGCGACGGCGAGCTCGCGGCGGAGGTCACGCGTCGCGGGCGCGAATTGTTGCAGGCTTTGATCGACGAGTTCGCGAAACACGACTGCACGATTCTCGAGGCGGATACGGATGGTATTTACCTGTCGTCGGAGAAATATTTCGACAACCCGGACGCGCTGCTCGCGCTCGTGACGCCGATTCTTCCGCTGGGAATCGAGCTGGAATACGACGGCCGCTACACGGCGATGTTCTGCTACAAGGCGAAGAACTATGCGCTCTATGACGGGACGAAGATCACGCTGCGCGGAAGTGCCCTGCGTTCGCGCGGGATCGAGCCTTATCTGAAGAAACTTTCCAAGCAGCTCATCTGGTTTCTGCTCGGCGCATCGTCGGAGTCGCCGCTGCCGATGGCCGAGGAGTATCGGCGGCAGCTCGTGTCGGCGCGGGTGCCGGTGGAGGAACTCGCGAAGAGCGAGACATTGAGCATGAACCCGGACGCGTATGAACGCTTCATCGCCGAGGGGGGCAAGCCGCGTCGCGCGGCCGCGGAGGCGGCGTTGCAGCTAACGCCGCGACCGCGCATGGGTGAGCGGGTGACGTATTACGTGACGGCGCGAACGAAGACGCGTACGAGCGACTGGCAGCGTTCGCGGCCGCTGGAGCTGTTCGATCCGGTCGAGGCGCCTTACGACGCGGATTACTATACGGAGAAGCTCAACGACTGGCTGGAGCGCTACGGGACCTTTCTGGGCGTGAGCGCGCCGACGCAGGTGCAGGGCGAGTTGTTTTGAGGTGCAGTCACGTGGCTGAGGCTCGGAGCTCAGTGCTGAGAGCTGAGGGTCGGGAGCGGAGAGTCCGGAGGCTGACCGACGATGACGAGAGGGTCCCGCTCTTCGAGGCCTACTCCCCAAAAAAACAGCACGGGCGTTGCGGCCCGTGCTGTGGGAGTGGAGCGATTGCGCGATCCGTTTCGCGCGGCCGCTTTACGACCAGCGCAGATCGGTGCGCGAGAGCGGCATCTGGCGGATGCGTTTGCCGGTCGCGGCGAAGATCGCGTTGCAGATCGCGGGTGCGACGGGTGGGATCGCGGGTTCGCCCAGGCCGGTTGTCGGATAGTCGGTCTTCAGGAAGTGCGTCTCGATTTTCGCCGGAGCATCCGTGATTCGAATCAGCGGATAATCGTGGAAGTTGCTTTGCACGACCCGGCCGCGATCGATGGCGAGTTCCTGCGTCATGAGCACGCCGAGCCCGTCGATCACCGAACCTTCGACCTGGTTTTCAGCCCCGCTGAGGTTCACGATTTGCGCCCCGACGTCGCAGCCGCTCACGAAACGATCGACCTTGAGTTGACCCTCTTTCGAGACGGTGACTTCCGCGATCTGGGCGATGTAGCCCATGTGGCTGAAGTGAAACGCGACGCCCGCGCCCTGACCCTTCGCGAACTTCTTCGTGCCCCAGCCGGCTTTTTCGGCAGTGAACTTCAGCACGTTGCGCATGCGCGCGACGTTGTAGGGAGCGCCGCCGCCCTTCTTGCCGCCGCCACCGCCGCCAGGCGGCATCGCATCGCGATCGCCGAGCAGCTCGAGGCGAAACGCGACCGGATCGCGTCCCGCGGCGTGCGCGAGCTCGTCGATGAAGCTATGAATCACCCAGGAGAACACGCAGCTTCCCGGCGCGCGCCAGGGACCCATGGGCCAGCCGGTTTCGAACATCGTCTGATCGGCCTGGTAGTTGGGGATCCAGCGGCTGGGAAACTCGTCGGGGCTCAGGCTGCCGCCGCTGCCGGGACCGCCGCCCTCGCCGAACGTGAAGAAATGATTCTTCCACGCGACGACCTTGCCGTCGGCGTCGATTCCACCCTTGAGGAAGTGAATTCCGCCGGGCCGGTAATGATCGTGCCGCAGGTCGTCTTCGCGCGACCACGTGAGTTTCACGGGTGCGTTCACCTTCTGGGCGATAGCCGAGGCTTCGATGAGGTAATCCGCGCTGATGCGGCGTCCGAAGCCGCCGCCGGCGCGCGTGATGTGCAGCTTGATCTTATCCGCGGGAATCCCGAGCACGCGCGTGATCAACCCGGCGCCCGCGCTGGGCACCTGCGTGGGCGACCAGACTTCCATCACACCGTCCTTCCAGTGAGCGGTCGTGTTCTGTGGCTCGAGGTTGGCGTGTGAGATAAACGGATACAGATATTCCGCCTCGACCTTTTTTGCCGCGCCCGCGAGGGCAGCGTCGGGATCGCCGTTTTTGCGGAGCGTTTTTTCGCCGGGTTGGGAGGCCTTCTCCTTCGCTTGCGCGACAAAGGAGTCCCAGCTCTCGTTCGCCACTTTGCCCTCGTCCCATGTGATCTTGAGCTGCTTGCGCGCGCTGAACGCGGCCCACGTGGAATCCGCGACGATCGCGACGCCCGGCACGAGTTCCTTCACCTTGCCGCTGCCTTCGAGCACAAAGGCGTCTTTCACGCCCGGCAGAGTCTTGATGTGATCGATGTTCGCGTTGACGACTTTACCGCCGAAGGCCGGGCACTTTTCGTAAACGGCGTAGAGCATTCCCGGCAGCTTGATGTCGATGCCGAAGAGCGGCTGGCCGGTGACGATTTTCCGGCTGTCGAATTGCGCGATGCGCTGGCCGAGGAGCTTGAAATCTTTCGGGTCCTTGAGCTTCACGGCCTCCTTCGCCGGAACGGGCAGCGTGGCCGCTTTGGCGACGAGCTGACCGTAGGTGAGCGATTTACCGGAGGAGTGGCGCACCGTCGCATTTTCCGCGCGGCACTCGCTGGCGGGGACGCCCCAAGTCTGGGCGGCTGCTTCGACGAGCATCGTGCGGGCAGTGGCGCCGACGAGGTGGAAGTTGTCGTAATTGTTCGGCGTCGAGCGGCTGCCACCGGCGCTTTGGTTGCCGTACTTCGGCGTGTCGAAATCGCTCTGCTCGATGGTGACGTCCTTCCACGGCACCTCGAGTTGCTCGGCGATGATCATGGGCAGCGAAGTTTTCACGCCCTGGCCCATCTCGGGTTGTTTCGAGACAATCGTGACGGCGCCTTCTGGCGTGATGCGGATGAAGGCGTTGGGCGCGAATTCGCCGGAGGTGGCGGAGGCTGTGGCTGCGGACGCGCTGCCGCCGCTGCGGATGTAGAAGGCGAGGGCGAGGCCGCCACCGGCGAGGCCCGTCAACTTGAGGAAATCGCGGCGGCTGACGTCGCGATCGAGAGTGAGGGTGCTCATTGTGTGGCCTCCTTTCCGCCGGCGGTGAGTTCCGCGGCGCGTTTGATCCCGGCCCGGATGCGCATGTAGGTCGCGCAGCGGCAGAGATTGCCGGCCATCGCGCCATCGATGTCGTCGTCGCTCGGCTGGGGATTATCCCTGAGTAGAGCGGCGGCGGTCATGATCTGGCCGGCTTGGCAGTAGCCGCATTGCGCGACGTCGAGGTCGCACCAGGCCTGCTGTATCGGATGGAGTTTCGCTGCATCGGCGGCGAGACCCTCGATCGTGGTGATTTTCATCCGGCCGACGGTCGAAACCGGTGTCATGCACGAACGCGTCGGGACGCCGTTCACATGGATCGTGCAGGCGCCGCACTGGCCGACGCCGCATCCGAACTTGGTGCCGACAAGATCGAGTTGATCGCGGAGCACCCACAACATCGGGGTATCCGGCGCCACGTCCACTGTGCGGGACTGGCCGTTAACGTTGAGCGTGTATTTCATACGGGGGAGGAAGGGGGCGAAACGAAGTGGGTGCCGATCTGAGCCTCGGGCCAGACGAACGATGGCTGCGAACGTAGCGCACAAAAACACGCGGTCAACGATCGGCGTGATTCTTCAGCGCGGCGCGGCGCACCCGGGAGGGTGCGCCGCGACAATAGGGGAAGAAACTGATGAAATTTCCCGGTCGGAATTCCAACACGTGAACCGCGTGCGGCCCGGCGTCGCGCGAGCGCGCGCCCCATGCGCCCCAAATTTCCACGCGTTGCGGCGTTTGTTCCAGGTTGGCGACGAGGAGGATGCGACGGCCGAGCGGTTGCCGGGGCATCGGCAGGCGAGGGACCGCCTCTGCATGAGACGATGCCCGATGCGTCGAGCAGCCGTTGCACCCATGGCGACCTGTGGCGCGTTGTGCTTTGATGGTGTGTGCGCCAACCCGAAACTACCGGCGCGCCAGTGCGTGTCGGGGCACCTCAATCCCTCATCGTCATGCTCGTCGAACTCACCATCATTCCCGTGGGCGGCAACTCCCACACATCCGATCAGCTCGCCGAGGTCTTGAAGCTCATCGACGAGTCCGGCTTGCGTTACGAGCTCACACCCTCGGCGACCTGCATCGAGGGCGATTGGGAGGAGGTCATGGCCGTTGTGCGCCTCTGCCATGAGCGGGTGCGGGCGCATTGCTCGCATCTGGTCACCAACATAAAAATCGAGGACGAGGTCGGAGCGAATAACAAGCTCATCGCCAACGTCGCCACGGTGGAGGAAAAAGTCGGTCGTTCGCTGCGCCGCGATCACTCGAGCCGGGTGACTGCGGCGTGAGGCGGCCCGCGAGGTTCACCGCGGACCGGCGACGGCGGACTGCGCCGGCAGGGAGACAATCACGGCGCGGCCAGGTGCTCGCGAAACCACTCCGTGGCGAGCCCGGCCGCAGTATCCAGTTTTTCGTTACGACCGAGCTGTCCGCCGGCCTGGCCTCCCACGCGTTCGAGTCGTTTTACGCATTGCAGCTTCGCGAGCGCCTCCTCGTGCAACGATACCTCGGGACCGTCCTCCGCGTTCACGATGAGCAAAGTCGGCGAACGCACGTGGCTCAAAGCATGGCCGGCCAGATCGGGCCGGCCGCTGACGGTCACGATGGCACCGATCTCCAGATCCAGTTTCGTGGCTGCGATCAGCGCGGCGGCCGCGGCGGTGTTGGTCCCAAAGTATCCAAATCTCAATGACGTCGTTTCCGGACGGGCGACCACCCATTCGGTGACGGAACGCAAGCGCGACTCGAGCAGCTCGATGTCGAAATGACGGAGGCGTTTTTCCGTGACGTCGATCTGGCACTCGTTGGCCGTCAACAGGTCGCAATCCAGCGTGCCGAAGCCGGCGCGGTGGAGTAGATCGGCCGTGCGGCGCGTGCAGCCGCGTTCGCCGTCACCGTAGCAATGCGCGAAGATGACGAACCCGTGGCTCCGCGCCGGTACCACCAGCTTGGCCGGGAGCAGGCCCGCCGGTCCGGCGTCGATCTCGCCATGCCATCCATGAGCTGCTTGTGCTGAAGCGGAAGAATTCATGCCGGCTCGAGCGTGCTGCCGCGCAGAAGGCGGCGAGTTGACGCGTTGCTATTCGCGCTTTCGATTCGTGCGCGGGCGCAAGGAGTTGTCGGGCGGCGAGTGTTTGCGGCCGAGCCGGCCCTGGCTCCCCGAGTCGAACAACGGCATGAATCCCTCCGGGAGCTGTGAGCGGACGTCTCGAATCTCGCCGGCGCTGGCCGCCTCCTCCAAGGTCTCGATCACGCAGCGGGCATGATGGACGGCCTGCGGTGGATCGACGTGCTCGCGGGCCGCGACCCGTTGGCAGAATTCGCCAAACGAAAACCGTTCACCTGTGTCGGACCTGTTTCCCTCGAGGAGCACGCCGATTTCCTGCGGCAACTGGGCCGCGAGATCGTGCGCCTCGTGGGGATCGATGCGCTCCGCGAGCGTGCTCAGCGTGGCGCGAATTGCGGCGACCGCTTCGCCGGTCGAAGCGAGGCGGGCTCGTGATTGTACAAGCCCGATGAAACGATCGTAATCCATGGAGGCCTCCCGGTTCGAGATTGAAGGCGCACTTTATACTCGAGTGCGGTGGCCTGCCATCCGGCGGCGGCTGAAACGCGAGTGGGAACCGACGAGCGACGCGGCGTGGGCCGTGTTCCCACATTCTGCAAACGAACCAGGCATGGAGCCGAAGGCGGGACGGCGTGCGATGACTTAAGCGGTGGCAAATTTGCGCATTTGCGTTAGTATCCACGTATGAAAACGATTCTTGCTGCGGTTGATAGCTCCGGCATCGCCGACACGGTCGTCGCGGAGGCGAGTGCTCTCGCTCGCACCGCCCAGGCCCGGGTGATTCTGCTCACGGTGGTGCAACCGCCGGTCATCACCAGTGAGTACGTGCCCATGTTCGAGAACGTCGCCGAGATTACAGCGGCGGGAGAGAAGGCAGCGGAGACGCATCTACAGGCCCTGCAAAGTCGACTGAAAGCCGACGGCATCGAGACGGTCGGTGTTCGCGTGACGGGCGCTCCCATCGCCCGCATTCTGGAGCAGGCCCGGCAGCACGCGGCGGACTATATAGTCATGGGGTCGCACGGGCACACCGCACTCTATGATTTGCTCGTGGGCAGCACGACGCACGGTGTGCTCCTCCGCGCACCATGCCCCGTGGTGATCGTGCCGGCGCGCGATCAGAAGGGGCGCGAGTCCAAGCTATAGTGGACCCGGACGAGGGCCAGACATGGCCCCGGGCGTTACCATGATTCACGGAAACAGTCCGCGGCTCTGTTTCGCATCGGCGACCCGCTGGATGCCGAGGGTGAGCGCGGCGAGGCGGCGGCTGAATTTGAATTTCCGCTTCTGGTAGTCGACGGAGTCCTTCGCCTTGTCGAGAATCGCATTCAGCTTCGTCATCACTTCATCGCGGCTCCAATAGAAGTTCGAGAGGTTCTGCAGCCACTCGAAATACGAAACGATCACGCCGCCGGAATTGCACAGGATATCGGGGATGATCTCGATGTCTTCGCGCTGCTCGATGATCCGGTCGGCCACGTTGGTGGTCGGGCCGTTGGCGGCTTCGGCGACGAGGCGGCATTTCAGCTTCGGCGCGTTCTGCTCGGTGATCACGCGCTCGAGCGCGGCCGGCACGAGGACAGTGCATTTCAACTCGAGCAGGTCCTCGTTCGAGATCGGGTCGCCGCCGTCGAAATCGCGCAGCACTTTCTGATACTTCACATAGGTCAGCGCCTTCTTGATATCGATGCCCTTGGGATTGTGGATGCCGCCTGTATAGTCGGAGATCGCGATTATTTTTGCTCCGTAGCCGGCCAGCGCGAGTGCCGCCTCGCTCCCGACATTGCCGAAGCCCTGGATCGCCACGGTGGCCTTCTTGATCGGCACCTTCATGTCCTGAAGGTATTGCTTTACCAGATACGCGACGCCCGCGCCGGTGGCTTCGCGCCGGCCTTGCGAACCGCCGAGCGAGATCGGTTTGCCGGTGACCACCGCGGGCTCGATGTGGCCGACGTGGTTGGAATACGTGTCCATCATCCAGCCCATGATCGTTTCGTTCGTGCCGACGTCGGGTGCAGGAACATCGGTGTGCGGCCCGAGGAAGTTCACCATCTCCTGCATATAGCGCCGTGACAGATGCTCGAGTTCGTTGGGCGTGAGTTGATTCGGGTCGACGATGACACCGCCCTTCGCGCCACCATAGGGCAGGCCGACGAGCGAGCATTTCCAGCTCATCCACATGGCGAGCGCCGCGACCTCGCCAATCGTGACGCTCTGGTGGAAACGGATTCCGCCCTTGGACGGGCCGGTGGAGAGATTGTGTTGTACGCGATAGCCTTCGAAGACGGTGACGCTGCCGTCCGTGCGTTTCACCGGCAGCGCGACGGCGAGGCAGCGTCGCGGGTATTTGGTGCGGTCGCGGAGGGCGTCGGGCAGATTGATCGCGTCGGCGGCCTTGTCGAACTGGCGGCACGCCATGCGAAACACGTCTGAATCGTAGAGAGACGAAACGATCGCTTTGGACATGAGCGCAAAGGTGCCCGGCCGGGAACCGTGTGGCAAATGGGTTCGGGCATCCTGCCGGCTTCCTCACAGGCTATCAGAATCGAAGCGAACGAAACGTCGTGCGCTACTTGATTGCGCGCGCCCCGCGGGCGCTTTCACACTGCGGCGAATGCACGGGATGCTCCTCAAATTTGTCGCGTGGCTGGTGCAAAAACTGGCCATCGCAGGGGGGATCGTGCTGCTGGCGCTCGCCGGCTATGGCGGTTGGCTCTATCTGCAGGAAGAGGGCTTGCTCGACAGCCGGCGAGTGGAGCGTTTGCGAGCCGCGGTCGTCGAGCGCGACCAGTTGCAGGCGGCGCAGGCCGCGATCGAGCAACGCATCGCGACGGTGCGCGCCGATATCGAGGCGCAGCGCAAGCGGGCGCAGAAGGCGGGCGAGATCATCGCGAGTTTGCGCCAGCTCGAAAGCTGGTGGGACCGGGTGTTCGGCAATCCGGAGCAGCAAGCCGCCAACGTCCGGCAGATCGCGCGGATGGAGCAGTTGAAAACCGGAGCGCTCGCGAAGGTCGGCGAACTGCAGGGCGTGATTCCCCACACGATCGCGGAACGGGAGGGAATCGAGAGCGCGTTGCGGCGAGCGAATGCCGAGGTCGCGCGCCTCGAGGCGGGTGAGTCGCAGGCGCGGCGCTATGTACTGGCTGCGTGGGACAAGACGAAGGGGTGGATCGCGCTCGCGCTCGCGAGCTATTTTCTCGGGCCGACGCTGTGGTCGCTCGCGATGTATTTTGGGGTCGCCGCGCTCATGGTGCGCGGCAGCGCGATCCGGCTCGGGCCCGAACCGGATGCGCTGCCCGAGGTCGGCGCCAGCCGCGTGTCGGTGGAGGCCGTGCTGCGGCCGGGAGAGTTGTTGCGCGTGAAGGAGAAGTTCCTGCAAGCCTCGGACGAAGGCATCGTGAAGCGCACGCGTTTCGTACTGGATTGGCGGATACCGCTCACCAGCCTGGCGTGCGGGCTGGTGGAGCTGGTCGAGATGGGCCATCCGCCCCGCAAAACGAAGGGCGGCACGGTCGGCGGCGATGTGGACGCGGGGGCAGGCGCAGTCGAGGGCGCGGGGGAGTTTCGCGTCACGCTGTCGAACGGCGAAGACCCGCACATCGAGCTGGCGATCGTCGAGGTGCCGGCGGGCGCGTCGCTCGTGTTGCGGCCGAGCTTTCTCGCCGGCGTGATTCAGCGAGAAGGCGAGCGGCTCGAGATTCGGCGGCATTGGCGGATCTTCCGCTGGCAGGCGTGGATCAGCGGCCAGTTTCGTTTTTTCGAATTTGTCGGACCGTGCCGGCTGGTGGTGGCGGGAAGTCGCGGCGTGCGAGCGGAGCGGCTTGTCGATCGCGAAGGCCAGCCCTCGCCGGCGCGACGCACGAATCAGGATGCGACGATCGGTTTCACGCCGAATCTCGATTACCGGCCGGTGCGCGCGGAGACGTTCTGGAGTTACTATCGCGGGATGAATCCGCTCTTCGACGATCTCTTTGCCGGCAAAGGGCTTTTCGTGTTGCAGGAAACCGCGACCGAAGGCGCGGCGGCAAAGGCGGGAAAATTCTGGTCCAGTGTGTGGAGCGGGGTGTTGAAGGTGTTCGGGTTGTGAGACGAGATTGCGAGGCGGACGCACGACGGGGTTCCGCGGCAGTCCCAGGTTGCGCAAACGCGGCGGCTGGATTTCGGTTGCGGAATGCTTTTCAAGCTCAGTTCCGAGTATCAACCCACGGGGGATCAGCCGCAGGCGATCGAGAAGCTCGTGGCCTCGATCAAGGCCGGCAACCGTTTCCAGACGCTCCTCGGCGTCACGGGTTCGGGCAAGACGTTCACCATGGCGAACGTGATCGCGCGCTGCGAGAGGCCGACGCTCATCATCTCGCACAACAAGACGCTCGCGGCCCAGCTCTACTCGGAGTTCAAGAATTTCTTCCCGGAAAACGCGGTCGAATACTTCGTCAGCTACTACGATTACTACCAGCCGGAGGCCTACATCGCTTCGAGCGACACGTTCATCGAGAAAGACTCGTCGCGCAACGAGGAGCTCGAGCGGCTGCGCATGTCGACGACGAGTTCGCTGGTGTCGCGGAAGGACGTCGTGGTGGTGGCGAGCGTGTCGTGCATCTACGGCCTGGGCTCGCCGCAGGAGTTTACCGAGATGCGAATCCCATTGCAGCGCGGCGCCTCGCTGGGCCGGCAGAAACTGCTCGAGCGGCTGGTGGACAATATCTACGAGCGCAATGACTACGAGCTGAAGCCGGGACGCTTCCGCGTGCGCGGCGACGTGGTGGACGTGATGCCGGCGTATCTCGAGCACGGCTTGCGGGTGGAGTTTTTCGGCGACGAGATCGAGGCGTTGAGCGAATTCGACCCGCTGACGGGCAACGTGCTGCGCACGCTCGATCATTTCGACCTATATCCAGCAAACCAATACGTGACGAGTCGCGGGAAGCTCGAGCCGGCGATCATCGCGATCAAGCGCGAGCTCGACGAGCGCGTCGCGCATTTCGAGGGCAAGGGCCAATATCTCGAGGCGCAGCGGATCCGGATGCGCACGAACTACGATCTCGAGATGCTGCAGGAGATGGGATTCTGCAACGGCATCGAAAACTACTCGCGGCACATGACCGGCCGAAAACCCGGGGAGCGGCCGTTCTGCCTGATCGACTTTTTCCCGAAGGATTTCCTGGTGATCGTCGACGAGAGCCACGCGACGATTCCGCAGATCGGCGGGATGTATAATGGCGACCGGGCGCGCAAGCAGACGCTGGTCGACTTCGGGTTTCGGTTGCCCTCGGCGCTGGATAACCGGCCGCAGAGCTTTGCCGAGTTCGAGGAAGTGACCGGGCAGACGGTGTACGTTTCCGCCACGCCGGCGGAATTCGAACTGAAGCGCTCTGCGGTCATCGCGGAGCAACTGGTCCGGCCGACGGGCTTGCTCGATCCGGAGATCACGATCCGCTCGACGAAAGGGCAGGTGGAGAATCTCATCGGCGAGATCAAGGCGGCCGCGACCGCGGGCGAACGCGTGCTTGTCACCACGCTGACGAAGCGTCTCTCGGAGGATCTCACGAGCTTCCTGCGTGAAGCGAAAATTCGCGTCGAATATCTCCATTCGGACATCGATGCGATCGAGCGCGTGGAAATCCTGCGCAACTTGCGGCTGGGAAATTTCGACGTGTTGATCGGCATCAATCTGCTGCGCGAAGGTCTCGACCTGCCGGAAGTCGCGCTCGTCGCGATCCTGGATGCGGACAAGGAGGGGTTTCTTCGCAGCGAGACGTCGTTGATCCAGACGGCGGGTCGCGCGGCGCGACACGAGAAAGGGCGGGTGATTTTCTACGCGGACAACATCACCGACTCGATCAAGCGGACAATGGATGCGGTGAATTACCGCCGGCAGAAACAGCTCGCCTACAATCAGGAGCACGGGATCACGCCGCGCAGCGTGAAGCGTGCGGCGCAGGCGAGCCTGCATGTTTACGATGGCTCTGGAGAATCGGGAGAAGAGGCAGCCGTGGCGGAGACGGCCGATGATGTGGCGGCGGTGATCGCAGAGCTCGAGGAAGAGATGCAGGAGGCGGCGGCGCGATTGGAGTTCGAACGCGCCGCGGTTTTGCGCGATCAGGTGAACGCCTTGAGAAGCGGCGATTATCGCAAGACGGCGCAACGGCTGGTGAAGGAATATCCGCGTGCGCGAAAGACTGCGGCGGCGGTACGGGGGAAGAGGCGGTAGAAAAAAGATCCAAGATCCAAGCTCCAAGATCCAGAGAACCTCCAAGCTCCAAACTCCGAACTCCAACATCCAAACTCCAACTTCCGAACTCCGAACTTCGAGCTCCGCTTCAGGGAATTTCCGAAGATTGGATCTTCTCTGGAGCTTGGATCTTGGAGCTTGGATCTTTCCTTAGCCGGCGGACCAGCCGGCGGTCGTCTGCTTCTCAGGCTTCAACACGCCGATGCCGGGGAGATTCCGATAACGTTCGGCAAAATCGAGGCCGTAGCCGACGACGAATTTATCGGGGATGTCGAAGCCCACGAAGTCCGCCTCGATCGGCACTTCGCGCCGCGCTTTTTTGTCGAGCAACACGCAGGTGCGGAGGCTGGCGGGCTTCAGATCGTTAATGAGATCGGAGACGAGCTTCAGCGTTTTTCCCGTGTCGAGAATGTCATCGATCAACAGCACGTCGCGGCGCGCGATGTCGAGCGTGAGGCTGTGGATGATCTGCGGCGTGCCGATCGACTTTGTTTTCGTGCCGTAGCTCGAGACGCGGATGCAGTCGAGGCGCACCGGGTTGTCGATTTCGCGCATCAGGTCGGCGGTAAACATCACCGCGCCGTTGATGAGCGAGATGATCGTGAACTCCTTGTCGCCGTAGAAGGCCTTGATTTCCTGAGCGATCGTTTTGACCCGGGCTTTGATCTGCGTGTCGGTGAGCAATACCTCGGCGAGATCGGGATGCAGGATGGCGGGCGACTTGGCGTTCGACATGACGATGGCGCGAGACAGGCGAACGCGCCCTCCGGATGCAAACAGTTCTGCGTGCAAGCGGCTGGAGGGTGCGGGCCGACGGGGGGGCGGAGCGGCTGATATTCCTTTGACTCGCAGCACGCGCAAAACTTGCCTCGGCTTCACTGCGCGCCCGCATGATTTCCATCCAGATCAAGCACCTGACGAAACGTTTCGGAAACGTCGTGGCCCTGCAGCAACTCAGCCTGCGCATCGAGCCTGGCGAGTTGTTTTTCCTGCTCGGCCCGAGCGGCTGCGGCAAGACGACTCTGCTGCGCAGCATGGCCGGCTTCTATATTCCGGAGGAGGGGCAGATCCTGTTTGGCGACGAAGACGTCACGCGGCTCGAGCCGCACAAGCGGAACACGGGGATGATGTTTCAGAGCTACGCGCTGTGGCCGCATATGTCGGTGGCGGAGAACGTGGCGTTCGGGCTCGAGGAGCGCAAAGTGCCGCGCGACGAGATCAAGCGGCGGGTGCACGAGGCGCTCGAATCCGTGCGCATGGCGGCCTATGCCGACCGGCGGCCGAACCAGCTTTCCGGCGGACAACAACAACGCGTGGCGCTGGCCCGCGCCCTCGTGATTCGGCCGCGTTGCCTGTTGCTCGACGAGCCGTTATCGAATCTCGACGCGAAGCTGCGGCTCGAGATGCGCGCGGAAATTCGGCGCGTGTGCAAGGAGTTCAAGCTGACGACAGTGTACGTGACGCACGATCAGAAGGAGGCGCTTTCGATCTCCGATCGCATGGCGATTCTCGATCGAGGTCGCGTGCTGCAAGTCGGCGCGCCGCGCGAGGTGTATCGCCGGCCGACGTGCAAGACGGTCGCGGACTTCATCGGCGAAACGGATTTTATATCCGGCAAACTGCTCGGCATGGGCGCCAATGGAAGCGCGACCGTCGAGACCGCGATCGGTCGTTTCGAAGGCGTGCTGGGCGATCCCGCGGCGAAGCCGGTCCCCGGCGCGCAGGTCACGCTTTCGGTACGGCCGGAATGCTGGGCGCTCAGCCGCGAGGCTGCGGCGGTGAACTGTGTGCGCGGCCGAATCGGCGAGGCGGTCTATCTGGGCGAACTCGCGCAATACGACCTGGTGGCCGGTGGCATCGATCTCAAGATCCTCGAGTTGAATCCGCGTTTTCTCGATCAGTCGACGCGCGGTGAGGTGTTTGCGAGCGCGGCCCCCGAAGACGTTGTCGTGCTGGTGGAGTGAAACGCGCGATCATCATCCTCACGCTGGTCGTCATTGTCGCGCTGCCTTTCGTGCTGCGACCGAAACGCGTCGCGGCCGCCCGCGCGGATGACACCGTCGTCATCATCACGCCGCACAACGAGGCGATCCGCTTCGAGTTCGGGCGCGCATTCGAGACGTGGTATCGCGAGCGCACCGGGCGGACGGTGTCGATCGACTGGCGGGTCGTGGGCGGCACGAGCGACATCGCGCGGTTTCTCGAGGGGGAATACACGGCGGCGTTCGAGCACTACTGGAGGCACACGCTGGACAAGCCGTGGAGCGCGGAGGTGCAGGCGGGGTTCCAGGCCGCGCGGCTGGCGCCGAATGCGCCGCCGATCGTGCAGGAAGCGCACGCGGCGTTCCGGGCTTCGAATGTCGGCTGCGGCATCGATCTGTTTTTTGGTGGCGGCACGTATGATTTCCAACGCCAGGCATCGGCGGGGCGGCTGGTCAGCTCCGGGATCGTCGACGCGAAACCCGAGTGGTTTGCCGAGAACGTGATTCCGCGCCGTTTCGGCGGCGAAGATTATCGGCACCCGGAAGGGCTTTGGATCGGCACGGTGCTGAGTTCGTATGGCATCATCTTCAATCGCGATTCATTACGGCGCCTCGGTTTTGAAGGCGAGCCGACACGCTGGTCCGATCTCGCTGATCCGCGGCTGGTGGGCGAGGTCGCGCTGGCGGATCCGACGAAGAGCGGCTCCGTGGCGAAGGCGTTCGAGAATGTGATTCAGCAGCAGATGCAGCGACGCTTGCGCGCGTTGCAGATGGCGGACCCGGGCGGCGACGCGGCGGCGATCGAGGCGCGTGCAGTCCGCGAAGGCTGGCTCGAAGGTCTTCGACTCTTGCAGCGCGTCGGGGCCAACGCGCGTTACTTCACCGACTCCTCGCAGAAACCGCCGATCGATGTGGCCACGGGAAATTGCGCGGCGGGGCTGTGCATCGATTTCTACGGGCGGCAGCAGCAGGAGGCGGTGCGGCGGCGCGACACGTCCGACCGGATTGGATACGTCTCGCCCGAGGGCGGCGCAGTGGCGTCGGTCGATCCGATCGGTTTGCTGCGCGGGGCGCCGAACCGCGCGGTCGCGGAGGCGTTCATCGAGTTCACGCTGTCGCTGGAAGGGCAGAAGCTGTGGAACTTCCGGCCCGGCACACCGGGCGGTCCGCAGCGGTTCGCGCTGCGCCGGATGCCGGTGCGCAGGGATTTTTACGCTCATGCCGAATGGAAAACCTGGATGAGCGATCCGCAGGAATCGCCCTTCGAGCAATCGGATCCGCTGGTTTACCGCGATGCCTGGACCGGGCGGTATTTCCGCGAGATGGCGTTGATCATTCGTATCATGTGCCAGGATACGCACCGCGAGTTGAAGGATGCGTGGCACGCGATCCTGGCGGCGCCGGAGCCGGCCAGGGCCCGCGCGCTGGCGGCGCTGCAGGACTTGTCCGCGGTGGATTACGAGCGCGCAACGGGACCGATTCGGGCGCGGCTCGGGGCGAAGGACAAGGTGGAGGAAGTGCGCGTGGCGAAGGAGCTCGCGGACGGATTCCGCCGGAATTACGCCCGGGCGGAGGCGATCGCGCGCGGAGATTGAACCCTCGATTTTGTGGTTAACTCATGGCCGGGATTTGCCGGCCCGGTCCCACGTCGCGCGGCCGTCGTAGAGCGTGAAGCCCATGCCGATCGCGGACTGGTTTTCCATCGCGACGGCGCTCGCCGGCACTTCGAGGCGAACCCATTGGCCCGTGGGCGGCAGCGGGCCTGCGTGATGGCGGCTCGCGGTGCCTGGCACGCCTTCCTCGATCAAGTTCTCGCCCCAATATGCGCGATGTTCCCAGTCGCCGGTGAACCACGTCAGCATCAGCTGCCGGGGTGGATCGGCGGGATCGAGATAGACATAGGAGAACAACGTATCGCCGGAATTCACGGCCAGCGGCGTCGTGGCCCACGCGAAGAAATGATGATGACGGCCGTGCGCGTAATCAGCCTGATGCGACTGCGCTCCGGAGAAAGGCGCGGGGTTTGCCGTCACCCAGTTCCAGCGATCGTGCTCCGCATAACCGACGGCGCCAGAGGGGAGCGCGTCGTCGACCCATACGATGTCGGCGGCTCTCGTCGCATCGGGCGAGGGCGGCTCCACCGCCGCGCTGAGGCCGGCGTCCACAGCGGCGAACCCGCCCTGGCTGGCGTTGTAGAACGTGCCGCTCGCTCCGGAGACAAGGGCGACGGCGCGCACCATATAGAAGGTAGGATCGGCGAGGCGGCGCGAATCGACGAAACGAACATCGATGACGGGCTGTTCCGTCAGGCGTTCGAATGGCCCATGCGGGTTCGTGCCGCGATAGACGTGATAGCCGAGTACCTGGGTGTCCGCCGAGGGTTTCCAGGTGACGACGATGGCGCTGCCCTCGGTGGCGGCTTTCACCTCGAGAGGCGGCGCGATGACGTGCATCCGCAGCGTCGGGTCTCCGAGCTGCGTAATGTGTACACCGCGCAGCTGGCGCTGCACCTGGTTTTGATATAGGCCGCTGTTGTTCTGGCTGAGGCGCATGCCATGACCGATCGTCTCGCCCACGCCCATGTGATGATAGAACAGATGCGGCCGGCCGGACCACGCCGCCGCCAGGCCGTGCTCAGGCGAGGCGAGTGCGGTTCGGAGTACATTGTCGGGCTGGCTCCAGTCGGCGAACCAGCTGCCAAACATCATATAGAATGTCGCCTTCGCCTTATGCTCTATAAAGTCGCTGGCCCAGAGCGCGCCGTCGCGATCGTGCAAGCCAAGTCGGCCGATGGTGAAATCGCTGCCGGCCCCGCCGCCGTAAGCCCACAGGTAATCGCCGCCCGTGAGGTGGCTGATCCAGCGCTCGTGCGCGGGCGCGTCGACCTCGGCATTCGCGAGCGTGAGGTTCGAATTGCCGACGAGCGCCGAGAAATTACGAAACGCGCTCGCGGCGTACGCCTGACCGTTGCCGTCGGTGAGACCGCCGATCAACGCGCGCAACCGGGGTCGGATGGCCCCTCGCCGATAAGCGTGATTCTTGTCGAGATAACGCCTCATCATCTCCGTCTCGTCGGGATAGGGAACGGGTGAATACTTTCCCGGCAGATCCGCGAAATCGACGCGGCCGACCTGCAGATCGACCAGGGAGGGAATCGTGTTCTGGTCGTAGATGCCGTCTCCGTTTGCGTCGGTCCACTGGCCGTCGATGTCGCCGTAAAAGGCGTCGGTGGGCATCGGGCGCGCGCCGTGGCCGTCGACATTGAGATTGCCCGAGCGCACGACCGGGATTCGGCCGAGGAGGAACAATGCCCGCGTGCGTTCCGGGTCGGCCACGTATTCAGCTCGGATCGTCGCCTTCACGTCCTCCGGCCACGCGTCGCGCGAGACGTCGTGCCGCACGACCGTCCAGCCGTCGCCGGCGAGGTCGCTTTGCAGCCGCGCGATCTCGAACGCGAGCGGTTCGGCAAACGAATTGTCGACGAGCAGGATCACGCGGCCGCGGGTATCGACGAGCGACGCATCGACTCCGACCGTGATATAACCGTAACCCGTATAGGCGACGCCGTGCTTGATAATCTGATACTCATAACGGTTTCCCACCTCGACATTCTCGTCGACGAAGCGGGTTGCATCGCCGCCGAGCAGCACGCCGTCGCCCCAGGTCGCATCGCCGAGCGCCTTGCGGTGCACGGTGTAGCTGCTGATGGGAAATGGATCCGCCGGCCAGTGGAGCTCGATGCGCGGAGGGTCGGCCGTCACGGTCGCGCTCATCTGCACGGCAAAGGTCCAAGTCATGTCGACGGCCCGCCCGGCGGTGGTGAGCAGCAGGGCGAGCGCCGCGGTGAATCCGGCGCGGAAAATAGTGGTCATAACTGAGTGCGTCGGCGACACCCCCCTCGCGGCGGCGCGCTTTCGTTACGCCATAAACCGCCGGCGCGGGAAAATGTTTCGCCTGAGCAGGGTAGGTGTTTACCGCGGGAGGGAAATCATAGTGGGCCGAGCGGCACGTTGACTCCGACCGGCGTGGCGCGATCGGTGACGGCGCGGGCGCCCTCGTTCACCCCGACGACGCGCACGAAGGTGGTGAGGATCGTGTCGAGATAACGCGTCAGAACGCGATACGGCGAGTGCGGCACGTACACGATGTCCTGCGGCTCGAGCGCGATGTCGCTCGCCTTGCCGCTGAGGATGGCGTTCATGTCGACGATCGCGACCTTCGGCTCGGTCAGCGAGCCGCGCACGACTGCGACTTGTGATGGAAAAGCCTCCCTGATCAGCGTGCCGCCGGCCTGTGAGACGGCCTGCACGAGCGTCAGGCGATTCGTGTATTCGACCGCGCGTGGGTTGTTCACCGCGCCGAGCACGTGCACGTTGCCGATCGTGGCGGAGGGCAGATATACAAAGTCATCCGGATGGAGATATATGTTCTGCGACATGTCGCCCTCGCGGAGCAGTTTCTCGAAGTCCACGCGGAGGAGCTGGCCTTTGCGCAGGACGAACGCACGGCCGAGGTCGGCCGCGTCGTCCATCGTCGAGGAGGTCGAGGCCAGGCTCATCGCTCCGGTGCCACCTCGCGTGGCGATGCTGGTCGCCGGCGCCGGTCCGCCCGCGGCGGATACGGCCTCGAGGAGCGTCATGGGGCCGGCGAGGGAATAGGCGCCGGGTTTGCTGAGACGACCGAGGACCCAGATCTTCTGGCTCTCGGCGGAGATCAGCGACACCGAGATCGGCTGCTCCTCGCGGATGAAGCGCTGCATTTCCTGTACCATTCGCCCGCGTGCCTGCGCCAGCGTCAGCCCCCAGACATCGATGCCGGGCAGCACATTGAAATACACTTTTCCATCGGGGCCGACGACCGTGCGCGTGCGGGACGTGAGGTCGCCGACGATTTCGATCTCGAGCACGTCGCCGGGGCCGAGCCGGTAGTCGGTGTTGGGCCGTTGCAGGAGTGCGGCATCGAGGGGCGCGCGAGCGCCGACGGTCTCGGGCGTGAACGTTGGCGCAAGGGTGGCGGGGGCGTTGGGCGCACGTCGCTTCACGATCGATTGGCAGCCGCAGAGGAACGTGGCGGCCGCGAGTGTCGCCAATACGAGACGGACGGCAGACGGGTCACGTTTCTCCCGCGGCTTGTTGTACGGTTGCGGTGATGCGGCCGGGGATCGTTCGCGCGAGGAGACGGATAAGTTCATGATGGCAGGGATGCGGGGGCTTCAGTTGTTGTCGCCGGTTACTTTCTCGCCGGTCCAGGTGACGACCGCGGAGGTGACGAAGGCGTTGGCCGCCGCGTCGAGCAGTTCCTCGGCGTAGATCCAGGGGCGATCGCTGACATAGACGATGTCCTTGGGCTGAAGATTGATGTCCGGCTTCCGGCCGCTGAGCACGTCGTGCGCATCGATCTCGAACGTCTGGGGTCGGTTCAGGCCGCCGCGGAGCACGAGGAGCTTGCTGTGCCAGGCGCGCTCGTTGAAGCCGCCGCGACCCGCGATCGCGCCCATCACGCCGACCGATGTATTATAGATATGGGCACCGGGCGCGCGCACGGCGCCGAGTACATACACCTCTTTTTCTCCGCCGCCGGGGAAGTATATATAGTCGTCCGGTTCGAGGGGCACGTTTTGCGAGAGGTCGCCGTGGAGAAACAGTTTCTCGAAATCGACCGGAATCCGCTGGCCCTTCCGCGCGATGAAGCTGCGCGAGAGATCGGCGAGCTCGATGAGGCTGCGATCGGATGCCATGCCGGTCTCCATGCCTCCGGCCCGGGCCACGGCTTCGATCAATGTCGTCGGACGGTCGAGTGGGAACGCACCGCGTTGCGTTACGCGGCCGAGGACAAAATATTTTTTGCTCTTGTACGCGACGGGGACGACGAACGCCTGCGGCGCGCGCCGATATTTCGCGAGCTCCTCGTTCAAGCGGTCGCGGAACTCATCCACGGTGAGACCGCCGGCCATGACGTTCTGCGCCTCCAGATAACTGATACGCCCGTCGGGACCGATCGGCACTTCCTCGCGCAGCGCCTCGGGATCGCCGTAGAGGCTGAAGCTGAGCACATCGCCCGGCCCGAGCGTGAGTTTCTGCTGCCATTGGGCGCGACGCGCGGGGGAGGCGACGGAGAACGCAGCGTCGGCGGCGGTGGGCGAGACCAGCGGGCTCTCCGGCCGAGGCGGCTCGCCGGCGACGAGAGTCTGGCCGTTGAAGAGCCCGAGCAGCGCGAACAGCGCCAGGCAGCCGACCCAGCGCGAGAAGCGGCCCTGGGTGACGGGCGTGAGAGCGCGGTTGATCGCGGCGCCGACGAGATTGCAGCGCGCGTGGCGCAGAGTCTCGAGCTGGGCGCGCGTGGCGGCGGCGTCTGATTTCCCGCTCTCGGTGAGCCACAGGAGATTCGGGAGGTTGGAGGCGAGCAACACCGACTCGGGCATCGAGGCGGGCGGCAACTCGACGAGGATGACGACGTTGTCGATCTTGCGCCAGACGTTGAGCGCGCCCTGCCATTGCTTGCGGCGCTCGAGATTCCACGTCCAGCCGGGAAGCGGGATGTGCACGAGGGGATCGGTTTCGGGGCCCATAAGTTTTTCAGTCACCATTGCCGGGGTGAACAACGCACTCGCCGTCAACGCGGTGAACTCCGAGTCGCCGCTGAAGGCGCGCGAGGCGTTTTCAAATTCCGCCGGATTCGAAAGGATCGCAGTGGTGCGGCCGTTGCCCGGCTCGACGGTCGTCGTGCCGCGGCTGTGACCGCCATTCGCGCCATGGACGGCGTGGCCGTTCGCGCCATTGGCGCCATTCGCGTGCGCGCTGGCGCCGACGACGACGGGTTCGGGGACGGCCGCGAAATCTTCATCGGTCATCGACGGCGCTTCGACTGCCGGACGCGTGGCGATCGTCAGCACGCGGAAGCCGCATTTGCGCGCGGCGCCGGCGAGCAGTCCGATCCAGGTCGAGCGACCGTCGCCGGAGTTCGAGGACGTGAAACCGCAGATCAGGCCGTGATTCGGGGAGTAGGCGAGGCGGTCCTGCAACGCGATCCACGTCCGAAACGCCCAGCCCTCGCGATCGGAGAGCGACATCTGCCGGATGTCGCCGAGCGTGGCGAGGACGGGCAAGCCGGTGACGCGCGAAACGTCGGCCTCGGTCTTCAGACGGTTGTCGAAAATCTCGCGGCGGAGGACCTCACCACCGGCGAGCACGAAGCCGAGCATCCCGCAAAACGTCGCGACGAGGGCCACTTTGATCCACGGTTTGTGCACGCCGACGGTGTCCATCGTGGCGGGCTGCAGCACGCGGAAATTGCCTGGTGGGTTCGCCTTGAAGAGCTCGATCGCACGCTGGCGCGCGGTGAGCTGATTCTTCAGGTGTTCGAACATGCGCACGTTGTGCAGCGCGAGCTCCACCTCTTCGCGGCTCGGGCCGCCGGGGGCGGTTCCCGTTCCGTCTGCCGAGGTCTCGCCGGTCCGACCGCGCACCTCGGCGAGCGCTTTCTCGTAGGACCAGTCCGGTGGCAGTCCGGCTTTGAGTTGCGCAATCTTCATCCGCTGGGCGCGTACGAGCGGATGGATGTCGGTGAACTTGGCCAGGAGATCGAAGAGTTCCTCTTCCGCCTTCTGGATCTGTTCCATCTTGCGCGGCGAGATGGTCACGGGCGCGGCCCCTTCGGGGCTGGCGGCGACGGCGGTGGACAGCGTGCCGGCGGGCAGAAGCTTGCGGGCGGCGGCGAGGTCGGCGTCGTTGTCCTTTATATATTGTGTATTGTATACATCGGCCGCGAGCGCCTCCTGGCGCTGGTTTTCCTGTGTATATTCGATAAAGGCCAGGTTGAAGGCATTCGCGAGATCGACGGCGCTGCGCGGGTCGGGGCCGGTGGCGAAGACATTCACGATGTCGCTCTGGCGCTCGGGCACCGCATTCACCTGGCCGAGGGCGTGGAGTGGAACTTTCAGCCGCTGCGCGGCCCTGCGCAGGATCTCGGGCGATTTCGACATGCTCATGAGCGTCTCGCCGCGAATCATCTGCGGGCGGTACGCGTCGCCGGTCACCGGGGCCTCGTGTCGCACGAGTTGGGCGGAAGCGCTGTATCCAGTTGTCCACAACGACATCCCGAGCATGCCGCCGGCGATTGCGCCGGCGAGCGCGCCGAGCAGCAGCCAATACCATCGCTTGCTGGCGGGACGCAGCAACGACCCGGCGTCGATCGAGAACGCCGGCTTCTCCTCGCGAACGGGCGCGGAGGCGACGGGAATACCGGTGGCGGACGCGCGGCGACGCGAGGAGGTGCCGCGACCGCGATCGTAATCGCGCGCCGCGCCAGAAACACCATCCGTGTCGGCATAACTACCCGGGTGACCGTTGTGACCATTCATAGCAAAGTGGGGAGAAAAGAGCTGGTTGTGCTCGTCGGAATCCTACGTGCCCGTTCCGCAATCAAACAGTAGGTCGAAACCTACATCAGGGTGGGGCGTCGGGGCCGGAGCGTGCGGCGCGACTATGCAGAAGGCAGGGCCGGAGCGCTGGCACCCTCGGGGAGCGTCCGGCCTTCCGGACGTCCCCGGTGAAAACAAAACGCTCAACGCTCAACGTTTAACGCCTAACACTTTAAACGCCCACGTGCCGAACCGGCTCGGGAATTTGAGCGGTCAGGGTTGAGGGCCGGCCTTGTCGCTTACACCAGCTGATTCTGGATCGCATAGTGCGTCAGCTCGGCGTTGTTCGACATGCTCATCTTCTCGAGAATGCGCATGCGATACGTGCTGATCGTCTTCACGCTCAGGCCGAGATCCTTCGCGATGGCGGTTGGAGTTTTCCCGGACGCGATCTGGCGCAACACGAGAAACTCACGATCCGAGAGCCGTTCGTGCGGCGGCGTGTGCACGTCGACCGCCAGGTAGGACGCCATTTTCTCCGCGAGCGAGGGGCTCACGTACCGGCCGCCGGACATCACTTTCTTGACGGCGCCGACGAGCTCGTTCGGGGCGCTCTCCTTGGTCATGTAGCCGGAGGCGCCGATCTTCAAAAGCCGCACGGCAAACTGGTCTTCCGGATGCATGCTCAGCATCAGGACCGGAAGTTTCGGACGCGATTTCTTGATCTCCTTCAGCACTTCGAGGCCACTGCGCCCGGGCATCGTGATATCGAGCACGACGACGTCCCAGTTTTCCTTCCACACGCGCTCGATCGCTTCCTGCGCGCTGGCCGCTTCGCCGAACTCTGCGCGCGTGAATTCCTCGGCCAGGATTTGTTTCAATCCCTGGCGCACCACGGCGTGATCATCGGTGATGAGGATTTTCATGAAGACGGGAAGGGTGAGATCGACCTCGGCGGCGGTGAAAATCGCGATCAGGCTCAGAAGCTCGTGGTCTCGTCCTTGGCTTTTCGCATGGGCGCTCGCAACGTGACGGTCGTACCCTGGCCCGGCGAGCCGTGCAGCGTGAGCTCGCCTTCGATCAGCATCGCGCGCTCGCGCATGCCGACCAATCCGTTGGACCGTGTGCCGGCCATTTCGTCTTCGGATATCCCGCGACCGTTGTCCTTGACGATCAGGACGAGGTGGCCGCTGTCCTCGAAGAGGCGGACATCGACCTGTGTCGCCTTGGCGTGGCGGATCACATTGGTGAGCGTCTCCTGGAAGATGCGGAAAAAAACGGTTGAGAATTCCTGATCCCAGAGCGTGTCCGCGACGCTGATGTCGACGAAGCAGGGGATGCCGGTGCGAGTTTGAAATTCGTTCGCCTGCCATTCGATCGCGGCGACGAGCCCGAGGCTGTCGAGGATGCCCGGCCGGAGCTCCGTCGCGATGCGGCGCACGGTCTGGATCGTCTCGTCGAGATGCGCCGTCATGGTGCGGACCTTGTCCTGCACGGGCGGCTGGGTGCGCGCGAGCTTTGTCGCGAGCCAGGAGAGATCGAGTTTCAGGCCGGTCAGCGCCTGGCCCAGCTCGTCGTGGACCTCGCGCGCGATGCGCGTGCGCTCCTCTTCGCGGACATATTGGAGATAGGTCGTGAGCGCCCGGAGCTGATCGAGCGACTTGCGCAGCTTCTCCTCCGCGCGCTGGCGCTCGCGGCGATCGGCGGATTCGCGCAAGGCGCGCTGCACGGCGGGACCGAGCCGGGCGAGCCGCGTTTTCAAGACGTAGTCGGTCGCGCCGTTCTTGAGCGTCTCGATCGCGACCTCCTCGCCCATGGTGCCGGTGACGAAGATGAACGGAATGTTCGGCACTTTCTCTTTAGCGATTGCGAGCGCGGCGTAGCCGTCGAACGAAGGCAGCGCGTAATCCGACAGGATCATGTCGGGCGGGTGTTGCTCGAGCTGTTCGACGTAGGCGTCGCGGGTCTCCACGCGCAGCAGGGAGAACCGGATGCCGCTGTCGCGCAGGAAATGTTCGACGAGCTCCGCGTGCGGCGCGTTGTCCTCGAGCAGGAGGATTCGCAGCTCACGCGTGGACCCGGCTTCGCCGGCCACGTCCGCATCGGGCGAGGAGAGGGCGGCGGACTCGGGTGGTCGTGGGCCGGCATTCATTTAGTTCGGCCGGGCGCGCGGTTCACGTCGCCTCCACGCCCACGGCCATGGGTGGATTATCGGGCGGTGGATGGTTGATCCCGAGCCAGAATAATTCCACCTGCTGGAGCACGGTCGCGAAGCGGCGGAATTCGACCGGTTTCACGACGTATGCGTTTGCCCCGAGCTGGTAGCTCATGAGGACATCGCGGTCGTCGGTGGAGGAGGTGAGCATGACGATCGGTGTGGCCTTGAGCTGCTCGTCGGTCTTCACCTGGCGAAGCACCTCGAGCCCATCGATGCGGGGCATTTTCAAATCGAGCAACACCACGGTGGGATTTCCCCCTGTGCGGTTCTGGAACTTCCGGCGCGCGTAGAGGAAATCGAGGGCCTCGACTCCATCGCGCACGTGCACGACGCGCGGTGCCGGCGTGTGCGTCGCAAGGGTGTGCAGCACCAGCTCGGCGACGACCGCGTCGTCTTCGGCCAGGAGGATGAACTTGTCGGTGGAGCTCATGCCTTGTCCTCGTTCACGATTGGGAGGGAAAAGAAGAAGGTCGCGCCGCCATCGACCGAGCCTTCGGCCCAGGTGCGGCCGCCGTGTCGCTGGATGATCCGGCGCACATTGGCGAGTCCGATGCCGGTGCCCTCGAATTCGCTGACGGGATGCAGCCGCTGGAAGACGCCGAAAAGCTTTGCGACATACTTCATGTCGAAGCCGGCGCCGTTGTCGCGCACCGCGAAGATGTGCTCCTTCTCCGTCGTCTCGACCGCGATTTCGATGCGCGCTTCCGGCCGCTGACGGGTGAATTTCACGGCGTTGGAGAGCAGGTTGAACAGCGCCTGGCGCAGGAGAAAGGGGTCGCCGTAGACCTCGGGCAGATCGGGGACGATCCACGTGATCTTCCGGCTGGCGGTTTGCGCCTGCAGGTCGCGGCGCACGTCCTTCACCGTGTCGCCGAGGTTGAAGCGCACCTTGTGCATCTCGGCGCGGCCGATGCGCGAGAACGTCAGCAAGTCCGCGATCATGCGGCCCATGTTCTCGGTCGATTCGCAGATCGTCTCGAGATGGCGCCGGCTCTTGTCGTCGAGGCGGGAGCCGAGATCGCTCTTCAACATTTCCGCGAACCCGGCGATGTGGATCAACGGGGCGCGAAGGTCATGGGAAATTGAATACGAGAACGCTTCCATTTCATGATAAGCAGCCTGCAGTTCGGACGTGCGCTCCTGCACTCGTCGCTCGAGTTCCGCATTCAACCGGTGGATCTCGTCTTCGGTGTGTTTGCGCTTCGTAATGTCGCGAGCAATCGTCGAAAAGCCAGTGAGCTTGCCCTTGTCGTCGCGCAACGCGGTGATCACGAAGCTCGCCCAATAGTGCGTGCCGTCCTTGCGCACCTGCCAGCGTTCGTCGTGAAAACGGCCTTCCGCGGTGGCGACGGCGAGCGCCTGATCGGGCTTCTTCCGCTCGACGTCTTCGGGCGTGTAGAAGCGGTGGAACCGGCGGCCGATGATTTCCTGCGCGCGATAGCCCTCGATGCGCTCCGCGCCGGCGTTCCAGGTCGTGATGCGGCCGTGGGTGTCGAGCATGTAGATCGCGTAGTCCTCGACGCCTTCGACGAGCAGGCGGAAGCGTTCCTCGCTCTTGCGCAACGCCTCCTCGGTGCGGCGGCGTTCGGTGATGTCGCGGATGAAGCTGGTGAACACGAGCGGGCCGTCACCGGGAATTTTCGTGATGGTGAGCTCGACGGGAAACTCCGCGCCGTTGGCGCGCATCGCCATCACCTCGATGCGGTGGCCGAGCAGGCGGCCCCGGCCCGTTTGCAGGAAGCGGGCGAGGCCCTTGCGGTGCAGTTCGTGGTTCGACGCGGGGATGATGAGCTCCGACATGTCGCGGCCCAGCGCGAGCTCGCGGCTGTAACCGAAAATTCGTTCTGCCGCGGGATTCCACTCGATGACCTTGCCCTGCTGGTCGACCGAGACGATCGCATCCAGCGCGGTCTCGAGCACGGCCGCCTTGCGCGCCTCGCTGCGCCGCAGCGCTTCCTCGGCGTTCTTGCGGTCCGTGATGTCGCGAATGAAGGCGGTGAAAAACGGCGGCTCGCTCGAGGGGATTTGCGTGAGCGCCAGCTCGATCGGAAACTCTTCCCCGTTGCTGCGCTTGGCCACGACCTCGAAGGGGCGGCCGATCAGGCTTCCCACTCCCGTCATGAGATAATCCGACAAGCCGGGCAGATATTTCTCCGTCGTATCGGACGGCACGATCAGCGACTCGAGCCGGTGGCCGAGGGACTGCTCGCGCCGGTAGCCGAAAATTCGCTCGGCTGCGGAATTCCACTCGCGGACGATGCCCTTGTGATCGATCGAGACGATCGCATCGAGGGAAGTCTCGAGCATCGCGGTCTTGCGCGCTTCGCTCTCCCGCAACGCCGCCTCGGCGGCCTTCGCGCTCGTCGCGTCGTGGACGATCACCTGGATCGCAGGCCCGTCCTCGGATGACAACCGCGCCATGGCCAGCTCGACGGTGACCTCCGAGCGGTCGAGCCGCACCAGAATCTCCTCGACGAAGGGCGGCGGCCCGCCCGCCCGGCTGCTCCAGGGCTCATGTGAGCCGCGTTCGGCGAGATCGCGCAACGCCTCGCCGATGTGCTCTCGATCCTCGGTACGCACGAAATCCAGGAACGGTCGGCCGAGCAGCTGCGCCGGTTCGCTGGCGCCGAGCAGCTTGCGCGCGGCCGTATTCAAAAAGGTGATGCGGCCCTCGTTCACCACCATCAGCGCGTCCGGGCACAGCTCGACGAGCCGCCGATAGCGCTCCTCCGTCTTGCGCAGCGACTCCTGGTGGCGCATGTGCTCGGTCGCATCGCGCGTGACCTGGGTGTAGCCGCGCAGCTGGCCCTTTTCGTCACGGAGCGCGCGGATGTCGACGTGGGCCCAGAACGGCGCGTCGCCTCTGCGCAGCCGCCAGCCTTCGTCCTCGAAACGCCCGGCTTCGGCCGCGATCGCCAGGTCGCGCTCCGGTTTGCCGTCCTTGCGGTCCTGCGGACGATAGAAGCAGTTGAAGTGTTTGCCGACGATTCCGGCCGCGTGATAGCCGAGCACCAGCTCGGCGCCGGCATTCCAGCTCGAGATGTTGCCCACGGGATCGAGCATGAAGATGGCATAATCCTTCACCCCGCTGACGAGCAGGCGAAAACGCTCCTCGCTTTCGCGCAGGTCCTTCTCCGCCTGCAGGCGTTTTTTTCGCTCGTCGGCCAGCCGCAATGCGCGCTCCACCGCGGGCACGAGATTCGACATGCGCGTCTTCAACACATAATCGGTCGCGCCGCTGCGCAGGGAATCGATCGCGAGTTCCTCGCCCATCGTGCCGGTGACAAAGATGAACGGTGTGTTGGGGCACCGGTCGCGCGCGATCGCGAGCGCCGTGAACCCATCGAAACCGGGCAGTCCGTGATCCGAGAGGATCAGATCTGGCGGCCGCTGGGCCAGCTCGCTGAGAAATTCGTCCCGCGTATCGACGGTCCGGGTGGAGAAAGCGAGCCCGCCCGCGCGGAGCTCGTGGCTGATAAGCGTCACGTCGGCGGCGACATCTTCGAGCACCAGAATGCGAAGTTCTTTCTTCACTTTGAAAGGGGCGGAGTAACGTGGAGACAGGCAAATGGATCGTCCCGTATTTGGATCGTCCCGTATTTCTAAAATAGAGACGTTCGGACATCTGCCACAGTGGGTGGACACCTGAAACGGCAGTGGGTCTTGAATATATGCGCGGCCTGCGAAAGCGGGTCTTGCGCTCTTCCCGCCAGGCTCGCGCGCGCGGTTTTCCGGCCGGCGGGGAGATCGTTCCAAGTCGCCGGCGCGGGGCCGGTGCGCTGGCCGGCGGCACGCGCGTATATCTCGAGCATCGCTGCCGCCGTGTGGCGCCAGTCGAACTGCCGCGCGCGGATCAGTCCGGCGGCGCGAAGCCGTTCCCGCAACGCAGCGTCCTGCGCGAGGTTTTTCAACTGACGCGTGAGGTCGTCGACATCCTCGGGGTCGGCGGGCACGGCGGCATCGCCGCACACTTCTCCGACCGCGCCGAGCGCCGAGGCGAGAACGGGACAGCCGCACGCCATCGCTTCGAGCGGCGGCAGGCCGAAGCCTTCGAACAGTGATGGATAAACGAATACGCTGGCCGCTCTATACCACACCGGAAGATGCGCATCCGGAACGAAGCCGAGCGTGCGAATATCCGCGGCATAGGGCGAGCGGCGCACGAGATCGTGGATCACCTCCGCACCGTGCCAGTCGCTGCCGGCGAGCACGAGTTGCCACGGCGACGGCGTCGCGGTCTTGAAACGATTGAACGCCGCGATGAGTCGCGCGTGGTTCTTCGCGGGATGTTCGAGCCGGGCAACGTAGAGAAAAAAGGGTGAGTGCACGCCATGGTCTCGCGCGATCATCGCGGCAGCCTCCGCGCGGCCGCCCGGCGAGAAGCGCGCATGATCGAGCCCGTTGTGAACCACGGTGACTCGATGGGACGGCACGTTGAAAAAACGCCTGATGTCGGCGGCCGTGTCCTGACTGACCGCGACGATTTCGTCCTGTCGCTGTGCGAGCTGCCGGGCGACGACGCGCCCGTAGATCATGCGCTGAAGATCGTATTTCCCGGGCAGGCGAAAGGGAGCGAGATCGTGAATCGTGGCGACGAGCGCGCACGGACGGGGCCAGAGCATCCGGCGGTAGCTCGGCACGTGCAGGACATCGAGTTTCAGCTCGCGTGCGAGGTTCGGCAGCGTGAGCTGGTGCCAGAGGATGTTTTTGACCGCGGGACGAGCGGACTCCGGCACGCGTACGATGCGCATGGCATCGCCGACAAAGTCGAACAGCGGCACATCCTGCTCGAGCACGAACAAGGTGAATTCGTGGCGCGATGCGCTGGGCAGCAGCGCGCGCACGAGCGCGAAGACGTACTGGCCGACGCCGGATTTTCCGCGCTGAATGACGGAAGTCGTGAGCCCGATTCTCATGAGTGGATAGCTGGGAGCGGGCATCCAGGCGCGCTTACTGCGCGGCTCGCCGCTGCGGCTTTGCTCGCGATGGCGCGAGCTGGAACTCAGGCCGGCTCGGAGAGCCAGCCCCACTGCGCTGCTGCGCGCGATTCATTGGCCGCCCTCCAGCAGCAGTTGGTCCAGGCGCGTGAGGCGCAGGACGTTTCGAACATTGGGCTGTGGATGGGCGAAGATTATCTCCGCGTGCTGCGACAACGCCCATTTTTTCAGCCGCAGCATCAGCGCGGCGCCTGAACTGTCGATGAAGTGGAGCCGGCTGAGATCGATGATGACGAGCGTGGCATGGCTGGTGATGAAGGCCTGCACATGATCCGTCGTCATTTGCCAGACGTCGTCGACGTTGGCCGCGATAACCTCGCCGCACCACGCCAGCGAGCGGGTCGTGCCGTCGCGTTGCACGGTGGGCTGGGCGATCAGCGCATCGGCCTGCTGTGCGGCTTGGGCGAGATCGCTGGCGACCAGAAAATAGTCGGAGAGGCGCAGCGAAGCCAGCGTGCGGCGCACGGCGACGGAGGGAGCCAGGAGCACGAGGTGGCGGCCGTGAGTGCGGAGGAATTTTTTCCAGCGGATGAGAAACGCGACACCGGTGCCATCGAGGCGTCGGATCTTCGAGAGGTCGACGAGCGTGTGAACCGGCTTTTGTTGCACCCGTTGCCAGAAGGCGCTGCCGGTTTCGAGCGCGGCATGCGTCAGGCGCTCGCCGGCGTCGACGCCACACCAGTCGGTCGCGTCGAACAAGAGCTCGGCCGGCGTCGCCGGCGTGCGATGCCGCCCACCGAGCCGGAGGGATTGTCCGACGAGCGTGGGCAGAAAATAGACGAGATCGTGAGCGTAACGTTTGTAGAGCCGGCGGGGTTCCTGGGCCAGGCGATAGAGCCATTCCGTGCCGCTGCGGCGCATCCAGTCGGGCGCGCGTTTCACGCGACCGGCCAGGAAGTCGAGCGTGGCGCCGACCCCTATCGCGACCGGCACACCAAGCGAGCGATGATGCATCGCGATCCATTTCTCCTGCTTTGGGCAGCCGAACGAAACCAGCAGGATATCCGGTTTTGCGGCTCGCACGCGCCGCGCAATCTCCTCGTGGTCCATCTCGAGCAACGCGGAGAACGGCGGCGAATAGTGACCGACGATCGCCAGGGACGGATACTGTTCCTTGAGCCGGGCGGTGGCCTCGGCGGCGACGCCTTCTGCGGCGCCGAGGAGGAAGATGCGGTGGTGTTTCTCCGCCGCGTTTCTGATGAGGGCAGGCACGAGGTCGGAGCCCGCGACGCGTTCAGGCAGCGCGTTCCCGAGCCAGTGCGAGGCCCAGACGAGCGGCGTGCCGTCGCAGAGCACGAGGTCCGCATCGAGGAGAATGCGGCGCAGCTCCACGTCGCGGTGCGCCTGCACGAGGAAATCGACGTTGGCCGTAACCACATAGCGGGGACGCCGCGCTGCGATCATGTCCTCGATGCGCGCGATGGCGTCGCTGATCGTGACGTGATCGAACGGCACCCCGAGGATGGCGATCGGCCAGTCGTTGGAGCGCGCCGGGCTGTGTCGGCCGGTGGGAAAGGCGGCACGCGGCCCGAGAGCGTCGGCGAGGAAAGGGGCCGAGGCGGAATTCATGCCGCCTATTCAACGCTATTGGCCGAAGGGTGAACATGGGGGCTGCGCCTTCCGAAAACGCGTCCAGCGGTGAAACCCGCATCGCTTCTGGGGCCAACACCCACTTCAGGGATCCGACGTGCTCGCGTACACTTGGGTGAATGGTCCACCCGAGTCAGATTCCCTCCGAGGGGGGTATCGATGCGTATCCCCTTTCCCCAATACAGCAGGGCATGCTGTATCATTGCCTGCAAGGGGCTCCCGGAGTCGATCTGCAGCAGGTCATCTGCGAGCTGCATGAAGAGATCCAGCCGGCGCGATTCGAGCAGGCGTGGCGCGAGGTGATCGCGCGGCACACGGTGCTGCGGACGAGCTTCGAATGGCAGGACCACGCGGCGCCGCGGCAGGTCGTGCAGCCGATGTCGCGGGTGCGGCTGAACTTTCGCCACGCGGAGTTTGGCAGCGAACGCGAAGCACGCCACGGCCTCGAGGAATATCTCGAGGCGGATCGCCGCGAAGGATTTCCCGAGCTCACCGCTCCGCTGCTCCGGGTCGCGTTGCTGCGTGGCGGCCCCGAGCACTATTGGTTCGTCACCACGTATCATCATCTGCTGCTCGACGCGCGCTCGATGACGTTGATGTTTCGCGAGGCGCTGGACCGGCACGATGCGCTCGTGGCCGGGCAGACCCTCGAGCTGCCGACGCCGAAGCCGTACCGTCATTATATCGACTGGTTGCAGACGCTCGGCTCGTCCGCGGGGGAGAGTTTCTGGCGCGCACAACTCCAGGATTTTGCCGCGCCGAACGCGCTGCCCCTCGCGCGCCCGGCGGCGGATTCGACGTCCGAGAGCGCCGCGTGCGGCGAGCTGATGTTTCGGTTGTCGCCGGCGACGACGGATGCGCTGCGGCGCACCGCCGGCCGGCACGGCGTGACGTTCAACACGATGGTGCAGGCCGCGTGGTCGCTCGTGTTGAGCCGCACCACCGGCGACGACGACGTGGTGTTCGGTGCGTTGCGGGCCGGCCGCAAGATTCCGGTCGAGGGCGTCGACGAAATGATCGGGCTCTTCATCAACACCGTGCCGGTGCGCTCCCGCCTGACGCCGGGTTTATCCGTGGGAGCGTGGCTCAAGACACTGCGCGACGCGTGGGTCGCGATGCGTGCGGTCGAACACACCCCGCTGACGAACATCCAGCAATGGAGCGAAGTCAGCCCGGGGCGTCCGCTCTTCGAGACACTGCTCAATTACCAGGAGCCGGCGTGGGATGGCGCGTTGAACGCGCTCGGCGGAAAATGGACGGGGCGCATCTTCGATATCCGCAGCCGGCCGAATTATCCGCTCGCGATCGACGTCTACGGCGGCGCCGCGCTCACCACGAAAGCATTCTACGACCGCGACCGTTTCGAGGCGGATTCGGTGAGCCGGCTGATTGGTCACTTCCGGGTCGGGTTGGAGGCGCTTGCGAGCGATGCGTTCGAGCGGGTGGCTGACATCCCGCTGCTCACGCGTGCGGAGCGCGAAGAGCTCCTCGTCACGTGGAATCGCACCGCCATGGCGTATCCGCGCGCCCAATGCGTGCATCGTTGCGTCGCGGCGCATGCCGCGGCCGCGCCGGACAGTATCGCGGTCTCGGATACGAACAACACACTTACTTACGGTGAGCTCAACGTCCGCGCGAACCGCATGGCGCGTCGCTTACGGACGCTGGGGGTGGGGCCGGACGCGTTGGTGGCTGTGTGCATGGAGCGCTCGACCGAGATGCTGGTCGCGTGGCTCGCGGTTTTGAAAGCGGGCGGGGCGTTCGTGCCGCTCGATCCCGGTTACCCGAAAGAACGGCTTGCGTTTCAGATCAAGGATTGCGCCGCGCGCGTGCTGCTCACGCAACCGCGGTTGCGCGACGCCTTGCCAGATTTGCCGGACCTGACGAACGGTATGGCCGTGCTCGAGGTGGCGGCGGATGGCGGCGGCTTCGAGGCGGAATCGGTCCGTGATCTGGCGGACGACGCGACCGCGCGGAATCTCGCCTATGTCATCTACACGTCCGGCTCGACGGGGCAGCCGAAGGGCGTGCAGATCGAGCATCGCGCGCTGATGAACCTCGTGACGTGGCACCAACGGCGCTACGCCGTCACTGCGGCGGACCGCGCGACGCAGCTCGCCAGTCCGGCCTTCGACGCCTCGGTCTGGGAGATCTGGCCGTACCTCGCGGCGGGTGCGAGCGTGCACATTCCTGATGATGAAACGCGGCTTTCGCCCGCGCTGCTCTGGCAGTGGATGGCGGAAAAGAGCATCACGCTTTCATTCCTGCCCACACCGCTGGCCGAGGCCGCGATGAGCGAACCATGGCCGGCAAACCTGGCGCTGCGTGCGCTGTTGACGGGCGGCGACAAGTTGAAGCGTCGTCCACCGGAGAGTTTTCCGTGCGAGCTCGTCAATCACTATGGCCCGACCGAAAGCACGGTCGTCGCGACGAGCGCGGTGGTTGAAAGGCACGGGCCCGAAAACGTGGCGCCGACGATTGGCCGGCCGATTGCGAACACCACGGTCTACGTGCTCGATCGCGCGCTCCGGGTGGTGCCGATCGGCGTTGCCGGCGAGCTGTTCATCGGCGGCGAAAGTCTCGCCCGCGGCTATCTCGGCCGCCCCGAGCTCGACGCGGAAAAGTTCGTCACAGCCTCCCTTCCGCCCGAGTGCGCGAACCCGGTTTCTCAGCCATTGGATGACAATGGACGGTCGACGCGGCTATATCGCACCGGCGACCTGGTGCGGTGGAATGCGCGCGGGGAGCTGGAGTTTCTCGGGCGGATCGATGGGCAGGTGAAGATTCGCGGATGCCGGATCGAGCTGGGTGAGATCGAGGCCACGCTTCAGGCGCATCCGGCCGTGCGCGAGAGCATCGTGATCGCCCGACCGGGCGAGCGCGGGCAGCTGCAACTGGTCGCTTACGCCGTGCAGCGAAGCGAGGCCGGGCGCGCCACGGACAGCGAGCTGAGCGATTTCCTGCGCACGCGGCTCCCTCTCTACATGTTGCCAGCCGCGATCGTGGTGCTTGATGCCTGGCCGCTGACACCCAACGGCAAGATCGACCGCAAGGCGCTTCCGGAACCCGCGGGTCGTCCAATATCCGTGGATACGAGCGCGACGGCGCCGCGCACGCCGATGGAGCAGCGGATCGCGCGCGTGTGGACGGATGTGCTGGGCCGGTCGGGGATTGGTTGTGACGACAACTTCTTCGATCTCGGAGGCCACTCGTTGCTGGCCGCGCAGGTTATCTCGCGGCTCAACCCCACGCTGCGGACGCCGGTTTCGGTGCGCCTGCTTTTCGATCAGCCCACACTCGGCGCGTTTGCCCGCGAACTCGATCGGCGGGCGGAAGGCGATGCGACCCCGCGGTTGCCGCTGCACCGGCTGAAACGCCGGCCCGCGCGCTCGGAGCTGGAGCTTCAACCCAACTGATTTTCTCCATGGCCTCACAGACATTACCGCTTTCCGCGACCGATGCCTCTGCCTCCACTATGAGCGCGCCGGCGTCCGAGCGCCCGATTCCCGCCTCGTCGGGCCAGCGGCGCCTTTGGTTCCTCGAGCAGATGGAGCCGGGCTCACCGCTTTATAATATACCCTATCTCGTGCGGCTCGGCGGGCCGGTCAACGAACGCGCTCTCGATCGGGCGCTCGCGAAGATCGTCGAGCGTCACGAGGCGTTGCGCACGAACTTCATCGCGGTGGGCTCCGAGCCGACGCAGGTGATCAAGACCTCGTGGTCGCTCGATCTACCGGTGACGGATCTGACCACGATCCCGGCCGGTGAAAAGGAAGCCGCACTCACGCGACTCACGACGGAGGAAGCGAAGAAGCCGTTCGATTTGCAGGCGGATCTGATGCTGCGCGTGCGCCTTTTCAGGCTGTCGGAGACGGACCATGCATTGATGCTCGTGATGCATCACATCGCGTCGGACGGCTGGTCGATGGCGGTCATCTATCGCGAGCTTGGCGCGTGTTACGAAGCGTTTTCCAAAGGTGAACTTCCCGCGCTCGCGGATCCGGAGATCCAGTACGCGGACTTTGCCGAATGGCAGCAGGAGTACCTCCAGGGCGAAGTGCTCGAGAAGCTGGTCACGTATTGGAAGCAGCAGATCGCAGGCGCGCCGGCCCTGCTCGAATTGCCCACCGATCATGCGCGACCGCCGCTGCAATCGCATCGCGGCGAATGCGTGCAGTTGAACCTGCCGGCAAAGCTCGTCGCGGACCTGAAGAAGACGAGCGCGCAGCAACGCGTCACGTTCTTCATGACGTTGCTCGCCGGGTTCAATGCGGTGCTGCACCGTTACAGCGGTCAAACGGATATCGTCGTCGGATCTCCCCTGGCGGGCCGCGATGCGGCGGAGACGGAGAACATCGTCGGGTTCTTCATCAACACCGTGCTGATGCGCACCAATCTCGCGGGCGACCCGACGGTGAAGGAATTGATCGCGCGCGTGCGGGACATGTCGCTCGCCGCGTTCGAACATCGCGAGATGCCGTATGAGAAACTCGTCGAGGAGCTCCAGCCGCAGCGCAATCTGAGTTTCGACCCGATCTGCCAGGTTTATTTCGCGTTGCAGAACATGCCGACGGCGCCGCTGAAGCTGAGCGGCATCCAGCTGAGCATCGCGCCGGTCTACACCGGCACCGCGAAATCGGACCTGACGGTGTGGGCAATCGAGCAACCGAACGGCGAGCTCGAAGTCACCGCGGAGTACGCACTCGATCTGTTCGAGGGCGAAACGATCCGCCGTTTTCTCGGCCACTTCCAAACCCTGCTCGAAGGCATGGTCGCAAGCCCGGACGCGCGTCTCTCGCAACTCCCGTTGCTCACGCCGCCGGAGAAGCGGCGGATGCTCGTGGAGTGGAATGCCACCGAGACGGACTATCCGCGCGAGAAGACTCTGCCCGAGCTTTTCGCGGAGCAGGTCGTCAGAACGCCGGACGCCATTGCGCTCGTTTTCGACGAGCAGGAACTGACGTATGCGGAGTTGAATCGACGGGCCGAGCGTGTTGCTGCGCGGCTGCGAGAGCATCGGGTTGGTCCCGATACCCTCGTCGGAATATGCATGGAACGCTCCATCGAGATGATGGTGGGGCTCCTCGGTATCCATAAAGCGGATGCTGCCTACGTGCCGCTCGATCCGACGTATCCCAAGGAGCGGATCGCGTTCATGCTGCAGGATTCGCAGGCGCCCGTGCTGCTCACGCAGATGCGCCTGCTTTCGAAGCTGCCGCGACACGAGGCGGCGGTGCTCTGCCTGGATGGTGAAGACGACGCGGCCGAGGCGACCCGCACATGCGCGGAGCCAGGCCACGGGCAGGAGGCCCGTGCCACCTCGGAGCATCTCGCTTACGTGCTGTACACATCAGGCTCCACCGGAAATCCGAAGGGCGTGATGGTCACGCATCGCAACGTCGTGAATTTTTTCGCCGGCATGGACAAGGTGATCGGCCCGGAGCCCGGCGTGTGGCTCGCGGTGACGAGCATCTCGTTCGACATCTCGGTGCTCGAGCTCTTCTGGACGCTGAGCCGTGGGTTCAAGGTCGTGTTGCTTTCGGACGCCGCCAAGCTGCCCGGCCTCGCCGAGGCGAAACGTGTGAGCGCGGCGCCGGCGGGGAAAAAGGTGATGGATTTCTCGCTGTTTTATTTCGCGAGCGAGGACGAGTCGCTCGAAGCGCGGTCGCGATCGACCGCATCCGACGCACCGCGGCCGGAGGCGGACGAAGCCCCGACCCGTTACCGTCTGCTGCTCGAGGGCGCCAAGTTTGCCGACACACATGGGTTCAAGGCGGTGTGGACGCCGGAGCGGCATTTTCACTCGTTCGGCGGACTGTATCCAAATCCCGCGGTCGTCGGCGCTGCGATCGCGGCGATCACGGAACGCGTGGAGATCCGTGCAGGGAGTTGCGTGACTCCGCTGCATCATCCGGCGCGCGTGGCGGAGGAATGGGCGGTGGTCGACAATCTCTCTGGTGGTCGCGTCGGCATCTCGGTCGCGAACGGCTGGCACGATCGCGATTTCACGCTGATGCCGCAAAATTTCGCGGACCGCCGCGAGCTGATGCGCAAGAGCATGGAGACGATCCGCACGCTCTGGCGCGGCGAGGCGGTCGAGTTCACCGGCGGTCGCGGCAACCAGGTGCCCGTTAAGATTTATCCGCGCCCGATCCAGAAGGAGCTGCCGATGTGGGTCACGGCCGCGGGCAGTCCGGAGACGTTCCGGCTCGCCGGCGAGATGAACGCCGGCGTGCTCACGCATCTGCTCGGGCAGGATCTCGAAGAGCTCGCGAAGAAGATCAAAATTTACCGCCAGGCTCGCCGCGATGCGGGTCATGAAGGGGCGGGGTGTGTCACGATCGCGCTGCACACGTTCGTCGGCGAGAACCTCGAGGCGGTGAAGGCCAGGGTGAAGGAGCCGATGATCCGCTACCTCGCAGACTCGGCCGACCTGATGAAGAGCCTGTCGCAGGCGATGTATCCGGGCTGCGAGATGAAGAATCTCTCCGCGGAGGAAACGCGCGGGCTCGTGGAATATTCGTTCAACCGCTATTTCGAAGCGTGCGGCCTGCTTGGCACGCCGGAGACCTGCCGGAAGATTCTGGGCAAACTCTCGGCCATCGGGATCGATGAGGTCGCGTGCCTCATCGATTTCGGCGTCGATGTCGCGTCGACTCTCGAGAGCCTCGATCTTCTGGACAAGGTGCGGGCAGATTGGCAGGCGAATGGAAACGCGGCGGCCGTCGGTCACGCCTCGATGATTGCGGCCGAAGGCGGCCGCGACCCCAGGCGGACGGTTTCGCTGGTCGAGCAGATGCAGCGTCACGGAGTCACGCATCTGCAATGCACGCCATCGTTCGCCCGCATGCTCGCTGGCTCCGAGGAAACGCTCACCCCGCTCAAGTCGCTCAAGAAGCTCATGGTCGGCGGCGAGGCGCTCGCGACGGGTCTCGCCGAACAGCTCCGACGCGAGCTGCCGGGCGACATCATCAACATGTACGGCCCGACCGAGACGACGATCTGGTCGACCACGAGCGTGGTGCAGACGATCGAGAGCGCGACCGGCGCGATCGACATCGGAAGGCCGCTCGCGAACCAGCAGGTCTACGTCCTCGACGCGCATCGCCAGCCAGTGCCGGTGGGTGTGCCGGGCGAGTTGTGGATCGGCGGTGATGGCGTCGCGCGCGGCTACCTGCGACGGCCCGAGCTGACGGCGGAAAAATTCATTCCCGACCCGTTCGCCACCCGGCGACCCCGCGCGGAATGTCATCCATTAGATGACAAGCGCGATTGTCATCTAATGGATGACATCGGGGCGCGGGCCAGAATTTATCGGACCGGGGATCTGGTGCGTTATCGGACGGATGGCGTAATTGATTTTCTTGGACGCGTGGATCACCAGGTGAAGGTACGTGGGCATCGGATCGAGCTGGGGGAGATCGAGGCGGCGTTGATGCAGCATTCGGATATCCGCCAGGCCGTCGTCGTGCTCCGCACCGACAGTCCCGAGGATCCGCAGCTCGCGGCCTACATCGTCCCTTCGACGGACGAGGCGCCGGCGCCGAATACGTTGCGCGATTTCCTGAAGCAGAAACTGCCCGATCACATGGTGCCGGCGGTTTATGTGCCGCTCGCGGAACTGCCCCTGACGCCGAACGGCAAGGTCGATCGCAAGGCGTTGCCGGCGCCGCAGGGCAGCCATGTGAAGGCGGAGGGTGAATTCATCGCGCCGCAGGGCAACGTCGAGCAATCGGTCGCTGCGATCTGGAAAGACATTCTGCACGTCGAGCAGATCGGAGTGGACGACAACTTCTTCGATTTCGGCGGTCACTCGCTGCAGGTCGTGCAGGTGCAGAACCGGCTGCGCGAGGTGCTCGGCATCGACGTGCCCGTGTTGAAGCTCTTCCAGTTTCCCACGATTCGCGCGCTGGCAAAATTCATCGGCGAGCAATCCGCGCCGGCCGGGGACGACTCCTTCCGGGCAAGGATCGAGGAGCGCACGCGCCGCCGGCAAAACGCGATGACCATCCGGCGGCGGGGCGCGGTCGCGGCCGACAAGTGAACGAGGAATGAACGTCAACGAACCCCAGGAAAGCATCGCCATCATCGGGATGGCCGGGCGATTCCCGCAGGCGCGGGACATCGGGGAATTCTGGCGCAACCTGCGCGAGGGTCGTGAGAGCGTGTCGTTCTTCGTCGACGCGCAGGTGCAATGGCTGCCGATCGAGCATGCGCCGCGGCTCGACGATCCGCGCTACGTGAAAGCGCGCGCCGTGATGGAGAAGCCGGAGTGGTTCGACGCGGCGTTCTTCGGCATGAATCCGAAGGAGGCGGAAGTGATGGACCCGCAGCATCGCGTCTTCCTCGAGTGCGCGTGGGAAGCGCTGGAAAACGCGGGCTGCAATCCCGACACCTACGACGGACTCATCGGAGTGTTCGCCGGCGCGAGCATGAACACCTACCTGTTTACGAACCTGCTCACGCACCCGGACCTCGTGAAGGATTTCGGGCTGTTCTCGTCGATGATCATGAACGACGGGGACTTCGTGCCGACGCGGGTCTCCTACAAGTTCAACCTGCGCGGGCCGAGCATCAACGTGCAGACCGCGTGCTCGACCTCGCTGGTGGCCGTGTGCCTGGCGGCGCAGAATCTCCTCGGCTACCGTTGCGACGTCGCGCTCGCGGGCGGGGTCTCGATCACGTTCCCGCCCAACCGCGGGCAACATCACCAGGAGGGTGGCATCCTGTCGCCGGACGGACATTGTCGGACCTTCGACGCGAAGGCCGCGGGAACCGTGCTTGGAGACGGCGCGGGTGTCGTCGTGCTGAAGCGGCTCAGCGATGCGGTGGCCGACCACGACAACATCCTCGCGGTGATCAAGGGCACGGCGATCAACAACGACGGGTCATTGAAAATTGGATACACGGCGCCCAGTGCGGATGGCCAGGCGGAGGTGATCGCGCTCGCGCAGGCGGAAGCCGGCGTGGCGCCGGAGAGCGTTTCCTACATCGAGGCGCACGGCACGGGCACGCCGTTGGGCGACCCGATCGAGATTGCCGGCCTGACAAAGGCGTTTGGCGTGAAGGACAAAAAGCAGTTCTGCGCCGTCGGCTCGGTGAAGAGCAACATCGGGCATCTCGACATCGCCGCGGGCGTGGCGGGGCTCATCAAGACGGTGCTCGCGCTGCAGCACGAAGCGATTCCGCCGAGCCTCCATTTTGAGCGCGAGAATCCGAAGATCGATTTCGCGAACAGCCCGTTTTTCGTGAACCACGCGCTGCGACCGTGGCCGCGTGGGCGTGAGCCGCGTCGCGCAGGCGTGAGCTCGTTTGGCATCGGCGGCACGAATGCGCACGCGGTGCTCGAGGAAGCTCCCGCCCTCGAGCCGAGCAGCCCGTCACGCGGCCGGCAATTGCTGGTGCTCTCGGCGAAGACGGCGAGCGCGCTGGAGGCAGCCAGCGCGAACCTGGCGGCGCACCTGGAGCAACACGAAGGCCTGAACGGAGCCGCCGAGCGCGCGCTCGCGGACGTCGCCTACACGCTGCAAGTTGGCCGCAAGGTGTTCGCGCACCGACGCGCAGTCGTGGTGGAAAACGCGGCCGATGCGGCGCGCGTGTTGCGCGGTCAGGAGCCGAAACGCGTGGCGACCGGCAAGTCCGACGCGGTGGCGCCGAAGGTGGCGTTCCTGTTTCCCGGGCAAGGCGCGCAAGCGGTCAACATGGCGCGCGAGCTCTACGAGACGGAGCCGGAGTTTCGTGCGCACGTGGATCGGTGCTGCGAGATTTTGCGGCCGAAACTGGGGCTCGATCTGCGGGATGTGATGTTTCCGAAAAATAGCTCAGGCGTCTCGCCTGCATCGGATGAAGACCGCAAGAGGGACGGCAGCGCTCCGCAGCTCCTGACCGAGACCCGCATCACGCAGCCGGCGATGTTCGTGATCGAGCATGCGCTCGCGCAGCTCTGGATCGGCTGGGGGATCGCGCCGGCGGCGATGCTCGGGCACTCACTCGGCGAATACGTCGCGGCCTGCCTCGCGGGCGTGATGTCACTCGAGGACGCGCTGGCGCTCGTGGCCGAGCGCGCGCGTCTGATGCAGGCGCAACCGGCGGGCGCGATGCTCGCGATCCGGTTGCCGGAGCAGCAGGTGGAGCCGCTGCTCACTCAGAATTTGGCGCTCGCGGCGGTTAACGCCCCGGGCTTGTGCGTCGTTTCCGGACCATTCGATGCCGTTGAAGCATTGGAGCGTCAGCTTGCGGCGAGCGCCATTCCCTCAAAACGCCTTGCGACGTCGCATGCGTTTCACTCCGCGATGATGGAGCCGGTGCTTCGCCCGCTCGCGGAATTCATCCGCAGGCTCAAGCTCAACGCGCCGACGATTCCGTGGGTCTCGAACGTGACTGGCAAATGGATCACGCCGCAGCAGGCGACGAGCGCGGATTACTGGACGAAGCACCTGCGGCAAACGGTGCGGTTCGCCGATGGTGTGGGCGAGCTCGTGCAGGCCGCCAACACGGTGCTCCTGGAAGTCGGCCCGGGCGCGACGCTCGCGGGTCTCGCGCGCCAGCATCCGGCGACCGCGAAAGGCGCCGCGACCGTGATCGCAACGCTCGGGCGCGCGAAGGACGGCGGCTCCGATCTGGCGGCGGCGCTCAGCGCGCTGGGCGAATTGTGGATTGCGGGCGTGGTCCCGAATTGGCGTGAAGGATTCTACCGCCACGAGACGCGGCGCGTGGTGGCGCTGCCGACGTATCCTTTCGAACGGAAGCGATATTGGGTTGAGCCGGGCGCGAGTTTCATGAGTAGCGCAGGCGTCCCACCTGCGGGATCGATCGCCGAGCAGGCGAGGACGCCTGCGCTGCTTGCGGCCGATGTCGTCGCGAGCGCGAGCGAACCATCGACGATCGACACGCTGCGCGGGCTTTTCCAGGAGCTCTCCGGCATCGATCTATCCGCCGCGGCGGTGGACGAGACGTTTTATCAATTGGGCTTCGATTCACTTTTCCTGACGCAGGCGAGCCGTGCGGTCGCGAATCGTTTCGGCGTGGAGGTCACGTTCCGGCAATTGCGCGAGGAACTCATGACGCTGGCGAAACTGGCGGCGCATCTGGACGGCGCGGTCGTGCGGGCGGATGGGGATTCGCAGCTGACGCAGTCTCGGGCGGGCGGGACGCCCGTCCCGACCGGCCCTGCTTGCTCGACGGAAATGCGGCTGCCGCTGACCGATTCTCAACGCGAGATGTGGTACGCGAGCCAGCTCGGCGTCTCGGTGTCGTCGGCCTACAATGAAGAGTCGACGCTGCGGCTCGACGGTCCGCTCGACGTCGCGGCGTTGCAGCGCGCGTTGCAACAGCTGGCGGTGCGGCACGAGGCCCTGCGGACGACGTTCAGCGCGGCGGGGGACGTGCAGATCATCGCGCCGACGATGCACATCGAAGTGCCGGTGCATGATTTTTCCGGGGCGGCCGCGGATGTGCGCGAGGCGCGTGCGCTGGAGTGCGCGGACGACGAAGTGGAGCGACCGTTCGATCTCACGGCGGGACCGCTCTTCCGCGCCTCGCTGCTGCGTCTGGCGCCCGACCGGCATTTTCTCGTGCTCGTGGTGCACCACATCATCTGCGACGGCTGGTCGCTCGGCACCCTGGTGCGCGAACTGGGCGAGCTCTACGCGGCGGATACGGAGCAACGCCCGGTTGCGCTCCCCGAGCCGATGTCCTTCAGCGACTATAGCGAACGCAGCGCGCAGGCACGGAGCACGCCGGCCTTCTCCGCGGCGGAAGAATTCTGGAAGGAGCAGTTTGCGGACGGCGTGCCGGTGCTCGAGCTGCCGACAGACCGGCCGCGGCCGGCGCAGCGTACCTATGCGGGCGGCTTCGTGCTGCACACGCTGCCCCCGGATCTGACTGCCGCGGTCAAGCGGCTCGGGGCGGAGCGGGGATGCACGCTGTTCACGACGCTGCTCGCGGCGTTCAACGTGCTGCTGCACCGCCTGAGCGGGCAGGACGACCTGGTCGTGGGCGTGCCGGCCGCGTCGCAGGTCATGGGCGGGCTCGGCAACCTCGTCGGCCATTTCGCCAACCTGCTCCCGATGCGTAGCCGTTTACCGGATACGGAGCCGTTTGCGGACTACCTGGCGCGCGTGCGCGGGCAGATGACGGCCATGCTCGATCATTGGCAGTATCCGTTCACGTCGCTCGTGCAGCAGTTGAAGATCGCCCGCGACGCGAGCCGGATGCCGCTGGCCAACGTGGTGTTCAACTCGAGCCGTCTGCGCGGGGCGCTGAGCTTCGGCGCGCTGAAAGTCGAGGCGACGGTGAGCCCGAAGCGGTACGTCAATTTCGATCTCAACTTCAACTTCGCCGTGAACGGAGAAGTGATCTCGCTCGGCTGCTATTACAGCACGGAGCTGTTCGACGATGCGACGGCGGCACGCTGGGTGGGGCATTTCGAGACGTTGTTGCGGGCGGTCGTGACCCATCCGGAAATGCCGGCGGGCGAGCTGCCGCTGCTGAGTGAGGCGGAGCGGAAGACGTGGCTGGAGGGTTTCAACGCGACGGCCGTCGACTATCCGCGGGCACGCGGAGTGCATGCGTGGGCGTTCGAGCAGGCGGAGAAGGAACCGAACGCGGTCGCGCTGATGCACGGAGAGGCGCGGATGACTTATGGCGAGCTGGCGCTGCGGGCCGCGACGCTGGCGACGCGACTCAGCGCACTTGGCGTCGGGCCGGATGTGCCGGTGGGAATCTGCCTGGAGCGCTCATTCGACATGGTGGTCGCGGTGCTCGCGGTGCTGCGCGCGGGCGGCGCGTATGTGCCGCTCGATCCTGCGTATCCGAAACGGCGGATACGTTTCATGCTGGAGGATTCGCGGGCGGCGGTGCTGCTGACGCAGCGGAGCCTGCGCGGAAAGCTGGAATTTTCGGAGACGCAGGTGGTGGTTGTAGATGAGGTTGGGCGATTCGTCCCTCACGCGTCGATGGCTGGCGGTGGCGCGGAGAGCAGTGTGACCGGGATGACGCGACCGACATCGGAAGATCTCGCGTATGTGATCTATACGTCTGGCTCGACGGGGAATCCGAAGGGCGTGGCGATGCCGCATCGCGCGCTGGCGAACCTGATCGCGTGGCAGCTCCGCAGCTCTCGCGTGGGGCGAGGCGGCCGCACGCTGCAGTTCGCATCGTTGAGTTTCGATGTGTCGTTCCAGGAGATATTCTCGACCTTGGCCGCCGGGGGGACGCTCGTGCTGGTGGATGATGCATTGCGTCGCGATGCGCGGGAGCTCTGGCGGGTGATCGTGCGCGATCGCGTCGAGCGGCTCTTCCTGCCGTTCGTCGCGTTGCAGCAGCTGGCGGAAGCGTTTCGCCCGACGGAGGACGGCGATGCGGTGCTGCGTGAAATCATCACGGCGGGCGAGCCGCTGTTGGTGACTCCGAAAGTGAGCGCACTGTTCGGCGCGCTGAGCGACTGCTCGCTGCACAATCACTATGGGCCAAGCGAAACGCATGTGGCCACCGCGTATACGCTGCCGGGCGCGGCGCGCACGTGGGAGTCGCGTCCGCCGATCGGCCGGCCGATCGCGAACTGCGAGATCTACCTGCTCGACCGGCGCGGCCAGCCCGTGCCGCCGGGCGTGGCGGGCGAGGTGTTCATCGGCGGCGAATGTGTCGCGCGGGGGTATTTGCAGCGCGAGGAGATTACGCGGGAGAAGTTTGCGGCGCATCCGTTTCGGGCCGGCGCGCGCGTCTATCGCACGGGCGACCTCGCGCGCTTTCGGAGCGATGGGCAGATCGAATTTCTCGGGCGGATCGACCACCAGGTGAAACTCAACGGCTATCGGATCGAGCTCGGTGAGATCGAGGCGGTGCTGAGCCGGCATTCTGCCATCGGCGAGTGCGCGGTCGTGATGCATGGAGATCGGAGCGAGAGCCGGAAGCTGGTGGCTTATTTCGCGCTCGCCGCTGGGCAGCAGCGCGCGCCCGAGGCGACGGAGTTGCGCGCGCATCTCCAACAGCGGCTGCCGGATTACATGGTGCCGGCGGTGTTCGTGGAACTGGCGAAGTTTCCGCTCACGCCGAGCGGCAAGGTGGATCGCCGTGCGCTGCCGGCGCCGGACGCCGAGGCGGGCGGCTTCGACGCGGTTACGGCTCCGCGCACCATGGCGGAGGAACTCCTCGTCGACATTTGGTGCGATGTGCTCGGCCTGAAGCAGGTCGGTGTGCAGGCGAACTTCTTCGAACTCGGCGGTCATTCGCTGCTCGCGACGCAAGTGATCGCGCGGGTGCATGAAGTGTTGAATGTCGATGTGCCGCTCGCGCGTTTCTTTGCCGCGCCGACGATCGCCCAGCTCGCACCCGTGATCGAGGAGGCGTTGGCGCAGGATATCAAAGCCAGCGCGCCGGACGACGCCGTGCGCTTCACGAATCCGGTCATCGCGACCGCCACTCTTTAAACATGTCCCTTGCCCTCGATTTTGTTTCACGCCCGTTGATGCAGGAAAAATGCCTCCCGCTGACGGATGCGCAGCGCGAGATCTGGTTTGCCAGCCAGATGAGCGAGAGCGCATCGCTGGCTTACCAGGAGTCGATGACCCTGCGGTTGAAAGGCGCGTTGAATGTGAGCGCGCTGCGCCGCGCCTTGCGGTTGCTGGTCGCGCGGCACGAGGCACTGCGGGCCCGGATTACCATTACAGGCGACGAACAGCGGATACTGGGGGCGGGTGACCTCGATCTGACGGTCGATCGGTTGCCGGCCAATCTCGGCGAAACGGAGGCGCAGGCGGCAGCGCAGGAATGGCTCGCCACGCAGGCGCAGCGACCGTTCGTCCTTGGCGAAGGCCCGCTCTTTCGGGCGGCGTTGCTGTGCATCGATGGGAACACGCACCTGCTGGCGCTGATGGTGCATCATGTGATCTGCGACGGCTGGTCGCTGGGCGTGATGGCGCGGGAGCTCGGCCTGCTTTACGCGGCGGAACATTCCGGCCGGGTGGCGAAGATCGGGCAGGCGCCGTCGTTGGGCGCGTTTCTTGAGCAGCGGCCGGACCTGCGGGATACGGCCGCTCTGGCGGCGGCGCGCGAATTCTGGCACGGGCAGTTCGCCGATGGTGCGCCTGCGCCGCTCGCACTGCCGACGGATCATCCCCGCCCGGCAGAGCGGACGTTTCGCGGCGCGGCGATGACGCGGGTGCTGCCGGCGGACGTGGCCGAAGGACTGCGAACCCTGTGTGCCCAACGCGATTGCACTGCGTTTACCGCGCTGCTTTCCGCATTCAGTATTCTGATACACCGGCTGACCGGCCAGGATGACCTCGTCATCGGCGTGCCGTCGGCGACGCAGTTGATGGCCGGCGCCGGCGGGCTCGTCGGCCACTTCGCGAACCTGCTGCCGATCCGGAGCCGCATCACCGCAGAGCTTTCGTTTGCCGATCATCTGGCGCGCGTGCGGGAGACGCTCACGAGTGCGATGGAGCACTGGCGTTTGCCGTTCGGATCGATCCTGCAGCGGCTCAATCTCCCGCGTGATCCGAATCGCGTGCCGCTCGCCTCGATCGTGTTCAACACCACGGGCCGGCACGTCGCGCTGGAGTTTGGAGGGCTCGTGGCGGACATCGAGACGACGCCCAAGGCCTTCGTGAACTTCGACCTGAATTTCCATTTCAGCGTCGTGAACCATCGCGTGGTGCTGGGGTGCTATTACAGCACGGAGCTCTATGACGCCGCGACGATCGAGCGCTGGTTCGGACACTTCGAGACGCTGCTCCGGGGCATCGTCGCGAGCCCGAACGCGCGGGTTTTCGAGCTGCCGCTGATGAGCGACGCGGAGCGCCGACGGATCGTGCACGGGTGGAATGACACGGCGGCCGACTATCCGCGTGAGGCCACGATTCACCAGCTGTTCGAGGAGCAAGTGCGCCGATCGCCCGACGCGATTGCGCTCATCGCCGGAAGCGAGCGCGTGAGCTACGAGGAACTGAACCGCCGTGCCGATGAACTGGCCGAGATGTTGAGAGCGGCGGGCGTGGGGCCGGACGTGTTGACGGGAATTTTTCTCGAACGGACACCGCATCTGCTCGCGGCAATGCTCGGTGTGCTCAAGGCGGGCGGTGCCTACGTGCCGCTCGATCCCGCGCACCCGGCGCAGCGGTTGAGCTTCATCATCGAGGACGCGAAGATGCCCGTGATCGTGACGCAGCGGAGCGTTACCCGTTTTCTGCCGCGCACGGGAGCAACGGTGCTCGTCATCGATGGCGATGAGGTGGTCGCGGCGGCCCCGGAATCGAGCGCGCGTCGGCCCGAGGATCGCGGCCGGGATGCGCAGGCGGCAGCCGGGAATCTGGCGTATGTGATCTACACGTCGGGTTCGACCGGTCAGCCGAAGGGCGTGTGCCTCGAGCATCGCGGCGTCGTGGCGCTGGCGTCGTGGGCGCGGCAGGAGTATCGCGCGGAGGAACTCGATGGTGTGCTCTTCGCGACGTCGGCCACGTTCGACGTATCGGTTTTCGAGAGCCTCGTGCCGCTCTGCCTCGGGGGAAAAATCATCCTGGCGGAAAACATCCTCGAGCTGGGCACGTTGCCGGCGGCCGGCGCAGTGCGGCTGTTGAGTGGCGTGCCCTCGGCGGTCGCAGAGATGCTGCGGACGAATCAGCTGCCGGCATCGGTGACCACGGTGAACGTCGCGGGTGAACCGTGCCCACAGGCGCTCGTGGATGCCCTGTATGCGCGTCCGCACATTCAGCGCGTGATCGACGTCTACGGGCCGACGGAGACGACGGTCTATTCGACGGGGAGCGTGCGGCGGGCGGGTGGCCGGGCGACGATCGGCCGGCCGCTGCCGAACGAACGCGCCTACATTCTCGATCGCAGTTTGCAGCCGGTGCCGATCGGCGTGCGCGGTGAGCTGTGCATCGGCGGCGACAAGCTGGCGCGCGGTTATTTGAACCAGCCTGAGCTGACTCGGGCACGGTTTCCGGTGGATCCGTTCGTGGTGGAAAATGCGGCGAGTCTCGAACCAACCGAGACAGGCGGGACGCTTGCGCCACGTCGGATGTATCGCACCGGCGATGCGGCGCGGTTTCGGCCCGACGGGTCGATCGAGTTTCTCGGTCGGATGGATCACCAGGTGAAGATTCGCGGTTTCCGGATCGAACTCGGCGAGATCGAGGCGGTGCTGGCGCAGCATCCCGAGGTCGATGAAGCGGCGGTGGTCGCAAGGCCCGGACCGGCCGGTGTCCCGCGACTGGTGGCCTACGTCGCGCGCGGCACGAATGCGATGCCGGACGCGCACGAGTTGCGGGCGTTCATGTTGTCGCGCGTGCCGGAATACATGGTCCCGTCGCGATTCGTGGTGCGCGATGCGCTACCGCGCACGAGCAGCGGCAAAGTCGACCGTCGGGCGCTGCCCGAGCCGGACCCGGTGCATGGCGAGGGCGGCAAGGCGCCGCCGCGGAACACGACGGAGGACGTGCTGGCCGGCGTTTGGCGGGAAGTGCTCGGTGTAACCGATATTGGGATACACGACAATTTTTTCGAGCTGGGCGGGCACTCGCTGCTCGCGGCGCAGGTGATCGCGCGGGTGCACGACCTCTTTGGCGTCAACCTCAGCCTGCGACAGTTTTTCGGCCACCCCACGATCGAAAGCCTCGGTGTCGCCGTCGAACATTCCCTGATCGAAGAAATTAAAACCGCGACCACCGCGCCTGAACCGGCGGTGGCCCGTAACGGATTCGCAATCGCAAAGGAGAGATCATGATCGTCAAAGACGAAGTCCAGCCGTCGAGAGTGGAGCTTTCAGACGCCCAGCGCGCGTTGCTCGAGGAACGACTGCAACGCGCGCGGCAGACGAGCGCGCGCGGGGCGGAGACGCGGTCGTCCATTCCGCGCCGCGGGGCGGTCGCCGAGATTCCGCTGTCCTTCGCGCAGGAGCGACTCTGGTTCCTCGACCAACTGGAGCCGGGCAGTGCCGTGTACAATGTCTGCCAGGCGGTGCGGATTTCCGGTCCGCTCGATTCTGTGGCGCTCGAAAAGGCGCTCAATGACGTCGTGCGACGCCACGAAATTCTCCGCACAAACGTCAGGTCCGTCGACGGACGGCCGGTTCAGGTCATCGCGCCCGAGCGCACGATCGCGATCGCATCGATGGATGCGAGCGCGTGGGGCGAGGGCCCGGCGGACCTGGAACTGCAGCGGCGGTTGCGGGAGGAGTCACGCCGTCCGTTCAACTTCGAGCGCGATCTGTTGTTGCGCGCGCTGCTCGTGCGCCTGAGCCCGACGGAGTCCGTGTTGATGCTGACGATGCATCACATCATTTCCGACGGCTGGTCGCTCGGAATCCTGTTCCGCGAGCTGGCTGCGCTTTACGCGGGGTATTGCAGCGGGCAGCTCTGCAAGCTGCCGGAGCTCCCGATTCAGTTCGCGGATTTCGTGCTCTGGGAACGCGAGCATGTGCACGACGCGGCGCTCGAGCGGGCGCTGGCTTATTGGAAAAAACAGCTGGGTGGCACGCTGCCGGTTTTGGAGCTGCCGCTCGATCATCCGCGGTCTGCCACGGCGACCTCGCGCGGGGCGTTGCAGAGCCTGACCCTGTCACGGACGCTGACGGGCGCGTTGAAGACGTTTGGGCAACAGGAGGGGGCGACGTTGTTCATGACGTTGCTCGCAGCATTCCAGGTGTTGCTGCATCGCTGGTCGGGCCAGGAGGACATTGTGGTTGGGTCCGTGGTCGCGGGGCGGCGCAAGGTCGAGCTCGAGAAGCTCATCGGCTTCTTCGTCAACACGCTGGTCCTGCGCGGCGACCTGGCGGGCAACCCGACGTTCCGCGAGCTGCTGGCGCGAGTGCGGGATTCGTCGCTGGCGGCGCTGGCGCATCAGGATCTGCCGTTCGAGCGACTGGTGAAGGAGCTGCGGCCCGATCGCACCGTGGGCCGCAACCCGCTTTTCCAAGTCATGTTCGTGCTGCAGAACGCGCCGATGGCGCCGACGGACCTGCCGGGGCTGAGCCTCGAGCCGATCGATGTCGACACGGGCACGACCAAATTCGACCTGACGTTGTCGATGATGGAAACGCCGCAGGGCCTGCGGGCCGGATTCGAGTACAACGCGGACCTGTTCGAGCCCGCGACGATCGCGCGGATGCTGGGCTGTTTCCAGACGCTGCTGGAAGACGCGGTGGCGAATCCCGCGACGCCGATCGCGCGACTCGCGTTGTTGGGCGCGGCGGAGCGCGAGGAGATCGTCACATCCTGGAATCGCACGCGTCGCGCATTTCCGCGCGAGCAGACCCTGCATGCGCAGGTGGAGGCGCAGGTGGCGCGGAACCCCGCCGCGGTGGCGCTGAGCTTCAGCGGCGCGACCGTGACGTATGGTGAGCTCAACGCGCGCGCCAACCAGCTCGCGCATCGCTTGCGGCGGCTGGGGATCGGGCCCGACACGCTCGTAGCGCTCTGCCTCGAGCGCTCGCCGGAGATGATCGTGGCGCTGCTCGGCATCCTCAAGGCCGGCGGGGCGTACCTCTCGCTGGACCCCTCGTATCCGGCGGAGCGACTTGCGTTCATGCTCGCGGATTCGCAGGCGCCGGTGGTGCTGACCGTCGCCAGCTTGCGACCGGTGGTGCCGGCGGGAGGCGCGGAGCGGAGTATTATAAACCTGGATACCGAGTGGCCGGATATCGCGCGGGAAAGCGCGGCGAATCCCGCGCCGCTCGCGACCGGCGAGAATCTCGCGTATGTGAGCTACACCTCCGGGTCGACGGGCAAGCCCAAGGGTGTGTGCATACCGCATCGCGCGGTGAGCCGACTGTTGATCAACACGGACTACGTGCAGCTTGGGGCCGACGATGTGGTCGCGCAGATCTCGAACTGCGCGTTCGACGCGTCGACCTTCGAGGTGTGGGGCGCGCTGTTGCACGGCGGGCGGCTGGCCGTGATCCCGCGCACGGTCGTGCTGGAGCCCGCGGTGCTGGCGAAGACGCTGGTCGCGGAAGGGGTCACGGCGATGTTCGTGACGACGGCATTGTTCAACCAGCTGGCGCAGACCACGCCGGGGATTTTCCAATCGCTGCGGCACGTGTTGTTTGGCGGTGAGGCGGCGAATCCGGTCTGCGTGCGGGAGGTGTTGCGCGCGAGTCCGCCGCGGCGGCTGTTGCATGTCTACGGGCCGACGGAGACGACGACGTTCGCGACGTGGTTGGAGGTGCGGGAGGTTCCGGCGGGCGCGACGACGGTGCCGATCGGGCGACCGCTGGCGAACACGACGCTCTACGTGCTCGATACGCAGGGGCAGCCGGTGCCCGTCGGGGTGCCGGGCGAGCTCCATATCGGCGGAGACGGCGTGGCGCGCGGCTACCTGCGGCGGCCGGAGCTGGAGGCAGCGCGGTTCATCGCGGATCCGTTTGCCGGCGAGGCCGGCGCGCGACTCTACAAGACGGGCGACCGGGTACGGTGGCTGCCGGACGGCACGCTCGAGTTTCTCGGACGCTTGGACCGGCAGGTGAAGATTCGCGGCTTCCGGATCGAGCCGGACGAGATCGAGATCGTGCTCGAACGACATCCGGCCGTGAAGCAGGCCGCCGTGATGGTGCGCGAAGCGGCGGCTGGCGACCGACAACTCATCGCCTATGTCGCGGGGCCGGCCGTGGACGTGGCGGAGTTGCGGCAGCACCTGCAGGCGACCCTGCCGGACTACATGGTGCCCGCGGTCTTCGTGAAGCTCGACGCGCTGCCGCTCAACGCCAACGGCAAGGTCGATCGCGATGCGCTGCCCGCGCCGGAAGCGACGGACCGGACGGGAGCCTATTGCGCGCCGCGCGATGCGGTGGAGCGAGAGGTGGCGGAGATCTGGGCGCAGGTGCTCGGCGTGGCGCAGGTCGGCCTGCGCGACCGGTTCTTCGATCTCGGCGGGCATTCGCTGCTCGCGGTGAAGATGGTGGGCAAATTGGAGGAGCGGTTCGGGCGCCGCCTGCCCGTCGCGGCGATCTTCCAGCACGGGACCGTGGAGGAGCTGGCGCGGCTGTTGCGGCCGGACGGCGCGGCTTATCGCTCGGCGACCTCGATCGTCGACATCCAGGGGCAGGGGACGCGAGCGCCGCTCTATCTGGTGCATGGCGTCGGCGGCGGAATGTTCTGGGGCTACGCGAATCTCGCGCGGCATCTGGGTACGGGCCAGCCGGTCCTCGCCTTCAAATCACGGGGGCTGGAAGGGCAGCCGGAGTGGCCGTCGATCGTGGACATGGCGACGAATTACCTGGCCGACCTGCGGTCGAGACAGCCGAACGGGCCGTATCTGATCGGCGGATACTGCTTCGGAGGCATCGTGGCCTACGAGATGGCGCGGCAGCTGGAGGCGCAGGGCGAGAAAGTCGGGCTGCTCGCGTTGATCAACTGCTCCCCGCCGAACACGACCTACGAGCGCGTCCCGCAGCGGCGCTCGTGGGCCTGGCGCCGGAAATTCCTGCGCAACCTCGGCTACTGGCTCGGGTGCTTCCTGTTCACGTGGACCTGGCGCGAGCGCGCCGAATTCATCCGCTGGAAGCTGCGGCTGATCCGCAAGCGCACGACCTGGCTGCAGCACGCCTCGGCGCTCGCGGTGACGGATGTGGATGAGATGGTGAATCTGACCGCGTACTCGGAGGAGCAGCGCCAGCTGTGGCAGACGCATGTGAAGGCGTTGCGCAGCTACGTGCCGCACCCGTTCGGCGGGCACGTCACGCTGTTTCGCACGCGCGGCCATGCCTTCTTCTGCTCGTTCGATGAGCTCTACGGCTGGGGGCCGCTGGCCGGTGGCGGTGTGACCGTGCGGATCGTGCCCGGCGGGCATGGCAATATTCTGGACGAGCCGCATGTGCGGACCGTCGCGCGAGAGCTCGCGGCCGAGCTGGAGGCGGCCGATCGCAGTGGCCGCGCCACGTCGGCGTCGGCGCAGCCGGCGCCCGCGAACATCGCCAATCCTTCGAACGTGTGCGCATGAGCGCCAAAACGGACACCCATATTATATGAACCTCATTCGTTTCTTCTTCCGCGGTTCGCGGACGATGATGACCTGCACGTTTGGCGCCGCGCTCCTGAGCGGCGCGGCGAACGCGGGGCTTATCGCCATGGTCAACACCGTGCTGGGCGTGCAAGGTACGCCCGCGGCGTGGATGATCTGGTGCTTCATCGCCCTCGCCGCGGGCCGGTTGATCACCAATTTCGTCGCGCAGATCCTGCTCGCGCATTTCTCGCAGCGAAACTGCGTGAACCTGCGCCGCGATCTCGTGAGCAAGATTCTCGCGGTGCCCCTGCGGCAGCTGGAGGAAGTCGGCGCGCCGCGGCTGATGGTGGCGTTGACGGAGGACGTGCTGGTGCTGACGGAGGCGATGCTGTGCATCCCGGCGTTTGCGGTGAACGTCGCGATCCTGATTGGCGGCGCGATCTATCTGGCGTGGCTGTCGCCGATCGTGCTCGTCGTGATGGGCGTGTTCATCCTGTTCGGCGCGGTCGCGTATCGCGTGCTGATTCGCGCGGGGTTCACGCGGCTCTTCATGGCGCGCGACGAGCAGGACCGGCTGTTCAAACATTTCCGCGAGCTGACCGAGGGCATGAAGGAGCTGAAGCTGCACCGCGAACGGCGCGGCGAATTCTTCCTCCACAACATCCACAGCGTGACGGAGCGTTATCGGAAGAATGCGCTGGCGGCCGAGCTGCGCTTCATCATCGCGCACAACTGGAGCCACCTCGTGTTTTTCACCGTCGTGGGCGGAATCCTGTTTTTCCTGCCGAGCTTCTACCAGGTGTCACCCCAGGCGATGACCGGCTACGTGATCGCGACCCTGTACTTGATGGGCCCGCTCTCGGGCGTGTTGAGCAGCCTTTCGGTGTTCGGTCGGGCGAGTGCTGCGTTGCGAAAAATCGAGCAGCTCGGCCTCACGCTTGCGGCGCACGCCGGCGACGAGTGCCCCATCACCCGCGCCGCGCCTGAGCCCGCGTTCGAGTTGCTCGAGCTGGTCGACATCAAGCACACGTATTTTCGGGAGAAGGAGGACGACAGCTTCACGCTCGGGCCGATCCGGATGTCGTTCCGGCCGGGGGAAATCGTGTACCTCGTGGGCGGCAACGGCAGCGGCAAATCGTCGCTCGCGAAGGTCATCACCGGACTCTATGCGCCGGCGTCGGGCGTGATCCGGCTCAACGGCAAGCCGATCGGTGACCACAATCGCGACGATTACCGGCAGCTGTTTTCCGCGGTCTTTGCCGACTTCTACCTGTTTGACAATTTGCTCGGTGCGCGGGGCGTGAACCTCGATGCGCAAGCGCGCGAATACCTCGGCCTGCTGCACTTGGAACACAAGGTGAAGATCAAGGACGGCATTCTCTCGACGACGGCGTTGTCCTCGGGGCAGCGGAAGCGGCTCGCGTTGTTGAACGCGTATCTCGAGGACCGGCCGTTCTATCTCTTCGACGAATGGGCGTCGGACCAGGATCCGTTGTTCAAGGATCTCTTCTACACCCAGCTGCTGCCCGACCTGAAGGCGCGCAACAAGACCGTGCTCGTGATCACGCATGACGACCGCTACTTCCATCTTGCGGACCGGATCATCAAGCTCGACTACGGGCGGGTGCAGACGCAGCGCAACGGTTCGCGGGGACCGTTCAACGACAGCGTGGAGAATGAGGGAGCTCGGGAGCCCGCGGCAAACGGAACGACGACGGCGTTATCACGAGCGGAGGTTTGAGAACAGCATGCGAGATGCTGCCCACCCGGCGCGCATCTTTTGCTCTCGAGGTCGGATTTCCGGGCCCGGATGAAACGCGTGTCTGACAGAGTGGTGAAACGCGATTCACGTCGGGCGCACGGATAAATTTCGAGGGGAGAAATCGCTGCGGTTGCATCGCGTTTCGGGCCGCAAACAATCCATGCATCGCAATTGGCAACCCGCGCGTAGTGCGTTCGGAGGTGGCATGGCATCATGCGCGAGCACTTGGGAATCTTCCCGAAAAAGCTCAAAAGCACATGCCCACTCTCTCGCGGTCCCCGGAATTTGTAACGTGTGATGCCAACGAAGCCGTTGCCTCCGTCGCTTATCGAATCAACGAGCTCATCGCGATCTATCCGATCACTCCATCGTCCGCGATGGCGGAGTCGTGCGATGAATGGGCGGCGGCCGGTAAGCCGAATCTGTGGGGCGAAGTGCCGCGCATCGTCCAAATGCAGTCGGAGGGTGGAGTGGCGGGCGCGGTGCACGGCGGACTGCTCGGCGGCGCGTTGACGACGACCTTCACGGCATCGCAGGGACTGCTGCTGATGATCCCGAATCTGTACAAGATCGCGGGAGAGTTGCTGCCCTTCACGATGCATGTGAGCGCGCGGGCGCTCGCGGCGCAGGGACTGTCGATCTTCGGCGATCACCAGGATGTGATGGCCTGCCGGGCGACCGGCACGGCGCTGTTGTGCAGCAACTCCGCACAGGAGGCCCACGACCTCGCGCTGATCGCGCATGTGGCGAGCTATCGTTCGCGCGTACCGTTCATTCACTTCTTCGACGGCTTCCGTACCTCCCACGAGGTGCAGAAGCTCGCGTTGCTGGCGGATGACGACATCCGGGCGGTGATCGATGAGGCGGACATCGCGGCGTTTCGCGCGCGGGCGATGACGCCCGACCGGCCGACGCTGCGCGGCACAGCGCAGAATCCGGACGTGTACTTCCAGGGGCGTGAAGCGGTGAATCCCTTTTACCGGCGCCTGCCGGAGATCGTGCAGGCGACGATGGACAAGTTCGCCGCGGTCACGGGCCGGGCGTATCGACTTTTTGATTACCACGGGCATCCGGAGGCGGAGCACGTGGTGGTGGCGATGGGGAGCAGCGTGGAGACGCTTGCCGAGACGGTCGACTGGCTCAACGCCCATGGGGGAAAGGTGGGCGTGATCGCGGTGCGCTTGTTCCTGCCGTTCGACGGTCGCAGCTTTCTGGCCGCGCTCCCGCGGACGGTGCAATCGATCGCGGTGCTCGATCGCACGAAGGAGCCGGGCTCGCTCGGCGAGCCGCTTTACCTGAACGTGCTGGCGGCGCTGGTCGAAGGGCGTTCGCCGCTGGCGATCTCGGGACGGGTGGTCGGTGGCCGCTACGGGCTCGGGTCCAAGGAGTTTTCTCCCGGGATGGCGAAAGCGGTGTTCGAGAATCTCACGCGGGCGGAGCCGAAGAATCTTTTCACGGTGGGCATTCTCGACGACGTGAGCGGCACGTCGCTGGCGTTCGACGTCGAGTTCGATCTCGAGGCGGCGGACGTGCGACGGTGCGTCTTCATCGGGCTGGGCGCAGATGGCACGGTCGGCGCGAACAAGAACTCGATCAAGATCATCGGCGAGCAGACGGAGAACTTCGCGCAGGGATATTTTGTCTACGACTCGAAGAAATCGGGCTCGATGACGACCTCGTTCCTGCGTTTCGGTCCGCGTCCGATTCGCGCGCCATATTTGATCCGGCAGGCGGATTTCGTGGCGTGCAGCCAGTTCAATTTCGTGGGCCGGACCGACATCCTCGGCTACGCGGCGCCGGGCGCGATCGTGTTGCTCAATTCGCCTCATGCGCCGGACGAGACGTGGCGAAAGTTGCCGCGCGAATGGCAGCAGACGGTGATCGCGAAGCGGCTGCGGCTCTTCGTGATCGACGCGACGCAGGTGGCGCAGGCGAGCGGCATGGGCCGGCGCACGAACACCGTGCTGCAGACCTGTTTCTTCGCGTTGTCGGGCGTGCTGCCCCAGGAGGAGGCGATCGCGCAGATCAAGAAGGCGATCGCGAAGACCTACGGGCGCAAAGGCGACGCGATCGTGCGGATGAACTATGCCGCGGTCGATGCGGCGCTCGCGGGCCTGCATGAAGTGACGGTGCCGGCGGAGGTGGATGCGGGCGCGTTCGCGACGGTGCCGCCGAATTATTCGAACGCGCCGGAGTTCGTGCAAAAGGTGACCGCGCGGCTGCTCGCGAACGAAGGCGATCTCATGCCGGTGAGCGCGATCCCGCTCGACGGCTGCTGGCCGACCGGGACGGCCCGAGTGGAGAAGCGCAACATCGCGCACGAGATCCCGGCGTGGGATGCGAGCATCTGCATCCAATGCAACAAGTGCGTGCTGGTGTGTCCGCACGCGACGATTCGCGCGAAGTTCGTCGAACCCGCGGCACTGGTGGGAGCGCCCGAGTCGTTCGTGACGGTGCCGTTCCGCTCGAGCGAGTTTCCCGGCCAGCGGTACACGTTGCAGGTCGCGCCCGAGGATTGCACCGGCTGCACGCTCTGCGTGCAGGTCTGTCCGGCGAAGGACAAATCCAATCCGCGCCACAAGGCGATCAACATGGTGCCGCAGGCGCCGCGACTCGAGAGCGACCGCGTGAACTGGGATTATTTCATGCAGCTGCCCGATCCGGACCGCACGCGGCTGGATCGCAGCACGGTGAAAGGGACGCAGTTCATGCAGCCGCTCTTCGAGTTCTCCGGCGCGTGCGCGGGTTGCGGCGAGACGCCCTACATCAAGCTGCTCACGCAGCTCTTCGGCGACCGGATGCTGATCGCCAACGCGACGGGCTGCTCCTCGATCTACGGCGGCAACCTGCCGACGACGCCGTATTGCTCGAACAGCGAGGGTCGGGGCCCGACCTGGGCGAACTCCCTCTTCGAGGACAACGCCGAGTTTGGTTTCGGCCTGCACCTGGCGGTGGAGCAACGCGCGAAGACCGCGCGGGAGCTGGTAACACGACTCGCCGCGCAGATCGGACCCGACCTCACGCGCGACGTGCTCGCGGCGGATCAATCCACGGAAACCGGCATTGCGGCGCAGCGCGAACGCGTGGCCGCGATTCGGGGAGCGTTGCACGGTATCGAGATTCCGGATGCGCAACGGCTGCTCGCGATCGTGGACGAGCTGGTGAAGAAGGTGGTCTGGATCGTCGGCGGCGACGGCTGGGCCTACGACATTGGCTATGGCGGCCTGGACCACGTGCTCGCCTCGGGCGCGAACGTGAAGGTGCTGGTGCTCGACACGGAAGTCTACTCGAACACGGGCGGGCAGTCGTCGAAGGCGACGCCGATGGGCGCGGTGGCGAAGTTTGCCGCCGGCGGCAAGGGTGTCGCGAAGAAGGATCTCGCGTTGATCGCGATGCAGTATGGGCACGTCTACGTGGCGAAGGTGGCGTTTGGCGCGAAGGACAGCCAGACGATCGCCGCGATCCGCGAGGCGGAGGCGTATCCGGGGCCGGCGCTGGTCGTCGCGTATTCACACTGCATCGCGCACGGGTATCCGCTGCACCTGGGACTGGACCAGCAGAAGCTCGCGGTCGATTCCGGCTACTGGCCGCTGTTCCGCTACGATCCGCGCCTGGCGGACCAGGGACAGGTGCCGTTGAAGCTGGATTCCGGCGCGCCGAAAGTGGAGCTGTCGAAGTTCATGGCGAACGAGACGCGCTTCGGAATCCTGCACCACATCGCACCGCAACGTGCGGACGAACTCGCGGCGCAGGCGCAGGCGGACGTGCGAAGTCACTACGCGCTTTATCAACAGCTCGCGACGCCGCCGCCGCCCGCGGCGGGACCAAATGGCGGACCCAAAGTGCCGCCGCCCCCTCCGTCATGAACCTCACGACCCAATATCTCGGACTGGAGCTCGGCAATCCGCTCGTCGTCGGTGCGTCGCCGTTTTGCGACGACGTGCACGTGGCGCGGCAGCTGCAGGATTCCGGGGTATCGGCGATCGTGATGCGCTCGCTGTTCGAGGAGCAGATCGATGCGGAACAGCGGGCGCTGGTTCATCATCTCGAGACGCCGGCGGAGAGCTTCTCGGAGGCCACCTCGTTTTTCCCGAGCTTCTCGGACTACCAGCTGACGCCGGACCGGTATCTGCGCCAGATCGAGCAGCTCAAGAAGACGCTGTCGATTCCGGTGATCGCGTCGTTGAATGGCGCGCGACCGGGCGGCTGGACGGACTACGCGCGACGGTTTGAAAGGGCCGGCGCCGACGCGATCGAGCTCAACCTGTATCAGCTCGCGACGGATCCGGGCGTAGCTGGCGACCAGATCGAGGCCGACATGCTCGAGACCGTCACCAATGTGGTGGGCTCGGTGAAAGTTCCGGTGGCGGTGAAGCTCTCGCCGTTCCACACCTCAGTGGCGCATTTCGCGGGCGAGTTGGAAGCGGCTGGGGCCGCAGGGGTGGTGTTGTTCAACCGGTTTTATCAGCCGGACATTTCCCTGGAGGATCTCGAGGTGCAGTCGCAACTGAGGCTCTCGGATCCGCAGGAGCTGCTGCTGCGGCTGCGCTGGCTCGCGATCCTGTCGCCCAACCTGCGGGCGTCGCTGGCCGTCAGCGGCGGCGTGCATTCGGCGACGGATGTGATCAAGGCGCTGCTGGCCGGGGCGGACGCGGTGCAGCTCGTATCCGTATTGTTGCGACACGGGCCGCGGATCCTGTCGTCGTTGCTGGCCGGAATGACCGACTGGCTGGAGGAGCATGGCTACGAAGGGGTGCACCAGGTGCGCGGGGCGATGAACCTCCGGCGGTGCCCGGACCCCGCGGCGTTCGAGCGCGCGAACTACATTCGGATTCTGCAAAGCTGGCAGATTTGATCCGATGCCGCCCAGCGCGCTGAATCAGAATTCCAAATACGCCTGGTCGTCGATTGCGCGGCAGGCGCCGCCGAAGCGCACGGCAGCGGAGCGCGTGGAGGACTTCCGGGAGATCTACGCGAACTACGACGAGGTGGCGATCCAGGAGCAGGCGAGCCGCTGCATCCAGTGCCCGCATCCGTTGTGCATGCAGGGCTGTCCGCTTTCCAACCGGATCCCGGAGTGGCTGGCGCTGGCGGCCCAGGGGCATTTTCTCGAGGCGGCGGCGGTGTCGCAGAGCACGAGCAACATGCCGGAGATCTGCTCGCGGGTGTGCCCGCAGGAAAGGCTTTGCGAGGGGGCGTGCATCCTGAACTCCAAGACCGACCCGGTGGCGATTGGCGCCGTGGAGCGGTTCATCAACGATTATGCGTTTGCGCACGGAGCGGTGGGGGTGACGCATGCGCCCGCGAACGGGTTTGCGGTGGCCGTGATCGGCTCGGGCCCCGGGAGCATGGCCTGTGCGGACGAGCTTGTGCAGCGCGGCTATGACGTGACGGTCTTCGAGGCGCTGCTCATTCCGGGCGGCCTGCTCGTGAACGGGATTCCGGCGTTCAAGTTGGAGAAGCATATCGTGGAGCGGCGGATCGAACTGCTCGTGAAGCGCGGCGTGAAATTCAAGCTGGGGGTTCGGGTCGGTTCGGACGTATCGCTGACTCAACTACAGCGGGATTTTCAAGCGGTGTTTCTCGGGGTGGGCGCGCAACAGCCGAAGGCGCTCGATGTGCCGGGCGGGACGGCGGCGGGCGTGTTGCCGGCGCTGCCGTTTTTGGTGCAGAAGAACGTGAGCTCGCCGTTGGTGGAGGGCGAGCCGATCGACGTGACGGGCAAACGCGTGGTGGTGCTCGGCGGGGGCGACACGGCGATGGACTGCCTGCGGACTGCGCTGCGCAGTGGAGCGCGCGAGGCGGTGTGCGTCTACCGGCGCGATCTGGCAAACATGCCGGGCAGCCGGAAGGAATACGCCAACGCGATCGAGGAAGGCGCGCGATTCGAGTTTCTGACGAATCCGGTCGAGATTCGGGCTGGACCCGATGGCGTGGTGAGCGAGGTGCGTTGCGTGCGGATGGAACTCGGCGCCGCGGATGCGTCGGGCCGGAGAATACCGCGACCGGTGGCCGGATCGGAGTTTGGCATCGCGGCGGACGTGGTGCTGGTGGCGTATGGGTTCGACCCGGTACCCTTTCCGGATGGCAGCGATCTGGCGCGGCTGGAGACGGACAAGTGGGGCGGGCTGAAGGTTAATCGCGAGCAGATGACGAGCGTGCCGGGAGTGTTTTCCGGCGGCGATTCGGTGCGTGGACCGAGCCTGGTGGTGCATGCGGTGCGCGATGGGCGGCGGGCGGCGCAGGGAATCGAACGCTATCTGCACGCGGAGCGTCCAGGGGCGTGAACGGACCGATGCGGCCGGTGTGGCTTCAGCAAGAGAAACGGGAACCGCGGCCACCTCACATCATGCATGCGCCGGGATGGGTGCTTCGAGCGCCGCGGCGAGGACATCGTCCACCGTCTCTGCCGGGACGAACTCGACCTTGTCCTTCACTTCGCGCGGGACGTCCACGAGGTCTTTTTCGTTTAGCTTTGGGATGATCACGGTCGCAACTTCGGCGCGTTGCGCGGCGAGGGACTTTTCCTTCAATCCCCCGATCGGTAGCACGAGTCCGCGCAACGTTATCTCGCCGGTCATGGCCACGTCGGCGCGTACCGGCCGGTCGCTGAAGAGCGACGCGATGGCGGTGAACATCGCCACGCCCGCCGACGGGCCATCTTTCGGCACGGCGCCGGCCGGCACGTGGACGTGGATATCGGTATCCTTGAACACCTCGGGATCGATTCCGAGCGAGCCGGCGCGGCTCTTCACGAGGCTGAGCGCGGCCTGCGCACTCTCCTTCATCACGCCGCCGATCTGGCCGGTGAGAAGTATATTGCCTTTCCCCGGATACCGCAGCGCCTCGATGTGGAGAATCTCGCCGCCAACCGCGGTCCAGGCGAGGCCGGTGACGACGCCGGGGTTGCCGGTTTTAAGCCGTGTTTCGCGCACGTATTTCGGCGGGCCGAGGATCGATTGTACCATTTCGGCTTCGACGTGCATCTCGCCGGTTTGCTGTCCCTTCGCGAAGAGTGCGGCCACCGAGCGGCACACGGCGCCGACGCGGCGCTCGAGTTCGCGCACCCCGGCTTCGCGCGTATAGTCCTCGATGATCCGGGTGAGCGCGCCGGCATCGATGCGGCACTGCTCGGGCGTGAGGCCGTTTTCACGGAGCTGCCGCGGCACGATATAACGCGAGGCGATCTCGTGTTTCTCGCGATCCGAATAACCGGAGAGCGTGATGACCTCCATGCGGTCGCGCAGCGGCGGTGGCACGGGATCCATATAGTTGGCGGTTGCGATGAATATAGCCTGCGAGAGATCGAAAGGCACATCGAGGTAGCGGTCGACAAACGCCCGATTCTGCCGCGGATCCAGAACTTCGAGCAACGCGCTCGCGGGGTCGCCGCGAAAGTCGGCCCCGATCTTGTCGATCTCGTCGAGCATGATCACGGGGTTGCGCGTGCCAGCGCGGCGCAGTTCCTGAATGATCCGGCCGGGCATCGCGCCGACATACGTGCGCCGATGGCCGCGGATCTCCGCTTCGTCGCGCATGCCGCCGAGGCTCATGCGGGCGAATTTTCGGCCGAGTGCATCCGCGATCGACTGGCCGAGGCTGGTCTTGCCCACGCCGGGCGGTCCGAGAAGGCAGAGGATCGGGCCCTGGCCGGTGGGGTTGAGTTTGCGAACGGCGAGATACTCGATCAGCCGGCGTTTGATTTTCTCCAGGTCGAAGTGATCGCGATCGAGGATCTCCTGCGCGCGATCGAGATCGAGATTGTCGTCGGTGAGCTTTGACCAGGGAAGCTCGGCCAGCGTTTCGATATAGCTGACGATCACGGGATACTCGGCGCTCGCGGGGTGAAGCTGGGCGAGCCGTTTCAATTCGCGCCCGGCCTGCTCGAGCACCTCGGGTGGCGGCTCGGCCGCCTCGAGCCGTTTCCGCAATTCGGCGACCTGTTGTTCGGGCCCGCCTTCCTCGCTCTCGCCGAGCTCTTTCTGGATGCTGCGAATTTGTTCGCGCAGGAAGGCCCGGCGCTGCGCGTCGGTGAACGTCTCCGCCACGTCCTTTTGGATTTTTTGCTGGAGTCGCGCGATCTCGAGCTGCGCCGACACGCGCGTGAGTACGGCGCGTGCGCGTTTCACGACGTCGAGTTCCTCGAGCAGATCCTGCCGTTGCGCGGCATCGAGGCTGAGGCTGTTGGCGATCAGGTCGGCGAGCAGGCCCGGATCCTCCACGGTGCGAATGAGCACGGCGGCTTGCGCCGGGGCGTCGGGCACAAGGGAAACAAGTTCGAGGGCGGACTCGCGGAGTTGCTGCAATGTGGCCTGCCACTGTTTGTCGTCGGCCGGTGGCGGGGCGGAATGCAGCACCTCGATGCGCGCCCGCAGGAACGGTTCGGACGAGACGACCTCCTTCAAGACGATGCGCTCGAGCGCGCTCACGACGATCACGACGCCAGCGTCATCGGGCTGGCGCATCAGCTTGTGCACCGCGCACGCCACGCCGATGGAATGAATATCGGCCGGCGTCGGCTGGTCCTGCTCGACGTTCTTTTGCGCGAACACGCCGATGATCTTGCTCTGCGGCAGCGAGTCTTCGAGGAGCTTGCGCGAGGCCGGCCGGCCGATCGTCAGGGAGCCGATGATGCCCGGGAAAACTGCGACGCCGCGCGTCGGCAGGATCGGCAGCGTATCGGGAATCGAATTACGCTCTTCGGCTCGGGATCCCGCGGGCGCGGGCGGATCGGGCGCCGGCGGTGGCGTGGGATCGGGCGGGTGGGAAGGAGGCTGGCTGTCGTCGGGATTCATGGTTCGCGCGGGGACGTTCAGCCTTGGGGACGCAGCGGGAGTTTTATCCAGAGCAGGCCGTTGCGGAGTTCCGCGGTGACGCGGTCCGGCTCCACGTCGGCGGGAAGTTCGAGCAGGCGCTCGAAGGGTCCGTGGTCGATCTCGAGGGCGAGCACATGCAGCGCGGGTGGCTCGTTGCAGGCGGGTTCGGGCAACGGTCGCGTCCCGCGAATGACGAGCCGGCGCGCCTCGGCACGGACCTCGATCGCCGACCGCTCCACGCCCCCGAGCTCCAGGCACACGATGAACTGGTCGTTGCAGCGAAACGCGTTGAGCGCGGGCCGCCAACTCGCGGATCCACCGGAGGAGACAAACTGCACGTGCGTGAGCTGGACCGCGATATCGCCGATATCGCGCTGGATCTCCCGGAGATTGCGAAACGGATTCTTCATCGGCGGCGCGGCACCGGCGGACGACAATTGCTTACACGGCAGACCCGTTTCCAGGGGTGTGGTTGCAGGATCGGGATCAACTCAGCGGCGCATCGGCAAAGTCCGTGTGAGGGTCGCGCGTTACTCCACGTCGGCTCGCGGTCGTTCATGTCGTGCTCCCGTGCATGCCGTCAATGACGGCATGCCGGCTGGACCGAGGGGCTGGGCGTGCGTTCCGGGGCGATTTATTTTGGCGTCGCGCTGTTGCACGCGGGCGAACCGGGTTACACTTGCGGGCAAGGACAAGCGGATCCGGGCCACGTGGTTCGCGACCCGCCTGTCAAACCACCAACCAGGAGGCGTTATGCCAGCGACGAAATTGAAGGAGTTTCTGAACAGCCATGGTGTGAAATACCGGATGATCGAACACTCGCCCGCCTATACGGCGCCGGAAACTGCGGCGTTGGCGCACGTGTCGGGACGCGATTTCGCGAAGACCGTGATCGTCGAAACGGGAGGCGAGATGGCGATGGTCGTGCTGCCGGCCAACCGAAAAATCGTGTTGTCGGATTTGCGGGAGATGCTGGGAGATCCGGACTTCAGGCTGGCCACCGAAGACGAATTCATCGCGCAGTTTCCGGATTGTGAGCTCGGTGCGATGCCGCCATTCGGAAATCTCTACGGCCTGCCCGTGTATGTGGCCCAGAGTCTCGCCGAGGAGCCGGAGATCACGTTCAACGCCGGCACCCATCGCGAAGTGATCACGATGTCGTTCGCGGATTTCGAGGATCTCGTGCAGCCGCGCGTGCTGGATTTTGCGACGGTCTGAGCGGGTTTGCTCTCGAGGTGCGGCTGGCTCGGAGAAGCCAGCTCCATCGCCAAGTCACACGCCCGAGGGAAACGTCTCGGGCGCTTCGCTTGGATCCCACGCGGCGTGACGCTCGAGCGGTTCGAGCGCCGTCGTTTCGTCGAGGTGGATGATGGCGTCGAATTGGTCGGAAAGCCGCGCATGAAAGTAGTGGCTCCACCGTTCGGTTTCCGGCCGGTAGATCACGCCGATCGCGCGCTCCAACCGCGGTTGGGCGAGGAGCGAGTGCACGTAGGTTCCGCGTTCGATCGCGATGAAGAAGCGTGGCGTGCCGGTCTGGTGAAACAGATCCTCATAGCTTCCCGGCAGCGCGGGCCGCACGCGTTTCAATTCTCCCGCTTCGCCCCAGTCGGAGGCCGCGATCACCGTGCCGGAATAGGTCGTGAAACCGATGAGCTTGCAGTCGTAGCCGTGGCGTTCGCGCACGAGTTGCCCGAGATTCAACTGGCCCTCGTCGCCGGGTTCGGTCGCGCGGGCGTCGCCCAGATGTGAGTTGTGCGCCCACACGACGACCTTCGGTGGTTGACCGCGACGGCGGAGATGCGCGAGCAATTCCTCCAACGTTTCCGCCATGTGTTGATCGCGCACGTTCCACGAGGCGTTTCGGCCCTGGACCATGGTGCGATAGTAGTGCTCCGCATTCTGCGCGAGGCGCGCGTTCTGTTCCGCGAAGAAAAACTCGTCGCTCGCGGACATCCCATCGCGTTGCAGAAGCTCGGCCCGGCGCTGCCGGAGCGCGACGAGCTCGCGAGCCACGGCGTCCTCGCACGTGCCGTCGCCCAGTCGTGCCGCGGCCCAGGCATACGTGTCGGTATCATGGCCGAACTGATCGAAGCAGCCGTAATTTTTCCGCGCTTCACGCGCCGCGGCGGGATTGTGCTGCTCCAGGTAATCGACGACGGCGCGCATCGACGTGTGCAGGCTATAGAGATCGAGACCGTAGAAACCGGTACGTCGCTCGGGCGCGATTGCGGCGTTATAGTCGCGCAGCCATGCGACGAAATCGGTCACGGCCGTGTTGCGCCACATCCAGGTGGGAAAGCGTTCGAAGCCGCCGAGCGCCTCCGCCGGGCTCGCGGCGCCCCCCGCGGATTGCACGTAACGGTTTACCTGATACGCGTCGGGCCAGTCGCCCTCGATCATGACCGCGGAGAAGCCGCGTTCCTCGATCAACGCGCGGGTGATGCGCGCGCGCAAGGCATAGAAATCGTACGTGCCGTGCGTCGCCTCGCCGAGCAGCACGAGTGACACATCGCCGATCTCCGCGAGAACCCGCTGGAGATCATGCTCGTCGGTCAGCGGATAGGCCGCGGTGCGAACGACCGCGGCAGGGTTCGGCGCATCTTTGCTTGGTTTCACATGCTTCCCTCCTTCGCCTTGGAGCTGTCGAGGAGCTCCCGAGGTCAACGTAGTCCCAGAGCCGGATCCTCGCAATCGGAGGAATTTCCAACTGCGCCATCGTGAACGGCCGGATCGCGGGTGCGACGTCCGCCGGAGTGGAATTGGTGGGAACGCCGATGGCGTTCCGGCTGCGGCATGGATCTCGCGGGCTGTCCGCGGTTCGCACTACGCACGCGGGTAGGGCGGCGCCGCTCACCGTGCGATTGGCCGCACTGGATCGAGCCAGCCCAATCGCTCCGCGAGAGCCGCGGCATGCGGCTTCCTGATCATGCTTCCGTGGTCCCCCGGCACCTGGATGATTTCAAATCCGTCGCAGCAGTGCGGCGCCCAGCCGAGGTCCACCGAAAACACATTGTGCCATTCCGATTGCACGCGGGCCCGGAGCAAGGTGACCGGAGCCGGTTGATCGGGGACCGCATACGTGCGGCTCAACTGGATGATTTCCATATGGTGGACGGCCGCGATTCCCGTCGGGGCGCGGCGCCAGCGTTTCCATAGCCACCACTCGATTTTCGAAAGAAAAACGCGCTGCAGGATGAGCGCAGCAGGCAATTGTCCGGGTGTCCGCAGCAGTGACCAGACGGCTTTCAACCGTCCTGGCGCGCTCGCCGTTCGGGCAATCCATGCGTTTTCCCGTTCACCGCACAGGGCATAAAATCGCGAGCTATCGATCAGGATCACTCGGCCGGGCACGTGACCCCGGCTGACGATAAGCCGCATCACTTCCCACGCCAGCACGCCGCCCATCGAGTGACCGCCGATATCGATGGCGAGATCCGGATGCCAGATGTGCAGGACGCTTACCACGCGTTGAGCAATTTCCGTCACGCTGGCCACCGGTGCGCGACCGGCGTCGTCGAACCCGTCGATCGCCCACACTTCGCGCTCGCCACCCTGGGGACGGGCCAGGTCACGAAAGCCCAGCGCACTGTGATTCCAAGCGGGCAGAAGATAAAGCGGGCGTCCGCCGGTGTGCCTTGCCGGCTGGAGCAACACGCGGCGAAGGGGCGCTCCCGGGTGCGCGGCGACGGCCTTTTCGATCCGTCGGGAAAACGTCGCCAATGTCGGTGCCTCGATCAACCACGTCGCTGGCGGCGTCCAGCCCAGCTGGCGGCCCAGTGCGGCCATCAGTTCCGTGGCGGCCAGCGAGTCGCCTCCCAGCGCAAAGAAATCATCGTCGTCGCCGACCGTCGGCACGTGGAGAATGTTCGCCCACAGTTCGCTCTGCGTTTTCGTTTCGCCGCGCTCGCCGGCAGGTTTCCTCGAGCGCGATTTTTCGGCCCGGGCGAGGTGAGTTTGCCACGTTTCCGGCAAACGACTCCGCGCCAGCTTGCCTGTTTCCGTCAAGGGAAGGACATCCACTTCCACGATGACATTCGGCACCATGTAATCGGGAAGATGGCCGCGGACATATCCGCGCAGGTCGACCGCTTCGCCGCCCGAATTCTCGCGCCGCACCCAAAGCGCGATCAGGCGATCGTGCCCTCCTGCGCCGGTGCTTTCGCTGGCGATAAACACGGCGGCGTCACGCACGGCGGCGTGCTTCAGGAGGTGGGTTTCCACGTCACCCGCTTCGATGCGATGTCCGCGCAATTTGAGTTGGGCGTCCTTGCGCCCGAGGTGGATAATCTGGCCGTCGGTGCGCTGTCGGGCCAGGTCGCCGGTGCGATGTGTTGTGATCCGCGGCGCCGGCAGGCGTCCATTCGGCAGGCGGCGCAACTCGGCCCACGGGCCGGGGGCGATGAACGCACTCCGGATCACGATTTCTCCGGTTTCGCCTTCGGGCACGGGTTCATCTCGCTCGTCTCGTAGCGTGAGTTCTTTGCCCGCGACCGGATGGCCCACGCAGACTTCGTTCGGAAGCGGCGAGCCGGCTTGCCAGTAGGATTGAGCGATGGTGCGTGTTTCGGTGGTGGCGAGGGCGTTTTGCAGCGTGCAAGTCGGGGGAAAACGGTCGCGCACAAATTCCAGATCGCTCGCGCGCAACGGCTCCGCGCCGAGCGAGAGCATCCGGAGCGCGGGGAAACTCCGCCCGGCGGGAAGAGCGCCGACGAGCCGGCGAAAGAGCGACACGCTTGCGGTGGAAACCGTGATCGCTTCGCGTTCGAGCCAGTCGCGCAACGCGGTGACGGGTCGGTCGCTCAGCGCAAAAACATGTACCGAAGCTCCGGTCAGCAGCGCGCCAAACACCGGTGAAAGAAAAGCGCTGAACGACGGCGAAAAAAGCAGATCGAACCGATCGGCCTCGCTGATCTTCATGTCCCGCGTCTGTCGGCCGATATCGAAAAGCACGTTGCGATGCGTGTGCGCGACGACCTTCGGTTCGCCCGTCGAGCCGGAGGTGAAATAAAGTCCGGCGAACGATTCCGGCCCGGCTGACACGCTGGTCATCGGTCCCGAGTGGACGACCGCGCTATCGTCGCTTGCGCTCACCACCGGCAAGCCAAACGCGGCGGCTGCATCGGCCAGTTCGGGTGAGGCGACCAGGCGATCGATTTGCGCCGCCTTTACCATCGAGCGCACACGCTTTGAGGGATACGCCGGATCGAGCGAAACATAAATTCGTCCCGCGCGCAGCACGCCGAGCACCGCGGCCACGTGGGCGATTCCGTTCGGCAGGAAAACGCCCACCACCTCGTGCGGTCCGGCGCCCGTCGTGTGGATCGCTTGGGCGATGCCCCGGGAGACCCGCTCCAATCGGGCATAGTCCCAGCGCGCGAATTCGTCGGCGACCGCGAGTCCTGCGGGCGTGCGCGCCGCCACGGCTTCGAATTTTTCCCCGATCGTTCCTGCGGTTTCCCGCCAGATTTCAGAGGCATTCATCTGTCCGCTTCGCGGTGCCGGCGCGGATTCTGGGACGGCGCTGGAAAGGAAACTCAATGGCAAGAAGTGAGCGGGTCGAAGTGTGCTTGAAGCGGAGTCGAGGCGTTTCTTAGTAGCGCCATCCACCTTGTCACATCCTATTTTCCCTGGTTGGCGGCGGAGGCGCAGACCGTACCGGTTCGCCGTGTCGACCGGGCGTTCACCGAATATGAGATGTATCGGCTTAACTTATACCGCGCCCGTGCGGGCAATCCGGAGCAGATCGAATTGCGGAGGTTCGGCCACGCTTGGGCAAGCCGCTTTCCCGCGGTGAGATATTTCAACCAGGTGCAAGGTGTCACTTTGGACGATCTCGAGCGGCTGTCCGAAATCGACGCGTTCTATGCGAATGTCGCATCCGGCTACAAAATCCAGGTCGCACCGGATACCGAGCGGCCTGGGGCATTCGAATGCTTGGCCGATGCCGGGTTCGTTCCCCGGACGACAAGCGTGCGGATGATGCGGGAAAGGCCTCGTCCCGTCGCGTGTGCCTGGCCGGACGGTCTTTCCATCACGCCCGCTCGTGCCGGCGAGGAGGTGGAGTTTTTCCAGACGTACCTCGAATGTTTTGGTGCCGTCCGTGCCGGTTGGAGTGCGGCGGTGGACAACATGCGACTGCTGTTCGGCCGGCCTGAAGTTCAGTGCTTCTTCGCCCGGATGTCTGGGCGTCCGGCCGGGGTGGGCATGCTGTATGTTTCAGGCGGCATTGCCAATTTCTGTGCGGGTGCCGTGCTGCCCCCGTGGCGCGGAGCCGGACTCCACAGCGCGCTGATCAACGAGCGCCTGCGCTTTGCGGCCGACGCTGGCTACGATTTGGCGATCGGATGGTGTGAGGAAAGCGGTGCGAGCCACCGCAATCTCGAGCGTGCCGGTTTCACGCTGGCTTACCGTGACCCGATATGGAGTTCACCTGCCGGTCGTTGTGCCGGAAGCCGGGTGGGCGTGGGGACGTTAGCGGGATGTTACTGAATCACTGAAGGCTGCAGTGATCCTGCCGATCACCGCCCAGCCGCAGGGACTCGGTGGAGACGCGATCTCGAATTTGGTTCAGATTGGCTGCCCGACTAGGACTCGAACCTAGACAAAACGAGTCAGAGTCGTTTGTGCTACCATTACACCATCGGGCAAAAAATCGTGAGGCAGGCGAAAGCTCGATCCATTCACTGATGCGAAGCCAAATGGAGCCGGCGATGGGATTCGAACCCGCAACCGCCTGTTTACAAAACAGGTGCTCTACCGTTGAGCTACGCCGGCGTGGCGTTGCGCCTGCCAAACTGAACTGGGAAAAAACCGTTTGAGACCGCTGCTTCCACGCATCCCACGCTGCGAAACAGCGAGAAGATGGTGGCTCCCCGGGGACTCGAACCCCGAACCAATTGATTAAGAGTCAACTGCTCTACCATTGAGCTAGGAAGCCAACACGAAAGAGGCGGAAAAACTCACGAACGCGGGTGCGATGTCAACTGCGATTTCCCGCGCAGATTTTTTCGCGGCGCCTTGCACGATCAGGACTTCCACGAAACGTGGTTTTTCGCTTCGTCGCGGGCCGATGACGAATGGAATTTTGGCCGCCGGTCGAGGTGTCTGCTGGCGGGAATCCTGCGGCCGTGAGCGTTTAATGCGGCTCGGTCAGCGCCGGTTTTCCTTTTGCGCTTCGAGGGCTTCGACGAAATCCGCGCCTTCCTGCGGGGTGGCGAAGTAGGGGAGAAGCGCCTCCGGGGTCGCCGCGGGTCTGCCATTGGCGGCTTGATACGCGGCCTGCGCTTTCTCCACCGCGAGGGTGAGGCTGCGGGCGAGCTCTCGCGCGCGTTCGCGGGCCGGGTTCGGCGGCGCCGGCGGGACCTTGGTCGTGTTTACGCCGCTCGGGTCATAGGTGATACTGATGCCTTCGGCGGTCATGACCGTCATCATCTGTCCGGAAAGCAGCGACACGCCGGAATAGTTTTCGCCGTCCACAGGACTGAGCTGTCGGATGTATTTTTTCTCGCCCACCAACTCGTCGAGCGACGTCGGTGGGCGTTTGTTCTCGAGCGAGAATTGATCCACGGCCGAGGCGAGCTGGCGGAGGTTGTTCAACACAGCGCGTTGCCGTATCCCGGACTGTTCAGTCGAAATTGACCGCGCTTGCTGCGGTGCGGCAGCGACTGATTTGGGAGTGGTGCGCGTGGCTCGAAGCTCGGCGGTGAGCTTCGAGTTGGCGGTGCTCAATTGGTCACGGTCGGCGCGTAGTTGCGCGACTTGGTTCCGAAGTGCGGCGATCGTTTGCGAGTGCTGCGGCAGCTCCGGAGCGGGCGGGAGCGGAGCCTGGCTGGCGTGGTTCAACCCGAGGTAGCCGCCCGCGGCGAAGGCGAGGGCGCCGCTCAGGGCGGCGGTGGCGATGATTTTCGAGGTCATGAGAGAAGATAGAAATGCCACGAGGCCTGCGCCCGCACTTGCAGCGGAGAGAGCGAGCGGCGCGAGGGTCGCGGCGAGTCCCGCCGGCGCCGAAGTGAGCGGCTGGCTTGCGACGATCGCGGCCAGTGCAGCGGCGGTGGAGGTGATGCCGCGGCGCGCCAGCACGAGGCGCAACTTGTCGAGCGCTCGATCCGTGCGCATTCGCGCGGCGTCTTCGGTCACGCGCAACACGGCGCCGATCTGCGCGAACGAGCGGCGTTCCAGGAAGCGGAGAATCACAGCGACCCGATCGGGCTCTTGGAGCTCGTCGATGGCCGCGTCGAGCAGGGGCTGCATGCGCTCCCACTCCGGCGAGGCTTGTGTTTGAAACGCGACTTCGAGCGCGCCCGCCTCGCGTTCACGGGTCCGACGGCGTTGTTCAGAAATCACAAGATTGAGCGCGGCGTTGCGCGTGGCGGTATGCAGCCACGCGCAGAGAACCGGGTGACGTGATAGCTGGCGGGCGTCGCGCGCGAGCCTCGTGAAAACCTGCTGCGCGACATCGGCCGCGAGGTGCCGGTCGCCGCTCGTCCGGCGGAGCGCAGCGCCGTACACCAAATCGATGTGGCGATGGACGAGCTCGGTGAAAGCGGCTTCGGAATGTTCGGCCGTGTAAGATCGGAGCAGCTCAGCGTCATCTTTCATGCAGGTTCACCTGGTTAACAGCGTCCGACGGAAAACCGAACAGGTAATCGAGTGCGAGGCCCGCAATGGAAACCCGCAAGGAGCGAGGCGTGGCCAAATTTCCTCAGCGCAAAACGCCGCGGCTGGTTGCTCTCGTCACGGCACACGACTCATTGGGTCCCATGACGTCGCATCCTGGAAAGACATCGTCGCTGAATCGGCGGCAACTCGGCACGGACGGTCCAAACGTGTCGGAAATCGGGCTCGGCTGCATGGGCATGAGCGAATTCTACGACCCGAGCGAGATGAACGACGACGAGTCCATTCGCGTCATCCACCGCTATCTCGACGCCGGCGGAAACTTTCTCGATACAGCCGACATGTATGGTGTCGGCCGCAACGAAACGCTCGTCGGCCGGGCCATCGCGGGGCGTCGCGCCGAGGTCGTGCTCGCGACGAAGTTCGGCAACGTGCGCGGGCCGGGCGGCGAATTTCTCGGGGTCCGCGGCGACCCGGCTTATGTGCGTGAATGCTGCGAGGCCAGCCTGCGGCGGCTCAAGGTCGAGACGATCGATCTATATTACCAGCATCGCGTCGATCCGAACGTGCCGATCGAGGACACCGTCGGCGCGATGGCAGAGCTCGTGCGGGCCGGCAAGGTTCGCCACCTCGGGCTTTCGGAGGCCGCGCCGGCGACGATTCGCCGCGCGGCGCGCGTGCACCGGATCGCGGCATTGCAAACGGAGTTTTCCTTGTGGAGCCGCGAGGTCGAAGCCGAGGTGCTGCCGACGGTGCGTGAGCTCGGCATCGCGTTTGTCGCGTACAGTCCGCTCGGCCGCGGTTTCCTTACCGGGCAGTTCAAGAAATTCGAGGATCTTCCGGCCGACGACTATCGGCGAAACTCGCCCCGGTTTCAGGGCGAAAACTTCGGCAAGAACCTCGAGCTCGTCGGAAAAATCGAGGAGATCGCGCGCCGCAAGCAATGCACTCCGGGCCAGCTCGCGCTGGCGTGGGTGCTCGCACAAGGGCCCGACATCGTGCCGATTCCCGGCACGAAACGGCTGCGTTATCTAGAGGAGAATATTGGCGCTGCGTCCGTCGCGCTTACGCCGGACGAGCTGCGCGAGATCGATGCGATTTTGCCGGCCGGCGCCGCCGCCGGTGAACGCTATCATGCCCAAGGCATGACGGCGGTGAATCGATAAATCATGCGAGCGTAGCGTGCCGCGTATTGGCTCGCGGCACGTTGCCGCCCTGTCCGCGCACGCTCCGCTTCATTTCTGGTGATCGCCCAGATCCTTCAGCCACAGGCGTTGCCGGCGGGTTTGCAGACGTTGCTGGACCGGCGCGATCGACACGTCTTGTACAGTCAGGTTTTCCTTCACGGCGACGGCCGCAGCAACGCCCGCGCTTTCGGAAATGATCATGAACACGGGCTCCATGCGCAGCGACGCGAAGCGGCGCGCTTCGCGAATATAGAGCTGAGGCGACCAGTTCCCGTTCGATTGGTATTCGTCCCAGGGGTAGCCCCAGCGCCGCATCTGTTGCTGGATTCGTGCGGGCACCCGCTCATCGTGACCGAGAAAGTAGAGCAGGCCCTTGGTGTAGTCCACGTGGTCTTGCAGAATGCGCCGCCGCGTGGCGAGGTCGCCGTCGGGGTAGCCCCCGTTGGCACCAATATAGTCGGTGGAGAAGGGGGCGCCGTCATTGATGTCGGTTTTGCGATTGGGCAGGCTGTCGATCTTCAGCAGGCTGCGGCCCTTGCCTCCCGTGAGATTGATCGCATCACCTTTCTTGGCAATATAGAGTGCCAGCAGGTCGTAGCGGCTCGGATCGTAATTTTCGGGCCGGCTGATCGGGACGCGATTCTCCTCTGCGTCGGTGAGGCAGAGGCGGAAGTTGTACGCCTGGACTTTGTGATCGCCGGCGTGGTCCGGTCCACGGGGAACGTCCTGTACGCCGAATAACAGCTTGCCGTCGGGGGCCATACGGCCGGATGTCCACGTCCCATTGTTTCCGGGTCGACCAGGCTTCGGGAACGACGCCGGCGAGCTCCTCGCCGTATTCGTCGCGACCTTCGCGGCCGAAACGATAGGGGATGCCGGCCATGGCCAGCAGGTCGCCTTCATTCGTGGCGTCGATGAACACCCGGTCGGTGTAAACATGCCTTTGAGGCGGCGGAGGATGAAGATCTCACGGCAACGCGCGGACAGCGTATTGATCCCGTCGGCGAGGAACTGAATTTCTTCGTGCGTGCAAGCTGCGTCGGTGGTGCCGGGTCCTTCAGCGGTCACCGGCAAGATCGACAAGTCGGCGACCGCGTCGATCGGCGACACGCGTTGATGCGCGAGCAGGTTGAGCGCAACATTGCGCGCGACTTTGAAGAGAAACGCGCGGACCCAGTGGATCGGCTCCGCGGCCCCTGCCTTCCGCGGCGGGATCGCGGGGCCGCATGGCATGAAGTGCAGCGGCTTGATCAACGTGCAACAGGCGGGCGGCAAGATTTTCCGCGACCGTTCCTGGAATTGGGCCGTGGTGTTTCGCTGCTGGCGGCCGGGAGCGGCGTTACAGTACTCCCTCCAATTACTCGCTTGCTCAACCGGTCGTGGGGCGGCCTTTTTTTTGGCTCCAATCATCGCCACTTCCACGCGCACAACAGCAAACGCTCACCATGACCAAACCCGCCTGCCCGGCCTGCACTCTCGAAGACGTCCTCAGCCATCCCGATCATTGGGAGTGCGCCACCTGCGGCAATGAATGGCCGAAGGAAGTCGCACCGGAAGTCGCACGGGTCGTCAAAGACGCGCACGGCACGCCGCTCGCCGATGGCGATACCGTACTCCTCATCAAGGATCTCAAGCTGAGGGGATCTTCCCAGGTGCTGAAGCAAGGCACCAAGGCCAAAAATATCCGGCTGGTGGAAGGCGATCACGAGATCGACTGCAAGATCGATGGCAGCCCGATGGCGCTCAAGGCGTGCTTCGTGAAGAAGGCCTGAGGCGAGGGCGGACGCTGGGCCTGGAGTAGCGCAGGCGACACGCCTGCGCTACTCGGGAAATGCCGGCAGGATGCCGGCGCTGCTCAGCGACGCGTTTGTCATCTATTAGATGACAAATCGGCCATCGGGGCATTGGTCAAACGCCAGGGCGGGCGTGCCGTATCCAGCGGTCGGAAGCTGAAACATCGCGCTCGAAATTCGGAGAACCGAGCGCGGGGCTGAGCGCCCACTTTTGTGGAGCTAACTGAGCAGGGGCGAGGTTCCCGCCGTGATCGTTGGGGCCGCGTTGGTCAGCGATCCACGGAGAAACGAAACTCCGTGGTGGATCGAAACGATTTTTCAGGCCGCAGAATCGTCGAGGGAAAGTTGGGATGGTTGACGGAGTCCGGGAAGTGTTGCGTCTCAAGGCAGTAAAAACCGAAGCGGCCGGCCGCGCCTTCCTCATGCAGCGGACTGGTATAGAGCTGGACGGCCGGCTCCGTGGTCCAGACCTCCATCGCACGCCTCGAATGCGGGTCCCGCACGCGCGCCGCCAGGAGCAGCGCGTCGTCGCCGGCGCGGCGATTCAAGACGAAATTGTGGTCGTAGCGATGCGAAGTGCCGAGCTGGCCGACACGTGCGCCGAGCGGCGTCGCACGAATGAAATCGAGGGCCGAGCCGCGAACCGTCTTGATCTCGCCGGTTGGGATCAGGCTGGCACCGGCCACCGTGTAGCGATCCGCGTTGATCATGAGCTCGTGGTCGAGCACATCGCCTGCGCCGGCGAGATTGAAATACGCGTGATTGGTGAGATTGATCGGTGTCGGCTTGTCGGTGACCGCACGATAATCGAGGCGCAGGACGTTATCATCGGTCAGGGTGTAGGTGACGGTGACGGTGAGGTTGCCGGGAAAGCCTTCCTCGCCGTCCGCGCTGCGATAGCTGAGCTCGACGGCGGGTTCGCGGCCGGAGCGAGGCGGGGCGGCGGTCCAGACGACTTTGCTGAAGTTCTTTTTGCCGCCATGAAGTTGATGCGCCCCGTGGTTGACGGTGAGGCGATACTCGCGGCCATCGAGGGTGAAGCGTGCATTGGCGATTCGATTCGCGACGCGACCGAAGACCGCGCCGGACTGCGCGAAGCCGCGCTCAAATCCCTGATGAGACGCCGTGATTTCGCGCACCACGCTGACCAGCTTCCCGTCGCGACCGGGCATGCGCAGGTCCGCGAGAATTGCGCCAAAGGTGATGATCCTGGCGGTCGCACCGTGACGGTTCGTGAGCGTGAACGCCTGCACCTCGACTCCCTCGGGCGTGTGGCCGAAGACCGAGCGCTCCACGCCGGAATGGGCCGGCGCGCCGTGCAGCCCGGCAAGGGAGACCACGAGCATCCCGGCGAGCAGGGGCAGCAGCGTGAGGCGGGAAGGGAAGAAGCGATGGGACCTGAGGAGAGGGTTCATGGGCGAAGGGGATGTGGCGATGAAGGCAGCGGGACGAAGGGTCGCAAGCCCCGCGCGCGCCAGAGCTCGGTTTTGGCCGGGGCTCGCGGGTGCGAACCCAGGCGTTTCGGCCGCCTGTATTCAGTTTCCCATGACGTCGATTTCGAAGGGAAACACGGGGAGGGGCGCGGGCGCGCTCGTCCGGACGGAGCGGAAACGGGGCTGAGCCCCTTCACCGCCCGGTGGTCCGATGTCGGCCCGTGCAGTCTTGCGCTTGAATTGGAGGGCTGTATCACTCGGCGCGAGCATGACCAGTGTCCCCACCATTTTGGTCGTAGAGGACGAGGAGGATTCCGTGATTCTCCTCGAGTCGGCGTTCCGGAGAGCGGAGTTTTCGAATCCCGTTCATCGGGTGTCGCACGGTGCGCTGGCGATCGAGTATTTGTCGCATTCGGTACTGCCGGAAAATCCGCCGGTGCCGTTGCCTGCGCTCGTTCTGCTCGATCTGAAGTTGCCGCTTGTCTCCGGGATCGAGGTGCTGAAATGGATCCGGGCACATCCGTTGTTGCATTCGATGGTCGTGATCATCTTCACGTCATCGGTGGAGCCGCGCGACATCGCGGAGGCCTATCGCGCCGGCGCGAATTCCTATGTCGTGAAACCCACCGATCTGAGCGCGCTCACGGATCTCGCGATCGGGATTCGCAACTATTGGTTGCGCTTGAACGTCTCGCCGAACGAGCCGGCCTCGAAATGATGTGCGATGCAGGCCCGCGATAATTTCCCCGTCCCCTCCAATCATATCCCATGAAAAACATCGTTACCATTGCGGCGCTCAGTCTTGCCGTCGCCGTGTCCGCCGCGACCGCCACCGCTCAATCGGAGCAGAAGAAAAAAGCGCCCGCCGCGAAAAAACAGGGCACCCAACAACGTGCCAGTCCGCACGAAACGATCAACGCCCGGGTCGGCGGAGAAGGCCGCGATCGGAGCCTCATCTCGATCACCTACGGCCGCCCGTACAGCGCGCGGGGAGGCAAGGGCGAACCCCGCAAAATCTGGGGCGGTCTGGTGCCGTGGGACAAAGCGAATCGCCTGGGCGCGGACGAGGCGACGCTGATTCTGCTCCAGCATCCGATCGAGGTGCAGGGCAAAACGATTCCGGCCGGCGCACACACGCTCTATATTATTCCCTCGGAGACCGGCACCTCGAAGCTGGCCTTCAGCTCCCACATCGGAAAGTGGGGCATTCCGGTAGATGAGACGCGCGACATTGCCCGCGTCGATCTCCAGAAGGAGACGCTCGACCAATCGGTTGATCAACTCACGATGAAAATCGAAAACGCGCCGCCTTCGGGTGGCGTGCTCAAGATCATGTGGGAGAAGACCCAATTCTCGCTGCCTTTCACGGTTAAGAAGTAATCGCCGTCAGTGTCGGCGGCCCCGGCGGCTCCGACCCCTTTGCGGAGCGCGTTTTGACGACGCGCTCCTTTTTTGTGCACTGCCACTGCGACCGGGAAACAAGCTGCGTTCAGTAACCGCTAGCCGGTGGTCGTCGGCCGACGGTCGCCTGGCGTCTGCCAGCTCCGTGGCAGCCGCTGGGGATTCTCTGTGGCAGCCCGGTTGCGCCGGCTACAGCCTTCGGAAGCGCGGATGCAGTTTCTCGCGCAGGTGCTGCACGGTTACAGCGCGCTCGTAGACTTGCGCGAAATCGTGCCGCGACGACTCGAGGTGTTTTCCGACCCGGACAGCGACATGTGTGATCAGGACGCGATGCTTCTGCCACAGCTCGTCGATCTGCTGCTGGCAACCGTCGAGGAAGTGGTCGAGGTAGTGGACGAACAGCACGCGCTCCCTCGGTGCGTCCGGTGCACCGCGGCGACCGAGGAGGATATAGTAAGCACTTTGGGTGGGAGAGAAGAACTCCTGGAGATGCCGTTTGGGCACGACTTTGAAGCCCGGAAGCTTTGAGGGCTGGAGCGAGGTCGTATTCATCGGCTGCGAACTTGTCGTGTCGTCCAACTGGTGACGAACGGAACCGGTCAGCCAAACCCACCAACCTTGCATCGGAAAATGTCGGCGAGGCGAAGGAACCTCAAATGAAGGCGACACAACTCTTTTCCCTCAGAAGTTATTCACCGAGTTATCCACCGCTCGATCCGATCGATGAGGTCGTGGCGTGCACGACCGACTCGGACACCTTCCGACACGACCTCCTCCGACACCCCGATACGAACCGATTCCGCGAGGAGGCGGAATCGTAGGTGTTTTCATTTTTTCTTTTTGCCGGATTTCGCTTTCACCGCCGGAGCGCCGCCGCTCGCCGTGTAGCCGGCCGGCCAGCGGAAGCCCGAGGCCTGCGCGAGCTCGTCCATCTGGCGCTGCAGCTTCGTCGCGAGTGCGGTGTCGCTCGGGGCGAGGTTCTTCGTTTCGTAAGGGTCGCGAGTGAGATCGAAGAGTTCCGTCCAGTCCTTCTTTCCTGGATACGTGACCAGCTTGTGCGTCGTGGTGCGCACCGCGAGCACCGTGGGCGCGGCGAAGTTTCCCTCGCGGAAATATTCGTAGAAAAACGCGGTGCGCCAATCGCGGGGCGAGCGGCCTTCCAGCAACGGCCGGAGACTGCGGCCCTGCGCACCCGGCAGCGGCGCCGCGCCGGCGTAGTCGAGAATCGTGGGGCCGTAATCGAGGTTGAGCACCATCGCATCGTTCGTGGCTGCGGGGCGGGCGGTCGTGCCCGGCAGCCGAACCAGCAGCGGCACACGCAAACTCTCGTCATACGCCGAGCGCTTGTCGCCGAGGCCGTGTTCCCCGAGGTAGTAACCATTGTCGCTGGTGAGAACGACGAGCGTGTTCCCGGCGCGGCCGGTGCGCTCGAGCGACTCGAGGAGGCGGCCGACCGCACTGTCGATCGCGGTCACATGGCGCATGTAATCGCGATGCCCTTCCGTCTGGGCCGGAATCTCGCCCTTGCTCTTGCGCGTCGCGCCGGCGGCATCCGAACCTGCGGCGTAGATGGCGCGCAGGCCCGTGTTTGGAGTCGGTCGCGCGACGTCGGTCGCGTAGAGGGTTTTCACGCGATCGGGCAGGTTATTGCCGCCACGCGGGCCGTGCGGGCTCTTGAATCCCAGCCAGAGGAAGAACGGTTTTTCCTTGGGCTGCTGATCCAGGAAACGAATCGCGTAGTCGGTGGACACGTCGTCGATCCAGCCCTTGGTCGGTGTCTCCGTCCCGTTGACGAGCAGCGGGCAATCGAAATAGCGGCCCTGACCCACGAAGCTCGCGACGTAATCATAGTGCGGGCGTTCCCGCTGGTCGCGCATGTGCCACTTGCCGCAATACGCGGTGGTGTAGCCCGCCGCGCGCAGATTCTGCGCGAAGGTGACTGTCTCCGGCGGCAGATGCGCTCCATTGCCGATGATGCCGGTGTGATGACCATAGCGCGACGTCATGACGCCGGCGCGACCCGGTGAGCAGAGCGACGTCACGACAAACGATTCACGAAACCGCACGCTTTGCGCCGCGAGCCGGTCGAGGTTTGGTGTCTGCAGCCAGGGGAAACGCGCGGTGTCGCCTTGTTCACGCTGGACGACGCCGAGCGTGTCCCAACGGAGATCGTCGGCGTAGATGAAAACGATGTTCGACCGGGCGGTGGCGGCCGAGGCATGCGAGACGAGCAGGGTGAGTCCCAGCGCGATGAGCCAGAGGGCAGGAGTTTTTTTCATGAGGGTAAAATTCAGGGGCGGAAGCGCGCGGTGGGCGGGTGCACCGCATGGAGTTGGAGCCGGAGATCGCGGACGATTGTGAGGTTTGCGGCGAAGAGGCGAACAGGGATGCGACCCGGGCCCGGCGTGGCGATCGATGCGTGAAGGCGTCGGCCCCACGCAGCTCGCGAGTGTCGTGACGAGCTGAACACGAGCCGTGGGATCATGCGCGAAAGCCTGGGGGAATTTTGAAATCAACGCGCCGCGGACGAGGTGACGGTGACATCGCTCTTCCACGCAGCCAGCGCTGATTGCAGTTCGCGCACGAGCTCGGGACGGGCGGCGGCGAGATTGTTCGTCTCACCCGGATCGTCGCCGAGATGGAAGAGGCCGAGCACAGGATCGTTCGCGATGGCTTTCTTCTTCGCCTTCGCGCCGGCACTCGCGGGCGGATTGACGACGAGTTTCCAGGGTCCGCGGCGCACGGCGAAGCGCGCGTTGTAAGCCCAGAACAGCGTGCGCTCGGCGAGCGGCTTGTTCTCGAGCAGGAGCGGCGCGAGACTGGTTCCATCGAAGTGGTGGCCCGTCGGCGGCGGCGTCGCGGATAACTCGAGGAGCGTCGGCAGCAGGTCCATGCTGGCGGCGGTTTGATCCGTCACACTGTCCGCGCGAATTCGGCCGGGCCACGCGGCGATCGCGGGCACGCGATGGCCGCCTTCCCACAGCGTGCTCTTGGAGCCGCGCAGTGCGCCGTTGTTGCCTTCGCGCGTGCCGCCGTTGTCGGAGAAGAAAAACACCAGTGTGTTTTCCGCGAGCCCGAGCCGCTGGAGGGTGGCGACAATCTCGCCGACGCCGCGGTCCATCTCCTGCACCATCTCGCGATACGCGCGCTGGAGCTCCGCGCCTTGCACCGGCGGGCGCGCATTCGGACCGCGGACAGGTGGATCCTGCGGACCTTGATACGGCGAATGCGGTGCCTCGTGCGCAACGTAGAGGCAGAACGGTCGCCGCTGGTTTTCCTCGATGAACCGCACGGCGTGACGAGTGATGAGGTGCGTCGTGTAACCGGGTTCGGCGCGACGTTGGTCGTTGTGCCACCAGTCGGCAAACCCGGCCTGGTCGAGGTGCGAGTGGAAGTCGACGTTGCCGCTGACGTAGCCGCGAAACTCGTCGAACCCGTGCGCGATCGGGTTGAATTTTCTGGCGTATCCAAGATGCCATTTGCCCATGAGCGCGGTGCGATAGCCGGCGCTTTGGAGCAACCGGGCGAACGTGGTTTCCGACGCCTTCAGTCCGTGGTCATCGCGCTTGCCGAGCTTCGGGTCCGCGAACACGACCTGGTCGATGCCGGAGCGCTGCTGGTAGCGCCCGGTCAGCAACGCCGCGCGCGTCGGCGAGCAGACGGGGCCGTTGGAATGGAAGTCGGTGAAACGCACTCCGCTCTTCGCCAGCGCGTCGAGCTGCGGCGTGGTGAAGCGGTCGTTGCCGTAACAGCTCAAGTCGGCGTAACCCAGGTCGTCCGCGAGAATAATCACGAAGTTGGGCCGGGTCGCGGCGGTGCTGATCGTGGCGGACGCGGAGACGACGAGTGCCAGGAACAACGGCAGGAGCGTGGAGACACGGAGTGAGTACATTGATCCGCGGAGTTTCCCAACGTTTCAATTGACCTCTTGCTTCTTTCTCCAAGGCGCGCCGGTTTCGCCCGATTTTTTCTTCTTCGATTTCTTTGCCCCGGGCTCGCCCGTCCAGCGCTTCGGCGCGCCGCTCATCGGTTCGGCCATCTGCTCGAGCCAGGTGTCGTAGCGTTTCGTCAGCTCGGCGACCTTGTCGCGCTGCGCATCGGCGACGTTGGTTTTCTCCGCGGGATCCACCGCCAGATTGAAGAGCTCGGGTTCCGATTGGTTGCGTTGCGCCACGAGTTTCCAGTCGCCGGAACGAATTGCCCAGCCGCCGACCGCGCCGCCTTCACTCCAATAGAGCGTCTCGTGATGTTGCCTCGTCCGACCGGTGAGAAGCGGCAGCAGGCTTTTGCCATCAAACGCCTTCTCCGTCGGGAGCGGCACCGCGGCGGCCTCGAGGGCGGTCGGCAGAATGTCGAGCGAGCTGACGGGCGTGTCGATCGTGCGGCCGCCTTTGAACTTCGCCGGCCACGACACGATGAACGGCGTGCGGATGCCGCCCTCGTAGTTCGTGCTCTTGTGGCCGCGGAGCGGCGCGTTGTCGGCGGCCATTCCCTTTGCGCCGCCATTGTCGGTGAGGAAGAACAACAGCGTGTTCTCCCACACGTCTTCCCGCTTGAGGACATCGACGACACGGCCGACGCCGAGATCGAGATGATATAACATCGCCATGAGCACGACGCGGCTTTCCGGCAGATCCGGAAACTGCCGGCGAATCCGCGCGAGGTCTTGCTCCGGCGCCTGGGCAGGGGCGTGGACTGCATTATAGGCCAGGTGAATATAGAAGGGTTGCGCCTTGTGCTTTCGAATGAAAGCCACGGCTTCCTCCGTGAGCCGTGTGGTCATATAGCCTTCGTCCTTGATGGCCGTGCCATTGCGATACATCGGCAGGTTCTCGGGATCCTTTTGCGCGAGATCGAAATAGTCGTGTCCGCCGCGGCCGAGGAAGCCGTACCATTCGTCGAAGCCGCGACCGACCGGGCTCTGCTCGATGGTCAGTCCGATATGCCATTTTCCGTAGGCGCCGCTGATATAGCCCGCGGGTTTCAGGAAGCGCGGGAAGAGCTTCTCCGACAAGGCCATCCCCGAGCCGCCTTCGCCGGCGGTATAGACACCAGCCCGTTGTTGATAGCGCCCCGTCATGAGTCCGGCGCGGGTGGGTGAGCAGACATTGCCTGTAATATATCCCTGCGAGAAAAACACGCTCTCCCGCGCGAGTGCGTCCAGATGGGGCGTCGCGACTTCCTTCGCGTGGTGCGGATTGAAACCAATGTCGGCATAGCCCTGGTCGTCCGAAAGGATGACGACGATGTTTGGCGGCCGCGCGATGGCGGCGTGAGCGCAAATCGGCGCGAGCAGGATCGCGACGGCGGTGAGTCTGGCGAGAGTACGGATGTTTGGGGTCATGAAAGAATCGTGCGCTGGATGAGGAGCTGTGTTCAGGGAGCGGCGCGTTGCGTGAGCACAATATGATACGGCTCGTCGCGTGGCTTGCCGTTCGGCACGCGGACCGAAAGCGCCGCATCGCCGGCCGGAATGCTCCAGTTGTCGAGGCGCGCGCTCGTGTGATCTCGCGGGAGAGAAAGCGTGCGGGCCGCGTCGCCGATTTGCACTTCGGCGGTCATCGCGCCAGGCGGGTCCTTCCAGCGCAGCTCGAGGTCGTAGGCGCCCGCGCGCGCGAAGCGCAGGAGCCATGCGTTTTCGAGCGCGCGTTTGTCCTGCGAGCTCAGGACGGTTTCGGTTTCGTGGGGCGTGCCGAGCACGATGCGCGGCGGAGCGAAGTTATCCGGCCGCGTCGTGGACACGCTGGTGAACCACGTTTGATAAGCCTGTTTCAATTGGGCCACGATCTCCGGGTTGTCCGTCGCGCGATTGTGCGCCTCGCCCGGATCGATGGTCATATCGTAGAGCTCGAAGGGAACATCGGCCGGCATGGCCTCCCGGCCGGAGCCGGAAGGATGGAGCAGCTTCCAGCGCTGGTTGCGCAGCGCGAAATTGTGGAACGGGACCGGGCGATCGCCGCGATGTGTTTGCAGGACGATGTGGCGGTCCGGCCAGTCGACCGCTCTGCCGTCGAGGAGCGGAAGAAAACTGCGGCCGTCGAGCTGGAGCCCGGATGGGACGGCGATGCCGGCGGCGTCGAGCAAAGTCGGCATCACGTCGATATGCGCGGCGATTCGATCGCTGGCGGCGCCGGGCCGCAACCGCGCGGGCCAGCGCATGAAGAAAGGCGTGCGGATGCCGCCGTCGTGCACCTCGCTTTTCATGCCGCGCAGCGGCCCAACGTAGCGCCGCGTGTTGGGGCCGTTGTCGGTCAGGAAGATTACGATCGTATTCTCGGCGAGACCGCGGCGATCGAGCAGCGCCAGGAGCTGGCCCACATTGGCGTCGATGTTTTCCACCATCGCGTAGATCCGCGCCACGGTGTCCGCATCGCGCTGCGCCGTGAGCAGCACGGACGACAGATCCCTGGCCTTATATTTTTTATATAGCGACGCGGGCACGTCGTGGTACGGAGCGTGCGGCGCGTTGGGCGTGACGTAGGCGAAGAAGGGCCGGTGCGCTTGGGCTGAGCGCGTGATGAACTCGGCCGCGGCGGAGAAGAACACATCGGTGCAGAACCCCCGGGCCTGCATCTGGCGATTGTTGTGAAACAGAATCGGATCAGTGTAGCGGCGATTGTTTTCGATCGGCTCCGACGGCTGCGCGAGGCCGCCGCCGCGATGGATGAGCGCTTCGTCGAAGCCCTGCTCCGAGGGGCGCAGCGGGTAGTTGTCGCCCAGATGCCATTTGCCGAAAATGCCCGTCGCGTAGCCGGCGTCGCGCAGCACTTCCGCGAGCGTGGTTTCGGACGGCTCCAGCATCGAGCGGCCCTTGAACGTATCCAAAACCCGGGTGCGATAATTGTAGCGGCCGGTGAGCAACGCGGCCCGCGTCGGCGAGCAGACGGGGCTTACGTAAAACGTGCTCATGGTGCCGCCCGCGCGGGCGAGCCCGTCGATGTGCGGCGTCTCGAGCACGGGATTTCCGGTGATGCCGAGATCGCCGTAACCCTGGTCGTCGGTCATGATGAGGACGATGTTGGGCGGACGATTCGCGGCGGCGTGCAGGGCAGCCGTCGCCAGCAGGAAAGACAGGAAGAGCGGAGCAAACTTCATGCGGTGAAGGGGAAGGGGTTTCTCGCGGATGAAGCAGTCCTGGAGCGCGAGAACCCGATAATAAGCGGCGGTTCGGCCGGAATGAGAAGCCCGTTGTGAACTGTTCGAGGGCGATCGAGCGGTTTGAAACGGGTGAGCGTTCGACCGACTTGGGCGAAGCGAAGATTGGCAGAGCCGTGCAGACGCTCCACCGTGGTCGGATGCCGAATCAGGTCACCAATCGTCGCGCGCAAGATGCCAAGGGAGTCGACGACTTCGAGCAAGAGGTCCTGGCCTTTGCGGAGCAACTGCGGGGGTTTGTCCGGGCGCGCATATCCGATGCGGCCGATGCCGAAGACGTGGCGCAGGAGGTGTTCCTCAAGGCGTTTCGTGCGCGCGGAACGTTGCGTGATCCGGCCAGGTTGAACGCCTGGCTGTATCGCACGGCGCGCACGGCGATCATCGATCATTATCGTCGGCGCCGCCCAACGGATGAACTTCCCGCGCACCTCGCCGCCGACTTTGCGCAGGTCGACGATCTGGGTGAACGCATGCGCCGTTCCGTGCGGCGTTTTCTCGCGACCTTGCCGGACACCTATCGACGTCCGCTCGAGCTGACCGAATTCGAAGGGATGACCGCGGCCGCGGTGGCGAAGGAACTCGCACTGAGCGAGACGGCTGCAAAGTCGCGTATCGCACGCGGGCGGGCCATGCTCCGTGAAAAACTCACGCAGTGCTGCCGTTTCGAATTCGATTCGTTCGGCAAGATCGTCGATTTCAAACAACGCGCGCCGTGTGCCTGCGGCGACGACTATCCGCCCGATGTGCGGTTCGCGCTGGCGACGGAGCAGGACGAACCTGCGATCCGCGGTTTACTCGCCAGCGTCGGGTTGCCGACCGACGATCTGACTTCCGCTCACTTCTTGAACTTCTTCACCGCGCGTCATGGTGGCCAGATCATAGGCTGTGCGGGCCTGGAACCGCAGGAGGAAATCGCTTTGCTCCGCTCGCTCGCGGTCGCGGACGCCTATCGCGGCCGGGGCGTGGCCCGGCGGCTGGTGAAGGAGATCGAGCGCCTTGCGGGGCAACTCGGAATGAGGGAGATTTTTCTTCTCACGACGACCGCAGGCGGCCTTTTCGAAAAACGTGGTTACGCCGCGATCGAGCGAGAAAACGTCCCCGCGGAGATCCGCCGTGCGCGCGAGTTCGCGGAGCTGTGCCCGGATTCCGCCATCGTGCTGAGTAAACGCCTGTAGGCCCCCAATGGCCACGCTGAGCGAAGACGATGGCGGAGCAGGCAGGTGACTATTTTACATCGGGCCGCGGGTCGGAGACGAAGCCGTCGCGATTGGGCATCCTGACTTGGGGCAGCGTCTTCTCGTCGAGCCGCGCGTCCTCGCGCACGATGCCATTCATGGCGAGCACATAGGCCGTCACAGCATAAACGTCATCCGGTCTGAGTGTCCCTGCGGCTTGGTAAGGCATCGCGCGATTGATATAGTCCCACACCGTCGTGGCATAAGGCCAGAAGCTGCCCACGGTCGCTACCGGCTTGGGGCCGGCGAGCGAACCCTGGCCACCCACCAGCGGCGGAAAATGCGGCATGCCTTCGCCGCGGGCGCCGTGGCATGACGCACAGCGTTCCAGGTAGATGGTACGACCTTCGATCGCGGAACCGCTGCCCCGCGGGAGGCCCTCGCCGGTCGGTCCCACCAGAAAACCATGTTTGCGAACGTCGGAGGCCGTCGCGGGACGCCCCACATCATGGCGTGGCGGCGCGGCGTCGGCTGCGTCGGCCACTGCGGCCACTGCCGCGACTAAGGCTGCGAGGACTCCGGAAGCGAGTAGGGTGTATTTAAGCATGGCTGACCTTTCCGTCCCGATGTACAAACCATGCCTTGATTCCATTATAGTGATCGGTTGCATTTATACCGCGGGCTGCGAGGAGTTGCTGGCGCGTGGGCTGTATATAGCCGGTATCGTCGGTGCATCGCGACTGCAGCGAAGTCTCCGAGCCATCCCATTTCCAGGGGAGTGAGAAACGCGTGGCCGCTTTCGGTACCACCGGTCCATTCAATTCCGCGTCGGTCCAGGATTTCCCCTCGTCGGTGGACACTTCGACCCTGGTGATTCGGCCACGACCGGACCAGGCGAGGCCGGAAACCTGATAGAACCCAGGGCCGTCGAGTTGCTGTCCGCCCGAAGGCGCCGTGATGACCGACTTTGCCTCCATCACGAACGTGAACCACCTGGCTTTTCCGTCGGGCATAAGGTCGGTGTAGTAGGCCGCTTCGTCGCGCGTCATGTAAGGCTTCTCGCTGGCGAGGATGCGGCCGAGCCACTTGATGTGGGTGTTGCCTTCCCAGCCGGGGACAACGAGGCGCAGCGGATAGCCCTGGGCCGGGCGCAAGGCTTCGCCGTTTTGCGCGAACGCTACGAGCACATCATCGAGGGCCTTGGCCAACGGGATGCTGCGTGACGGCTTCGAGGCATCTGCGCCCTCGGCGATGAGCCAGCGGGCCTTGGGTTGTACACCGACTTCGTTGAGCAGCGTGCGCAAGGTGACTCCGGTCCACTCGGTATTGCTCAACAATCCATGGCTGATCTGCGCCGTCTCACCCGGCCGGCCGAGGTGCTCGCGACCGCTGTTGCCGGCGCATTCGATAAAATGAAGGCGGGAGACGGTGGGGAGCCGGCGCAGATCGCGCAATGAGAAGACGAGGGGACGGTCGACGAGTCCATCGAGCAGCAATTCATGCCGGTTCGGGTCAAGGTGGGGAATGCCCGAATGGTGGCGTTCGAAATGCAGCGCCGACGGCGTGATCGTGCCGTGCAAATCCTGAAGCGGCGTGCGGCTCGCGCCCGTGCCGGGAGTCGGCGACGCACCAAATGTCCGCACTGTCTTCTCGAAGGGCGATCGGTCGCCATAAGGTTGTCGTGGACCGCCGAGTTCGCGCGCCTTGGCGGGGCGTAGCGCGACCGCGCCCAGGCCGACCGAGCCCAGCGCGAGGAAATTGCGGCGATTGAGAAAAGGACGGAGGTCCGTTGGAGGAGGCATATGAGAAGGGTTGCCTCCAGCTGACGGGGAAAGGTTCGGAACGACGCAGACTTTTTTGAGAAAAAGTGAGTTTCCTCCGGCAGCTCCGACGCGCTGGCGGGGCGGGGCGCGCGCCGCGTGTAACTCGATGGCCCACGCGCCGACCACGGGCTGGTTTTCCTGCAGCCCGGAGAAAACGCGTTTGCCGTTGTTGAAAACCAGCACTTGCGCGTGATCCGACTCACCTTCTATCCCTCACTTCATGAAAAGATCCACGCAGACACGTTGCCTCGGTTTGTTTATCTCTATAATGCTTATGGCCGTGGCAACAGGAGCCGATGCGGGGTCCCATCGAGTGACTATACGCAGCGACCTGCCTTTTCTGGCGCCAGATCGCGCCGAGCGGCTTGACCTGTACATGCCGACCGGGGACGAGCCGGTGTCGCGCCGCCCGGCCGTGGTGTGGATTCATGGTGGCGGTTGGGCGGGCGGAAAGAAAACGGCGGCGCGCGAGACGAACGTCTGCCAGGCGCTCGCGAGTGCGGGCTATATTTGCGCGAGCATTGACTATAAGCTCGGCCGCGGGGCGTGGCCGCAGAACCTTTTGGATTGCAAGAACGGCGTGCGTTATCTGCGGGCGCACGCCGCGGAGCTTGGCATCGATCCCGATCGCATTGCGGTCGCCGGTGGCTCGGCGGGCGGACATCTTGCGCTCATGGTCGGACTCACCTCCGGCAAAAGCGAGCTGGAGCCCTCATCGCCCTACGCGGGGATTTCCAGCTCGGTGAGCTGCGTGATCGATCTCTATGGCATTGCCAATCTGCTGACGCGCCAGGAAACCGAAAAGGACGGCACGCCCACTGGCCGACGCAGGAGCGGTGGACCCCTTTCCGTCTTTGGCGCGACGTCGATCGACGACGACGTTTTCAAGGCAGCGTCGCCAGTGACGCACGTGAGCACAAAGTCGCCGCCGATCCTGATTGTACATGGCCGCGCCGACACCACCGTCGACTACGGCCAGTCGGTTGAACTCGCGCGAGTGCTGCAGGAGCGCGGTGTGCCTCACCAGTTGATCCTGCTCGATGGAGTCGGGCACACATTCGATCTCGTGACCTGGAACAAACGGCCGCTCCCGCGCGATCTGCGGCCTTTGGTCCTGGCGTTTCTAGATAAACACTCCGGTCCTGCGCGATGACTGCGATTGGACGTATGGCCACGGGATCCTGGCGCAGAGGCTCGTGCCTGATTTTTCTCGCCGGATTGGCGCTGACTAGTGCGCTGGCTCGGGACGTGAAAATGGCGGATGAGGTCGCGACCGTGAATGGTGAAGCCATTACGGCGCGGGAGTTCGTGGAGGCACTCCGGCGGGTGCGCGCCCTGCACGACGACGGCGCGAAACTGCGTGCCGCCGCCCTCGAGGCATGCGTGCGGTTTGTCGTGACGCTGCAACTCGCGCGCGAGCACGGCGTGACGAACGTGGCAGGCGACGCCGGGCTGCGCGGGGAGTTCACGGCGGAAAACGCCCGCCGCGCCTCGTCGCTGGCGAAGGGCGGAGTAATATACGGCCCGCGCCGGCTATCGTGGGAACAGTTTCGCGCCACCTGGCTCGATCGCATCGAGCTCGAGCTCGGGCGTGCGCTGCTCGCCCGGAATCCCCCGGCGCCCTCCGTCCAGCCGGTGCCGCACGCGGACCTGCGCGCATGCGAGGCGGCGATCGACGCGGCGCGTGGGCGGGCGACGGTCCGGTCCGACCCCGCGCGGCTCGCGGCGCTCGATCCCAACACGCCGCTCCCGGCTCCATAGCCGTCCGGCGATGGCGCGGCAGACGCTCGCGAAAGCAGTGCCTCAGAACACGGCTTTCACGCCGAACGTCCAGTTCGTGCCGTTGACCTCGTAGAATTGTGCGACGGCCGGATTGGCGCCGACCTGCTCCATCGTCACGAACGGTTCGTTAAACACGTTACGGGCTGAGAAGAAGAAACTATAGCGCTGGCTGAAGCGATAGCCGCCGCCCAAGTCGACGTTCGCGCGGTGCCGGTAAGACCGTGGGTTTCCGGTGATGGTGCGCCGGTAGGTGTCGCGCCATTGGGTGTTCGCGTAGAAATTGAAACCCCGGTAAGTGTAGCTCGCGCCGGCGTTGATCGCGTGTGGGACGAGGTTGGCCTTTGGGATGTCGGCTGTGTTCCGAGCATAGCTGGCGCGCACGGTCAGCCCCTGAAACGGTCGCGGCAGGAACGACAAACTCTGCCGATATTCCCACTCCATGCCACGCACCGCGACTTCCCGTTCGCTCGTCGTCGTCGTGATGAACTCGTAGGCCGAGAGATCGCCCAGGCCGCCGCTGTAGCCGAACTCACCCGCGGTGAGCCTGTTCGTCTGGTGCAGGCCGCGGACGTTGTTCTGGAATCCGCTCACGGCAAACAGGCCAACCGGCTCGAAATAGTAGGCGAGTCGCGCCGAGAGGTTGCGTGACTTCTCCGGCTGCAGCGCGGGATTCGGCGCGCTGACCGTGAGCGCGTCATCATTGATCACCCAGACTCCGGCAATGTCGCGATACGTGGGCCGGCGGATCGTCGAACTGAAACCAAACTGGAAATGGAGGTTGCGGGTGAGGCGGTATTTCAGCGACGCGCTGGGAAACAGGTTATCATAGCCGCTTGTATAATGAACCTTCGGCTTGGAGAAATACTGGTAATCAAGGCCTGGGATGGTGGTTGCGCGGCCGTTTGTCTCGGGGAAGCCGGCCGCGCGCAGCTCCGCGGGCGTGCGCGGATCGAACTGGAGAGAATCGGTCTCCGTCTCCTCCCAGCGCAGGCCGCCGCGGAGCGTCGCGCGACCCAGGCTCGCAGTACTCATGAGGTAGGCCGAGTCGATCGTCTCCTCATAATAGCGGCGGTTGCCGATATAGGCGTTATAGTAATTGGTCGCCGACATCGTCTGCGTGAAGGACTCCGGATGGTCGCGGAACAAGCCGCCGAGCCGGACGAGATCAGGCACCCAGACCGTGCCGCCGGAAATCGAGCGAAGGCTGGCGGTGGTGTTGTTCGAGCCGATGTCGAAATCGTAGGGCGACTTGTAGTCCGCCCACGCGCCGCGGGTCGGCGCGCCATTGTAGCTGTAGATTCGCGAATCGGTATCGAGCCGGAAGTCGCGCAGCTCGAATTTTCGCTTCATTCCGGCCTTCCACACGATCGGGAGAACCCTGGTCGTGCGCAGCGTCGCGACCAATTCACCGCTATAGACGCCGGTGCGGGCGAAGCGGCCGTCGTTGGTGGTGAGCGCCGGACTCGTGAAATTTGCGCCGTCGGCCATGTCGGGTCCGGCGATCTGCTCGATTTTCCAGTCGACGCTCTGCGGCGAGGACCGCCGCGCTGTATAGGCGATGCCCGAGAGAATCGGGCTCGGGCTGCCCACGTTGCGGATCGAGCCGTTGTGGTGCAGGGGATCGTACCAGCTCTTCGATTCGGAGGCGGCGAAACGGCCTTCGAAGGTGAAGCTGCCGGCCTTGTATTCAAAACGTGGAGTCGCGGTCATCGTCTGTCCCAGCTTCACGATCGCGGTGGGATTCGACGTGACCGAGGCGGTTGCCGAGGACGTGGTGAAGCTCAGGAGTGGATCGTCGCCGAGCACGGTGTTGCGCGCACCGGTGGCGAATCCGAGCGAGCGCTGCGGGTTGTTCAGGTCGGCATAATTGTACAGCAGGCCGAGCGAAAGCACGAGCCGCGGCGTCGCCTTGAAATCGCTGGTGAAGTTCACCGTCGAGCGGCGGTTGGTCCGCGGCGCGTAGATGAAGAGGAGGTTGGTCGGCACGATGGGGCGCGGATCCGCGGCGGTGGCCGCGTAGTTGTAGGTGTTCGTCACGCGCGAGTTCGCGGAGAACGCCCTCGACTCGCTGATGTTGAGATTCACGCCGAGCCGCTGGTTGAAGAAGACATCCGAATAATCGAGCATGCCGCCCGGGTGAATCTTCCGCGCCCGCCGGTCGTCGGGGCCGTAGGATTCGTCGAGGTTGAACTTGGTCGAGAACGCCGTGACGTTGGCCTGCAGCGTGACGCGCCGGCCCGAGCGATCGAAGGCGCGCTTCGAGCGCAGATTGATCGTGCCGGCGGGGGCGCTCGCCTCGACATCGGCGCTGATGGTCTTCGACACTTCGATCGAGCTCATGCTGCTGAGCGACACCTGCTCGAAGCTGAAGGCGCGCGCGTCGCCGGCAGCGCCCGCGTTCGCATCGGCGCTGGCCAGCGACACGCCGTCCATCGTCACCTGCGTGTACTCGGCGTCGAGCCCGCGCAGCCGGATCGTGCGAATCTCGCCCTGCACGAGGTCCACCTCGACGCCGGGCATGTTCTTGAGGAACTCGCCGACATTGCCCTCGGCGATATCGCCGAAGACGTCGGAGGCCACGCTGTTCGTGATGTCCATGGAATTGCGCTGCTCCATGATCGCCTTGGCGTTGCCCTCGCGCTCGCTGGAGACGACGAACTCCGCCATCGTCAACGGTTCGCCGGCCGCGGTCGCGCCGGCGAGCTCGAAGTCGCGCGTGACGATCTGGCCGGGGGCCACGTTGACCGTCGCGCTGGCGGGGGCGTAGCCGGTGTACGTCACGACGAGCGTGACGGTGCCCGGGGCGACATCCGCAATCCGATAGAAGCCGCGATCCTCCGAGACGACCGACGTGTCCGTATTCTGGATACGGACGACCGCGTGGCGCACGTATTCACCGTTGGCGGGATTGAGCACGCGGCCCTGAATGGTGCCGGTGGCCGCCGGACCGGCGGCCGCGAGGGCGCCGGCCGCGAGGGCGAGGGCGAGCACCGCCCCGGCTAAGCGGGCCAGCGGCGCAGCGAGACATGGGAGTGAAGAGGAAGCGCGGAGTTTCATAGCTGAGATGCGAACGGGGTTTGTCCGGGGAAGGCGGCGCGCGCCGCCGGTGGAATACGGTTGAGATCACGCCCCGGCGGGTTGGCGGTCAATTTCTCTAAATGACAAAATTGTCCAATAGGGAATATTGGATTGCGCCGGCTCACGCCGTGAGATTGAGTCCGCGCGTCGAACCCCGATGCCTGCGCACACCATCCCCGTCCTGCAAAAATCGATTGCCGTGCTGAAGCTGATCGCGGAAGGCCGCGGCAATACGACCACCAAGGCGCTCGAGCAAACGCTCGGCGTGCCGCACTCCACGATGTATCGGATCCTGCAGACGTTCGCCGAGCACGACTGGGTGCGGCAGGTGGAGAACGGCGAGTTCGAGCTTTCGTTCGGCTTGCTCCCGCTGCTGCAGCCGCTCGTCCGGCACGAGTTGCTGATCGACATCGTGCGCGATCCCTTGCTCGCGCTCGGGCGCGAGACGGGGCTCACGACGAAGCTGTCCGTGCGGCAGGGCGATTTTGCGATCACACTGTTCCGGACCGAATCGCCGCGGGCCACCTCCATCCACGTCAAGATCGGGTCGGCGTTTCATCTGGTGCTGGGCTCCTCCGGCGCGGTGCTGTTGAGCGGGGTCACGCCCATGGTCCGCAAGCGCATCATGGACGACGCCCCGGATGAGTGCTGGCGGTTCCAAACGCCGGCCGACGTTACCCGGCGGATCGCGGAGCTGGCCAAGACGGGCGCGAGTTGCGACGCGGGCAGCTACCGGCCGACGGTGTTCGCGATTTCGGCTCCGCTGCATGATCGGAGCCGGGCCGTGGTGGCGGCGATCACGGCGATCGGTTTCCCGGAGGATTTCGAAGGCCCGCGGATGAAAACCAATCGCCGTCTGGTCATCGAGACGGCGGCGCGTTGCAGCGAGCTGCTGCACGGCGGATTAACCGACAAGGCGCACGCCGCCGCGTGAACGCATGAAGGAAACCGCGACACTTCGGCCGGCTTTGTCCAGCGTGCCGGCGGCGCAGCGGCCGCGCTACAAGTGGGAGCTGCTCACGCTCCTGTGGTTCGCGTATTTTCTGAACCAGGGAGACCGGCAGATTTTCAACGCGGTCCTGCCGCTCATCAAAGCCGACCTGCAGACCACCGACGTGCAGCTCGGGCTCGTCGCCACGGGCTTCACCCTGATCTACGGGGTGCTCGTGCCGGTGGCGGGGTACTTTGGCGATCGGTTTTCGCGCAAGGGGATCGTCATCGTCAGCCTGTTGACGTTCAGCGTGGGCACGGTGCTGACCGGCGTGAGCGGCGGGCTGTTCGCGCTGCTGTTTTTCCGCAGCGTAGCGACCGGCGCCGGCGAAGCGTTCTATTATCCCGCAGCCAACGCGCTCATCGGCGAACACCACCGCGACACGCGGGCGCAGGCGATGGCCGTGCACCAAAGCGCGCTCTACGTGGGCACGATCGTGAGCAGTCTGGCGGCCGGCTATATAGGCCAGCAGCACGGCTGGCGCGCCGCCTTTTATATTTTTGGTTTTGTGGGCATCGCGGTCGCCGCGGTGATGATGCTGAGGTTGCGGAATGATCGGCCGGAGGTCGCCGACGGGGTGGCGAGCGTGCGGAGTGGGGGCGTCGAGCCACCCGCAAAAATCCGCGAGGCGCTCGCCGTGGTCCTGCGGACGCCGACGCTGTATTTTCTCAGCGTGGCGTTCGGTGCGATGGTGTTCGTCAACGTCGGTTTCATGACCTGGATGCCGACCTACCTCTACGAAACGTTTCAGCTCTCGCTGCAGGACGCGGCGTTCCAATCGGTATTTCTCCATCTCCTGTGCGCGTTCTTCGGCGTGATGATCGGCGGGCGGATTTCGGACCGGCTCGCGGCGCGGCGGATGACGATTCGGATCGAGATGGAGTGGGTTGGGCTGCTCCTCGGCGCACCCTTTATCTTCGTGTTGGGCCGGTCGGAAACGCTGGGCGTCGTCTACATGGCGCTGGCGGGCTTCGGATTGTTTCGCGGGCTTTACGACTCGAACCTGATTGCCGTGTTGTTCGACGTAATTCCGCCGCGCTACCGCTCTTCGGCCACCGGGCTGATGCTGTCCTTTGCCTTCGTCGTGGGGGCGACTGCGCCCGTCGTATTGGGCTATATCAAGCAGCACGCCGGGCTCGGAGCCGGGCTGTCCGCGCTGAGTTTTGTCTACTTGTTTGGCGCGGCAGTGCTCTTCGCCGCGAGCCGGCTGACGTTCCCGCGCGATTACGTCGGGCCCGCGGCGCGGCGCGGCGTTTCCCCATGAGCACACGGCAAAGCTTCAATCTTATCGGGCGCCGGGCGCTCGTCACTGGCTCGAGCCAGGGCATCGGCGCCGCGATCGCGACGGCCTTCGCGGAGGCGGGGGCCGACGTCGTTATCCACTGTCCGGGCGATTGCGCACCCGCTCGCGAGGTGACCGCGCGCGCCGCGGCCTTCGGTGGGCGCGCGCCCTTCGTGGCGGCCGATCTCGCGGAGGATGATGGTGCGAAAAAACTTTTTGCCGCCGCGGTCGCGGCGCTGGGCGGAATCGACATTCTCGTGCTCAACGCATCGGTGCAGATTCCGCGCGACTGGCTCGAGATCACGCGCGACGAACTCGAGCGGCAGGTCGCGGTAAATTACCGTAGCTCGCTCGAGCTGCTGCAGCTCGCGGCTCCGCGGATGTGTGAGCGGAAATGGGGCCGGCTGCTCACGATCGGCAGCGTGCAGGAAGCGCGGCCGCATCCGCAGATGCTCGTGTATTCATCTCTCAAGCACGCGCAGACCGGGCTTGTACTCAGCCTCGCGAAGCAGCTCGCGCCGCACGGCGTCACCGCGAACAACCTCGCGCCGGGCGTGATCGACACGGACCGCACGCGGGAGCGGCTGACGGATCCCGCCTACGTGCAGCGGGTGATCGACGCGATTCCGGCGGGGCGACTGGGTACGCCGGACGACTGCGCGGGTGCCGCGCTGCTGCTCTGCTCGGAGGCGGGACGCTACATCACCGGCCAGAACCTTTTTGTCGACGGCGGCATGAGTCTTTGAACCAGCCATTCCATTTCATGAACGCAGCCCAACCTTCCCTTCGTCCGCTCCAGCAGGAAGCGGCGATGATGAATCTGGAGAAGCTCATCGCCGAGCGCGAATCCGTATCCACGAAACCATTTCCGGTGCCCGTCGCCGAATTGCTTTCGCGCTACGAGCAACTCTACGCCGGCGCCGTGAGCGACGTGCTCCGCGAGTTCGCGTTGCTCGATCAATCGCTGCCGTCGCACATCCGGCCGCTGCGCGAGGACCGCACGGTGGCGGGCATTGCTTTCACCGTGAAGAGCGCGCCGAACGTCAAGATCACCGGCGAGATGACGTTCCGGACGCAGATGCTCGCGGAATTGCCGCGGGAATCCTTCATCGCGTGGGATACGACGAATGACGAGAAGGCGACGCTCTGGGGCGGCGTGATGACGGCGACCGCGCTGGGGCTTGGCGTCCGCGCGGCCGTCATCGACGGCGGCATCCGCGACACGCACCAGATCCTCGAACGCGGATTTCCGGTTTACTACAAGCACCGCTGCCCGAATGGCAGCCTCGGCCGGTGTCTGATCACGCACTATCAAATCCCGATCAAGATCGGCGACTGCGTGATCAAACCGGGCGACGTCCTGCTCGGCGACATCGACGGCGTCGTCTGCGTGCCACGCGATCTCGCCTACGATGTACTCGTGCGCGCCGAGGAAATCCTAAGCAACGAGAAGAAGATCTTCAGCTGGGTGGCCGAGGGGCAGACGATCCACCAGATCACCGCGAACGGCGGCTATTTTTGAGCTGACATGAAAATCGTCGATCTCCGCGTACGGTGCGTCGCAATCCCGCTGACGTGCCAGTTGCGCCACAATACCGGCGTCCATCCGGGTTACTTTCTCCGGACGATTCTCGAGCTGATCACGGACGAGGGCCTGGTTGGACTGGGGGAAGTGGGCGGCGGCGATCAGCGCGGCGCGTTGTTGAAACTCAAGCCGCGGATCGTCGGGCTCGATCCGTTTCATCTGGAACTGATCAAGCTGAAGGTGCTGCGGAGCGTGTACTATATTTCCAATGCCCGGCTCTACGCCGCGATCGAGATGGCGTGCCTCGACTTGCAGGGCAAGGCGCTGGGCCGGCCGGTGAGCGATCTGCTCGGCGGCCGCGTGCGCGACGCCATTCCGATGATCGGGTATCTGTTTTGGCGATACGATCGGCCGCAAGGGGGCGACGACACCCGCGCGGAGGATCTCGCGGATCACTGCCAGGAATTGCACGAGACGCTCGGCGTGACCGCCATGAAACTGAAGGCGGGCGTGATGCCGCCGGACGAGGAGGCGCGCGTGGTGGAGCTTTGTCGCGAGCGGCTCGGGCCGGGCTTCGGGCTGCGCATCGACCCGAACGGCACGTGGTCGGTTGCAACCGCGACGCGCATCGGCCGCCGGCTCGAGCCGGTGAACCTGGAGTATTTCGAGGATCCGGCCTGGGGACTCGAGGGCAACGCGGCCGTGCGCAAGGCGGTGCGGATTCCCATCGCGACGAACATGTATCCAGCGCGCTTTGACGACCTGGGACCGGCAATCCGACTGGGCGCGGTCGACATCGTGCTGACCGATCTGCACTATTGGGAAGGCCTGCGTGGCGTGAAGGATCTCGTGGCGGTCTGCCGCACGTTCAATCTCGGCGTCGCGATGCACAGCGGGGCGGAGTTCGGCGTCGAGTTGGCCGCGATGCTGCACACCGCATCGACCATCCCGGAGATGCGTTTCGCGGGCGACGCACACTATCACTATCTCACCGACGACATCATCGAGGGCGGGCTGATGAAGTATGAAAACGGCGCGCTCGCGGTGCCACGCGGCGCGGGTCTCGGCGTGACATTGGACGAGGAGAAGATGCGCCGCTACGAGAAGTTCTTCGAGGAGAAGGGGGACTATTATGCCCGGTTTCATCAGGATCCGAGGCGTCCGGAATGGTTTCCCCTCATTGGAGAGAACTGAGCACGCCAATCTGTCTGTACAATTATGACTACAATTCGATTTTTCCCTGTGCTCGCGCTGGTCCTGACGACTGCGCAGGCCGCGTTGCCCGAGGTCTATCTCAAGCGCTGGCGCGATCCCGCGCTGCAGCATCGCATCGAGCAGAACATCGAGGACTACCGCAAAGGCGATGCGACGCTCGAGCTCGTCGATGCGGCCGGCAAAGCGATCTCCGGCGCGACGGTCGAACTCCACCAGACCGGGCACGAGTTCCTGTTCGGCGCGAATGCCTTCGTGCTCGGGCAGCTCCGCACTCCGGAGCTGAATCGCGGCTATGAGGAGTCGTTCGCAAAGCTGCTCAACTTCGCGACGGTTCCGTTCTACTGGGCGGGCACGGAGCCGACGCAGGGTGAGCTGCGCTACGCGGAAGGCTCGCGCGAGATCTGGCGGCGCCCGCCGGCGGATCGATTCCTGCCGTGGGCGGAAAAATACGGACTCACGCTGAAGGGGCATCCGCTGCTCTGGCACGCGCACAACCCGGACTGGCTGCCCAAGGATCCCGCGGTGGTGAAGGAGCTGTTTCGAAAACGCTTTCGCGAGATCGCCAGCCGTTACGCGGAAAAAATTCCGATCTGGGATGTCGTGAACGAGTCGCAGACTGTCTATAAGACGTTCCCGCTCTATTCCGTGGATCGCGCCTATGTGCCCTGGACATTTCGCGAGATCGCGCCGCTTTTCCCGAAGAGCGCCGTGCTGTTGATCAACGAAGGGCCGCGGTTCAACGGCGTGCCGGCGGCCGAGAGCAAGTTCTTCCCGCAACTCAAACAACTGCTGGCGGACGGCATCGACATCCGTGGCATCGGGTTTCAGCAGCACTACTTCCGCCGCGAACGGCTCGACGCGGCGATGCAGACGGTGGATCCCGTCCGATGGCTCAATTCCTATGAAGACTACGGTGTCTTCGACCTCCCGATTTATATTACAGAGGTCACGATTCCGTCCGCCGGGCCCGACGGCGAGGCACTACAGGCGGAAATTCTGCGCGACTATTACAGGCTCTGGTTCGCAGTGCCAAAGATGGCGGGGATCACGTATTGGAACTTTGCGGATGGCACGGCCGTCAAGGGCGAGAACGAGGCCAAGTCGGGACTCGTCGACGAGGCGATGCAGCCGAAGGCGGCGTACCGTATGCTGCACCGGATGATTCACGAGGAATGGACGACACGCGCGCAGGCCCAGACGACTGCGGCAGGCTCGGCCACGTTCCGCGGGTTCTATGGAAGCTATGAGGTGAAGGTATCGCACAACGGCGTGACAAAAACCTTTCAGATCAAACACAGCCGCTCCGGTGAGGCGCGCCACCGGCTGGCGTTTTGATCGGTTATACAGCCCGGAAATCGCGGCGCAGGCATTGCAGCGGATCGGCCTTGCGCAGGAACCCCAAAAGACCACCCGCATGCTCCGCTATATGAATCAAGGCACGCGCAGCGGCCCGAGCGCCCATCCGCTCGGAGTGCCGCGGGGTAACTGGGAATTCATGGCGGTTGTGCGCGGGAGCATTCGGCCGGTGTATCCCCATCGCGTCGCGGTGGCGGGGCAGAGCCAACGGCTGTGGTTGATGCCACCGGAGTCGACGCATTCGTGGAGCACACCCGCGGGAAAGAGCAGCGAGGTGTTCGTGTTTCATTTCGCCTCGATCCATCCGCTGTTGGAATCGTCCCTGCCGGTCAGCCGCGTGCTTTCCATCCCGCTTGCCGCTGCGGAGGTGGAACTGCTCGCGACGATATTTGCGGAGCTGCGCCCGCACTATCAGGCGCCCGGCCTGTCGAGCGCGGTGCAGTTCGAGGCGGCCATGCTTCGGCTGTGCGGGCTCTTTCTCGCCCGCAACCGCGATGTTTCCAGTCTCGGAACGGCGGATACGGGCGCAGAGACGATTCTACGCGCGCAACAGTGGCACCGGGCGCATCTCGCGAAGGGCGTGCGCGTGAACGACGTCGCGGCCGCGCTGAACATCTCGCCCGGCCACCTGCGACGGCTCTTCCTCAGGCTCCGGCACGAGTCGCCCAAACGCGTGTTCATGCGCACGACCATCGAGGAGGCATGCCGGCTGATGGCGCAGGGAACTCTCAGCCTCAAGGAAGTGGCCGTCCGCTGCGGGTTCAGCGGATTCAGCGAATTCTACCGTGCGTTCAAGAACCACACGGGACAGTCGCCGTCCGCGTGGCGCAGCAATCGCCTTTACGGCGGACTCGGCCTCGAAACCTGCGGGCGACGGTCGGCGCCGGCGTTCGAGCCGGCGCCGCCGCGCGATCGGTCTTTCGAAAACGCTCCCGGCAGGTCCGCGCGCGCGATGTGACGTCGCGTGCGCCCGACTGCGCACGGTCGGCTCAGCGTTCCGTGCCGAGCCATGCGCCGAAAAGCGGCTCTCCAAGCACCGCGCGAATCTGCGCCTGGGTGCGCGCGCGGGCCTGTTCGGCCACGGGTGCGGAGTGCGACATCGAATCGGCGGCCGCGGCGAAATGGAGATCGAAAGCCCGCTGCAGCCGAAACACGGCGCGGCGCTGCTCGTCGGTTGCGGGCGTCTCGCGGAGTTGCCATTCGACGCGGCGTCCCGCGGCAGACTCGTGCGATTCGAGCTCCTCGAGCTCGCGTGGCGAGAGCACGGCGGCCAGGTCAGCCCGCCGCTCGCGTTCGAGCAGCGCGAGTTGGCGCAGGAGCGTGTGCGATCCGCCGGGAAACGCCTCGCCCTCCGAGCCATAGCGGGCGAGGACCTCGCGTCGCAGAGCCTCGTAGTCGCGCTGGATCCTGGCGATATTGGCTTGCTTGTCCGGGGTAGGTATTCGGTCCGTCGATACGGTCTCGACCTGTGGCCCAGGCAGCCAGACCTCGGGCGCCGCGGGCTCGCGGGGTGTCGCGCGACTTGCCGCTGCCGCCGAGGAGTCCACGATCTGGGCGGCCACCACGCGATCGCGCGGCGCGGCGAAGCGCAAGGCAATGAGAAGCGCCAGCACGCCGAGGACAATCAGGCATGCTGGCGCGAAACGTTTCATCTGCCGAGTGTCCGGCTTACGGGGCCAACGTCACGGACAGGGTGCAGTTCGTCGTGTTGGTTCCCAGGTTGATCAGAGGGCCGGTGGAGCTCGCCGGCCGGTGCACGTCGATCGTGCCCGTGATATCCTTCAAGCCGGCCGCCTGCGCGTTGCTGCCCGCGTATACGAGGGCCTTCGTGCGCGTGAAGCTTTCGTGGATGTGGCAACCGCTTTGGAAGACGACGTCGCCGATCACGCGTGAGGGCGTGCTCTGCGTGAAGAGAATGGGATGCCAGTCGGCGGTCGGATTGCACTCGACCACGTCGACGTTGGCCATCGTCACAGCCACCCGGTCGGCGTTCCACGCCGAGAAGAGTATCCCGCTGCGGTTCGCGTTGGTGATGGTGGTGTTCTTGACCACGATCGTGCCGGTCGGTCCCACGGTCGGCGCGAGGGAGTAGAAAGCCATGCCGTTGGCGTTGCCGTCCTCGATGAGACAGGACTCGAAGCGGATGTCGATCGGCGCGGCGAGGCTTTCATCGAGCGCGTGCAGGTTGATTTCCACATTGTTGCCCTTGTTGCCGATGAACTGGCAGTTCACGAACTTCACGGCCTGCAGGCTGTCGTAGGCGCGGGAGGGCTCGAGGTCCACGCCGGCCGTGGGCGCGGTCGCGCCGGTGAGGCCGGTGTTCTTGAAGACGCAATCCGTGGCGGTGAGAGTATCCACCGATATGATACTGATGCCCTGGCGGAAGTTGTCGTCGCAGGTGACATCGTTGATGATCACGTTGGAGGCGGGGATGTGATCGTTGGCTCCCTCCTTGGGATTGATGGCGATTCCGTCGCCGCCGCTGCGCACGAGGTTCAGGCCCTGGATCGTGATGTTGTTGCCGCCGCGGACGTTGATGCAGTGCCGGGATTCGCCGATCTGCTCCGTGGGCCGGCTCATGTATTCCGCCTTGAGCATTTCCAGTGTCGCCACGCCCTGCGATGCGTCGACGCCGTTGTGGTAGCCGTTGATTTTGACGTTGTCGCCGCGAATCCGGAACAGCGCATCGCCCGTCCCGGGATGTCCGCCGGTCTTGGCCATCACGAAGGGCATGGTGTTGTCACCACCGTTGGCGAACCAGATCTGAATGTCGGACTTGTCGATCACGATCTGTTTGCTCGTATACCACGGAGTCGAATGGTCCGTGAGGATGACCTTGGCGGGGGTGGTCGCGCCGTTGATGGTGTTTTGGATTTCGTCCCAGGCGTCGTTGGCGTCCCAAGGCACGTAATAGATATTTACGGTCTGGGCGACGGCGGCGTGGGCGAGCAGCAGGGCGGGGACAACGGCCTGCGCGGCCCGGCGTATCCAGCGACCGGTGACGTGACGTTCCGGACCGATTTGAACATGAATCTTCATAGGGGCTTCGATTAACTGTGGGTGAAGCGTCGTGCGAAGTAGGGGGAACGACGCGGGACGAAATGAGAATTCGCGTAGTCCCGCGGTGCGATGCCTGTGACCTTGGGAAAACGGCCGGCAAGGTGGCCAGAACGCACCTCCGGCGCCGCGATGACCGAGCGGCGAGGCGGGCGGCGCTCATCGGCGCCGCACTGGAATGCGGTTGCGCTTCGGGCTCGTTCGATGTGCCAGGGGCCGCCGCTCGATAGTAATGCTGCGCACCGTGAAGGCGGTTCGAGGCTGTAAATAACCGGCTTATTTCGCAACCCGCCGCAGGCAAAGCGCCCAGAACGAAAACGGATGCTTTGGCTGCAGGGGAAGACGTTGGAAAGGCAGCGCCTTTTCCGGTCGCAGCCGCGGAATATGCGAACGGTTCGCTGCTTGACGGTACCAACCCGGGACAAAAGCTCTCGCTCCCCAACCGCATGCGCATCCGGATCTCCAGTCGGATGCCATGCCTGTTGATTGGGATGCGACGGGGCGAAGCTGTCCTCGCAAAAATCGCTGCGTCAAACCCTGCATCTACAGAACCCATGAGCCGAACTGCCTGGTGAACGACGTGCTCGCGCGACGATGAAAATCTCGATTCTCCAGGGCGCTTTTCTTCCGGTGCCTCCGTTGATGGGCGGAGCCGTGGAAAAGATGTGGTTCGAACTCGGGGCGGAGTTCGCCGCGCGAGGTCACGAGGTGACGCACGTTTCACGTCGTCATGCGGGCCTGCCCGATCAGGAGGTTTTGCGCGGTGTCCGCCACGTGCGCGTGCGGGGTGCGGAACGTGGAGCCGGAATGAGGGCGAACCTGCTGCACGATTTTTTATACAGCTGGCGCGCCGGCCGGCAGCTGCCCCGGTCCGACGTTGTGGTGACGAATACGTTTTGGGCGCCCGTAGTGCTCAGAGCAGGACGGGGCGCGATCTATGCCGATGTGCAACGCATGCCGAAAGGTCAGATGCGTCTTTATCGGAGGGCGGCGAGGTTGCGCGCCAATTCGTCCGCGGTGCAGGCGGCGATCATCGCTGAGGCGCCCGGGCTGGCAGGGCGAGTGCGGATGATTCCCAATCCGCTGCCGTTCGTGCCGGCGCGGCCGCCGGATTGGGCGGCGAAGACGAACACGATCTTGTTCGCCGGCCGGCTTCACCCGGAGAAGGGAATCGAGCTGCTGCTCGAGGCTTGGTCGCTGTGCCGCCGCGCCCACCGGCTCGACGGATGGCGGCTGGAATTCATCGGTCCCGTGAAGACGGGCGAAGGCGGCGGCGGGGAAGCGTGGTTGCGACAGCTGCAGGAGCGTGCTTCGCCGGACGTCATCTGGCGCGAGCCGACCTATGACACGGCGGAGTTGAACGCCCTTTATAATCGCGCGCGGGTCTTTGTATATCCCTCACTCGCGTCGAAGGGAGAGACATTTGGTCTGGCCGTGCTCGAGGCCATGGCGTGGGGCGCGGTGCCGGTCGTCTCGGGACTCGCATGTTTCCGGGATTTCGTTTCCGAGGGACGCAACGGATTCTTCTTTGACCACACGTTGCCATCGCGCGCCGCGGCGCTCGCCGATGCGTTGGAACGTGCGGCTGGCATGGATACGCGCGCGATCGCGGAGCGGGCGGTGGCGGTGCGCGAGACGCATTCATGCGCCTCGATCGCGACGCAATTCTTGGAGGATTTCGTCCGCGTCGCGTAAAGCGGGGAGCGCCGCGGGAGAAGGCGGGGAGGTCGCGAACCTGCGCTGAAACGCGAAGGCATCCGTGACGGGGCTACGCCTTTGCCTGAGCGCAGGGGGTGATCGTCCGCCAATTGCAATATTCAGGCCTTCCCTGTCACGCAGTCGCTCGAGTTTCCGTTGTTCATGTTTCGTTGCCGGCCCGGCATGCCGGGCGGTTGGTGATTTGATGGAAATACGCGAGTGCGCGAGGCGCGGTGAGAAGCCGCCCACGTTGTCGGCGAACGCGTTTATTTCTCACACGGCCATCCGAACGCGGATATCTAACACGCTCATGGGCGACGATGCGGCGCGGCGAGTTTCAATGCCAGAGTGTGCAGCTTTTCAACCGAACTTCCGACCGGCTCCAAATCGGTTCGGAGCTCGAGTGCGGGTGAGAGTGGAATTTCGTAAGGCGAATCGATTCCGGTGAACGACGTGATCTCGCCGGCTCGCGCGCGCCGGTAGAGGTGCTTGGGATCGCGTCGTTCACACTCGGACAACGGCGCGTTTACGAACACCTCGGCAAAGGGGAGATCCGCCAGCCGCGCCGCCGCCGCCGTGCGGTCGTCGCGATAGGGAGAGATGAGAGCGACGATGGTGACGACGCCGGCTTGCGCCAGCACCCGGGCGACCTCGGCGGCGCGGCGAATGTTTTCGTGGCGGTCCACGGGTTCGTACCCGAGATCCCTGCTCAACCCGGTACGCAGCACGTCGCCATCAACGACGCTGGCGAGAATGCCTTCAGCGAGCAGGCGGCGTTCGAGGGCGGTGGCCAGGGTGGATTTGCCGGAACCGGGCAAACCGGTGAGCCAGAGGACGGCGCCACGATGACCGAGCAAGGCGGCCCGGCGGGCGGCGGCGCTCATCGGCGCCGCACTGGAATGCGGTTGAGATTCAGGCTCGCTCGAGGTGCCAGGGGAGGTCTGCCGTTCGGTAGTAATGCTACGCACCGTGAAGGCGGCGTTTGAGGTTGTAAATAGCCCGGCTGATCTCGCAACCCGCCGCAGGCAAAGCACCCAGGCCGAAAACAGATGCTTTGGCTGCTGGGGAAGGCGTTGGAAAGGCAACGCCTTTTCCAGTCGCAGCTGCGGAATATGCGAACGGTTCGCTGCTTGACGGTGCCAACTCGGGACAAAAGCTCTCGCTCCCCACCGCATGCGCATCCGGATTTCCAGTCGGGTGCCATGCTCCTTGATCGGGATGCGACGGGGCGAAGCTGTCCTCGCAAATCCCGATGCGTCAATTCCGACCCTACAGAACCCATGAGCCGAACTGCCTTCGTCACGGGCATCACCGGACAGGATGGATCCTACCTTGCCGAGTTTCTGCTGGCGCGCGGCTATGCCGTGCACGGGCTCGTGCGACGGGCGAGCATGTTCAACCGTTCGCGACTCGAGCACCTGCGGGTGGATCCCGCAGTGTATGGGAAGACTTTCTTCCTGCACTACGGCGACCTTCACGATGCGACGTCGTTGCGACGCATCATCAAACAGGTGCGGCCGGATGAAATCTATCACCTGGCCGGCCAGAGCCACGTAGGCTTGAGCTTCGAGATTCCGGAAGTGACATGCCATGACGTCGCGAATTCGACGCTGAGCTTGTTGGAGATCGTGCGCGACCAGGACTACGCGGTGCGGGTATATCATGCGGCGAGCTCGGAAATTTTCGGCTCACCCTTGCAGTCGCCGCAGACGGAGGAGACGCCGGTGCGGCCGCGCAGCCCCTACGGATGCGCCAAGGCATTTGCGGCGCATCTCTGCCAGGTCTACCGGGACGCGTATGGTGTGTTCGTGTGCAACGGCATCGCGTATAACCACGAGTCGCCGCGGCGCGGGGAGAATTTCGTGACGCGGAAGATCAGCCTGGCCGCGGCGCGGATCAAGCTCGGTATCCAAACGGACATTACGCTAGGCAACCTCGACGCGCGGCGCGACTGGGGCTATGCGGCTGAGTATGTCGATGCCATGTGGCGGATGCTGCAGCAACCGACGGCGGACGACTATGTGCTCGCGACAAACGAGAGCCACTCGATCCGGGATTTCCTCGAGGCGGCTTTCAGTCACGTCGGGCTCGACTGGCAGCGGCACGTGAAGTTCGACCCGAAGTTCGTGCGGCCGGCGGAGATGGAACTCCTGGTGGGCGATTACGCGAAGGCGCGGACGAAGCTTGGCTGGGCGCCCCGGACGAAGATGCGGGCGCTGGCCGCGCTGATGGTGGATGCGGATCTCACCGTGAACGACGCACCGCAAAGAGCAGCGGCTGCCGTAGCGGAGCGCCTCTCGTGATGCCGCTGGCCGTGGAAACAGGCGCCGCCTACGAGCGGGTGATCCGGCCGGGTCGTGCCTGGTATCGCATGGATTGGGCGCGACTGTTTCATTACCGGGACCTGCTCTGGATCCTGGTGCGCCGCGATTTCGTGGCGCGCTATCAGCAGACGATCCTCGGGCCGCTGTGGTTCGTGGTGCAGCCGCTGGTCACGACCGCGGTGTTCACGCTCGTGTTTGGCCGCGCGCTGCGGACGCCGACGGATGGCGTGCCACCGTTCCTCTTTTATCTCTGCGGCATGCTGGTCTGGAGTTATTTTTCGAATGTGCTGAACAGCACGGGCAGTACCTTCACCATGAACGCCGCGATGTTCGGGAAGGTTTACTTTCCGCGCGTGGTGGTGCCACTGGCGGCGGTGATTTCCAACCTGATTGCGTTTGCCGTGCAGGCCGCGACTTTCCTCGCGGTCTACGCGGGCGTGCGTTTGTTCGCCTCCGGCCCCATGGGCATCGAGGCCAACTTCGCGACGCTCGCGGTGCTGCCGCTGCTGCTCTTGCAGACCGCGCTGTTCGCGCTCGGCTGCGGGCTGCTGCTCTCGGCGCTGTCGGCGAAGTATCGCGATCTTCAGCACGCCGTGCCGCTGCTGGTGCAGCTCTGGATGTTTGCGACGCCGATCATCTATCCGCTTTCGCAGCTCAGCCCGAAGGCGCAGTGGCTGGCGGCCGTCAATCCGTTGACGAGCATCGTCGAGTTGTTCCGCCTCGGATTTTTCGGCGTGGGTACAGTGGGGGCAGGGCATGTGGCGTTCTCGATCGGCGCGACGCTGGTCGTGCTGGGCGCAGGGTTCGCGTGGTTTCACCGCGTCGAGCGCGCGGTGGTAGACACGGTGTGAAACGATGAGCCGGCCCATGATCGAAGTCCGCGGCGTGTCGAAGCGCTATCGCCTGGGGCAGATCGGGCTCACGAGCCTGCGGGCGGAGTTGGAGCGCTGGTGGCAGCGCCGCCGTGGCGTCGACGGGACCGGCGCCGCAGTGGAAGATTTCTGGGCGCTTCGCGATGTTTCATTCGACGTGCAGCCGGGTGAGGTGATGGGAATCATCGGGCGAAACGGCGCGGGCAAGAGCACGCTTCTTAAAATACTCAGCGAGATCACGGAGCCGACGGAGGGCGAGATTCGGTTGCGCGGCCGGACGGCGAGCTTGTTGGAAGTGGGCACGGGCTTTCATCCGGAGCTGAGCGGGCGCGAAAATGTTTTCCTGAACGGCGCGATCCTGGGGATGCGGCGCGCGGAGATCGTGCGGAAATTCGATGAGATCGTGGCGTTCGCCGAGGTCGATCAGTTCATCGACACGCCCGTGAAGCGTTATTCGAGCGGCATGTATGTGCGCCTGGCGTTTGCCGTCGCGGCGCACCTCGAGCCCGAGATTCTGGTCGTCGACGAGGTGCTCGCGGTGGGCGACCACGCGTTCCAACAGAAGTGTCTCGGGAAAATGCAGGACGTGGCGCAGCGTGAAGGGCGCACGGTGTTGTTCGTGAGCCACAACATGGCGGCGGTGACCCGGCTTTGCGATCGGGCGGTGCACCTGGCGCGCGGCGGCGTCGTGGCGATGGGGCCGGCCAGGAAGATTGTGGGCAGCTATCTGGCGCAGGCGACCGAGGCGAAGGGAATCTGGATCCGTCCGGCGACGTTGGCGCGGCGCGGCAAGGTGACTTTCTCCGCGGTCCAAATTTGCAACGCGACCGGGGCCGCGCTGAGCGTGGTCTCGCAGCGCGATCCGATTCGGGTCGCGCTGGACTGCCAGGAGCATGCTACGACGACGGCCTGGGTTTTACGGGTCTCGATCTATGACCGCGAAGGCAACGAGTTGTTGGCGGCGCAGGATGTGGGCCATGCGCTGGCGCGTGGAGCGCGGCCGGAACGACCGGTGCGGGCGGGCTGCACGTTTCCCGGGGCTCTATTGCGGCCGGGTGAGTATACGGTGGGAGTTTCCGCCTGCGAGCTGGCGGGCGATCAGGCGGTGGCGCTCTACGAGGAGATCCAGCCGGTGGTCTCGTTTGAGGTCTCGCCGGAAGGCTTCACGGGCAGCGTCGCGGGCGCGCTGATGGGCGTGGTGGCGGAATGGAATTCTCTGCCATGAACGGCGCGGAGGAGCCGGTGCGTTTGCTCGTGGTGGACGAGGCGATTGCCGGCGGCGGATTGGAGCGACTGGGGCGAGCCTTGATCCCGCGATTAGCGGCCCAGTGCGAGCAGGTCATCTGGTGCCTGCCGGAACACAAGCTCGAGGCGGTGCGCGCTGAAGTTGGGGCGCATGATCGCCTGATCCTGGTGAGTTTCGCGTGGCCGCGCGGGACTGCAGGCCGCGTGGCGGCGGGCTTGAAGCGGCGGGGCGACGCACTGCTGACGAGGGTGGGGCTACGGCTCCCGCAGTGTATCGCCACGCAGTTGGCGGAGGCGCGCATCCGCCGCATAGTGCGCGAACATCGCGTGACGTGCGTGCATTACGCCGCGTTGTTCGACCAGCCTTTCCCGCGGTTAGGTGTACCCGTGACTGCGACGGTGGCCGACGTGAACTACCATCCGGATTGGCTGGAGCGCTGTCTGCGCAATCTCGAGGTTTGGTCGCGACGGGCCACCAAGCTCATCGCGATCTCCGAATTTACGCGGGATGAAATCGAGCGGCTTCATCCGGCGGTAAGTCCGCGACTCCATGCGGTCCCCCTGGCGGTTGAACCGCCCCAGCCAGCATCACGTCACGGTCGGTCGGTGGAAACGGCGCTGAAGATTTACTATCCTGCGACCGTCAATGCCCACAAACGCCACGGGCTGTTGCTGCGGGCGGCGCATATGCTCCACGCGCGCGGGTTTGAGGTGCAGGTTCAACTCACGGGCGGTGAGACCGAGCGATTGCGGGACATGACGGGGCCTGCCTCGCCGGCCGTGGCGGAATGTCGCCGGATCCTGGCGGCGACGCCCGAGGCATTTCGCAATCGGGTGCAGGCCCTGGGCTACGTGACGCCGGAGGAGGTCGAGCGTTGCTATGCGGAGGCGGATGTGGTCGCGCTGCCTTCGAGCGTCGAAGGCTTCGGTCTGCCGTTGTCGGAAGCGGTCGTTCGAGGGAAGACGACCGTCTGCGCCGATATTCCCGCGTTCCGCGAGCAAGCGAGGCTTTATGGCTTTGAGTCCGCGGTGACATTTGTGGCGGAAGCGACGCCCGAAGCGTGGGCGGCGGCCTTGGAAAAAGCGGGCCGAACGGCGCGCGTTCTGACGGGAGGTGTCGCAGGATTTTCTTTTGAGCGCTGGACTTGGACGGACGTGGCTCGTGCGCAAGTGCAGGTGTTTCGTGCGGCGGCCGGTTCTGCTTCCACCTTATGAACGCCCGCGACCAAAGCGTGTATGTGGATGGCCGATACGCCCAGCGGCATCCGAACTGGCATCGCGAGCACTCGGAATGGAAGGCGACGCAAATCAGCGGGATGCTGGCGCGCCATGCGGTGGAGCCCCGCACGGTGGTCGAAGTGGGTTGCGGGGCTGGTGGCATTCTCGCGGCGCTGCAGGGTGGCATGGATCCCGCGGTCGAGTTGACGGGCTACGATGTCGCGCCAGAAGCGATAAAACTGGCGCGGCTGCTCGCAAACGACCGGCTGCATTTCGTGTGCGGCGATTTCACGACGGATTCTGCCCCGGTGGCTGATGTGTTGCTCGCGATCGATGTGGCGGAGCACGTGAGCGACTACCTCGGGTTTCTTGCGGCGCTGCGAACGCGGGCGCGGACGCACGTGTTTCATCTGCCGCTGGACCTTTCAGTGTTGAGCAGTGCGCAGCCGCAGCGGCTCGATTGGAACTACGAGAGCGTGGGGCACCTGCATTATTTCACGGCGGAGACGGCGCTGCGGGCGTTGCGCAATGCAGGTTATTCCGTGGCGGATTGGACACTCACCTGTGTCGAACTCGACTTGCCGCCGCCGGCAGGGCAGCGGCAACGGCTGCGCCTGTTGCGCCGGCTTGGACGGCGGATGTCGTCGCTATGGACATCGCGTGTGCTGGGGGGCTTTTCGCTGCTGGCGCTTTGCCGATGAGCTCAGCCCGGGAGCTTTAGGGGAACAGTAGAGATGATCCAACGCTCCAAAATCAGAGCAAAAGGGGAGCGGGTTTGCGGAAACAGGATGAACTCAAAGGAGCCGAACTCATGATCGCGAGGCAGCTCGTTCGTCGTGCTCGCTCGGTGATTTTTCGGCGGTTGAATCGGCTTCGATTGCAACGCGCGGCCAGCGGGCAGTCGAACCGGTTCGTCCTGGCGATGGTGCTGGCGCCGAATCTCGTGCACGCCGCAATTCCTGCGCTCCGGCTCGTCGTGCCGCACCATCCCGTGGTGATCGTCAACAATGGCCTGCGTGCGTGGGAACGGACGTGGTTGCGCAAGGAGTTTCCGGCACTGGAGATCGTTGATCTGCTGACGTCGTCATGGCGCGGACAACAGGTGCCGATTGGACACGGCGACGTTATGCGTCAGCTCGCACAAAGCATCGAAACCAACTTTGGCTTTATTGATCCAGACTGCTATGTTTTCGAGGCCACCTTGATTCCACGCATCGTGGAGGCCAGCCGACGCGCTCCCATGGCGGCGGCTTTCTGGTATCACAATAGCCCGCTCGCGTTCGATGTGCCCGATACGTTTCTCATCGGAATCAATCGCGAGGAATGTCGCGGGCTGACTGAACGTCAGAGGGCGGAGTTTGGTGTGGTGCAGAACGTTTCCGCCCGGCTCAAGGCGGCGCTTGACCAAAAGTGGCCCGGTGACGCTCATTATCCTCATCCATGGAAGCAGTATTTCGACACCGTGCACGCTCTGGCGTTGTCCGCCGCGGTCGAAGGAAAGTCGCTTGCTTTCATTACAAGTGAGCCCGGCGACGTCATCCATGTCGGCGGAACCTCCTATCACACTGGCAGTGACTTGAGCGACTCGGAGTCGGACCCGCACCGCCTCAACGCCCATTTCTTCCACCTCTTATTGCTGGAGCGGCAGGTGCATCCGGGCGCGCGGGCGGAATTTGCGGCGCTGGTGCGTCACTATGAGAGCAGTGCCAGCTTGCTGCGCCGGCATCCGAGTTTCGCGCGATCGGACTTGTGCGGCCAGACGTTCGACTTGCTTGCTGCGCTCGAACGCCGGGGTGTCATCTAGTCGCGCGATTTCCACAGGACCGCATATCAACAGTATCTTTCATTCGCCTCTACTGCGTCCTCATCGAGGATGGCGCGGTAAATATCGCTGGCACGTCAACGCCCGGCTGGTGCGACTGCCGCGGCTGCTCGCGGCGGCAGGCGCGCGACTCACGGTGATTGATGCCTATGGTTCTCCTGGCGATACTCTGTTGACGGCGACGGTCTGCCGGAATCTGCGCGAGCGATATCCCCGGCTAAGAATCAACTGTATCACCGCCAATCCCGAACTGCTGCGGCATGATCCAAACCTCGTAGCCCTCAACGAGCCCGAGAGTTTTTTCTCGGTCTGGTCATGGTATCCGGAACTCGCGGCGCGGCGCGATGGCCGGACCAACATCCTGCAAGAGACGTTCGCGCGGCTGGGTCTCGCCGATCAGCCGTTCGAATATAAGGCGCGGGTGTATCTCACCCAAGATGAACGTGCGCGGGGGAGAGCGTTGATTGGCGAGGTATCCCGACCAGTCCTGACGTTTCACACGCTCAGCCGGGAAGAGACAAAAAACTGGCCGGTCGACTCGTGGCGTTCTGCTTTGGCGAGGTTGCGGGAGCAATTTCATCTCGTGCACATGGGCGACGGGCGTGAACCCGAATTCGACGGAGTGCAACGCCTGGCCGGTCGGCTGACCCTTCGGGAGTCCATGAGTGTGCTTTGCCACGCGCACGTGCATGCGGGAGCGGACAGCTTTCTAATGCATGTGGCGAACGGGCTCGACGTGCCTTCAGTAATAATCTTCGGCGGCTCGCGCACACCGGCCAACCTGGGCTACGCGGAGAATATCAATCTCTACTCAGCCGTGCCGTGCTCGCCATGTTGGCTCCACACGAGCCGTGAAGAGCGATGTGAACACGGGCTGGTTTGCATGACGCGGATTACGCCCGCGGAAGTGATCGCGGCGGTGGATCAGCTCGCCGATGCCAGGCGGCGCATCTGAGGGCGATGCTTCAAGTCACGGCCTACATTCCATGTTTCAACAACGCGGCGACCGTGCGCCGTGCGGTGGAGTCCGTGCTCGCGCAGACGACCGCGCCTTCGGAGACACTGGTGATCGACGATGGCTCGACCGACGGCTCGGTCGCGCAGCTCGACGGTCTTCCGATTCGGATTGTCCGGCACGAGCGAAATCTCGGCCGCGGCGCCGCGCGGGCCCGGGCGATGGCGGAGGCCCGGCATCCGCTGGTGCTGTGCTGCGATGCCACGAACGTCCTCGATCTCGACTTCGCGGCGAACGCGCGCGGTTGGTTCGACGATGCGCGGGTGGCGGCGGTGTTCGGGGTGTATCGGCAATCCGATCCACGCACGGCCGCCGAGCGGTGGAGGGGCCGGCATCTTTTTAAAATGGCGACGCCGCGATCCGTCAGATCCGACGCGCTGCTCGCGACAGGCGGCGCGGTGCTGCGTCGTGCGACGGTGCAGGTGGCCGGAGGATTCGACGTCGCCTTGCGTCACTCGGAGGACGTGGACCTTGGTCGACGCTTGCTCGCCGGCGGGCACCTGGTCGTTTCGGATCCGCGAATTGGCTTCACGTCGATCGCGACCGACACGGTTTGCAAAGTATTGGAACGTTATTGGCGCTGGCACGCCGGCGTGCACGAAGCGGTGACATGGCGTGGTTATCGGAAGACCATCATCTATTCGCTGAAGAGCATGGTGGCGGATGACCTGCGGGCGGGGGACTGGTCGAGCGCGGGGATCAGCGTTGTGTGTCCGCATTACCAATTCTGGAAATCGCGCCTGCGCTCGCGACGCCGGGCGGATTGAAGTGCTGGCCGGGTTAGCACCCGTGCCACGTTCGCCAATCTTGCGTGCCGAAATTCTCCGTAGTCATACCGACCTGTCGTCGGCCTGAAGAACTCGCCTTGTGCCTTGAGCGGCTCGCACCCGGCCGTCAGCGGGAGATAAGCGAAGCGGACTACGAGGTGATCGTGACCGATGCGGCCGTCGGCGAGACACTCGACGGTCGGCTGCGGCAATCCTTCTTGTGGGTGCGATGGAGCCTCGCTCCGCGTCACGGCCCAGGGCCCAATCGCAACGCCGGCGCGCGGCTCGCGCGCGGTGAATGGCTCGTGTTTGTCGATGATGACTGCCTGCCGGATTCTCAGTGGCTTGCGCGCATCGCAGTGTACACGACGGACGCGAGCGTCGATGTCATCGAAGGTGCGATCCACAGCCCGGCGTTGCCGGATCATCCGCTCTGGACCGCGCCGGTGAACACGCAGGGCAATGCGGGCTGGACGGCCAATCTCACGGTGCGGCGCGCACTGTTCGAGCGGCTCGGCGGCTTTGATCCGGATTTGCCGGAGACGGCGGAGGACATGGAGTTTCACGTGCGGTCGAAACGCGCGGGTGCACGCTGGGTGTTTGCCGCGGACGCGGTCGTGGAGCATCCGCCCCGCCGGATGACGTGGCGGCAATTCGGACGGGAGACGCTGCGGTTTCGGTGGTGGTTCATGTTTCGGTTGAAAACGGGAAACGGTCCCGGAGCGCAGGCAGGGGCGATCCGCAGCGCTTGGGACGTCGTGGTGTCGCTCCTCGAACTCTACGCCCGATCGTCCTGGCATCTGGTGCGGGACCTCGCGCGTGGACAGCGGCCGCACGTGCGACGAGATCTGTTTTTGCGCGCCCGCGACTGGCTGCTGTTTCCCGTGCTTGCACCGTATTTTTGGGTTTGGGCGATGCGCTACCGACGGCAGTTGCGGGGGCGACCCACGCCATGACGCCCGCTCCCGTCATTTCCGTCGCACTCGCCACCTACAACGGCGCGAAATTCCTGCGCGAGCAACTCGACACTATCTATACAACCTGCGACGCGACCTATGAAGTGGTCGTGTCCGATGATGGTTCGTCGGACGGCACCCGGGAAATAGTACAAGCGTACGCGCGCAAACGTGGACTGAGGGATGTGACCGACGGCCGGCATCGGGGGCTCGTGGGGAATTTTGGCCACGTACTCCAGCAATGTCGGGGACACTATATAGCGCTTGCCGACCAGGACGACATCTGGATGGAAGGACGGCTCGATCGGCTGTTACGAGCAATCGGGGAATTCGATGCGGTATATTCACTGATCGACCGCGTGCTCAAACCCGACGGAGAAATCGGCATGTGGAGCGGTCCCGTGGGAATCCGTGAGCAGGTCGAGCGAATCGGCACCGGCCGGCCGACGGCCCATTTGCTGGCGAGCAACTGGGTGGTCAGTCACACACTTTTTGTTCGACGTCGTGTCCTCGACGTGGCGCTGCCAATTCCCCCTGCTCAGCCGTATCAGGATGGCTGGCTGGCGCTCGCAGCATCGGCGGGGGCCGGGCTGCGTTATCTCACGCCGAGTCCGACAATATACCGTGAACACGCAGCTTCTCATACGGCAGCGACCACTCCACCGGAAACGCGAACCGTTTTAGGGCGCAGCGCGGGGCTCGCGCGGGCCGGCTGGATGGAGAAATGTCGCAGCGAGATCACTCGGTTGAAGTCGTGCGAATCGGCGCGGTTTCTATCGGCGGCGGATCAGGCGTTTGCGAGCCGGCTGCGGCGTTACTACGAGCGCGGGCTGCGGCGGGGTGTGAGTCTGCAGATGGGCTTCGAGGCGCGTCGCCTGGCGCCGTATTTCTTCGCCTGCGCCGATCCGCGACTGCGGAGAAATTTTATTCTCCGCGGTTTTTTGGGGGCCCTGTGAAAAGGGATTCACTCCAACTTCCTTCGCCCGGCGAGATTTCCCACGCGGGAAATCGCGGGGCTGCACTGCGCACTGACGCCCGATGAAAAGAAAAACTCTGCTCGGTCTGTTTCGGCTCGCGTCCTTTGTGCGCCCGTTGCGGAGGACGGAGTGGTGCTCGCACACGCTCCGGTTGCTCGGCGCGAAAGTCGGCCGGAAGGTCTACTTTGCGCCGCACTGCCGGATCGCGAATCCTTCGCTGTTCACCGTCGGCGACGAAACCACCATCGGGGAACGGGCGATCGCTGATGGCTGGGCGCCGGTGGTGATCGGCAGTCATGTCATCATCGGAAACAACGTGGATCTGCTGACCGGCGGACACGATTTGCACGATCCGCGTTTCGGAGCGAAACACGGTCCGATCACGATCGGTGACTACGTCTGGATTGCGGCCCGCGCGATGATCCTGAGCGATGTCCAGATCGGTTATGGCGCGGTTGTCGGAGCGGGCAGCGTGGTCAGGGAAAACGTGCCTGAGCTCGCCATTGTTCTCGGCAATCCGGCGAAGGTCGTAGGCTACCGCCGGCGGGTGGAGTTCTCGTATTCGCCGGGAGGTTTTTTTCGCGACCGGCTGCCAAGGATGTAGCGGCAGTGGTCTAAAAACGATGAAGTGTCAGCTCTCCAAAATGGTTCGCGACTGCCCGCTTAACCGGCTGCACACCCTCGGACGCGCACGCGGGGCGACGCGGACGCTCCGGGGATTTTGCCGACAAACCGTCAACGGGTGAGGAATTCCACTCCGCTCCGCGTGGCCATGATCAGCCCGACCTTTGGTGGTTACGGCGGGCTCGAGGCGTTTGTAATCGCGATCGCCGCGGGGCTTCCGCCGAGCGCGACATTGGACGTGCGCGTGTTTTTCAAACGCACCGCCGGTTTCGTGCTCCGGCCTGAGTTGGAAGCGAGTGTCGCGCCTCTCGGCGAGCGCGTGCATTTTGTCGATCGCGGCAGCGGCGAACTGAAGCGTGCGATCATGTGGGCCGACGTCGTCCATGCGCAGAACGCGAGTGCCGACGTCGTCTTGCTCGCGCGATTTCTCCGGCGGCGGGTGTTGTTGACCATGCACTCCCATCGGCTGGCGGGAAACGCCTGGCGGCAACGCCTGTGGGATTTCTGCCTGCGGCTGGCACATCGCCGTTTTTTCGTATCCGGTTTCGTGCGACGCACGTGGGAAGGGGCCGCACCGCGGCCGCGCAGCGAAGTAGTGTTTCCCATTTGCGAGCTGCCGTTCGGAACGAAGCCGCCGGAAGCACGGCATGGCTTCGTGTTCGCAGCGCGGTGGATTGCCAATAAGGGAATCGATACGCTGGTGGATGCTTACGCGCAGGCGGCACTCGATCCGGTGAAATGGCCGTTGCGGCTGATCGGCGATGGCCCGCTGCGATCGCAGATCGAACGGCGCATCGCGACTCTCGGCGTGCGTGGGATCGAGATGCTGGGATTCGTCTCGCAAGCGGCCAAGGCGGAAGCCATCCGCTCGGCGCGCTGGATGATCGTGCCGCCCAATACGAATGAAGATTTCGGGCTCACCGCGATCGAGGCGCGCGCGGTGGGCGTGCCGTGCATCATCACGCGGGATGGCGGCGTGCCCGAGGCAGCGGGTGGGGAAGCGATCGCATGCGCGCCGGGCGATGTCACCGGGCTCGCAGCATGTTTACGGGCGGCGGCGGCAATGCCCGAACCGGAATATATAGGGCGAGGAAACCGCACGCGCGAAACGTTGCAGCGTCAGCTCGCGGGACCGGAGTTTTACGCTCGCGTGTATCACGAACTCGTTGGCCGATGAGAATTGCGTTGGTCACGGGATGTCTGGAGCCGGGTCGCGACGGCGTGGGCGATTACACGCGCACGCTCGCAGTGGAATGCGCCCGCCGCGGTCATGCGGTGGCTTTGCTCTCGATCGGCGAGAGCGGGCAGATCGCGCAGTCGCCGGGCGTGGAATCGCTGGCGATGTCGCGAATGAGACGGAACGATTGGCGCATGGACGGTGGCCGGGCGGCGCGGCGCTGGCTCGAGGCGTTCAAGCCGGATTGGGCGAGCCTGCAATTCGTGCCTTACAGTCTGGATCCGCGCGGACTATTTGCGGCAAGCGTCGATCCGCTGAACGAAACGCTCGGTGTGGCGCCGCGGCGGCAGATTTTCTTTCACGAGACCTGGATTGGGTCGCAGCGCGGAGCGGCGTGGAAAACGCGCCTCATCGGCTGGTCGCAACGACGGGCGTTCGCGCGGATGATACGCGTGATCGCGCCGCAGCGCATGCACACGAGCAATGACTATTATCGCGCGGCGTTGGCGACAATCGGTGGCCGCGCGGAGGTGTTGCCGATGTTCGGCAGCGTGCCGGTGCCGGCGGACGGAGTGGCGCCCGAGCTACCCCAGGGCATTGATTCGGCGGCGCTGGTGTGCGGGATGTTCGGCACGGTGCATCCGAACTGGGAGCCCGACGCGTTTCTGGCGGATTTCGCCGCGCTCGCGGCGGAGCGAGGGCGGCCTGCGGCGCTGGTGGCGGCGGGCTCGGTCGGCTATGGAGCGGCGTTGTTCGAGGCGCTCGCGATGCGCTGGCGTGGTCGGGTGACCTGTGTGGCCGCGGGGCGCTGCAGCGATGACCGGCTGGCGCGGTTGTTTGCGCGGTTCGATTTTGCGGTGACATCGGTTCCCTGGAACATCCTCGGCAAGAGTAGTTCGACCGCGGCGCTGCGTGAGCATGGCGTCCGCGTGGTCGTGACCGCGGCGGGATCGCCGCCGCGTTTTACTGCTCCGCGACTGGACGATCCGCCGGCCCACGATGCCGGGCTCGTTCCGTATTTTCGCGAACCCACGTTGCTGGCGTCGGCGTTGGTGAAGACGCCGCCGCGCGTCGGTGTCGCGGCCGTGGCAGACGAGTTTCTCCGCAGTCTCAATGCTGCAACCTGAGGCAAATCGCGTCTGCGTCCGGACGTTGCTCCGTCATCACGACGTCGCATTGATGCTCCAGTGCTGGCGCACGCTCGTGCAGTGCAGCGCGGATCCGGTCGAGACTGTGGTGCACGACGACGGCTCGCTCACGGAGGAGGACGCGCAGGCGATTCTCGGCGCGATTCCGCGCAGCCGCGTGTTGTGGCGACGCGAAGCCGATGCGCTGATGAAGGAGCGGCTCGCGGGGCACGCAGCGGCACGGGCGTTTCGCGCCGGCTCGGTGTGGGGGTTGAAACTGCTCGACGTCGTGCTCGCGGAGCCCGGCGACTGTTATTATGTCGACGGCGACGTGCGTTTTTTCCGCCCGTTTCAGGGGCTCTTTTGTCGCGCGGCGCTGGCGAACCGGTCCGTGTTTCTCCGCGACCGTGTCTGGGCCGCTTACTCGGTGCGGCCGTGGCATCTGCTCGACCGGCGCGGCCTCCGCGTGAGCGCGGCGATCAACACGGGGCTCACGCTGATCGATCGCGCGCAATTCGATCTGGATTTCGTGAACTGGTTTCTGGCGCAGCCGGACTGGCGTGTCATTCCCGCCTGGACCGAGCCGACGTGCTGGGCGGCGCTTGCGCGGCGCAGCAACGGCCACGCGATCGATCCGGCGCAGGTGACGAATATGTATCCTGGCGCGCGCGTGACGGCGACGACGATCGGGGCGCATTTCCTCTCGGCGTATCGCGCACGTTTCCAAACCGCGCTCGCGGCGCCGGTGCGCGGTGATGAAGCGACGAGCGAGATCCGTTTTCAGCGGCTTGGTGGACTCGGTCCGCTGGGCCTCGGCATGAACCAGCTCAAGCGCAAACTCGGGAACGAATGGATGCGACGACGGCAATCCTGAATCCCGCTCCGGTGGTGACGCGGTGCAACTCCCCGGCGATCGATTGCCTGCGAGGAATCGCGGCCCTCGGAGTGATGTTTTTTCACGCCCGCGTCGCGCTCTGGGTGGGGTGGCGCGAGATCCAGGCTCATCCGGAAAGTTATTCCACCTTCGAGCGCGCGGTGGCGTGGCTGTCGGCACCGACGCCTTTTCTCGGCGCCCTCGTGATGTTGTTTTTCGTGGTGAGCGGGTTTTGCGTGCATCAACCGCTGAGTGTCGGGGCCGCGGCTTTTCGCCTGGGGCCATATTTCATCCGGCGCTTTCTGCGGATTTATCCACCGTATCTGGCGGCAGTGCTGGTGAGCGCCTGGGTGACGCGAGAGAGTGAGATGGACGAGCCCATCCTTTCATCGGTGTTTATGGTGCAGAACTACACGGCGGGTCGGCAGCTCAGCTCGAATCCCGCCTTGTGGTCGTTGCCGGTCGAGCTGGAGTTGTATCTGATTTATCCGGTCGTGTGGTGGCTCGCGGCGCGCTACGGCTGGAGAAGCGTGGCCGTCGTTGTTGGCGCGATGTCCGCGCTGGCGCTCGCGGCGTATCATTCGGGTGCACGGGTTCTCGAGGGAAATTTTGCGATGTATTGGGGAATCTGGTGCAGCGGTGCATGGCTCAGGGAACGGATGGCGGCGGGCGAGCTACGCGCGCCGCCGTGGAGATTGACTCTGCTGGCCACGGGAGGCCTGCCGGTGGCGGTGTGGATGAGTGTGCGCGGCGTCGGTGGGGTGACGAATCTGATGTGGGGCGGGTTCTTTTTTTGGGTCGCCTGGGCAATACTGGCGATGCGCACGCGTTCGATGGGGTGGGCGGGGGGCCTGGAAACGGCATTGGGCAAGATCGGGCGCCGGTCGTACTCGCTCTATCTGCTGCACTTTCCCATGCTCTTGATGCTCGGGGCGTGGTTTGCCTCGGTGGCTGGAAGAAAGCCCGCGAACTTTCTGGTGTGCCTCGCGGCCTGTACGCCGATCTTGCCGGTAGTCTGGGTGTTTTATGCGATGGTAGAACGACCCAGCCATTGGCTGGCGAGGCGGCTGGGCCGGAATTTCGGTACGGTGTAACTTCGAATCGCGGTGAACTGAGCCCTTCGTGAAAAAGTCTTCATCCGAGCCTTCCGCCTCTTCCGACTCGCCGCTGCTTGCTGCACTGGCCATGCATCCCACAGGAAACGAACACGCGATCGCCCGCGCCCACGCTCTCTTGATTGCCGACCTGTTCACCGCGCACAAACCTTCGAACGTGCTCGAACTCGGTGTCGGGTCGGTCTACCTCACGCGCATCGTGCTCGCGGCCTTGGCCGAGAAGCGTGGGTTGCTGGTGGTGGTAAAGGAGGACGGGTGCCGGTTGACGCTCGATCCGATTACGCGCGTCTATCTGTTCTGGCGCGATCGGATTGCACCGGGCTGGCGGCGCATGCGGCAGCGGAAAAGCGGCGGCCAACGATGATTCACCGCAACTCGACCGCGCTGGGGAAATCGAGCCGCGTCCTCCTCGGGCATCCATCGGGCAATCAGTTCTTCCGGCAACTCGCGATCGCGTTGCGTAACGCGGGCGCCCTGAGCGAGGCGTGCACCACGATCGATTGGCGGAGCGATCGATGGCTCGCGAAGTTCCTGCCGCGGGCGATGGCGGCAGAGCTCGGACGGCGAAGTTTTTCCGCGGAACTCGGCGTTCGGGTGGAGCAACACCCCACGCGCGAGTGGCTCCGGCTGGCGGCGGGGCGGCTGGGACTGAACGCGCTCACCCGGCATGAGATCGGCCCACTTTCGGTCGACGCGGTGTATCGCGATTTCGATCGCTGGATGGCCCGTCGGCTCGAGCGCGAGGAGGGCGCGAGGATCGTTTACGCGTATGAAGACGCGGCGGAAACGACGTTTCGCGCGGCGGCGAAGCTCGGCTGGACCCGCGTCTATGATCTGCCGATCGCGTATTTGGAAACGAGCCGGCGGTTGCTCGACGAAGAGGCGGCGCGGTGGCCGGACTGGGAGCCGACGCTGGTCGGCACGCGGGACTCGGCGGAAAAACTTGCCCGCAAACGCCGCGAGCTCGAGCTCGCCGACATCGTAGTCTGTCCGAGCCGGTTCGTCGCGGACTCGCTGCCGCCGGAGGTCCGGAGCACGCGCCGTGTGCTCGTGGCGCCGTTTGGTTCGCCACCGCTGGCGGGTGTGTCGCCGCGGTCCGCGCGCGGGGCGGGCGAGCCGTTGCGCGTGCTGTTTGCCGGCGCCCTGACGCAGCGCAAGGGGCTGGCGGATCTGTTTGCGGCGATGCGACTGCTCGATCGGCGCGACGTGCGCCTCGTCGTGCTGGGCTCGCCGGTGGTCGACTTGGATTTCTACCGCAGTGTGTATCCTGATTTCGATTACGAGCCTCCCCGGCCGCATGGCGAGGTGCTCGCGTTGATGCGGACGTGCGACGTCTTCTGCCTGCCGTCCATCGTGGAAGGCCGTGCGCTCGTGGTGCAGGAGGCGATGAGTTGCGGGTTGCCGGCGATCGTGACGCTGAACACTGGGACCGACGATGTCGTGGAGGAAGGGCGCAGCGGATTTGTGGTGCCAATACGTTCTCCAGGCGCGATCGCAGAAAAGATCGCCTGGTTTGCCGGGCAGCGGGACGCAGTGCCGGCGTTTGGAGAGCGCGCGCAGGCGGCGGCCGCTCGATTTACGTGGGCGCGGTACGGTGGAACGATCGTGCGCGAGCTCGCTGCCTGGGCCGCATCGAGTAAAGGAGCGGGCGGCTGCGCCATCTCTTCGAGTCCGTCATGAACTCCGATACCCCCACCAAAGCTGCAATCGGCCTCTATTTCTGGCTGCTGCTGTTCGAAGGGGCGTTGCGGAAATGGCTATTTCCGCAATGGAGCGATGTACTCTTTGTGATTCGCGATCCGGTGGTGATCGCCATTTACCTGTTCGCTTTGCGTGCGCGGCTGTTTCCCGGCCGGCCGGCGGTCATGGTGCTGTGGGTGCTGGCGACGTTTTCACTGGCGTTCGCTCTAACGGGGGACTCGCCGTTCATGGTGACGCTCTTCGGCCTTCGCACGAATTACCTTCATCTGCCGCTCGTCTTCGTGATGGCGCAGGCGCTCGACCGCCGCGACGTGATCCACTACGGGCGATGGTTCATCCTGTTCTCCGTGCCGATGCTCGTGTTGATGATGGTGCAGTTCAATTCAGAGCCGGACGCATGGGTCAATGTCGGAGTCGGGGGCACGGAGCTGGGGCAGTTGCGCGGCGCGATGGGGCGGATTAGGCCTCCGGGAACCTTCAGTTTCATCTCGGGCGTCGTGAGCTATTTTGCCTTCATGATGTCCTTTGTCATCTATGGTTGGGTGCAGCGCGGGACGTATTCGGTCCCGATGAAGCTGATCGGTTCGGTGATGGTGCTGGCGGCACTGCCGGTATCGATCAGCCGCTCTCTTGCGCTCGCGTTGCTGATCGTGGCCTTGTTTGGCGCCGTTGTGGTGGCGCGCGACGTGCGGCGAATTCCGAGCTATCTAGGCCCGGCCGCCGCTTTCGCTGCTTTGGCGCTGCTCGCGGCCGATACGATTTATGTGGAGGCCTTTCTCACGCGTTGGGACGAGGCGGTGACTGCGGGAGGTGGCGGATTCTACGAAAACGTCGTGTCGCGCATCATCGATCAATTCACCCAGCCCTTCGAGCTTGCCGCGGGGGCGCCGATTTTCGGCCACGGCATTGGCCTCGGCACGGTCGCCGGCGCGCGGTTGTCGACGGGCAAGTATACCTTCCTGCTTTCGGAATCGGAACTGGCCCGGATTGTTCTCGAGCTTGGGCCGATGCTTGGTTTTGCGTTCATTGGCTGGCGAGTCTGGCTCGCCGCGCTGCTGGTGGTGAAAAGCTGGGGCACATTTCTAAAGGAGGGCGATTCGCTCGCCTGGCTGCTCGCGGGCGCGACATTTCTCTCGGTGCTTATCGGGCAGTGGGGACCTGCGACTTCGCTCGGGTTCGCGGTGTTTGGTGCCGGGTTGACCCTCGCCGCGCTCAATCCCCCCGCCGACGAAACCATGGACGTGTCCGAGGGGGAACAGGAGCTAGCGGAGGACACTCCTCCGACATGAAGCTCGTGCTCGTGTGCAATTACGCGCCCGACCGGCAGCAGAGCATGCTGCGGTTCGGTGCGCTGCTGGAGCAGCAGTGGGCGAAGCGAGGCTCCATCGCGACGGTCCTGGCACCTCGTTCGAGTATGCTGTCGCGAACGCTGGCTCGTCGCGGCGAGGGCGCGGCCGCGAAGTGGCTGGGATACTTTGATAAATATCTCGTCTTTCCCTCGCGGTTGAAGCGCGAGCTTCGTCGGCTAGCGCCCGCGAGCGATGGCGAACACCGCCTCCTCATCCACGTCGTCGACCACTCGAATGCCTTATATCTGCCGGCCGTCGCAGATATGCGCACGAGGTGGGTAGTGACTTGCCACGACTTGCTCGCGGTACGCGGCGCACTGGGCGAGGACACCGATTGCCCGGCGTCGGCACTGGGCCGGCGGCTGCAGCGCGCGATCGTGGGCGGACTCGGCCGGGCGGATGCGATCGCCGCGGACTCGACGAGTACCCTGCGCGACGTGGAGCGACTTGTGCCAGTGAAACGGATACAGCGGCGGCGCGTGATCCTGCTTGGCCTGAGTCATCCCTACATGCGCATCGCGGCGATGGAAGCCCGGGCGAGGCTCGCCGCGGTCGAGGGTGTGCCGTGGGCAGAGCCCTTTGTCCTGCACGTCGGCTCGAATCTGGCGCGGAAGAACAAGGCCGGTGTGTTGCGTGTCTTCACGCGCCTCGCCGCGGAGTGGCGGGGGAATCTGGTTTTCTGCGGCGCGCCGTTGTCGGAGGAGATCCGCGCGCAAGCGGCTGCGGCCGGCCTCACGGATCGAGTCTTTGCGGTGCCCGCCCCCGATAACGCGCAATTGGAAGCGATCTACACGCTGGCGCATGCGCTGCTTTTTCCGTCGCGTTGCGAAGGCTTCGGCTGGCCTGTGATCGAGGCACAGGTATGTGGGTGCCCGGTGGTGTGCAGCGATCGCACGTCGCTGCCGGAAATTGGCGGACCGGCGGCGCTGGTGCATGCGCTCGACGACGAATCCGGCATGGCGGCATCACTGCAGCGGCTGGCGGAGCTGGCGTTTCGCCGGTCGATCGTTGCGGCGGGGAAGGCCAACCTGGCGCGTTTCACGACCGAGCGGATGGTTGACGAGTATGGTGCACTGTATGAAGAGGTGCTGGCCGCCCGCCCGCGATGAGATTCCTTTTCCGACTTTGCGTCGTGCTTTTGCCGTGGACCTTGCGACGCCATGTGCTGCGCGGCGTTTACGGCTATGAATTGCACCGGACCGCGCGAATTGGCTGGTCGTGGATTTTCCCGCGCCGACTGGTGATGCGCGAAAATGCGCAGATCGGCCACCTGAACGTGGCAATCCATCTCGATCGTCTCGAGGTTGGCGCACACGCCACGATTGATCGAGCGAACTGGATCACGGGGTTCCCGCTTGGCGATGCGCGGCACTTTGCTCATCGGGCGGAGCGCGAGCCCGCCCTCGTGCTGGGCGCGCACAGCGCGATCACGAAGCACCACCACATCGACTGCACGGACCGGGTCGAGATCGGGGCGTTCACCACGGTGGCGGGCTACGGGTCGCAACTCCTGACTCACGCGATCGATCTCGAACGCAACCGGCAGGACGCCGCGCCGATCGCAATCGGGGATTATTGTTTCGTGGGCACCGCCGTGGTGATCCTGGGCGGCGCAAAATTGCCGGATCGCTCGGTGTTAGGTGCGAAAGCGCTGCTCAACAAACCGCAGGCGGAGCCCGGGTGGCTTTATGCGGGCGTACCCGCGAAACCAATACAAGCGCTGCCGCCCGACGGGGCGTATTTCCGGCGGACGACGGGATTTGTGACGTGACGCTCCGGCTGCTGCATGTGGTCCGCAGCCTGCGGCCCGAAACCGGCGGTCTGGCGGAGGCGGTGCGGAACCTCGCGCTCGCGCAGCGGGCGCATGGGGAAACCGTGACCGTGGTGTCGCTCGACCCGGGCGATGCCCGCGACCGGCTCGTCGTGGTGCTGGGGCGAACGTCACATGGATATGGATACGCGCCGGAGTTGGTGCCGTGGCTGCGGGCCCATTCCGGCGAGTTCGACGCCGTGATCGTGCATGGGCTCTGGCAATACCAGACGCTGGGCGTGTGGCGGGCCCTGCGCGGCTCGCGCACGCCTTATCTCGTGTTTTGTCACGGGATGCTCGACGGGTGGTTCAAGCGGGCACACCCGCGCAAGCACCTGAAGAAGTGGCTCTATTGGCCCTGGGCGGATTATCGGGTGCTGCGCGATGCGGGGGCGGTGTGTTTCACGGCGGAGGAGGAGCGGCACCGCGCGCGAGAGAGTTTCTGGCTGTATCGCGCGCGCGAGCGAATCGCGTCCATCGGCATTCGGCCGCCGGTCGGTGACGCCGCGGAACAGCGGGAGGCATTTTTTCAGGCGGGCCCGGCGTTGCGGGGACGATCGTTCCTGCTGTTTCTTGGCCGGATCGACCGGAAGAAAGGCGTCGATCTTTTGCTGCGGGGCTACGCCACCGCGTTCAAGGGCGCGCCCGAGGCTCCGGCGTTGGTCGTCGCCGGACCGGTTTCCGACGTGGCGTATCGGAAAACATTGGACGACGACGTGGCGCGGCTTGGGCTGGCGGACTCGGTGGTGTGGTTGCCGATGATTTCAGGTGACGTGAAATGGGGTGCGCTTCGGACCTGCGAAGCGTTCGTGCTGATTTCGCACCAGGAGAATTTCGGCGTGGCGGTGGTCGAGGCGCTGGCCTGCGGCCGGCCGGTATTGATCAGCGACCAGATCGCGATCTGCCGCGAAATCGAAGCGGACGGCGCGGGCCTCATTGGCGGTGACAACGTCGAGGGCGCGGTTCGCGTATTGAATTCGTGGCGCGCTCTGCCAGCGGGCAAACGCGCGGCCATGGGCGTGGCCGCGGCGGCCTGTTTCGCGCGACGGTTCGAGATCGGCCGGGCGGCGGAAGCGCTCGCGGCGGTGGTGAACGACGTGCTCGTGCGACGATGAAAATCTCGATTCTCCAGGGCGCTTTTCTTCCGGTGCCTCCGTTGATGGGTTCGACGGGCGGCGAGGTTGCGCGCCAATTCGTCCGCGGTGCAGGCGGCGATCGTCGCTGAGGCGCCCGGGCTGGCGGGGCGAGTGCGGATGATTCCCAATCCGCTGCCGTTCGTGCCGGCGCGGCCGCCGGATTGGGCGGCGAAGACGAACACGATCTTGTTCGCCGGTCGGCTTCACCCGGAGAAGGGAATCGAGCTGCTGCTCGAGGCTTGGTCGCTGTGCCGCCGCGCCCACCGGCTCGACGGATGGCGGCTGGAATTCATCGGTCCCGCTTTGTATATCCCTCACTCGCGTCGAAGGGAGAGACATTTGGTCTGGCCGTGTTCGAGGCCATGGCGTGGGGCGCGGTGCCGGTCGTCTCGGGACGCATGCTTCCGGGATTTCGTTTCCGAGGGGCGTGTGGTCAAAGAAGAATCCGTTGCGGTGCGCGAGACGCATTCATGCGCCTCGATCGCGACGCGATTCTTGGAGGATTTCGCCCGCGTGGGGTAAGACGGGAGCGCTCCGGCCGCGGCAGGGAGTCGCGGATTCGCGCTGCAAGGCGACGGCATCCGTGACGGGGCTACGCGTTTGCCCGAACACAGGAGGCGATCGTCCGCATACGCTCGCTTGCGGTGTCGGGATTGCCGCGGGCGCCGGGTCGGTGGGCGCGCGATGCACGCGCGCAGGACTCGCCTCATGTTGGGATGCGGCGTCACGCGATGGGCCGCGTTCGTCCTGATGTGCGTGGCGATCTCGGTTTAGCCGGCGCCGTTCAGATACTATCTCTTTCTGCCAGTGATGCTTTTTTTTCACGGCATCATGGCGCTATGCCGCCGCGCCGGATTGGAAACGGCTCGCGCTGGTGAGCGTGGCGGTGGCGTTTGCGGGACTTTTCCGCTCGAACTCGGGTGTATTCACGTTTGTGGCGGGCGTCGTCTTGATCGTGACGGTGAGTGGCGGACCGCGCGAGAAGGCGCTGCGGATTGCAGCTTTCGCCGGAATTATTTTCCTCTGCGCCATGCCCTGGCTCGGCTGGATTGCCGCCAAGAAAAAGCTGCTGGCCTACCTGGTGCATTTATCGGTGGTGCGATTCAGGATATCGCCCGGCGCGCGACACCGCCGCCGCCATGCGCGATACGCTGCCAGTGCGATCTGCTCGGATGGGCGAGCACCGGAGTTGTCGGGCTGTCGCCCCGCGCGGGAGGGGTGTCGCGCGGAACGGTGGCGGTGATCTGCCTGACCCTCGTCATCGGCGCAATGGCGTCGCTGGACGCCGCGCAGCTTTGGTCAGCCGCGGCCGCGAAAAAGTGTAACACTTACAATGCGAGTCGAGACGAACTGCTCGTGGCGGTGCGGGCGAGCCGGACGAATTTTCGCGGCGAGCTCTACGAGTATGTGCGCGACCACAGCGCGCCCGACGAGGGCGTCTTCGCCACAAATGCCGTCCGCCCATTCCGGATACGCTCGATCAAGCCGCGCTGGTCCTCCGGGCTCGAAAGGAGGATCGGACACTGTCGCGTGCTGACGCCACGCTGGCGGAAAGGCGCGCCTTTGGGGGCGCCGAACTGGTGGGATCCGCCGCCGCGTCGATGCGAGTGAGTGCGGCGCAGCCTTGGGGCACACCTCCGCAATAATCAGGCCTTCCCTGTTGCGCAGTTGCTCGCGAGCGGAAACGTGCTCTGCGGGTTCAGCACGCGCAGATAACTCGCGAGCGAGTGATAGCACAGGATGCTGTGCTTGATTGCGGGGCACGTCTTCGAATCGATTTCGTAACCGGACCCGAGCTGCGCGTAAAGGGGCGGGACTTTCGGCACGATGTCGGGTTCGTTGAAGACGCGGAAATTGTTCAGCACGCTGGCGGCGAAGCTCGTCGCGAACGCGTCATCGCCGGTCCGCGGTGCAGCCAGTGTATAGAGGGCAAGCCTGGTCGCGCCGTCGTTCACGGTGGCATCGAGCGCGAGCAGGTTCGCCACCGCGGCGCCGAGGCTGTGACCGACGATCGCAAGTTTGCCGGCGGGCGCCTGCTGCTTGATGAACGCGTGCAGGTCCGCGGATGTCTGGCCGTCCGGCATCAGACCGACGAGCGATTTATATACACTGTAGAAACCATCCTCGACGTGACCGGCTCCGGGAACGTCGGCGAACGGCGTGGGCAAAAACTCCGCGTCGATCAGCCATTCGATGATCTTGTCGGTGCCGCGGATCGTGATCACGCAGTCGCCTGGATCGCTCGTCGATCGCGCGACGAAGCCGTAGAACTCGCGTTCGCTCTCCTCGGCGAAGCGATCGACCGCGGTGAGATAGAATGCGATCTCATAGCCGGCGGGAAACTGCACGTTCGCCGTGATCGGCGGAGTGAGGCTCGTGGGAGCGTCACCAAACATCTGATACGCCGCCTGAACGAAGGCTCCATAGCGGTAGGCGTTCAACGGATCGGGGGTGGGTGTGGTCATGACGTGGAGATCACGGGCCTGGTGGTGGCGGCTCCATTCGCCGAGGGATCGGGCGCCGCGCTGGCCTCGCGGATCGGCGGGGACGAAGGCACCCACGGCAGCTTGGCGAGCCGCTGCCGCGCCTCGGCCTCGAGCGAGCCGACCTGTGCACCGAAGTGGTTTTTCAGGTCGGCCTCCATCGTCCGATAAGCCTGCACCGCGACGGCGTCACCTTGCTGCGCACGAATCTTGAGTTGCTGGATCGCGCCGAGCGCGCTGTTCGCGATGCTGGAGAGCCGACGATGGCGGACGACAAACGCCCACACGATGGCCGCGATCGAGAGCCCCACGACCAGGAAAACCATCCACGGCCGAACCTCGGCGACCATATAGGCTGCGAGAAAAAATCCGCCGGACGCGAGCGCGAGGTGCAGACCGATCGGCGGGTAAACGCGAAACGCAACCGCGGCCGCCACGCCGGCGAGGAAACCGGCGGCGACGAGATAGAACATCAGTTTCTTCTTCAGCGCCTGATCGCTGGCCAGCCGCTGATTTTCGGCGGCGATCTTTTGCGCGAGCGTCGTCTGCGCCTGGTTACGCGCGTCCTCGGCGGTTTGCAGCGAGGTCTGCATCTGGTCGCGCGAGGTCTGTAGCTGGGCAAGCTGCGTCTCGGCACTCGACCGCGTCTGCTGCTCCTGTGTGAGCTTTGCCTGCAGGTCGGCCGCGGCCTGGAGTTGCGCGTCGTGCATCGCCTGCACCTGGGTGAGATCGGACTTGGTGCCGGCGAGCTGGAGCTTGATCTGCGTGGCGGCGTTCTGCATGCCCTGCGCGTCGCTGCCGCCAAGGTTTGCCGCAGCGACCTGAAGCGCTTCGGTCACAGCTTCGACGTAGGCATTTTTCTGCGGGTTTTGCTGGTTCGCGAGCGTTGCGGCATAAACCGCATCGGCGGCTTGCTGGCGCTGTTGTTGCAGGGTGGCGACGGTGTCTTTGAAGGTCGTATCGATCGTCGTGTGCACCGTGTCGATTTTCGCCGCGGAGCCCTGAACGCCGGCCTCGAGTTGGTTGATGCGTTGCGTGAGCGAGGCGATTTCGTGGGTCTGCGGTGCGATGGGGAGCGCACTTTGGCAGCCGGCGAAGGCGAAAGGGAAGACAAGAAGGGCGAAGACGTGAAGCGAAGGGAAACGCTGAGGCATGGAGGGGAGAAGCGCGGAGTGGGAAGCCGCGGCGTTGGAGCAAGAGAAGCGGCAGGACACCGCGTGAGCTGGACGCGGGAAGTTGGCGGTTCTGGACCCGCGCGACAATGAACTTGTAGGGGAATGCGCACTCACGCGGTGACCTCGAAAAGCGACGGCGTGCCGCGCAAGACTCCCGACTACCGGAATTCCGGTAGTCGGGAGTATTTGATCTCTGCTCGGGGCGCCGCATAAACGCAAACGACAGCTGCTCTTTGCTTTCCAGCTCCTCACTATTTCCAACGCCCGCCCCCCTCGGGTTCCCACGCTGTCCGTCGCCAGGACTCCTGCGCGCCGTGCTTGTTTTCCATTCCCACCCATGAAAACCAAGACATCCCGTCTTCGACTCTCGCTCGCGGCCCTGCCGCTGTTTCCCGATCTTGGCTATATGATGCCGCCGGGAACCTATAATGGCCGGGTGTTTGTGCTGAGCCAGGACTTCCCGCGGACCCTGCCGAAGTCCGATGCCGGTGTGAAGAAGATCCTGGGCATCGACTTCAAACAGGACTGGCGCGCGTATCTCATGGCGGTGCCCGAGTATGTATTCGAAGGCAACATCCAGCCGGCCGACTACGAGAACGATTTCTTTTGGGAGGATAACAAGGTCCGCAAATGGTTTCACGTGCCCTGGCAACACTGGGGCTCGACTGGCCGAGAGGGTTTCCACGGCCTCACGCAGGAAGGGCCGGTCTCGGCGAAGATGCTCGCACTGCAGCAGACCCAGACGACGCACGCCTACGCCGTCGGCTTCTATAATGATCTCGGCGGCTATACGATTGGCTTCTCGGCAAACACGCGGCAACGTTCCGCCAGCTCGGCGCGAAGGTCGTCGGCGTCACGACCGATGCCGCGGACGTGCTCGCGGAAGCCGAGCGAGAAGCGCCCACCCCGCTGGTGCTCGTGTCGGACGCCGCGAATGCCGCCTTCCGCGATTACGGCGGCTGGAGCGACGAGGCGTTGCACGGCACGTTCATTCTCGATGGCGAAGGCCGGGTGCAGTGGCAGACGATCGGCGAGTCCCCATTCATGGCGATCGACAACGTTGTCGCCGAAGTCCCGCGGCTGCGCGCACTCACGGAGAAGTTCACCCGGCGCTGAGTAGGGGAGGCGGACGGAGCGCTCCGCGGCGCCCTGAGCTTCACGCTTTATCTTTTTCTTTTAACCCAGGCCGGCTCGGAGAGCCGGGCCCCACCTTTTCAACAACCGCTTCATATCTCTATAAGTCACATGTCCACGCCGAACGCCGTCTCGTTTTTCCTCAACGGAAAGTCCGTCACGATCAAGGACCCCGCGCCCGATCTCCTGCTGATCGATTATCTCCGCTCGCCGAACGTCGCGCTTTGCGGCCCGAAGAAACCGTGCGGCCAGGGCGGCTGCGGCGGTTGCACCGTGATCCTCTCGCATTGGAATGAGAAGACGAAGGAGCCGGAGCATCGGGCGATCAACTCGTGCCTGCGACCCGTTTGTGCGCTCGGCGGGCTCGTGGTCACGACCGTTGAAGGCACAGGCGCGGCGCGGAAGCCGAATCCGGAATTCCTCCAGCACGCGGCGGTGAGCTCGCGTTTCGCGGCACCGCTCGACGCGCCGGATCCGGCGGCATTTGTCGAGGCGACGAAGGAGGCGGTGAAGAAACGCGACGAGGTCGCGCACGACGTGAAGAAGGCGCGCGCGAAGGACGCGACGCCCGAAGCCGAACGCATCGAGCATTGCGAGGAGCATCCGTCCGAGCACTCGCACGCGGGCATGAATCCCGTGGCGCACCGGCTCGCGTTGAACAACGGCAGCCAGTGCGGCTATTGCAGCGTCGGCTTCGTGATGAACATGTCGGAGTTCATCACGAACAATCCGAAGGCGACGAAGAAGGAGATCGAGGACGCCTTCGACGGGAACCTCTGCCGTTGCACGGGCTATCGCTCGATTCTCACAGGCATGAAGACGTTCGCCTCGGACTGGTCCAAGGCCGACGAGAAGAATCGGATGAAGTGCCTCGAGGAGGACGGCTGCAGCCAGCAGCTCCCGGCGGATGTCGCGATCCCGTTTCCGCGCGCCGCCGAAGGCCCCGCCGCACCGGTGTCATCGAATGGTGCCGGCCAGGAATGGCGCACGCCGACGACGCTGGCCGACCTCGCACAGATCCTCACCGCCAACCGCGGCAAGAAACTCCGGCTCGTGCACGGCAACACGTCCTACGGTATCTATAAAGTCGAGTTTCCCGCGACGCGGCTCTTCGTCGACATCCGTCTGATTCCTGAGCTGAACCGCACACCTGACGCGAAGGGCGGCGCGCTGACCCTGGGCGCGGGCAACACCTACAACGACCTCATCGCGGTCGCGCGCATACAGATGAAAGTGCGCGGACTCGACCAGACGTCGCCGCTCGGCGCGGTCGATTTCATGGCGCGCCGCACCGCCGGCCGCATCGTGCGCAACGCCGCCTCCCTCGCGGGCAACACGATGCTCGTGCTGAAGCACATTCCCAAGGGCACCGGCGAGCCGTTTCCCTCGGATCTGTTCACCGCGCTCGTGGCGGTCGATGCCCGGATCACGTTCCTCACGCTCGATGAGCAGGGAAATTTCCAGCCGCAAACCGCGCTGGTTGACGATCTCGTCACCGCGGTCGTCAAGGATCCCGCGCTCGCCGACAATATCGTCCTCGTCGCGTATCATATTCCCTTGGACGGCGCGAAGGAGTCGGTGCTTGCGCAGAAAGTCGCGCTCCGCGACGTGAACGCGCACAGCATCGTGAACGCGACGACGCGCTTCCGCTTTGCCGCGCAACTGATCGTGGACGAGGTGGCGCTCGTGTTTGGCGGCATCGCGCCCTATCCGTGGCGCGCGCGCGACACCGAAGCTGCGCTCAAGGGCAAGAAGCTGGGAATCGAGCTCGTACCGGCGCTCGTGAAGACGCTGGAGCGCGAGGTGCGCGCCGAGTTGAAGCGCTGGGCGTCGCGGATGGCGGAGGTGCCGAACGAGGGCTTCACCGAGGAATACCGCACACAGCTCGCGGTGGCGTTTTTATATAAGGCCATCGTGAACGCGCTGCTCAAGCAGGGCGCTCCCGTGCCGCCGGAGATAGCCTCGAGCGGCTTCATCACCTGGGGCCACTGGCGCGTGAGCGACGGCCGCCAATCCTGGGAGCCGCAGGATTGGAAACAGCCGGTCGCTCAGCCGTATATCAAAGTCACCGCGATGTATCAGACGTCCGGCCAGCTGCACTATACGCAGGAGCTGCCTGTGCCGCCGCTGGCGCTGAACGGAGCGTTCGTGCAGAGCCGTCGGCCGCTGGCGACGTTCCGTTTCGTGCTGCCGGGCGGCGAACGCGCGGCGAAGCCCACGGTACTGCGCGACCATCTCAGTCGCGAGTTTCCGGATACGTTTGTCGACCTGATCACCTCGGAGAACGTCACCGACAAGCCGGGCGCGATCAATCTGCAGGGAATGGGCATGGACCAGCCTTTGTTCGCCGAACAGAGGGTGAACTACGTCGGGCAATCTATCGCGCTCGTCCTCGCCGCCACCGAGCAGGATGCGGTGCGCATTGCCGATTATGTGACCACGACGTGCATCGCCTACGGGCCCGTGGATTGGCCGGCACCCTTCGACAAGCCGATCATGGATCTCGAGCACGCGATCGCGGTGAAGAGCATTTTTCCGGACGCGCCGAAGTCGGCGAGTTTCGTGCAGCACATCTGGAAGGTGACGCGGCCCGGCAGCCAGTTCGGCTGGACGCGCGAGCGGGAAGCGCTGGATCGCAAGATCGGCGTGCGCAAGGCGAAGGTCGACGGCGTGACGTGCGTGGTCGTCGAGAACACGCAGATCAACGGCGGCCAGGTGCACTTCTATATGGAGACGCAGGCGTGCGTCGCACTGCCGGTCGATGAAGGTCGGCTTCTCGTGCATCCGTCGACGCAGAGCCCGAATGAAATGCACCAGACGACGGCGATGGCGCTGGGCAGCCAGTATAATCAGATCGACGTGCAGGTCGCGCCCGTCGGGGGCGGTTTCGGCGGCAAGACCGAGCAGGCGCGCTTTGTCACGGGCCCGACGGTCGTCGCGGCCAGGGCCACGAAGCGCCCCGTGCGCGTCGCCGTGCCGCGGGACGAGGACACGAGCCTGATCGGCAAACGGCACGCCTACTACGGGCAGTATCAAATCGCGGTCGACTTCGGCCGCGAGAATCCGAAGGACCGCGGCCTGTTGCGTGGTTTCCAGGTGAAGCTCTGGGGGGATGGCGGCGCGTTCTACGATTGCTCCTTCATCGTCTCGAACTGCATCCAGCTGCGCACGGACAACGCCTATAAGATCGCCAACTTCGAGAGTCAGATCGACGTCTGCCGCACGAACACGGCGCCGAGCACGGCGTTCCGATCGTTTGGCGACGTGCAGGGCAAGAACATCGTCGAGAACGCGATCGACGACGCGGCGTTTGCCGTGGGCATGCTGCCGGAGGAATTGCGGGAGAAGAATCTCTACGATCGCGGCGACGTTACGCCGTTTGGCCAGGCGCTTTCCTACTGCTATATGAAAGAGGTGTGGGCGTATCTGAAGGACGTCGCCGACTACAAGACGAAGCGCGCCGAGGTGGATGCGTTCAACCAGAAGAACAAATGGCGCAAGCGCGGGCTCGGCATGCTGCCGGTGAAATACGGTTCTGGATACAACCTGAAGATGCTCGAGCAATCGCAGGCGATGGTCGTGGTGAACCAGGCCGACGGCTCGATCACGATTCACCAGGGCGGCGTCGAGATCGGGCAGGGGCTCGCGACGCAGGCGCTGCAGGTCGCGTCCTATGTCCTGAACGTCCCGATGAGCATGATCTTCGTCGAGGGCGTGAAAACGAGCATCATTCCCAATCCCACGAGCACGGGCGCCTCGACCGGCACGCCCTACGCGTGCGAAGCGGTGAAGCAGACCTGCCAGGTGCTGCGCGAGCGGCTGACGGAATTCGGCTACCGCATGCTGAAGGAGCACGGGCCGGATTGGTGCTCGGCGCAGTGCATTGATTTCTGGAACTACGGACAGCTTGGATGGGCGACGCCGGTCACGGTGAATGGCCGCAAGCTCCTCATTTGGCAGCAGCTCGTACAAGTAGCGTATGGCAACCGCGTGAACCTGCTCGCGACCTTCACCGCGAAGGCGCGCGGCGGCGAAGTGCCCGTCCCGGTGCTGACCTTCAAGACGCACGACGACCAGCACCCGCTCCCCGGGATCGAGCTCGATCCGAAGGCGCCGATCGGCGGGGGCGTCGATTCGTTTGTCGGCTTCACCTATTCGGCGGCTCTCGCCGTGGTCGAAGTCGATATCCTCACCGGCGAGACGAAGATCCTCAGCACGGATCTCGTTTACGACATGGGTTGCAGCCTGAACCCCGCGCTCGATATTGGCCAGGTCGAGGGCGCGTTCATCCAGGGCGTCGGCTACCTGCTCACGGAGAAACTCGTGTTCGAGGAAGAGGGGCCAGACCAAGGGCGTCTCAACACCACGAATACATGGCGCTATAAAGTTCCCGCGACGACCACGATCCCGCTCGAGCTCAATACACACCTCTTCCCGCGCGATTCCGTGCCGCAGATCCCCGAGGATCCGAACGAGATCTTCTCGGCGAAGGAAGTCGGCGAGCCGCCGCTGGTGCTCGCGAACAGCGTGTTCTTCGCGGTGAAGGCCGCGATCCGCGCCTCGCGTCTCGAGCGTGGCTTGAGCGGGCTCTTCCGCTTCGACGCGCCGGCGACGGTGCAGGAAGTCCGGCGCGCGTGCGCGGTTTCCACCGCCGATCTCGGCTAATCCATAGCGGGTAGGGGCGCGCAGCCTGCGCGTCCGCGGACGGGCGAGCCGCCCGTCCCTACCTGCGCGCTGCCTTTCAGCTCCCCACCCAATGAAGACAATGATACCCACTCGAATATATTCCGCCGCCGTGTTGCTTGCCTGCACCGCTGGCGTGTTGTTTCCCGCCGCGCTCGCGCAAACGCAAATGACGCCGGCGTCGAAAGCTCCCGACGCTCATCTCACCGGCAGCGCGCACGCGCTCGCGGCGCGCAAGCAGAAGGGGCAGAGTTTCCCCGACTTCGGCTTCATGGTGAGCCAGGAGGAATACGCCGCGAAATGGTCCGACCAACCGGTCTTCCGGTTGAAGGCGGATTTTCCCACGCGGAAGCCGACGGAGGTGCCCGAGTTTATCAAGAAGATCGATTTCAAGAAGGACCCGCTCGCCTATATCAACGCGGTGCGCGACTACGCCTTCGAGGGCAACCTGCCGGATTGGGATCCGTTCAAGAACAAGGTGCGCGAATGGTATCACATCCCGTGGCTGCACCCGACGACGACCGGCCCGAACGCGTATCCACCGAATGGAGGCACGGAGGGGTTTCGCGGCCTCATCAAGGAAGCGCCGGTCACGCCCGGCCAGCTCGGCCGCGGCCAGCTCGGCAAGGACGGCAATTATTCGGTATATGCAGTGACGTTGATCAACGAGTTTGCCGGCTATAGCATGGGCAAGATGTGGGCCGACCCGCTGAACCCCGATCCCAAGGTGCTCGACAAACGCTGGGGCGGGGGATTCCCCGTCGGGACGGTGTTCGCGAAGCTGCTCTTCACCGATGCGCCGCAAGGCGTCGACCAGATTGATTACCTCGTGAATCCGCTGACGTGGAAGGCGTATATCACGGAAAACTTCTGGACCTCGGCGACCCGCGCGGTGACGGACGTGCATCTGCTGCAGATGGACATCGCGGTGCGTGATGCGCGCGCGGAAGGCCCGGGGCAGACCGGCTGGGTATTCGGGACGTTTGTATATAACGGCCAGCTCAACCACGCGAACAAGTTCATGAATCTCGTGCCCGTCGGCGTGCAGTGGGGCAACGACCCGACCGACAAGACGAATACCACGAATCCGTTTCCCGTGACGGAGACGAAGGTGAATCCGAAATTGAAGGAGACGGTGATCTTCGCGTCGAAGCAGCTTCCGCCGCAGCATCTCGGCTGGAACGGCCGGCTCAACGGTCCTGCCGATCTGAATACAACGTCGTGCCTCTCGTGCCACATCATGGCGCAGTATCCGCAGATCACGAGTCTCGTGCCCGACGGCGCGGTGCCGGATGGCGGGATCGCGCCGCCCGCGCAAGGCGGCTCGGATGCGTGGATGAAATGGTTTCAGAACATCGAGTGCGCGACGTCGTCCGACCCGCGTGCCTACTCGACGGACTTCTCGTTCCAGGTGGCGATCGCGCTGACGAATTTCTTCAACGTGAAGAGCGCAGCCGTGCAAGGCGCCTGGGCGAGCGACTATGTGCTCGCCGCGCAACCGATCGGCCGCGCACCCAAGCCGAAGAAGCCGAAGAAAAAGTAAGCGCTTACGTGGCGGCAGGTTTCCGGATCGGCCGCCACGCCTGCTCAATTCCGCGTTGGGCCGCTCGCGCCGGCCGGCGGCGAGAAGGCGCCCGCCGGCAATCGTGGATTCGGTTCCACGGCATCGAGCCGTGCCTCCTGCGTGAGCTTGCCGTTCACCTCGACGGCGATGCGGTGAGCTACGAGCACGCCCGCGACGGGACGAAAGTCGGCGTAACGCGTGACGATCGCCATGCGCCGCCCGTCTGCGGTCAGCGGCCGGTCGACGCGCATCGCGATAAAGAACGTGTCGGGATCCAGCAGGAGAAAAAAAGATTCGCTCAGTTTCCGGGTGACGAGGAGACGGAGGAATTTTTGGCCCGCGACGTCGGCTTCGCCGGCGAACTCGATGTGGTTTCCGGAGCCCGGCGCGGCGACGAGCGGATCGTCGAATTCGGCGTCGGCGAGAAATGCCTTCGCGGTGACCGGTGACAGCTGAACTGCGTGCGAGGGGTTCGCTGCGGTGTCCAGCTCCCACGGCGGGTGGACGCCGTCCGTGGCCTGGATCAACGTGCGATTCTCGTCGTGCACCTCCAGGCGCAGCCGGTTCGGGCGCGCGGCGAGCATCGTGAAGCGGGCGTGTTTGCCGTCGTTGATAACGCTTCCCGTGGCGCGGAAAGCCCTGAGCGCGGCGATACGGGCGCGGCCACCGATCGCCTCGACGTGGATCTGCGCGATGTCCGTCGCGCGGTCGGCGTGTGCGCCGTTCGCTCCGGCGAACGCGAGCACGAAGGGAAGGGCAAGGGCGAACGCGAGCGAGGAGCGGACGCGAAGTCTCATCGCTCGGCAGTCGACGCGTCCGGCGGCGGATGTGACAAGGCGATTCGTGAAGTCTCGATATACTCGTTGAACATTCGGTGTAATAAAATAATCCGTTTGCCAGCACGGCGCGTCTTCTTCGCTCCACGCGCTTGGGTTTGGGTGCTGGCTCGGGTGATCGGGTCACCTGGCCGTGCGGCCCCTCACCCCTGCGGGCTTCTTTCGGCCGGGATGAGGCAAGGATCAAGCTAGGATGAAGCAAGGATGCACGAACGCAGAGCGAGCGGACTACGAAGCGAGAGCGAACAGAGAGCGAATCTGAAAGATCGGGGTGACCTCGGTCTCGGCCGGAGAAAGCCCCGAGCCTCACGGCCCATCATGGCCAAGATTGACCCTGCACCAAAAAAACATGTCTGCCGGAAGCGCTGCCTGTAATGAACATACCGATGCCCGTTTCAGACCTTGCTCTCGCCGCACCGATGGAGGTCGGCGCACTCGGCGTTTATCAACTCAAGCGCCTGTGGTCGCGCGCCCAGGCCATTCGGCGCGGTCAGCCGGCGCATGATGTGGCCGATGCGCGGCTCGACCAGCTCGTCACGGATGCGCTCGGTGTAGGCTTCGAGCAGGTGCAGCGCCATCTGTTCGAGACCGCGCCTTTGTTCGAGGAGTTCGAAAGCTGGATCGTCGAAACCGCCGGCGTGCCCGCGCCGGCGATCGTCGCGCGGATCAACGCCGCGATTGTGCGCGCCGCCAACCCGCCCGACACGGTGCGCTGGCTCGCGGAGATCGATGCGATGCCGCCGGTGTTGTCCGACGAGGATCTCGCGCATTGGGTGGCGCACGGTTACGTGATCGTGCACGACGCGGTGCCCGAAGAGACGCGGCGCGCGGCCGAGCGGGGAATCTGGGAGCATCTGGGAGCGCGTCCAAACGAACCTGACACGTGGTACGTGCCGCTCGCGCAGGGCATCATGATGTCGATGTTCCAACACTGGGCGTTCACGGCCACGCGGCAGTCGCCGCGGATCCACAAGGCCTTCGCGCAGCTTTGGGGGACGGCCGACCTCTGGGCCACGTGTGACCGCGGCGGCTTCAATCCGCCACTGCGGACCGGCGACGCGTTTCGCGCATCCGACCTGCACTGGGATGTGAACCTGGCGCGACCGATCCCCTTCGGCACGCAAGGTATTCTCTACCTCACCGACACGCCGCCGGAGCAGGGCGCGTTTCGTTGCGTGCCTGGCTTCCATCGCCGGCTCGAGACGTGGCTGGACGGTTTACCGTCCGGGACCGACCCGCGTCGCGAAAACCTGCACGCGCTCGGGGTGAAAAACATCGGCGGCCGCGCGGGTGACTTGATCATCTGGGACCACAAGCTGCCGCACGGCGCGAGTCCGAACCGCGGGAGCAAGCCGCGAATCGTGCAGTATCTCAACTTGTATCCCGCACATTTCGAAGAGCGTGCGGAGTGGCGGTGAGGAATCACCCGGCCGCCCCGGTGCGCAGCCAGTGCTTCATCCGCGGATACACCGTGCGGCCGGTCCCATCGTCGCGCTCGCAGGTGAGCCCGTACCATTGAAGCAACGGCACGCCGACGAAGCGGCCCGAGGTGAAATTCTCGAGGAGACTTTGCGAGCCGCCCTTGTAGCCATGCGGATGAAACACGATTGCCGGATCGATGCCGACCTGCAGGGCCGCCGCGTAAGACCAGGCGATCGCGGCCATCTCTTCACCTGGGCCGGTTTGCAGATTGTCGTTCAATGCGGCGCGTTCGGATGGTGGCACGACGGCGATATGTCCCGCCTCGTGCAAGAGATCGCCGGGATACGCGAGCTTCTCGCGATCGATCACGAGCTCGCCGCGCTCGATGAGAATGCCGGGCACGAACGTTGCGGCGGTGAGTGCGCGCTCGTGGACGGCGATGCCGATATGGTGGAGGAAGGCGAGGATGCGGTCCGCGGGCATGGGGAGTGAAATGGCTGTATAGACGACGAGGCCGCCCGGGCTCAAGCGGTTCATCTAACACCGGCGCCACTGCGCGCCTGATGAAGCCGGCGGAGGGGGCGATATAAAACAGCACCGCGATTACGACCTGCTTCGAGGAAGGCGGGGCGGCGGCACGTGCCGGTCGTGGCGAGTCCCGACGTCGAGTTTATTTGAACAAACGCCGCATCGTTCTGCGTGAGGAGGGGGAGTGCTGGTACGTGACCTGTCTCCAAGCGAGATTGACGTTGAAGGGGAGCGGAGCGCGTGAGAGGTGAGCGCGTGTTTGAACAACTGAAGGCGCCGCTTCGTGAATTCCGGCCCTACCGGGCGCTGCGTTTTGCGTGGCACTGTGTGACGGATCGCACGTTTCGTGGTGATCAGTTGATGCGGATCCGGCGGCCGGGGAACCTGTTTCAATATCGCAGCCTCACATTGCCAGATCGCTACCCGGGGATGTTCGCTTTCGTGCGGGAGCGCCTGACGACGGTGCGGCGGCCGCGACTGCTGTCGTTCGGTTGTGCGACGGGGGAAGAAGTCTTTTCACTCCGCACCTATTTTCCCGATGCGGTGATCAAAGGCGTGGATATCAATGCCGGAAATATCGCGATTTGCCGAGCGAAGCTGGCTGAGACGCGCGATACGATGATTTCATTTGCGATGCAGGACTCGGCGGCGGGGGAGGAGCCCGAAAGCTACGACGCGATTTTCTGCCTGGCGGTGTTCCAGCATCAGTCGCTGCAGGATCCGGCGATTCGCTCGTGCGAACGCTATATCAAATTCGACGCGTTCGAAGCGACCCTCGCCGGCCTCGCGCGCTGTATAAAGCAGGGCGGATATCTTGCGATCCGGCATGCGGACTTTCGGTTCGCGGATACGGCGTGCAGCGCGGGGTTCCGCCCGGTGTTGCGCATCCGTCCGGTCGGCGCACCGCACCCCCGATTCGATCGCGATAATCGCCGATTGCCGGACGGGCACGATGCGGACGTGGTGTTTCAAAAAAAGCCCGCCCACGTTAACGCTGAAACATGATAGATGCGCGCATTCGATTTGGGCGATGGCTGGATTGCCTGCTCGACCCGCGGCGTTCGCCGCAGGAGCACTGGGACGCGGCTCATGCGTGGTGCGCGTGGACGCTCGACGTCCTCGGCGTGGACGAGAAGGGACTGGCTGCGGCGGGAAATGCATTCTTCTCTCGCACGCGTCTGTCGAGCGGGCTGGCGATCACACCGCTCGGGGCGGCGCGTTGTTTGCGCGAGCATCGGCGCACAGCGGTTTTTTTGCAGGCGATGGATGAAGCGATTCGCGCGGCCAGGACCCGATTTCCCGGGGAGACGATCCACGTGTTGGAAGCGGGTTGTGGGCCGGCCGCTCCGCTTTCGCTGCCGTTTGCGTGTTGCTACGCGCCAGAGGAGGTGAGTTTCACGTTGCTCGACCTGCATCCGGTCGCGTTGGACGGAGCGCAACGGATAGCGGAAGCGCTGGGCGTGACGCGATCGATCCGCGCGTATTTGGCGGCGGATGCGACCGAGATCCGATTCGCGGAGGCGGAGCGCCCGCATGTCATCGGGTGCGAAGTGCTACTGCGGGCCCTGACAAATGAACCGCAGGTGGCGGCAACGCTCAATCTCGCGCCGCAGGTGCGGCCGGGCGGGTTTTTTCTGCCGGGGCGAATCGACGTGCGCGCCGGTTTGATGGATGTGGGGCGGCACTGCCGTGGGTTGAGCGGGCACGCGGCGCCGGACGAGAAAGAAACGATCACCGAGCTGGGCGGTGTTTTCAGCTTGGATGCTGGCGGAGTGGAGCAACTCGAGCGCCGAACGCCAGGCGAGCTGGCCGCGGAGTCCGTGCGCGTGCCGCCGCACGATCCGGAACGGACTCCCTTGCGCTTGTTCACGCGCATTCAGGTTTTTCGTGAGCATTGGCTCGATGATTTCGACTCCAGCCTGAATCTGCCCGAGCCGCTGGCTTACCCGCGATCGCTCGCGATGCAGGGCGGGGTGGCGGAATTTCGTTACGCAATCTCCGCCTATCCCGGGTTACGATTAACCTCAACGGAAGCCAGGGTGCGAACATGCGCTTGACGACCGGAGGGTGAACGCGCGGATTTTTTTGGAGATGCATCGCGCCACGTTTGTGCTTTCGACCGGACGCTGCGGCACGCAGTGGCTCACGCAGACGTTCGCGAAAGCTTTCGGCGATCGGATGCGGGTGGAACACGAGCCGCTCCATAATGACTACGCCCCGCGGCGAATGCTGGGCGTAAACGATCCGACCCTACTCGATCCGCGCAGCGCATTGCGGGTCATGAAGCATGTGGAGGAAATTGAGCGGACGCTGGAGACGCGTGGCTATTTCGAAACCGGGCATCCGTGCTGGAGCAGTGTGCCGTGGTTGATGCGGCGATTTGACGGGCGGATCAGGGTCGTGCACCTGGTGCGGCATCCGGTGCCGACCGCGTGCTCGTGGGTGTCGCACGGTGCATTCGTGCCGCCACTGCTGCCGCATCTGCCGGTGAAGGAGTTGGTGTCGCCCTTTGATGCGGGTGCGAGCTTCCCGGAGTATCGTGAAGTCTGGGCGACGCTTTCGCCGTTCGAGAGGTCGCTCGTCTATTGGGCGGAAGTCCAGGCGCTGGGCGTCCGGCTGGAGCGGGCGGGCGGACTGCCGTGGCTGCGGTTGCGTTACGAGGACCTGTTCGATCCGGCGAGCGACGCGCTGGCCCGACTGGTCGCCTTTGTCGGGCTGCCGGCGGAGGCGGTACACGCACTTGATCGCGGCGAGCAGGTGGACCGGCACCGCTTCGTGCTGGCCAAGTGGCCAGAACTGGAGCGCGTGGTGCGGCATACGCGGGTGGTGGAACTCGCGACCGAGCTGGGCTATCGCGCGGGGGAATTCGCCGTGGACGGACTGGCGGGCCGATTTCTGGTGCGGCCCGCCGGGGGCATAACCTGAGCGGACGAGGGGGACGAGCGTGCCCCCCGGATGAAGAAAAGCCCGCCGCCGGAGACGATCCGGAAACGGCGGGCCAAATGAAGTAATCTCCCCTACTTAGTTGCGGGTTGGGAAGATGCCGTCCGTGCAGATGATGAACGTCACCGCCAGGTAGGGTTGCAGAAGGCTGAAGGGCTGGCTGCCGCCATTGGGATTGACGGTGGTGGCGACAGTGCCGGTGACCGCGCCGGCTGTGACGGTGGTGGCGGCGGACTCAGGGGCCATTGCCGACACGGTGCCTGCGGTCGCGGACGCATAGGAGTCGATGGCGGCGCCGGTCACGCTGTCGATCGCGCCTGTCATCAAGTTGCCGGCACAGCTGGACTGGCGGGAGCTGGGGCGGGTGATGCCGTTGATCGTCGTGGTCGCGGTGACACTAGCGAGGGCGCCGTTGGAGAGCGTCGACGCTGCGATGTGATTGTGGATCGGCATCTGCGCCAGCGTGAGTGTCGTGCTTTCGGTGCCCGACATCTGACCGAGGACATAGGGCGAAAGGCCGCCGCCCTGACCTTGATGGATGGGCGTCCGGCCGCGAAAGTCGGGCAGCCCAAATGTGGACTGGCCGTTGCCGCCGTAGGTGGTTCCTAGAAGAGAGAAGAGCGCCGTGCTTTGGCTAATGGAGATGAGCTGGCCGTTGCACATGGCAAAACCGCGGGGGTTGAAGCTGCCCCCGAACATTTTGATCTCACCGAGGTATGATTGTGACATGACAGGATGTGGCTATGGACGTATCTTGGGTTTTGGCCTTTCGGCCGCGGGACTATTGCGCCTCATCCTTCAACAAATTGAAGACGGCCTCGTAGAGGATGCCTTCGCGTCGTTGCCGGATGGGGACGAGGAACAAATCGAATTCGCCAAAGCTCTGATGGCTTACGCGGTAATTGCCCTGTGGAATCGTGACCGTTGGACCGCGGAACAGCAGGGAAAAGGAGCACTGCACATCGTTCTCGATGGCGACGTCCACATCGTGGAGCGTGAGCTGGTGGGCCACGCCTCCGTGGTGCAGAAGAAACTCCTCACGCAGGTGAGCCTTGTAGCGGTCGGGCGACGTAGGGAGGGCCATTAAAAGTGGGTGCGAGGCGAAAGGATGAAGGGGGTTACGCGCCGCAGTGGGAGCAGCGGAAGGCGGCGTGACGTTTCCGGGGAAGACTTGGCGAAAAAACAGGTTCACCCGGAGGCGCGTGAAGGGATAGGCCGAACCGAGCGGAGGGGCCGAACGTGAAGCGTATCGGCAGGGAAGGATCAAAAACGCCGCAAGCGACGCCGGGTGGAGCCGACGAAAGCGGTCGGCATTTGGAATTTCAATCCCGGAAACCAGTTGCGGACATTTTTTCGTGCGCGCCGAGACGCGGTCGGACTCGAAACGTCGACGTGGCGTGGTGGGATTTGACAGGAATCGTGCGAGCGCGTTTGCACGAGCGGCGGCGCAGCGCCTCACCTCGAACTACCTGTGTGCCCGATGCTTTTTTATGAACGCTCTTCTGAAACTTCGCCCGGTCCGGCCGGAGGATGAACCTTTTCTTCGCCAGCTGCGGGAGCAGGTCGATTCCGAGCGCCTCGGTCTGCAGTATTGGGCCCCGGAGCAGCAGGAGTTCGCGAGGCAGATCGCGGACATGCAGTTCAGGGCGCACAGCGCACACTACCGAAAGGTGAAGGCGAACTGGGACACGAAGGACTGCATCATCGAGTTGGATGGGCAGCCGGTCGGTCGCTTCATCGTGACGCAGGGCTCCAGGGAAATCTATCTCGCGGACGTCTCAGTCGACCGGGCGCACCGGGGGAAGGGGCTCGGCCACGCGGTGATCGACAGCGTGAAGGCCGAGTGCGTGCAAAGTAAGCGCGTGCTTCGCTTGCACGTGGATCTCTCGAATCCGGCATTGAAGTTCTACGCGAGCCTCGGGTTTCGCGTGATCGAGCAGACGTCGGTCAACTGTCAGATGGAATGGGTGCCGCCTTCGATCTCGGCGCCGATTCATTTTTCGCCGACAGGCAGCTGAGGCGGTCGGCGGATAGGAGATCGAGCCATGCCTGGTAGGCGGGCTGGGCCCAACGGGCGCACGCGGCGAGGAGCGCGGGCGAGGCTTCACGGCGCTTGGTGGCGCTGTCGGCGGTGAAACGCTGGCCGGGGTTCTTGGCGTCGCGCGAGCCGGCGGCCTGGAGGAGCGCGCGTTCGTCGGGCGAGAAATCGCGCCCCGGAAAGGACTCCCAGATGAAGCCGGGGAGCTGTTCGTAAGCGACGGGCACGAGCGCGGCGCGGTGGCCGGTGGCAGCGCGGAAGAAGGCGCCGAGGATCGCGGCGGCATGCGCTTCGGGTGCGAGCGCGTCGCGCTCGACCGCGGTGAGGCCGAGTTGCGTCGGGGTCACGACATCGCGCACGAGGGTCATGCTCGGCATGCGCATCAACGAGACCAACACCTCAAGCGGATGGCGGTGGACGAAAACGAGCGGCACGCCGGGAAACGCGCGCCGGACGAGCGGTAGGTGGAAAATGTGCCAGCAGTCGAGCTTCACGAAGAGCCGGGACTCGTGCGGGGTTTTGGGATACGCAAAGGCGGCGATGGCGCCCCGCAGCGACGCGATGCGGTCGTCGTCGGTGACCGTGGGGTCGTGGCGCGGCGCCCGGAGGATGTCGTCGAGGACGGGTGCCTCGGAAACGACGATGTGTGACGGGAGCGCGGCGAGCATCTGCGAGACGAGCGTCGAGCCGCAGCGGGAAACGTGAAAGACGATCGCGGCTGGCGCGACGGCGGAGGCGGTGTGGCGCAGGGTGGCGAGGGCGCCGCGCGGACGGCGGTCGGGGCGGTTCGCGGGATTGGTGCGGGTCAGGCGCGCGAGCGTCTGCTCGAAGAACGGCTCGGTGAACGGCAGACCGTCGGTGAAGACCCATTCGACCTGCGTCGCGCCCTCGACGCGGACCAATCGGGCCGGGACGGCGCCGGTCATGAGGGGCCTTCCCGAGCGACCGCCAGACCGGGCAGCGCGTGGGACAATCGCGCGACGAGCGCATCGAAGTCGGCTTGGTGCACGCGGGTGGGATCGGGTGAGCTCTCGATCTCGGCTTCCCAGCGGGGAGCGGTTTCGGAGGCGGGCAATTTCAAGCGCAGCTGCCACGCGTGCGTGCCGGTCCACGTGAGGATGAAGGTTCGGCCCTCGACGTGGAACCGACAGTCGCGCGCGGTATCGCTGGAGAAGGACTGAAGCAGCGCGGCCGTGGGCGGCGGCGTGCCGAGGGTGAGGCGGGCGGCGTAGTGCTCGGTGGCGGGGCGGGGCGTGGCCGCGAAGACCGTGCGCAGCCAGTCATCGACTTGGCAGTCGATCACGAGGTGGATGCGGTCGGCGACGCCGCGGTTCTCGACGCTGTGCGGGAGGTTGACGTTCGTGTACCAGCACTCGCCGGGAGCCATGACGAGGCGCGCGCCGTCGAGGAAAAATTTCACGTCGTCGCTGGTGACGATCGGGATGTGCAGGCGGACCTCGCCGTCGTCGAAATCGAGCGCCCGGTCCACATGTTCCGCGATGCTGGAACCGGCGTGCAAGCGCAGCAGACGCACTGCCTGGAGCGGGCAGTGAAACGTCGCGAGGATCGCCCGGAAGTAATCGCATCGTGCGAGCAGCGCCGTGTCGCGAAAGGCGGAAATGTCGCTCGCGTCTGGAACGATGTTGTCCGCCGCGCCACCTATTGACCGCAGCGCAGCTCCGCTCCACTGGCCCTCGTAGTGCCGGCGCTGCATATGAGGCACCCACTCCTCCGGAGCGACGCGACCGAGGTCGGCGCGGAGTTTGTCAACGTCGAGCGCGAACGGAAGTTTCAGACAGCGCATACGGAGGGAGCCGTTATGAAGAGTCGCCGCCGAAGCTGGCGAGGACTTGATGCTGTGCCGCCTCGGCTTCGCCCGTGACGATCTTGTTTCCGGCGCGCAACCACGCGTGCGCGGTGATGGCTTCGGGCCTGGCCCGGCCGGGAGTCACGCCGAGGTAGAGCGTGCTGGGAAGCCCGCGCCGACGCAGCATCCTTTTCGCGGCGATCGCCTGCGGAAGACAGACGAAGCCGAGAGGCATATGCCGCGCCACGGCTTGCACGGCCCAGGAGATTTCGACCGCGATCGCCCGCTGCGAGCGCGTGATGGTCTCGGGTGTCTCGGTTTGAGCGCGCCCCAGCCGAGTCGCCAGCCGACGAAAGGGAAGGCAGTGCACCAGCAACTTCGCCCAGGCGAGGGCGGCGAACGCCTCGCACCACAACAGGCGCTCGCGCCAAGTGCGCCGATGGAGGTTCCGAAGGACGGACATGCCCGATGCAATCGAAGCGACTTCGGTTCAGCGCGGCTTTGACCTGGCCAGCCGGCGCTCAATCAAGGTGGCAACGCACTCCTCGCTCATGTTGCCCTCCCAGACCAGCCGGCCTTGCACGTAGAGCGCTGGAACGTGGTTGATATTGGTGGCCTTGGCTTCGTTGCGCAGGGCGATCCCTCGGGGCCGCATTGCCCCGAGTCGCTCTTTGAGGTCGGCGCCGCCCAGTCCGACCTGGCGCAGGTAGTGCTCGATGTCGCCCGCCGTGATCTTCGTACGGCTCGCCGCCGCGCGGTCGAACAGGAGTCGCCACAGCGCGAGATACTGGTCCTGGGTTTTGGCGAGCAGCAGCGCATCGACCGCTGGCCACGAATCCTCCCAGAGGGCGCGCGGAACAAGGGTGAAGCGCGCACGATCCTTGAAGCGTTCCAGCAGCCGGAGAATCACGGGATGCAGTTCCCGGCAATGACCGCAATGCGGGTCGAAGAAGACGGTCACGGGGATGCCGTCACGGTTTCCCAGGATTGGAAGCTCGAAGCGGTCGAATTTTTCGACGTCCAGCAGTTCCGCTGCCGCATCGAACCGGCAGGCGCGCATTTCCAGGAGCTTTTCGGCATCGATAAAGGAAGGCAGCGTGTCGCCGACGAACCGGGCCAACTCGTGCGCGCTATTTCCTTGGGTGAGCGGACGGGTGCCGAGCCGGTTGACGAACAGCAACACGCCGACCAGCAACCCGGACGTCACGAAAAGGCCGCCGATCGCCCAGCCCAGCTCGAGGATACGCGCAGTTTCCGGCAATGGTTGGAAGCTGCCGCGCACGCGCACGCAGACGTGCAGCAGATACAGCGCGGCGACCAGCGCCGCCGAGGTCAGGCAGAGCACGCAGAAGGAGCTCGCCGCGACCATAGCGTAAACGAGGTAGGCGGAATACAGCAGGCCGGCCGCGGCCGTGATTTCGCCGAGCAGATGAAGGCGCCGCCACGCCGTCACGGGGGCGAAGATTTTGGCGAACGAAAGCACGGCGAGGCCAAAATAGAATGCGTAGCCCCAGGCGGCGTTCGAGACGCCCAGCAGATGGCTCGCTGCCAGGTCGCTGGCCTCCGCACACCCCTTCTGCACCACGAACTCGGGCTTGCTCAAACCGAGGCATCCCTGATCAAAACCGCGCGCCTTTTGGATCCACAGATGCAAGGCGAGGATCATCCCCACGAGCGAGAGCAGGAGAATCACTCGATGAATCATTGCGCCTCAAGCTGGACGAGCCGGGGCTCGAATTTGACGAAAAGCATCGCGGCGGAGCTACACCGCCGAGGCTTGGATTGCACGGACGAAAATGGCTGGCGCCAGCACGGGAGCGGTGATGAGCCGACAATTCGCCACATCTCGCTTTAGTTTGAGCAGATCGGGCAGTCGTGCGCATTGGGGCTCAAGTGACTTTCGCTGCACGCGCTCGCGAGTAGGTGCGACGCGGTTCGAACCGCCTTGGGGGTTGACTCCTCAACCGTCATGGACCGACGTTTTTCGGGCATGTCTCCGCGCGCTGTCATTTCCCGACACCCCGAAACGATCGCCACCGAGATCGACGACGAAATTGTCCTCATGAGTCTCCAGACCGGGCGCACATATGGTCTCGACAAGCGCGGTGGCAGGATCTGGGGGCTGATCGAGCAGCCGCGGAGCATTGAAAGCCTCGTCTCGGAGTTGGTGAAGATCTACGACACCACCGCGGAAAAATGCCAGTCGGACTCGGCCGATTTTCTGGGCAAACTAGCGGAAGCCCAGCTCGTTTTGGTGAACGAACCCGCGGAAAAGACCTGAATGCACCCGCCGGCGAGGCTGATGGATTCGACTCTGCTGCGGCGGAACGAGGCGTTTCAACACCATGCGCTGGAGCGGACGTCAGTCCTCGCGCACGCGGGAGAGCAGAGCTATTTTGCCGTCAATCAGGTGGGAGCGCGCATTTGGTCGCTGCTTGAAAAACCCCGGACGGTTGGCGAAGTGGTGCAGTCCTTGATGCACGAATTTGCGGTCGATGAGACGACCTGCCGGCAGCATACGGAGGCCTTTTTAAGGCAGTTGCTGGCCCAGAAGCTTATAATTTACGAGCGCTGAGCCGGAGTGTCCCCGAACCCGCGTCAGTAGAGATATGCGAAGCCCCTCGTTGTGCTCAAATAAATGGCCCTACGAGGACACTCGCTTATTATCGGTCATCACAAACCCCGAAGTTGGTCGGAAGGATGTGTCCCAGCCGGGAAGCGGGCATCAAGCCACTTAAGTCGCGCACGCAGTCCTAACCTTGAAATCATCCTCGTCGGTATAGGTGCAAAAGTTCCCCCGGGCAGTGCTTAGATCCAGAGCCACGAGCTGAGGACGATCCCAAGGCTCGCGATTGTTTGCAGGTTTTTCCGGTGTGGGTGTTTCCATGGAGCCGCTTTGTGCCCGGTAGATGCGAAGAAAGGTCGGCGAAGGCAAATCACAAATTGGAACGTGCGTAGTGTCCGCCATATATTTCACCTGTTTTCTCGTCTGCGAGCCGCCTGGCGCTATCGCGCAAAATCGGTCGGCAAGTATCCGAATCGACGCATCACATCGGCGTGCTTTCCGACGATCTGCGCGACTTCGATTTCGCTGAGGAGCTCCTTCCCCGATCCGACGCGGCCCTCCCGAAAGAACCGGCGGGCGGACATCCTTTCCGAGAACCCATGCCGGCGTTCCTGTTGCTGGACGACTTCGAACGCCGAGAACTCCAGCGCCTTTCGGAGGCGCGACACGTCGAGGGTAAGGCCGGCGAACCGAAAGGCGGTCGCGAACGTTTCCTCGGGACGGATTTTCATGTCCTCGTAGCGGATCGCGCATACCCGCAGCCCGGGTTCATCGATCCAACTGCGAACATGCGTGCTCCAGTCGCTCAACAGTTCGGGAAGCGGAAGGTCATCGCCGTGCGCCTCCAGCGCGGCGTTCGGATCGTTGATGAACCGGACCGCTTCCACGCTATCGGTTCCGAACCGCGCCTTGAAGGAGACGGCGACATCGAGGGGATTTCTGACGATGTAGATCGCGCAGCGGGTGGCGGACGGCGAAAAAAGAGGAGCTTGGGTAAGAGGGTGCCGGAAGACGTCGTGCGTTTTCTTGAAGACCGGCGGCGCTTCACCCGCGAAGATCTCCTGCACGGGCAAGCGCCAGCGCCCAATCTCCTCGTCCGTTGATTCCGACGTTTCCCAGCCCACCGCACCGTCGAAGAGGCTGCGCAACGCCAGCGATTCCATCTCCAGTTGATTAACATCGATCGGCCCGGCCGACGTAGAGAGGAGATTCGTCAACACCGTCCGCAGCCACGTGTTTCCGGAGCGGGGGTAGCTCGCGAGCCAGATGATGCCTCTCATGGCTCCAAGTCCTCCAGAATTTCCCGCACCAACTCCGAGACCCGAAATCCCTTTAGCGGCTCGGTGGCGTGCATGAGCCTGATCGACTGCGACAACGCGGCGGCTTGACGGAAGAGGTTCGCGTGCACGCCAAGTCCCACGGCGAAGGGAAAGCGGTAGGTGTGATTGAGCAGGAGCCCCACGCCTTCGGAGGCGGGCATGCACGTCAGCAATCGCGTTCCCTCCGCCAAGTCATGCCGGCGCAGGAAGTAGATCGCTGTCAGGGGCTGGGGCCGCTGCTCAAAACGATCCGGACAAGCGACGACGCGCTTTTCCAATTCCGAGCGAACCTTGGGAAACCCCTCCGGATCCAGTCCGAAGCGTCGCATGGAACTCGGCCATAATTTGATTGCCGGGCAATTTGGCGTGACCAGCCATCGGCCATTGGCGTCGAGCCGAAGGGTCGAGAGGTCGTCGGCCAACAGGTCCATCCCGTGACTCTGGCAAGCCATCGCGAGGGTGGACTTGCCCAGGCAGGGGCCTGCGACAAAGAGCACGGCGCCCTGGCGGTGGGATATGGCGCTGGCCTGCAGCGGGAGCCACCGGCGCTGCAGCAGGAGAGCGCCGATGGGCGACGAAAGGAGAAGTCTCTGAATTTCGGATACGGGGGCAGTTTCTGCCGGCTCGACGGTGATCTCCCGACCTTCCGAAACGAAAAACCGCGCCACGCCTTGCTTCCAGATGAGCAACTCGCCGTCCCGGGCCTCAAAACAGACTCCGCGTTTTCGGGCGTTCGGGAGAGACTGTGGGGTGGGGCCGATCCGAATGATCGCATCCGGCTGACTGCGCTGGATGCACGGCACGAGTCCAGCCAACGGGAAGGTCGATTCGACCACCAGCCCGTGAAGTTGATATTGAGAAGAATTGCTCACGTGTCGTCGGCTCGCCTCACGTTGTGAGCATGCGGCCCTGCGGAAGCCCCTGGGTCAAATCGTTCTAGGTTGGAACGCGTGTCAATTTCCACCAAGGGCGGCGCGGTCATTTCCGCGATGAATTCTTTGCGCGCGCTCACCACCTAGGTTTTCCTGGAACAGGAGCAGTGGTTCGAGCATGAGGTGGGTTTTGTCCACCGGGGCAGGCCTGAACATAATCGTTCCCTTCAACCGCAGCGAACCGTGGGACGAGTGCCAACTCGACCTCGTCGCATGCCCAGCGCGAACGGCGGAAATCCTCCAGGCCTGCGGGGGGCTGGCGTCTCCTGCGAAGGTTTCGGCTCATTCCGGGTGCGAGCCTCCGTCTTGTGGCGCGACCGATCGCCTCGTTGCTTCGTTGACTGGCAAGGCGTGGATCAGCCGTGAGAACGGCGATAATTATTTCGTGCATTGGGCCACTTCGAGGCGGCGCAGGAGCAAGGATTTCCGGCTCATGCTCGAGGCATTTGAGAAGCTGCGTGGGTTCACCTCGTTCGGTAGGGATCCTGCAGACTCGCTGCTTGAGGAAGCGTGCAGGACCGAATTCTGTTCTCCGGAAATGAATCGTCGCAGGCAGTTGATCCGGATGAGGCGCGGTTCGCAAACGGGGCCCGAACCGAATCCTCTCGTGGTCAAATACCGCACCGACAACCTCAACCCCTGGTTTTGGAGCGGGTACATGCCTTCGCCATGATTCCAGACCATACGTCATTTCCTCCCTCCACCTTGAGCACGCTCAAGGTGGAGCGGATGCGAGCCGTCGCGAAGAATCCGCGAGACGTGGAAGCCTTGTGCGCCTTGGGGCGGGTGTGTGCCGCGCGCCTCGAACACCGATCGGCCGAGCTTCTTTTCCGGCAGGTGCTGCAAGTCAGTCCGGAATCGATCGAGGCCCAGCATGGGCTGGCTTCGGCGCTTTCGAACAGCGGACAGCTTGGCGCTGCCATGGCTTTCGCGCAGGCATGCCTCGAAAAGAATCCCGACGATCCCGCTTTGTGGACCATTCTCGGCACGGCGAAACGAGATGAGGGCCTGATCGAAGAGGCGACGGTGGACCTGGAACGCGCCGCGAAACTGGCGCCCGGCAACATCAGGATCGGACAGAGACTTCTTTTTCAATCGCTGCTGACACCCGGTCGTTCGCCAACTGCTATCCGCCAGGAACACGAGGCGTGGGCGGAAAGGCATGCGCGGCATCTCTATCCCAGCGAGCCCCTCCCGATTGTGCCGGTTGATCCGAACCAGCGGCTGCGGATCGGCTACGTCTCTCCCGATTGGTCGCGGCACGCGATGGGTCAATTGAGCGAGTGTCTGCTCCGTCATCACGATCGGAAACGGTTCGAAGTGTTTTGCTACTACTGCAGCCGGCATCACGACTCCCGCACCCAAATCCTGGCGCAGGTTCCCGAGCATTGGGTGGAAGCGGGGGATATGGACGACGCGATGTTGGAGGCACGCATCAGGCGCGATCGCATTCAAATCCTGATCGATCTGGCCGGACACACACCGGGCGGCCGTCCATTGCTGTTCGCGCGGCGGCCAGCTCCTATTCAGGTGACGTTCCTCGGATATCCCGCTACCACCGGCATCACGACAATCGGATACCGTTTCACGGACGCTATCGCGGACCCGGCGGGCTTGAGTGAGGATCATTGCTCGGAAACGTTGGTCCGCCTCGCGCCGAGCGGGTGGTGCTTCACGCCCGCGGAGAATACGCCGCCGGTCAACGCCCTGCCCGCCTCGCGGAACACGGGGGTCGTTTTCGGCTGCTTCAATAATTTCTTCAAAGCCGGTCCCTTCACGCTCGCCCTCTGGGCTCGAACGCTGGAACAAGTCCCCGACAGTCGCCTGTTGCTCAAGGCGCGCCTCTTCCAGGATCGCAGTGTCCGCCGGCGGTTGCTCGGGCGCTTCGCGCAGTTGGGAGTCAACCCGGAACGCATCGAACTGCGGAGCTGGGTGAGCGATCAGGCGCTGCATCTGTCCGCTTACCACGAGGTCGATGTGGCGCTCGACACGTTTCCGTATCATGGCACGACGACGACCTGCGAGGCCCTGCACATGGGAGTCCCGGTGGTCTCGCTCGCGGGAAACGCCCATGTCTCACGCGTCGGCGCCAGCCTGTTGCACAGTGTTGGGCTCGCCGATTTCTGCCTCGCAGGTGCGCCTGATGATTACGTAGCGAAGGCCGCCGAGCTTTGTCGGGATCGCGCCAGGCTGGCGGTGCTACGCTCCGAGTTGCGCGGGCGCATGGAGAACTCTCCCCTGATGGACGGCCCAGGCTATACCCAAAGCGTCGAGCGGGCCCTCACGAACCTCAGCGTCGCCGAAGCCAATGGCGGTCGGCGCTCGTGCGCGGAGCGTCTCCGGTCCTGACGCGCCGGCTTTTGCTTGGACTTCATTCGGGATTTCCCGCGAAGATTCGCTTCATGAAGGTGGTCGAGATTTTCCTTCTGGCTGGCTTGGGTGTCTGGTTTGCCGCCAGCACGCTGTTCGCCTTGGGAGTTGGAATAACGCATCCATGCCTGCGCTGGGCCCGACGGTTCAGGGCGGTCGTGGCCTGGGACGTTTTTGGCGCCAATCGCCAAAGGGCAGGGCGCGCCGCGACCTATTGTATTCAGATTCGCGATTCGCGCGGAACGCCCGGTTCCGACTGGCAGACGGAGGCGGCAGGCCACGCCGCATGGGTTTGGCACGCCTGGCTCTGGCAGCCGCAACGCCGCATGGCCGACGGCCTGAGATGTTTCGCGAAGGTGATAGGCAATTCCACCGACGAGACCGCTTCCGCAGCCACCGGCAGGCGGCTGGCGGAGGACGTCGTTGTCGATTATCTCGCGAGAACATCTCCGCTGGCACCCGGACACAGGCGCGAAATACGGCTGGTGGTCACGTATTCGTATGCGTCGCCCGTTCGGGTCGAGTGCGTTTCACTCGCTTCGGGATCGACCATGTCCGCCGCGCCTGGTGGAAGCGGGCGGGCGGAAGCGGAACGAGTGGTCGTGTTCTCGCGTTACGCGGATGATGCCTCCTGCCGCTGAGCCGCACGTGCTGCTTTCACTTTCGGCGCAGATTTGCTGCGCGGGCGTGTTGATCCAGTCGTTGGAGGTGTTATGGAACTGGCGTGAGTTAGGCCGGCGGGGGCTCTTGCGCTGGACGGAAGGCGGGCCATCAGCGAATCCGGCCGTTCGGTTCGTTCGTGCGCTGCACCACTGGCCCGCTTGTGGAATTATTCTCGTGGGGCGAGTCGCAGGGTCGGTGGCATGCCTTTTCCTGCCGTTCGGAAGTGTGGCGATGTTCTGGGCACTTTCATTCCTGTGCGTGGCGCAACTTTATTATAACCGACGCTTTTTCCTGATCGTGAGCAACGCCGACTCGATGTTTCTGATCGGCTTGGCGGCGCTGGCGATCGGCGCGCTGCCGGCGGCGAGCGCGACGCTGCAGTCGGGGGCCTTGTGTTTCCTGGCTGGCCAGGTCCTCGTGGCTTACTTTGTGACGGGCAAAAACAAGCTGCTGGCGCCGACCTGGCGAAGCGGCGCGCGCCTCACCCAGATCATGCACGTGGGAGAGTTCCGCTTCGCGCCGGTCGGAGCGCTGCTGTTTCGCCAGCCGATGATCGCGCTGCTGGCTGCCTGGACGGTCATGGTCCTGCAACTGTCCTTTCCGCTGAGCGTATTTCTGCCTTCTACCATTTTCTGGATATTCATTTTCGGCGGCCTGCTCTTTCACGGCGGCATCGCCTTCACGATGGGATTGCATGATTTCTTCTGGTCATTCGTCGCCGCCTACCCGGCGTTGTGGTTCGTCCAGACTCGAATCGCCGGCAGCTTCCATGGTTAACCGCAATCCAGCGAAAGAGAGGCAGCAGGAAAAAGACGCCTGCCTGCGTGCACTCGCCGCGAAGCCAGACGATGTGGCAGCGCTCTGCCGGCTCGGGTGGTCGTGCCGGGGGGCGGGCGAACCGCTTGCGGCGGAGACGGCTTTCCGGAGGGCCGTCGCGGTGGAGCCTTCGTCGCAAGCCGCGCGTTACGGTCTCGCGGTGACCTGCCTGCGGCGCGGCCGGATCGCGGAGGGCATCGAGCATATTCGTGTTTGCATCGAACAGGCGCCGGGGAATCACGACTACTGGACGGTGCTGGCCAAGTTGAATCGCAACGCGGGCCGGATTGTCGAGGCGCTGGAAAATCTCCGCACGGCCCTGACGCTGGCACCGGACGATATTCGTACCGGGCAACGACTGCTGTTTCAATCGCTCCTCCATTCAAACATCTCGCCCGCCGCGTTGCGCCTGGAGCACGAGAAGTGGGCGGCCCGGTTTGCCGCGCCCCTTTATCCGGCCTCTCCAGCGGCGATTCCATCGCTGTCCGCGGGCGGCCGGCTGCGTCTCGGTTACGTTTCGCCCGATTGGAGTGAGCATCCGGTCGGGCAGTTGAGCGAGAGCTTCCTGCGCCATCACGACCGCCAGCGTTTCGAGGTGTTTTGTTACTCGGGTGGAGAGACCGTCAGCCGGCGGGCGCGTGATCTTTCTCGCCTGCCCGAGCATTGGGTGGATGCCTCGAAATGGAGCGACGAGGCTTTGGCTGAGCGCATCCGGCGCGACGGCATTCATCTGCTCGTCGACCTCGCGGGGCACACCCGGGGCGGACGGCCGCTGATATTTGCCCGTCAACCCGCGCCCGTGCAGGCGACGTTCCTCGGCTATCCCGCGACGACGGGCATCTCGACGATCGGTTATCGGCTCACCGACGCGTTAGCCGATCCGCACGGGATGACGGACGACCACTGCACGGAGCGCCTCATTCGCATTCCGGTGAGTGGCTGGAACTTCGTGCCGGCTGAGAATACGCCGAAGGTGAGCGCGTTGCCGTGCGCCGAGAGAGCGATCATCACCTTTGGCAACTTCGGACATTTCTACAAGGCGCCGTCCGTGCTCGACCTCTGGATCAAGGTGCTGGAGCGCGTGCCGGGCAGTCGGCTGCTGCTGCGCAGCCCGCCGTTTGCCGATGCTACCGTGCGGACGCTCGTGCGAGCGGGCTTTGCTGCCGGCGGAATCGAGGAGTCACGTGTCGAACTGCGCGGATGGGATGGCGACCGTGTCCGCCATCTCGCCGCCTATCACGAGATCGATATCGGCCTCGATACCTTCCCGTATCACGGCACCGCGACCACACTCGAAGCGCTGCACATGGGCGTGCCCGTGGTGTCGCTGGCGGGTGCCAGCCATGTTTCCCGCGTAGGCGTGAGCCTGCTGACGAACGTTGGGCTCGCGGATTCCTGCGTGGCCGCAGATCCGGAGGACTATGTGAAAAAGGCCGTGCGACTGGTGGAGGATAAGGCCGCGCTCGGTCGGCTGCGACTCGCGTTGCGTTCGCGCATGGAGCAATCGCCACTAATGGATGGCCTGGGCTATACCCGAAATCTCGAAGCGGCGCTGGACGAAATCTGGCGGGATTTCACCGCGCGGCGGGCAGAGAGCTAGAGGGTTTCACGCTGAGCGGTCAGTGTGAGCTTGCAGCATCGGCAGCGTGCGCGCCGGCACGACTCCCCGGCGCACGGTGTAGCTCCGATACTCGAATTCTCCGCCGGGTGCACCCGTGTTTTAGGAGGGACCGCATCGCCCCGTAATGTTTTCGACGAGACCCGGACGGCCGCGGCGATTCGCTGTGGGGTAGGGCGTTGACGAGACCTCCGCGCCGCAGCCAATTTCGGCCCGTGAATGAAAACGAAAAGATCGCCCGGCAACCCGGCGTCCGGGCGACGACGGTGGACGGACGGCTCGTGGTCCAGAATCAGGTGACGAATGGCGCATTTTCACTCGATGCGATCGGCAGCCGGATCTGGGTGCTGATCGAGCAACCGAGGACGATCGACGAACTGGTGGACGAGTTGGCCAGCGAGTTTGCCGTGACGCCGAGTGAGTGTCGCGGGGACGTGGTGGCGTTCATCACGCACCTCATCGGCTCGGGTCTGGCCCGAAAGGTAAGCGAGGGAACTGGGGAGGCGGTCGCGCAGGAGGCAGTGGACGCCGTAGACACGGCTGCGATCGCGTCGGAATCTCTGGAGCGGATCGCGGCGTTGTGCGACTGGCTGCACGGCGATCTGGCGGTGTTCGCCGCGAGCAACTCCGCCCCTCATCGCCCGCTGTTGGCCGAGGCTCAGGCCGTGATCATCGGTGCAGCGGCCAGACTTGGGGCGATCCACGCGAAGCTGCAGGCGGCCCGCGACGACCATCTCGCGACGGAGTGGCAATCAATTTGCGGGCGGTTTGGAGAGCGGGAATTGAAGATCAATCTGGGCTCCGGACGAACGCCGCTGGAGGGCTGGGTGAATCTGGATATCCGGCCGGCGGATGCGTGTGTCGATTTTCGCGGGCGATTTCCGCTGCCGGACGATTGCGCGCGCCTGGCCTATTCGGCGCACGTGCTGGAGCATCTGGACTACCCGGCGGACGCGCTGCATTTCCTGCGGGAGTGTTTTCGGGTGCTGGCACCGGGGGCGGTCCTCCGGCTGGTGGTGCCGGACATCGGCCGCATGATGGCGGAGTACGCCGCGGGCGAGCGGGGTTTTTTCCTGCACTACGCACGAATCAGATCGGCGGATACGACGCGAACGCCATTGGAGCAACTGCTCTCCTATGCCGGAGCCCGGCGCAGTGCACTGCGCCCGTTTTCCGGCCATCGATTCGGCTACGATGCCGAAACTCTGGAAAAGTTGCTCGGGAGGGCGGGATTCATCGACGTGACGCGTCGTACATTCATGGACAGCTCTCACCGGGAATTGCAGGTGGATGCCGCGAGCCAGGTCGCGGCGCTGAATTACGGCGACCGGCCGTATTCGCTTTTCGTCGAGGCGAGCACGCCGGCGGAGAAGCGGCGTTGAGGGAGCCGAACCGGGGCAGGGATTTCGCCAAGGCCGGCAGGTGCCCTGAGCCTTACTTTTCCCGATCACTCGCCGGAGCGGCGGCTGGCGGCTTCCAGAATTTCCACTCCAGCGCTGCAGCCAGAGCCTGCAGTGGGGGGCTCTTCAAATTATCGAGTCCGAATCTCTGCGGGTAGAGTCGAACATAGTGGCCGATCAGGCCGAGACGCCGGTGGAAGGAGGGCAGCGCGTGAAGGCGGATCCACGAGGGATCCTCGGGGCCGTCCTCGAGCCGGCGGAACATCAGGGCGATGCTGCAACGCGGGTTTCCGGCGCGGGAGCTCGCGCGCGCGCCCCAATGGAGGACGTTGTGGTTCCATGCCAGCATGCTGCCCGCGGGGGCGGGGAGCGCCCGGATGTTTTGGAGGGCGCGGCCCGAGAGCACGACGTCGCCCCCGCTGCGTTCGGCATCGCGCTCGGGCGTTTCGTCCCAGTGGGAGGGCACCACGTAGATGCAGCCGTTCAGGCAGGTGGCGTCTGTCAGCGGCAGCCATACCGTCAACGCCTCAGGCAGCTTGCCCTTCGAAACCGAGGCGCTGAACCCATCGCGATGCGGTTTCCAGCCCGCATCGTTTTCTGACGGCTGGACGTGCCACGCCCACACTCCCGCCATCAAGCGAAACTCCGGGCCGAGCACGCGCTCGAGAAACGGCGTGAGGCTGCGAAACGCGAGCCACGGCTCCTCATAAATGTAGATGAACGCGGGCGGGATCCCGCGGGCCGCCAACTGCTGGATGCCGGTGTAAAGGTCTCGGGTAAATTCGAGCGGCAGCACGCCGGGCTCGTTGAGGTAGCCTTCGTGACGCAGCAGTTCGGCCTGCCGCACGAAATCGGGGAGGCGCGCGGTGGGAGCCGTCGTCCCGCCAACGAGCGACAGTCCCGGGCACAGCTCGCGCCAGAACTCGGGGTTCATCGCGTCTTGCGCGGATAATTTCAGGGCGGTGTCGATCATGCGTGCGCGTCGTCGGCCATTAGGCATAACCCTAGACGCGGACGCAAGGCACGGGGCGGCGTTTGGCCGATTGCCCATCGGCGTTGAAGCAACGCGGATGCGACCGAGATGCCCGCCGCGTTTTTTCGGCGGCGGATTGCATCGGTGCATTGTCGATCCAAGGCTTGCCCGAAACCTCCATGAGCCCTTTGGAATCACTGATAGCTGGCGTGCTGTGCATATGGATAGTTGCCAGCGCGTGGTATGCGTTCCGGTTGCCGGGCGCGCGCCGAATACTTCGACCGCTTAACGGATTTCATGTCTTTGCGCGATGGACGATGTTTGGGGCAGAATTGGAAAGGGATTCTCCTCCGACCACGCTGGAAATTGAATACCGCGACAGCGGAGTCGGCGACGCTCCGACATGGCTTCCTGCCTTTCCCGGCTACCCTGCGCGATGGCGGGCTTTTTTCTGGCTGCCGGAACGACGCGTCCGCCGTCGCCTCCACGACCTTGCCAACGAGATCAAGCGCGACTTCGAGCAGACGCCAGCGGCCAGAGAGGCGGTGGAAGCGAATTTCGCCATCGTCGAAAAATATCTCGAAGGGTCGAGGCCGCTGGCACCCGATCGACGGCGGGAGATTCGGCTCGTAGAGCGATCCCTTGCCGGGGATCCGGTCGCGAGTTCGGCGCAGGGACTCGGCACGTCGATTAGCGTGGAAACAGTCGTTCTGACCCATCGCGTCGCACCCCATGGTTGACGGCCAGACGATGCTGGGGCTGACGGCCCTGATTACCTGCACCGGGATAGCGCTGCAATCGCTCGAGCTCGCGTGGAACCGGCGGCATTTGCGTGACGGCTGCCTGTTTGGATGGGCGCAGGCATCTGCAACCCCCGCGGGGTTGACGGCAATCCAGCGCTCGCTGCATGGCTACCCGGGTTGCCTGATACTCCTAAGGTTGAGGGCCGCGTTGGCGATTCTCTGTGTATTGTTTTCCTATCGCTATCCCGCGACGTGGCCGTTGTTGGCGGCATTGGTTATCCTGCAGCTTTACTACAACCGCCGGTTTTCTCTCACGCGCGAAAACGCCAACGCGATGTATCTCTACTGTCTCGTCGCCTGCACCGTGGGCGCGCTGCCTGGCGCCTCGGCCCGACTTGTGACGGTCGCACTGGTGTTCCTCGGTTTTCAGGTGCTGCTCGCCTATGCGATGAGCGGCAGGACCAAACTTGGCTCGCGCCCGTGGCGGTCCGGGGACTATTTGACTTGGGTATGCCAGAACCGCGCTGCACAGCTCTTTCCCGCCCCGGGAAACATTGCGGGCCGCCATCGTGGCATGGTGCTGATCGCCACGTGGGGCGTCATCCTTCTCGAACTACTGTTTCCGCTTTCGGTTTTCTTGCCCGCGCCGTTCTTCTGGGCGTTCATTGCAGGCGGGGTGATGTTCCACACGGCGGTGTCGCTGACGATGGGCGCCCACGCGTTCTGGTGGGCGTTCGTGGGGACCTATCCCGCGCTCACCTTCATCCACGCCACGTTGCGGGCGAAAGGCTGGGTTCTCGGTTGAGCGGACAACTCGAGGTCGCGCGATGAGGCGGAACTGCAACGGTCGCACCCACGGGCGATGAGCTCGATTTGCGGGATCTTTTACCGCGACGACCGGAAGGCGGAAACGGCGGAGGTCGATCGGATGATCCACGTGCTGTCCCACTGGGGGCCGGATCGCGTCGGCGGCTGGGCGGAGGGCCAGGTCGGGCTGGGCCATCTGGCGCTTTGGACCACACCGGAGGCCGTGCATGAAAGCTGTCCTTTCGGAGTTCCCGAAGCGGGCGTGACGGTGACCGCCGATGCCCGGATCGACAATCGCGCGGAGCTAATGGCGAAGTTGAATCTGCGCGACGGGAACGACCGCTCCGTCGGCGACGTCGAGCTCATCGCGCGGGCTTACATGAAATGGGGCGAGGAATGCCTGGCTCACTTGGTGGGCGATTTTGCGTTTGCGCTGTGGGATGCGCGTGCGAGGCGGCTTTTTTGCGCGCGCGATCCTTTCGGCATCCGGCCGTTCTACTTTTTTCTCGACGAGCGCAGGTTTGTTTTTGGCAGTGAGATCAAGGCCATCTTCGCCGCAGCGGATCTGCCCCGGGAATGGAATCCACTCTACCTCGGGCTGGCGGTCCTCGGCGGAAAGCTGGAGGGCGAACACACGCAGTTTCGCTCCATCGTCGCGCTCGCGCCGGCGTGCGCGCTCTCCGTGACGGCAGCGGGCGCGAGGAAATGGCGGTTTTGGCGCCTCGATCCGGAGTTCGAAATCCATTTTCGCCGCGACGAGGAGTATGTGGAAGCGTTCGAGGAGAAGCTTCAAGCAGCAGTCGATGCGCGGCTGCGCGCGCCCGATCGCGTGGCCAGCATGTTGAGCGGCGGGCTCGACGCGACGACGGTCACTCACTTCGCGGCGCACAGCCGGCAATTTTCCCGCGACCGGCTCACCGCCTATACGTGGGCGCTGCGCGCGGGCGACCCGTGGCACCGCAAAGACGAAAGGGAATATGTCGACGCATATCTGGCGGAGCATCCGGTTGATCACCGCTATATCATTCCGAACCCGGCAGAGATGTTTACTGATACTCCAGGGACTCGCCATCTTCTGGACGGGCCCGTGATTGGGCCGAGTTCCTATGCGGCCGGCCCCACGTTTTCCGCCGCCCGCAGTCAAAACATCCGGGTGCTGCTTTTCGGTCATGGCGGCGACGAGGTGGCCAGCTACGCACCGGACAATTTTCTGCTGGGCTTGCTCATGGCGCGCGACTGGCGCGGGCTGGCGTCCGAAGCGCACGTGCATGCGGAGCGGCTGGGTGTGCCGCGATGGAAGGCCTGGAAGAATTATATATTCCGCCCGTTGTTGAACCGTGAATTCGTGGCCCGCTCCATCGCATGCCAGGACCGGCTGGCCTTCTTTCGAGACATCGTGGAAAAAAGGGAGGCAACGGGACTTCCCCTCGCGGAGAATCTCATCCGGGACAGCGGGCTCGCGGGGCACCTGAAAAGCCGGCACAATCCCAACCGTGCCTGGAGCCATCTCGTCCGGCGGCAACAGATCGACGCGATCACCGGCTCCAACGTCTGGTCCCATATCGCGACGCGTTTCCTGAATACCTCGGTGCTCTGGTCGAGCGAGTGTCGCTTTCCCTACCTCGATCGGCGCGTGGTCGAATACTGCGTCGCCTTGCCGCCGGACCAGCATCGCCGGGATGGCTGGCCCCGGCGCCTGCTCCGCCGCGTGGCGGACCGACGCATTCCTCACAAGATCGCCCGGCGCTTCGACAAGAGCGCCACGCTGCCGGATTTCGACCGGGGGCTGCGGCAACTGGAAGAGCAGGTGAACGAGGCGTTGCAGCGATGGGACGCGGAGCCACGGGTGACGGCTTATCTGGATGTCGGCGAGATGCGCCGCCGCTTCGCCCTGTTTTTCGCCGATTCCCCGACGGTCGAACCGAAGGTCGGGCTGGGGGCGCTCTGTCGTGCGGTGCAACTGGGACTGTTCTTGGAGAAAACCTCATCCGACGCTTCGGGCGGCAACGATTTGCCTGGGCCCCGGGGCTGAGACTTTCCGCGGCTACGCCGCGACCACTAGTCGCACCAGCGCAGCACGCCGACCAGAGCGAGGAACTTGCAGAGGAGCACGCGGTGCGCGGCGTCGGGCAGCGTCACGTCGGCGGGACGGAACTCGCCGCCGTCACGCATCCGGTGCAGCGTCGCGTCGAGTTCCGGCCGCAGTTCGAGCGACGTGCGGCGATAGGGAGCGTCGATGAACAGCCGCGCGTTCTCGCTCTGCAGGGAAACGGTTTCGCTGCGCCATACGAAACGCGTGTGCTCCGCAACTTTTTCCAGCGCCTCGCGCGAGATTTGATCCAGAATCGGTTCGGCGAAGGCGCGGTAGTCGCGATAAAACTCCGTGGTTTGCGCCGCCAGGTCGACGAACGGCAGAACGGCGAGCAACCGGCGGGCGATTTCCTCCCGGGTTTCCCCGACGACCGAATCCGGCGGGATGGTTTCGCGCAAAACTGAGCTGATGCGATTGGCGCGCTCCAAGCTCCTCTCGAAAATGGTGCCCCACTTGAGCGGATGGAAGCCGACCGTGAGGTGGATCGACGGTTCGGTGCCTTCGTTTTTTACTTCGTGGCGCATGCCGGTGGGCACGAAAAGCCAGCCTCCGCTCCGGATCACATAACGCTGCGGTTGCTCTGCATCCCGCGCGGCGTCGTGCGGGTCGTGGTAGATATCCCAGCGTTTCTCTCCCCGCAGCTGAATCACCAGCACGTCGTGCCCATCACTGTGCACTCCCAGCGCCTGTGAACTCTTCGGCGTCGCATAGAAGCTGACCTGCACGGGGGATTGAAGGTCACGCTCGAATCCCCGGCTGAGCGATAGGACAAGGTTGGAGTAGAGCTCGAGATTCGCGAGCGTCACCGAGACGCCGCCGGCATAGAGCCGCTCGACGGCCTCGGCTCGGACCATGCCGAAGCGATCGCGGTAGGCCGCGGGCGGCACGCGCACCGCTTCACGCACGAGCCGGAACCGATCCAGGCTGCTTTGTGGCGTGAAGCGGCAGACCGCCTCCAGCTCCCAATCCGCCCAGAGCGGGTTGAAACGATCGCGCAGGGGCGATTCGTGCACGTGAGCACGCTTGGCTTGGAAGCACCCGGCAAGCTCAGTCCCTTCCGCGTCACCGACCAGCGATGAAAATTCCATGAGGAATCTCCAGACAATGGAGGGCCGGTTGCATCTGTAAATACGCTTTGGTCGGCGAGGCCCCGGAGCGGCGTGCGTCGGGATTTACGCTTCGTCCAGCGCCAGCATTCCGGCGTTGGCGAGCAGGCGACAGAGAGGCAGTAACCGCCCGTCGGAACCGAGATCGCAGGAACGAAACGAACCAGCCGCCATCATCTGTCGGACCAAGGGTTCGAGCTCGGTGCGCAACTGAAGAGGAAACCGCCGGTAGGAACGGTTGAGGAAAAGGTTTCCTCCCGTGCTGTCCACGTTCACGTCGCCGGCCGGCCAGGTGAAACGCGTCTCTTCGTGCGCGGCCTCGATTTTCGCACGTGGCGTCACGCGGGGGACGGTTCGGGCGAGTTGCGGAAACTGGCTGAAATAAGACTGCGCCTGCGCGGCAGGATTCACGTGGGGAAGCAGCGCCGACATGCGTTGCTGCAAGCGGTCCGTGGATTCCTCGATTGCCGTGCCGTGGGCGATCCGTTCGCGCAGCGCCGGCTCGGTCAGTCGCGCCTCGTCGAGCGCGGCCTGAAACACCTCCAGCCATGTGAGCGGATGGAAACCGATGGTGAGATGAACCGACGGTTCGGGGCCGTCGTTGCGCACCTCATGCCAGATGCCCTTCGGCACGTAGAGCCAGCTTCCGCTGCGCAACACCACGGTTCGCGGGCGGATTTCCGCCGACTGCGCGTTGTCGCTGTAGCCTGGCGGATAGATGTCCCAGGTTTTTTCGCCGCGGAGCTGCAGCACGAGCACGTCGTGGCGGTCGACGTGTTTCCGCAAGCCTTGGGCGCTGCCCGGCGTCGCATAAAGGTTGACCTGAACGGGACAACGCAGGGCCGTTTCGAGCGAACGACAGACGGCGAGAAGGCGATCCGAATAGGTCTCGACGCTCACCATCACGACGGAAACGCCTCGCGTGAAAAGCTGCCGCGCGGCCTCGGGATTCACCATGCCCGTGCGGTCGCGATAGGTGGCGGACGGCAGGTGCTTGCCGTCGCGGATCAGGCGAAAATCGTCGAGATTGGGCAGCGGGACGAAGCGGCACACGGCGTCGAATTCCCAGTCGGCCCAGAGCGGCTCGAAGCGGCGGCGATCGACGGAAGCCTGCGTGAACGTTTGCATGGCCTCGAACGCGCGGACAAACTCCTTCCATTCTTCCAGCCCGATGAGCGACAACAGATCCATGAGAGACGCACCAAATCCCGGGAACCTCGGAATGCGACCAAAATGGGAGCGGGTCGCGGATGTTCGCGGCGGAGGATGAGCGTGGCGCCAACAACGGAATCCCGCCGCGAGCGACGGCTGCTGCCGCCTGCGGTTTTCATTTTCCATTGCGGACGGTGTGGCTCGACGTTGCTGGCCCGGCTGTTTGCGGCGGATCCGGCCAACCGCGTGTGCATCGAGCCGGAGGCGTTGCGGAACGTCCTCCAGAAATGGCGCAACGAGCCGCAACGCCGGGACGTCGCGCGAGAGTTCTGGGCGCTACTGCTGGCGCAGGGCGATGCACCGCGACCGGGGGAACAACGCCTGATCGTCAAGTTTCACTCCCTCGCCATTTCCCTTGTACGGGACATTCGTCGGATATTCCCGGAGGTGACTTTCCTCTTTCTGCTGCGCGATCCAACCGAGGTAGTGGCCTCGCTCCTCCGGTGGACACCGCATTTTCTCGCGGATGACAGCCGGCCGGCGCTGGCTGCGGCGCTGGGCGGCTTAGACCGGCCTCTGACCCGCTATTCCCCTGAGGAGTGGCTGGCCTGGTATGTGGAACGATGCCTCCATTTTGCGTGGGAAGGCCGCGACTGCTTTGCGGAGGCGATCGATTACAAGGATTTTTCCACTCGCTATCTCGGCGTCGTAAATCGAATTTCTGCGACTCCTTTTTCGCCCGATGACGCGCGTATCGCCCAGACTCTCTCCGTGCACTCGAGAAATGTCGGCGAGGTCTTTTCCGCGGCGAACGATGCCCGGAAGGTGCCGCCCGGGCTTGATGCGGTGGTCGCTCATATTGCCGGTTCCGCCTACCTGCGGTGGCGTCGTGAGCTCGAGGTGACACCCGGGTCAAACAGCAACCGACCATGAATTCCGCCACCGGCGTTGCGTTCGCCAAGATAAGCGCCTTCGCGCCGCAGCTCGAGCGCGCTGCGTTCGAGGGCTGAGCGACCGAACCACGATGGCTGGATACTCGCTGCAGGATTACGGTCGGATGCTGAATGACGAACGGCGGGTGGCCGCCTACGCCGAAGCGATTCGTCGCGCGGTGAAGCCGGGCGCGGTGGTGTTGGAGCTGGGAACCGGCACCGGCTTCATGGCAATGCTCGCCTGCCAGGCGGGCGCGGCCCGGGTGCATGCGGTCGAGCCCAACCCCGCGATACGGGTTGGCGAGCAGATGGCGCGAGAGAATGGCTTCGCCGATCGTATCGTGTTTCACCCCGTGACGTCTCCTCGACTCGAACTCGCCGAGCGCTGCGACGTGTTGATCTCCGACATGCGCGGCCCCATGCCCTGCGCGGGGAACCACCTCGCCGATCTGATTGATGCACGCGAGCGCCTGCTGACTCCGGATGCGATCTGGGTCTGCCAGACCGATACGCTGCATGTGGCCGTGGCCGAGATCGCGAATCCGCAGCGACGGCCGGAGGTGCCTTGGGACGGCGCGCGCTGGGGCCTCGACCTGAGCGCGGCGCTGCGTTACGCGACCAACGACGTGCTGCACCACTCGCCGGTGGCGGCGGAACTCCTGAGCGCCGGGGCGACGTGGGCGACGATCCATTACTCGCAGGTCGCGTCGCCCCACGTGCGCGGGCGCGTCGAATTGAGGGTCGAGCGCGACGGCGAGGGGCGGGGACTGGCGTTGTGGTTCGAGGCGGGGTTGTTTGGCGGCAGCCGCCTGTCGACGGCGCCGGGCGAGCCGCCGCACGTTTACGGCAACCTTTTCCTCCCGTGGCCCCGGATGGTCCCGCTACGGCGCGGTGATAGGATTATCGTGAAACTGGATGCGGTGGCGACGGGCACGAGCTACGAGTGGAGCTGGCGCAGCGCCGTGCGTCGTGGCGGCGAAACCCTGGCGAATTTTCAGCAGTCGAAACTGCAAGGGCGGCTGTTCGAATCCGGGACCTTCGCCCGCCGCTCGGCGAGCCACCCGCCCGCGGCGACGGCCGAGCTCCTGGTGGAAAAGTTCCTGTTCGAACGTATCGACGGAAAAACGACACAAGCCGGCCTGGCCGCGGCGCTCGTTGCGCGGTTTCCGGATCAGTTCCGGGACGAGGGCGCGGCGTTGCGGCGAGTCATCGATACGACGGAGCGGCTCGGCCTTTAGGTGCAACCGTTGAAACCGCGACTTTATCGGGCGTTCGGCCTGAACGTTCTCTCGGAACTGGAGATGCCGCACTGGCAGCTGGCGGAAGGAACTCCCGACGTGCAGGTGCGCTGGGGAGAGGTGCCTGAGTCGCTGCTGGACGCGACCGAGCTCTGGGGCACATTTTGGGGACGCAAGGGCACCTGTCTTTTCAACTATCGGGGAATTGGGCGCATGCTGGTCGAGTCGGGCTGCCGTATTACGTGTGCCCTGCCAGCCGGCGGAAATCCGCACGCGCTCGGCACGGCGCTCTCTGGCGTGGGTATCGCCGCCCTGCTGTTTCAGCGCAACCTCGTCGTCCTGCACGCCAGCGCAGCCGCGAAGGATAGTCGCGCCGTTCTCATCATGGGGCCTTCCGGGTCGGGCAAGTCGACCACGGTCTCGGCCCTGCTGCAGCGGGGCTACCAGTTGATCTCGGATGACCTCACGGTGGTGACCCTTCGTCCCGACGGGACGCCCGAGGCGATGCCGAGCTTTCCTGCGGTGCGGCTGCATCGGGACTCCCTGCAAGCCCTGCACGGGGGGATCTCCCCGCGCGGTGAGTTTGAGTCGGTGGATGGCAAGCAACGCCGCCGGCTCGAAGAGTATTTCGCGCAAGCGCCGGTGAGGATCGAGCGCTGCTGCCGCATGCTATGCCGCGATGGCGCGGCGCCCACGAGCGAAACGGTGCCGGGCGTGCGGCGGTTCGTCGCGCTGCAGGACAATCTGTATCGCCGCCGCATGGCCCGGACCCTGGCGGACCCGCAGCGCCTCGACGCGATCCTGATGGCGCTGGCCCAACGGGTCGACGTGCGACGGATCGCGCGGCCTCACGTCGGCTTCGATCTCGACGCCCTCTGCCGGCTGATCACCGGATGAATCCGGGGCTGCCGGTTGACGCGTGCGATCCGGCCGGGGGCGTCGTCTGCCGCCCGGAGGAAACGCGTCAACGCGACCGTGTCTGTGGCCTTGCCTCGCGCGCAGGGGGACGATGATGCTCCGGCGCCATGAGCCTGGTGCTCCGACCCGATACCGTGTTGCAGCGTGCGCTCGATTTGCAGCTTCGCCTGGGAAAAAACGAGGAAGTGGAGATTTCGCTCGAGGAACACCGCGTGGTGCGAGGCGGCGAGCACGCGCTCGACGTGCTGGCGGTGTTCGACCGGCCGACAACTTTTTCCGACGCGTTGCAGCGGCTCGCACGACGCGCGGCGAGTGGGACGGATTGGGCGATGCTGGCGACGGCGATTCGCTCGCTGGCGGCCGAGGGGGTTCTCGTGACGGAGGATGGGCCCACGCCGAAGGTGAAAGCGGGTGGAGGCTCGTTCAGCGGCGCGCCTGTGCATATCCGGATGCTCAACGACAGCGTGCGCAGCAGCCGGCTGATCGCGGCGATCAACGCGGTCGTGCGTCCCGACGACATCGTGGTTGAAGCGGGCACGGGGACGGGTGTGCTCGCAGTGGCGGCCGCACGCGCCGGCGCACGGCATGTGTATGCGATCGAGGCTGGTCACATGGCGTCCGTAGCGCGCGAACTCGCCCGAGCCAATGGCGTCGCCGAGCGCGTCACGGTCGTCGAAGGCTGGTCGAGCGCCGTGAGACTGCCGGAACGCGGCGATGTATTTGTCAGCGAAACCGTCGGCAATGCAGCGTTCGACGAGGACCTGCTGGCGACGGCGACCGACGCCCGCCAGCGGCTGCTGAAGCCCGGGGCCCGGATGATTCCGTCCAGCCTCAGCCTCAACGCGCTGCCGGCCATGGCGCCGGCGGCCTGGCTGGGCCGGCAGATGTTCGCACCGACCGTGACCGAGACGTGGCGCGACGCGTATGGGATCGATTTTAGCGCACTCTGCTCCCTGCCAGTCGACTATGGCATGCGCGGGCTGATCCGTCCTCACGGTGAGCAATGGCCGTGGTTGGCAGCGCCATTGGCGCTCGCATCGGCGCGTTTCGCGCCGTCATTCGAAGTTCAGTTGGAGTGTTCGACTGCCGGCGTGGCACAGTCGGCTGGAGAGCTCAACGCGCTCGTCGTGTATTTCGAGGCCGAACTCGCGCCGGGTATCACGCTTTCGACGGATCCACGCGGCCTGCCGGAGGAGTATCCGAACAGCTGGGGCAATCCGGCGTGGCTCGTGCCCGCGGTCGCATTGCGCTCCGGGGATCGATTTCAGGTGAATTTCAAGTGGCGCGAGAGAGGCCAGCATCAATTGGAAGTCGAGCGCTGCGGCGCGTAGCTCATCTCGCGAGGGAAGGCCTTACTCATGACTCGATCACTGCAACCGGCGGGTGCCGACGGGCACGATCGCGAGATCTCGTTCAGAAGGCTCAGCCGCCGGCGTCGCGTGACCGCCGCGCGCGGCGCCACATCCAGAGAAACGGCGACGCGGGGTAGTAGAGAAAAAACCAGCGGTCGGAGATCGGCCAGGTTTGCCAGTTGAGCGGCGAAAAGAGGTGGGGCTTCAGGATCGCGAGCTTTGCGGCGGTGGTTTCTTGCAGGCGCACGCGGTAAGCGGTCTGGCGAAACCATTCGGCCAATGGCTCGTGGTGCTGCGGTTCGCGCCCAATCTGCCGACGCGCTTCAGCGACGAGCGCGGCGAACGAGGGGGCGTCGACCCGCGCAGCGAGCGCCGCAGGCAAGGGCACGCCGAGCAGATCGCGGGCGAGCGCAGCGCCCTGCATGAGCGGACGTTCGATCTGCAATTCGCGGGCGCGCGTGGCCAGGGCATTCCAGTCGAGCGCGGAATGGCGGAGGAGCAAGGCCACGTCCACGAGCCAGAACAGCCGGAACCAGGCGTGGCGCGCGCCGTGTTGCAGCAGGTAGAGGGCGTTGATCTCCGGAGGGAGCGTGCGCGCGGGATATCCGCCGATCTGGGTCGCGATGGCGCGCTGCCAGGCCTCTTCGGTGGCTCTTTCGCGCAGGCCTTCCAGGCGCCAGAGCAGCTCGATGCGCATCGCCTGCGGCCGCCGCTGGTATTCAAATTCTGGTTTCAGTTCCTGATACGCCATCATCTGGCGCGGAGTGAGGGCGAAACTAGGGCGGGTTCGCTCCAGGCCCGCGTTGTGCAACACCGCGTCCGCCCGCGCGGCGTCGCGCGGCCGAATGAGCAGATCGATGTCGCCGACGTGGCGTCGACCGAGGCCGTGGTAGAGCTCTTGCGCGAGCACGAGACCTTTCACCGCGAGCACGTCGATGCCAGCGCCGGCGAGCGCTTGCGCGAGTCGGATCTGTTCGGCGGCATGCACCAGCGCGCGTTGCAGCGTGGCGTCGGCGATTGCGTGCAGACGCCTGGCCACGGGGGCGGGGCAGGCTCGCGCGACGGGGCCGGCGGCGCGGCTGTGCAGGTAGGCGCCGACCCGGTGACGCACGACGAGGGCGAGAAATCGCGTCCAATCGATCGCGTCGGGCGGCGGGGCGTCGCTCTTGCCGGTGCCGAGCGCGGAACGCAGCAACGCGAGTAGCAAATGCAGTTCGGGCGAAACGTTATCCACGGCGTGGGCGCGCTGGCGACTAGGCCTGCTGGTCCGCGGCGGCGAGCTTCCGGAAGACACCGTGCTCGCGCGCGCACAGCTCGTCCCAAGTGCCGCTTTCGGCGACGACGCCCTGCTCTAGCACGACGATGCGATCGGCGAAGCGTACGGTGGAGAGCCGGTGCGCGATCAGCACGATCGTGAGCTCGCCGTGGAGCTTTTCGATCGCGTCCTGCACGAGCCGCTCGTTGCCGGGGTCGAGCGAACTGGTAGCTTCGTCAAGGATGAGGAGGGTGGGGCGGCGGAGCAGGGCACGAGCGAGCGCGAGCCGCTGGCGTTCGCCCCCGGACAGGCGCATGCCACGGTCGCCGACGACGGTGTCGAGGCCCAAGGGCAGACGATCGACGAATTCCTCCGCCGCAGCGGCGCGCAGGGCGGCGCGAATGTCCCCTTCGGAGGCTTCCGGCTGCGCCCAGAGCAGGTTCGCGCGGATGGTTTCATGGAAAAGAAAGGTATCCTGGGGCACATAACCGACCGACTGGCGCCAAGAGTGGATACGCTCGCCGGCGAGTTCCGCTCCGTCGACCAACACGCGACCGCGGGTGGGCGAAAGCAGGCCCAGCAGGAGATCGGCCAGCGTGCTTTTGCCAGCGCCGGACGGGCCGCAGAGCGCGGTGACTTGCCGCGCGGGAAACGCGAGGCTGAGGCCGCGAAGAGCTTCGTTCGGTTGCGTGGGATCGTAGGCGAACGCGACATCTTCCAGTCGAATTGCATCGCGCAAGGCGATGCGCGCGGGCATTGCGGGTGCCGGTGGTTCAGCGGCGGCCGCCAGCTCGGCGCGCAGTCGTTCGGTGGCGGTGAACGAGGGTAGCGAACGCACGATCCCATGCCAGAGGTTTTGGAGCGTGGTGTTGTGCGAGAGGAGCCGGGTGAAGACGAACATCAGGACAAGCAGGCGCGCGCTGTCGACCCGACCGCTCGCGAACAGGACGAAAAGCGCCAGCGCGAAAACGGCGCCGATTTCGAGCCAGACCCCGGTGAGCGCGCTGACGCGATGCAGCCGCATCGCGTGCGCGGCGATTTCACTCATCGCGCTATGGAAGTGCGTGAAGTGCTGCGTTTCGCGGCCGTGGCTTTTAGCGATTTTCATGCCCGCCAGGTGTTCGCTGACCGCCGCGGTCATCTCGCTGCGCTGCTTGCGAGCGAACTCGCCCAGCGCATGTCCTCGGCGGCGCAATCCGCGCAGCGCGAAGGCGACCATGAGCCCTGAACCGATGGCGAGCGCGGTCATCGGCACGGACAAGCTCAGCGCAGCCGCCACCTGCGCGCCGCCGACGAGCGCCACGCTGAGAAACGAAAGCACGAGCTGGCTGGCATGCCCGACCGTCGACAGCTCGACCAGCAGCGCCTGCGAGAGATCGGAGGAACGCTGGCGGGTGAGAAACAGCCAATGCGCCCGGATCATAGTGCGGTAAAAGCGTTCGCGCAGAAAGCAGTCGAAATCCGTTTGGATTTTCAGGGTGAACGTGCTCGAGGCAGCGCGGAGCGCGGCTTGGGCCGCTTTGATCGCAACGAAAAGAGCGAGCGCGGTGGGCAGCGAGAGCGCGGCGGAGATGTTTTCCACCGAATTGAGGATCGAATCGCCGGTGGCTTGGTGAGCGCCGCCCAACCCCACCTTTTGCAGCACCGGAACGAGCATCAGCAGGCCTGAGCCTTCGAGCAGTCCAATCAGGATGAGAAACGCCACGGCGACCCAGAGCCGCCCGCCCGCCTGTTGTGCAAAACAGCGCCAGAACGCGGCGATCGATTGCCCGATGGGCGGTTGGAGGGTGAAAGCGGTCACGGATTGCCGGAATCAGCATGAATTTTGCGCTTACGTCCACTCTGTGCACCTGCGCCGCGCCGGAAAGGGGCGTGTGCTGACCGCCATGCGGCCCGTGCGATCTCTGTCGGGCGGGCTCACTTCCGGGCAGCTGCCGGCTGTATTTTGCGTGACGACCGAGATCCGCCCGGCCGGAGAATCAGTGTAGGATCACCGGTTTCGGGCGGCGCGGTTGCGCCTGTGCCACTGACTCAGTGACGATGTGCTCCTGCTATTTCCACTTCTTTTCCTGGAAGCGGGAGAGGGTGGGGCGAGTGGGGCGCGCGCGCATCGAGACGCACGGCCCCCGCGACGTTGCAACAGATGGATCCGCGCCACGGAAAGATCCGCGCCAGCCGCGCCTCGGCTACGACGCGACGGCGTTTGGACGTAATCCGCGCGTTGGCGACGCCGAGTATGATGTGCGGGTCAGGTGCAAGAGGAGGTGAGAAAACGAGAAAACGAGCACGAGCAGCTCGCCTGCGAGACAGCCGATGGCCACGAGCAGCGCGAGCGTGGCCCAGAGACGCGTGCCTGCGTGGTGCCGCTAAACTCCCACAATGGCTGCGAAACGCGGCGAAACGGTTGGGGCGGGCCGGGCAGGCGTCAGGAGCGAGACACTGTGCGCAGGAGCGCGGAGCCAGGCACCTCGAAAGTTACCGACGCGGGCGCATCGGACCTTGCGTGACCCGGGCCGATCTCGTGGCGTGCGAGAATGTTGGTTGGGAACAAGATCGTCCTCCTTGCGCTGATGCTGGTGTGGGGCGTGGTGGCGCTGCGCGTGACGACGGAACTTCGCCGCGCCGGGGATCCGTTGCGGCATCACGATTTCCGCACGCTGGCCTCTCATCAGGAGCTGTTTTATCGCGGCATCTATCCGCACGCTGCGGTCGAGGCGGCTCCGGCGGGCGAACGGTATGCCGATTCGGTTTATCCGCCGTATGCTTTTGTGATGGCCATGCCCTGGCTGCCGCCGGCGCTCGGACGCGATGCGCGAGAGCTATGGTTTACCGGCTGTCAGCTTGGGGCGATCGGCGTGTTGCTGTTTTTTATGTGGAAGATAGGCCGCGAGGTTGATCGCACGCTCGCGTGGCTGATGATTGGTGCGGTGCTAGGGATGACGGGATTGTGGGCCGATGTGCATTTCGGGAATTTCTCAGCACTGGCCTGCGCTCCGGTGGCTGGACTTTATTTTGCGCAGCGGTCGGACCGGAGGTTTCTCGCGGGACTTGCGTGGTGCGGCGCGATGTTGAAACCGCAGGTGGGGACGATGTTTTTCGCACTCTTACTCGGGAAACGCGAGTGGCGAGGCTTCGCATGCGGCGTCGGACTTCTGGTTGTTGCCACGATCGCGGCCTGCGGGTGGACCGGAGTGAGCGTGCGGGAGGCACTGTCGGGAATCTATCTGCGGGGACTACTGGAGCTGGCTCCCGACGGACACAGCATCGTCACGGTACTGAGCTGGCTGGGGGTATCGCCCGGACTGGCTCAGCCGATCGCGGGGATGGCAGGAGTGGTGACGCTATGGATTCTTTTGGGCGGACCGCTGCGGCAGGCGGAGCTGATGGCGCGCGTGGCCGCAGTCGCCCTCGTCGCCCGACTCTGTCTTTATCACCGTCCGTGCGACGACTTGTTGCTCGTGTTTCCGCTGGGATTTCTTGGACGTGAGGCGTGGATCGGAAATGGCTGCGCGGCTTGGGCGGCGCCGGTGCTGGCGGCGAGTGCCTGGCTGCCCACGAGGCTCACCGAGTTACCGCCAGTGAAGCTACTCGTTGTGGCAATATGGATAATTGTGGTCCCATTGCTGGTCGGCGTGAGCAAGCACGCGCGGAGCAGGGCGACTCAGTAAATTCCGCATTGAGTCCGGGCCGAGCCGATCCTTTTTGATATCGACATCCTGCTCGCTTTGGCTGGTTTGGCGCAGAGGCTGATCCCACCCACAGGGCCAGCCAGCAAGTGCCTTTGGCATCAACCTAGCTTCCCACCACCGGTCTATGCTCGTGATTTCTCGCTCAACGCTTCTCGCCACTTTGGTGGGCATGCTGACAATCTCTTCCGCACATGCTTTCGTGACTCTCGGCCATGGCCGACTGGTCGGGTCAACCTTAGCCCGGGCTGATTACGATTCGAATATTTTCGTCAGCAACCGCCAGGTCGAGGACATGGTTGGCACACTGACGGGCGAGGTACGTTATATTCGCGACGCCGGCATTGTTTCCTTAGAGGCGGCGGCTGGGGCCTCCTGGTTGGGCTTTGCCGAACATAGTGAGCTCAACTCGTTCGATCCTCACCTGGAAGCGCGGCTTGGCTACGAGCCATCGGACAAGACGGAGGCGCGAGCCGGGCTGACCTTCCGCCGAAACTCGATTGGCAACGAAACCGTGAACGCGCGCACCGAATCGAACGATTTCAATCTGGATGGTTCACTCGACCACGTTACGACCGGGAAGATTGGTCTGCGCCTCACCGGGGCCTATGTGATGAGCAATTATCTCACGGCCGGATATAGCGACATCGAGAGTTATAGTGCGGGGGCTCATGCGCTTTACGAATATTCGCCGAAACTGAAGCTGCTCGCGGGCATCACGACGCTGGAGTCCTGGACCGATTCGGCGGTCGTGGGACGTGCCGGTATCGACACGCGCGATTGGCGCTACACCGTGGGCGCGGAGGGCGAGTTTGCCCCGAAAATCACGGGCGGCGTCAGTGCGGGTGTTGTCCAGCGTCATTTCAAGAAGGCAGGCTTCGATGACACGGGATCGTTCTATTTTTCGGGACAGGTCACATGGACGGCGAGCGAGAAGACCAGCTGGTCGGCGATCGCGAGCGAAGACCTCAGCGTCACCGCAGCCGATCAGTCGGCCCGCACCTCGAGTCTTACCCTGAGTCTAAACCGGCAGCTGGTCGAAAAGCTGTCCTTCAGTGGCAGTATCGGGGCGGATCGTTCGACCTACACCGGTTTCAATGGGATCGGGGCGAGAAAAGATGACGGTTATACGGCCCGTGCGCGTGTTGATTACACGCTGCGCGATAACGCTTCGTTCGACGTATCCGCCGGTTATCGCGATAACGACTCGACGATCGCGATTTCCGATTACGACCGCTTTAACTTCGGCGCGGGAATTACGGTGCGGTTCTAGCCTTGCCGGAAGGCTTGTCGGCTGATTCGACCTCAACGCAGAGGTCGACTTGCCATCCATTCGCATGAATTCCTACCGGCTTTGCTATTTCCTGATTGGTATCCTCGGGACGCTCACTGCGGCCGAGGAGCCATCGGCAGTCGCGAGCCGCTATCGGATGTTCTCGCGCGATTTGGTGCAGATCGCGGTGCAGGGGGAGGCCGACGTCACGGTTGATCGACGGATCGATGGGTTTGGCGAGGTGAATGTGCCACTTCTCGGCCAGGTAAAAATCGCCGGACTCACCGCCGCGGAAGCGCAGTCACTGATCGCTCAACGCTATGTGAAGGAGGAAATTTTTATCCGTCCGGAGGTGGTCGTGAGCTTGATCGAATACAGCCCGAAAGAGGTGATGGTGCTCGGTCAGGTCGGCAAGCAGGGCAAGCAGGTGTTCGCGCCTGAAGCGGTGGCGCTGTCCATCGTGGAGGCAATCACTTCGGCCGGCGGATTTACCCGGATCGCGAAAGGCGACAGTGTCCGAGTGACACGAAAAGATGAACGAGGCGCCGAGCAGTCCTTCACGGTCAACGTGGAGAAGCTCATCGAAGGCCGCGCGGACGCGGGGGATACTTTCCTTCTTCAACCTGGCGATGTGGTGTTCGTGCCCGAGCGGGTTTTTTAAGCGCCATGGCCGACATCAAACCTTCGGGGACCAAGGCCCGAAAACCTGCGGCCGCAATGCGACTGCCCGCCACCATCGATCTGCGGCAGCCGCTCATTGTGCTACGATCCCATTTTTGGGTGGCGGCGGCGCTTGCATTGGTTGCCTGTACGCTGGTCGGATGGCAGCAACTCCGACAGCCGAAGCTCTACGCCGCGAACGCGACCCTGATCGTGGAACGTGGCGAGCGCAACGAGCTGACCGGGAGATTGGAAATGATGGGTGCAGAGGTCGCCACGCTCACGCGGCTCGAACAGCTGCGAAGCCCGGAACTGATGAAGCGGGTCGTGGATACGTTTTCCAGTGAGGAACAAGCGCTCATCGTGAGACATTACCTCGGAGCAGGCGGCGGCGATGAGGAGCAATTGGTCATGAGGATAACTCGATCCGCGGTAACGATCGTGCGCCGGGAAGGCACCGCCCTGATTTCGATTTCAGCCGTGCATCGCGATCCAGCCGGCGCAGCCCTCATCGCGAATCGCTACGCGGAGCAGGCTATCCGCTATGCGTTTGACCGGAGCAGTGCCACCACCGATGCGTCGCTTAAGTTCCTGCATGATCAGGCCGAGGATCTTCGTAAGAAATCCGAGGTCGCGGAGCGCACGCTTCAGGAATACCGGCAGCGGCACAACCTGGTTTCGCTCGAGGCCAGCCAGAACATCATCGTGGATAATCTGAAGTCGCTGAACGCGAGTGCGACGGCCGCGCGAGTTGCCCGAGTTGGCGTCGAGGCTCAGCTCGCCCAGGCTGAAGCGGTCATGAAGCGGGGCGAGGACGCTGCCCAAATGGCGGCAATCACTGTTTCGGAAAGCCTCGGAGATGTCGCGCGGCGGCTGGCGGAGCTACGCGGAAAACGCACGGTGATGGCGGAACGCTATGGGCGCCGGCATCCTGCGATGCAGGAAAACGAACGCGCAATCAAGGCGTTGGAGGGAATCCAGGACGAAGAGGTGAAGAACGCCTTGAATAATCTGCGCGACCAGCGTGAGAAAGCCCTGGCCGAGGAGCGGCAGTTACTGGAGCAACTCGGCAAGGCCGAGAAGGAAGCCCTCAGCCTGGATCAACTCGGCGTGGAATATAATATACTCCGCCGCACGGTGGAGACCCATAAGGCGAGCTATTCCCAGATTCTGGCACGCCTCAACGATGCCACCATCTCGGCCCAGCTACAAGGCGTGAACATGAAGGTTTCGGAACTTGCGAGACCGGCGGGCGCACCTTTCTCGCCCAATCCACGGAGGACGATCATGATCGCAGCCGCGCTCGCGCTGGCGATCATGGTGGGATATCCGTTTTCAGCGGAAATGTTCTTCGGGCGAGTACGCGGAGCGGTCGATGTGGAGCATCATCTCGGCTCCGAGGTCATAGGCGAGATTGCGGCGGTCAGTGGCGTGGTGGAAAAGGACCGGCCCTTCCTCGTGAAATCGGAAAATGACGAGGCGGCGGCGGAGCAGTTCCGAGCCCTTTACAGCCAGCTGGCGCTATCGTCGAAAATCGATCCGCCGAAAACGATTCTGATCACGAGTACCGTGCCTGGGGAAGGGAAGAGCTTTATTGCTGCGAATCTCGCCCAGTGCTTTGTGGCGCACAGCCGCCGCACGTTGGTGATCGATGCCGATCTTCGTCGTCCAACCCAACACCGGAATTTCAATCTCGACAATAAAGCGGGCCTGCTCCGCTGGCTCGACGAGGGCGGTAATCTGGAGGGCGATCTCCTCAAGGATCGAAGCCTCGCGATTCAGGAAACGACGCCCGGATTGTTCCTGTTGCGTGCGGGTGGGGTGACGCGCCGGGCGACCGAGTTGCTCGGCGGCGCAAAACTTCCGGCTTTGATCGCGGCGCTCCAACGCCAATTCGACATCGTGATTCTGGATACGCCGCCGGCGGGTGTTTTTCCGGACGCGGTGGCGTTTGCAAAGGTGGCGCATGAACTGATTTTCATCTGCCGATTCAACGCCGTTTCGAGGCAGGCGGTTCGCAGTGTACTCGAGCGGCTGCGCCAGACGGAGCTCGAGTGTCCCGGCGTCGTGATGAACGCGATGCCGACCGGCTTCGGTGGCGGCTATTATTACCGCGCTTACAGTTATCAGAATTCGAAGAAATATTCAAAAGGGTACGCACCCGAAGCGAAGAGCTGACCGACCACGGCCGGGCACTGGCGGAGAGGCATTTTCGCGGAGAGCTAGCTTCTGATGTCCGAAGACCGCGGTGCGAGTCGGTGCGCGGACATGAGCATGATCGACCACACCAGGAGGATCGCGCGGTTGTGAAAGGGAAAATCGATCCACGCATAGGCGGCGATCAAGCCGCAGGCAGCCAGACCGTGGCGACCGCTCGCGTCGGAACGGCGCCACCCTCGCCATCCGGCAATTGTGACCGGCACCAGCAGCAGTGAAGCGCCGAGAAAACCCGTTTCCGCGGTGAGTTGAAGCCAGTCGTTGTGCGCGGCCTCGAAACGCGCCGTGGCTTTTCCGTCCGGTCCGCGGAGATAGTTGCCCTGAAAACGGGGGAAGACGATTTCGAAGCAGCCGGGGCCCCAGCCAAACCAAGGCCGCTCGAGCGTCATGCGCCAGGTGTCGCGGCTGACGGGTATTCTGATATCCAGCGCCTCGCCATCCAGGCTGCGCCGGACTTGCTGGCGAGTTCGCTCCAGATCGGTGCCTGCCCGCGGCGCATATGCCCTGAGCCCAAAAAAAAGGACGCTCGTGATGGCGAGTGCGAGCGCGCCGAGCATCCATCGCGATCGGGCCCCGGTGGCTCGTGTCGTGCGCCACCATGAGGCGAGCATCGCGAGGACGAATCCGACCACGAGCGCGAGTGCCAGAAGAGCGCCAGCGCGCGAGCCGGGAAGGGGAAGGGTGGTCGTGGTCAACACCCCGGCGCCGCCAAAGAGGAGCGTCTGCCCACGCGCTCGTGGATCGCCGCCGACTGCTGCCGGCCAGGCCCGGTATGCGAGAGTGAACGCCGCTGCAGCGCTGAGTGCCCCGTAGGCGGCCCAGTGGTTCTTGTAGAAGAAGGTCGCGAAGAAATACGTCGGTTCCTGCCCTTCAACGAGGCCAAGCAGCTTGTCCGCGCCGGCGAAGTGAAACCCTGCGCCGATCGCGGCGAGCGCAAAGCCGTTAAGCGCGATGGCCGTCCAGATCGCGTTTGCCGCCCGCCTTGTCCGCAGGATCCCGGCGATGAGGCCACCTTGGAGCAGAGCGGGCAGCCAGAGGCCCGCGTCCGCGAGCGTATGGGCGGTATCGACGGTGGAGGGGAGCCAGCGAACCATCTCCTCGCGTGGGCTCCAGCCGCCGCCGGGCAGGAGCGCATGACTTGGATTTAGGCAGGCAATGGTGGCGAACGCAGCCCAGAGCGCAGCGGGAATAAATGGTCGAAAATCCCAGCGCCCCGTCTCCAGGCTTCGCATTCGCAGCGCGAAGCCGCCTAGTCCGATGATCGCCAGGATCCATGCCTGAGCCCAGTCGAGCGTGCCGCCAAAAAACCAAGCCGAGAAGACCACCAGTGCGATTGTTTGTACCGCGAGCGAAACTTCGGAAGGAACCAGGTAGGCCGGCTCGTGGCGGGGTGGAGCATTACGGCGGGAGGAAGAAAGCACGGCTCGCGCTCAGCAGGCGGCGCACAAATTGATCGCGCAAGTGAATTCCCGTCTGGCGGACGGCTTGCCAATCCGGCTCGAAGCATGTTCATCGACCGCGCGTTTCCATGGCCGATGTCCCCCGTTCTCTTCTCTCGTCCGCGAATGCGCGAGCCGCAGCGGTGCCAAAGGGCCGGTGGTTGCTGACTGCCCTGCGCTGGCTGCCCCTTGGCGTCGTGTTTTGCCTGACGTCGTTCCTGGCACTGCGTTCCCATCCGTCCCTCCAGGATCTGCCGCAGATGCCGCGTGGCATTGTGCGAGTTCTGGATACGAGTGATTTTCTCAACAACGTCGCAGGCTTCGGTGTGCTGGCGGCCACCTTGCATCTGTCGGCTGCCGGATTTGCGCGACAGACCTGGTCGCGTGTGGTACGCCGCGCTGCGCTCGTCGGGCTCGTGGCGGCGGTACTGGAGTGCTTGCAGATTTGGTTGCCGGAACGTTCGCCGGATTGGCGCGATGTCGCGGCGGGTTTGATCGGGGCCATGATCGCCAGCGTGCCGTGGTTCCGGAACGGGCGCGACGCGTGATCACGAACCGCGTCAAGGCTCCGTTGAGCGTGCTCATTCCAGTTCGGAATGAAGCGCACAATCTCCCGCGCTGTCTCGCCAGCGTGCAATGGGCGGCGGAGATCTGGGTCGTGGATTCACAAAGCACCGACGACTCCGTCGCCGTCGCGCAATCCCACGGTGCGCAGGTGGTGCAGTTTCAATTCAACGGAACCTGGCCGAAGAAGAAGAATTGGGCGTTGGAGACGCTGCCGTTTGCCCATCCCTGGGTATTTATCCTGGATGCGGATGAGGTGCTGCCAGCGGAGGCTGAGGAAGAACTGCGCGCGATTGCATGTGATCCCGATCACCCGATTGATGGTTACTGGATCAACCGGAGGTTTTTCTTCATGGGTCAATGGCTGCGCCACGCGTATTATCCGAACTGGAATCTGCGCTTCTTCCGGCATGCTTCGGGTCGCTACGAGAAACTGACGTCGGCGGCGACAGGGAGCGGCGATAATGAAGTTCACGAGCACGTGATGGTCGGTGGCCGTACAGGCCGGTTGCAGTGTGAGATGGACCACTATGCGTTTCCGTCGATCGAGGTCTTTGTGGAGAAACACAACCGCTACTCGAACTGGGAAGCGCAGGTCGCGCTGGCGGGTGTCGGAAGCGGCGGCCTGCAATTGGGCGCTGCGGATCGGCGTCGGCGGCTGAAATGGCTGGCCCGAAAAATGCCGTGCCGACCGTGGTTGCGTTTCGGATACGTATACTTCTGGCAGCGCGGGTTTCTGGATGGTCGCGCCGGCTTCTATTTCGCACGGCTGCACGCGATGTATGAATCGCTCTCGGAAATGAAAACGCACGAGCTCCGTCGAGCTCTCGAGGGGAAAGCGCAGCGCTGACGTACGATTCGAGGGCCCACGTTTGGGCGGTTCACCAGAGGCCGGAATGCGTAAAACTCCGCGAGCTTTGAGATTGCAAAAACAGCGGTCCATAACCGTATGGGGCACCACGATTTCGTCCCCACTACGAACGCATATTCCCATGACCTTTTTTCCACGCTTTCTTTCACTTTTGGCAAAGTGTGCGCTTGTATCGCTGGTGTTTGCAGGAACGGCTTGGGCGAGCGACGCCAAGGTGGTGAAAATTGTCGGCAGCGGCGCCGCATATTACACCCCGCAGGGGCAGGCGAAGGCGAAGATCGTCGGCAGCGATCTTATTCCAGAGAAGTCGGTGATCGAGACCGGGGCGAACGTGGAGGTATATATCGAAACCTTTTCCGGTGCCGTTGCCACCGTGCGCCAGAATTCCCGGCTCGTGATCGACGAACTCTCCGCAACCACGCGCAAGGCGCGGTTGAATTTGAAGGCCGGACAAGTCGTCTCGACTCTCGATCCCTCCAAGCGGAGCAACACCGATTATGGAATCGTGATGCCGACTGGCGTCGCGGCGGCGCGCGGTACGGTCTTTCTGGTTACGGTTGTCCCTGAGGGTAATGGTAACGCCAATACGTCGGTGCTCAATCTCAACGGCGTCGTTCGGATCACTCGTACAGATGGTTCGTCCTTTGACGTTCCGTTTGGGCAAGGCTCGGCCAATTCGGCGGCGGCGGTTGCGCTCGCAGCGTTGGTGCAGAGCGATCCTACAGTGAAACAGGATATTGTCGACGCGGTGAGTGCTGTCGCCGCGAATGTCGCTGCCGCGAATTCAGCCGCCGGCTCGGAAGCCAATGCCACGGCCCAGCTCGCTGCCGTAACTTCCGCGGCGGTGGGAGCAGCACCTGATCAAGCCGGTGCGATCGTGAATGCCGCCGTGCAAGGCGCGGCGAGCGCTGGCTCCGCGGTTTCAGGCAGCCAGCAGGCAACTTTGAACGCGGTCTCCGCCGTGACCGAGGCCGCAGTGCGCGCGGTTGCGACCAGCAATCCCGATCAAGTGGGCGCAATCACGCAGGCGGCCGCGGCGGCGGTGACCGCCGCTGGCTCGGCCACCGGTGCGAGCGACGCCGCCCTCACGGCGGCCGCCTCGGCCATCACATCGGCGGCCGTGAACGCCGCTCCCAATCAGGCAGCCGCTGCCGCGCAAGGCGCAGCACAAGGAGTGGTGAATGGAAAGATCACGGCGGCGATCGGTGCAGCCAAGGCCATCAATCCGAACCTCACCACGCAGGAACTCGTCGATATTTCCAATCAAGTCTCCGCCAGCACGGGCGCGAACGCAGCGGTGAGCGCGATCGCAACGACCGCGACCACAAGCTTGCTGGCGGCAACGGGCCAGACCGGCAACACGGCGTTGGCTGCTTCAACCGCCGCGACGATCGCCGGCGCGGTCAATGCCGGTTCGTCGAACGGTGCGAACACGGCGGGCACGAACTTGATCGGAGCCAGTAGCGGGACGATCGACGCGCCGCAAGTGACCGTGAATGTCACTCAAGGCGCAGGAGGATCGACCGTCACCGCCACGTCGAGCACAGGCACTACCAGCGCTACTTCGAGCCAGACAGTCGCCGGAAACAACAAGGGCGGGCTCATCACCAAGACGACTTCACCTGCGGGCACGGTAAGCTTTGTCAATGGTCAACCGGTCGTCACGCCAGGCCAGCAGAGCAGCACCATCCTGCCGCCGTTGGACCAAACCCAGCCCGTAGTGAGTCCGGCGGGGCCGCGATAATATAACGATATAGTGAGGCGCTCGCCCCTCTTCGCGCGGCGCCCGGTGTGGTCGACGTTTGTCGAATGTGGGGAAGGGCATTCCACTCCGCCAGAGTGGACTGTGCTATTTCTCCGTCATCACATAGACCCCGTCCCAGTTTTCAGCTGGAGGATCCACGAGGTAGCGCTGGCAGATATCGATATAAACCAGGGATGGGTTGGTTTTCACGCCGGGCGTTTTTCCGGGTTGATTCATCTCCAGTTCTGCGGCCCGACGAAATGCGTCGATCGCGCCGTGCCAGTCGCGGGCGTGGTAGCAGGTGAGTGCGCCTTCGAACTGCGCGAGGCAATCGCCCCAGGAGGCAATGAGGTCTTCCTTGAGTGCGACCACTTCGTAGATCGGGACGGGTTGCGATCGGCCCATTACAATGATGCGACCGAGCGAACGGAAGATCACCCGCTGGCTGCGTTCTTCACAGCCTCGCTTGGTCGCTTCCGTACACAGGGTATAAACACCCCAGCTCTTGGCGCCGGATTCCATGCGGGCGGCCAGGTTCACGTTGTCGCCGGTCATGGTGTAATTGAAACGTGTGCGACTGCCCATGTTTCCGATGATTGCAGCGCCGGAATTTAGGCCGATGCGTGTTTGCATCTTCCGCACGCCTTCCGGCCAGCGGTTGGTCTCGCGGCTCCAGCGTTCGCGCAGGGCGCCGAGTTGCTTTTGCACGCGTAGCGCCGCCACGCAGGCCCGATAGGCATGATCCGGCAAGACAATCGGCGCTCCAAACATCGCCACGACCGCGTCGCCAATATATTTGTCGAGCGTGCCGCCTTCCTCGGTGACCGTATCGGTGCAGGCCGTCAGGTAATCGTTGAGGAGCTCGACCAGTTGAGCAGGCGGAAGTTTTTCGGAAAAACCCGAGTAGCCCTGGATGTCGCTGAAATAGGCGGTGATTTCCTCCTCATGCCCGCCGAGCTGGGGCATCGTGCCGCTCGCGGCGAGGCGATCGACGAGCGTGGGAGAAAGATACGTGCTGAATGCGCCCGTGATCTGTTCTTTCGCACGCTGCTCGACCAGGACACGGCGGATGATCATGAACACCTGAAGGGCCGCGAACCCCAGCACCGGACCGACGACTGGAACGAGCGAGCTGCGGTAAATCCAGGCAAGCGTGGCAACAATGATGTAGACAATCGGGACACCCAACGAGAACGCCACCTGCTGCCATAGTTTGCGTTCCGAGAACACCGTCAGACCGACGATGCCGAGCAGCACGGCCCCGAGCCATATATAGATGGGCGGGACGCGGCGCACATAATCCCCCGTTAATACATTCTCGATTATATTGGTGTGCACCAGCACCAGGGGTGTCAGCGCGGACAGCGGAGTTGGGCCGAAATCGGACAATCCATCCGCTACCTGGCCTATAATCAAAATCCGACCGGATATGGGGTGGACTTTCGTCGACTTGTTTTCCGCGTAACGTTCTAAAAGCCGCGAATAGAGATCCGAATAACCGACGCGATTCACCCCCGACACGGTATGTCGGTAGTTCACGAAATAGGCGCCTGTAGCATCGATCGGGATGCGCCAGATTTTACCGGGGGTCTCGATGGTTACTGCCACCCCCAGTTGGACGTGAACCTGTTCGGGGGAGGCGTGCCAGTGCCGGAGCAGTACCTGCAGGGAAAAGGTGGGATAGATGGCGTCGCCGATTCTGACCATCAACGGAACCTCGCGCCGCACGCCATCAATGCCAGGGGGCGTATCCACAAAACCAATTGCAGCAATCTTTGAGAGCTCGCCCGTCGGCAGGAGCATCGCCTCGTTTGCGGGAATGGCGCGACGGTCGCCGGCGACTCGCAGCAAAGGGAGCAGGCGGGCCGCCCTCGCCGTTTCCGACCCGGGCATGACGCCGTATTTCGGTTCGGCGCGCTCGGCTCCGAGCACGACGTCGAGACCGCTGGATGTGACGCCTTCCGCAAAGTCCTGATCCGCGGACGACCGCTCGGGAAAGAGCAAATCCCATCCCACGACAGTCGGGCCGGTGGGCTCGACTTGGGCGAGCAATTGCATGAGATCCCCGTGGACGGAACGAGTCCACGGCCAGCGGCCAAATCTCTCCTCGAAGGCCTGCAGGCTCTCCTCGTCGATGCCGACCAGCAGCAGCTCATCGATCGGCTTGCGCGGCTGCCACTCGGCCCGCTGTCGGGTGCGCCAGTCGAGCGTCGCATTTTCAATCCGCTGGCCGAAGTCCGACCGCATCACCCCGTAAGCGCCGGCCAAAGCAACCAGCGTTGGCAGCACATGCCGTTTCAGAATCGTGATGCTGCTGGCCTTCATGCGCGGTCGGGGGAGCATGTCGTGGGCGACGAACCTACCAAGCGGATTTTGGAACGATGCCCACAAAACGCTGCGTAGTTTCCCTCCGACGAAATCTCGACGACCGCGGGTGCATGCCTTCTGCTTCCGGGCCCCGATGAGAGTTTCAGTTTCCCACTCCACGAGTGCCCGCCGCCATGGGTGAGCGCAGAACCCTGACCCGGCCCCGGCCGCCGGTCGAACGTGTGCTTGGAATCGATTTTTTCCCCGGATCGCTGGGCGATGCGTGCGACCGCGCGGAAAAGGGCGGTTTATTGACGGCTCCTTCGGGACCGGGGCTGGCGTGTGATCTGGTGGGTGAACCGGCTTATCGCCGCGCGCTCGAAGCGAGCGATATTGTACTGACGGATTCCGCATTCATGGTACTGCTCTGGCGGATACGAACTGGTATACGACTGCGGCGGAACTCGGGCCTCGCCTTCCTCCGTATTTGGATGAACCGCGAGGTGATGCGCCGGCCCGGTGCGGTGCTATGGGTGATGCCCACCGAGGCCGAGCGCAGGCACACGCTCACCTGGTTGGAATCGCAGGGCTACCCGGCCACCGACGAGGACTTTTATGTCGCGCCCAGTTATCCAGCCGGGCCCATTGCCGACCCGACGTTGAGCGAACTGGTCGAGCGTCGGGCGCCTGAAGTCGTCTATCTTGGAATTGGGGGAGGGGTTCAGGAACGGCTCGGACATTATTTGCGCGACGCACTCTCTTATCGCCCAGTGATTCTATGTCTCGGAGCGGCGCTTGCGTTTATGTCTGGTGCACAGGTTCAAATCCCGCCCTGGGTTGATCGCTTGGGTCTGGGGTGGCTCTGGCGTATCCTGTCGAACCCTTCCCGCTATGTCGGCCGGTACCTTCGCGCGACACGACTGGCTTGGATGGTGTTTCGCTTTGGGGTCGCGGCGCCGCCATTTCTTGGCGGGGTGCATCGAGCCCGGCCCTCATGAGGGCGAGGACTGAATCTCCACCCCCGACGTCTGTCCCCTCCCTCTCGTGATTGATCGCCGCAGTTCCGGAGTTGGAAGCCTGCACACCTTGTTGTTGGCAGGCAGCGGCGTGCTCTGGTGGTTTCTTCTGGCCGGCATTTTCTATGTCCTGCCGTCGCTGAGCTTCACCACACTGTTGCCGCTGCCTGCGTACCCAATCGCGATCGTCGTCGGGATTGTGATCGCCATGGGGGCGCTCTGGAGGCTCGAAGGAAATTTCGCGGCGCTCGGGTGGGCGGAGTCGATGCGGCTGGCCTTCCGGCAAACGGTCGCAGTCGCGTGCGCGGTTTTCACGGTCGCCGTCGGTTTCAAGGATCCTGGCATCAGCCGACTTTTTCTCGCGGTGTATTTGCCCGGAGCCGGGATGCTTTTTGTGCTGTTGAATCGTTTCCAGCCCGGCCTGCTCGTCCGGATTCTTTTCGGTGGTGGCGCGCGACTTCCGACCCTCATCCTCGGCGATGCAGAGCAGTTTCCCGACCTGTCGCAGTGGCTCGCGGTACGGGAGAAGCTGGGGTTGATGCCCGTCGGCGTGATTCGCTATCGCGGCGCGGCACCACAGATCCCGGGACTGAAGGTGGTGGGGGAATTTGCCAATTTGAGATCGGCGATCACCGAGACGGGCGCGCGCCAGCTATTGACGCTCAGCTTGCCGCTCAGTCCCGAGGATGCGGAGCATCTGGCGAAAATGTGTGCGAGTTGCGGGTGTCGATTGTTGATCCACAATAATCTCACCTTTCGGCTGGCGTATCCGCTCCGTGTCCTGATGCAGGATGGATACAGCTTTCTGGCCTTTCAGGATGAGCCGCTCGAAGACCCGTTGAATAGGGGGCTCAAGCGCATGCTGGACATTGCGCTGGCGATTCCTGTGGTGACTCTGATCCTGCCGCTTCTCGCCCTGGTCGTATGGCTCATGCAACGACGACAATCGCCGGGGCCGTTGTTTTACCGGCAAGCTCGTTCAGGACGGGCGGGGAGTACGTTTCGAATCGTCAAGTTTCGCACCATGGATGCGACCGATGACACGACGGCCCATCAGGGTGAGGGAAATCATCAGCGGATTTATCCCTTTGGACACCTGCTGCGGCGTACGAGTCTCGATGAATTGCCGCAGTTCATAAATGTGCTGGCCGGCGAAATGAGCGTGGTCGGGCCACGGCCTCATTACGTGCGGCACGACGATTTGTTTGCCGATGCGGTGAATGAATACCGCGTGCGGTTTTTCGTGAAGCCAGGGATCACAGGGCTCGCGCAGTCGCGGGGTCTACGCGGTGCGATTCATACGAAAGAATCTATCCATCAACGGATCGAACTCGACCTGCTCTATATTCATTCGTGGACCGTGTGGCTGGACCTCGCGATCATCGCGCGCACAGTGCGGCAAGTCTTCGCACCGCCGCCCAATGCGCGTTAGCCGCAGGCAGTACCAACAGCCTCCTGACCGAGTCGAAAATTGGCGCCCCCACGGGGAATCGAACCCCGCTTTGAAGATTGAGAATCTCCTGTCCTAACCGATAGACGATGAGGGCGAAAATCGGAGGGCAGAGCGTCGCGGTTTCAAGGCCTGCGTCAAGTGCTGTTTGGTCAATCTTCCGGGGCGCAGTGTGCGGACTGTGGCCTTTTGCCTTCATCTCGCTGTATCTAGGCCGATGCCATCCTGCGCGGTTTCGCGAGCAGGTTGTTCAGCGACGCATCCCGTCGCGCTTGCGCGTCGAAGCAACGCGCCCCAAAAATCGCCGCCGTGAGGATCGTAATTGTCGAAGACCATCTGATGTTCCGCGAAGTTTTGCGTAAAGTCTGCATCGAGGAATTACATCATGAGGTCGTCGGTGAGGCAGACGATGGCCGGCGCGCAGTCGAGGTCGTGGCCGCCGCTCATCCGGATCTCGTGCTGCTCGATCTGCATCTCCCAAATCTCGATGGGTTTGGCGTCGTGAGCGAAATCCGCAAAGCGGCGCCCAAGGTTCGGGTGCTCGTGCTCTCTTCGCATTGCGACGAGTTCACGGTGTTTCGCGCGGAGCGGGCGCATGTGCAGGGTTTTGTGGACAAGAATACGAACACGGTCGCGACGTTGAAAGAAGCCATCACCGCGGTGACGGATGGTCGCGTGTGGTTTTCCGAGGCTTTCCAGCGCGCGAAGTCTGCGCGGCATCGCGATCCGAGATCGTTCGACAAGCTACTGACCGATCGCGAACGCGACGTGATCGCGCTCGTCGGTGCTCCGCTTAGCGATGCCAACATCGCCATACGTCTGAAGATTTCCGTCGAGACGGTGGAGAAGCACCGGTTCAACATCTTGCGCAAGCTCGAGCTCAGCTCCACGGCCGAGCTTGTGCGTTATGCGCGGGAGCACGGCTTCACGCTGTCGACATCGATGGGCGAGGGCGGCGCATTGCTGCCGTAACAGCCCGCATCTCGTCGCGCACCAGGCGCAGCGTCTCGCGACAAGCGGCCGCGTCTCCCGTCTTCGCGACGTGCTCGAGTCGCAGCGCGGCTTCGGTAAGCGCCGCGGCGTCGATCATCCTGGCCTGGCCGAGGACGCGATGCGCGTGCACTTCCAGCGCGCTGAAGTCGCCTGCTGCCACCGTGGTGGCGAGTTGGGCCTCTGTCTCGGACAGCGTCGCCAGGAAACGCTCCACGTGATCGGCCACGCCCGCCTCCGTACCGTCGGAAAGATAGTTGAGCAATGTGAGATCGAGCTCGGCCGCGATAGTCTCGCGCGGCACATCGACCGTCGCAGCGGCGATCATCCGGCGGCCGGCCGTCAGCAAAACCCGACGGAGCTTGTCGGGCGTGAGCGGCTTGCCCACGAAGGCATCCATCCCGGCATCGAGGCAGAGGGTCCGGTCCTCGGCGGTGCAATACGCGGTTACGGCCAGGAGAATCGCCGGCAGGCCATCCGAATCCATTTTTCGGATACGGCGTGCGACCTCCGTTCCGTCCATGTCCGGCAGGTTGCGGTCCAACAGGACGACGTTGTAATGTTTCTCGCTGAACATTCGCACCGCCTCCTCGCCCGTGCGCGCGCGATCGCAGGTGAGGCCGAGCCGCGCGAGTACGGCGGAGGCCGCCCAGGCGTTGTAATCGGTGTCCTCGACGAGGAGCACGGTGGTGTTGGGCAGGCTGGCGGGCGCCGGCTCGGGCGCCTCCCGCGCGATGGTGAGCGGGAGGCGGAGGAAAAAGCGCGCGCCTTCGCCGACGCGGCTCTCGACGCCGACCGCGCCCCCCATGATGTCGGCGAGCAACCGGCATGCGGCCAGCCCGAGTCCGGCACCGGGGATGTCGTCGTGCCGGGAGCGCTCGAGCCGCGTGAATTTGGTGAACAGCGTCGCCTGTTCCTCAAGGCTGATGCCCCTCCCACGATCGGTGACGGCGAACTCGACTTCGCCCGGCGCGTTCTCCGGACAGGAGGCCTCGAGGTGGATGTCTCCGCCGGCGTACTTGAGCGCGTTGGACGCGAAGTTGACGAGGATCTGCTGAATCCGCCCGGCATCACCGAGCAGGTGGCCAGGGAGGCGGGGGTCCGCGCTGCAGGTGAAAGTGGCGCCGCGTTCGGCGGTGTCGCCCTTGAGGGTCGTGACGATCGAGGTGAGGAGCTCGCCGGGCACAAACGGGCCGGGACGCAACTCGACGCGGCCGGCCTCGATGCTGGCGAAGTCCAGCACGTCGTCGACGAGCGTCGAGAGATAGGTGGTGCATTCGCGCAATGTGGCGACGATCTCGCGCTGGCGGGTATCGAGGCGGGAATCCTCGAGCGCGAGCGTGAGGCCGACGATGCCGTTGAGCGGATTGCGGATATCGTGGCTCATGTTGGCCACGAATTGAGTCTTCGCGGCGCTGGCGGCTTCGAGCTGCTCGGTGCGGACGCGAACTTTTTCCTCGAGCTCCGCGTTGTGCCGGCGGAGCGCGCGGAGGCGAAGGCGAACTGAAAAATACGCGATGGGGAGTAACGCCAGAATCGCGCCGATCGCCGCTGGTGTAGTGCGCCACCACGGCGGCAGCACCTGGAAGCTCAAGCTCGCTGATGTGCTCGCCACACCAGTATCGGCCACGGCGCGCACGCGAATTCGGTAGCTGCCATCGCGGACCGCGGTCAACTCGCGTCGCGAATCGGGTCCGGCGCGAACCCAATCCTCATCGATGCCATCGATGAAGCTCTCGAGCCGAAGCGACGCGCGGCGGGCGTATTCAGGCGCGGCAAACTCGAACTGAATGCGAGAGGTCGAGTAGGCGAGCGGCGTCTCGATCGACGCCGGCGCGCGATCGCGCCCCGAGTAAGCAAACGCCCGAAGCAACGGCGGACGGGGCGCGGGCGCCGACGGGCCGCCTTCGACGATTTGGCGGAGAATTCCCTTCGTGCCGCCGATCCAGAGCACGCGCGTGCCGTCGCCCGATTTCTGGACGAGGATGCTTTGCGGCGTCGAGATGACATGCAGCGATTCGACTTCGTGGGGCTCCCAGCGTGCCCCGTCATCATCGATCGCGATGCGACCGAGCGTGGGGGCGCGACCGCCACCAGCCGCGAACGCGAGCCACATTTCATCACTGGCGTGAGCCCTCGAGACTGTCGTGATGTCGCCATGCGGAAGACCTGCAACCGGCACGAAGCTGCGCGCCTGGGGAGCGAGCATCCAGCCACCCGCTGTCGAGAAAACAAATACGACTCCCTCCGTCGTTGCGCTGACCACTGTCGGACCACGCACCGGCGGCAAACCCGCAAACGAGGATGGCCGGTGTGCGCCGCCCATCGGCGAATCAAGGTCGACGAGAAGTAAACCCTGGCGGGTTCCGAGCCAGATCCGGCCTTCGGCGTCTTCCGCAAGTGAACCCGCAATATCGGGCAACCCATCAGCCAGCACCTGGGCGTTGCCGTAGGAATCGAGGTGCACGAGGCTCGCGCCTTCCGACAGGAGAAAATGTCCGGGCCGGGCGCGCGACGGCTCGATCGCAAACACATCTCCTGTTGTCGCCCGAAGTACCGTGGTGGATTCGGACGTCGATCTCTTCACTCCCAGGTAGCCGGCCGTCAACAACCCCTCCGGAGAATACACCATGTCCCAGATGGGCTCGCTGCCCGAGCGATTCATTTCGAATGTGTCGCCGTCCTCCGACAGTCTATAGATCGCCGTGTCCGTTGACGCGATTACGCGCTGGTGGTTTGAAACGATATTCAGGATGGGCTTTTCCGGCAGTTGCGCTCGCCGGTCGAAAACCGTAGTCACCGGGTTTAGCGCCAGCCGGAAAATAAAGGAATGCGCGGCGGCCCAGAGCTGCCCATCCCGGTCCAAAAACAATCCGTTAATCAGTTCGGTGGGCAAGCCGTCCGACAGGTCGAATGTGCGTTCCAGAACGCCATCGCGCCGCACGATCAGGATGCCGGAATTGACCGTGCCGATCGCAAGCCGTCCGTCTCGCAGGTCGACGACACAGGTCGGCAGGGCTCGTCGGATAATGGCACTGGTTTCAGCGGCAAAAGGCTCGAATCGTCCCTGGTTGAGCCGGGCGAAACCGTCGGAAGTCACGAACATCCACGCGTCGTCTCGGCGCTCGAGCCACCATATCCGGGCATCGCCGATGGTTGACGCTGGCAGGATCAGTTTCAGGCCGGACGCAGATAGCGTGTGGAGCCCACTCGGCCGCTGCTGGAGATAGATCTGGCCGTCTGAACGAAGTCCTCGCAGTCGTCCGCCGCCGGGCATCGGCCAAACCTGAAAGGCCGATCCGTCCCAGCGGAGAATTTTATTTTCCGCGACGAACACCGCGCCATCGCCGTTGGCAAAAACATCCCAGAGTTCACCGAGATTCCGGTGCTCTTCGGGCAGATGCTCGACCAGGGAATGATAAATCAACCGCGAATCCGAGCGCTCGAACCAGCCGATTTCCCCGGTGCCACCCGCCCACAATCGACCGTTCGTTGCAAGATCGAGCCCGCGCACGGCATTCGCGCCACGCATAGGCCAGGTGCGCCAGCGATCACCGTCGAACGTCGTCACCCCGATTCTTCCGAAATACATCACGCCGTCGGGGTCCTGCGTCGCGGACCAGTTTTTTCCCGCCGTGCCGATCTCCTCCGCGGAGTAACGGGCGATGATCGGGAACCCAACGAGCTGGTCACCAGACACGAGGGATCGCCCTACGCACGTGACTGCGCAAAATGAGAGCGCCGCGGCGCAAATTCGTCTGGAAACCGAAGCGGGCACGTCGACGGATTTCGTGGCGAAAACGGTTCAGATAGGCGAACGCAATCTAAACGCCTACCGGAATTCCGGTAGTCAGAGTCATGGCGGGACATTCCGGGAAGCGCGAAGTGTGGGCCGCCATGAAACAAAAAACAAAACGTCTCTTACTGGGGCTGATTTCCAGCCTCCTGCTTGCCAGTGGTTTCGCGCGCGCAGCCGATCGTTTTGACCCGATGACCTGCTCATTGGGACGGCAGTTGAACTCCGATGTAACAAGTGCCTCCGGGGCGAGCAGCGATCCTTGTTCCACGGGAACGAGCTTCATGGATGAAGGGGAGTCATGAGAGCAAGGCTCAGCGTTGCAGGTTTTCGGTATCGCAACGTGTTGACGCAACACGGCGGGCCGATCCAAGCCATCGAGACGGGCAAGTTTCCGGTGCGAGGTCGAATGATGGTGCAGGCGAATGCCTGGCTCTCATTCGGACTCGTCCGAGGGCGATCCTTCTCGGGTTTTTATAGTACAGCGGATGGCAGCGGAACCGATCCGGTGCTTTCCGTGGCCCGCCACAAGGCAGTGTCGGAAGCGCTGGAGCGCTGGGCCTTTCACGTGGTCGGGCATTCCGACCGCGCGTCGGAGTTTGGCTTCGATATCGACCCGGCGACGAATGGCATGTCGGCTTTTCCGGGCCTGCTTCGCCGGCAGGCCCGTCGTTCCGCCGTCCTCGAGGCGATCGAGCGTTTCAGCCTGATCGCCTGGTGGGACGGCTGCGTTGCCGGCGAGGTGCTGGACACGGATTGGCCCGGTGTGTCCGCCGTAGCCATCAATGGCCCGTTTGGGGGAGTAACCGTGATTGTATTCGCCCGCACGGAATGGGGAGGATATATATACGGCCATGCCGCCGAAGAATCACTCGGCGCGGCGTGTGAACGCGCGGTGGTCGAACTCGCGCGACACGAATGGATCATGCGGTCCGCCTGGCTTGCGGCAGTCGCGGGCGAACGACCAAAGCCCAAAAGCATCTTCGAGCAGCGGATTGTGTTTTTCGCGACCGAGGAGGGGCACGAGATCTTTCAGTCCCGGGTGCACGCGAAGAGCAGCGGCCGGCCACCGCGCGCGGAGATTATCTGCGACGCACATATTCCCGGGCCTTGGGACGACTTCGCCACCGTCTGGCGCTTCGCCCTGCGTCCGCCATCGGATGGCTATCTACGGGGGGGCGAACGCTATTTCTTCCTTTAGCCAACAATCACTGCCTTTGACTGACAACGGAACAATTGCGGGGCTCAGAATCCTGCATCTCGAGGATAACCCCGATGATGCCGAGCTCGTGCGCGAACTCATCCAGGAGGAATGGCCGGAATGCCGAATCACGTGCGTCGCCACGCGCACCGCCTTCATCGGTGAGCTCCATCTCGCGCTTTACGATCTGATCCTTTCCGACTTCGCGCTCTCGTCGTTGAACGGCATGGAGGCGTTGAAGCTCGCAAAGGACCGGGTGCCGGACACGCCGTTCATCTTTCTGTCCGGCACGATCGGCGAGGATCGCGCGATCGAGGCGGTGCAGGCCGGCGCGGCGGATTACGTGCTCAAGGATCGAATGAAGCGGCTCATCACCGCGATCGGGCGCGCGCTCCGCGAAAGCAATGAACGGAAGAAACGGCAGGACGCCGAACGACGGAGCCGCGAACTCGCGGAATTCCTCGATCAGGCGCGGGAGGCGGTGATCGTCACCAATCTCGACGGCCATATCACGTTTTGGAACCGGGGCGCCGAGCGGCTCTCTGGCTGGACGGCGGCAGACGCACACGACAAGACGTGCGCTGCGCTTTTCGATGCGGCCACGTCCGAACGGCTCGCGACCGGCTGCAAAACGGCGTCCGAGACGGGAGAGTGGATGGGCGAAGTCGAGATCACGGACCGGGTCGGGCAGCAACGGCTTGTGGAGTTGCGGATCACGTTGATCCGGGACGACGCGGGCCGTGCGCGTGCCCGGCTCGCGCTGGGGACGGACATCACGGATCGACGGCAGGCGGAGCGTCGCATCCGCGAACAGGCGGAAATGCTCAATCAGGCGCGCGAAGCGATCTTCATCACCGACCTGGAGAATCGCGTGCTCTATTGGAATGCCGGAGCCGAGCGGCTCTTCGGCTGGCGCAGCGACGAGGTGATGAATCGTACGGCCGAAGAGCTGCTCGATGCCACCGTGGTGGGCGGAGTATCGGCCGCGAGCGATGAGACGCTCGCCAAGGGCCAGTGGGTCGGGGAACTGCGGATGCACAATCGGAGCCGGGTGGCGATCTTCGTCGAATCGCGCCAGTCCCTGATTCGCGACGACGCCGGAAAACCGAAGGCGCGGTTGTGTATCAACAGCGACATTACAGACCGCAAGCGGCTCGAGGAGCAGTTCCTGCGCGCGCAACGGATGGAGAACATCGGCTTGCTGGCTGCCGGGATCGCCCACGACTTGAACAACATGCTCGCGCCGATCCTGCTCGCGGCGCCGATGCTGCGCGATCACGTGCACGATGTCGGCGCGCTCAGCCTGCTTTCGACGGTCGAGAAGAGTGCCGAGCGCGGCGCCAATCTCGTGCGCCAGATCCTCGCCTTTGCGCACGGCGCGAGCGGCGATCACCGGCTGCTGCAGGTCAAACACCTGTTGCGCGACATCTCGTCCGTGATCTCCGGAACGTTTCCAAAATCGATCCGGCTGGACGACTCCATTCCTTCGGATTTGTGGCCGATCAAAGGCAACCCGACGCAGATTCACCAGGTGTTGCTCAATCTCTGCGTCAACGCCCGCGATGCGATGCCGCACGGCGGCACGTTGCGCTTGCAGGCGGAAAACCGCCTGCTCGATACGGTCGCGGCGCACGCGATCGAGGGAGGGCGCGCAGGTGCGTTTCTGGTGCTGCAGGTGGAGGACACGGGGACGGGCATCCCGCCGGAAGTGCTGGTGCGGATGTGGGAGCCTTTTTTCACCACAAAGGAATCCGACAAGGGCACGGGGCTCGGACTCTCGACCGTGCGCGGCATCATCGAGAACCATGGCGGGTTCATCGAGGTGTTCACTGGAGTCGATCGCGGCTCCACGTTCCGCGTTTATCTGCCGGCCGAGGAAGGAGGACCGGACGACAAGCGCGTCGGCGTTCCGACCCGCCCGTTGCAATCGGGCAAGGGCGAGCTGATTCTGGTGGTCGACGACGAGCGGCATATCCGCGACATGACGATGACAATGCTGACGCGCCACGGATACCGCGTGATCCTCGCAGCCGATGGCGTCGAGGCGGCCGATGTGTTTGCCCAGCGTGCCGCCGAGATTCGCCTCGTGATCACCGATCTCCACATGCCGAATCTCGACGGCGCGATGCTGGGCCGTGTGCTGCGGCGCATCAACCCGTCGGTCCGGCTGCTCGTGGTGAGCGGCATGTCGTCAGCGTTGGGCAACCGCCCCGACTACAAGCCGGACGAGTTTGCGGATGGTTTTCTGCACAAACCCTTCAAGCCGGTGGCGCTCCTCACGAAAGTCCAGGAGCTGCTGCGCTCCGCAACGACAGGCGGCACGCCACCGCCCTGGGTGTCGGCGGCGGGTTGACCGAAGAACCGCGTCGAATGCCCAAGCCTCCGAGATCGGAGCGGAACCTCCCCGCTGGTCCGGATTTCGGGCCTCGCAATCATGAGACAGGTCGGGTCGGGGTCGGGCACCCGGCACCAAGGCTTGTCACGGGAATCCGGATACGACCCTTCAATAGAACACCGCTCGATCCAGGCTGCGATACTGGATCGCTTCGAGAAGATGTGGTGACTGGATCTGCTCTGCGGCGGCGAGATCGGCGATGGTGCGCGCTACCTTGAGGATGCGATCATAGGCCCGGGCGGAGAGGGAGAGTTGCTCCATTGCCTGCTGCAACAGATCGCCGAGCGATGCGTCGATTGCGCAGTGCTTGCGGATCTGGGCGTGCGTCATCCGTGCGTTCGAGGTGATCCTTGTGCCCTTGAAACGCGTGTGTTGCCGGCCACGCGCGAGGTCGACGCGCTCGCGCATCGCAACCGATGTTTCCCCTGGTTTTTCAGAGCGCAATTCGGACAAAGAGAGGGCCGGCGCCTCGATGTGCAGATCAATCCGATCGAGCAGGGGACCGCTGATTTTCGACCGGTAGCGCTGCGTTTGCGTGGGCGAGCAACGACACTCGTGCTTGGGGTCGCCGAGATAACCGCACGGGCACGGATTCATCGCCGCGACGAGCATGAACGCGCAAGGCAGGGTGACCTTGCCGGCGCTGCGGGAGATCGTGACTTCACCGTCTTCGAGTGGCTGGCGAAGCACCTCCAGCGCGGAACGTTTGAATTCCGGCAACTCGTCGAGGAACAGCACGCCATGATGCGCCAGCGAGATCTCGCCGGGTCCCGGGATCGAGCCGCCGCCCAGCAACGCGACATCGGAAACGGTGTGGTGCGGCGATCGAAACGGGCGCGCGTCCCAAATCATCTCACCGCTGATTGTCCGGCCTGCCGCCGAGTGGATGCTCAAGATCTCCAGCCGCTCGTCGAGCGTCGGCGCCGGCATGATGGTCGGGATTCGTTTGGCGACCATCGATTTTCCCGAACCCGGAGGGCCGATCATCAGCAAATTATGGTTGCCGGCGACGGCGACTTCGACGGCGCGCCGCAGCGCGTGCTGGCCCTTGATCTCCGCGAAATCCATGCCGCCGTCGCTGCCGTTCGATCCGCTCGCGCCGGTTGCTGGCGTCCGCCGCGTGACGGCGTGGTCGAGTGGCTCCAGCTTTATTTCGCCGCTTAAAAAACGCACGGCACGATCGAGCGAGTCCACCCGATAAACAGGCACGCCCTCGACCAGCGCCGCCTCCTCGGCGGAAATCGCGGGTAACAACACGCCACGTTTGCCCTGTGCACGCGCAAGTCGCGCCATCGCCAGCGCGCCGCGGACCGGGCGGGTGGCGCCGGACAGGCTGAGTTCACCGGCGATCATCCAGTCCGCGAGATTCTCTGCCTGTAGTTGTTTGGTCGCGGCGAGGATCCCGAGAGCGATCGGTAGATCGTAGAACGGGCCTTCCTTCCGGAGATTGCCGGGTGCGAGATTGATCGTCGTGCGCGTGCGCGGTGGACGAAATCCACTGTTGCTCAAGGCGGAAAACACGCGGTCGTCGGACTCCTTGACTGCGGCATCGGGCAGTCCGACCAGTATCAGCTTCGGTTCCCCGGCCTCGCCGGCGTTGACTTCGACGTGCACGATCTCGGCGTCGATGCCTTGGAGTGCGGCGGAGGTAATCGTCGCGAGCATGTTGCAGCAGTGGAGCGCGCGCCGTGGAAAGCGTCCAACTCTTTGTGGCGGCAGCGCGGCTTTGCCTGCGTTAAACAGGGCAGGCGGGTGTAATGTTACAGGCTCCGCGTCTCGGCGCGCCCCGAACACGCCGCGCGCGTGCGGATGATCTCGATATTTTTTTCCACGGCCTCTATATAGACATTTGCTCCCCCCGGATACGGCCGGGCGAGAAAACGATACATCGCCTGGAAGTCACTCTCGAGTTTGGGCTGCACGAATTTTTGCCAGAAGGCGGGCGTCTGCGCGATCAGATCCCGGGCGGATCTAAATGCGCGGCGCGCCGCGGGCAGCCCGATATAATCATCGGACTCGGCGAATTCATTATACAGGATTTCGAGCTCGTCGGGATAATCGGCTGCCGCCATCTGGCCGAGATAATCCGCGGTGCCGAGCGCACAGCCGATCAACCGCTCGACGGGCTCGCGGAAGTGGAGCAATCCGATCTTCTTCGTCGGCCCGGTGCAGTTGATCGCACCGAGCACGGCCTCGATCTCGAGGTCGCTCAGGCCGAGCGAGGGCAGGTATGACGCGGCAAATGCACAGCTGCGCAACACGTGGCAGTAAGTGTATTTCGCGCCCGTGCCCTGGGTGTCGGACCGCAGTTTCAGGTAGCCGACGTCGTGCAACAGCACGCCCGCCACCGCCAGCTCGAACATCCGCGCATCGATCCGCGGCTCGACGCGCGCTGCGTGGCGGCCCTCGAGCAGGAGCGTGATGCACACGGTCGCCTGCAGCGTGTGCTCAAAATCATGATACCGGACATCGTTGGCCTGGTAATCGGGGTGGCGGCCGGAAAAGAGCGCGTCGACATCACGCAGGATCGCAGCCATCGCATGACCGGTTGCGCCCGGATACATGGCCGCGAATTTTTCGGCCACGAACGTTGCGACCGCAGTGGCATTCTTGGTGTCGACAGGAGGAAACATGACCAGGCGCGTGGGGCGGAAAATATGCCGCGCCGGTTGCTGGACAGGCCGCGAGCGTCCGGCGATTAAGAATTTACCGATTTGACCATCAAGACCAAAGGCCGACGAATACTACGGAACGATGATTGCGGGCATTACGGGCGGACTGGGTTGTGGTAAATCGACAGTCGTGCGGGCATTGGAGCGGCGAGGGTTTCGCCGGCTCGATTCCGATCTGATTGTGCGCGAACAGGTGCTGACCGACCCCGCGGTGATCGACGCGGTGCGGGCGCATTTCGGCGAAGCAGTCGTCGTGCAGGCGGGCGACGGCACGCGGGCGATTCACCGCCCCACGCTGGCCGAGCGCGTGTTCGGCGACGATGGCGAGCGGATCTGGCTCGAGGAGCTGACCCACCCGCGGGTATTTGCCGTGTGGCAGGCAGCATTTGCGGCGGAACCGAACGCGCGTTGGGCAGTCGAGGTGCCGTTGCTCTTCGAAAAGGGTTTGGAGAATTGGTTTGATTTCACGATTTGCGTCGCCTGTGCTCCGGCCCAGCAACTCGCCCGACTGGAGCAACGCGGCCTTCCGCGCGTGCTCGCCGGGCAGCGAATTTCCAAGCAACTGCCGCTAGCGCGCAAAATCGAGCTATCTGACTTTGTCTTGTGGAACGAGGGATCTCCCGAGTTTCTCGAGACACAGGTCGACCGCTTGGCTGAAGCTCTCTCGGCCGCCTGAAACTTCGCCCAGGACCTCGCGTCAGTCGCGGTGCGTCCCCGCCGTTTTCCTTTTTTCCCGAATACCTCGACATGGCCCTACTTCCCAAATCCGACGACGAGACGCCGTCCGGCCGCGCCGCTTCCGGCGATGCCGCAGCCAAGAAAACGCGCAGCCCTCGCGCCCGAACCCGCCCGAGCAAACCCGCGGAAGAGAAGGCCCCCAAGCCTGCCAAACGCCCGCGCAAGGCGGGTGCTTCCAAGATCGAACAAACGGAGTTTCCCGTGGTCGCGGAAACGCGTCAGACGCCCCCGCCACCGTCCCCGCGGGAGGACGTTGCTCCGCCGCGCGAACGCGAACCACAGCGCGAACCTGAGTCGAAGAGCGAACGCGAGCCGCAGCCGGAACCCCGCGCAGAACGTTCGGAACAGCCTGTCGCCCGTCCGGATGAACGCCGCGAAGTGCAGCCGCACGAGATGCGCGAAGCCCCCGAATCGCGTGAGGCGCCTCCAGCTCAAATCCCACCTCAATCATCACAATCGGGACAGGGATCTCAGAAAGAACCTGCGCGGGCGAACGAACCGGCCGCGGGCGATTTCGACCGGGCGCGCGCACAGCATGCCGGCCAGTCGTCCGAGCAGCAACGCCAGCAACACGGAGGGGACGGCGGTCGCGGTGATTGGAAAGGTGGCCAGCAGGGGCAGGGCGCGCAGCATGGTGGCGGAGGGGGTGGAGATCGTGGCGATCGAGGTTTCTGGAAACACGGCAAACGCAAGCGTGGCCGCCATGGCGGCGCAGGCGGCGGAGGCTGGCAGCCGGGTGGAGGTGGCGGGCATGGCGGTCGCGAACAGCACCCGCCGCAGCCCCCGCCGCCGAGCAACGCTCCGGTGTTTGGCGACCTGCCCAACCCGACGCGTTTCAACGATCTCGCCGCGCTTGATGCACTCGCCGAACAGCTGGCCAGCGGCGAAGGAGAGGCCATCTGGCTGAATCAGGTTTATTCGAAAACACTGGCGGAGCTCACGACGTTTGCGCGCGAGCTCGGTGTGCCGTTCGAAGGCGCGCCGAACAAGCGGCAGCTGCTCCTCGAAATCTTCAAGTTCTCCGCCGAGCGGAAACGGCCCGTCCGCGATCTCGGCTACATCGATCAAAACGACCGCGGTTGCTTCATCGTGCACGAGCATGTGAACTACCGGCTGTATCCAGAAGATCCTTACCTGCCGGAGAGCCTCGTGAAACGCTACGGATTGAAGCGCGGCCATCGCGTTGAGGTCGTGATTCAGCCGCCGCAGGAGGGCGAACGCTGCCCGTCGGCGGTGCGGATTGAAAGCGTCATGGGGATGAAGCCGGACGAGATCTCGAAGGTCACGCCGTTCGAGGAACTCGTACCGTATTACCCGCTGAAGCGCATCCTGCTCGAGGATCCGGACATCGTGAAGGACGTCTCGATGCGTGCGGTCGACATCCTCACGCCGATCGGCTTTGGCCAGCGCGGTCTCATCGTCGCCCCACCGCGCACCGGCAAGACCGTCCTGCTGCAAAACATCGCCAATTCGATCTCGGCGAACAGCCCGGAGGTGAAGCTCATCCTCCTGCTCATCGACGAGCGGCCGGAAGAAGTGACCGATTTCAAGCGGCACACGAAGGGCGAAGTCGTTTCGTCGACTTTCGACGAGACGCCCGAGAGCCATGTGCATTGCGCCGAGATGGTGATCGAGATCGCGCGCCGCCGGATCGAGCAGGGGGAGCACGTCGTGATCCTCCTCGATTCCATCACGCGTCTGGCGCGCGCCTACAACGCGCTCGCCGGCAATCAGGGCAAGACGATGTCGGGCGGGCTCGAGTCAAACGCGCTGCAAAAGCCGAAGCGTTTCTTCGGCTCCGCCCGCAATATCGAAGACGGCGGCAGCCTCACGATCATCGCCAGCGCGCTGATCGATACCGGCAGCCGGATGGACGAGATCATCTTCGAGGAGTTCAAGGGGACGGGTAACAGCGAGCTCCACCTCGACCGCGGCCTCGTCGAGCGGCGCATCTTCCCGGCGATCAATATCGACCGTTCCGGCACGCGCAAAGAGGAGCTGCTGTACCACCCCGATGAGTTGCAGCGCATCTATGCGTTGCGGCGCGCGATGCAGGGTCTCGGCCCGATCGAATCGATGGAGATGCTCATCACGCGGCTCAAGAAGACGAAGTCGAACACGGAGTTCCTCTTGAGTCTGGCGCCGAAATGAGCGCGCGCGTTTGCGACGAAACCGGGCGGATTTCAACCCGCCTTGTTTCCAATCGCCTTCGCCCGACGTCTTGCGCCATGGATTGTGCGAAACCGGCGGGCTGAGAGGCCCGCCTTATTTGCCCCGAAATGCCCTCCAGCACCCCTCAAGACACCCCATCCACCAGCGCCGCCGACGATTTCGTCATCCAGCTCGCGCTCGATCGCGGGCTGCTGCATTCGGCGCAAGTGGACGCCGCGCGCGCTCTGGCAGCGACGCACGCGGGCGCGGCCCCCTCGTCCCCGCGGCTGCTCGAAGTCCTGATCAGACAAGGCGCGCTGAGTGCCCGCCGCGTCGCGGAGTTGCTCGCTGCCGAATTCGGCATGCAGATGGCGCCTGAGCTGACAAATTTCCGGATCAGCAACGACACGCTCGAACTCGTGCCGCGTGCGATCGCGGCCAAATACCGCCTGCTGCCGATCTCGCGTGATGGCGGCAAGCTGCGCGTCGCGATCTGCGATCCGCTCGATACCGATGGCATCGATGCGCTGGCTTATGTCGTCAAGATGCCGGTCGAATCGGTGATGGGCACCGCCGAGGAGATTACGTCGGCGATCGACAGGTTTTATGGCAAGGATGCCAACTCGATCGACGATCTGTTGAACGACCTCACGGCGTCCGACGGCAATGACGCCACGACGGCGGTCGAGACGCAGGCGGGTGAGGGCGTTGGCCGGCCCGATACGGACGCCGATGCGCCGATCATCAAGCTGGTTCATCAGATCATCATCGAAGCGATCCAACGCCGCGCGTCGGACATTCACATCGAGCCGCTCGAAAAACGCTTTCGCGTTCGTTACCGGATCGACGGCGTCTTGATCGAAGTCGAGAACCCGCCGAAGCGGTTGCAGCTCTCGATCATCTCGCGGCTGAAGATCATGGCGAACATCAGCATCGCCGAGAAACGCATCCCGCAGGATGGCCGCATTCAGATCACGGCCGGCGGCAAACAGCTCGATCTCCGCGTGTCGTCGCTGCCCACGGCGCACGGAGAAAGCATCGTGATGCGCATCCTCGACAAGGAAGGCCTCACGCTCGGTTTGCCGGAGCTCGGTTTCCTGAGCGATGACGCGGCTACGTTCGAGAAACTGATCCAGCTTCCGGATGGCATCCTGCTCGTCACCGGTCCGACCGGCTCGGGAAAAACGACGACGCTCTACGGCTGCCTTCACTATATCAACAAGCCCGACCGCAAGATCATCACGGTCGAGGATCCGGTGGAATATCAGCTCAACGGCATCAACCAGGTGCCGGTGCGGCACGATGTCGGGATGACGTTTGCCTCGGCCTTGCGCGCCATGCTCCGGCAGGCGCCGAACATCGTGATGGTCGGCGAAATTCGCGATCTCGAGACGGCCGAGATCGCGATCAACGCATCGCTGACCGGCCACATGGTGTTCTCGACGCTGCACACCAACGATGCTCCCGGCGCCATCACGCGTCTCATCGACATCGGCGTGAAACCGTTTCTCGTTTCCACCTCGCTGCGCGCCGTGATGGCCCAGCGGCTCGTGCGCAAGATCTGCGCGCACTGCAAGCGGCCATATCATGCCGACGCCAACGAGATTCGCTCGCTCAACATCAATCCCGCGCAGGCGGCGAGCGCCACGTTTGCCAAAGGCGACGGTTGCGCGGACTGCAACGCGACGGGCTACCGTGGCCGCATGGGCATCTTCGAGATCTTCGTCGTGAACGACGAAATCCAGAAGATGATCTACGAAAACGCCGGCACCGCTCGGCTCCGCGAAAAGGCGAGATCGCTTGGCATGCGCACGATGCGCGAGGACGGCGCCCGCAAGGTCATCGCGGGTTTGACCACCATCGACGAGGTGGTCTCGATCACCGTCGGCGACGCGATTTGATCGTAAAAAGCAGCGAGTTGGTGAGTGGTGAGTCGCGAGCATTCCCTCTCTCCGGCTAACTTCTCCCCGCTACCCATCCTTCCTTCATCTCATGAGCTACGAAATGAATGACCTGCTCGACCTCATGGTCGATCAAGGCGCTTCCGATCTTCACATTCAGGTTGGCCAGCCTCCGACGATCCGTCTGAGCGGCAGCATGACGCCGATCGATGGCCCGCCACTCACCGCCAGCGACACCGAGAAGCTCATGCTCTCGATCACGCCGGACGGACACGTCAGCAACGTGAAGCTGAACGGCGGCGCGGACTTCGGCTTCGCCTTCGGCGAGAAAGCGCGTTTCCGCGTCTCGGTCCTCAAGGCGAAAACCAACTACGGCATGGTCCTGCGCCAGATTCCGTACAAGATGTTCGGTCTGCGCGATATTGGGCTGCCCGACAAGATCCGCGAGCTCCTCTATCGTCCGCGCGGATTGATACTTGTGACCGGACCGACCGGCTCCGGCAAATCCACGACGCTCGCCTCGATGGTGAACTACATCAACGAGTGTCGCGACGGCCACATCATAACGATCGAAGATCCGATCGAATACTATCACAGCCACAAGCGCTGCGTCGTGACGCAACGCGAGGTGCATGTGGATGTGCCGAGCTTTTCCGAAGCGATTCGCCGCGCGCTCCGGCAGGACCCCGACGTGATCCTCGTCGGCGAAATGCGCGACCTCGAGACGATCGAAGCGGCGATCAGCGCGGCCGAGACCGGTCATCTGGTTTTCGGGACCTTGCACACCAACAGCGCTGCGAAGACGGTGGACCGCATCGTGGACGCGTTTCCCGCGAACATGAAGGACATGATCCGGACGCAGCTCGCGTCCTCGCTCGTGGCCGTGATTTCCCAGGTGTTGTGCAAGAAGACCGGTGGCGGCCGCATCGCCGGTTACGAGATCATGGTCAACACGACCTCGATCGGTTCGCTGATCCGCGAAAACAAAACCTTCCGGATTTCGTCCGACATTCAGACCGGTGCGAACCTCGGTATGATCACCATGGATACGCACCTCATGAGTCTCGTGAACCGCGAGCTGGTCGCGCCCGATGAAGCCCTCGAAAAGGCGCAGGATCCCAACCTCATGCGCGAGAAGTTCCTCCAGATGGGACTGAAGCTGCGGGAGGTGTGAGACCAGAGACCAGAGACTAAAGACCACTGAGCCAATGAGAGATTATACAAAGATCGATGCCTGGCGGTTGGCGGATGATCTCGCGGTGGCCATTTATGAGCGAACGCGCGCATTCCCGAAAGAGGAGTTGTATGGTCTGACATCTCAACTGCGGCGCGCGGCGTGCCCGGTTCCGGCGAACATCGCTGAAGGAGCCTCGCGCGAGAGCAAAAAGGAGTACCTGCACTTCCTGTATATCGCCCGCGGTTCATTGGCCGAGGCCCGTTATTTCGTACACCTCGCGCGTCGACTCGGGTACGTGTCGGAACGCGAAGCGGCCGCACTGGAATCGCAGGGCCGTGAAACGTTCGCCTGCTTGCATGCCTCATTCGGGCCGTTGCAAAAGACTCTGGGGGAATCGCGACCATCGTCAGGTTCCCTCGTCTCCAATCTCTAGTCACTGGTCTCTAGTCTCCCCCAGCATGTTCGCCAGCCACAGCCCAGCCATCTACGAGTTCCTGAAAGAGCAGCGACTCATCGAGCCGGTGCAGCTCGATGCGCTCAACGAGGAGCACAAGGCGACAGGGAAGTCGCTCGCCGATGTGGTGGTCGACCTCGGCATCATCGAAAAGGAGGAGCTGCTGCTGCGCATCGCGAATCACCTCGGCTTTGATTTTCTGCGCGAGCTGCCGGTGCAGTTTTCCGGTGAGGCGATCGCCGCGGTCACGGCGAAACTGGCGCGCGATTACGGCGTGCTGCCATTGCAGGCGGATGACCAGAACATCGACCTGGTCGTTACCGATCCTTTCAACACGCAGGCGGTCGACGATCTGACGTTCGCGTTGGACCGTAATGTGAGGCTCTTCTTCGCCGATCCCGACAAGGTCGACGTGCAGATCAAGCAGCACTACGGCGAGGACGACGAGAGCATCGACGACCTGCTGCAGGAGATCAGTATTGGGAATCTCAATACCGGTCCCACGGGCCGTGAGCTCTCCGAGCGCGACATCGAATCGATGGCGGAGCAGACTCCGATCATCAAGTTCGTCAACCTGGTGATCGGCCAGGCGATCCGCGACAAGGCCAGCGACATTCACTTCGAGCCGTTCGAGCATGAGTTCAAGATCCGCTACCGGATCGACGGCGCGCTCTACGAAATGGCCCCGCCGCCCAAGCAGCTCGCGCTGCCGATCACCTCGCGCATCAAGGTGCTCGCGAGTTTGAACATCGCGGAGCGGCGCATCCCGCAGGACGGGCGCATCAAGATCACCATCGGCGGCCGCGCGGTGGATTTGCGCGTGTCGACCCTGCCGACGCAGTTCGGCGAGAGCGTGGTGTTGCGTGTGCTCGACCAGTCCGCCGTACGGCTCGACCTGTCGCAGCTCGGCATGCCGGACGATGTGTTCAACGGGATGCACGAGATCCTGAAGCGGCCAAACGGCATCTTCGTCGTCACCGGGCCGACCGGCTCGGGCAAGACCACGACGCTCTACAGCGGTCTGCGCGTGATCAACACCGTCGACCTGAAACTGCTCACCGCGGAGGATCCCGTCGAATACGAGATCGAAGGCATCATGCAGGTGCCGGTGAATCCGCTCGTCGGGCTCACGTTTGCCTCGGCGCTGCGTTCGTTTCTCCGACAGGATCCCGACGTGATCATGGTCGGCGAAATTCGCGACCTGGAGACCGCGCAGATCGCAATCCAGGCCTCGCTGACGGGACACTTGGTGCTCTCGACGCTGCACACGAACGATGCGGCGGGCGCGGTCACCCGGCTCGTCGACATGGGCGTGGAGCCGTTTCTCATCGCCTCGTCGGTCGAGGCGGTGCTCGCGCAACGCCTCGTGCGCCGCGTTTGCACGCAATGCCGCACCTCGTATCTGCCGCCGGCGGATTTATTGGCACAGCTCGGCATCGCGCGCGAGCACGTCGGCGACCGCCAGTTTTTCTACGGCAAAGGCTGTCCGGCGTGCAGCCAGTCTGGATACAAGGGCCGGCTCGGCATCTACGAGTGGCTGCGCATGTCGGAAGCGGTGCGCGATCTCGTGACGCAACGCGCGCCGACGCTCGCGATTCGGCAGAAGGCCATCGAGCAGGGGATGCGAACGCTGCGCGACGACGGGTTGCGCGCGATTTTCGACGGTCACACCTCGATCGAGGAAGTCATCAAATATACCTGAGAGATCAGAGACTAAAGATCAGAGACTAAAGACTAGAGACCCAACACCAGCATGAAGCATTCGATGTTTCCACAGACTCCCTCCCTTACTGATCGTTGGTCTCTGGTCTTTGGTCTCTAGTCTTTGGTCTCACCTACGCCATGGCCAAACCTTCTCTCCGCACCCATTTGCCCGTTGCCACGGTGCCCATGCCCGCCGGCGAATCGGCGCAAAAGCGAGCTGCGTCGATCCTGGTTGCGGCGCGGCCGTCGCCGGTAAAACGCCGCCGTTGGTTCGCTCCATCGATCAGCTCGAAGGCGCTGTCGGTCTTCACCCGCCAGGTCGCGATTCTCCTCAAGGCGGGCATGCCGATTCTGCGTACGCTCGAGGTGTTGATCCGGCAGGAGAAAAACCCCGGGTTTCGTTCCGTGCTGGAGGAAATTGCCGACGTGATCCGCTCGGGCGGAAACGTTTCCGAGGGCCTTGCGGCCAACCCCAAGATTTTCGACCGGCTCTATGTGAACATGGTCAAGGCCGGTGAGGCCGGCGGTGTGATGGGCACGGTTTTCGAACGGCTCGCGGTCTTCATCGAGAAGGCGGAAAAGATCAAAGGCCGCGTGAAGTCCGCCATGATTTATCCCACGATCATCGTCTGCGTGGCGGTCGTGATCGTGGCGGTGCTGATGATCGTCGTCGTGCCGAAGTTCGAGGATATTTTCTCTGGTCTGTTGAAAGGGCAGCCTTTGCCGGCGCTCACGCAAGGCCTGATGAATGTGAGCAATTTCCTGAAGAACCACTACCTGATCGCTCTCGTGGGCGTGATCGGTGCGTGGATTGCGTTCAAGGTGTTTTCGAGGACCGGCTTCGGCCGAAAGATCATCGACTGGCTGATGATTCACCTGCCGGTGTTCGGCGACCTGTTCCTGAAGGCGGCGATCGCGCGCTTCACGCGCACCTTCGGCACGCTGCTGGCGAGCGGAGTGCCGATCCTGCAGGCGTTGATCATCACGCGCGACACGAGCGGAAACGTGCACATCGCGAACGCGATCAACGTGGTGCACGACCGAGTGAAGGAAGGTGACAACGTCGCGAAACCACTCGAGTCGACACGCATTTTTCCCGGCATGGTCACCAGCATGATCGAAGTGGGTGAGGAGACGGGCGCGTTGCCCGACATGCTCACGCGCATCGCCGACACCTACGACGAAGAGGTCGATACCGCCGTGGAGGGCCTGACCTCGGTGATCGAGCCCATCATGATCGTGTTCATGGCGGTGATGGTCGGCACCATCGTGATCGCCTTGTTCCTGCCGATGGTGAGCATCATCGAGAACCTGAAGTAAGTGCGCGGCCGGGAGCGGCCGGCTGATCACGCACGTCGCCAGCCCGACGCTCGGGGAACGCCATTCCAGTGAGCCGGGCTGTGCGGTGTAACCAGCCAGCACTCACTAAAGCGGCAGCTCCGGTTGCGGCGCGGGCGGTATTCTTCGGGTCAGCAGTTGCGAGCTCAGGCCGGGGAGACGCTCGGAAAATTCAGCGTTCGCGTCGGCCTGCCGCAGCGCGCGCTGCACCATGCCCATCTTGGCATCGAGATTGTCGATCATCGAAACGAACACCGCTTCCGGCGTGGCCGCATAAATCGCAGCGCCCCATTCGGGCTCACCCTGGTGCGAAAGGATGATGTGCTCGAGACGTTCGAGCCGGTCGGCATCGAGGCGGGCTTTGATGCCGGCTTTGCGGGCGAGCTGATAACCGAGCACGACGTGCCCCTGCAGGATTCCGCGCCGGCTGCGTTTCGTGGCGAGCGTGCCTTCGTATTCGATCGCCTTGCCCGTATCATGAAGCAGGATACCAGCCAGCGCGAGGTCGGCGTCCACTTCGGGATAGACCGGGAGCAGTGCCTTGCAGGCCCGCGCCATGTGGACGGTGTGCTCGAGGAGTCCGTGGCGGTACGCGTGGTGCATCGCCACGGCCGCCGGCGACCAGCGAAACACTTCGCCGATATCGTCGAACACGCCGCGCACGGTGAGGCGGAGCTCGTCGTGTTTGATACTGTCGATGAACCCCTGGAATTCCTGCCACAAGGCGTTGTGATCCTCCGGCGCGGTCTCGACGAGGTTCTCCAGCAGGCCGGGCGCGCCGAGCTCGGCTTCCGCGAGCGCGACTGCTTTCGCGAGTCGCGGGGAGAGCCGGCCTTGATAGAACTCGACTTTGCCTTCGATGCGCACGACGGCACCTTCGCCGGCGGCCTTCAACGCGTCGAAGACCGGACTGTCGTTGAAGACCGTGCAGGTGAACGATCCGGTGCGGTCGCCGAGTTCCAGGCTGAAAAACGAGTTGCCGTTCGAGGCCGTTTTCGAGGCGAGTTTCTTCACAACCAGCACGCTGGTGAACGGCCGGCCGTGGGAAGTTGCGTCGAAGGCTTTGAGGTCGCGAACGATGTGAAGCGAAGTGTCGTCAGGCATGGAATGAGGAGGGCATGAGCGTTTCGCCCATGAAAACGCGAGCGGGACGCCGCTACTCGGAAGCTGATTTTACGAGCTGCGTGTAAGTGCGGAAAAACGGATGGCCGACATCGCGGAGCAACGCATAAAAAACTGTCTCCGACGGCAGCACGTGCGCGCCCGAACGCGCGAGCGCTTCGAGACACGTGCGCGCATCATCCTCACGGCGCGCACCCACGGCGTCGCTGAACACCGTGACTTGCAGCCCATCGGCGATCGCGGCAATCGCGGTCTGGTAAACGCAGACTGGGGTCTCGATGCCGCAGAGCAGGAGGTGCTGCACGTTTCGCTGCAGCATGATCCCGTCGCGAATTCCATCGTCGGCGAGGGCGGAAAACGTGTTCTTGCCCCACACAGTGGCTTGGGGCGCCAGGGCGAGAAGTTCCGGCAGGGTGCCGCCGAGCTTCTGCGGAACCTGCTCGGTGAAAGCGACGGGGATTCCGATGCCGACGGCGCAGGCGAGCGCGAATTCACACCGGCGTTGCAGGCGGTGCGCGTACGGCATCACCCGAAGGAAGGCGGGCTGCATGTCCACGCAGAGCAGGAGCGTGTCGTCGGGAATTGGAGCGGGAGGAGCGGACATAAAGGGACTAAGGGACTAAGAGATCAAAGGACTGAAAGCGACGGTGCCGACGAACGAACATGATATGGTCATGGACTTTGAGCCCTTTGTCTTTTGGTCCCTTCGTCCCTTGGTCTTTTGGTCCCTTTAGGACCAATAGGGTTGGTGCGCTTTTATCTGGAGAAAACGTTTTTCCACCACCTCGTAAGCCGTGAGATGACCACCGCGTACGCAGTCGGTGTCGAGGCCGAGTGACCATTTGAGTTTATAGACCTCGGGTCGTGGCGTGTGCCCGTAGATCACAAACGGCGGTCCGCTCCAATGGTCCGCCCAGGACGGAGCGCCGGGTTCGTCGGCGCGTTTCGCTGGCTGGCCATTGCGATCGATGACTTGAATGCGTGTCACCACCTCGGCGGGCTGCCGCTGCCACGGTTGATTCGGCAGGAAACCGCCATGCACGAAAACGGTGTTCAACTCGGGCTCCTCGAAATGCAGCCGCATCGTTTCGAGGTAGGTCCAATCTTCCGGCCGGAGCTTCCGGAACGTCTCCGCGTCGCCATCCTTCAGGAATTTCTTGTCGCCGGTCCGGCGATATTTCAGGAAGCGGAGCTCGTGATTGCCGAGCAGCGAAATCGCGTGGTGCGCTCGCGCCAGGTCGATGACTTTGCAGCTATCGGGCCCGCGATTGATCAGATCGCCGAGCAGGATCAGGCGATCGTCCTTCGCGAGGGCCAGCCGGGAGAGGAGCTCCGCGAATTCCGAGTGACAGCCGTGAATATCGCCGACGGCGAAGAGTCTCCCATTCATGCAGCGGAAAAGTGCTACCTCCGGGGTTTCATAACGGAAGAGAATTCTTCAGGAAACCACTCCCGGCCAAAGCGGGGCGATTCGTGCCGACCGCAGAACCGGCCGGGACATTTGTCCCATCAGAATTCTAATGACGGTGAAATTTCCGGGCTAGCGTCCGCCTCGAGCGGGCGTAAACAAGAAAGCCTATGGAAATGCATCTGCAGCCGCTGGCGACGACGTGCTTCGTATCTGGCGAGCCGTTCGTCGAAGGCGCGAGAGTCGCGAGTTATCTGGTGCGGGCTGGCGCCGCGATGGAGATCGTGCGCTACGATCTGCTCGAGACGCATGCGGCGACGTTTGTGCCGGAAGGGCAGATCGCGTGCCGCTGGGTTCACCCTTACAAGCCGCGCAAGCAGGGCGAGAATTCCGAACGCGCGCTGAAGCTGACAACGGAGAATCTGTTTGTTGCGCTCGCCGATCCGACCACGGAACCGACCCCGGAAAACACGCGCCTGGTTCAATTCCTCGCATTGATGCTGGAACGGAAGCGAATCTTGAAGCCCAAGGGCAGAAGTGCGGATGGGCTGCGGAATC
>JAKFEQ010000004.1:0-79465 GCA_036675625.1 Opitutaceae bacterium | reverse complement strand
GAAATCCGGCAAGGCCGAGAGCGCCTCGCCGACCTTGTATCCGCCCACCTCGCCCGACGGGCGCGAAAACGGGCTCCGGCTCGGCGTGGCGTCCTATTCGCTGCGCAGCATGGATCTCGCTAGCGCGATCGCGACGGTGCAGTCGCTGCGCATCAAGAACATCGCGCTGTTCCGCCTGCATTGCGACTGGGAGAAAGCCTCGGTCGACGAGTGTCGCGCGGTCGGGCAGAAACTCACCGCGGCCGGGCTCACGCTGACCGGCTCAGGTGTGGTCAATCTGCCGAACGACGAGGCGAAATGCCGAAAGGCCTTCGAGAACGTGAAGGCGGCGGGCATGCAGACGATGGTGTGCAAGCCCGAGATCGCCGCGCTCCCGCTGGTGGAAAGGCTCGCGAAGGAATTCGACCAGAAGCTCGCGATCCACAACCACGGCCCGGAGGACAAGGTGTATCCGTCGCCGAAGGTGATCTGGGACAATATCAAGTCGCTCGATGCCCGCATCGGTCTCTGTATCGACGTCGGCCATACGGCGCGTTTTGGCGACGATGTGATCGCGGCGATCAAGCAGTACGCCGCGCGCGTTTACGATGTACACATGAAAGACAGCGTGGCCGTCGTCGGTGCGCAACGCGACATCCCGGTCGAGGTCGGCGCGGGCAAGCTCGACATCCGGGGCATGCTGCAGGCGCTGCTCGCGATCAAATATAACGGCGTCGTTTCGTTTGAGTACGAGAAGGGCGCAGGCAACCCCGCGATCGGCCTGGCCGAGTCCGTCGGCTTTGTCCGCGGCGCGCTCAAGGCGCTGGCGAAAACGTAACCGGTCCGCTTGACGGGCGCACGCTTGGTGCGCCCGTTTCTGTTTCCCCAACCAGCGCGGCCAGTCCGCGCCCCCTCCGTCCCATGAAAACGAACTTACCCCATCGTCTCCTGGTCGCATTGCTCGCATGCGCCGTGGCCCTCAGCGCTGGCGGCGCCGAGGCAAAGAAATCCGTACCGAAAGCCAAAAGCCCCGCGAGCTCGCTGCCGGCGGACGCTAAGACGCTGAAGCTGGGCGATGCCGCGCCGGACTTCCGCCTCCTCGGCATCGACGGCAAGATGCACACGCTCGCCGACTACAAGGCCGCGAAGGTGCTGATGGTGGTGTTCCTCTCGAACCATTGCCCGTACTCGCATGCCGCCGAGACGCGGTTGATTCCGCTCGCCCGCGAATTCGCGGCGCGTGGTCTCGAAGTTGTCGCCATCAATCCGAACAGCCCCGAGGGCATTCGCGTCGATGAGCTCGGCTATAGTAAGTACAACGACAGCTACGAGGAGATGAAGCTGTACGCGAAGGACGCGGGTTTTCCTTTTCCCTATCTCTACGATGGCGACACGCAGGTGGTCGCCAAGGCCTACGGCTGCCTCGCGACGCCGCACGTGTTCCTCTTCGACCAGGAGCGGAAGCTGCGCTACGTCGGGCGCGTCGACGATTCGCGTTTCGCGGATCTGCAGAGCGTGAAATCACACGATGCCCGCAATGCCATCGTCGAGCTGCTGGCCGGCAAACCCGTCACCACGCCCACCACGAAGGTCATGGGCTGCTCGACGAAATGGAATTCGAAGCGCGACGACGTCGCCCAGGCCGAGGCGAAATGGAACGCCGAGCCGGTGACGCTCGGCCCGATCGATGCGGCGGGTGTCGCGCAGCTCGTGCGCAACGACACGAACCGCCTGCGGCTGATCAACGTGTGGGCGACCTGGTGCGCGCCGTGTGTGGCCGAGTTTCCCGCGCTGGTCTCGTTTTCGCGACGGTTCAGCAGCCGCGATTTCGAGCTGGTGACGATCTCGATGGACGATCCGAAGTTGGAGCCGCAGGTGAAGAAATTCCTGGAGAGACAACACGCCGTGCCGTCCGCCCGTCTGAAGCGACTCCTCACTGCCGAGGGCCGTGAGACGGCAAACTTCCTATATACAGGCGGGAGCACGGACGCCCTGGTGAGCGCGCTCGATCCCGAGTGGCCGGGGCCATTGCCGCACACGATCGTCGTCGCGCCGGGCGGCAAGATTGTCTACCGGCACAATGGCGCGATCGATCCGGAGCACGTGAAGAACACGCTGATCGAGCTGCTCGGCGAGTATTACACGCCGGCGGAAAAGCGGTGATTCAGCAGGAGTGGGGCGGTTCCGGTGATCGGTGGGGATGGGCGGCCCCACCCGTCCGCGGACGCGCAGGCTGCGCGTCCCTACCTCGGAAAACCGGTGTGCAGCGCGACCGAGCGCAGCCGAAGCGTGACACGCCAAAGCGCGCTTGCCTGCCGCTTTTTCGGTCTCGATCCTTTCCTTTCCGCATGTCTGTTCCCACTCCGTCCTCCCCTCTTGGCTTCGGCATCATCGGCGTCGGCATGATTGCCGATTTCCACGCGCAGGCGATCGCGCATTCGAGCGGCGGCAAGCTCGTGGGCGTCGCCACGCGGAATGCCGAAAACGCCCGCACGTTTGCCGCGAAGCACAACGTGCCGTTTGCCACCACGAGCGTCGACGAGCTCGTGGCGCGGCCCGATATCCACGTTGTCTGCATCACCACGCCGAGCGGCGCGCACCTCGAGCCGGCGCTGGCTGCGATCCGCGCGGGGAAACATCTCGTGGTCGAGAAGCCCATCGAGATCACGACCGAGCGCGCGGATGAGATGCTCCGCGCCGCGGATGCGGCCGGCGTGAAGATCGCGCCGATCTTTCAGGCGCGCTTCGGCGATGGCGCGCGGACGTTGAAGGCGGCGATCGATGCGGGGCGTTTCGGCCGGCTCGTGCTGGCGAGCGCATATGTGAAATGGCACCGCGGGCCGGGTTATTATACGGGTTGGAAGGGAACGTTGAAGCTCGATGGCGGCGGTGCGCTCATCAACCAGGGAATTCACGGCATCGATCTGCTCCAGTGGTTTGCCGGGATGCCGGCGGAAGTGTTTTCGTGGAATACAAAGCGCGTGTACTCGCACATCGAGGCCGAGGACACGGCGACCGCGGCGCTGAAGTTTTCCAACGGCGCCCTCGGCACGATCGAGGCCTGCACGGCCGCGTGGCCGGGTTGGGAGCGGCGGATCGAGATTTGCGGCGAAAACGGCTCCGCGCGACTCGAGGACGACCGACTCGACAAATGGGAATTCCGCGACGTGCAGCCAGGCGACGAAGCGATTCGGGCGGCGAAGCTGGATCCCAACATGAAGTCGGGCGCGGGTGCGCCCAACGCGATCACGCATCACGGGCACCTGCGACAGATCCAGGACCTCATCGATGCGCTGCGCGAGAATCGCCCGGTGGCGATCGATGGCCACGAGGCACGCAAGGCGGTCGCGTTGATCCGCGGCCTGTACGCGTCGGCCAGGAGTGGCGCGCCGGTGAAACTCTGACCGGCCGTGGCTGCGGCATCCTGCCGCAGGGCCATCGGCTGGAAGCCGATGCCACTCGAAAGCAGGCGAGGCCCCTGCGCTCCTTCCGGACTACAGCGATCGAACTGACCGGCATGTGCGCTGAAATTCCGCATCGCTTTTTCCGCCAGCAGTCGGCTCGTTTATCACGCGTATGTCTCTTGCTTCCCCTTCTACCTCGCAACCGTGGTATCGATTGCTCAACCGCGAACACTGGTTCGTCTTCGCCGTCGCGTCGCTGGCCTGGCTCTTCGACTGCATGGACCAGCAGTTTTTCAACCTCGGGCGCGATGCTGCGATGGAGCAGCTGCTCCCGGACAAGGCCAAGGCGACCGAGTACGGTCCCTATACTACATCCGTGTTTTTGTTGGGGTGGGCGGCCGGCGGCCTGTTGTTCGGCGCTTTGGGCGATCGATTTGGCCGGGCGCGAATCCTGACGATTTGCGTGCTGCTCTATTCGGTCTTCACGGGTCTTAGCGCGCTCTCGACCGGGTTTTTCGACTTTTGCGTTTATCGGTTTCTGACCGGCATGGGCGTGGGTGGCGTCTTCGGCCTGGCCGTCGCGCTCGTGGCGGATACGGTGCCGGATAGTACGCGCGCCCCGGCGCTCGGATTGCTCCAGTCGTTGTCCAGCGTGGGCAACATCTCCGCGGGCCTGATCGGCATGGGCATCGGCATGATGGCCGCGCACCAACTCCTGCCGGGCGGTCTGAAGACCTGGCAGGCGATGTTCCTCGTCGGCGCAGCGCCCGCCTTCCTCTGCGTATTCATTCTCGCGCGGCTCAAGGAGCCGAAGCGCTGGGTCGAGGCGAAGGCCGCAGGAAAGATCAGCGGCGTGAAATTCGGCTCGTATGCCTCGCTGCTCACGCACCCGCGCTGGCGCAAGCATGCGTGGGGCGGCCTGCTGCTGTGCAGCGCCGGCATCATCGGCCTGTGGGGCATCGGTAACTTCCACCCGAAGATCGTGCGCTCCATCGTCGAAACGCATCTCGCGTCCCAGAATCTCTCGGTCGACGCGCTCAATAGTGAGAAGGCGTTCTGGAGCTCGATGGGCCTCCTGCTGCAGAACATCGGCGCGTTCTTCGGCATGACGTTCATCGCGAAACTGGCGCAGAGCAAAGGCCGTAAATTCGCCTCGGCCGTCGCGCTGATCCTGTCGTTTGCCTCGACCGTCCTCGTCTTCAAATTCCTGCGCGAGTTCAGCCAGATCTTCTGGATGATTCCGCTGATGGGCTTCGGCCAGCTCGGGATTTTCGCGCTCTACGCGATCTACCTCCCGGAGCTGTTTCCCACGAGCCTGCGCGCGACGGGCACCAGCTTCTGCTACAACTTCGGCCGCGTGGTCGCGGCGACGGCGCCGTTCACAGTCGGGCAGATCACGAAAAATCTCGGCGGCAACCTCGAAGGTTTCCGCACGGCCGGCCTGTGGGTGAGTCTCGTGCTGCTGCTTGGCCTCCTCGTGTTGCCGATGCTGCCCGAGACGAAGGATCAGCCGTTGCCCGACGAGTGAGGCGCGGGCGCGACGCCGCGGGTCGCGTGCGGCGGCGCGCTTGGCCGCGCCGCCGTTTGAGAAACCGCTTTTGACTCGCGGCGCGCGGGTCACACGCTTTGCGGTCAACCCTTGGCGGCGTCGGAGCGTGTCTTCGCGTCGCCCCTTCGCTCATGAGAATTCCGCGCCCCTGCCTCGTCCTCCCACTCGTGCTGCTCGCTGTAGTCTCCTCCGCGTCGAGTGCGGAGCGGCCGCTGAAATCCGTCGGGCTCACCGTTGGCGACCTGGGCAATCCATTTTTCGTGCAGGTGGCAAAAGGCGCGGAGGCCAGGGCGCGCGAGCTGGGCGGGGCGGACGTGAGGTTCAGCGCGATGTCGGCCGGCTACGATCTCGCGGTGCAGACGAATCAGATCGAGGACTTCATCGCGTCGAAGGTGGACTTGATCGTGCTCGGCGCGGCGGATACGCGGGGGATCGCGCCCGCGGTGAGAAAAGCGCGTGCGGCCGGGATCGTCGTCGTGGCGGTCGATGTGGCGGCGGAAGGTGGCGTGTCCGCGACCGTGATGTCCGATAACGTGGAAGCCGGGCGGCTCGCGGCGGGTTTCGTGGTGCGGAAACTCGGGGGCAAGGGCTCGATCGTGATCATCAATGGCCCGCCGGTTTCCTCCGTGGCGGACCGCGTCGCCGGCGCCGAGGAGGTGTTTCGAAAACATCCGGGAATTCGGATTTTGTCGCGCGATCAAAACGCCGGCGGCAACCGCATGGGCGGCATGAATGCCATGACGGATCTACTGACGGCGCATCCCGACCTGGATGCCGTCTTTGCGATCAACGATCCGACGGGGCTGGGCGCCGCCCTTGCGATCCGGCAGGCGCGAAAGGAGAACGTATTCGTCGTCGGCGTCGACGGCGCGCCGGATGCCGAGAAGGCGTTGCGCGATCGAAAGAGCGCCTTCCTCGCGACGGCGGCGCAGGATCCGTTTGCGATGGCGCAGAAAGCGGTCGAGGTCGGCGCGTTGATTCTCAAGGGCGGAAAGCCGGCGACGGATCCGCTGCTGGTGCCGGTCTCGCTGGTGACGCGGGAAAATGTCGCGACTTATCGCGGTTGGACCTCGAAGTGAACCGGTGATGCCCTGCGCGCGGATGACACGCTGTGGGCCAGGCCGCCGTTGCGCATGAGCGGGCGCGCGGCGGGCAACGAGCGGGAGAAATTCCGCGGCTGGACGCACTGGCGCGAGACCCTCGGGATCCTGCCGATGCTGATCGGTGTGGGCGTGGCGTTTGCCCTGCTCACGCCAAAGTTTCTCACGGCCGCGAATCTGATGAACGTCGCGCGCCAGGCCTCCGTGAATGTCGTGCTCGCGGCGGGCATGACGTTCGTGATCCTCACGCGCGGCATCGATCTGGCGGTCGGCTCCGTGCTCGGTGCGACCGCGGTGATCGCGGTGCAACTCTCGTTGCTCGAAGCGTGGTCGTGGAGTGCGGTGCCCGCGAGCCTTGCGGCCGGAGCGGCGATCGGCGCGCTCACCGGCGCGGCCGTGGCGTATGGCGGGCTGCCGCCCTTTATCATCACACTCGGCACTTATACCGCGGTGCGCGGTGCGGCGTATTTGCTCGCGGGGGGCACGACTGTAATTAATCCGGATCTCTCGTTTGGCTGGATTGGCAACGACTATATAGGCCCGATTCCGTGGCTCGTGATCGTGGCGGTCGTCGTGGTGATCGGCAGCGCGCTCGTGTTGCAGCGCACGGTGTTTGGCCGCGACGTGTATGCGATCGGTGGAAATCCCGAGGCGGCTCGACTGGCCGGCGTGCCGGAAGCGCGCGTGCTGTTGGGCGTCTATGCGATCAGCGGATTGCTGGCGGCGCTCGGCGGTGTGATGAGCGCGAGTCGTCTATATAGCGCCAACGGCCAGCTCGGCACGGGCTATGAGCTCGACGCGATCGCGGCGGTGATCCTGGGCGGCACGAGTTTCGCCGGCGGCGTGGGCAGCGTGCTCGGGACGCTCTATGGCGCGCTGATCATCGCGATCCTCAACAACGGGCTGACGCTGCTGGGCGTATCGTATTTCTGGCAGCTCGTCGCGAAGGGCCTGGTGATCGTGATCGCGGTGGGCATCGACCGGCTGCGGCGCCAGCGCGAGTGAGCCGCCCAGCTCGCTTGGCCGAAGCCAGCACGAAGCTCGACCCCAGGTTGAGCGGAGGATGAGCGCAGGATGAGCGGAGGATGAGCCCAGGATGGCCCTCGGCGCCGCGCCTGGGTCGTTGTGCGCGCCCCTGCGCACTCGGGCACAGCGCGGCAACTGACGCGTGGGGACCGTCAGCGGTTTCCAGCCCAGGCCACTTCGAGCTTATAGAGTCGCTCCGCGTTCGCGTGGTAGAATTTCTCGAGCACGCTGCGCGGAAGATTCAGCGCCTGGACCTTGCGGTTGTTATAGGTGATCTCGCCCTTGCCGGCGTAGTAGTCGTAGTCGGCGCGGTAGATCACCTCGAGTCCGTTGACGTGACCCTTGCGCTGGGTGTCGGTCACGGGACCGCGGGCAAACGGTTTCCAGCTGCGATCCACGCCGTAGAGGATCCGGTCCTGATATTTGATCATGAACGCGCGGACCTTGTCGCTCGGGTGACGCGTGAGGTTGCGCGTGCGCGCGGAGCACTCGATGTAGAAATTCGGATATTTGTCGAAGCGGGCCGCGAGTCCTTCGAGGTCGTGCTCGAGGCTGCCGAGGTGCGCGCCGAGCACGGTGAGGCTCGGATGCTTTTCCATGATCTGATCGCGGGCGGCGATGATGGCGGCGTGGCTCGGATACTCGGATTTTCCGTAAAGGTGCCACTGCGGATTGCTCGAATAGTAATTATAGTGGGAACTGTCCTTGTCGAGGGGCAGCCAGGCATCGATTGGTTCGGCGAGATGCGCGTGAAGGACTTTTCCGCGGCTCGCGATGAAAGCGTAGATCGGGTCGAAGAGCGGATCGTCCGGCAGGATGAATTTCCCGTCCGGGGATTTGATATCGATGCCGATCTCCTTCCAGATTTTCACGCCGATCGCCCCTTGCGTGAAGGTCCGATCAAGGTGCGCGATCACCTCTTTAATATAAGTCGGCTCGTTGCGCCGCAGCAGATCGAACGTCGACTCGAACGGATAGAGCGTCGGGTGCTTCCGGTAGAGATCGATCGCGATCCGGTGCATCTCCTCGAGGCGTCCGTCGGTGCCGTTGTTACAGACGTTGATCGTGCGGACGTTGAGCCGGCGGAACAGCGCGTGAAACTCCGGCCGGTCCTCGAAGACGTGCGAGTGGGAGTCGATCTTCAGGATCGCGTCGAAAGGCGGGGCGGACTCGTCGGCCGCGAACGCCCGGGCGGGCGCGAGGGCGAGGAGAACAAGGAGGAGTGACGCAGCGGTAAGACGCATGGCGAGATCAGATCTTCAGGAACAGTTTCCGTTTCCACATCCAATATAGCATCAGCCACATGATGAATAGCGTGGCGGCGCCGAGCAGGAGCGGCTGATAGGCGGCGCCGAGAATCCGAAACGTCTCCGCGCCGAGATGCGTTACAAGGTTCTTCTCGATGAAGGCGTCGATGCCGTGCGCGATGATATAGGCGGCGATGGAGTTGGCCCCCACGACGATGAGCGGGAAGGCCCAGCCGCGTTTCTGTCGGACGTCGATGATGAGGTAGAACAGCGCGAGCAGCAGGAAACACCACCCGCCGCTGTAGAGCACCCAGCTGGGCGTCCAGATGCGTTTCACGACCGGCACCACGCCGAGCCAGCCGAGCAGTGCGCCGCTGAGGAGGCACGCGGCGCCCGCGATGGCGAACCAGCGCACCTTGGCCGGTCCGGAGCGCGCACTGCGCAGCACTGTGCCCGCGATCAAACCGAGGATCATCGTGCCGAGCGTGGGGATGAAGCTCAGCGTCGCGTAGCCGCCGTTGTTGGCGATGAAAGGCTTTTCACGCGGGAAGAGATTCATCCACCACGTGTCGAAGGCCCACGCGAGATTGCTGTTTTTCTGCCAGTGCGCCGCGAAGCCGCTGAGCCCGTGCGTCTCGAGCCAGGCCGCCGTGACGCCGACTTTCGCGTAGTCGAAATCCGCCGCGGGCAATGGCCACAACGCAAAGGCGGCCCAGGTGCCGGCGAGAATCGTGCCGAGCGCGATCCAGTGATCGCGCGACGGCCGGAAGCCGAGGACGAACAGGAAACCGTAACCGAGCCCGATCTGCGACAGCGTGTCTTCGAAGGTCCAGTTGGTCATGCTCCGGCTTGTCGACCGCAGGAACACGCCGAGCAGGACGAGCAGGAGCGCGCGCCAGAGTGCGTGCCATGTCATCCGCGCGCGCGTTTCGCCGCGGGCGGCGCGGGCTGCGATGGAGAACGGCAGCGCGACTCCGACGAGAAACGAGAACGAGGGCTGGATCAGGTCATGCAACGAGCAGCCGATCCATTCGACATGTGATTGGTGAAACGAAAGGAACTGCCACACGCCGCTCTCGGGCAGTGCCTGCGCGACGCGCCGCAACCGCAGCACTTCGCCCATCATGAGAACCATCACGAACCCGCGATACGCATCGACCGACGAGAGCCGGCCGGGAGGAGGGGAGGAAAACGCACCGGGCGGCGGCGAGGTGGGCGCGCTCACCGCGGATGCGGGAGCGGGCGAATCGGACGAAGAGGAAGCGGGGTTTGCGACGGGCTGCATGGCTCGGCGAAGGGGTTGGCACGAGCGTGCGCGCAACGCGGAGAATGACGAGATTGAAGCGCGAGGAACCGGGTGCAGCGGTGCATCTCCCGGTTGACGAATCCCGCCTCTCCCGAGGCGGGCCACCAGAATCCAACTGTGCTCTGTTGTAGCCCGCTTCGGGAGAAGCGGGACAGGGCTGGGATCGAGGGGTGCTGCGGTGGAGCGCGTTTTGGTGTCATGCGCGTTGCGGCCGGTCACAGTTAAGACGAATGGCGGCGCGAGTCGGGCTACGTCGTCGGTGAAATTAAATGCGCCGAGGCACTTATTTTTTAATGCACTCGACAGGGCCGGTGAGCGGCATGATGGAGTCCGCGACGGCCGGAAATTTCCTGCTCGTCACCCCATGACTCCGTCAGAACAAGCGCGTTGGTTCGCCCAGGAAGTACAGCCGCACGAAACGTCGTTGCGGTCGTATGTACGCAACGTGTTTCCGTTGTTTCCCGACATCGACGACCTGGTGCAGGAATCGTATGCGCGGCTGTTGCGGGCGAAGGAGGGTGGGCGGGTGAGCTATGCCAAGGCGTTTCTCTTCACGACGGCGCGGAACGTCGCGCTGGATTTTTTCCGGCGGCGCAAGGTGGTCGCGATCGATGGCGTGGCTGATCTGCGCGAGTTATCCGTCGTGGAAGACCGGCCGGATGCGGCGGAGGCGGTGAACAAGCAGCAGGAGCTGGAGCTGTTGTCCGAGGCGATTCGCGCGTTGCCTGGCCGTTGTCGCCAGGTGCTCACGCTGCGCCTGCTCTATGGCATGTCGCACAAGGAAATCGCGGCGGAGCTCCGGATCTCAGAGCACACGGTGAAGGCGCAGCTCGCGAAAGGGATGCGCCGCTGTGCGGATTATTTCGAGGAGCGCGGGGTAAGCACGCTCCGTCGGACGAGTGGGGAGAACAGATCATGAAACGCAACGAGCGCGAGCGACCCTCCGAAGCTGAAGCGATCGAGGCGACCGCGGCCGCCTGGCTGGCGCAACGTGACGACGGCTTCAGCGATGACCAGGCGGCGGAATTCGCGCGCTGGCGCGGCAGCGATGCGCGGCACGAGGCAGCCGTGGCGCGGCTTGACGCGACGTGGACGGCGTTGCGCCAGTTGCGCGACTTCCGTCCCGAGGCGCGCATGCATCCCGACCGTGATCTCTTGCAGTCGCCGTCGCGCGGCTCGCGCCGAAAAATCGCATTCCCCGCGATTGCCACGGCGGCGCTGGCCGCCGCGCTCGCCTTGGCGGCGCTCGGGTGGTTCGCGAGCGGGAAACGCGAGCGCGATGTCCTGCCACAACGGTTTGCGACGACCGTCGACGGTTACGAACGTGTGGCGCTGGCCGACGGATCGCTGCTCGACTTGAACTCGAACAGCGAGGTGATGGTGCACTTCGCGCCGGCCGGCCGACGCGTGCGGCTGGTGCGCGGCGAGGCGCATTTCACCGTCGCGAAAGATCCGGCCCGCCCGTTTTTCGTCGAGGCCGGCGACATCGCCGTGCGCGCCGTCGGCACGGCGTTCAACGTGCGGCTGGGCGCGACCGAGATCGAGGTGCTCGTGACTGAAGGCAAGGTGGAGGTGAATCAGGCGCTGGAGCGCGGCGACCGGCCCGAACCGGGCAACCCGTCCCGCGAGGAACGCGACTGGGAGAAACATGTTTCGCCTGCGATCGCGCAACTCGGAGCCAACGAGCGCACGATCATATCGATGGCCCCGCTGAAGGCCGAGCTGGAGCCCGTCATCGAGAAGGTGGCTCCCGATGCCCTCCGCGAAGCGCTCGCGTGGCAGGGGCCGCGTCTCGTATTTCTGGATACATCGCTCGCGGAGGTCGTCGCGCAGTTCAACCGCCGCAATCACGTCCAGCTCGTGCTCGCCGACGCCGAGCTCGAATCGTTGCCGATCGCGGGCAGCTTTCGCGCCGAGAATGTGGATGCGTTTGTCCGCCTGCTCACGTCCGGCGGCGATATTGTCTCCGAGCAGCCGGATGCGACCCGCATCATGCTGCGCAGGAAAAAATAGTTTTCGCCGGCGCATAGCCCGCCCGCGCCTTTTGTCCGTCTGAATGTGTGACCGGCCGTTTTCGCTTCGATTCTCCAGCGCAGCGGGCCGCTCATGAATGCTGCAAACCCTGACGCCCTTTCTCCTTCGCGTGTGCCGTTCGGTTAACACCCTGCACCAGGTTGTGCTTTTGCTCATGCTGGCGGCGTTTCTGCCTGTGGTGCGAGCCGCGGGGGAGGCCCCACGCCGCCTATATCAAGTCGCCGCGGGCGATGCGGCGACGACGCTGCGGCAAATCGTCGAGCAGTCCGGCGAGCAAATTATATATCTCGTGCCCAAGGTCCGCGGGGTGAAGACCAACCCGGTGCGCGGGGAGTTCACCGCGCGCGAGGTGCTCGACCGGATGGTGCGCAACACCGGGCTGATCGTGATCCAGGACGAGCGGACGGGGGCGTTGATCATCAACCGCGCCCCGGCGGAGCGTCCCAGCCGCCAGCCGCCAGAACCCGCACCTTCGCAATCCGGCGCCAGGTCCAAGTCCCCTTCGAAAGAGCAGACCACAAACATGAAACGAAAAAACCCTCTCGCTATATTGAGCACCTGGCTGGCCCTTGCGCTCGCGCCGGCCCACGCCGCGACGACTGCAGGCGAAAACACCGCCATCATTTCTGCGCAGGAGAGCGGCGTCATCACCGGTTCGGTGAGCAACGCCGCGACCGGCGCGTATCTCGAGGGCGCGCTGGTTGTGCTCGAGCCCGGCAATATATCCGTCCTGACCGCCCGCGACGGCAAATATACTTTCTCCCAGGTTCCGCCGGGTGAATACCGGGTGAGCGCCAGTTACACGGGGCTCGATCCCAGCACGGTGTCGGTGGGAATGAAAGCCGGTGCGACCGCCGTAAATGATATAGGGCTGACGGCCGAGGTCTACAAGCTGGCGGAGTTCGTCGTCGCCGGCGAACGCGAAGGAAACGCCCTCGCCATCCGACAGCAGGAGAACGCACCCAACGTCAAAAACATCCTCTCGTCCGATGCGTTTGGCAATGTGGCCGACTTCAACCTCGGCAACTTCCTCCAGCGCGTGCCCGGCTTCAGCACGGAGATTTCGGAGGGCGAGATTGTGCGCGTGCAGATCCGCGGCTCCAGTTCGGATCTCAGTTCCGTGAGCATTGACGGCACCCGGGCGGCCAATGGCGCCACGCGTACCTTCGGGCGCGGCTTCGATATCAACACGATTCCCACGGAGTTCATCGAGACCATCGAAGTGACCAAGGCGGCCACGCCCGACATCGACGCCGATTCCATCGGCGGCGCGGTGAACCTGAAGGCCAAGAGCGCGCTCGATCGCAAGGGCCGCCGCATCAACTATGCCTTTGGCCACAGCTATAACTGGGAGCAAAGGACGTTCCGCCCCGCGGGAAATTTCGGCTACTCCGATCTGATGCTGGAAGGGAAGCTCGGGTTTATATTGACCGGCAGCTATAATGAAACCCACCAGCCGCGCAACGCCAATGGCATCACCTGGCAGCCCACGACCGATTTGAGCAAGCCCGCCTGGTTCAACGCCGACACGTTTGGCCAGGATCAGGTCAAGCACACACGCGCCGGCCTCGGGCTGCGCCTCGACTACAAGCTCGGCGATTCCACCCGGCTCTATTTCAACACACAATATTCCTACTACTACGATCAACTCAACCGCCGGTGGGGTCGCTTGAGCACGCTGGGGGCTGCGAATGTCCTCTCGGTAACCGATCGCACGGTCGACACGCGGAACCAGACCTTCACGTTCTATCAAACGCTCCGCAATCGCGACGTCGTAACGACCAACGTCATGGCGGGCGGCGAGAGCGATATCCTCGGCGGCAAACTCGACTTCAGCACCAACTTCTCTCCGTCAAAGGGCACCGACCTTGGCCGGATGCTCCCGCAGCGAACCGTGCCGGGCGTCGGATTCCACCAGGAGCGGAGCGAGGACCATAAGTTTATCACGCTCACTCAAATCAGCGGCCCCGACATTCTCGATCCGCGAAATTCGTTGTTCAATTCGTTCGATAATACAAACGCCGTGAACCACGATCGGATTCTCGGCGCGCAGATCAACTATAAGAGGTCCGTGCCGTTCCGGTTCCCGCTCTCCGTGAAGACGGGCCTGCGTTTCCGCCAGCAGATCCGGGAGCGGGACAATACGAGAAATTTCTATAGATATGTGGGGCCGGATGGCGTCGCGGGTCCCGTCGGTGCGGCCAATGACGACAACCTCGCGCGCTTGTTCGATGCCGGCTACGATTACAGGCCGAATGGCGCCACGCCGAAACACGCCGGGCTGAACATCAACGACCAGTTCTTCAACCTGTCCGCTCTGCAAAACGAGCTGCGCACGAACCCGCAGGTCTTCGCCGAGGATCTTGTGACGGGCACGCGGGATACGATCCGCAACGACAATCGGGTGACGGAGAAAGTGTCGGCCGCCTATCTCATGGGGAATCTGCGTCTTGGCCGGCTCACCGCGGTCGGCGGCGTCCGCGTCGAGGAGACGCGAATCAACGGCAAGGGCTATATACAGGAGATCTCGCCCGAGGAGAAGGCCCGGCGCGCGGCCTGGGTGGGCACGGTCACGCCGGCGGAGACGGTGCGCCGTACCCTGGCGGAATACGCCAATGCGACCGAGCGGTCCGGGCAATATCGCAACTTTTTTCCCAGCGTACACTTCAAATATCAAATCACGTCGAACCTGCTGGCGCGCGCCAGCTATTCCAACGGCATCGGCCGGCCGAACTTCGGCTCGATCATACCCACAACAACGATCAACAACGACACCCTGGTCGTCACGGCGAATAATCCCGAGCTGAAGCCCCAATATTCCGAGAGCTACGACATGACGCTGGAATATTACTTCCGTCCGGCCGGCCTCGCGTCGATTGCAGTCTTCGAAAAGCGGATTACCGATTTCATCTTTCGTCAGTCGGGCGCCGTGCTCGAACCGGGCAATCCTTTCGGCGATGCTTACACCGGCTATACGTTCACCACGGACTACAACGGCGGCTCGGCGCGGATCAAGGGGCTCGAGGTCTCGTTTCAGCAGCAGTTCAGCAATCTCCCGGGATTCTGGAAGGCGTTCGGTGCTTTCGCCAACTTCACGTGGCAGGAAACAAAGGGGAATTATGGCCAGCCTGGCGGCGTGACCAAGCAGCACGAATTGGCCAACTTTACCCCGCGCGGCGGAAACGCCGGCATATCCTATAGTGGTCATCCCTGGACTGCTCGCATTCTGGCGAACCATACTGGCGAGCGGCTGTTGGCCTACTCTGCGGACCCTTCGCAACGGCAATATTTGATAAAAGCCACCCCGATCGACGTCAGCCTGGCCTATGCTTTGAATCGTTATGCCAGTTTATATCTGGACGTCACCAATCTGTTCAACGTCGGACGGCAGTATCAATATCGATGGATCCCGAGTCATCGAAGCGATACGTGGGTCTATACGACGTTTGTGAAGTTCGGCGTGAAGGGAACGTTCTAGACCGTCGCAGCCCGCGCTCCTGCGGGTAGGACGCCTGCTCTGAAGCGCCCGTGCAACGCGAAGTTCACTCCCAATTTCTCCATGAGAAACTCAACCCCTCCGTCTGCTCCTTCTCGTGCTCGTGACAGCGCTTCCAGCCCTCGCCGTCATCACCGAGCCGGATAATCACAAGGCCATCTTCCGTTATCGTACCTATACGGGCACGAAGCCAGACTATGTCTCTCCATTGACCGCAGCCGGTGGCATCGACCGCTCGGCGGGATCGTCCGATATTGTCACAATTGATCGGGGCGTGGGTTTTCGACGACACGACCGTGACCGATTTTGACGGGGCCACCGAATTTGTCCAGGGAGCGTCGGCGATCGATACGACGGATAGTACAGGCAACAGCTCCTTCTGCGTCGAGGCGTGGTTCAAGGCCGCATGCGCTGCCTGTTTTCCAACTTGGTTCATCGCGAAGGGTCTCTCGCAGCAGGCACCACTCAAGCATGAGGATCCTGCTTCCGGCATGGTCAATGATGAGAGCGATGGAGCTGTCGTTAGTGATGGATTAGTCGGGAATGTAAACGTCAGCGAGCGGTTTAGCGCGTAGCGAGGATTGCACGCTCCTCGATCCCCTTTCTCGTGGGGTCGTGATACCCCACAAAAGTGGGGGGCCTCCATGGTTGGCACCCGGTCGATATTTTGGTTTCCTCCCGGCCCAGGCAACGGCCTCGGTTTCACTTCCTCCCGAAGCATGCTCAAGCATTTTGTCGATTCTCCACCGCATGCCTTCTTGCGACTCGCCGGTCGGCGTGTCGCTGTTGCCGGGACTCGCCATCCCCCCTCGGAGAGCGCAGCCTGACCAAAGCACGTTGATATGCCCACAGGCGAAAAGCGACTCAGGCTCCTCATTGTCGACGATCACTTCGTTGTGCGCAGCGGCTTGTCCGCCTCGCTTAACCTCGATCCCGGGATCGAGGTGGTGGGCGAGGCCGCACGCGGCGACGAAGCCGTTGCCGCCTATCGCGCTTGTCGGCCGAAAGTTGTGTTGATGGATCTGCAATTGCCCGGCCTGGACGGCGTGGCCGCCACGGCGGCGTTATGCGCCCATGACCCAGAGGCGCGCGTGCTCATTTATTCCACCTTCGAGCGGAACGATGAGATTCAGGCGGCATTCGCCGCTGGAGCGTCTGGCTATATCCAGAAATCTGCCTCGCGCGAGGATCTGATCGCCGCGATTCGTGCGGTCAGCCGCGGCGTATATCATGTTTCGGCGGCTCTGGCGCGGCGACTCAACGCGCTGCGGACGGGACCCAGCATTACCGGTCGCGAACGCGAAATTCTCGCGCTCATCGCCGAAGGCTGTGCGAACAAGGAAATCGCCGCGAAACTTGGAATCGGCGAGGACACCGTGAAGCACCACGTGAGCAGTATCCTCGGAAAACTCGACGTGAACGATCGCGCGCAGGCTGCCGTGGAAGCGATTCGCCGCGGCATCGTCAAATTACCTTAACCGTAATTGTAGTTGAGCCGTTTCGTCGTTTCTTCGTTGGCCTCATCGCGGTTCAGGCCACCGCCGACCTCATTCTCCGTTGACGACGAACCGCGGAGTTCCAGCACCACTTCCACGGTCGTGCCCTTTCCCGGAATGCTGTTCCACGTCATCTGGCCGCCGAGCTTCTCGCAACGCTCGCGGATTCCCATGCAACCAAAATGACCGTGATTACCATAGGTGTGCGCGAGCACATCGAACCCGCGGCCATCATCGCAGACGGTGAGACAAATCGCCCGGTCCCTTTTGCCTAACCGAATCACGACCTCTCGTGCATGCGCGTGCTTCAAGGCATTCGTCACTGCTTCCTGCGCGATCATGCGGAGATGGTGTGCAACGGGGGCGGGAAAATGCGGTGGCAAGTCGCAGACCTCGGCCCGCACAGCGGTAGCGTCGCAGGAACATTGATGGGCGAGCCCTTCGAGCGAGGTGGCAAGATTGCTCACCGGCTCCAGGGGCTCGCGTAGATCGGAGACCAAATTCTTGGTTTCGATCTGGATCCTCGTCACGAGGCTGCGCGATCCGTTCAACAACGCCTGGACATTGCCTTCCAGCGTCTGCGCCGCGATCGCATCGAGCCGAAGGTGAAGGCCAGTGAGATCTTGCGCCAACGTGTCGTGAAATTCCCGGGCGATCCGCTGGCGCTCCTGGAGAATCGCCTCGGATTTTATGGCCGATCGCAGAGACGCGGTTTGCCGGCGGACTTGTCGGCGGAGCAGGAAAACCCAGCCGCACGCAATGACCGTGATGATCCCAATGGCGCCGAGCAGAACCGCCAAACGTTGGGCGTTCCACCACGGCGGCGCTCTTTCTACTATGAGGTCATCCTTGGACCGAGTATCAATCCGGAGAAATCCCGGCCATTCGTGGAAACCCGCGCCCGAGCTGGTTTTTATCTGGCTGATGCCGACCGCGGCTATTGTTGCGCCGGTCGGCAGGCTTGGAGCGGGATCGGGCACATGTAATCCGATCCGAGAGTTTTCCGCACGAAGCACAGCGACTTGGCCGCCCTCCGCGCGGACCACGTCCACGACCACTCCCCGCACCTTTACCAGATCGCTGGCGTGCGAGCCCTTGAGCAGCATTTTCACGGACGTTTCAATCGGAACGGGTGGAGCGCCTGGCTCGCGATGGACCACCTGCGCATCTTCGAGGATTACATTATAGCGTTCGGCTTCGGGAAACCCCAATACCTCCAGTCGGTCACCTACAGCTACACCCTTGGGCGAGGTCGACCGCACGCCAAACGCGGCATTGCCATCACGGAGAAAGATCAAGCCGTCCGAAAACGTGGCGGTGACAACCCCGCCCACCGCCACGCGATGACCATGCCGATCGGCGAGGTCGAATGCCAGCAACTGAGCTCCGGAAACACGTGGAGTGTCCCCCGGCCGGCGGGGCGGCGCCAATATAGTCACTTCTGAACGGAACTGAATCCGCAGGAAGGGGCGGATGAGTTGGCGCAGGTTGCTGATATTGACGGTGCCGACGGCCAATCCTTCAACTCTCACGCGACTATCGATCAGCGAGTCCTCATCGGGAAAATGTGACCACACGTGCACATCCAGGACACGTGGGCCAAGGTCCAACCGCATAAGTCGGCGAGCATCATCGAGCCGCTTGAACGATCGGACGACCCCCTCGACGGCGACGCGTTGATAGTGAAGCCGACCGGAAGTGAGATCTTCATACGTAGCTGCTTTTCCCGACGGCAGCACGCCATGGCGCAACACGCGATATGAACTAGCGACAATTCCGGGTACATAAATCCCGAATACGGTGTTTCCGATTACCTCCACCTCGTCTCCGAGCGCGGGGAGAGGCAGCTCGCCGGGCCTGAAATAGGTGCCGCCGGAGTCATCCTGGATAAAAATAGAGCGCCGATCCGAGGCACTGATCCATACTACGGTTGCGCGGAGCCGCACCGGCAGTCCCCGGTCCGCTTCCTCCGGCGAAAGCCGGCGAATATCGACCACCTTGGTGAGTTCCGCGGCGTTGGCGCGCGCGGGCACGACCACTCCCGCTCCGACGAGCAGCAGGCCCAGCACGCGGCCGAGACGGAGCCAACTCGAGGCTGTGCGTCGCAAGGACATCTGTGGCCAGTTTTTCGTCCATCAGGTTGAGCGCAATCTTCCACTCACGCCAAGCGCTCCATCCCCCACTTTCGTGGGGGCCTCCAACCCCACGAAATGGGGAAATCGCGAAACGTGCATTTGGCGGCAAACGCCGAAAGCTGCCCTCGCTGCCCCGGCGTGGAGCACCGTGACCAACGCTGTAGCGACCCCGAAAATCCTGGAACCCCAATGAATAAAGTCCCCCAACGCCTCACATTCATCCCAGCTGTATTTAGCCGGCTCGCGATCGCTATTCTGATTTTATTCATGTCGACGGCGGCCGGTAATGCCGCCGAACAAGCCGTTGGGGCGCCCCCCGCGAACACGGGATCGATCGATGGCCGCGTGATGAATCAGGACACCGGCAATTACGTGAACAACGCGCGTGTGTTCATCGACGCGCTTCGGCTCGAGACGTTCACCGACGAATTCGGCGCTTATATATTTCCCCGTGTGCCGGCTGGGGAGGCTGTGATCCGCGTGGTTTATACAGGCTTTCCCGTCCAGACGCAGACGGTCAGCGTGACAGCCGGTCAGCGGGCCGAAGCCAATATCTCGCTCCACACGTCGCGGGGGACGGCGGATGCCGTGATCCAGCTGGATGCGTTCACGGTCGCTTCGAAACGCGACATGGCGGCATCGGACATTGCGGTGAACGAGCAGCGGTTCTCCGCCGGCATCAAGAACGTCGTCTCCACCGACTCGTTTGCCGATATCGCCGACGGCAACGTGGGCGAGTTCGCGAAATATCTTCCGGGCGTGACGCTCAATCGCAACGGCAGCGACGGAATCAACATGGCGCTCGGCGGCGTGCCATCGAGCGGCACGCCGATTCTCCTCGATGGCAACGGCATCGCGAGCGCCGCTTCCTCGAACGCCGACCGCACGGTGGAATTCGAGAACATCGCCGTCGGCAGCATGTCGCGCGTCGAGATCTCGCGCTCGCCGACGCCCGACGCCCCGGCCAATGCCATCGGTGGCTCGGTGAATCTCGTGAGCCGGAGCGCGTTCGAGCGCTCGCGGCCGAGCTATATGTTCAAAACCTACCTGTCGTTTCGCGGCGGCGATTTCAGCTGGAGCAAGACGCCCGGACCTTTTCAGCACGCGGAGTATCCGTTCCAGCCCAACCTCGAGCTCAGCGCGGTGGTGCCGGTCACGAAGAACTTCGGGTTCACCTTCAGCGGCCTCATGTCGCGCACGCGCAACAATGGCCCGGGCATCACGCAGGACTGGGTGCCGAACGTGGCGGCGCAGTCGGCGAATTTCCCCGCGACCACGCCGGACAACCCGTATCTCGTCCGCTTCCGCCTGCAGGAGCGCCCCAAGATCACGCTGCGTAATACGGCGAGCGCGTCGGTCGACTGGCGCGTATCGCCGGAGAACGTCCTCACGCTCGGCTTCCAATACTCGTATTTTGCAACCGAGTTCTGGGTGCGTCAGCTGAACTTCGATGTGGGCCGGGTCACTTCATTTGGGCGCGACTTCACGCAGGGCGCGGCCGGCGCCGGCTTCATGCAAATCCTCACCGACGCGCGCGAGAAGACCGGCACGAGCTGGGGGCCGAGCCTGCGGTGGAAACACAACGGTCGAGTGTGGCAATCGAACGTTGGCGGCGCCTATTCCGCCGCGTCGAATCACTATGGCACCGAGGAGTATTTTCAGGGCAACAATGCCTTCTACCGAAATCTCACGCTGCGCTTTGAAGGCCTCACCGAGGATCATCCTCAGCGGATCACGGCCACCGACAGCGCCGGGCGCGCGGCGAACATCTATGATCTGAACAACTACCGCCTCGAGAGCGTCTCGGGCCTGTGGTTCAACAGCGCAGCGACCGTGCGCAGCGCCTACGCCAACACCAAGCGTGATCTCGAACTGCGCGTGCCGGTGACAGTAAAGGCTGGCGTCGACTTGCGGATCGAGGATCGCGACATCGACCGGCAGAATTACAGCACGAACTTCCTCGGACGCGACGGCACGATGCGCACGGAGGACGACAGCGCCGGCCAGTGGTTCGATCCGAACTATTCAGGACAGGATCTGCTCTTTGGTCCGCGCATGCAGTGGTTCGATCTCGACAAGATCGGCGGAACGCACCGGCAAAATCCGGATTATTTTGCCCACACGGAGGCCAACGCCGTCACCGCCTACCGCAGCCGAGTAACGAATTCGAAGGCCATTACCGAAACGATCGCCGCGCCTTATCTGCGGCTCGACGCGAAGTTTTTCAATGAACGGCTCCAGCTCACCGGTGGCGTCCGTTATGAGCGCACCGAAGACGAAGGCGAAGGCCCGTTGATCGATCCCACGCGAATCTACCGGCGCAACGCCGCCGGCCAGATCGAGCGCAACAGCGCCGGCCAACCGATTGTTATCGCGCCGCTCGCTTCGCTGGCGGGCACGCAGCTTGCCTATATCGAGCGCGGCGCACACGTGAAACAAACCTACGATGGCTATTTCCCGAGTCTGAACGCGTCCTTCACTCTCCGGCCAAACCTGATTGCGCGCGCCTCCTACGGTCGCTCGATCAACCGGCCGAATTTCGGAAACATCCTGCCGTCGATGAATCTTCCGGATGCAGAAGGCACGAGCCGCACCATCACGGTCACCAATCCCGCGCTGAAGCCGTGGATCGCCGACAGCTACGGGCTCGCACTGGAGTATTACTTCAACGAGCCATCCACGGGCGTGCTCTCCACGCGCGTGTATCGGCGCGACATCGCCGATTTCTTCGGCACCATGCTCGTCCCCGCCAGCGACGAATTGCTGGAGCCCTATGGCATCGATCCGGCGGTTTACGGCGAAGCACTCGGCTACTCGGTGAGCACGATGCGCAATGTCGGCAACGCGCGCGTTTCAGGCGCCGAATTCGATTACCGCCAGAACCTCACGTTCCTGCCGCCGTGGGCGCGCGGGTTCACGGTGTTCGGCAATCTCACGCTGCAGCATCTGGAGGGTGACCAGCTCGCGACGTTCAGTGGCTTCGTGGGCAAGACCAGCAACTGGGGCGTCACGTTCAGCCGCCAGCGTTTCACCGTGCGGCTGGCAGTGAACCTGAAGGGCTTGGTCAAGCAGGCGCAGGTGAACAACGCGGGCGTGGAGCCCGGCACGTTCATCTATCTCATGCCGCGCCGCAGCGCCGACTTTTCGGCCGAGTATCGCTTCACGCGGAAGCTCGCCGTCTATGTTTCCGGTCGCAACGTGAACGAAGCGATCGATGACACCGTTCGCTACGGCCCAAACACACCGCGCGATCGCATCATCGCGAACCGCGTCCACTACGGCGCGACCTGGTATGTGGGCTTGAAGGGGACGTTCTGATTTTCATCGCATGAATCGTCGTCACTTCCTGAAAACCTCCGCGGCCGGCGCGGGTGGCTTGTGGTTATCATCGTGGGGGCGGGCCGCCGCCACCTCCGGGCGTCCGCCGCGCATCCTGCTGCGCAGCTCGTGGCAAAGCGTGAACATCGGCGACATCGGCCACACGCCGGGCGCGCTAAGCCTGATCGAGAAGCATTTTCCGGAAGCCGAGGTCACGCTTTGGCCGGGAAATCTCGGCCACGGCTCGCGCGACTTGCTGACGAAAGGCTATCCGCGCCTGAAGATCGTCGAGGGCTCGCTCGATCAGGCCAGCAACCAGCCAGCGGCCGGTTCGGCGCTCGCGAAGGCCTGGCACGAAACGGATATTTATCTGGGCGGCTCGGGCTCGGGTTTTCCCGCGAGTGCCCACGCCGCGGCCTTTCACAAGGCGACGGGCAAACCGGTCGGCGTATTTGGCGTGAGCACGGATCCGATCTCCGGATTTGGCCGCGACCGTGATCCCGAAGGCGGCACGCTGAAGTATCTTCGCGAGCGAGCACTAAGGCTGCCACCAACGCATTTGCCGGAGAACGTGCGCTATATCATCGACCGCGCGGCATTTTTCTTCTGCCGCGACACGCTCTCGCGCGATTACCTGCGGGCGCAGGGCGTAAAGACGCCGCTCCTGGAATTCGGGCCCGACGCGCAGCTGGGCATGCACCTGCGCGACGACGCCAAGGGTCTCCCATGGCTGGCGGAGCACGGACTGCAGAACGGCAAGTTCATCTGCGTCATCCCGCGGCTGCGTTATACGCCCTACTACCGCATGGGCACCCGCGCACGCGCGGCAGATGACGACCTCAAGGACGCGATCAACCTGCGCTGGAAGGAAAGGGATCATGCCAAGTTGCGCGACCTGATCGTCCGCTATGTGCGCGCCACCGGAAACAAGGTTCTGGCCTGCGCGGAAGTGACGTACCAGATCGCGCTCGCGAAGGAGATGCTCGTCGATCCCCTTCCCGCCGATGTGAAGAGGAATGTGATCTGGCGCGATAGCTTCTGGTTGCCCGACGAAGCGGCGTCCATTTATGCGCAGGCAGAGGCGCTCGTCTGCATGGACTGCCACTCCCCCCTGATCGCGTATCGGCACGGCACGCCGGCGTTCTATATACGCAATGCGACGGACACCTGGAAGGGCCAGATGTATGCCGACCTCGGCGTGGCCGACTGGCTCTTTGAAGCGGACGAGACGAGCGGAGAGGAATTATGGTCGCGGCTCGCCCCACTCCACGCCGATCCGATCAAGGCGCGCGCGCGCGTCAAAGCCGTCATGGCTGGGGTGGAGAAACTCCAGCGCGGAATGGTGGAAACACTACGCGCTGCGGTGCGGCGCACGTAGACGGAGAGAATTCCCGAAAATGATTTCAGCCATGAATCGTCGCCAATTCCTTCTCCGCGCGAGCATGGCCGGCGCTGCTGCCGGTCGAGATCGACGAGGCGAACGGCGCGGCGCTGTGGCAGCGTTTGGAGGAGATCCATCGCCGCCCCGCCGAGGCCAAGGAGAAAGTGCGCACGATCGAAACGCATGGTCGGGGCTGTCCGCGACGCCGCGCCGATCAAGTCATGAATCGGCGAAGTTCCTCCTCTCCGCTGCGGCCCCGTGTTGCGCAGCCGAAGAAAGACGGACCCAACGCGGTGCAGCCGTCCGCGGGCGACAATCGAGGCGAACTTAAAAAAACGAGATAGAGACACCACCAAACCAGCAACCGATGAAACGAAATAGACTCCTCGCCCGCCTCGCGTCCGCGCTCGCTCTGCTCGTCGCGCCCGGCACGGCCGCCAATGCGCAGACGGCCTCAAACCCCGCCGGTCCTGCTACGCCCGCGCTCGAAAGTGAGCAGACGATCCAGCTCTCGCCGTTCACCGTCTCGACTGACAAGGACACCGGCTACATGGCCGCCGATGTGATGTCGGGCGGCCTGCTCGCCACCAATCTCCTCAAGACGGCGAGCGACGTCACCGTGCTCACGCGCGACTTCCTCGACGACATCGGCGCGGTCGACATGCAGGACGCCCAGATCTGGCTCACCGGCTCCGATCCGGAGCGCAACACCATCAACCACACCAACCCCACCGACTTCGGGCAGGCGTCGTTCTTCCGTGGCATCCAGGGCGACAACAACACCCGCAATTATTTCCGCAACGCCTTCACGCCCGCGGGCTATGTGACCGAGCGCCTCGACGGTGTGCGCGGCCCCAACGGCATCCTCTACGGCGACATGACGCAGGGCGGCAAAGTCAACTTCACCACCAAGCGCGCGAAGATCGGCCGGAATTTCGGCAGCCTCCGCCTGCACCTCGATTCCTTCGGTTCGCCCGTGGGCGCGAACGCCGAGCTCGATATCAACCGCAGCCTCGCGCCCAACTGGTCCGTGCGCATCAACGCCATGCTCAAGGAGGGCGAGCAGTGGTACGATCGCTCGACCGACAAGGCGCACGCCGTGATGCTCTCCACGACGTATCAACCGTGGCGCGGCGGCGAGGTGCGCTTCGAGGTCGAGAAGTTTCACGGCTCCCGCACCAACTACCGCCCGGACTCGCTCGGCGACACGCAGTCGAACTGGAACCGCACGTACACGGTCAACGGTCCGCTGACCGCCGCCGCGCCTTCCGCCACCGGCGTGTCGCGCCTGACGACCGACAACTGGGCCTACATCGCCGGCATCGGCGTGATGAACTGGCGCAACTTCGGCCGCACGTCCGGCTCGGGCCTCGCCGCGCTCACCGATCTCTCCGAAGGCCGCGACCAGATCGCCAACATGCCGCTCAAGCCTTCCCACGAGTTCAACATCAACTCCCCGCTCGAGAAAATCGATCCGCACAACATCGCCTATACGCTCGCCTTCGAGCACCGGTTCGACAACGGCCTCACCATCGAGGCCGCGGGCAACCACAACGCCGGTATCCGGATCGGAGATACGCTCTATATGAGCAACAGCTATCTCGATGTGAACACCGTGCTGCCCAACGGCCAGCCCAACCCGAACTTTGGCAAGACCTTCAGCACCACCAACGGCTGGAACCCCGTGCGCACCGGCAGCTATTTCACCGAGGCGCGCGTCGCCGCCGCGTATCCGATCCGCACCCGCTGGTTCACCCAGACCGTGAGCGTCGTCGCTTCCTGGATGGAGGCCCTCGACGCGTTCAAGGCTTGGCAGTATTTTCGCGAGAACGGCCGGCTCTCGCCCAACGGCCTCACGAGCGCCGCGCTCGACAACAACCAGCGGGTGCAACTCTGGCGCTACTGGGACGATCCCAACGCCGAGGTCGCCCTGCCGGAGAACGACGGCGCCAACACCTATCGCTGGGTCATGAGCCGCGATCAGCACAACACCCGCCAACTGCGCTCCATCATGGTCGCCACGCACGGGAGTTATTTCAACGACAGCGTCACCCTGGTCGGCGGCATCCGCCACGACGATTTCCACGCCGCCACGCGTGACATTCAGCGCCGCGACGTCGTCACGGGCGAGCCCACGCAGGCCGGCGGCATCTGGACCGACACCAATGTCACCACGCCCCAGATCGGCCTCACCTGGTTCCCGATCAAGCAAGCCGGCCTGTATGCATTTCAGAGCAGTGGGTTCCGGCCATCGATTATCAACACCCGGAAAATCGATGACAGCGCGCCCTATAATATGGCGATTTCGGAATCCATCGGCGGAGGCCTGCGCTTCAACCTGTTTAACAACCGACTGGTCGGATCCATTGGTTACTACAATTCCTTCGAGAAAGATCGGGCCACGCAGCAGTCGCTCAGCCAGATCAACGGCATCTGGACCCGCTTGGAGGAAACCCGCGGCCTGCCGGGCGGCTACAGCGGACCCGACACCGAGCAGTTCAAGATTCCGCAGCTCGGCGGCCTGTCGCAGTACACGGATGCCACCACGCTCGACTCCTGGGGCTGGGAGGCGCAGTTGACGGCCAACCTCACCAAGGGCCTGCGACTCACCTTCAACGCCAATCTCCCGAAGACCCGGCAGAGCAACTCGCTGCCCGACACCAAGGCCTATTACGCCGCCAATATAGATCTCTGGCAGCAATATCGTTCGTTCACCAACGTGAACAATACCGTCACCACGCTGGAAAACCAGATCTCGTCGTTCGACGACGGCCGTCCGAACAACGGCCTTCACCGCTATCGGGTGAACGTGTTCGGCAATTATACGTTCCAGTCGGGAGCCCTGAAGCGCCTCCGCCTCGGCGCCGGCATGAACCTGTTCGGCAAGGAGATCATCGGCAACCACCTCGACAGCCCGTTCAACTATATCTATAACGACGCCTATTATCTGGTGACCGCCACCGTAGGCTACAGCCTGAAGCTGGGCGATTACCCGGTGGATTTCAACCTGCGCGTCGGCAACGTCCTGAACCATCAGGAACCGATCTTCCGCAAAGGCGGCACCCGCGCCATCAACGGCGTTGTCTATCGCAACACCTACTTCTGGACGGCCCCAAGGTCCGTACAGCTGACGACGACCGTGCGATTCTGATCGACGTTGCCCCTATATGAAACGCCAGCTTGCGTTGCTCGTCTTGTGTCTGCCGTTCCTCGTCGACGCGGCCGACGCCCCGGCGCGCTTCAATGCTGTGCTCAAGGCGGGGAACGACTGGCGTTTTATCCTGATTGCGCCCGATGGCTGCGTCAGCTCCTGGCTGCAGATCGGTCAAACGTTTCACGACTTCCGCGTCCACGCCTACGATGCGCAGGCACAGACGCTGGAAATCGAACACGATGGCGCGCGTGCGCGCGTGCGACTCGATCCCGATGCGCCCCCGATGGCTCCGCCTGCGCTCCCGGCGGGGGCGTTGGATGAAACAGCGGCGCGTCTGGCCGAACGCATGCGGTTCGAACGCTTCATCGACAAAGCCGTCGCCGAAGCCCGCAACGTCCAGATCACACACGCCGAGCGCCTGGTGGCTGAAGTGAATCGCACTGCCGTCGAAAAGCAGGACGCGGATGCCATGAGACGGAAGATCGCCGCAGAGGTGACTGAAGTGTTCCACGACCCGGATATCCGCCTCGAAATCGAGCGAAGTTATCGGGCCGTGTTCTCGGAGCCGGAATTGCGCGCCCTTGCCGAGATCCACGGCGCTTCGCATTTCCAAAAGCCCGCCGCGGCGCGGGCGGATCCGTTTTTGCCCGATGGCTCGCTCCAGCGCCGCGAGTTCGATCAGTCGCCGCTGGGGCGCAAGTGGCTTGCCGCGCAGCCGGAGCTTCGCAGCCGAATCGATTCCTCCATCGCGTCGCGCATAAAGCTCACGCTGGAAAAGTTCCGGCGCCTCAGCCTCGAGCCAACCGCTCGCCTGTAACCGACGGCATCGACTCCGCGCTGAACGCCACACCACCGCCCGGTTTGGCGCACACCCGATTTTGTCCGCGAGAAACCCCAAACCTGTCGTATGAAAAACATGTCCCCAACCTCACGCCACCCCCTGAAACCCCTGCTGCTCGGCGCGATCGTCGCCTTTTCCTCCACCCACGTTCACGCGCTCATCACCAAACACATCTACCCCGGCGGAACCTCGCCGAATTATCCCAGCATCACCGCGGCGATGAACGACATTGCCGCTCCCCTGACCGATAACATCGACATCATCGTGCATGCCGGGACCTACACCAACGAAACCGCCGGCATTGTTTGGCCCTCCAATAAGACCAGCTCAACTTATTACATTACGATCAAACGCGCACCGGGCGAGGCAAGGCCCGTTTTTGACGGAGGTGGCGCGAACGTGTATTTCCTCAAGGCCGACGGCGCGGGCCTCACGCGCAATGTCAATTTCGTCATCGATGGACTCAACGTGGTGAATTATCGATCGGCCTTTATGTTTAGTGCCGGTAAGACCGGCTCCTACTGGATGGGGAATGTCACCGTAAAAAATTGCGTGATGGATAACTTCACGAGTGACCGGGCGGTTATTATGCTCGAGCACTGCCGCTCCTGCAAGGCCGAGGATAACGTGTTCTCAAACTTCCCGAACACAGGCGCCGTGCACGCCATGTATCTCACCCACGGAGCCACCAACGTAAGCATCAAGAGGAATTACGTCCAAAACGGCGCTGGCGACGCCTTCCGGTTCCGGAATGGCTCTAATAATGGTGTGGTGGATGGAAATTACTCCGATCGTGTTGGAGAATGGGCCGGAGTGACGGGTTATCGCGTCCGTGATCCCGCCTATCAAGGTCCTCCTGCTAGCGTGGATTGCTGGCAAAGCTTGAGCACCGGAAATACGGTATCCAATAATGTCTTTATCTACCCATTTCCAGGATTAGCGGAACTTGTGCACGATATAGGGACATCTCGCAAAAAAGAAGTTTGCCATGTGTATGGCTCGATCGTGGAAGACTGCGCAACCTGCTTCACGGTGATCAACAATATCCAGCGAAAGCAGCCTGCGGGCACTCAAACAGTCGACGCGCTGGCGGTGGCCGACCTTGACGGCGATGGCATGAAGGAGGTCGTGGCGGCGATCTCGGCCGACGAGGGCGTATCGGGGCGCAGTCTGTTCCGCGTGGTAAGATCAAAACTGGAGCAGAAATGGCTGGGAAACCTTATATTCAAGGCGAACTATACAAAAATAACGGCCATGGCGGCGGGCCATTTTTCCTCTGGAAATCCACAGTTGATTACGGCCCACAAGGACCTCGACAACGGTCCTACAACCAAGATATACCGAGGCAGCGGCGTGGGTGGATTGAACGATCTCAATCTAATATGGGACGGCACCGGCACGGGTTACCACTGCACCGCGATGACCGCCGGTGACTACGATGGCGACGGCGACGACGACGTTGTCATCGCCTTGTATAACGCGACCACAAAAACGGGGCAGGTATGGAAGAGCCAGGGCACCACGATATCGCTCGGCACGAAGTTATGGGAAGGCTCGTGGAAAATCCTGGCCCTCGCGACGGGAAACTTCGATGGCACCGGGACGGTTGAGCTGATGTGCTCTCGCGATTATGTCGGCGGGTCATCGCTGTTGTTCGATATTCAGCGCGGCGATGGCGTTACAGCCAACACCGGTCTGACCAATCTCGGCAGAGTCTGGGCCGCCACCGCCGGCAATGAATACATCCCGACCGCCCTTGCTGCCGGGGAGTATAGTTCCGGAGGCCTGGGCGCGGGGCACGAACTCATCGCGGCGTTCAGACGCGTTTCCGGCGGCACGAATGTTTACGCTCATGTCGGTGACGGAACAACGATCTGGAACGGCAGCACGGGTGGTGCGAACAACATCGAGCCCAATCTCTACAGCACGACGACCTACACGGTGCCGGTGATGATTGGTGCCGACGTGACGAGCGGAAGTGGCGACGAGGTGGTCACGGGTTTCGGAAAATCGGACGAAAGCCACGCTCAAATCTCGGTCGGCGACGGCACGTCGAGCCCGTTCAACCTGTTAACGGCTTACAAGTGGCCGTCCTTCTGATTCCAGGCCTTTGCGCGGGGGCCAGATACCCCTGGCCGCACAGCTCGATATACGACGGAAAGGCGCGAACCCCAGAATATTTTATCCGCTGGGCCTAATATTCGGGTGGGGCCGATAGCAGTTCACCCTGGGCCGACCTGTATCCGTTTTTATTCGGCGTGGCACCGTGAACGACCGGCGGCTCGCCCTCCGCGGGGAAGCCGCTGGTATCATCTGTGGGCCCAGGGATGGCGCGGGGCATCGAGGAGGCGGGCCGTAAGCGGTTTGGGTTGGCGTTGAACGTGGGGTGTGTCAGCAGTCGAGCGCAGGCCTTGTTACCCCTGTCCGCCCTCGATGAATATTCCGAACATATCCCGCCGCTCTTTTCTCAAATCAGCCTCGTTCGCCTCCGCCGCGGGCGTCGCGTTTCCGCATATCCTGCGCAGCCAGGGTGGCGTGTCGCCGAACAATAAACTCAATCTCGCCTGCATCGGCGTCGGCGGGCGCGGCCATGCGGCCGTGACGGCACTCAAGGACGAAAACCTCGTGGCGTTTTGCGATGTCGACGACACGCGCGCGGCGCGGGCTTTCAAGGAGTTTCCCGCCGTGCCGCGTTTCCGTGATTACCGGAAGATGCTCGAGCAGCTGGGCAACACGATCGACGCGGTGACGATTTCCACGCCGGACCACATGCATTTCCCGATCGCCATGGCGGCGATGGCGCTCGGCAAGCACGTGTTCGTGGAGAAGCCGATGGCGCACACGATCGCGGAGACGCGCATCCTGGCGCGCGTGGCTCGCGAGAAGAAGGTCGCGACGCAGATGGGCAACCAGGGGCATGCAGGTGAAGGCATCCGGCTGCTAAAGGAATGGGTGCAGGCCGGAGTGCTCGGCGACGTGCGCGAGATCCACAGCTGGACCGATCGGCCGATCTGGCCGCAGGGCGTGGCGGCGCCCGATCACAGCAAGTTCATCCCGGTGGTGCCGGAAACGCTCGATTGGGATCTGTGGCTGGGCGTGGCGTCGCCGCGGGCTTACGACCCGGCCTACCTGCCTTTCAAGTGGCGTGGATACTGGGATTTCGGGACCGGTGCGCTCGGCGACATGGGCTGCCACATGATGGATGGAGGCTTCTGGGCGTTTGATCTTGGCGCGCCAGCGGCGGTGGAGGCGATAAGCGCGAGGCACACAGCGGTCAGTGCGCCGACCGGGTCGGTCATCACCTACGAATTCGCCGCACGCGGTAGAATGCCGGCGCTGAAATGGGTGTGGTATGATGGCGGCATGCAGCCGCCGCTGGCGGACTGGCTCGGTGAAGGGCGCACCATGCCGGAAAACGGGACATATATCATCGGCAGCAAGGCATCCGTCTTTGCCGACGCGAATTACTTCAGCGTGCGGATCGTGCCGGAGGCGAAAATGCAGGAGCTCACGTCGTCGCTTCCGCCGAAGACGATCCGGCGCATCCCTGGCGGAAATCATTTCAAGGAGTGGGCAGCCGCCTGCAAAGGCGGCGAGCCTGCCGGCGCCAACTTCGACTACGCCGGGCGGCTGACGGAAATGGTACTGCTGAGCAACGTCGCGGTCCGGGCGGGACGCCGAATCGAATGGGACGGCGCGGGCATGAAGGTCACCAATGTCGCGGCCGCCAATCAGTTCGTCGCGAAAGAGTATCGCGCGGGATTCGGCGTCTGAACACGACGTCCCTGGGCGGCGCGTGCGCGACGGAGTTGAAAGGTGAAAGTTGAAGGATCGGAGTTTCTCAACTGGGCGTGCGTCGCCGTCCTCGAAGCTCAGTTGAGAGATGAGAGTTGAGTGTTGAGAGAGACCGATCGGAGGAGGGCCAAAAGCAAGAAAGCGCTCGGATTCTCGCGGCACGGTTTGGTGTTTCTCTCACTCTCATCACTCAACTCTCTACTCTCTACTGCATGAGCCCGGTTCAGCTCTCACCCCTCAGCTTCCGAACTTCTTTCCACGAGCCTGCTCAGTTCGAGCCGAGCGCGACGAGCGCGGGGTCGGCCCAGAGGATGAGCAGCAGGTGGTTGGCCGGGTCGTTGGGATTGTTCTGCCGCGACGCCGGCTCCGAGTAGTAGTCCGGCAGTCGCCGGTTGCCGATCAGCGCATTCATCACGCGCTGGTAAGCCTCGCCGACGGGCAATCCCTCCAGCACGTGCTCGGCCATCGGATACACCTCGGGGAATCCGCCGCAGAGGCCCATATGCGCGAGCACCATCACCGCGCCGTTCTCCACGGCGAGCGAGCCGAAGCGCTTCGTCGTCACGTGATTTTCCAGGTCCACGCGATCGGCCTGCACCGGCGAGGCCGACATGCACGAGCCGCAAAACACCAGCTCATTGGAAAAATCGACTTGGGCGAAGGCCGAGACCTCTGTGCCGCACAACCGATCCGGCAATCCATGCCCAAACATGAACAATATATTGTTCGTCTGCAGCGCCTGCAGCGCGGGCTCCGAGAAACTGCGGAACGATTCGCGCGCACCTGCCGGCATCATCGCGATTTCGCCGGCGGCCTCGCCGACCTTCGGGAAATCCGCACGCGCGGTGAGCGCGGGATTGGTCACGATGATAACGGCGGGGGACTCGTTGCCCTGCTCGGCGAACATCTTCTGCAGCACTTTCGCCTTTTGGTAGCTGCGATAGCGCGTGATCCCGTTGTCTTCGATCGTGCCGATCGAGACAGGCTTGAGCTGATCGCGCGTCATCGGCTTGAAGGCGATCGTTCGCTCGATCAGCGCGGTGAGCGTGGCCGGATCGTTGGCGATGAGATACCCGGGAAACACATCGAGCCCCGGCGCCGCCTCGAGGGACGAAAGCAGCTTCACCATGCAGAGGTGCATGTTCTCGCGATAGCTCTCAGGCCGGGGCGCGATCGCGATAAACCGCAAGCTCAGCGCGCGCAGCTTGTCGGCGAGTCGGGCGAACTCGTCAGGGGATTCATGGAGATCGCCCAGCGACGGCGTGGTCACGACGGTGCCGTGTCGAAATTCGGCGAGGCGCTCGAGCGCCGCGAGCGCGGTGGCGTCCGTGTAATCCGTGAGCACCGCGTAACCCGTGCCGCGCGGAACCTGCGGGCGCGTGCGCCGTATGCCGGTGGTGGGTCCATAGGCGTCGGGCGACGGCGGGTTCTTCATCTGCTGGATCGAGGGAATGATCAGCGAGCGCGCCGCCATTTCATCCTCCCGCGTGGGAACGCGTTTGCCTGCGGCCGCTGCCGGCGTCGCCGAATCCCGACCGGCCAGTGCGGACCAGATCCGTTTTTGCTCCGGGGTCAGAAGCGCGACGGCTTCGTCCTGGCCCGCCTGTCGAATCCGGTCGAGCTCGGCTTTCAAGCCGGGCGACCCCGCCTTCCGCTGCTGCGTCTCGTTGAATTTTTTCGCGGTGGCGCGGAGGATCGCCTGAATCTGCTGTCGCTGCTCCGGTGACAACTTCAGCTGCGGTGCGACGTCGGGCGCCAGCAACGCCGCCGCGCCGGGACTGACCGCAGCCACTGCAGGTAGCGCCGGCCAACCCAGGAGCAGGAACACCGCGGCAGCGATTGGGGCGAAGCGGGAAAACCTGCGCTGTGCGTCACGCTGAAAACGAGCGTCGTGCTTCATGGTGAGTGGGGCGAGTTCGCGAGGGGAGGGGAAACCGCGCGAGGGACAATCCACCCGACGCTCCGCGATGGCGAAAGGTTTCGCGGTCGTCGGTGGGAGCGCTCGCGCACGCCTTCCGTGCCGGACGAGAACTTGGAGGAACCACGGATCACACGGATATCACGGATGACCTACCGAGCACCCGGCGTGCGCGGGTGGTCGCTCTTTCAACGTTCAACTTTCTCTTTTCAGCCGCGCGCGGCGGTGCCCCGCGCAAACGCAATCCCTGCGCAATCTCCGCGGTTGATATTTCTCTATTCGGTTACTTCAGTTTACGAACCCTAAGCGCCGGTTCGCCGGCGCGACGTTAGAGTCCAGCAACTTTATTCCGGTCTCCGAGAGCGCTTGCGCTTCACCTGCGCTTCTCGGCGGCAGCCGCGGTGTGCCGCGGACTCCCCATATTCAGCATGCCAAACATTCCAAAGCGCGTAGAAGACCGGCTCGCCGCCGGGGTGAAGAAATATCAACCCATCCTCGCGCTCGCGAAGAGTCGGGACGTGACCGAGTCGGACACGGTCCCGCTCCTGAATGACATCCTCGGTGATGTCTCCGGCTACGCGAAGTGTTTCGAGGTTACCTCTGAGTTCTCGATTCACGACGCTACTGTGTGACAGCGCCGGCTTCCCCGATACCAACCGCCAGCCAGAACGAGTTAACAACCAATTCATTACTCGTCGCGCCGTGCACCATGAAATTCACGAACGTAAGGATTAAAAATTATAAGGCACTTCGAGACGTGTCTTTACCGCTATCAGGATTTGTTTGCCTAACTGGGGAAAACAACGCCGGGAAATCGAGCGCTCTCCAGGCACTGTCCCTCTTTATTTCACCTTCGAAGCTAGAAGGACATCACTTCTTCAATCCGGAGGAGCATATTGAAATAACAGCAACGATGGGAGAGATCTCCGCGGCTGACTTGGGGCGTTTCAATGAGGAACCACGCAAGCGCATCCAGGAGCTTATCAAAGACGGAGCGTTGGTGCTTACACGTCGATTTTCTAGCGATGGCGACACGCAGTTGGGATGTTATACACTCCTTCCAAAGGACGCTCGGTTCGATAAGGAGGCTGTTGATGCGCTCCTAAAAGGAAAGACTAAGGGTGATATCAGGACCGCCCTCCTCAGCGCATTTCCTGATAAAGGTGAAGAAATGCCGACCAGTTTTTCCAGTCAAAAGCAGGCCAAAGACCTTATCGCAAATTGGGGCAACGCGCTTCCAGAAGCAGAAAAGGAGATGAAATTCAGATCACTCCCGACTGGTGCCGACTTCAGCATAGCGCCGCTTCTTCCTGACGACATCTATATTCCTGCGGTAAAGGATCTGAAAGACGACGTCAGCATGAAGCAGGGAAGCTCATTTGGAAAAGTATTGGGCATCTTGATGGAAAAAATTGAGGAAAAGCTGGCAGAAGAGGCCGGCCTCTTCGAGAAGCTACAAAAGAAACTGAGCCGCATCCACGGCAGTCCAGAGGACGGTCGCTTACCTGAGATTAGGGATATCGAGTCGATGCTTCAGGGTTTCGTCCGTGACAGTTTTGCGAGCGTTAACGTCGAAATCGATATTCCACCACCTGAAATTAAAACGATACTCTCGACTGCGAAGATTTTTGTCGATGATGGCGTCCGAGGGCCTATCGAATTTAAAGGGGATGGGCTTCGGCGGGCGGTAGTATTCGCTGTTTTGAGAACATACGTGGCGCTTGTGGCGAGGAATCAAGCCGAAGTCACCGCCGGTTCGGCTACGTCTACTTCGCGAGGCTACATCCTGCTCTTCGAGGAGCCAGAAATATTCCTGCATCCTGACGCACAACGGCTTCTTTTCGAGGCGTTGCGCGTGTTTTCGGAGAACCACCAGGTTTTCGTCACGACTCATTCGCCGCTTTTCCTGGCGCCGGGCACGGCCACATTTGTTCGCATGGCGAAGATGCGTGAAGCGAGCACCCCTAAGCCTTTCACGCGAGCCACGCCGGTCGTTCTTACTACCTTTGACGCAAAAGACGAATTTCAACTCATATGCTTTGAGAACAACAATGCCGCGCTCTTCGCAAAATCCATAGTGCTAGTGGAGGGCGATAGTGAAGCCATCGTATTCCCGCATATCGCCGTCACGCTCAATCCTGATTGGTCTTGCGCAAAGAAGTCAGTCGCTTTCGTGCAGGCCAAAGGAAAGGGAAGCATTAAAAGGTATCGCAATTTTTTCCGGCGTTTTGGGATTTCAGCGAAGATTATCGTCGACTTGGACGTCCTAGTTTCAGGATTCGAAAAACTGGACCCGACGGACGCTCAAAATGCGATGCGAGCCGAGCTGATTGCGCTGGTAGACGCGCAGATTCCCAGTCCTCTTGCCGAGCCTAACGCCGAGGAGCTTAAAAAGGCGTATTCGAAGGCAGATCTCAAAGCGCTGTGGAAGCGCGCACGCGAGGCGAAGCAGGCTTTCGATGTGGATACATCCAAGGCATCTGATCTCGTTTCTGCAGTCGATGCGTTCTTCGCGTGGGAAAGAAAAGACGAGCGACTGACAATAATGCAGAACCCTCCGACCGCGGCGATTCAGGCTTCGCTCACCAACCTGCTCGCGTCCTTACGCGGGAGTAACGTCTTTGTGCTGAGTAAGGGTGCAATCGAGGATTATTATCCGCCAGGAAATGTAATTACCGGACAGGATAAGCCATCCAAAGCCCAGTCTTACCGGAACGTAGTGACGACGGCGGCGAATGTCGTCGCCAATTGTCCGGTCATTGCCTGCGGTGGCGGTGTATCAAAGCCGGAACTTGAGATGTTTTGTGCAGCCGCTTTTGATCAAACATAGCGCGCTAAAAAGGTGCGGAACGAAAAATTGTAACCCAGACCTGTTCATGGAGATGTTGACGGTTTTGTATCTCGGTAAGCACGAATCCGAGGAAAAGCGGCAGGAGGCGGTTGATGAACGCAAGCGAGCGTTGGCTGAGAAAGCTTGGGAACTGTTTCACGATTGGTCTCGAATCCCAGGCACACAAGACGACGGCTCGATCGACGAAACCGAACTCGAAGCCTGGATTAAAGAGGTGCGTGAGAAAGCGGCAGCCGCGGACCGAATTGCCGTGGCCGATCTTACAATCGGCAACGTATTCGCTCACTCGCCCATTGACCCGGATGGAAATTGACCCGTGATCGCCGTTCGCAATGTCATCGATAACGTAGAGTCACGCGACTTGGAGCGTGGGGTTTGCATGGGCGTATATAATAATCGCGGTGCAACGGGCCGATCGCTGGACACCGGAGGCGAACCCGAACGAGAACTGGCAAGAAGATACGACAAGTATGCCGATGCGCTTCAAACGCGCTGGCCTCGGGTGGGGAACGGACGGGGTCATGTGTTGACTATTGACAATATAGCTCGGCGGCGGCGGGTGACCAGCGTGTCAATAATCAACGCATGATCCCTCCATCCCGTTATCGCAATCGCGCGCCGGTCGTGACTAGGGCGTCCGTTTTCGATTACATCCTGCATCCCTGCGCGAATGAAAAATACCCCGAACCCCGCACCCTCCCGCCGGACGTTCATCAAGCGAGCCGGCCTCGCTTTGCCCGCCGTGCTTATCGCACCGTCATTGACGCGAGCCCAGCCGACTCGGGTTCTCTCCTCCGCATCCGGGGCACCCTCCTCGCGCGATCACCGAACGCTGCGCGCAAAGGAAATGAACGCTGACGTCATCATTATAGGCGGCGGACTCGGCGGCTGCGCGGCGGCGCTCGCGGCCGCGCGCAACGGTCTGCGGGTGGTGATGACGGAAGAGACCGATTGGATCGGCGGCCAGCTCACGTCGCAGGCGGTGCCGCCGGACGAGAATCGCTGGATCGAAACGACCGGCGGCACGGCGAGCTATCAGGCGTTCCGGCAGAAAGTGCGCGACTACTACGCGCGCAATTTTCCGCTGACCGACCAGGCCCGCGCGAATCCGCAGTTAAATCCCGGCAATGGGGCGGTTTCCCGGCTGTGTCATGAGCCGCGCATCGCGCTCGCGGTGTTGGAGGAAATGCTCGCGCCGTTCGTCGCGTCGCAGCGCGTGCAGATCCTGTTGCGGCATCAGGCAACGCGGGCATCGACACAGGGCGATCGCATCGAGGCCGTAATGGTGCGCAGCCTCGAAGACGAACACGATCTGGTCCTGCGCGCGCCGTACTTTATTGATGGGACCGAGACGGGTGAGCTGCTGCCGTTGACCGGGACGGAATACGTGACGGGAGCGGAAGCGCAGAGCGACACGGGCGAGCCGCATGCAAAATCGGAGGCACAGCCGAAGAACATGCAGTCGTTCACCTGCTGCTTCGCGATGGATTATATAGCGGGCGAGGAGCATGTGATCGAGCGGCCGCGCGAGTATGATTTCTGGCGCGAGCACGTGCCGCCGCTCACGCCGCCGTGGTCGGGCAAGCTGCTGAGCCTGTTCTATTCGCAGCCGAAGACACTCAAGCCGCACAACATGGGCTTCGATCCCGGGAAGGGCACGGGGCTTTTTCGCTACCGCCGGATCATCGACCGGTCCAATTTCGCGCCCGGCACGTATCCGGGTGACATCACGTTGGTGAACTGGCCGCAGAATGACTATATGCTCGGCAATATCATTGATGTGCCGGCAGCCGAGGCAGCCCACCATATCGAGCGTGCGAAGCAGTTGAGCCTGTCGTTGCTGTACTGGTTGCAGACGGAGTGTCCACGGCCGGATGGAGGCACGGGTTGGAAGGGTTTGCGTCTGCGGCCGGACATCGTGGGGACCGTGGACGGACTCGCGAAATATCCCTACGTGCGCGAGAGCCGGCGTATCAAGGCGGAGTTCACGGTCACCGAGCTGCACGTGGGCCTGGAGGCGCGAAAGAAATCCGCCGGCGGGGCGACCGCGGGGCTCGCCGCCGAGGAGTTCAAGGACTCGGTCGGCATCGGATATTATAGCATCGACCTGCATCCCAGCAGCGGCGGCGACAACTATATCGATATCGGCGCGCTGCCGTTTCAGATTCCGCTCGGGGCGCTGCTGCCGCGGCGGATGGAGAATCTGCTGCCGGCCTGCAAAAACATCGGGACGACGCACATCACCAATGGCTGCTACCGGTTGCACCCGGTGGAGTGGAACATCGGCGAGGCGGCGGGCGCGCTCGTGGCGTTTTGCCGGGCGAAACAGCAGCCGTTGCGCGCCGTGCGGAGCACGCCTGCGCTGCTCGAGGCGTTTCAAGCGCAGCTCGTCACGCAGGGCGTCCGCCTGGCGTGGCCGAAGGACGGCGCTGCGCGTTGAGCGGTTCGGCGAGGAGGGGTTTCCGTTCGAGGCGTGTGCCGCGGCGTACGCGGGGGGCCGCCGTCCGCGGAGGGAGGAGCGCTGCGCGAGGAAACGATTCGACAACGCGAAGAACTTTCCTCACACCGCGCGGCGCCGAAGATTTCACTCCGCTCGGTCACACCCCATGCCGCCGAAAACAGACGAGGCTCGTTGGTTCGTTGAGGAAGTGCAGCCGCACGAACCTGACCTGCGCGCATATCTGCGGCGGCAGTTTCCGAAGCTCACCGACATCGACGACATGGTGCAGGACAGCTTCGTGCGGTTGCTGCGAGCGCGTGAGGCGGGCCCGATCGCGTGCGTGCGCGGATATCTTTTCACGATCGCGCGCAATGCGGCGAACGCCGTGCTGCGCCGGCCGCGGGTTTTTGCGGCGAATCCTGTAACTGATCCGGCGGTGTTGCGCATCGCAGAAGAAGGCCCGGGTGTCGTCGAGAAAGTCAGCACGGCGCAGGAAGTCGCGCTGCTGCTCGATGCCATCGATGCGCTGCCTGCCCGCTGTCGTGAAATTTTCATCCTCCGCAAACTTCAGGGTGTTGCGCAAAAAGAGATCGCGCGGCGCCTGGGGCTTTCGGAGCAGACGGTACAGGTGCAGGTGGCGCGCGGCGCGCGCAAATGCGCCGAGTTTCTCCGGCGTCGCGGTGTCTCCGGACGCTTCGGACCACAGGTGGCCCCGATGTTGAACGATGGCGGCGCGTAACGACAGTTCGTCGACTCCATCCGACCGTCTGCGCGCAGTCGCTGCCACCTGGCTGGCACGACGCGACGCCGGGCTGACGGAGGCTGAAGACCGTGAGTTCGAGACATGGCTGGCGGCCGACGCTCGGCATGCCGCGGCGTGGGCCGAGCTCGAGTCCGCCTGGCTCGCCTTCGACCAGCCGCGCGAGATCGGCGTGGCGGGCGCAATGGTCTGCGAACTGGCGGCCAGGCGGCGGCGCCGGCGCTGGAAAGTATATAGCGGTTTAGCGGCCGGAGTGACGGCGGCCGCGGCGGCGGTGGTGCTCCTGTTCGCCCGCGCTCCTTCTCCTTCTCCCCATTTGGCCGCGGAGCCCCTCCTGGCGCCCGCTGGGCCGACACTCCAGGTATCGCGGCCGGAGCGGCGCGTGCTGGATGACGGTTCGATGGTCGAATTGAACGCCAGCGCCCGGATCGCGGTCGAGTTCCTGCCCGGGCGGCGAGGCGTGCGGCTGATCGAGGGGGAGGCCCATTTCACGGTGACCGAGAACCCCGCGCGCCCGTTTGTCGTGACGGCGGCGAATGTCGAAGTCCGGGCCGTCGGCACGGCCTTCGCCGTAAAACTGACGCAGCTGGATGTCGGCGTGGTGGTGACGGAAGGGCGGGTGGCGGTGGATCGCGCAGTCGAGGCGCAGCGAGCCTTCGAGACCCGGAACTCATCGAGCACCGCGCAGCCGGCCTCGGCGACCTTCGCGTCGGTGGGCAGCCGGGTGTCGGTGCCGATCGCGCAGGAAGCAAGCGGACCCTGGCGAGTGGAGCCCGTGGCGGGCGACGAGATGCAGCGGCTGCTGGCGTGGCGCGGCCCGCGGCTGGATTTGTCCGGCACGCCGCTCGCCGGCGTCGTGGAGGTTTTCAACCGTGAGAATCCCATGCGCATTGTGATCGCCGACCGGGACCTGGCGGCGATGCAGATGAGCGGGATCTTCCGTGTGGACAATCCCGCAGGCTTCGTCCGCTTGCTGGAGACGAACTACGACGTGCGGGCGGAGCGGCGCGGAGGCGAAATCGTCCTGCGCAAGGCGCGGTGATCGCGCGGCCGCGCGCGAAGAGGGCGTTGCGGCGCGCGGACTAAACTCCGCCCGCGAGCGGACGATGCTGTGGAAAGGTCGCGAACCGCTCCTGCCGTGGCGCGCGCGGGGCGAAAACGATGGACGTCATCAAATTTTCCGAACTCGTGTAACTGATCTTCGCACCTCGCGCATCGTGGAAAGTGAACCCCGCTTTACCCGGTGATCGCAAAGCTCCAACCCCGAACGCAACCAGCCGATGTCCGTCGCCCTTCGCCTTCCCCTGCGCGCGCGGTCGTCGGGCTTCGTGCGAGCTTTGCTGACGGCTGGCTTGGTACTCGGGACGATCGGCGGGCTGACCTTGGATCGGGCGTGGGCGGCCGCGGCGGTGAAGCAGCGTTTCGACGTGCCGGCCGGGCAGGCGGAACCTGCGTTGAAACGGTTTTCGGATCAATCGGGCCGGCAGGTGATTTTTCCCACGGCGCTGGTCCGTGGCGTGCGAACCAACGCCGTGAAAGGCGACTTCACCGCCCATGATGCGCTCGAGCAAATGCTGGCCGGCACCGGGCTCACCGTCGGCGAAGACAGGGAGAGCAATGCCTTTGCCGTCCGACGAGGGCCGCAACGCCCAAACGCCCCAAGGGCGCCGCCACCGATGAACACCGGCGACCGCCCCCAAAACGTCCGACGCAAGGCGCACGCGACGGCTCCAGCCGAGGGCTCCCGCGTGATCGTCCTCGATCCCTTCACGATCGAGGCCGACGACGCCGAAGGCTATCGCGTGCAGTCGTCGGTGAGTGGGTTGCCCTTCGTCGCGCCGCTCGAGTCGATTCCGTTGCCGGTAAACGTGCTCACCTCCGACTTCATCGCCGATATCGGCAGCTTCAGCGTCGAGGACGCCCTCCGCTACGTCTCGGGCGTGGCGAACGGCGAGCGCAACGAAGCGGGCACCGAGCGCTATACGTTGCGCGGCTTCCGCACGAACAGCCTCTATTTCAACGGGTCGTTGATGAACACGCCGACCGACACCTCGATTGTCGAGCGCGTCGAAGTACTCAAAGGTCCGTCGACGATTGTCTACGGCGTGCTCGATCCTGCCGGCCTGGTCAACGTCGTCACGAAGCGTCCGACTCATCGCGATCGCACGCTATATACACAGACTTGGGGCGAATACGGCACCACGCGTTCCACGCTCGACGTGAACCGCACGCTCGTGGCGGGGGCGAAGGGCGGGGTGAAAGTCTCCGCGCGGATCGTCGGGACGGCGTCCACCGAAAAGAGCAACCTTCCGGCCGAGTTCCGCGATCGATTCATCACGGCGCCGTCCGTGCGATTCGATTTCGGCCGTTCGGGCAACCTCATGCTCGGCTATATTGGCAATCGCGAGCGCGGCCGGATCAACCGCCAGACGCTGCCGCAGGCGAACGACGGCGGCGCGGCGCTTTCCGCCATAGCGACGGGCCACGTGCCCGTTATCCCGGACTTCACGTGGGTCACGCCGCAGGACCAGTGGCACTACCAGGCCGACTACTACGACCTCCAATGGTCGCAGCGGCTGCGGGAGAACCTGCACGTGTCGTTCACGTACGCGCGAAACGAGATCGACGCCGATCAATATTTCTTTCTCGGCACGAGCACCATCAGGCCGACTGAGGCGGGCGAATATTGGGCGGGCGGGCGCATGACCACCCAGGTCACGCACCGCGAGACCGAGGTCTACGCTGTGAAGGCCGCGTGCGACTTCTCGCTGGCGGGGGGCGAGCACCGGCTGTCGCTGCTCGCGCGGCGTACCAGCCTGGGTTTCTTCCATTATGGTTTCTACGATCTCCGCACTCCGGTTTTGGGGCCGTATCTGATCGCCGATCGTTCCGGCCCGCGCTTTATCCGCTTCGCGGGTCAGCCGCGACGACTCACCGATCCTCGTTCGCCCGATGCGGTGCCCGCGATTGCCGATGTGGCCTCCGTCACGTCCGGGCCGGCGATGGACTGGAACGTCGCGCTCATCGACTACGCCGCATTCCTCTCCGGCCGGCTGAACCTGCTGGGCGGCGCGCAGTACTCCACGATTCGCGCGCAGGACAAGCGGAAGCTCGTTCCGCAATTCGGAGCGGTCTACCGGCTGGGTGCAGGGATCAATCTCTACGGGCTCTATTCCCGCACCTTCAGTCCCAACGGCCGCTCCGACAGCACCGACCCCGACTCGCCGTTTCTTCCGCCGGAAAACGGGATCGGCCTCGAGGCCGGGTTGAAGCTCGCCTTCGCCGATGGCCGAGCGACCGGCACGCTGGCGGCGTATCGCATCGACCGCGACAACGTCCGCCAGGTGCTGGTGGGCCTGGGCGGACTCGCCACCAACACCTTCGTGCCGAGCGGCGAGGAGCGGGCCGAAGGCTTCGAGGCCGACGTGCTCCTCCAGCCGGCGCCCGGGCTGCAATTGAATCTTGGATACGCCTACACCGACAGCGTCATCGCCCGCCAGTCGATCGATGAGAACAACCCCGACCGCGACGGCGACGGCGTGTCCGATGCCGTCGGGCTCAAGAAGGAAGGCGTGGCCCAGCACGACGTGCGACTGTGGGCGCGTTACGATTTTCCGTCGGCCTCCTCCCTCGCGGGCCTCGCGCTCGGTGGCGGTTACACGTGGCGGCAGGGGCCCATCCAGCTCTACGGCACCTATCGGCAGCGCCTCGTGGCGGAGCCGGGAAACCCGCAGCGACTCGACCTTTTTGCCAGCTATGACTTCGCGATCTTCGACCGCAACGCCTGCTGCCGGCTCAACTGGCAGAACGCGACTGACCGGCTCTACCAGGATCGGCGCGGCAAGTTTGTGAGCCCGTCCATGGTCTCGCTCACGTTGTCGTTGCGACTCTAGGCCGGGCTTCCGGTCGCGTTGCCCCACTCAGCGCCGGGTCATCCGGCGTCAGGCCGGAGGTATCCCTGCGTCCGGCGGCCTCAGTCGAAATCCGCCAGCACACCATTCTGATCATCATGAAATCCCTGAGAACTACGTTCCACCCGCGCCGCGGCTTTGGCGTTGTCGGTCTGCTCGCTGCTCACGCCGCGTTTGCCCAGACGATTCCGCCCGCCGAAAAATCCGACGACACCGCGGTCGTGCTGAGCCCGTTCGTCGTCAGCTCCGAGCAGGACACCGGCTACGCCGCGACCGATTCGCTCGCCGGCACGCGCCTGAAGACCCCGCTCAAGGACATCGCCGCCTCGATCAGCGTGGTGACGAAGGATCTGCTGAGCGATCTCGGCGCCACGAACGCCGACCAGCTCCTTGTATATACCACCGGCACCGAGGTCGGCGGTGTCGCCGGGAATTTCTCCAACTCGACCAACGCGCAGTACTCGCAGGACTTCGAGAATCAGAGGCGTAGTCCTGACTCGGATACGCGCCTGCGCGGGCTCGCCTCGGCGGACCGGACGCGCAACTACTTCGGTTCGCTCATCCCGATGGATTCGTACAACACGCAAAGCGTGACGATCAATCGCGGCGCCAACGCGATCCTGTTCGGTCTCGGGAGCCCCGCCGGCATCATCGAAACCACCACGGAGAAACCGAGCTTTTACAACCGCAACGAGGTGCAATTCCGGTTTGGCAGTTACGATAGCGGCCGTCTCTCGGCCGACTTCGATCGCGTGCTGATCGACAGGAAACTGGCGCTCAGGTTGTCGGCCCTGGAGGAGAAGCGCGAGTTCGAGCAGCAGCCGGCGTATCGCGACCAGCGCCGGATCTACGGCGCGCTCGAGTTCCGGCCCTTGCCCCGGACCACGCTGCGGGTGAACGCCGAGGCGGGCGAAATCGAGCAGCGCCTGCCGCGCATCGATCCGCCCGTCGATGCGATGTCGAGCTGGTGGCAATTCGGCCAGCCGGAGCGGGCCACGACGCTGTTCGATACCGCGAACGCCAACTACCAGTCGACGACCAACCTGAGCGGGGCCGCGGGCAACTGGTTCGACGCACCGTCGCTGCTTTACGCCTCTCCGACTGCGACGACTCCGTCCGATGGATTCGCCAGTTTCTCCCGCGTGGGCAATGTGCGCTACACGTACCTGGTGCCACGCAGCAGCAAGGACGTCGCGCTCGTCGCGGCCAACGATCCGGTGACACCGTTCACGGTTTCGAAGCAGATGACCGACCGCTCGGTCTTCGATTACCGCAAGCAGATGATCGACGGGCCGAACAGCCGGCTCAACCAGGATTTCGATGCGTACAACATCGCCCTCGAGCAGTTGTTCCTCAAGGGCGACGCCGGCCTGGAGTTTGTCTTCGATCGCCAGGAATCCGAAACCGCTTGGTACGACACGTTCTACACGTGGCGGGGAAATACGCTCTATATAGATCCGAATCGCGAAACGGTTTACGGCGCCCCGAATCCGAATTTCGGACGACCGTTCATTTCCGGCGGCGGCGGCTGGTCCAACTACGTCGAGCGCGAGCAGGAAAACACCCGCGTCACGGGTTTCGTGCAACACGACTTCCGGAAGGATTCCGCCGGCTGGCTCCACCGGCTCCTGGGCCGGCACGTCATGACGGGTTTCTATACCGACTCGAGCAACACGCGCTATCTCAACTCCGGCCCGTCGGCGGCGGTCGCGCCGACTTACTATAGCGGTCGCAACCAAAACACGCTCGAAACCGACCGCTCGCTCGGCACGGTGGTCTTTCTCGGACCCTCTTTGGCGGGCGCGCCCAGCCCCGCCGGCGCCGGGTTGCAGGGTGTACAGGTGGACCTCATGCCGGCGAGCACGGCCGCGCTGTGGACGAACAATCCGCGCACCGGCAACCGGTGGGAACGGCAGACCCACGACGTCCACACGTTCCTCGACTACGAATGGCTGGCGCGGAACACCAACTTCGATCGCACCGATGTGAAATCGTTTGGCTTCGTCTGGCAGGGCGATTGGGCCAACCACCTGCTCGTCTCCACCGTGGGCTGGCGGCGCGACGAGGTGGAATCGGCGAGTGCCGTGCAGACGGTCTGGGATCCTGTGACGGGAGCGCGTCCGCTCGAGGCTCCTGCGTTGCCGGCGCCGCTCACCGCCGACAGCAATCTCGTGAGCTATGGCTTCGCCCTTCACGTGCCGCTGGCGTGGACCAGGACCTGGCCGGGCCGGCCGCGGGTGTCCTTGTATTATAACCAATCGGAGAATTTCGATATAGCGGCGGTGCGCCAGACCGTCCTGGGCGATCCCCTTCCGCCGCAGAGCGGCCAGAGCGAGGAGGTCGCCATCGGCGTCTCCCTGTTCGACAACAAGCTGTCTTTTCGTGCGACCTGGTACGAAACCGACCAGATCAATATCAGCGACCCTCGTTTCAATGCCACTGCATTGGTGCGCGCCGTGGACATGGAACTGCGGATCATGGAAAGCAACACCCAGGCGGAGCTGGACGCGGTGAACTATGTGGGTTGGAACGACCCGGGCGTATCGGCGCTGTATAAAAAGTACCTCGAAACGTATTCCTGGCAGGTCAGCGATACGCCCAATGCCGACGGCACGGTCGACGCGAGTTATATCCGTGCTCCCGGTGCGACCGAGCCGACCAGCTCGATCTCACGCGGCATGGAGTTTGAGGCTATCTATAATCCGACGCGCAACTGGCGGATCATGGTCAACGCGGCGCGGCAGAAGGCGGAGCGCGGGGAGGGCGCTTCGGTTCAACGCTTGTTCCTGGAGGAGCGACTGGCCGAGTGGTCCCGTCCGGAAGTCGCCGCCCTCTCGGCGGGGTCCACGACCAATACGGTCGGAGCCTATCGCCTGAGCAGTTTCGCGCCTTACCAGCAGGCCGTGCGGTCGGGCGGCCAGCCCGCGTCGGAGCTCCGCGAGTGGCGCGCAAACCTGATCACCAATTATGCATTCAGCCAGGGGTCGAAGCTCCAGGGCTGGGCGATCGGCGGCGCCCTGCGCTGGCAGGACGCGGTGGCGATCGGGTTTCCGGTGCTCGCGGCCGAAGACGGCACTCTATACGAGGACGTCCACCGGCCGTTCATGGGCGACGAAGACACGAAGCTCGACGCCTGGCTCTCATATAGCCGGCCGCTCTTCAACGATCGCATCAAATGGAAGGTCCAGCTCAACGTGCGCAATCTCCTCAACGACGGTCTGCTCATCCCCGTGCGGGCGAATCCGATCGCCGTGGGTGACCTCACGCAGCGCGAAATCGCGGCGTGGCGCATCGGCCAGGAACGCACCTGGGAAATCACTTCGACGTTCAAGTTCTGACGAGGCGGGCCTCACGCCTGTTTAGCTACGAATATACACAGATGAACACGGATCGGGATCTCTATCCGGTCCGATCCGTTTCCTCTCCCTGAAAATGCATGTTCGCTCGCGGTGCTCTGCAGGGTCGCCGGCCGACCGACCGGTATCGCGAGCGAGAAGCATCCCGGATAATAAATGAAACGCGCCTGCCTCTTCGTTCTGTTTGCGATCGGCTCGGGTTGTGCGCTCTCCCTCTTCGTCGGGGAGGGGAGCCATTGGCCGGAGGCCGGTCCGCCCGCCGAGCCGGCGAAAGCGAATGAGCGCACGCCATCGCGGGTGCCTGCCATCGCATCTGCGTATCCGCTCGCGCCTTCGAGTGCCTGGGATCGGGAGGCGCGTGCGCTGGAGGTGGCGGACGCCGAGATGGAGTATCATGAGACCCCGGAACGAATCCTGATCCTGACCTTGAGCCGGTTCGTGAGCCGTGAAGAGCGCGCGAAAATCGAAGCCGCGTGGCGCGCCGGCGACTTTGCGGGCGCCGCGGCCCTGGCGGCGGCGCTGGCCAACGTCGAGGACCGGCGGAAGGTCCTGGTGCCGTTGCTCGGGCAATGGACGAAAACAGACCCCAAGGCCGCGGTCCGATTTGCCGAGGGAACGCCGGCGGGCGTCGAGCGGCAGGAGATGCTGGGGGCCGCGATCCGGGCGTGGTCCGAACACGATCTGATCGCGGCGAGCGATTGGCTCAACGTGCCCGAACCGTTACCCGACCATGATCTCGCCGTGGCGGCGATCGCGAGTTCGGAGCCGTTGTGCCTATATCAGCCGGAGGCAGCCCTGAGCTGGGCGGAAAGCATCACGGCGTCGGCCGTCCGGTGGGAAGTCATGTCCTTCGTCGTGACTTTGTGGGCGCAGCGCGACGCATCCGCGGCGCGTGTCTATATAGAGACGTCCGCCGTCCTCACCGCCGAGGAGCGCACCCGCATGCTTTCACGCGTCGCGGAAGTGGCATCGTGGACCGAATAGTCCGAACGACCCCTGGCGGCAACTCACCCAACCTCTCGTGAAACTACAGAAGCCATCCACTCACGGCGGCATGTGCCTCATCCAGGAATGGCGCGCTTTTTCCGCCCATTGCGGGCGACCCCAGAAAAATACAATACACATGACCCCGAAAACTACATCGCAACATCGTCGTGCGGCCGTCCCGGCCGGCACGTCTTCCCGCCGGCCGGCCTTGTTCATCGCATCCACGCTGCTGGCTTTGGTCGCACTGATGATACCTGTATCGGCCAGCGCGGCCTATTACGGCGGCTACAACGACGTCGCGCATATCCCCAATGCAGAAGGCTGTTCGGCCACGCAGGGGTTTGCCGTGGGATCATCCTTTTGCTATTCGGTTAAAATCAACGACGACGATACGAAGGCTATCATTCAACGGGTTGATATGAGTTCCGGGGCGGTTGCGCTCATGACAAATGGCGCCAATGGAACAAAATACTGCAACTATCTCGGTCACGCCAACGATATGGAAGTAACCGCGATCAATGGTGTTGGCACCCTGTTCGTCGCGACGATGAAGACAGGCAGCCTGAGTTTTGTGAAAGTGCAGTACACGGGAACGACCTATACCAAGGTCGGCAGCTATACTCTCCGGCACAATGGAGTGGACCGTGCTATGTCGGGTGTGAAAATGCTGGGCAAGACGGCCAGCACGATCAACTTTCTCTTCAAATCCGGAGCAGGTTTCTTCACGGGCTCGATCGGCCTGACCTCGAACAGCGGTGTGATCAACCTGACCAGGGTTTTCACCATCGATTATAAATATCCGGTGGTGAACGGTCAGCAGTTGAACCTCAGCGATTATGTATTCCAGGGCTTCGGTTATCGCAATGACAGGATTTATGTCCCTCTGACCAAGGGCAATGACAGCGTCGTGCTTACGTATGATAATATAGCTAATCACATCGCTGACGGTGTGGATAATACGATCGGCCAGGATACGAGCCTTACATTCCGGGTTTTGTCGGGGGTATATGCCAATCTTTTTGAGATAGAGTCCCTCGGGATCAACCCGAACAACGGGTATCTCTATTTCAACGTCAATCGACGGAAGACGTCGGGTGATTCCAATAGCGACGCGGTTTGCCGCTTCAAAAATTACGTCGGGTTGCCCTGATACTGACGGATTCAGGTCTTCATTGCCCGATCAGGCTCACGCACATCCAGTTTCCGGACGGGGCAGGGGGATGCGTCCCCCTGGCCCTGCGCGGGTCGGGTTTGGGAGCCGATGATGAGTCGCGTTCCCCGGGTCCAGACGAAGTCCGCCCGTCTTTCAGGGATTAGGGGGCACATGCCAGCTGCATTGCCGCCGGTCAAAGTGCCGCGGACGGCGCAGTGTGGTAGCGGCTCTGCTTGGACTCGGGAGGCGCGGTTCTACTCTTCGCCTCCGACGCGTATTTCTCTTCGCAACGTTGCGGACTGCGCAACGCATCGAACACTTGATGCGTCAACCTGCGCCTGTGCCTATCTTTGTCCGCCTCCTTGTCCTTTTCGCCTCCCTGGCTGGTGTCGCGCGTGCGGCCGAGGCCGAATCGCCGCGGCTGGCGGTCGTGATTTCCATAGACCAATTCCGCGGCGACTATCTCGCACGTTTCGGCCCGTATTTCGGGGAGGGCGGATTCAAGCGCCTGGTCGCGGGCGGAACGAATTTCGAAAACAGCTTCCACCGCCACGCGGTGACGCAGACGGCGCCGGGCCACGCGTCGATCCTGACGGGCGTTTTCGCGAGCGAGCACGGCGTGACGTCGAACGAATGGCTCGATCGTGAAACGTGGGAGATGGTCAACTCGGTCGAGGATCGCGACGCGCCGCTGGTCGGCATCACGCCCGCGGAGCTCGGGCCGGTGGCCGCGGCCAATCCGGCGAAGACGGGGCGCTCGCCGCGGACGTTGCAGGCGGCGACGGTCGGGGACCAGTTGAAGGCGAAGTTCGCCGGCAAATCGAAGGTGTTTGCTGCGTCGAACAAGGATCGCGCGGCGATCCTGCTCGGCGGGAGGAAAGCGGACGGCGTCTATTGGGATGAATATGGGAAGATGGTTACATCGCGCTATTATCGCGACGCGCTGCCGGCCTGGGTCCAGGCGTTCAATGCGGAGCGGCGCGTGCATGCGACCTTCGGCAGAACCTGGGAGCGTCTGCGTGACGTCGCGATCTACGACACTGTACAAGGAGAAGACAACGAGCCGGCCGAGAGCGAACCGGCGGGTTTGAGCCGGACGTTTCCGAAGACGATCAACGGAGGGAAGGACACGATCACGCCGGCGTTTTTCACGGCGTTCGATAATTCACCCTTCGCCGCGGAATTCCTCGGTGCGTTCGCCGAACGAGCAATCCGCGAGGAAAAACTCGGGCACCACGAAGCGACCGATCTCTTGTGCGTGAGCTTTTCATCCGTGGATGCGACCGGGCACACCTTCGGCCCCGACAGCCATGAGATGATGGATGCGGTACTGCGGATCGATCGGGTGATCGCGTCGCTGCTCGATTGCATCGATCGCGAAGTCGGGCTCGCGAAATGCGTGATTGTTTTCACGGCGGATCACGGCGTCTCGCCGCTGCCGGAGCGGGTGAAGGCCAGGGATCCCGGGGCGCTGGCGGGTCGCGTGAAAGTAAGCGAGATGGATAACGCCGCGAAGAAAGCTCTCGTGGCGAAATTCGGTGCGCTCGGCAAAGGCGAGAATTGGTTCACCCACGATAACGCCGGTTATCATCTGCGGCCCGAGGCGCTCGCGGCGAAGAAGATCAGCGCGAGCGAAGGGGCCGCGATCGTGAAAGACGCGCTCGCGCGGCTGCCGTATGTCGCGGAGGTCTATACGCGGGACGAACTCCTCGCGACCGAGCCGGGCGGAGAGTCGCTGCGCGTGTTGATGCGCCGGAGCTATCGCGGCGCGAGCGATCGCGATGTGGTGTTTGCGTTCAAGCCGTATTTCATGAGCAAGACGGGCACCGGCTCGTCGCACGGTCTGCCGTACGATTACGATATGCATGTGCCGCAATTATATTTCGGCGCGGGCGTGCCCCGCGGCGTCACCCGCACGGAGCGCGTGGGCGTCGACGATATTGCACCAACGCTGGCGGCGTTACTGGGCGTCGCCCCGCCGCCGATGGCCAAGGGTCGCAAGGTGCTGTGAAGGCGGAAAACGTAGCGGACAAACGAGACGTCGGGTCCGAATCGCGCGCGGAGGTTGACGACGGCGGGACGGCAACGTTCGCTTGCGTGCGTTGAACTCCGCGCTGCGACCCCACACGGACGATCGGTTTTCCTCGGGACAGCGCACGACGCTCTGGGTGCTGTGGCTTACGTACGGGTCGTTTTATTTTTGCCGTAATAATCTCGGCGTGGCGTTGCCGGGCCTGCAGGCGGAGCTTGGCTACTCGAAGGCACAGCTCGGCACGGTGCTGATGGCATTGAAGCTCGCCTACGGCGCCGGCCAGTTTCTCAACGGGCAGCTCGCGGAATATGGATCGCCGCGACTGTTGCTGGCGATCGGGCTGCTGGCGTCGGCGGCGCTCAACGTGGTCTTCGGTTGGGGCACGGCGCTGTATTTCCTGGTGTTCGTATGGGCGTGCAACGGATACGTGCAGGCGCTCGGCTGGCCGCCGACGATGCGGGCGACGGCGAGCTGGTTTCCTGCGCTGCAGCGTGGTCGCGCCATCGGGATCATCGGAACGGGGTATCAGCTCTGCGGAGCGCTGACCTTCGTGGTGGCGGGCTGGGCCGCGGAAAAATTCGGCTGGCGCGGCGCGCTCTATGTGCCGGCGGCGCTCGTCGCGCTGAGCGCGGTGCACATGCTGGTCTTCCTGAAAGATGCGCCAGCGGTCGCGGCGGGGGATGTCGATGCGGAGCACGTGCCGTCGCGCGCGGGCGTGGCGGCGGCGAAAAATACGCTGCGCGAAAATCTCGCGACGACCCTCTCGAATCCGGGACTCTGGCTGGTTGCGATCGCGTTGTGCCTGCTCGATGCGTGTCGCTATGGATTCACCGACTGGGGCGTGACGCATCTGAAGGAGGTCGCGAACGACTCGGTAGGCACGGCGGCGTTCAAGTACGCGGTGCTGCCGTTTGGCGGAATTGCGGGCGCTTTATTGTCCGGCTGGGCGACGGATCGCTTCTTCGGTGGCCGCCGCGCGCCGGTGATCTGCCTGCTGCTGCTCGCGCTGGGTGGGCTGGGTCTCGCGTATGATACCGTGCTGCATTGGGGCATGGGCGCATCGGTCGCTATATTGTTTATGATCGGTTTCTGTATCTTCGGGCCCCAGGTGCTGCTGGTCGGCACGCTGCCGATCGACCTGGCGCGGAAGGGCACCTCGGCCGCGGCGGCGGGTTTCGTGAACTTCATGGGCTACATGGGGGCGGCTGCGGGCGACAAGGTGACCGGGCACATCGCGGAGGACTACGGCTGGCAGTTTGCCGTGCGGTTCTGGGCCGGATGCGCGTTTGGCGGCGCGTTGGTGATTGCCGCGCTGTGGAATGCCGGGAGAAAAACAACCAGCCCCTCGATTTCATGATCAAGAAAGCCATCATCATCGGCGCCGGTCGCGGTCGCCGGCTCATGCCCACGACGGCGGACACGCCCAAATGCTATGCCGAAGTTCACGGCCGGAGGTTGCTCGATCACGCGCTCGCGGCGTTCGCCGGCGCGGGGATCACCGACATCTGCTTCATTGGCGGTTATCAGATCGAGAAGGTGAAACGCGATTATCCGCAGTTCACTTTTCGCCATAATGCCGACTGGGAAAACAACAACATCCTGCTCTCGCTCATGCACGCGGAAGACCAGATGGGTGACGGGTTTGTGTGCTGTTACTCGGATATATTATTCACGAGCGACGTCGTGGAGCGCGTGCTCACCAACCCGGCCGACGCGGTGCTGAGCGTCGATACGAAATGGCTCGAGCGCTATCGACATCGCACGATGCACCCGCCCGATGACGGCGAGAAAGTCACGGTGCGCAATGGTATCGTGACGCGGGTGCACCGCGCGATCGCGCCGCCGGAAGCGCACGGTGAATATACGGGCATCGCGAAATTTACGGCGCAGGGCGCGGCGCAGCTGCGGGAACATTTCGCGCGCGCGAAGGCAGCGCATGCGGGCAAGCCGTTTCGCGAAGCGGCGGTGTTCGAGAAGGCGTATCTGATCCTGCTCTATCAAGAGATGATCGAGGCTGGCGTGCCCTTTGCGCACGCGGATACGCCGGGTAACTATATGGAGGTCGACACGCAGGAGGACTTCGAACTGGCGCGGCGTTTCTGGCCGGCCGGATCACGTCCAGAGCTGAGAGTCTAGCGAGACGCAGCTCAGACCTTTTTAACCACGGATGTCACGGATGCAAACGATCCAACTCCGACAAGGGGTAACATGAATTTCTTATCCGTGTTATCTGTGTAATCCGTGGTTAAATTGGTTTGAGAAAATTTGACCCGATACCTCGAGTTTCGGAATTCCAGGAGTTCAGAGCCCAGTGGCAAAAGTGTTCTGTATTGCCCTTAATTCTCAGCTCTCAGCTCTAAACTCTCAGCGTTTTTTCTACCATGGCCAAAACCCCTCTCTTTCCCACGTCGGTCGTTGGCTCGCTGCCGCGGCCGGCTTTTGTACTCGATCTGATCAACGACCGTCCGCCGCTCGCGCCGGAGCGCTACCGGCACGAAATGGAGGCGGCCGTACGTTTTGCCGTGGCGATGCAGGAACACGCGGGAATCGATGTCATCACGGACGGCGAGTGGTGGCGGAAATCCTATATCGGCGTGATCGCGGAGCTCGCGCATGGCTTCGAGGTGGGCGCGTTGCCGGATGGCCGGCCGTTCACGCTCGCGACGGGCGAGCTGACGCCGAAGACACCGGGATTCATCGCGCGCGAGGTGACGTTCCTCAAGACGATCACGAAGAAGAAAATCAAATCCACGCTGCCATCGCCGGCGCTGCTCGGCGAACGGATGTGGAGTGCGGAAAAATCGGCGAAGGCGTATCCAAAACGTGAGGACTTCGTGCGCGCGTGCGTGCCGATCCTGCGGCGCGAACTCGAGCTGGTGCGCGATGCGGGCGCGGATATCGCGCAGATCGACGACCCGCATTTGTGTTTGTTCGTCGATCCGGAAGTGCGTGCGAAGTACTCCGATGCGGACGCGGCGGCGGCGTTCGCGGTCGAGATGGTCAATGAGGTCGTGAGTGGGATCGAGGGGATCACGATCGCGGTGCATCTTTGCCGGCGTGCGGGTGGACGCGCGCGCGGCGAGGCGTGCCACTGCGGTGGATATGGCCCGATCATCAAGCACCTGAACCAGCTGAAGGCGCATCATCTCACGATGGAGTTCACGGCGCCGCAAGCGGGGGACATGGAGGTGTTTCGCGAGTTGCGGGAGGATTTCGAGATCGGGCTCGGGTGCGTGGATGTGACGCCGGGGCAGGTCGATTCGGCGGAGACGATCGCGGCCCGCGTGCGGAAGGCGGCGGAGTTTCTCGCGCCGGAGCGGATCACGTTGAATCCAGATTGTGGATTCGCGCCGGGCTCGGGCGCGGTGGTGAGCATCGACGAGGCGTATCGAAAGTTGTGCAACGAAGCGGAGGCCGCGCGGATCCTGCGCGCGGAGTTTGCGTGAGTGGCGGCGCGACATCTTGGAGTCCGCTTCCGGAGAAGCGGAAGGGTGCGAATGCAGGAAGGCGGCCGTGGGCGATGATCCCTGCTCTTCCGAGCAGGGCTACGGCGACCTGGGGCAGGGTGTGGGCGGCTCTGCGGCGGGTCGGGCTGTGCAGCGTGCGCGGTTTCGGACGGGCGGGCCGCTCGTCTTTTCCGCTGGCGGTCGCGGCCATTTTTGTCCCGCCCGGCCTCGCGGCGGCGGAGGTTCCGGCGCCTGGCAAGCCACTGCCGCGCTGGGAGCGCGGGATGCTCGATATCCACCAGATCAATACGGGCACGGGTGACGCCGCGTTCTTCGTGTTTCCCGATGGTACGACGATGCTGCTCGATGCCGCCGGGGTGAACCGGTCGAAGGATCGTCCTCCGAATTATGATACGCCGCCGTTGCCGAATGCCTCCCGCCGGCCGGGTCAATGGGTGGCTCATTATATACAGCGCATGCATCCGGACGGCGCGAGCGGCGCGCTCGACTACGCAGCGCTCACGCATTTCCACGGCGATCACATGGGCACGCTGCTGCCCGATGCGCCGCGTTCGAAGTCGGGTGGGTATCAGCTCGCCGGCATCACCGACGTCGGCGAGGCGGTGCCGATCCGTCGGATGCTGGATCGAGGCTGGCCGAGCTACGATTTTCCGGCGCCGTCGGGTTCGGCGATGATGAAGAACTATCGGGCGTTCCTGAAATGGCAGGCGGAGCACAATGGGTTGCAGGGCGAGCGCTTCGAGGCGGGACGAGCGGATCAGATCGTGCTGCGCCGGACGCCGCAGGAGTTTCCCGGGTTCGAGGTGCGAGCCATCGCGGCGAATGGCTTCGTCTGGACCGGCAACGGAGTGGAGAGGCGGAATCGTTTTCCGGCCGGGATCGTGCCGAGCGAGAACAACTGCAGCCTGGCGTTCCGGCTGTCGTATGGAGATTTCCGATACTTCAATGGCGGCGACATGGCGGGATTCCTGCCGCCGACCGCGGCCGCGTGGGCCGAGATGGAATCGGCGGTGGCGTGGGTCACCGGTCCGGTGGACGTGCATGTGCTGAATCACCACGGCACGCCGGATGGATCGAATGCGTTTTTCCTCAGCGTGCTGCGGCCGCGCGTGCACATCGCGTCGGTCTACGCGGCGAGCCAGCCGGGGCCGGACGTGATGCGGCGGCTGCTCTCGGAAAAGGTGTATCCAGGACCTCGTGACGTTTTCCTGACCAACGCGCACTGGACCGGCCGCCGCGAGCACCTGGTGAAACTCTACGGTGAGGCGGATACGGCGTGGTTGCTCGAACGGATCGACGAAGTGGCGTCGAAGCAGGGGCATGTGCTCGTGCGCGTGGATCGTGGTGGCGCGAGCTATCGGGTGATCGTGCTCGACGACTCGCGCGAGGACGGAGCGGTGGTGTCGGTGCACGGTCCGTATCGTTCGGGTCGCTGAGGCGGTGCTTTCGAACGGGCCTTTGAAGGTAAACGCAGCCGTCGCACGTTTGGGTTAGTCGTTTTGCGAGAAATCGGCGCGGCAGGCGTTTTTATTAAATTGCGCTCGACAGAGCTCGGCACGGATTCAAATCAGTCCGCCACGCCCTCGCGCCCCGCGCGGGCCAACCCCCATGCCCCCGTCCGAACAGGCCCATTCGCCAAGCTCAGGGCTGGCCCGCTGGTTTTCCGAGGATGTGAAGCCTTACGAACCGGCGCTGCGCGCGTATTTGTCGAAGCGCTTTCCGTCGCTGCCGGATCACGACGACATCGTGCAGGAAACGTACACGCGCCTGTTGCGCGCCAAGGAAACCGGTCGGCTCACGTTTGCGAAGGCGTTCCTTTTCACAGCGGCGCGCAATGTGGCGATCGACATGTTTCGCCGCCGGCGGACGCTTGCGCACGAGCCGATCAGCGAGCTCGTGGCGCTGCCGGTGTTGGAGGAGGCGCCGAATGTGGCCGCGACGCTCGAGCGCCAGCAGCGGCTGGAGTTGTTGATCGAGGCGGTGGCATCGCTGCCGGAGCGCTGCCGGCAGGTGATGATGCTGCGGCATCTCGACGGTCTCACCTACAAGGAAATCGCCGCCCGGCTTGGGATATCGGCGGAGACGGTAAAGGTCCACATCATGAAAGGCGTGCGCGACTGCACGACTTTCTTCAAGCAGCGCGGGCTGCTCGACGATCCTGCGGACGGGGCGTCGGTCACACTTACGGAAGGGGCGGCACGATGAACACCAACGACCATGCGCGGGCCGACGACGCGCCCGACGATGATGCGCTCGATGAGGCCGCGGTGGCGTGGCTCTGCGAACGCGACGAAGGCTTCTCGCCGGAGCGCGCGCGGGCGTTTGCGGCGTGGCGCGATTGCGATGTCTGGCACGCTGCCGCGGTCGCGCGCGTGGAGCGCACGCTGGCGTTGCTCGGCGAGATGCCCGCGGTGCGAGCGCCGCTGGAAGCGCGTTTCGGGCGCACGGCTGAGGCGTCGCCGCCCGCGCACGCGGGCCGGTCGCCCGGGGAGGTGTCGACGGTGGGGCGCGTGCGGCGATTTCCGTTGGGTGTTTTGGCGGCGGGCCTCGCGGCGGCGCTCGCGCTCGGCGTGTGGTGGGGGGGCGCGGCGCGTGCGCCCGAAGGCAAGCGGTATGCGTCCGAGGTCGCCGGACAGCGCAGGATCGCGCTGGAGGATGGATCCGTCGTCGACCTCAATGCCGCGAGCGACCTGCGTGTGCAGTTCACCGCGACGGAGCGGCGCGTGACGCTGACGGCGGGTGAGGCGCATTTCGATGTCGCTCCCGATGCGACGCGGCCGTTCGTGGTCACCGCAGCTGGGGTGTCCGTGCGCGCAGTCGGTACGGCGTTCAACGTGCGGCTCGCCCCCGGCGCGATCGACGTCCTCGTGGTCGAGGGAAAGGTCGAGGTGGCACGCGGAAAATCGACGCAGCGAGCGGCCGCCCCTGCGCCTGCGCCCGCGATGCTGACGGCGGGCGAGCGGGCGCTGGTATCACGCGACGACTCGCGCGCCGGGCGGGAACTTGCGGTGGAGAAAGTCGCTCCCGGGTCCGTCCGCGCGCTGCTGGCGTGGCAGGATCCGATGACGACCTTTCGCGATGTGCCGCTTCGTGAGGTCGCGGCGCGTCTGAATCTGCGCAACGCGACTCAACTCGTGATCGCCGATGACCAGCTGGCCGAACGCGCGATCGGCGGCGTGATCGCCCTCGATCAGGTCGAGGCGTTTGTGCGTCTGCTCGAGCAGGGCGGCGACGTCGTCTCCGAGCGGCGCGGCGCCAGCGAGATCGTGCTGCGGCGCGCGCGGTGATTCGCCGCGTGGTGGCCGCGACGCGACAATTTTTCCGCGTGGGACTAACCCCTTTCGTCCGCGGCTGCGTTTCAGGAGTAGCACTGCTGCTCTGCATGTCGCAACGCCTCGCCACCACCCCGCACCTTCTCGTCAGCGCATTTTGCTGCGCGATCACGGCCGCGGGTGCCGCCGAGCAAGCGGATGCGAAGCGCAGCTTCAACGTCCCGCGCGGCGACGCCGCGACGACGCTGAGCCAGTTCGCCGGCGCCTCCGGCCGGCAGATTATTTTCATGATGGACAAGGTGCGCGGCGAGCAGACCAACGCGATCAACGGCGAGTTTGCGCCGCGCGAGGCGCTCGAGCGCATGCTGGCCGGCACCGCGCTCGTCGCGCTGCAGGACCACGCCACCGGGGCGTTCGTCATCCAGCGCATGCCTGCTCCCACGCGGCGCGCTCCCGCTCAGCCGGAGACCAAACCCAAGACCGCCGAAGAACTGCCGAAACCCATGAAACGAAAAAATCTCGCCGCCGTTTTCGCCGGCTGGCTCGCCCTCGCCGTCGCGCCCATCCAGGCGCAGTCCACCGCGAACGAGGCAGGCGCTCCGGCGAAAGCAGAGCGATCCGAAGTGGTCGAACTGAATCCGTTCGTCGTCAACACGTCCAAGGATATTGGATACCAGGCGAATTCCACGCTCTCGGGCAGCCGCACGAACACCGATCTCAAGGACCTCGCGAATCCGATCGATATCTTCACCAAGGAACTGATGGATGATCTGGGCGTGCGGGACATCCAGGACCTGACGCTCTTCGCCACCGGCGTGGAGCCGAATGCGGCGGGCGACAACAACAGCGATGGCCAGGAGCGTGAGATCTGGAATCACAATTATATGCAGATCCGCGGTTTTAAAACCGGCACCGCGACGCGGAACTTCATGGAGCTCAACTCGACGTTCGACGCCTATAACTCGGAGCGCGTGGAGTTCAGCAAGGGGCCGAATTCGATCCTGTTTGGCACGGGCAATCCGGGCGGCTCATCGAACTACTCGACCAAGATCCCGGCGTTTCACCGCAGCATCCGCTCGCTCCAATGGAGCGTCGATGACGAGGGCAGCAACCGGTTCTCGGGCGACCTGAATCAGGTTCTGGTTCGCGACAAGCTGGCCGTGCGGCTCAACCTGTTGCACCAGGAGCGCGAGTTCTATCGTGGGCCGTCCTATCACGACGAGCGGGCCGCGCATCTGGTCGCAACGTATAAGCCGTTCAAGAACACCACCGTCACCATCGGCCACGAGTATCGCGACACGAAGCGGGCATTGCCGCGCGGCGTGTTTCCTTACGACGCCGTGACAGGCTACCGAAACGCGGGCTCACCCGCCGTCACCGGCGTGCCGGCGACCGGCAATAATCTCCAGATCAACAGCGGCACGGTGACTGCCGCATCGCAGGGGCTGCGGATCTATGGGACCCTGTGGATCCTCGACTCCGACGGTATCGTGCGCAACGCGGCCCGCACGGCGACGAGCGCCAATTACTCGATCAACGGCGTGGGCAGCATCAGCCTCGATCTCGATGCGACGGGTTATCCGGCCGATCGTGTCGTGGGCGGACCCAACGGCATCGCCGACACGAAGTGGCGGATTACCGAGGCGGATATCACCCACCGGTTCGGGGAAAACCTGCACGTCAGCCTCGCTGCCGCGCGCTCCGCATCGTTCAAGCGCCAGACCAATACCTATGACAATGTATTGAAGGTCGACCCGAACAATTTCGGCGGCAATACACACCTGGGCGACTATTACGTCGAAACGAATCCGTTCCGGATCGATCTGGATAACGAGATCACGGACTACCGCGCCACGGCTTCCTATGAACTCGATCTGCGCAAGGTCAGCCGCTGGCTCGGCTCGCACCAGATCGGAGCCATGCTCGAGCGCAATGAACGCAAGGAAGTCTGGGATCACGGCCGGCTCGTGCTCGTCGCGACGCCCGCCGGGCCGGTCGATTTTGCCACCACCTATGGCGCGACGCGTCTGCAAAACACCGCTGCCCGCTTTAATATTCGCGACTACCTGGATTTCAGCCGTGGGGTCTATAGCGGTCGCGATCTGCGCAGCATTGTATATTCGGATAGCGTCAGTGCCGGCGGTTATGTCGCCGAGATGCGGCGCATCACGGCGTTCGCCGCCAAGAAGGATCTTACGCAGCAGGACGCGGGACTCGCGGTGTTGCACAGTCGCTGGTGGGATGGACGGATCGTGACGACTGCCGGCGTACGCGAAGACCGGCGGGAATTTCGCACCGCGCTGTTCGAGAATGTCCCGGAAACCTTCGAGCGTCGTCCCGTACAGCTCCTGCCCGGCTCACCGGCAGGCAGTCTCGATCCGCGTCACGCGAAGCTGCCCGACACGCCCACCGTCCTCAGCGGGATCTCGCGCAACTACGGCGCGGTCTTCCACGCCACGAACTGGCTCAGCTTCACGGGCAGCTATGCGACAAATTTCTCCCCCGGCACCGAGAGTCTTAATATATTCGGCGAACGCGTGCCGCACTCCGCCGGAGAATCGCAGGATATCGGTTTCCGGCTGAATCTACTTGGGGGGCGGATGAGCGTGTCGCTCCTCCGGTATGAGACCTCCGAGGTGGGCACGATCATCAACGGCAACAGCGTCAATGCGCCGAACTCACGCCTCGACTCGATCGAGGACATTCTGCTCGAGAACCGCGTGACCTCCACCAATCCGCTCACGGGTGGCGCGTTCACCACCTCGGATCGAGTCGCGAAGGGTGAGGAACTGGTGATCGTCGGCAGTCCCACGGCAGCGTGGAATCTCCGGCTGTCGGCGACGCGCAACGAGAACCGGCTGACAAACATCGCGCCCGAGGTGAAGGCATTCTTCGCGCAACGTGAGTCGCTCTACGAGCAGCACGCGGGATTGCGTGCGCTCAGCGGCGTCGGTGACACGATCGGCGAGCACCTGGCCGTCGTGCGCACGAGCTTCGGACTGCTCCGCACGAGGGAAAACGTACAGCAGTTTCCCGCCAGCGAATACAACGCCCGGCTAACCGCCAAATATTCGTTCGATCGCTCATCGGTGTTCAGAATAAAGGGCTTCAGCGCGGGCGGTAACTATCGTTGGGCGAGCGCTCCGGTGATCGGATACTATAAGAACGCGAATTCGACCTTTGATATAAACCGCCAGTTCAAGGGCGAGGCCGAGCGGAAGCTGGATCTGTTCTTCATTTACGAGCGCCGCCTGACGGATCGCTTGAGCTGGAGGGCGCAGATCAACATCGACAACGTCTTCGACGAAACCGACCCGTATCCGGTTTCCGCCATCAACAGCGCCGATGCGGCGGATTTTCAGTGGAGGGTGACCCGATTGCGCCCCGTCGACGGCCGCGCGGTCCGGATCACGAATACGATTACGTTCTAAGTCGACCGGCTGCCTCGCCGCGGATTCCAGTCCCGCTTCTCCCGAAGCGGGCCACGGCGATGCCATGCATGTAGCCCGCCTCGGGAGAGGCGGGGCAGGTTCCGCGCAATGTTTCCGCTTCCTTCATGAACCCCCAATCCACCCTCCGCGCCCTCGCTTGCACGCTCGTGCTCGCCTGCGCCATCCCCGCGTTCGCGGCCGACTACTACGCGACGCCCGCAGGCGCCGGCGCTCAGGGCGGCTCGAGCTGGGTCGACGCGTATCCACAAACCCAGATACAGGCCGCGCTCGATGCCCTCCAGGCTGGCGACACGCTCCACCTCGGCAGCGGCACCTATACACTCACCCGGCTCACCATCAACGGCAGCGGCGTCGAGGGCAGCCCGAAGACCCTGCTCGGCGTCGATACCGGCGGCGGCATGCCGGTGTTCCAGGGCACGTTCAACGTCGCCAACAGCGCCGGCGGCGCGCGGTTCATGTCGATTCCCGGCGAAGTGCACCACTGGGTGTTGAAGAACCTCCAGTTCAAAAACCAGCCATTCGCGATCGGCATGAGCCTCGTCGGGACGACGGACACGCTGCGCACCCATCTCACGTTCGAGAACCTGTCGTTCGAATGGATCGAAGACGCGCTGCGGCTCTACAACTCGAGCGACATCACGGTGAAAAACTGCACCGCGATTCGCTACACCAAACGCGGCTTCCGCGTCGGTGACTACTGCTCGTTCGTCTCCTTCGTCGGCTGCCTGGCGGACTGCAACGCGGGCGACGACAATTTCCCGGCGCGCGCCATTCCGGCCGGGTTTCACGTCGAGCCGTCGCCCACGCACGACATCTCCTTCGTCGACTGCATTGCGCGCAACAACCGGTTCAAGCAGTCGGCCACGAAGTATTGGAACGGCGACGGCTTCGGCTCAGAGCGCGGGAACTACAACATCTCGTTCGTGCGTTGTGTCGGCTACGACAACCACGACGCCGGCTTCGACAACAAGGCGGACAACATCACGTATCAGGACTGCGTCTCGGTCGGTAACAAGGATGGCTTCCGCCACTGGGGCCGCACCGGCCGGATGTTCAACTGCGTCGCGGCCTACAACGTGAAGCGCGGCGGCACGGGCGGGAGCTACGGCCTCTGGGTCAGCGATAACAATGGCGATCTCACGGCGGACTTCGTGACGTTGCACGACAATCAGAGCACGCAGGTTTACGTCCAGTCCGGCGGCAATGGCGTGGCGACGATCAACAACTCGATCCTCTCCCTCTCGGGCGCGAGCGGAGGCTTCGTCAGCGGCACTGCCACGTTGCTCAACACCGTGAGCTGGCGCGCGGGCCAACCCGACGATCCCGGCTACGTCGCCGCGGTTTCGACCTGGCGCGGCGAGCCGGCCGACGCGCTGGACAGCCAACTCTACGCGACGACGAAGGGCTACAGCAGCACGCGCGTCGATACCGCGCCCAACCTGCCGCCCACCGTCGCAATCTCGGCCTCCACCACGGCGGGCACCGCGCCGCTCGCGGTCGATTTCTCCGCCACCGCCTCCGACCCCGACGGCTTCATCATCAGCCACGTCTGGAATTTCGGCAACGGCCAGGTCTCGACCGAGGTGAACCCGGCCGCGCTCTATCCCCGGCCGGGCACATTCACCGCCACCTGCACCGTCACCGACAATCGCGGCCAGAAGGCCTCCGAGTCGATCGTCATCACCACCACCGCGCCGACGACCCCCGTTGCCATGCGTATCGAGTCTGGCAATACGACCACGTTCACCGACGGCAATGGCAACGCCTGGGCCGCCGACCACAGTTACGGCACCGGGGGCGGCGCCGTCGACCGCGGCGCGATCGAAATCATCGGCACCAGCGACGACCGCATCTACCAGACCGAGCGGTGGGGCCTCTCGAGCTATGCGATCCTCGTCGCGAACGGCACCTACGAGGTGCGCCTTCATTTCGCCGAGACGTTCACCAACATCAACGCGGCCGGCCAGCGCGTGTTCAGCGTCACCGCCGAGGGCGCCGCGCCCGCCGGTTGGACCAACCTCGACGTCTTCGCTGAAGCCGGCGGCCGCAATATCGCGCTCATCAAGACCGGCACGATCACGGTCACGGACAACATCCTCGACCTCGCCTTCGCCGCCTCGGTGAACAGCGCGATGATCAATGGCATCGAGATTCTTCCGGTCGCGGGCGGCGATATGCCGCCGACGCCGCCCGCGAACCTTGCCGCGACCGACATCACCACGAGCTCGTTCACGCTCTCGTGGTCGCCCGCCACCGACGATGTCGGCGTCGCCGGTTACGAGGTGTTGCTCAACGGCGCCGTCGTCGGCTCCACCACCGGGACGAGCCTGCCGGTCAGCGGCCTCGCGCCTTACACCACCTACGGCGTGACGGTCCGCACACGCGACCTCGCCGGCAACGGCTCCGTGCCGAGCGATCCACTCGCCGTGAAGACGCTCAACGACGGCACCGTCGGCAACGAGGTCGTCATCGACAACACCGATCCCTCCGGCGTCGACCTCACCGGCGACTGGACCGCGAGCACGTTTTCGCCCGGTTTCCACGGCACCGATTACCTGCACGACGGCAACACGGCCAAAGGCGACAAATCCGTGCAGTTCACACCCGATCTGCCGATCGGCGGCACGTTCACCGTTTACCTGTGGTGGGTGGCGTCCGACAGCCGCGCCAGCAACGTGCCCGTCGACATCACGCATGCCGGCGGCACGACCACTGTCGTCGTCAATCAGCGTATCAACGGCGGGACGTGGTATCCGCTCGGCACCTACACGCTCGACGCCGGCACCGAAAACAACGTCCTCATCCGCACCACGGGCACCAACGGCCACGTGATCGCCGATGCCGTGCGTTTTCTGCGCAACGCGCCCGACACCGAGGCACCGTCGATGCCGGTCGGTCTCGCCGCCAGCAACATTGCGAGCACGTCGTTCACGCTTTCGTGGGCAGCCTCGACGGACAACGTGGGCGTGACCGGCTACGAGGTGTTTCTCGACGGCAACTCCTACGCCACGCCCGCCGGTGCGAGCGTGAGCGTGACCGGCCTCGCACCGAGCACGATTCACAGCCTCATCGTGCGCGCCCGTGATGCGGCCGGCAATTGGTCGGCGCCGAGCGCTCCGCTCAACGTGGCCACCGCCGCCCCCGCCGATGCTACGCCGCCGAGCGTGCCGACCTCGCTCGCGGCCAGCAATATCGGCGCCACCTCCTTCCTGCTTTCGTGGGCCGCGTCGGCCGACAACGTCGGCGTGACCGGCTACGAGGTGTTCATCGACGGTGTTTCCCGCGCCACGCCGTCCAGCGCCAATGCCAGCGTGTCGGGTCTGTCGCCGAACACGACCTACAGTGCCACGGTCCGCGCGCGCGATGCCGCGGGAAACTGGTCCGCGTCGAGCAGCCCGCTCGGCGTCACCACGTCGCAGCAATCCGGCGGCGGCGGGAACGGTCGCGTCATCAGCGTGAACCTCACCAACGATGCGAACGTGCTCGCGCCAGACGACGTCGTCGGCGCGGTGCCGGTGGCGCACTGGAGCAACTCGACTCTGAACAACCAGACGCATGCCAACGTTCTCGACAGCACGGGCGCCGCCACCACGGCCGACCTCAGTTTTTCGAACACTCCGTTCCCCTACACCAACAACACGCCCGCGCTCGCCGATCCACTCACCGATGACGCGAAGATGATGCGCAGCCAGCGCGGCCGCAGTAACGCCAGCAACATGTCTGCGTCCGCCGCGCAGGTGCCCTACGCGACCTACGACGTGTATGTGTATTGGGGCGGCCGCACGCCGCAGGAGACCGTGCCTGCGACCATGACCGTCGCTTTCCAGCTCTGGGACGGCGCCGCCTGGGTCACCAGCGAGACCAAATACATCCGCGACAACAACCGCGTCTGGGACGGCACTTACGACGAATCGACCGCGACCACGGCTGCTGCAGCGGTCGATGGCAACGAATACGTCGTCTTCCGCGGCGTCACCGCGAGCACGTTCCGCGTTTCCGCCACCATGGGCCAGCGCACCGGCATCTGCGGCCTGCAAATCGTGGAGCAGGTTCCGGCGCTTCCGCCCGCGCCGATTATCGCCGGGCCATCGAGCGCCAACGGTACTTTCGGTCAGCCCTTCAGCTACGCGATCGCTGCCTCCGGCAATCCGATCAGCTACGGCGCGACCGGCCTGCCCGCGGGTCTCGTGCTCGACCCCACGAGCGGCGCGATCTCCGGCGCGCCCGCGGCCGCCGGCATCTTCGACGTCACGCTGAGCGCGACGAACGCCGGCGGCACCGGCACCGCGGCGCTTGCCCTCGAGATCGCACGCGCCGCGCAAATGATCGCGTTCCCAAATCCGGGCCCGAAGACCTACGGCGACGCCCCGTTCGCGCTCGGCGCCACCGCGAGCTCCGGCCTGCCCGTCGCCTACGCAATCACGAGCGGCCCCGCTACGCTGAGCGGCGGCACCGTCACGCTCACCGGCGCAGGCACCGTCACGATCGCGGCCGCGCAAGCGGGCAACGCCAACTTCCTGCCCGCCGCGCCAGTGGAGATTTCGTTCGTCGTCCACCAGGCGCCGCAGACGATCGCGTTTCCGAATCCTGGCCCGAAGACCTACGGCGACGCGCCGTTCGCGCTCAACGCGACTGCCAGCTCCGGGCTGCCCGTCGCCTACGCCGTCACGAGCGGGCCCGCGACCCTGAGCGGCAATCTCGTCACGCTCACCGGCGCCGGCCTCGTCACGATCACGGCTTCGCAGGCGGGCAACGCGAACTACCTCGCGGCCGCTCCCGTCTCGGTCTCGTTCGAAGTCCAGCGCGCGCCCGCGCAGATCGAACTCGCGAACCTCTGGCAATTCTACGACGGCCAGCCCCGCACCGTCACCGCCACGACGACACCCGCCGGGCTCGCGGTTGACATCACCTACAACGGCAACGCCACGCCGCCGGTGTATCCGGGATCCTATGACGTCGCGGCCGTTGTGACCGACCCGAACTACATCGGCTCCGCCAGCGGCACGCTCATCGTCGCCGCCAGCATCACGGTCCGCCACGCGCCCGCGCTCAACGGCACGGTGGAAGGCTCCGTGCACGTGTTGTCCGCGGAATCGATCGCGCTCAACGGCAGCTCCGTTCTCTCCGGCGACCTGCTGGTGCCGGGAACGCCGGTCGTGCAGCTCAATGGCTCGCCTACGTTCGGCGGAGCGGTCGATGGACCCGGCGATGCGGAGCCCTCGAACCACACGATCGCGCTCAACGGCGGCGCCGTGCTCGGCGGGCTCGTGCGCCGCATCGACCCCGTGTCCCTGCCGATCGTCGCCGCCCCGCCTGCCTCCGCCGGCACGCGGGATGTCGCGCTCAACCACGGCAACGGCGACCCCGGCGACTTCGCCACGCTGCGCAACCTCACGCTCAACGGCAACGCCGGCCCCCTCGCGATCCCGCCGGGCACCTACGGCTCGTTCGTCGCCAACGGCAACAGCGGCTTCATCCTCGGCGTCGCCGGCTCGACCGCGCCCGCCGTCTACAATCTGCAAAACCTCGTGCTCAACGGAAAAGGCGCGCTGCAGATCGTCGGCCCCGTCGTCCTGACGCTCGCGGGCGAAACCACCTTCAACGGCGAGATCGGAGCCGCCGGCCAGCCGGAATTGCTGCTGCTCCGCATCGTGTCCGGTGGACTCACGCTGAACGGTGGCGCGACGCTGCACGGTTTCGTCGACGCCCCGAATGGCACCGTCGCGATCAACGCCAACGCCACGCTCGAGGGCGGCGTCGCCAGCGACCGCCTGATCGTCAACGGCCACGGCCGGCTCGACGGCGAATCTCCCTGAGTTCGCCGCGGGGCGCCTCGTCATCCCAACTTTCGTTCCCCAATCCCCACTTTCCCGGCAGCCCGTCTCGCGAGAGACGGGCTTCGGGCCGCCTTTCCAGCAGGGCGCGCTTCGTCCGTTCACGTCCCCTGTCCCTGCCATGAAAACTCCAAAACTCCCCCGCGCCCTGTGCGCGCTCGCGGGCACGCTCGTGCTCGCTTTTGTCAGCCCTGCGTTCGCCGCCGACTACTACGCCACACCGTCGGGCGCCGGCGCGCAGACCGGCTCGAGCTGGGCCGACGCGTATCCGCAAACCCAGATACAAGCCGCGCTCGACGCCCTCGCGCCGGGCGATACGCTCAACCTCGGCAGCGGCACCTACACGCTCACGTCGCTCACGATCAACGGCAGCGGCTCAGCCGGCACCCCGAAGACTCTCCTCGGCGTCGATACCGGCAGCGGCATTCCGCTCTTCCAGGGCACGTTCAACGTCGCCAACAGCGCCAACGGCGCGATCTTCGTCCGCTTCCCCGGCGCGGCGAACCACTGGGTCTTCAAGAACCTCCAGTTCAAGAACCACCCATTCGTGATCGCGATGGTGCCCAGCGGCACGACCGACACGCTGCGCACGAACATCTCCTTCGAGAATCTGGCTTTCGACTCGATCGAGGACTGCATCCGCATCTTCAACGCGAGCAACGTCACGGTGAAGAACTGCACGATGGTCCGCTACACCAAGCGCGGCGTGCGCGTCGGCGACCCGAGCAGCTTCGTCACCGTCCAGAACTGCTCGGCCGACTGCAATGGCGGTGACGATTCATTCCCGGCGCGCGCCATTCCGGCCGGGTTCCACTGCGAGTCGGGACCGGTGCACGACGTTTCCTTCATCGACTGCACCGCGCGCAACAATCGCTACCAGCAGTCGAGCACGTCGTATTGGAACGGCGACGGCTTCGGATCGGAACGCGGGAACTACAACATCTCCTTCCTCCGCTGCGCCGCCTACGACAACCACGACGGAGGCTTCGACAACAAGGCCGACGACATCACCTACGAGCACTGCGTCGCCGCGGGCAACTCGCGTGGGTTCCGCCACTGGGGCCTGAACGGCCAGATGACGAATTGCGTGGTCGCGTTCAACTCCAAGTGGGGCGGCACGGGCGCGAGCTACGGCCTCTGGGTCAGCGAAAACAACGGCGACCTCACGGCGAGTTTCACCACCGTGCACAACAGCGGCACGGCCGTGCATGCGAACTCAGGCGGCAACGCCGTCGCCGCGATCCTTGATTCCATCCTCTCGACGACGAGCGCGACCGCGGCGTTCACCAGCGGCAACGTGACGCTGACCAACACCGCCACGTTCCGCCCCGGCGTCGGTACCGATCCGAACTACGTCGATCCTATTTCAACGTGGCGTGGCTTCCCGCTCGATGCGATGGACAGCCAGACCTACGGCCTCACCAAAGGCTACAGCAGCGATCGCGTCGTGGGCGGCGACACCAATCCGCCCACCGTACCCACGGGTCTCGTCGCGGGCACCATCGCGACCAACGCGTTCATCCTCGCGTGGAACGCCTCCACCGATGCCGAGAGCGTCGTCACCGGGTATGAAGTTTTCAAGGACGGTGCCTCTTACGCCACGCCCGCAGGAACGAGCGTCACGGTCTCCGGCCTCTCGCCCGGCACCACCTACGCGATGACCGTCCGCGCGCGCGATGTCGCCGGCAACTGGTCCGCGCAGAGTACCGCGCTCAACGTGACGACCGCCGCGGCCGGCGGAACGATCCGCATCGAGGCGGGCGCCAGCTCGCCGTTCAGCGACGTCGAGGGCAACGTCTGGGCGGTCGACCACAGCTTCGTCGGCGGCAGCGCAACCGATCGCGGCGCCATTGCGATCGCGAACACGCTCGACGATCGCATCTACCAGACCGAGCGCTGGGGCCTCACCGGCTATGCGATCGCGGTGCCCAACGCCACCTACACTGTGAACGTGCACTTCGCCGAAACGTTCTCCGGCATCACCGCCGCCGGCCAGCGCGTGTTCAGCGTCACGGCCGAGGGCGCCTCACCCGCCGGCTGGAGTAACATCGACATCTTCGCCGAGGCCGGCGGCCGCAACATCGCCCTCGTGAAAACCGCGAGCGTCACCGTCTCCGACGGCACGCTCAACCTCGACTGGATCGCCTCGCTGCAAAGCCCGATCGTCAACGCGATCGAGATCGTTCCGCCCGCCGGCAGCGCCGTGATCAGCGTGAATCTCTCCGACGCGACCAACGTCCTCGCGCCCGGCGACATCGTCGGCGCCGTGCCCGCCGCCAACTGGAACAACACGACCGCGAACAACCAGACGTTGTCCAACGTCGTCGACACTTCGGGGGTCGCGACGACCGCGGATATCATCTTCTCGAATACGCCCTACGCCTATAACAACAACACGCCCGCCTACGCCTCGCCGCTCACCGACGACGCGAAGATGATGCGCAGCCAGCGCGGCCGCAGCAACGCGAGCACGATGTCCGCGACCGCGCAGCAGGTGCCGTATGCGACGTACGACGTCTACGTCTACTGGGGCGGCCGCACGCCGCAGGAATCGGTGCCGATGACGATGACCGTGGACTTCCAGTTGTGGGACGGCGCGGCCTGGGTGACGGCCGAGACGAAATACATCCGCGACTCCGATCGCGTGTGGGACGGCACCTACAACGAATCCACCGCGACGTCCGCCGCCGCCGCGACCGACGGCAACGAATACGTCGTCTTCCGCGGCGTGACTGCGGCGACGTTTCGCGTCTCCGCCGCCTCCGGCGTCCGCACCGGCATCTGCGGCTTGCAGATCGTGCAGCAATGATGCGCAGCGGCCGCCCGCTTGGTTTCTTCCCGAGCGGGCGGCCGCTCGCTTCCTGCTTTGACTCCCACGATCGACAACGATCGTTCGCCGGCTTCGCCCTCGTCCTCCATGGCTTGTTTGTGACGAGAGAAGCCTGTCGGTCGCCGGGCGTTTTCGTGCTGCTCGCGGCCGTCAGGCGCGCCTCGATTCGTCCGGTGCGCGCTGCCCCGTGCGCGTTCGCCGTCGGGAAATGCTGACGACCGCCGAGGTTTCTCACGCCGCGGGCCCTGCCGTTTTAAAAGAAGACGACCGGTTTCACGGCGAGGACACCCGAAGCTTTCTGTACAGCAAACTTCGCTAATTGCCGCTCGACTGGGCGAGGGCGGTGCCTCATCCCTTCCGCACCCCAAGCTTCGCTGGTGGAAGCTTTGTTTAGGAAACCGAACCGCGTGCTTCATCCGCGGGAGAATCGCGTCCTCTCCCTCATGAAGCCTATAAGGTATATATTGTTTTGGCTCGTCCTCGCGCTGCTGCCGGTTGCCGTCGCCGGGGATCCGCAGCAGGCGATCTCTGCTTTGCGCGCGGAGATCGCGCGGCACGACGAGTTGTATCATCGCAAGGCCGCGCCGGAGATTAGTGACTCCGATTACGACGCGTTGAAGCGCCGGCTCACGGAGCTGGAACGCACGCATCCGGCTGCGGCGAAGCTGGCGCCGCCGCTAACGGAAATCGGAGACGATCGCTCGGGTTTGTTTGCTACGGTGCGACATCGCGAGCGGATGCTCAGCCTCGAGAAAGCTTATACCGAGGCGGAGCTGCGGGCCTTCGATGCGCGGTTGGCGAAGGCGCTCCGGCGCGATGCGCTCGAGTATATCGTCGAGCCGAAATACGACGGGTTGGCGGTGAGCGTGACGTATGAACGCGGAAAACTCGTCCGCGCGGTCACGCGCGGAAATGGGATGGATGGCGACGATATTACCGCGAATGCGCGGCAGCTGCGCGATCTGCCCGGCGAGCTGCGTGTCGGTAGGCCCGGTGCGGCGGCGAATAGGCAGCCGGACTCTATAGAGATACGTGGAGAGATCTACGTGCCGTTCGCGGAGTTCGAGCGGGTGAATGCCGAGCGGGAGCTCGCGGGCGAGACACGTTTCGCGAATCCGCGAAACCTGGCGGCCGGCACGATGCGGCAGCTCGATGCGCGGGTGATCGGGGAGCGCGGGTTGCGCGTGGTGTTTTTCGGGATCGGCGCGTGCGAGCCGGCGGCGGCACGACCGGCGACCCAGCGGATGTTGTATACAACAATGGCCGCGTGGGGATTGCCGGTGGTCGAGAATACCCGCACGGCGCGCGGTGCGGATGAGTTGGTGCGAGCGATCGCGGCGGTGAACGAGGCCCGGCGACGCTTCAATTTTCCGACCGATGGAGCCGTGGTGAAGCTGGCTGAGCGCGCATTGCAGGACGAGCTCGGGGTGGGCGAGACAGCCCCGCGGTGGGCGGTGGCCTATAAGTTTGCACCGGAGCGGGCGGAAACACAGGTGCGCGCCATCACTCTTCAAGTCGGTCGCACGGGCGTGCTCACGCCGGTCGCGGAGCTTGTGCCGGTGGAGCTCTCGGGTTCGACGGTCGCGCGGGCAACACTGCACAATCGCGACGAGATCGCGCGGAAGGATGTGCGCGTCGGGGATTTTGTTTACGTGGAGAAAGCGGGCGAAATCATCCCGGCGGTCGTGGGCGTGAACCTCGGGCGGCGGACGGTGGAGGCGCGGGAGTTTGTGTTTCCGGCGGAGTGTCCGGAGTGCGGAACGGCGGTGGTGACGCGCGAAAGCGAGGTGGCGGTGCGGTGCGTGAACGCGAGTTGTCCCGCGCAACTGCGGCGACGGGTGGCGCATTATGCGTCGGAGGCGTGCGTGGATATCGGCGGGCTTGGGCCGGCGATGATCGAGACGCTCGTGGCGCGCGGCTGGGTGACGAATCTGGCGGATGTGTATCAGCTAAAGCGTGACGATCTGCTGGCGCTCGGAAAGAACAACGCAAAGAGCGTCGACCGATTGCTCGCGGCGATCGAAGGCAGCAAGCGGGCGGAGCTCTGGCGCGTGATTCATGGGCTCGGCATCCCGCAGATCGGCACGGTGGCGGCGAAGGAACTGGCGCAGCGACACGGAACGCTCGAGGCGTTTGCGGCGGCGGAACCACGCGCGCGGGATCTCGCGGCGGCGCTGCTCGCGGTGGGAGTGAGGCCGACGACTGCGGAATTGGGTACCCGTGCGCTGGCGGGCAAAACATTCGTCCTTACGGGCACGTTGCCAAACCTCACGCGCGCACAGGCGACCTCGAAGATCGAAGCCGCGGGTGGGAAGGCCGGCTCGAGCGTGAGTCGGGCGACGAGCTATGTCGTCGCGGGAGCGGGGGCCGGCGCGAAGCTGGAACAGGCACGAAAACTCGGCGTGCCGGTACTGGACGAAGCCGGGTTGCTGCGAATGCTCGAGCGTAAGTGACGCGTTTGTACACCATAGCGGTTTGCCCAAAAATTCCGAACTCCAGACCCAACCCCCAATCCCCATTCCGATGCTCTTCAAAAACGCCGTGCCTGTGCTCGCGACCGCCGATGTGCGGGCCACGATTGGTTACTATGTACGCGTGCTTGGATTCGAGGAGCACTTCGTTTTCGGGGAGCCGCCGGTCTACGCGGGTATTCGGCGGGATCAGATGCTGCTTTATATTACTCGGGACGAAGCGATGGCGGCAGCGATCCGGGAGTCGCGTCTTGCACCGGATGTTTTCCTGTGGGTCGAGGATGTGGATGCCGTGTTTGCGAAGCTGAAGAGTCGCGGGGCAAACGTGATCGAGGAGCCATCGGATCGTCCGTGGGACGCGCGACAATTCGTCATCGAAGACCCGAATGGTTACCGGCTGAAGATTGCAGAGCCGCTCGACGAGATTGACGAACGTTGAACCATGCCCAGGCAGAAGAATTGCCCACGAAACACGCGAAACACACGAAATTCGAAAAGTTGGGCTGGCGGATGAGCGAGCGGGCGCGAATCTTTGTTCGGTTTGGAAAGTGGCGGGGGTTGTGAGATGAACGCTTATGCTCACCGATGCCGAGCTGCTCATCCGCTACGCCAACGAGAAGTCCGACACGGCCTTTGCCGAGCTCGTGCGGCGCTATGTCGATCTGGTTTACTCGGCAGCGGTGCGGCAGGTCGGCGGTGATGCGCATCGCGCGCAGGATGTGACGCAGGTGGTCTTCACCACGCTGGCACGGAAGGCCGGCTCGCTGATGCGCCATCCGGTATTGGCGGCATGGCTATATACGACGACACATCACGCGGCGGCGAAAACGATCCGTACGGAGATGCGCCGGCAGGTGCGCGAACAACGGGCTCACGCAATGAACGAAAATCTGGCGGACGATGGCGCCGCGATCGATTGGGAGCAGGTGCGGCCGGTGCTCGATGAAGCGATGCGGCACTTGCACGAACGCGACCGCGAGGCGGTGTTGTTGCGGTACTTCGCACAGCGACCCTTTACCGAAATCGGCGCGGCGCTGAAGGTGAGCGAAGACGCGGCGCGGATGCGCGTGGAGCGGGCGCTTGAGCGGTTGCATGCGCTGCTCGCACGGCGCGGCGTGACGTCGACCGCGGGTGCCTTGGCGGCGGCGCTCTCGCATCAGGCAGTGACTGCCGCGCCGGCAGGGCTGGCGGCGAGCGTCGCAGGAACGGCGGTGGCGGTCGCGAGTGCGGGAGCGATCGGTGCGGGCTCCGTGCTCACGGGCGTCGCGATGGTGAGTCACGCAAAACTATTGGTCACGGCGGCAGTGGTGATTGCGTGCCTTGCGGTGGGACCCGCGACGCGCGAGGTGTTCGAGTGTCGGGTGGCTGGAGAGGCGTTGGTCCGAGCGGAGGAGCGTCACGCGAGTTTGATGGCGCGGGTGCGCGAAGCGGAAGGCCGGGCGAGGATCGCTGAAGAAGAAGAAGACGCAGCGGCTGTCCGGGTGCGCAAGGCTGCGAAGTCGGCGGCGGCGGCGGTGCGGGCAGTCGATGCGGCAGAGCACGCACGGGTGGCGAAGGTGCAGGTCGAGCCGCGCGAGGCCGTGGCGGCCGGCGATGCAATGTTGGCGCGGCACCCGGCGGTGAGACAGACGATTGTCGACTGGCACGCGCGGAAGGCGCGGTTTCAGTTCGCGCCATTGTTCGAGTCGCTTGGGCTCACGTCGCAGCAGATCGATGAGTTCGTGGAGCTGGTGCGCGGTGAAGTTCTCTTCGGCGATTGGGGGCCGAACGGACAGTTTGTGGAACTTCGAACGCTCCGCGAGATGACGAGCGATGACGCGCGGGCGCGACTCGCGGCTCTGCTCGGGGAAGAGGGATATCGGGCTTACTTGAATTTCCACGTTATTGGCGCGGCGCGCGAATATGCGGGACAGGTCGCCAGCCAACTCTATCTCGTCGAAGCGCCGTTGACCGGCGAACAGGCCGCGGAGTTGGGGCGAATCTTCACGGAGACGCGGAGGTCGCACGGTGAGAGCAGTCGAGCGGTGGAGGCAAGTTATTGGGATACGTTGATCGAGAAGGCTCGGACGAAGGTCGGGTTGTCGCCGGCACAAATTGCGGTGTTGGCGCGAATCTCTACCGGAGCACAGGCCGCGGCTGTGGCCCATGAGGTACGAGAGACGGCGTCGCATGAACCGGAGACACTCGCGCCATGAGAGCGAAAGCGAGTCTATCGCTGATGCTGACGGCGGGCGCGTTGGCGACTGCACTTGTAGTGGCGATCGCTGCGTGGATGGGGTGGGCGAATGCGCAGCGGCGGCACGTGGCGAACAGCGAGCTTGCGGCGCTGGCGGTGCGCCACGCGGCTGCGGAGGCGGCATTGCGGCGGGCCGAGGCGCGGGTGGCGGCGGCGCGCGACGGGCGAACCACGAGTGAAGGGACAGTCGAGGTTGCCGCTCGGGCTGGCCTGCCGGTGCAGGTGTCACGGGCGGCCAGCAGGCGCCCGGCGGCGAGGGAGGATTTTTCGCGGTTGATCGAGGCGACGCGGAATCATCCTGCGGTGGAGGTGGCGGATCACGCCGCGCATCGCGCGCAGTTGGCGTGGACGTATGCGGCGCTGTTTCGCCAGCTCGGGTTGACGGAGGCGCAGGCGGAGCGGTTCACGGATACCTTGATGCTCAGGATCGCGCAGCATCGTGATCTGCTGATGGCGGCACGCTCGCTCAGAATCTCTGACTACGATTCGGCGGTGCTAAAACTCGATGCGGCCGGAAACGAAACATATCTCGCGGCGCAGCGTGAATTGTTGGGAGAGGCGGGCGTGCGGGAGATGCAGAACTATGATGACACGATCTATGCGCGCAGTATCGCCGTGGGCGTGGCGGGTATGACGGCCGTGGCGGACACCCCGATGACGATGGCACAAGTAAGACAGCTCACAGAGATCATCGTGCGAGCGACCGGACCGGCGCCGCCCGGGCCGTTTCCGGCGCGGATCGATATCGATTGGGGGCGCGTCGATGCAGAGGCGCGGGCGGTACTCACGGAGCGGCAGGCGGAGATGTTCAGGACGATGGAGGCGCCGGGGATCGGGCGCGGTGGGGCGCGGTTTTCGGTCAGAATGAATCACGTGATCATGGAAACGAATCGGGCAGATATCACCGGCGGTGACGCGAATGCCGGCGCCGGCGACGGTGGCGCCAGGTAGGGGCGACGGGGCGAAGGATGGATCAGGCGTGTTCGTGACGCTCGACGCCGTGTGTAGTTCATCGTCCGCTGAGGCGGGATTAATTCGGAAGGCGCGGAGGACGCATTCGCGGGGTTTGTGCGGAGGCACATTGGGCTGGTGTATGGCGCGGCGCTGCGGCAGTTGGCTGGCGATGCGTATGTGCCGGCAGGTGTCGCGCAGCATGTTTTCATCGCGGCGGCGCAGCACGCGCGGCGGTTGGTGCGGCATTCGGGGTTGGTCGGCTGGCTTTATGCAACGACTCGACATGCGGCTTTCGATTTCATGAGAAATGAGCGGCGGCGGCGGCGATCCGGGAGTCGCGGCTCGCGCCGGACGTTTTCCTGTGGGTCGAAGAGGTGGACGTCGTGTTTGCCGAGCTCAAGGCTCGCGGGGCGAAGGTGATCGAGGAGCCGTCGGATCGCCCGTGGGACGCGCGGCAGTTCGTCGTCGAGGATCCGAACGGGTACCGGGTCAAGATTGCGGAGCCGCTGGATGCCGCCGCTGACGAACTGTGAGCCGTATCCATGCGACAGAATTATTGCCCACGAAACACACAAAAGACGCGAAATTCAAAAGCGCTTGGGCGGTGGTTTGACCCAGCCAGTGACGTCACGTTTCGGCGGAGGCGAATCGCGACGGTGCCGAATCCGGAACGTATTTATTTCGTGGGCTTCGTGCGTTTCGTGGGCTTCCCCGATTGAATCCCTACGGTTGAGCGTGGGATGCGGTGAGACGCCGGTGCTCCCAAGGGGGGCCTACTTCTTCAGCGGGTGCAGCTCGATGAGGCGGAAGAAAATTTCCGCGCCTTCCGATTGGAAAAGGAGTTTGCCCCAGGTGAATGAGCCGTCGCGGCCTTCCATCACCTTCACGCCGTTCAGGAAATAATCCACGTTGCCGCCCTCGCAGACCGCCTCGATGCGGTTCCACTCGCCGACCGGTTTCTCCACATCCTTCGGGCCGCGATAGCCGAGCACGTCTTTCCAATTCGGGTCGCGATACTGCCAGTTGATGCGGCCTTTCGTGAACTCGGCGAGCGTGCCGGCGGGGTCCCAATAATTTTTCCCGGGCTGCACTTTCGCCAGCAGCCGTGGCGCGAAGACCTGGGTCGAGCCGCGATCGTAGCCGTTGACGAGGATGATGTCGCCCGTGCCGCCTTCGATGATCTGGTACTCGACCGAACGCATCCACGGCGATTTGAAATCCTTCGCGGCATTGCCGTCGTCGCCCTGGCCGTGGAGGAGGATGCCGGAATCGCGGGTTTTATTCGCGCGCGGATTCCACGTGACGAGGCCCCAGCGAAACTCGGTGACGAGTTTGTAGTTGGCGTAGTTGGCGTGCGTGACGATGCCGCCCCAGTGCTGGCCGCTGGAACGAATGGCGGGCGCGCCGTCGACCTGATCGACGACGGTGAACACCTTGTCGGGATCGTTGCGCGCGCCGAATTTTGGCAGCCAGGTGTAGAAAGCGCCCAAATCCTTTTTGGTTTTCCCGTCGAAGAGCACGACCGTCTCCGTCGGCACGATGACGTCCGCGGGCAGCGGCGCCGCGCCGCCAACGGTGAGAAGGCCGGTGGCGGCTGCGGCCAGGAGGCCGGCGTAACGAACGAATCCACGGCTAAAATTCATATTCTTCATTTTGGGGTAAAGCGGGAGATTGCTTCCGGGAAAACGAGCGTTCAAGGATGAATGGCGATGTGCGAATCTGCCCCCGGGAAATCTGGATCTGCATTGGCCGGCACGCGTGGCTTTGCCGGATGGGTGGCGCTCGCGCTGGGAGTCGCTGCCTTCGCGGACGCCGCCGACCGGCACCCGGCGCTGAGCCCGGAGGAGGCGCTCAAGACCTTTCAACTCGAGGAGGGGTTGCGCATCGAGCTCGTCGCCGCGGAGCCGCTCGTGATCGATCCCGTGGCGTTTGCGTTTGAACCGGATGGACGGCTCTACGTCGCGGAAGGTCGCGCATATCCCGATCCCGTCGAGCAGGGCAGCGGCGAGTCGACGCTCGGGAGGATCGCGTTGTTGAAGGATTCGGACGGCGACGGTCGCTATGACCAGCGCGTCGAGTTCGCCGCTGGCCTGGGTTATGTGAACGGGATCATGCTCTGGCGCGGTGGGATGTTCGTCACGGCGGCGCCGAATATCCTCTATCTAAAAGACACGGACGGCGACGGCGTGGCGGATGAGCGGCGCGTGGTATTGACGGGGTTCGATGCGACGAAGACGGCCCAGCTGCGCGTGAGTCATCCGACGCTCGGCTTGGACGGGAAAGTCTATGTCACGAGCGGGCTCAACGGCGGGAAAGTCACGTCGCCGCTGCATCCCGGGCGGGCGCCGGTGACGTTTTCCTCGCGCGATGGTCGTTTCGATCCGGATACGTTCCTCTTCGAAAACACAGGCGGCCGCGCGCAATTCGGGCTCGCCTTCGATGCTTATGGGCGGCGGTTCATCACGACGAACCGGCATCCGGTTTTGCAGGTGATGCTGGAGCCGTGGCACCTGGCGCGGAATCCGCACCTCGCGTTCGGTGAGACGACGCAGGAGGTCTCGAAAGTCGAAGCGGAGGCGAAGGTGTTTCCGATCAGCGGCGCGACGATCGCGGCGGACTTCATTCCAAAGCTGATGGGCACGCCGCACACGGGTACGTTTACGTCGGCGAGCGGCACGCTGGTTTTTGGCGGTGCGGGGCTCACGCCGGCACACGTCGGAAATATCTTCATTTGCGAGCCGGCGCAGAATCTCGTGCAGCGGCAGGTGCTGCGGCCGGCGGGGGCGTCATTTCGTTCGGAGGTGGTGGGGAAGGGAAAGGAGTTTCTGGCGTCGACGGACGTGTGGTTCCGGCCGGTGTTCGCGGGTAGCGGGCCGGATGGCGCATTATATATAGCGGATATGAATCGGCGGGAGATCGATCATCCGCGTTATATTCCGGCGGAGTCGCGGGGGCTGCTGGATTTTCAAAGCGGAAAGGATCGCGGGCGGATCTATCGAATCGTGCGGGAGGGGTTTGAAGGGGGAATGCAACGGCACGCGGCCGGCCTGGTCAGAACGAACGATGCGGCGGGGGGCGGCAGTGGTGACGGCGGGGAAGAACTCGCAGCGCAACTCGAGTCGGCGGACGAGTGGTGGCGCGCGCGGGCGCAGCGGCTCCTGCTCGAGCGAGCGGATCGCGGCGCGATCGCCGCGGTGGAGGCGGTCGCGACGCGTGGCCGGCGGCCTGAGGCGCGCGTGCGGGCGCTCTGGACGTTGCGCGGGCTCAACGGACTGTCGGCAGCCGTGGTGACGAGGGCGCTGCGCGACGCGGAGCCGGGCGTGCGCGAACAGGCGGTGCAGCTGGCGGGCGAGATGATCGTGCAGGCGCCGGAATTGAAAAACGCGGTCGTCGGCCTGGCGCGCGATGCGGATGCGCGCGTGCGGTTCTGCGCCGCGCTGGTGCTCGGTTCGATCGCCGGTGACGAGGCGGTCGCCGCGTTGGCGGAGATCGCCGCGCGCGACGGAGACGATCGTTGGACGCGCGCGGCGGTCCTCAGTGGGATTGGTGCGCGGATGGGCGAATTTCTCACGGCGCTGCAAACACGGCGCGACGTGAACCCGAGGGCGTTTGCCGCGATGATGGAGCAACTCGGGCGGGTCTTTGGCGCGGGCGCCGCGCCCGAAGCGTGCCGTGCGCTGCTCGAGCAGATGTTGAGGGGCGAGGGCGCGTTGTCGTGGCGGATGGCATCGGTGCTCGGGTTGGTGGAAGGTTATCGGGGGCGGAGTGGTGGGAAGGCGGGCGCGAGCAAGGATCCCTTCGTCGCGCTGCTGGGTCCGGAGGGGCGAGCGGGGGCGGCGGCGCGGACGTTTTTTGAGCAGGTGCGGGAGCGGGCGCTCGATGGTGAGGCGCCGGCGGGCGAGCGGGTGGCCGCCGTGTCGCTGCTCGGCCACACGGATTTTGAATTTGCCGGCGCGAAGCTGGGTGCGTTGCTCGATGCGCGCCAGCCGCCGGAGGTGCAGGTGCAGGCGGTGCGTGCGCTCGATCGGCTGGGCGATCCGCGCGGCGGCGCGCTCCTGATTGCGAAGGAGAAATGGGCGCGCTACACGCCGCAGGTGCGCGAGGCGGTGGTTGCGATGCTAACCTCGAAACCGGCGTTGATCGATGTGTTGTTTGGGGCGATCAAAGCGGGCGTGGTGTCGGCGGCGGAGATCTCTTCCACGCGACGGACGCAGTTGTTGAAGCATGCGAATGCGAACGTGAAGCAGCAGGCGGAGATTCTGTTTCGGGATCTCGAGGGT
>JAKFEQ010000003.1:0-18820 GCA_036675625.1 Opitutaceae bacterium | reverse complement strand
ACAAGGCGCCAGAGCCAACGACCCTCGCTGTCACGCCGCGTGCTCTAGTTTTGTCTATGTCGAGCGCTTCATTCGCTTCTGCACGCGTCGCGCCAGCGACGGTCGTGGCTCATCTTTGACGTTGGGCAAAATTCCATGCGACTGGGAACAATCGTAAGCACATCGGTGTTTCCGTTTTACCCCATGCTTTTCAGGATCCCCATAGTTGTCTGTGGATTCGCATGTCTCTCAGCGAGCATCGCCCGTGAGACTGAACCCACGTCATTGTCGGCGATATTCGCGGTGCCCGCCAAGACGGGGGCTGTTTCCCCAACATTCGACGCTCGGCATTCGCCCGTTTCCGATCGAGCTCATCGGCTAATTAAGAATGCCGTTTTGGCGTATAATGTCCATTCTGTGCAGCCTATCGTGCCACTTCCCGCCGAACGCGCGTTGGAAACTTTCGGTTCGGACGCGGTTCTTATGGATAGGGTCGTGGTCCATTCTTCTCCGGTTCTGGAGTTTAATCTACCGAAGCCAATCTCGTCACTGGATAGGTTTAGAAAGCATGGGATATTTTACGAGTCTGTCGGAAAGAAGTTTACGTTCGATGCTATGCTTTATGTAGATCGATGGTATTCGAACAGACAAGGCAGCGGAGGTGCTGAGACGAGGGCGGAGCTCAAGTTCAATTTCCGATGGTGATTGTCCCTACCGATCGAAAAAGGCCCAACAAGGCGCCAGAGCCAACGCCTACAACCGCGGGGTTTCTGCAAGGATCAGAGGTCACTAACGCTATAGCGGGCGTGGCTCATCTTTGACGTTGGGCAAAAACATGCGCGTTCTATTCGCCAGCCTCATACTCTGTATCGCGACGCGTGCCGCTGCTGAAATCCAGTTCGTTGGTGCGATGGTTACTTCGAATCAAAAGCTTTTCGCATTGCGAGCAAGTGATGGTGCGGCGTCGCGGTGGCTCTCCATTGGTGATTCGATCGATGGATTCGCGATCACTGACTACGATCCAAAGAGCGATACCCTAACTTTGCAGAAAGGCACCGAAAGTCGCGCGTTAAAGCTACCGGAGTCGCGCGTGCGAATGGCGAAAGACGAGATGATCGCTGGGCTCAAAAAGGTGTTGAATCTTCCGGACGCGCAGCAGATGCGGGATTTGCTGCATCCGAAACTCCAGCCGCTATTCAAAGAGGAGGATTTGGATATAAGACATTTTCCAGACCTACTTGCGCCGGGAGTGAAGCTTGAAGTCCTTCCGTTATCTGCAGAAGAGCAGAAAGGTCTCGAAGCAGGTCTGTCGGTGATTGAGAAGTTCCTCGATGTCCGACCAACACATGGTGTCTGGATTATAACGGCGAAGAGCGCATCGATGTCGTTCGTCGTGCAGATAGGTGGCGGGTGGTTTCTTGCGCCGAGTGTGCCAGGAATGACAGTTCCGGAATGAAACAGCCCAACAAGGCGCCAGAGCCAACGCTGGGGATTGCTCGGTTTCCGCAAGGATCCGAGGTCTCTAACGCTATAGCGGGCGTGGCTCATCTTTGACGTTAGCATCGGTCGTTTTCTGGAGCGGATGGGCGGTTCGAAAGCGTTTGGCTCACTACTATTCGCGGCGCTGTGCTGGGCCCACGTGCCGAGGGCGTTTTCCACGTGCCACAAAAGAGGAGATCCGAGACTTCCTTCGCTTGTTTTCGGAGGCATCTCCCCTTCCCCCAACATTATGACGATAACCACCAGATCCTCTCTCTTGCTTGCAATCACCCTTACGCTTACAGGCTGCAGTACATATCCGCTCGGCGTTTCGAAAGCCGAGTGGGATACAATGTCACCAGAAAAACAAGAGGAGTACCGAAAACTACAGGCGATCGCCGAAAGTCAGAAGCGTCAGGATAACGACGCGGATCGAAGGCATATCGAACAGAGCATACGGAATGCTGAGGCCGCCGCAACGAGATGAAGACCTCCGTTTTTCAAGTCACGAGAGTGCTGGTGCGGCACGCGACGTTTGCGCTGGCGATTTCGGTTCCAGGCAGTCTCAACGGTTCGGAAGCACCGTCAGGAAGCGAGAAGACCAATGTCGATGAGCGGATCGAGAAGTATAATGCCCACCAGTTCACAAAGTGGTTTAAGGAAGGAAGAAGAGCCGAACAAGGGCGCCGCCAACCCCCACAGCCGCACCGTGATCGACGATCGAGACGGCCCGTGACGAAGGAGATCCGATCGTGGTCGGCAGCTATTCGCGCTGGCGAGCGGCCTGGGTCGCGAGTTCGAATTGCTCGAGCGCTTCCCGATTGCGGCCGAGCGCTCGCAACACTTGCGCAAATTGATCGTGAACTTGGGGCGATGGCTGCAGGCGAAGCGCTGCTTCAAAATGCGGCACGGCTGCCTCGAGGCGGTTCCCGTTCACAAGCGCGACCGCGAGCTGGGCGTGCGCGGGTGCGGAGTTGGGCTGTAATTTGACGGCCGCGGCAAATGCTTCGGCGGCGGCGGCCCAGCGGCCGAGCACGGCGAGCGCGGTACCGAGATTCAGATGTGCGGCGACGAAGTTCGGCTCGCGCTGGAGCGCTGCTTCGAAATGCGCCAGCGCTTCCTCCGGACGACCGGACTGCGCGAGTGCGGCCCCCAGATTGAGCAGCGCCTCGGCGGATTTCGGGGCGCGTTCGACGCCACGTCGCAGCTGCGTGAGCGCTTCGTCGCCGCGCCCGAGCGCGCTCAATGCGGCGGCATAATGGCTATAGATACCCGCAAATGACGGTCGAAGCTCCAAGGCGCGCTCGAACCACGGCAACGATTCCTGAAGTCGCCCGGCCGCCACCAGCGATCGCGCGAGATTCACGTGTGCCTCGGGAAACTTAGGGTTGAGACGCAGCGCTTCCTGATGGCGTGCGATCGCCTCGTCAAAGCGACCGAGCGCACGCAATGCATTGCCGAGATTATCGAGCGTCGCGACGTTGTTTGCCTTCAGCCGTCGCGCGGTTTCGAAGACCTCCAGGGCTTCGGCAGGACGGCCCGTTTCCGCCAGCTCGGCGCCGAGATTGTTGAGTGCGGAAGTATAGGCCGGGTCGAGCTGGAGCGCGCGGCGATAGTGAGCGATCGCATCGTCGGAGCGACCGAGCGCGGCGAGAGCTCGACCGAGGTTGTTGAGCGTTTCCGGGTGATCCGGTTTCAGCGCAAGCGAGCGCTCCAAGTGGGCAACCCCTTCCGCTGGCCGCCCCACGAGGGTGAGCTCACACCCGAGGTCGTTCCATCCATACGGATCGTCCGGCTGCAGCGTCAGCGCGTGGCGGAATGTCGCGATCGCCTCATCGTGCCGCTCCGCTTGCGCCAGCGTATCGGCGAGATTGAGCCACGCCATGATCGCATTCGGGTTTTCGGCAACCGTGTTTCGCCAGAGCGCTTCATTATTGAGATAGATCCGGCTCTGACGCGCGGTGGCGAGGCCGAGTGCCACGAGCAATGCGGCACCTGCGAGACTTCCTATGCGCGGAGAAAATACCCGCGCAATGGCAGCCCCGGCGAGCGCCAGAGGAGCCATGCTCGCGAGGTATTGGAAATGGTCGCCGACAAAGGAATACCGGAAGAAATAGACACTAAAGAAACCGAGGACGGGAAACAGCAGGGCAACGAAATATGCACTGGCAAAGAGCAGCGGCCGAAGCCGGCCGTCACGCGAGCGCCAAAGCAAATAACCACCTCCGCACGCCGCGGCTATAATGCCAATATATGCAAACACTCCCGCGCCTCCGAGTTCCCAACGCGGATATATGAAGATCAGCGGCTCCGGCCAGATGAGTTTGCCTAGATAAAACCACACGGCGCGGCCAGCGATCGCGAACCGCTCGGGCAGCGTCTGACTCCATTCCGGGCCGATGGCGCCGGAGTGGAATTTCTGCTCCCAGATCGTCCAGCCGGCGGCGATCGCCGAGAGCGCGAAGAACGGCGCGAGCCGAAGCGCATCGCGCCATTCGAGCCGGCCGCGCATCCACCAGCCGCAGAGGCCCAGCGCGATGGGCAACATCACGGTCGATGGCTTGCTGAGAATTGCGCAGACCGCGAACGCGAGGGTCGCGTAATAAAAGAGGTGACCGCGGGCTGAAACAAGCGGTGGGACGTCCACTCGCTCGCGTCCGGAGCCCTCGCCGGAAGGCAGCCAACGAATATAGCATGCGATCGCCGCGAGGAAGAACACGGCCGATTGTGTATTCTTGAGTTCACAGATCCACGCGACCGATTCGACCTGCACGGGGTGCAAAGCCCACAACGCCGCGCCGAGCCAGGCACCGGGCACGCGAAGCTGGAGCAACACCCGCCAAAGAAGCAGTGCCGCTGCGGCGTGAAACGCGAGTGTGACGATCCGGTAGCCGAGCGGATTCAGATCCCACAGTGCGTGTTGCACCCAGAAATTCGTGAGGACCAGCGGGAAGTAGTTCGCTCGCGCGCTCGTCCAGATTTCCTTTAATCCCAGCGGCCCGATGATGGTGGGGTTCGCCGTGATGTGCAGGTCGTCGTCCCACAAAAAATTGCCGCGAAGCGAAACCGCATAGGCGGCGACAATCGCAAGCACGAGCGTCGTCGCGAGGAGGAAGATTCGAAGCGGTGAACGGGGCGAGGCGAGCACGCTCAACCGTCGGCTTTTGGCGGCGACGCTTCAAGCGCGAGTCGCAGCCCATGCATGCGTTCCCGGGGCGACGGCTATCCGCGTCGGCTTCGCCTCTGATGAGCCGTCACAGGTGTGACACCGATGCGACACTGAAGGCAGTGTGAAGGCAGTCCGAAGGAAGCCCAAAAACTTTGACATGCCCGGATGAGCCAACGTGGCGCAGGCTGGCTCTCCATTTTGGGTATCACCGCATGCGCGCACCGAGGGTGCCGACGCGGCGCGAGCGGAAACGGAACCGGCAACCTCCGAACAGCCGTGCGCTTCGCTCCGACGCACAGGCGCATGGAAACGCAAAAGTCCCGCGGCTCACACCGCGGGACTTTTTGCAGCGGACTGCGTGAAACCCAAGCTTGCTTAGAAGGTGCCCTTCACGCCGAAGACCCAGTTGGCGCCGTACTCCTGGACCTGGCGCAGGTGGGCATCCACGCCTTCTTCCACGCCGGGGGGCGACCAGTACCATTTGACGGGCTTTCCGGTGATATTGCGGCCCTGTACATAAAGAGAGAGCCAGCGGTTCACCCGGAAGTTGAGGGAGGTGTCGAACTGCGTGATGGCATCCTTGAAGTTACCGTAATTGCCCGACGGGGACGCGTCGCGATAAACCATGCCGAGGGTGCCGTTGAAGCGGCGGTACGCATAGCCGAGACGAGCGGTCAGCCGATGCGGCGCGACATTGTTGCGACGGACGCTCACGTAGGAACGCGAGTAAGAGAGATTCACGCTGGTCCCGCGGAATGTCTCAGGCAGGAAGCCCATGGTCTGGTTGTAGACGATTTCCATGTTCCTGAACCGGCGAACTTCCAAGCTGTTGCGAGTGGAGCGGAACGTATAGGTGCTGAACTCGGGATCTGTAACGCCAAACTCCTCGGGGGTGAAGTCGAAGGTCTCGCGAAGGTTGCGAATATTGTTTTGTGAGAGAGCGACGGACAATTGGCCGGGCGAGCGACCTCCGAAATAATACGCGAGGCGGGTCTGGTAATTCTTCGAGTGTTCGGGCTCCAGCACACCGTTCGTCGCGGTTACGCGCTCGTTGACCTCGTCGATCTGCCACACGCCGGTAAGGTTATCCAGCGGCGGGCGCGAGATGGCCTTGTTGAAGCCGGCCTGCCATTCGAGGCTGGGGGTGATCCGATACTTGGCCATAATCGAGGGGAAGAAGTTGTGATACTCGGACTCGCGGATCACGAGCGGCTTGCTGAAGAACTGGTAGTCGAGGCCCTCGAACGTCGTCGCACGTCCGGCGGTGTTTGTGGGGTAGCCGGCGGCATCCACTTCGGCATCGAGTCGCGGGTTGATCTCCTTGAACCGGTTGTGCGTATTCTCCATCCGGATACCGTAGCGGACCTGCAGCTTCGAGGTGAGGCGCGTGTCGGCCTGCACATAGCCGGCGGTGACCGTCTGCCGGAAGTTGCGCGGCCGGACGACGAAGTTGTTGTAGTAATTGTCCGGCGTGCCGGTGTGGACGAAGAGCTCGGGATTCGAGTTGATGAGATTGCCGATTTTATTGCGGTCGGCGCGCGGGGGCATGCCCTGGACGCCGGCGATGTTGTAGACGGTGAGCGCGTTGGTCGTGCCGAGGTCGAATTCGTGCGGCGCTATGAAGCCTAGGTTCGCCCAGTGGCCGGGCGTCGCGACCTCGTTGGCTCCGGTGGTGGGGTTGACGCGCATGACGTTTCCGCCCGGGCCGGTGTAGGACCAAATATTCCAATCGTCCCGGTGGGTTACGATACGCGACTCCTCGTTCCACTGGCCGCCGAACTTGATCGCGGTCGGGAACTCGCGGAAGAAGGGCAGCGCCCAACGGGCATTGAGCTGGCCGTTGTAGATCTCGGTCGTCCAGACGCGGCCGGAGTTCGTCGCCATGGTGCCTGACGACCGGGCGCGGGAGGCGGCGTTGGCGGTCGGGGACGGGCCAAAACTGTTGAGGTTATACCAGTCGGCGCCGCTGGTCTGGCGAATCGTCCATTCCCACGAATCCTTGTGTGGGCGGGTCGCGATCCAGGAACTCGGGACCGAGCCTACGCTGTCGTTCGAGGAAAAGCCGTATTCGAGCGACTCGTAATTGTTGATCGATTTGGAGTACGACGCGACGCCATCGATCACCCAGTTATTCAGTTTGTATTCGAACTTGGGGGCGAACGTGCGGGTGTAGGTCAGCTTGGCCGAGCTGCCGCCACCATTGTCGAGCCGGGCCTCGGGGTTTTGTGTCGAGGGAGTCGCGATAACCGTGGTGATGCCATCGCCGCCGACGCGGTGGCGACCGCGATTGACGTTGTTGTTATTGGTCGCGGCGATCCAGGTGAAGTTGCGGTTCCAGAATTCGCCCTCGGTGAAAGTATAGATGCCGGTGAACGACAGCACGAGGCGGTCCGTGGCCTTGAAGTCGGTGGTGAACGTCACGGCGTCCTTCTGGATTTCCTTCGGGCCGTCCTTGAAGTTGAGCTGCCGGAGCACCATCGGCCGCGGATCGTAGTTGGCCGCGGCCTCGTTAGTGATCGGACTGCGGTTGTAGTCCATGTTGATATCATACTGCTCGGTGTAGGAATGGGCGCGGCTGACGCCGAGCAGCACGCCGAGGCGGCGGTTCATGAACACATCGGAATACGAAAGGGACGCGTTAGGCTTCCACTTGTAGTTTCGATTTTCGTCGGGACCGTAACGCTTGTCCCAGGCGAATTCCTCCGCGTTGAAGTTGAGGCTGGTGTTGTAGCTGAACTGGCGGCCCTTGCGGTCGAAGGCTCGCTTGGTCTTCATATTGATCGTGCCGGCGGGCGAGTCAGCGCGAGATTCGGCGCTCGTCGTGCGGCTGATCTCGATCGATTCAATACTCGTGATGGCGAAGCCCTCGAAGCTGGTCGCACGGGAGTTCTCGCCGCCGCCGCGGTTCGCATCGGCGCTCGCGGTGGTGATGCCGTCGAAGGAGACGCCGACATATTGCGAATCCATACCGCCGAGCCGCGGGCCGCGGGCTTCGGACTCTACATAGTCGAGATCGACGCCAGGCAGGTATTTCAGGAACTCGCCAACGTTACCGTCGGTGACGTCACCGAAGATATCCGATGACACCGAGGTCGTGATATCCATGTTGCGGCGTTGATCCATGATCGCCTTCGCATTGCCTTCACGCTCGGTCGAGACGGTGAAGGCCTGGAGTTGCACGACGCCGTCTTTGCCGGCCACGTTGGCCGTGCTGGTGAGGGAAATTTCACGGACCGCGGTCTGGCCGGCCGCAACGGTGAAGGTTTCCTTCACCGGATTATAGCCGCTGTACGTGACGTTGATCGTCGCCTGGCCAGCGGGAACATTGCTGAACGAGAACGTGCCGTCGCCCTCGGAATATGTAACCTGATTGGTGCCTTCGAGCCGGACTTCGGCGTTGCGCACGTATTCTTGCGAAGTCGGATTATAGATGCGGCCTTGAATCGCGCCGGAGCCGGTAGTCTGGGCGCCAGCGGTGAAAAGAAAGCCAAACAAGCCGACGAAGAACGCAGCAAGTTTCGGCCAACGTGGGAATCGCAGCATAGACACAGTTTTCATGCACAGGAATTTCCCGGACGAGGTCCTCGTGTTGGTAGACGAGGACTCGTGTCCGAGCAGGGGGATGTTTGCAGCAGGGTTGATGATCGGGCGAAAGTCGCCGGAGGTAGCACACTCACCGTGCCCGGCTGCATTCGCGCCCTGCAATCGGGGAAACCTGACAACTCTGTAAGGTTTGTGGGGGCATCCACGTCGCCCGACGCCAAAAACAAAAAAGCGCCGTCCCGGCGGGGAACGGCGCTCGACTGGCGATCGGTAACTAACCGACCGAATGAAGGTTAAAACTGACCTTTCATGCCGAAGACCCAGTTGGCGCCGTATTCCTGGTATTGGCGCAGAATCGGGTAGGAGCCCTCCACCATGCCCCGCGGCGTATCATACCAGATAACTGGTTTGCCGGTGATATTGCGGCCCTGCACGTAAAGCGTGCCATAGCGATTGATCCGCCAGTTCAAGGTGAGATCGAATTGTGTGCGCTCCCCATTATAACGGCCGTAGGTCCCCCCGTCGGGCGATTCGTCGATCCAGACCATGCCGAGCGAGCCGTTGAAGCGCCGGTACGCATAACCGAGCCGCGTTGTCACGCGGTGGGGCGCGAGCTTGTTGCGCCGCTGGCTCGCATACGAGCGGTCGTAGGTCAGGCTGACGTTCGTGCCGCGAAATTTTTCAGGCAGGAAGCCGAGGGTCTGATTATAGGCGAGATTCATATTGCGAAACCGGCGACGTTCGGCGCTGTTGCGCGTAGAACGGAACGTATAGTCGGAGAAGTCCGGATCATCGATTCCGAATTCTTCCGCGGAAAAATCGAAGGTCTCGCGCAGGTTGCGAATGTCGTTCTGCGAAAAGGCAAGGGACAGTTGTCCGGGCGCGCGGGAGCCGAAGTAATAGGCGAGCCGGGTCTGGTAATTCTTTGAATGCTCGGGCTCGAGCTGCGGATTCGGCGCATCGACACGCTGGGTCGCGCCCGAAGCGTCTTCGACGATGACCCACAATCCGGTGAGGCGGTCGATCGGAGGCCGGGAGATCGCCTTGTTGAAGCCGGCCTGCCATTCCAGATTGGGCAGGATTCTATACTTCAACGTCGCCGACGGGAACCAATTATGATATTCGGAATTCCGCATGACGCGGGGCTGGCTTTGATATTGATATTGGAGCCCGGCGACGCTGGTAGACCGGCCCGATGTATTCAGGGGAAAACCCGCGGCGGCGACTTCCTCGCGCGTCCGGGGATCCCACTCGGTGAGTTGGTTCTCGGTCTTTTCCCAGCGGAGTCCGGTTTGCAGGGACAGCCGTGACGTGAGCCGCGAGTTGCCCATCACATAGCTGCTGGTGACGGTTTGCCGGAAGTCACGCTTCGGCGTGATGAACGAGTTGTAGTAATTATCGGCCGTTCCTGCGTGCGCGAACAGCTCCGGATGGTCGCGGAAAAGGCCGCCGATACGATTGCGGTCCGCGCGAGGCGGCATGCCTTGCACGCCGTTGATATTGAAGACGGTCAGGCCATTCGTCGTGCCGGTGTCGAACTCGTGCGGGGCGATGAAGCCCAGGTTGTTCCAATTACCGCTCGCCGTCACGGTCGGCTGAAGGGTCGTGGCATTATATGTGACGGTATCGCCGCCCGGGCCCACGTAACGCCAGATGTTCCACGCGTCTTCATTGCGGTTGTCGCGCGTTTCCTCGCTCCACTTTCCGCCGAATTTCAGGAAGCTGGGAAAGCGACGTAGGAACGGGAGCGTCCACTTCGCGTTCAACTGGCCGCTCCAAATTTCCGTGCTCCACTCACGGGCGGAATTCTCGACCCGAGTGCCGCCAGCCCAACTGGCAGGGTCGAACCAATCGTTGCCGCTCGTTTGGCGGATGGTCCATTCCCACGAAGTGAGACTCGGGCGCGTCGCGATCCAATTGCTGGGAATATTGAGCGCCTCGCCTTCGGTGAAGCCACGCTCGAGGGCCTCGTAGTTGTTGACCGATTTCGAAAACGCCATCGCGCCGTCGAACAGCCAGGCATCGCGCTTGTATTCGAACTTCGGTGAGAAGGTCCGCGAGTAGGTCAGCTTCGACGAACTGCCGCCGGCTATATTCATGGTAGGAACAGTGTTGGTTGCAGTGCGGTTGGTCACAACGGTTAGCAGACCGTCGCCCTGCACGTGATGCCGGCCGTTGTTCACGTTGGCATTATCGTTCGCGGCGACGAAGTCGAAGTTGCGATTCCAGAACTCGCCTTCAGTATAATTGTAAATAGCATTGAACGAGAACACGAGGTTCCGGGTCGCCTTGAAGTCGGCCGTCAGCGTCATCGTTTCCTTCAGGATCTCCTTTGGTCCGTCTTTGATGCCGATCGAACGGATCACCGCGGGGCGCGGATCGGCTTCGGTTGGGTTACGATTGATGCCGTTGGCGAACGAATATTGCTCCGTGTAAGAATTCGCGCGGCTGACGCCCAACAGGATGCCGAGACGCTGATTCATAAACGACTCGGAATATTGCAGGGAAGCGTTCGGCTTCCATTTATAATTCCGGTTCTCGTCCGGCCCCCACTTCTTATTGATCGTGAATTCCTCGGCGTTGAAATTCACGCTGAAATTATAATCCACGCGTCGGCCTTTCCGGTCGAAGGCTCGCTTGGTCTTCATATTGATCGTGCCGGCGGGAGAATCGGCATCGGAGTCGGCGCTGGTGGTGCGGCTGATCTCGATGGACTCGATACTCGTGATCGCAAAGCCCTCGAAGCTCGTCGCGCGCGAGGCTTCGTCGCCGCCGCGGTTGGCATCGGCGCTCGCCGCACGAATACCATCGAACGAGACGCCGACATATTGCGAGTCCATGCCGCCGAGGCGCGGTCCACGTGCTTCGGACTCGACATAATCGAGGTCGACGCCGGGAAGATATTTCAAGAACTCGCCGACATTGCCATCGGTGACGTCGCCGAAGATATCCGACGAGACCGACGTCGTGATGTCCATGTTGCGGCGCTGGTCCATGATCGCCTTGGAATTCCCCTCCCGTTCGGAGGACACCTGAAAGGCCTGCAGTTGCAGGATTCCGTCCGTCGCGGCCGGCCCCGCGGCCGAGCTCGTAAGGTTGATCTCGCGGACGGCAACCTGGCCGGGCGAGACCGTGAACGTCTCTTCCGCGGAATTATATCCACTATAGGTAACGGTGATCCTGGCTGGTCCCGGCGCGACCTCACGGAACGAGAACGTACCATCATTCTCGGTATACGTGACCTGATTCGTGCCATTGAGCCGAACCTCCGCATTGCGGATGTATTCCTGCGACGCGGGGTTGTACACACGGCCGGAGATGCCACCGGTCGCCGATTGAGCATGCAGCGGCAAAGCCGCGACGAAGAACGCCCCGAGCAGCGCCACGAGCGCGCGCCAAGGACGGTTTTGAGGTAGTGTTGTGTTCATGGGGGGTCTGGGAAGAAAGAACGGGCAAGCGGGACCGGAGGCCTTGCGGCGACCCGTCCAGCGAGCGAGACCCTGTCGAGCAAGAGCGAAAGGGCCGCTCTTCAGGGTATGAAGGCTTGTGAGCCTATAGCGTTGCCGAAGGGCAAGGGGGTTGCCGCCCCGGCAATACAGATCAAAAAAAGCGCCAGCCTGGGATGACTGGCGCTTCGCGAGAATTAACCGGACGGCAGTTTAGAACGTGCCCTTAACACCGAAATTCCAGTTGGCGCCGTAGTTTTCGTAGACACGGACCGCCGCGCCTTCGCCTTGGGCATTGCCATTCGGCCCCTGCATCCAGGTCTGGCCGCCGTTGAAGATATTACGGCCGGAGAAGAACAAAGTGGCATACTTGTTCAGCCGGAACTCGCCGCTAATATCGAGCTTGGCGTCGTGCCGGCGGAAACGGGTGATGTCGTTGATATCGCTGCCGTCCGGCGTGTCATCGCGCCAGACGACTCCCGCGCGGCCACGGAAGCGCTTGTACGCATAACCCAGGCTCGAAGTGAACCGATGCGGCAGCAGATTGCCGCGGCGAGCATTGGCGTAGCTGCGAGTATATGAGTTATTGATCGTGATCTGGCGCAGCGCCTCGTGGCGGAATGGCAGTGTCTGGGCATAGGCCAATTCCATGCTGCGATGCCGGCGCGGACTCGAGATGTTGAAGGGCGATTGGAATTCGTAGCTGCCGAACTCCGGGTCGTCTCCGAGGCCGAACTCCTCGGCGGTGCCCCGTCGGGTCTGGCGCAGATTGTTGATCGTGTTTTGATTTACTTGAATGGACAGCTGACCGGCGGGCTGGATGTAGTAAGCGAGACGGGCCGCAAAGTTTTTCGAGCGCTCCGGCAGAAGGAAGGGATTGGGCGAGGTGATGACATGCGTGTCCTCGTTGATCAGCCAGGCCCCCGTGAGGGAGTCGGGTGACGGGCGGGAGATCGCCTTGTTGAAACCGGCCTGGAACTCGAGATCCTTGGAAATGGTGTATTTGGCGCTGATCATCGGGAAGAAGTCGTCGTACGACTTCTCGCGCTCCACCTTGGGATTCGTGAAATACTGGTATTGCACACCGGCGATGGTAGTCGGGCGGGCCGCTGTGTTGACCGGGAATCCGGCCGCTGCCACTTCGCGGTTCGTCAACGGATCGAACTCCTTGAAGATGGCATCGGTCTTTTCCCACCGGAGACCGGTGCGGATGGCCAGCTTCGGGGAGATGCGCAGATCAGCCATGGAGTAAGCCGCGGTGATCGTCTCCTTGATATCACGTCGCGGTGCGACGAATGCGTTATAGTAATTATCCGCCGTCGCGATGTTCACGAAGTACTCCGGGTGCTCATTGAACACCGAGGCGATCGCATTGGGATCCACGCGCGGTATCGAGGTGGGCTGATACTGGCCGGCGGTATTGTAGAGGCTCAGGATGTTCGGCGTGCCAGTGGAGTAGAAGTTCTTGTTCGGATATGCGGCCCACGTGCCGGTGGTCGTGATGATCGGAGCGCCCGTGGTAGCATTGTAACCGGTCAGGGTGTTGCCGCCCGGTCCGATGTAGGACCAGTTGTAATACGAAGTCTCATTCCCGTTGTCGCGATTCTCTTCCTTCCATTTTCCGCCGAACTTGAGCGCGAGCGGAAAGCGTTTGAGCGGCGTTACCCAGCGCAAATCGAGCTGGCCGTTGTAAACTTCCGTCCGGGCGTACCGTCCTTCATCGCCGATCCGGGGGTTCGTATAATTCGAAAGGTCGAACCAGTCCGGTCCGGAAATCTGCTGAATCTTCCACTCGTAGGACGTGATGTCCGGACGCGTGGCGACCCACTGGCTCTGAATATTGTTGAGCGACTCTACCCGTGCATGGCCCAACGCCAGGGCCTCGTAGTTATTGAAGGAACGGGAATAACCGATGCTCCCCTCCAGGGTGATGGTATCGAGCTTGTACTCGAACTTCGGCACCATTGTGAACGTATGCGTGCGCTTGCTCGCGTTACCGCCGGCGTGCACGACGTTCGAAAAATTATTCGCCGACGTGCGAACTTCCGTGAGGCTGCCGAGCGCGGTGTGACGACCGTTGTTAACGTTGGCATTGTTGGTCGCCGCATTGAACGTCAGCTCGCGGTTGAAGAACTGCCCGAGACTATAGTTATAGATCAGCGCATTCGACAGCACGAGGCGGGGCGTCGCCTTGAAATCCATCGTCATCGTATAGGTGTCTTTCTCGATGTTCTTGTTACCGTCCTTGAAATTGAGCGCGGTCAACACCATGGGGCGAGGATCGGCCGCGGTTGGCGACCGATTATAGGTCAAATTGTGACGATATTGCTCGGTGAATGAATCGGCATGGCTGAAGCTCGCGACGATGCCGAGCCGCTGATTGAAGAATACGTCGGAATACTCGAAGCTATAGTTGGGCTTTGCCTTGTATTCCTCGTTGCCGCCAGGCCCGTAGGTCTTTTTGAAATGAAACTCTTCCGAGTTCATATTGAGACTGAAGTTGTAGCTGATCCGGCGTCCTTTGCGGTCGAAGGCGCGGCGGGTCTTCATGTTGATCGAGCCAGCAGGCGAGCTCGCTTCCATATCGGAGCTCGTCGTGCGATGAATCTCGATCGACTCGATCGAACTGATCGAAAAAGCCTCGAACGTGGTCGCGCGACCAAGGTCGCCGGTGCGGTTCGCATCGGCGCTGGCGAGGGTCATGCCGTCGAACGACACACCGACGTATTGCGCGTCCATGCCGCCGAGGCGGGGACCGCGCGTCTCGGACTCGACGTAGTCCACGTCGACACCAGGAAGGTATTTGAGGAACTCACCGATGTTTCCGTCCGTGACATCGCCGAAGATGTCCGATGCGACGGAGGTGGTGATGTTCATGTTGCGCCGCTGATCCATGATCGCCTTGGCGTTGCCCTCGCGCTCCGTCGAGACGGTGAAGGCCTGCAACTGCACGATGCCGCCCTGCGGAGCAGCCTGCGTACTGACGAGGCTGACCTCGCGCGTGGCGATCTCGCCCGGGTTCACGGTGACCGTCTCGGTCGCCGTTTGGTAGCCCGTATAGGTAATGGTGACGGTGGCAACGCCTGCGGGGACGTTGGTCAGCGTGAACGAGCCGTCGTTTTCGGTATAGGTGAGCTGGTTGGAGCCCCCCAGCCGAACTTCGGCGTTGCGTACGTATTCTTGCGACGTCGGATTAAAAACGCGGCCCTGGATGGTGCCGGTCGTTTGAGCTTGAAGGCAAAGCGCGGTTGCGAGCCAGCCAAAGGCCAGCGCAAAGCGCATCACCCACCGCCGAAGCGGGATGATCGTGGTGTTCATGGAGGTTTTTGCTTGGGACTGGGATATCATCGCGCGCACTGGGAATGCGGACGATGACTTGGTTTTCCGGGGCACTTAACATCGCCACCGCACAAGTCAGGTTCGGTGATGATTATGAATATTTGGGCCGGAACGGCGGGGAAGAGCAAGTGATTTGGTGGGCCCGCCCCACTGTCCGAAAAAATTTTTCAGTTATATCGTAAACCGGGAGCTGCGCTTACGCATAACGGGCGAACGCGGCGAGAACCCGCCAAAACCGATAGGTTCCCGGCGTCAACGAGCCGGCAGTTCCGGAATCGCCGGATTCAACCGTCGCGCGGTGCGATAGTGCTCCATCGCCTTCACGTCATCTCCGATGATCGAGTAGGTGAGCGCCAGGTTGAGGTGCACCGGCGCGAGGTCCGGCTCGAGACGAAGCGCCCGCTCGAATTCCACGATCGCCTCGCGCGTCCGTCCAAACTCGCGCAGCACCATGCCAAGGTTGTTTCGGGCATCCGCGTTTTCCGGGTCGATCTGAATCGCGCGCAACAGATGGCGCAGCGCCTCCTCCTTCATGCCCTGCATGCGCAGCAGGCTGCCGAGGTTGTTATGTGCCTCGCCATAGGCTTCATCCAACGCGATGGCTTGCCGGTAATGCTCGATTGCCTCACGCGGCCGACGCAGATCGCGCAGCACGTTGGCGAGGTTATTGTGCGCCTTCTTCAAATCCGGCCGCGCCTGCAACGCCGCCTCCAAATGGGTGCGCGCCGCCTCCAGCTCGCCAAGTTCGCGCAGGAGGTTTCCGAGGTTGTTGTGCGCCATCCACGCCTGGGGATTGCGGGCGACCGTAGCAGTGTAGAAGGTCCGCAGATCCGCATAGGTTCGGCTTTGCTGGAAGCTCAGGATCGCCAGCGCCGTGACCATTCCGACGGGTACCGCACGCCGGACGAGGGGCGTCGCACCAGCCAGAGCCCGCGTGAGCCCTCCCGCCGCAAGCACGATGATCCCGATACCCGGCAGATATTGCCAGTGGTCCGCGACGAACGAGTAGAGAAACGCGTAAACGTTAAAAAATCCGAGCGTGGGAAACAGCGAGCCGCCGAAAAACAGCACCGCCGCCAGGGGCGCCCGCGACCAGCCGCGCATCCACCACAACCCTCCCAGCGCAACGAGCACGCCGAGCGGGAAAAGCCACTGCCAGGCCTCCGCCGGATCGACGTTCCAGCGCGGATAGATGAAAACGAGATCCGACGGCCAGAGCAGTTTTCCGACATAGAACCACGCGATGCGGCCGGCGAGCAGGCCACGTTGGAGAAAGGTGAGCGCGAACTCCGAGCCCTGCGCCCCGACGTAGGTTTTCTCCACCCAGGCCGACACGAGCCCCATCGCCGCCCCCAGCACAAACCAGGGCACGAGCGGGAGCACATCGCGCCTCCACTCCAACCGGCCGCGCTGCCACCAGATCACGACAAGAAGCGCCGCCGGAAGGCTCGCAGTCACCGACTTGCTTAACAAGGCGAGGACAAACGTCGCCGTCGCCACGAGGTACAGACCGCTCCGGCGTTCGGCGTGAGCGCGCAGGTAAAGCAGCGCCGCGAAGAGCTAGAACAGCAGCGACAGCGTGTTTTTCTGCTCGGAAATCCATGCCACCGATTCCACGCAGACGGGGTGGAGCGCAAAAATGAAAGCCGCGAGCCACGCCGCGCCGCGCTCGATCGCCAGCCGCCGCAGCACGAGCGCCAACACGAAGGCCGACGCAGCGTGTAACAGAATATTCAATACGTGATAGCCGGTCGCCCAGTCGCCCCAGAGCTTGTGCTGCACCCAAAACGCGCTGTGGAGCAGCGGGTAATACTGCTCCGTCGCACCGATCTCGAACCAGATCCGCCACAGTCCTTCGAGCGAACGTAGCGCCGGCGCCGTCACGTAATCCGAGTCATTCCAGATGAACGCCGCGTTGATCGCCGGCAGATAAGTGAGAAACGCCGCCGCGATCAGCAACGCGCCCAGCCAGAGATCGCGCGCCGCCGGCCCCGCCGGGAGCGTGGACGTGCGAGCGTGAGGAGGCGCAGGCGTGGCGCGAGCGGGGGAAGACATGCGTGAACGCGCGATTGCTTCGGCGCACGCGTCCCGTCGCAACGCCAAAGTAGCGCTGGCCTCCCGCCCGCCCCGGCCTCACGTGGGCATGTGGCTCATCCTGGATGACCACGGCCCCCGTGCAACTCGTTGAGCGTCCAAGGTCGGCCGTTGAGTCGAGCGCTCCGATCCAGCGCGGATTCCGACCGACCGCAGCCTCGTATCCGGAAATCCGCTACGGAAGCTCGTAGACTTCGATCAACGCCACGCCGGTCAAACCGCTCACGCCCGAGACCTGCGCCGTGTAGGCATTGGGCGGCAGGGTGAGCAACAATGCAGCATCCCGACTGCCGGCGGACAAGGGAAACGCACCCACGGCCTGGGCCGCCGTCGCCACCGCGGCCGAATTGCTCGCCGCGCTCCAGTCGTCGTTTTCCGCCACCACCCGCGCCCCCTGGTAAATCCGCAACTGCGGATTCGCGAGCGCCCCGTCGACCCCGAAGCCACTGAGCGCCGGGCCGACTCCGCGCACCAGAATGGCACGCGTGTTTTGCCCCACGACAAAACCGGCAATCAACACGCCGCCCGAGCTCGCGCCGACCGCGCTACGCGCCGACACGTTGATCAGCCGCGCGCCACTTCCCCCGGCCGCATCATAAGCTTCCATCAACGCGACCCCGGTCGTGGTGCCGGCGCCCGCCACCTGCACGGTATAACCACCGGCGGAGAAACGATTGAAAAGCGCCGCGTCCAGGCTGCCGTCTGGCAGCGGAAAGGCTCCGACAGCCGTCGCCGTCGTCGAGATCGTGCCCGCGTTCGTCGCCGCGCTCCAATCGTCGTTTTCCGCGACCGACCTTTCGCCGGAGAAGGCCATGATGCGCGGATTCGCCAGCACACCCGAAACACCGAAGCCCGTCAGCGTCGGACCCACGCCCCGCACCAGCAGCGAGCGTTCGCCGCTGCCTCCCACCACGAAGCCCACGATCAACGTGTCCGCATCGGTGCCCGAAAACGTGCGCACCGAGAGATTCACCAGCCGTCCCGGCGTCCCGGCGACGGCGCCAAGCGGCTGCCAGGCCGTGCGCCGTTCATCGCGTCGAAACTGCGCCCAATCCGTCGCCAGCGGCGTCGCAGTGCTGTTGAAGGCGTACAGCTTTTTGTCCATCGCACCGATGTAGATCGCGTCGCTGGTCACCAAGGGCGACGCGTCGCTCGAATCGCCGAGCGCAGCTTGCCACAACAACGTGCCATCCGCCCGCAGGGCATACAGCGCGTTGTTGCTCGAGCCGAACACGATCGAGCCATCCGCGCGCACCGCCGCGCTCGAGTAAATCGGGTTCAACGCCGCCTGCGCCGCGGCCGGATAGCGCCAGCGCTCCGTGCCGTCGCGGTTCAGCGCGAACATCCGCCCGCCGGACGATGCGACGTAGATCGCGCCATCGGCGCCCAGCACCGGCGAGGCCTCGACCGTATCACCCGTGTCGAAGCTCCACCGCAACGCCCCGTCCGGCGCCACCGCATAAACGCGCACGTCGCGCGAGCCGACGTAAACCGTGCCATCGGCCGCGATCGCCGGTGAGCTCGCGATGCTGCCGCCCGTCTCGACGCGCCACTTCTCGACGCCGTGCGGACTCACCGCGTAGAGATTGTTATCCCACGAACCCACGTAGATCGTGCCGTCGGGCGCGATCGCCGGCGAGGAGTCGATCCAGTCCGCCGCGGGAAACGACCACTTCAACGTGCCGTCGGGATTGACCGCGACGAGGTTGCTGCCCGCGCCGACATAAATGGTGCCGTCCGTACCGATCGCCGGCGACGACGCGACGAACGC
>JAKFEQ010000009.1:0-19504 GCA_036675625.1 Opitutaceae bacterium | reverse complement strand
GTCTCCACGTTAATCAGACACGTCACACTCACTTGGGATTGTTTTTCGCCACGCACGCCTACTCGACGATCCGGCAATCCTTCGGTTGCGCGCTCAATGCGCGTTTTTCAACAGCCTGCTAGAGCTGGGAGTGGGTAATGAGAGACTCGGTCCCCAGCGCAATTGACACTATATCAGTGACAATATGCGCCCATCAGTCGTTCACCTCTTCCGCGGATGCCGTATTTACCCGCCTTCGGCGCCGCCGCGGGCTATCCGGTTTCCTTCGGAAGTTTGGATCGATCTCGGGACTCTCGTGCGTCTCACGAGTCTGCTGGACCCAGCTCGGCCTGCCGAGCGGGAAGCCGCACATATTTTTCTTTGCGCTTGGGATAGACCCAGCGGTAGTAAAGGCCCCGATGTCGAAAGCTGGACTGTATTATAATGATTCTGAAGCGTCGCCAACCGAATCGTCGGACACATGGTTTGATCGCAAGCTGGCCGAACTGAATGCCGATCTGGCTCGGCTCGAAGCAGCGCTGGAATCCTCTCCCGCCGCGACAACACCACCGCGGCCCCCGGCGCCCAAGCAACTCGCAAAGGCGCCGACGCCCGCGAAGCTCGCGGCAGCGGCCCTTCCTTCACCCGCCTCCGCGCCGCCTCCGCCGGCGCCAACTCCCACTCCAGTCCCCGCGATTCCGGCGGTCGCTTCCATGCCTCCTCCTCCGGCGGCGCCGCCCCCGCCGCTGCCGACCGGCACCGATCTCGCCGACCCCAAGAATTTCGGGCGGTTGCCGCCAACGGCAGATCTGGAGCGGGGCAGCGTATCGCCAGAAGAGTATCGCCAGCGGTTGGCCCGGCATCTCGCGTTTGCCACGAAGGTGCTCCACACCTCGCGAGTGCCGGCAGCAGTCTGGCGGGAGTGGCGTGTCTTCGAAAAAGCGCTCCACGAACGCCTGCGGATTTTGGCCAATACTCCCGGCTGATCCACTCCACCCGTGGAGCCGACGCATCGCTTTATATAGTGCTCCTCAGAATTAGCGCCCGCGGGCAACTTTCCCAGGCTGTATAAATTCTATATAATTACAAATTCGCGGTTTCCCATTCCCCGCGTATTCCAAGCCGACATTAGACGCCGGCGCTTCAGGCACTCCGCGGCCTACGCTCCGTCTCTCAGCGCTCAGCCCGACCCCGTTCCTCTTAAGCGTTCAACGTTCAGCATTGGGCAAATCACGGCCGTCCCCAAACTTTGGCGTAGACCCGGGCAATCCCTTCCGAAATGCGATTGCCGGTAGGCCATTGTCGGCGATCGGTGAGCACCGTCTCGCCCCCATCTGACGAGAGCTGGTGCCCGGAGTGGGGGTCGAACCCACAAGACTTTCGTCGGTAGATTTTGAGTCTACTGCGTCTGCCAATTCCGCCATCCGGGCTGCGACCAGCGCCCGGAAAACGTAGGTTCCGCTCCTCCGGTGTCCACGCAAAATTGTTCGCCCCGTTTTTTTGAACGCGACGCCCCTCGCCGCGTCTTTCCCTCTGTTGGTTACCCGTTCTTTTTGGGAAGTTCATAGTTTGCAGTTCAAGTCGGCAAGGGCGCCGGGGTTAATTTCCCGGCGCCCTTACTGTTTTCCGCTCGCGCCTCGTTCTTCAGCCGCACCTCGCCGGCCCATCTCGTTCTTGTCACTTGGAAGACGTTGCGCACCACTTCCCTCATGCCCGACTTTCGCGTTTTCTGCACGCCGCCAACTCCGGTGCCGGCCGAGATCACGCTCTCACCCGACGAATCGCATCATCTCATCGCGGTGAATCGCGCGCGACCCGGCAATACCGTCGTGGCGTTCGATGGCCGCGGCACCGAATGGGACTGCGAGCTGGTCCGCGACCGCAAGAGCGCCGCCGTGCTCAAAGTGTGCGCCACACATAAGCGCGAACCTCCGGCCGGCCAAATCACCCTGGCGCAGGCGCTGCCCAAAGGCTCGTCCATGGACGCGATCGTCCGCAAGGCGACGGAGATAGGCGCCGCGCGCATCGTGCCGCTCGAGAGCGAGCGCACGCAGGTCCACCTCGAAGGCGGCCGCTCGGATCGGAAACTCGACAAGTGGCAGACAGCCGCGCTCGAGGCCGCCAAGCAATGTGGCAACGCCTTCGTGCCTGAGATTCTTCCGTTGCAACCCGCCGCCGCGTTCATGCAGGGAGCGAACGGTTACGGTTACGACTTGAAGCTCATCGCGAGCCTGCATCCCGGCGCGACGACGCTGAGATCCATCCTCACGGCGTTTCGCGCGGAGCACCAGCGCTCGCCGAAAACCGTGCTCTGGCTTATCGGTCCCGAAGGCGATTTCACGCCCGCCGAAATGGAGCTCGCGCAAGCCGCCGGCTTCGCGCCGATCACGCTTGGCCCACTCGTGCTGCGCTGCGAAACGGCCGCGATCTATGCGTTGAGCATTCTCAGCTACGAACTTCAAACCGGCTGACGCCGTTCTGACCTTCGGTTTTGGTTCGCTCGAAGTTTTTGCAGGTTGGGTTCAACCGCGCCCAAAGATCCGCGACTCAAAATCCCAAGCTCGAAACCCAAAACGCCGAGTCGACCCCATTGCTGAGCGGCGTGTCCGTGCCGATCACCAATCGAGCAATCCACCGGCAAACGTCAGGCCGGCGCCGACGCTGCAGAAGATGATCCGGTCGCCATCCGTGAAGATGCCTTCTTCGGCCGCCCAGCCCAGCGCCATCGAGACACTCGCCGCGCTCGTGTTGCCGTACTTCGAAATCGTGACGACGAATTTGTCGTAGGGAATTCCCACGCGTTTGCTGACCGCTTTCAGGATGCGCTCGTTGGCCTGGTGCGGCACGACCCACGCGATGTCGTCGGGCTTCAGGTTTTCGCGCGCGAGCGTCTGCTCGATCTGCTCCGCAAATCCGATCACGGCGTGCTTGAACACCGCCGCGCCGTCCATCTGCAGATAAAAGTTCTCCATATCCGCGCCCAGATTCTCGGGCCAGGGCATGCGCGCGCCGCCGCCAGGCCGCTGGATCGCTTCGAACTGATTCGCGTCGCCGGAAAGACCCATGCGGTGGAGCCGGTGACCACCCGCCCCGGCCGTGAGAATCGCCGCGCCGGCACCGTCGCCAAACAGAAAAGCGGTATCGTGACACTCCGGATTCGTGATGCGCGAAAGCAGCTCGGCGGTGACCACGATCACATTCTTCGCCGTGCCGCAACGGATGAACGAGCGACCGACTTCGAGCCCGTAAAGCCAGCCCGAGCACGCGGCGTTCAGATCGAATGCAAGCGCGCGCGGGATGCCCAGCTCGCGCGCCAGCGAGCTCGCCATCGAGGGCACCGGCTGATCGGGAATGATCGTCGCCATGATGATGCCATCGATCTGGTCGACGGTCATGCCCGCCTGCGTGAGCGCGTGATTTACCGCGATCTTCGCGAGGTCGGTCGCCGATTCGTCAACCGTGGCGTAGCGACGCTCCTTGATCCCCGTCAGGCGCACCATTTCCGCTTCGGTGCGGTGTGGAAACGCCTTCAGGATTTCGCTGTTCGGACGGACGTTCGCGGGGACCGCGTAGCCCACCCCTGCAATGCAAACGGTTTCGGTCATGCGATCTCGTCGGAATACCGGGTCTGCGCCTGGGGTCCACTCAAGATTTTCGCTCGGCCAGATAACGTGTGACATCATCGCCCGACACCCGACCGCCCGGGCCGGTCGCCTCGATGCCCACGACCGTGGCCGGATCGAGCCCCGCTTCCTGCGCCAGCTTCGTCGCCCGCGGCGTCCAGATCAGCGCCGCGGCCGGTTTCGGCGGTGCACTCGCAACCGCGGTCGCGGCTCCGGCCGCTCCCACGACGCCGGTCTTCGACGTGAGATGCCGAAGCGATTCGTCGGTCGTCTCGATCTGCAGGAACGGCGCGCCCGCCGGTTTCACGTCGCCCGCATGCACGAGAATACCGCGGACCACGCCATCGCAGGGCGCCTCGAACTCGAAGATCGATTTATCGCTCTCCAGATCGGCGATTCGCTGGCCCTTGGTGACGCGGTCGCCCACGTTGGTTTTAAGCGTGACGACGGTGAGCTCATTCACCGTCGCACCCATTGAAGGCATAGGCACATCAATCAGAAAAGTTTCCATCGAATGTTGGTTGGCGCGCAGTTTGGGAGGGGAACCGGCGCGGTCAAGGGAGGGCAGAAAAAGGAAAAAGGGACCAAGGGACTAAAAGACCAAGGGACCAAGAGACCAGAGACGAAGAATCTCAAGGCATGCCACCGTGTCGGGTCCTTTAGTCCCTTGGGGCCATCCTTGGGTCCTTTAGTCTCTTTCCTACCTCACGGCTTTCCACACGGCGACGCAGCTCGCGAGCAAGGCCGGGAGCTCTGCCAGCGGAATCATGTTCGGTCCGTCGCTGATCGCGACCGCCGGATCCGGGTGCGTCTCGATGAACAAGCCATCCGCGCCGGCCGCCAGAGCGGCGCGCGCCAGCGGCGGCACGAACTCACGCTGACCGCTGCTCTTACCGCCGCCGGCGCCCGGCAGCTGCACCGCATGCGTGGCGTCGAAGATCGTCGGAAATCCATTCTGCCGCATGATCGCAAACGAGCGCATGTCGACCACGAGGTTTTGATAACCGAACGTCGTCCCACGCTCGGTTTGCCAGATCTCGCTGGCCTTCCCTTCGCGTAACTTGCCGGTCACGTGGACCATTTCCTGCGGAGAGAGAAACTGGCCTTTCTTCACGTTCACCGTGCGGCCGGTCGCCGCCGCCGCCAGCAGCAGATCGGTTTGCCGGCAGAGGAATGCCGGGATCTGGATCACATCGCACACCTCCGCGACCCGCCCGATCTGGGCCGTCTCGTGCACATCCGTGAGCACCGGAAAACCGTAGTCGCGCTTCACGAGCGCGAGCAGCGCGAGGCCCTCGACGATGCCCGTCCCGCGTTCGCCCCCGAGGGAGGTCCGGTTCGCTTTGTCGAACGAGCCCTTGAAGATGATGTTCAACTCGGGAGCCGTGCCGCGGAGCTGGACGAGCGTCTCCGCGACCGCGCGGCACACGCGCTCGTTTTCGAGCGAGCACGGACCGGCGATGAGGAGGAGTTTTTGCGGATCGAAGAGCATGAAGCGTGGCCGGCATCCGGCCGGCAGAGGGATTGTCGGACGGCGGACAGCATGCCGGCGCTCCATTTCAACTGTCCACGGCAGAGTCGGGGAAAATCGTGTCATTCCGCGTGCAGCGAAACCGGACCATCGCCCCGCATCCCTGCGGTCCTGCAAGAAGACCGAGGCCGGGAGTCCAGAGCTCAGAGCATGACGCCCTCGCATTGCGCCAGACGATCGGAAACATTCCAAAGCCCGCCCGGCTCTCAACTCTCAACTGGATCTAAGCTCTAAGCTCTGGGCTCTTAGCTCTAAGCTCTAGCCCCTGGCCTCCAGACTCCCCGCCACGCTCAGGCTTTCGCCTTCGCGCGGCTGATTCGGCCGGCCCCTTTCTTGTGTTTCAATGCCGCGCCGATGAACGCCGCGAACAGCGGATGCGCGTGGTTCGGCTTCGATTGAAATTCCGGGTGCGCCTGCGTGCCCACGAACCAGGGGTGGCCCTTCAGTTCGATAACCTCGACCAGATTGCGGCGCGGATTCACGCCGCTCACGATCATGCCGGCGCGCTGCAACTGGGCGACGTAGGCATTGTTCACCTCGAAGCGATGGCGATGGCGTTCGCGCACGCTGTCGGCACCGTAGGCCTTGTGCGCCAGCGTGCCGGGCGTGAGCGCGCACTCGTAGCTGCCGAGCCGCATCGTCGCGCCCTTGTCGATGATCTTTTTCTGCTCCTCCATCATGTTGATGACGGGATGGGCGGGCCGCGGATCGAACTCCGTGCTGTTCGCGCCCGGGAGCTTCAGCACATTTCGCGCGAACTCGATCACCGCGATCTGCAGCCCCAGGCAGAGGCCGTAATACGGCACCTTGTTTTCGCGCGCGTATTTCGCAGCCGCAATTTTTCCTTCGGTGCCGCGATCGCCGAAACCGCCGGGAACGAGAATGCCGTCGAGGCCCTTGAGCAGATGGAGGCCGTTCTTTTTCTCCACGTCCTCCGCGTCCACCCGGCGGATGTTCACCTTGCAGTTATTCGCGATGCCCGCGTGCGTGATCGATTCGTAGACGGATTTATAGGCGTCCTGCAGCTCGATATATTTGCCGACGACGCCGATCGTCACCTCGTGTTTCGGATTGAGAATCCGATCGACGATCCCTTCCCAGATGTTCTTTTCCGGCGGCGGATTCTTCAGCCCAAGCAGATCGAGCACGAGCTGATCCATGTTCTCCTTCTGCAAGGCGAGCGGCAACTCGTAGATCGAGTGCTCGACATCGCGACACTCGATCACCGCCTTCACGGGCACATTGCAAAACATCGAGAGTTTGTCGCGCAGATCGTGGTCGAGCGGATGGTCCGTGCGGCAGACGAGCACGTGCGGCTGGATGCCGATCTCGCGGAGCTTTGCGACCGATTGCTGCGTCGGCTTCGTCTTCAGTTCGCCCGCTGCTTTCAGGAACGGCACGAGCGTAACGTGAATGAACACGACATCCTTCGGGCCGACCTCGAGCGCGAATTGCCGCATCGCCTCGAGAAACGGCAACCCCTCGATGTCACCTGTCGTGCCACCGATCTCGGTGATGAGCACGTCGGCGTCTTTGCCGCCCGCGTAGATGCGTTCCTTGATCTCGTTCGTCACGTGCGGAATCACCTGCACGGTCTTGCCGAGATAATCGCCGCGCCGCTCCTTCTGGATCACCGCCTCGTAGACTTGGCCCGAGGAAAGGCTGTTCAGCCGGGAAAGTTTCCCGCTCGTGAAACGCTCATAATGACCGAGGTCCAGATCGGTCTCCGCGCCGTCCTCGAGCACATAAACCTCGCCGTGCTGGAACGGGCTCATCGTGCCTGGATCCACATTGAGATAGGGGTCGAATTTCTGGATGCGCACGGTCAAACCGCGCATCTCCAGCAGCGCTCCCAACGCCGCCGCCGTCAGACCCTTGCCCAACGACGAAACCACGCCTCCCGTGACGAAAATGTATTTCACGGGAAGCGACGTTGAGGCCTCGCGATTCAACCGCGCAAGTAAAAGTTCCGGAGAAGGTGCGCCGAACGCGCAAAGCGGATCGGAAGTAGCATGGGCGTCCCGCCCATGGACGGCGCGAACCGCCGCCAAAACGCGGGCGAGACGCCCGTGCCACTTCAATTAAACAACAGCCACAACGCCCACAGCAGCCCGCCGATCAACACGCAGAACAGCAGGATCCACAGCGTCCACTTCAGCAGCTTCATCATGATCCACAGGATCAGGACCACAGCCAGCGTGCCGACGAGCACCACGAGCCATTGCGGATAGCCGCTCAAATCGACGAAATACGTTTTGGTTTCAGCTTGGGCCAGCAGCACGCCCGCGAGTGAGAGTGAAAGTGAGGGTGAAAGTGAAGGTGAAAAGCAGCGGCTTGCGTTTCCCTCCGCGTCTCGCACTGACTCTTCGCTCCTGCCGCTCTCTCACTTTCACTCTCACTTTCACCTCCCTCGTGCATTCCAAACCGCAGCTTCTCGCCTGGCTCACCTGTGACGGCGTCCACATCGACCCCGGCTCCGGCAAACACACCATTCTCGGCATTTTCTCGAACATCCAGGCGCGGCAATTTCCCGTCACGCATCCGTTCATGATCTGGTTTCTCACGATCACGGACTGCGCGCCCGGCGAGCACAAGCTGCGCATCTCGATGGGGCTCGACGACGCCAACCCGCAACCGCTGCTCGAGCGTCCGTTTCAGTCGCAAAGTCCCCTGCACCGGATCAACCTCATCAACGAAATCCGCAACCTCTCCTTCCCCCAGCCTGGTGAATACAACCTGCTGATCGAGATCGACGATGAACCCCTGCTCGCAACGAACATGACCGTATCGGGCTGAAAACAATACAGGAGACTAAAGACTAGAGACCAAAGACCAGAGATCTGTTTAGCTCGTATCCTTGGTCTCTGGTTTCGAGTCTCTGGTCTCTGGTCTCTAGTCTCTAGTCTTTAGTCTCCCTTATGTCTTCCCGCTTCGATCTCATTGGCGTTGGTTCGCCGATCATGGACCTGCTGGCCCGCGTGCCGGACGAATTTCTCGACCGGAACGTCGCCGGCGAAAAAGGCGGCATGGTGCTCGTCGACGACGACGAGATGCACCGCATCGTCGGCCTCCTCGAAGGCGAGCCCGCCTACTCCACCGGCGGCTCCGCGGCCAACGCCACTTACAACGCCGCGCGCCTCGGCCTGCGCACCACGTTTCTCGGCAAGCTCGGCAACGACGAGCTCGCACGCATTTACCGCCACGCGTTCGAGACCGCCGGCGTCGACGGCACGCGCTTCAAGCATGGCAGCGCCAGCAACGCCCGCAGCATGATCCTCGTCACGCCTGATGCGCAGCGCACGATGCGCACGTGCCTCGGCGCCGCGATGACGCTCTCGCCCGAGGAAATCGCCGGCGCCGATTTCGCCGGGTGCCGCCACGCCCACATCGAGGGCTACCTCGTCTTCAACCAGGCCCTCGCCAACGCCGTGCTCACCGCCGCCCGCGTCGCCGGCTGCACCACGAGCCTCGACCTCTCGTCCTTCGAAGTCGTCAACGCCTCGCGCGACTGGCTGTTCAGCCAGTTCAGTCGCGGTATCGACATCGTCTTCGCCAACGAGGACGAGATCCGCGCGCTGTTCGAAGACCAGACGACCGACTACGCGACGCTCGCGAAAAAGCTCTCCAGCTTCGGCGTGCTCGCCGCTGTGAAGGTCGGCAAGGACGGCGCCTGGATCGCACGCGACGGCGAGTTGTTCCGGATCGAGCCGGTCGCCGTGGCCGACGTCATCGACACAAATGGCGCCGGCGATGCGTGGGCGGCGGGTTTTCTTTTCGGTTATCTCCGCGGCTGGTCGCTGCCGCGCTGCGGCGCGCTCGCCTCGCTGATCGGCGCCGAAACGGTGATGCACATGGGGCCTATAATTCCGGATACGCACTGGCAGGTGATTCATCCCCGCGCACTCGCGGTCGGGAAAGACCAGAGACAAGAGACCAGGGACCAGAGTCCCCAATCCACGTCAGTCTAAGACCCAAGCCTGTCCGCAGTCCCTTGGCTGGCGACTGCCGAGCGTGAATAAATGGGCGTCCTTGCGATCCCACCCGCTCACGCTCGCAACCACACCGGAAACAAATCTAACGGTCCTAGTCTCTAGTCCCTGGTCCCTAGTCTCTGCCCTCTCTCATCTCGCCGGCCCGGTCGATTCGCCCAGCACCAGCTGCGGCGTGATCGTCTTGATGATCGGCTTCAAGCGCAGCGGCTTGCCCAGCTGCTCCAGCACCACCTCCGCCGCCGCCGCAATCGTCGTGTCGATGTTCTGGTCCACCGTCGTGAGCGTCGGTGACGTCATGTGGCAGATCTCCTGGTTATTGAAACCAGTGATCGACAGGTCGCGCGGCACTTTCAATCCCGCGTCCTGAAACCCGCGCACCGCACCGATCGCGATCGCATCGTTCAACCCGACGAATGCCGACGGCCGGTCGGGCTGCGCCGCAAAACTCCCGGCGAGCTTCCGCCCATACTCGAAATCGTTTTGCCGCTCGTGCAGATGATCGAGCGAGATCGTACACGCGTCGAAATCCAGCTTCCGGGCGCGCAGGGCCGAGTGCAGGCCGCTCAGTCGGTCGATCTTACTGGCCGGCCCTTTCGAGATTCCGAGCAGGCCGAACCTCCGGTGCCCGAGATCGAACAGATGCTCGATCACCGCTTCCATGCCCGCCCCGCGATCGAGCGACACGGTATTCGCGTTCTTCAAGCCGAAGTGATCGATCACGAGATGCGGCGTGCCATGCGCGATCAATTCGGCAATCCGCGCCTCGATCTCTTCGCGCAGGAAATGACCGATAAACACGACGGCTTCGACCCGCATAGACAGGAAATGCCGCACGACATCGCGGCCACTGCCCGGGTTGAAAACCTCGATGAGCGACGACAGCCCCCGCGCTCGCATCACCCGTTGCAACGTCGCCAGCTTCTGAACCACCGGCGGGGTGGCGAGATCCTCCATGCAGATCCCGATCGTCGAGGTGCGCTTGCCCTTCAGGTGCACCGCATGCGCGTTCGGCGTAAAGCCGGTTTCCGATAGCGCCCGTTGCACGCGATCGATCGTCTTCTGCTTCAATCCGGGCTGGCCGTTCAGCACCCGCGACACCGTCGTGCGGGCCAGGCCGACATGACGCGCGAAATCGGCCGTGGAGCGCAGGACCGGAGAAACATTCGCTTTGTTGGACGGCGGCACAGGTGAAACGAAGAGGAAAATGTCCGGCCCGTCTTCGTCATGTCAACGACCTCGATCGACTCATACTCTCCGACGTTGGCATCCGGGTTTGGCCCGTAAGTGCCGGAGTGTCCGATTAAAAACGCGCCAAAGGCACTTGACGCGGACACGTGTCCGTAGAGGTTGGGCGGACTTTCTGCCTCCGTCGCGCCACCCCGCGTAACCCATCTCTGCCGTCTCTGTCTTTGGCGCGGTTTGCCGACTTTGAACCCGACACACCATGAACCCTAAAAAACTCCTCCCTACACTCGCTCGGGCATGCCTTGCGTGCCTCGGCTTCGCCTTGTTCGCCGTCGCGACGCACGCGCAGCAGCCCCCCGGCACCGGCACGATCGAAGGCCGGGTGCTCAATGCCGCCACCGGCCGTTACATCGCCAATGCCCGCGTCACTGTCGAGGGCAGCACGCAGGAGGCGATCACCAACGAATTCGGCGTCTACCGAATCAGCGGCGTGCCCGCCGGCACGGCGCGTGTCCGCGCTTCCTATAGCGGCCTCGACGCAAAGGTGGCAGACGTCACCGTCACAGCCGGCCAGGTTTCCGCAGCGAACTTCGACCTCACGAGTGCCGAGCGCTACGGCGGCGATGTCGTGCAGCTCGACGCATTCAATGTCGCCGCCCAGCGCGAGTTTGAAGGCGCGGCTCTCGCCATCAACGAGCAGCGCTACGCACCCAACGTGAAGGTCGTGATGGCCTCCGATGCCTTCGGAGATGTCACCGAGGGCAACGTCGGCGAATTCCTGAAATATCTCCCGGGCGTCACGGTCGACTATGTCGCCGCCGATGTGCGCACCGTCTCCGTGCGCGGCTTTGCGGACACGTTCACCAGCGTATCCATCGATGGGATGCGCACCACGAGTTCCGCCTCGGGCAATTCGGGCCGCGTGTTCGAGTTCGAGCAGGTTTCGATCAACAACGCCTCCCGCGTCGAGGTCAGTAAGGTTCCCACCCCTTCGAGCCCGGCCGATTCGCTCGGCGGTGCGATCAATATGATCAGCAAAAGCGCCTTCGAGCGCCGCGGCGCGCAGTTCAATTACCGCGCTTATGTGAATCTCAACAACGAGGAGCCGGAGTTCTGGCGCAAGACCCCCGGCCCCGGCAAGCACGGCAGCTACAAGGTTCTCCCCGGTTTCGATTTCGATTATACGCTGCCCGTCAGCGATACCTTCGGCCTCGTCATCACCGGCCTGAGCTCGAATCAATATAACGAGCAACACCGCTGGCAGACGACGTGGAATTATGCGCAGGCCGGCGCCACGCCGCAGAATCCCTATCTGCAGCAATGGCAGATCCAGGACGGCCCCAAGAACACGTTTCGCGATTCGATCAGCATCAAGGCCGACTGGAAGTTCGCGCCCAATCACATGCTCTCGCTCGGGCTGCAGGATAATTACTACAAGGCGTTCTTCGCGAACCGAAATCTCAATTTCAACATGGGCACCAATCCGGCTCCCACCCCCGCCACCGGCACGCCCCTGCAATGGGGACCCACGTTTGTACAGTCCGCCACCGGCCGCGCAAGTGTTACACAAGGCAGCTCCTGGCGCGACAAACTCGGGGATACGAAGGTCGTCAACCTGCGCTATTCGTTCGACGGCAGCCTGTGGGATGTCGACGCCGGCATTCACGGCGCGAAATCCAAGACTTGGTACCGCGAGCTCGCCCGCGACCACTTCTCGAATGTCGGCACGATTCTCCCCGGGGTCAGCATCGTGCGTGCTGACAATATCAATTTCCCGAATCACGAGTGGGTCGCGCGCGATGCCGCCGGTAACACACTCAATCCCTATGTGCTCGAGAATTTTCGCATGAACACCGCGCAAAACAGCCCCGTCGACGGCAAGGCCAAGATGAAGGGCGCGTTCGCCGATGTCCGCCGTCACCTGGAAGTACTCGAGCAGTCGTTTACGCTCAGAACCGGCGTCGCCGTTCGAGAGGAGGATCGCGACAACCGCCGCTATAACGAGCAGTGGACCTTCATCGGCGCCGACGGCGTGGCCAACACCCCCGACGACAATGCCGGCCAGTTCCTCAACACGAACTACGTCGGCGAGGATCCGTTCTTCGGCGAGCCACCGATCCAGTGGGTCGACCCATACAAGCTCGCGACCTATTATCGGCAGAACCCCAGCCATTTTCGGCTCGGCACCGGTACCAACCAGACCGGCGTGCAGGCCGAAACCAATCGCATCAACGGCTCGGAGAAAATCACCGAACGCGTCAGCGCCGCTTATGTACAACTCGAGGGCAAGCTCCTTGACAACCGCCTCGGTTTCGTGACCGGCGTGCGTTTCGAGAAAACCGAGAACAAGGGCGAAGGAGTGCTCAACAATCCCGACGCCGTCTGGCAACGCGACGCGAGCGGCGCCTATATTGACGGCGATCCGGCCACCGCAGGCATCCAGCGGGTCCGCCGGCTGGATGCGGGCACCGCCGGCTCGCTGGAAGAGCTGATGCTCACCCGCGTCGAACGCGCTTACAAAGCCTCCCGCCAATATGATGACTATTACCCGAGTCTCCACCTGAACTATAATATCACCAACGATCTCATCGTCCGCTTCGCATACGCGAAGACCCTCGGTCGTCCGGATTACGCGTCGATCATTCCGAACGCCGACATCAACGAAGACGACAACGATCCCAGCCAGCCGGGCATCGTCACGATCCGCAACACGGGCCTCAAGCCTTGGACGGCCGACAACTTCGACTTGTCGCTCGAATACTATTTCGGCCGCGGTGGCGTCGCTTCCGTCGGCGTCTTCCAGAAAGACCTGACGGATTTCTGGGGCACGGTCAGCGGCCCGCTCACGCCGCAGCTCGCCCGCGAGATCGGACTCGACGAGCGCTATGTCAACTGGACGGTCTCCTCGACGATCAACGTCGGCGACGCGAAGATCTCGGGCGCCGAATTCAACTTCATCCGCCAGCTCAATTTCGGTTTCATGCCGGAGTGGGCGCGCAACTTCAGCATCAGTTCCAACGGCACGATGCTCCACCTCGAAGGGCCGAACGGCGCCGACTTCCGCCGCTTCATCTCGAAGAGCGGCAATTTCAGCATCAGCTGGAACAAGCGCCCGATCAGCGCACGCGTCACCTGGAACTACCGCGGCAAGCAAAAGAACGCGCCGCAAACCGGCGCGCAATATGGCGGAGCGGCTGGAGGCTTCTTTGAATATTACGACTCCCGATACAACATCGACGCCAACGTGGAGTATACTCTCTCGCGCCGGCTGAAGATCTTCGCCAACGCCCGCAACATCCTCAACGAACCGCAGGTCCTCGAACGCAATAGCGCCGACTCAGCGCGTTATGCTTCTGGTTATCGCCACGAGGAATTCGGCATCCAGATGTCCGTCGGCGTGAAGGGCACGTTCTGATCGCGCTCGGCTGAACCGGAACTGTCTTCCCGCGCGGCGTCGCCCTCGCCGCCGTGCGGGCACCGGCTGCCTTCGCCCGTCCCCACCGAACTCGACCGTCCGGTCGGGGACGTCGCCCCAAAAGAAGCGCCGCCGAGACGACCGCCGCGCCGGCTCAAGGCAGCGGCCGCAACCCTTCGCTGCGCACGACCCACGAGCCGTCCTTCGGGAAACCCGGCGCGTCCATCGTCGGCGCGCCGTCCCAACCGCCGGCCATCATCGCCACGGCCGAAAGCAGCGCCCCGTTCGCCGGCAGATACACGGGCAGGTCGCGACGTTGCGGGCAGTGGCCGTTCGCGACGTAGTGGTTGTGCGGACCTTTCGTGAACAGGAGCACATCCACGGCTTTCTGCGGCTCGCCCACGCGCGCTGCCGTCATGGCCACCATTGGATAATCCCACCCCCAGATCTTCGCCTCCCAATCCCAAGAATCGAGCACCGCATCCAGCGTGCGCCGCATCGTCGCGCGATCGACGCCGTCGCCCGGCAACTGCCCGAGCGCCATCAGGAACGACGGATGATCGTGCCGGCTCGCCACGTTGTCCCACGTGTCGGGCGTCGTCTCGATCGCGACGTATTTCCCGTCCTTCACCGGCAGCTTCGCGATCCGCGCGATCCGCTCGTCCCATGCCTTTTCCCGCGGCAGGCCCAGCCGCTCGCGCCATTCCTGCGCGATCTTCAGTCCCCGTATCCAGTAACTCAATTCATACGTCGGATTCATGCTCGTCGCCTGGTCGTAGATCTCCTGCGCGATCCACAGCGGTGGTCCGAGGTTGTAGCGCTGTTTCGCCTCGTCCCAATGCAGCATCGAGGTCATCGCGTCCGCCGTCTCGAGCACGAGATCCTGATAACGCGCCAGCGTCTCTGCTGTCGGCGCATTCCGATAAAGCAGCTCCGCCAAGTGAATCGGATGCGGCTGGTTCCAGACGATAAGCGGATTGCCGCCCGGGCTCTCGCGCCCATCCGGCCCGATCATCTTCGCCCACCGTGCTCCCGCGAGGCCGCGACTCCACGCCAGCTCCCGCGCGATCGGTAGCGCGCCCACATACCACTGCAGGTTCTTCGCGAGATACTCGGAGCGCGCCCACAGCGCGAAATGCGCCGCGTGCCACCAGATCATCTCCGTGTGGTGCTTTCCATACCACGAGCTCAACGTCAGCCCCGTCTCCTGCGGCGGAAAATTCCCCGCGAACTGCACCGCCGTCAGATACTGCGACAACACCACCCGCCGTTCCAGCTCGTGTGCCCGCGGATCCGTGCTGCCCGCGAAATCCACCGCCGCGCCGCTCCGCCAGAATTTCTCCCAATGCGCCGCCGCGCTCTTCTTTGTCCTCCCCCAATCTTCCACATAGTCGACCGGTCCGTCCCCTGTCAGCCACCAGCCCAGCTCCACCGTGCGCTCTCCCGTATACCCACGGATCACGAACCCATGCGGCCCCTGCGCTTCGATTCGTCCGCTCCCGCTCAGCTTCAGCGTCGAGCCATATCGGAAATCATCCCGCTCTCGATGGACCGCCAGGAGCGTCGAGCGGGAGACATTCTTCTCCAGCTTTTCGTCGGGTTTGTCCGGAGTTCCCTCCCGCTGCACTCCGGCGAAACCCTCCGGCGACACGCGCGTCCGATGCGACTCCGGCGCCGACCAGTCGAGTGCCGGATTATTCTTCGTCTTGAGATCGTAGCCGCGCGGAAACGCGAGTCGCAGCCGCAATTTCCCGTCCGCGATCGCCCGCGAGCTCACGCGCGCCGCGATCCCGTCGTTGGCCATCGCCGCCACCGTGCTCACTTCCACCACATCGCCGCGCCAGGTGAATTTGCTCCGCAATTCCCCCGTCCATAAATCGAGCGTCTGCTCCACCGCGGTCACGTCGGCCAGCGCGAGCGGTGCGCCTTTCTCGTCCACAAAACCCAGCTGCCCCAGCGGCATCGTGTGTGGATTCTCCCGCAGCCACCGCCCCGCCTCGCTTCGCTCGTTCGTCGGATAACCGATGGTCTCGCCATACGCCGTGAACGGCCGGTTCGCGTCCTCCAGCGTGTAGCCCGCGGGATTCGGATTCGAATGCCACGCCCAGCGCGCCTGCGTCTCGAGCCCGATCCCGTTTTTCTGATAGTGATCGTAGAACGTCTGCAGCCCCGTCACATCGGCCGTGAAACAAAACTGCCCGTTTCCGACCGTCAGCGGCGCCCACGGATCGATGGTCGCGATCCGCGGATTGTGCCGCGTGACGAGCGCATACCGGTCGATCCGAGGCGCCGGGGCCGCCGCACTGCGGCATGATAGCCAGATTCCCAGGCAGGCCGCGGATACGCGAAGGACGAGTGGCAGGAGGCGCATCACGACGAAAATGCCACGCGCGCGATCGGGAGCAACGCCCCGCAAACATGACGGTCAAGTGCGCGTTTCGCGCGCACCAGCTGCCGCCGGCGAGATCTCGCCCGCGCGACGTAGCATGGGCATCTTGCCCATGTCCGAAAACCCCCATGCTCCGCCTCGGCCACCGCGCTCCTCTCACGTTGCGAGGAGCGGGCGTTCCGTTCTACCTTGAGTCGGCCCCTGACTCCCCTGCCCCAATGCACCCCGCCCGTTCCAGCGCCATCGCCCGCTCCGGCGCCTTCGCCTTCGCCATCGCCTTTGCCCTCGGGTCGCTGCTTGCGTTGACCGCGTGCGGAACAACTGCCCCGCGCGAGCCCGGATTCGTCTCGCTCGAACGCACGACGAATGCTGCGGGTGCGGCCGCCGGACCGGTTTATATCGTAACGCTTTTTACCGACGGCCGCGTAATCTTCGAAGGCCACGCCGCGGTGAAGAGCAAAGGCACCTTCAGCAAAACCATTCCCATGGACGCCGCCGACGCCGTTTTCGCCAGAATCGACGCGATCAACCTCTGGGATCGCGAACGCCGCTACGACGTCGAACGCGCCGAGGCCGGCGGCGACAGCATCATCGTCCGCACCGCCTCCACCGAAGTCCCGTGGGACATCCTGCGCGCTCGCAATCGCGGCCGCTCGATTCGCATCGACGGCTTGTTTTTCGCTCCGCACGAGATCATGGACCTGAAGAACCTCGTTGAGAAAACCGTCGATCTCGCAGAGTGGATCGGCGAACCGCAGGAACGCGTAAAGTAGCCGAAGCGGGCAATTTTACCGGTAAATCGGAGCCGCCCACCCCGGCCCGCCGCCGTCCCCGCGCAGAAAATTTTCCGTGTCTTCCGCACGCTCGACGCGCATCGTGTCCGCTCCATGTCCGCCGAACTCGCCTCGCTCGTCACGTCCCTCGCCCAACGCGCCCGCGCCGCGTCGCTTGCGCTCGCGACCGTCCCGCGCGCGAAGAAAGATGCCGCGCTCGAGAAGCTCGCGGACCTGATCGACGCGTCGCATTTCGAGCTCATGGAGGCCAACCAGCGCGACCTGCTCTCGCCCGAAGCCGGCGCCCTCTCGCCCTCCGCCCGCGAGCGTCTCACTCTCAGCGAAGCGAAACTCCGCCAGCTCGCGCAGTCCGTCCGCGAGGTCGTCGCGCTCCCCGATCCCGTCGGCCAGATCCTCGACGACACCACGCGGCCAAACGGCCTGCGCATTCGCAAGGTCCGCGTCCCGATCGGCGTCATCGCCATCATCTTCGAAGCGCGCCCCAACGTTACCGTCGACTGCGCGATCCTCTGCCTGAAGAGCGGCAACGCCTCCATTCTCCGCGGCGGCAAGGAATGCTTTCACACCAACATGGCGCTCGCCACTTTGATCCAGTCCGCGCTCACGTATGCCGGCCTGCCCGCCGATGCCGTGCAACTCGTGCCCACCACCGATCGCGCCGCGCTCGAGACGCTGCTCAAGCTCGACACGCTCATCCACTGCGTGATTCCGCGCGGCGGCGAAAGCCTCATCCGTTACGTCGCGCAAAACAGCACGATCCCCGTGATCAAGCACTACAAGGGCGTGTGCTTCATCTACGTCGACCGTGCCGCCGATCTCGCGATGGCCGAGTCGATCACGGTGAACGCCAAAGCCTCGCGCCCGAGCGTGTGCAACGCCGCCGAACAACTGCTCGTCCACCGCGCGATCGCGGATAACTTCCTCCCTTCCGTGGCGCGCGCACTGCTCGCGAAAAACGTACAGCTCCGCTGCGATCCCGCCAGCGCGGCCATTCTCGCGCGCGAAAAGATCCCGACCACCCCCGCGAAACCCGCCGATTACACGACCGAGTTTCTGGATTACATCCTCGCCATACGGGTCGTCGACTCGCTCGACGTCGCCATCGAGACGATCAACCGCGACAGCTCGAATCACAGCGACGCGATCGTGACCGCAGACGAAGCGGCCGCGAAGCGTTTCCTCGGCGAAGTCGACAGCGCGACGGTCTACTGGAACGCGAGCACGCGCTTCACCGACGGCTTCGAATTCGGCTACGGCGCGGAGATCGGCATCAGCACCGACCGTCTGCACGCCCGCGGCCCGATGGGTCTGCCCGAGCTGTGCTCATATAAATTCGTGATTGAGGGCAGCGGCCAGGTGCGCGGGTAGAAGCATGCTTCCCGGCTCCATCCTCCGCATTCTGCTCGGTCTCTTTTTTCTGTGCGCCGTCGGCTGCAGCAGCCCCAGCAAGGTCGCGCTCGCGGGCGACACGCTACACCACCGCGACCTGAAGCTTTCCGTTACAAAGCCCGAGACGTGGCGATATCTCACGTCCCGGGAGAAACGCGCTGCGCGTCACGCCAACACCTACGAGAACAAGCTCTATGACTCGCAGGTGAAACTGGACGCGTTCCCGCCGCGCATCGTTATCGCGAAACACCCCGAGCCGCACCGCGGCGTCAATCCGAGCGTCTCCATCGACCGCTATCCGTTGGATGACCTTCGCTTCAAGACCAGTGCGTGGCTCGCCGGGCTGGTGCTCAAAAATAGTCTATACGTCTTCGATGGCGTCACCGTCGCGGCAGCGATGGAGCACACGCCCCTCGACGGCAACCCCGCCGCCGCGCTCCGCATGCGCTACGTGCTGGAAGTGAAGGACGGTCCGCCGCAGGCGATCGACGAGCATATCTGGGTCGTTGCCACCGGCATCACCGCCTACCTCATCGTCGGGCGTTGCGCGCAGGACGGCCCCGAAGCTGCGTCGGACGAAATCAATTCCATCGTCGCCTCCCTGAAATTCGACTGAGCTCCGGCCGAAAACCGCGTCCCGCTCACGACGCAGTTCCCACTCGCTTCGCAATCGCCCGCCACACCGCTTCCGGCGTCGCCGGCGAAGCGAGCGGCACCTGCCCGCCGGTCTCGCCAAAGTTCGCCACCGCGTCGCGAATCGCTTCACGCACCGAGATCGCCAACATCAACGGCGGCTCGCCCACCGCCTTGCTGCCATGCACCGCGTGCGCATTCGCCGCTTCGGACAGCAGCGTGATGTTGAACTCCATCGGCGCATCGCTGATCGCCGGAATCTGATACGTGCTCGCGCTGTGCGTCAGCAACCTGCCCGCCGCATCCCATTTCAATTCCTCACTCGTGAGCCAGCCCATGCCCTGTACAAAACCACCCTCGATCTGCCCGCGATCCACACCTGGATTCAGCGAGTCACCTACATCGTGTACAATATCGACGCGCCGCACGCGCGTCATGCCCGTGTAGCCGTCGACCTCCACTTCGCTCACCGCCGCGCCACCCGCGAAATACGCGAACGGCCGCCCCGATACCGTGCTCCAATCCCAGTGAATCCCCGGCGTCGCATAATAGCCCGTCGTGGAAAGGCTCACCC
>JAKFEQ010000076.1:0-82782 GCA_036675625.1 Opitutaceae bacterium | reverse complement strand
ACGCGGAGGCGGTAGTTGTTAAAGTTTCTGAAGCCGTAAGCGCGGCGTTGGATGAGTTTCATTTTGCGGTGGAAGCCTTCGGTGATGCCGTTGTTGCGGGTGAAGCGCCACATGCGGGCGATCCGGCGTGAAAGCGTATTCGGTCGCGCGCCGCACCCGCGAGATCGGCATCCGAATGGCGCTTGGCGCCGAACCGCGTGACGTCCTGCGACTGATTTTGCGCGAGGGCGCCGTCATGACGCTCATCGGGGCGTTCGCCGGCCTGATATTGGCGTTGGTCATTGGTCGTGTGCTCGCGCAGCTGCTTTATCAGGTGAGCCCGCTCGACCCATGGGCCTTCACGCTCGCGCCGCTTACGTTGATCGCGACCGCGCTCTTCGCCTGCTGGCTCCCTGCCCGCCGCGCCACACGGATTGATCCGGTGCTTGCGTTGCGAGCGGAATGAAACCTCAGGAGCGAGCATCGGCGGCCGCCAAAACTGCAACTGGCGTCCCGCCGCGCGTAGCACATGCACGCGACACGCGTCCCCTCTCCGAGGATTTTGGATCGCCTTGCGGCAGTGAACGCGACTCGCACCTAGACAGTCTAAAGTCAGGCTGGACAGGCGACCTAGACGGCCTAAGGTGACAATCACGATGGCGCAAAAATCCGGTCTCGTCCAAGGCACGCTCGACATGCTGGTCCTTCGCGTCCTCTCGCGCGGAGAGTTTCACGGCTGGGGCATCACCCAAAAACTCGAACAGCTCTCGAAGAACGCGCTCCGCGTCGAGGAAGGTTCACTCTATCCCGCGCTCTACCGCATGGAGGACAAAGGCTGGCTCAAGTCGGAGTGGAAGCTGACCGAGAAGGGAGCGCGCGCGAAATACTACTCGCTCACCCGCGCCGGCCGGAAGCAGCTCGAATCGGAAAAGGAAAGCTGGGCGCGGATGACGGGTATCATCGCGCAGGTGATGGAGTCGGCCTGAAGAATAACGACACGCCAAAGCTCGCGGTTCACCCCTCCCATGAGCGCGATTCGCCAACTCCTCCACCGCGTCCGCGCGCTCTTCCGCAAGGAAAAACTCGACCGCGACATGGCCGAGGAGATGCGGTTTCATCTGGCGCAGCGCGCGGCCGAGCATGTGGACGACGGCATGGCGCCCGACGAGGCGCGCTTCGCCGCGCAGCGGAAATTCGGCGGCATCGAGCAGATCAAGGAGCGCGCCCGCGACCAGCGCGGTTGGCTCTGGCTGGAGCAATTCGCGCAGGACATCCGTTACGCCGGGCGGCAGCTACAGCGAGATCCCGGTTTCGCCGCAACGTCGGTCGCCATCCTCGCGCTCGGCATCGGCGCAACCACGGCGATTTTCAGCGTCGTTCATGGCATGATCCTGAAGCCGCTGCCCTATGGCCAGTCAGGGCAGCTTGTGCAGGTGTTCGAGACGCCGAAACCGGGTTCGCTCAATACCGTGTCGCCTGGTGTGTTCTTTGATTTTCGCACGCAGAGCGCGTTGTTCGAGGGATTCGCAGCGTTTATAAACGCCTCAGCGAATTTCAACGACGCTGGTCTCCCGGAGCGGATCAACGGACTGCAGATGACGGCCAACGCCCTGCAACTCATGCGCGCGCGACCCGTGCTGGGCCGCATCTTCGCCCCCGATGAGGATCAGCCCGGCAAGGCCAACGTGATCGTACTCACGCATCAACTCTGGCAGCGCCGTTACGGCGGCGATCCGGGCATCATCGGACGAACCGTTTCAATCGACGCCGAGAGGCACACGGTGATCGGCGTTCTCCCGCGTGGCTTCCTGCCGCAGGAGCGCTCCGAATTCGTCGTTCCACTGACACGGGTGCACGAGCCGCAGTTTCGGGAGAATCGCGGCGGACACTGGCTGCGGGTCTATGCCCGGCTTAATCCGGGCGTGACGATCGAACAGGGCCGGGCGGAGATCGCGGCAATCGTTGAGCGTCAAAAGCCGCTTTACGACGCCTGGAAAAGAGATTGGAGCGCCACGGCCCTTGCGCTGGAAGAGCAGCTCGCGCGCGTTTTCAAACCCGCTTTGCTCGTGCTTCTGGGTGCAGTCGCGCTCGTGTTGCTCATCGCGTGCGCGAACGTCGCGAGTCTGCTGCTGGCCAAGGCGTCGGCGCGGCGAAAGGAAATTGCCCTGCGCGCCGCACTGGGCGCGGGCCGCGGGCGCATCCTCCGGCAATTGCTCGCCGAGAGCGTCCTGCTGGCCGGGCTCGGGGGAGTCGCCGGGTTGGCGCTCGCGACCTGGTCCGTGCAGGTCCTGCGGCAGGTGATGCTCGGGATGAATCTGCCGCGGGCGCATGAGGCTGCGATCGACGGCCGAATGCTCGTGGTGACGCTGGCGATCGCGCTGTTGACGGGGATTGCGTTCGGGCTCGCGCCGGCGCTGCAGGCTTCGCGGACCGATGTGAACGACGCGCTGAAGGATGCGGCGCGTGGCTCCGGCGCGGGCGGCAGTCGGGCGCGAGGAGGGTTGATCGTGGCGGAGGTGGCCCTTGCACTCATGCTGCTCGTGGGAGCCGGGCTGCTGCTGCACAGCTTCTCGCGGCTGATTCGGGTCTCGCCTGGCTTCAGCCCCGAGCACGCGCTCACGTTGCAGCTCTCGGTGCCGGAGAAAAAATTTCCGGACAACGCGCGCAGCGCCGAGTTCTTCGCCGAGATCGCGGAGCGCGTTGCGGCACTTCCAGGCGTCGAAGCCGCCGGCCTGGCCGCGTCTGTGCCGGCGGGCGGCCGCATGTCGAATTCGTTTTTCCGCATCGCCGGCCGGGAGAATCATCCCAGTCCGGGCTACGACTGCGACTACGAGCCGTGCACGCCGGATTATTTTCGCGCGCTGGGCGTGCCGCTGCGGCGCGGCCGGTCGTTCGAAGCCCGCGATCGCGGCAGCGAGCACCGCGTGGCGATTATCAACGAGGCGATGGCGCGCGAGTATTTTCCGGGCGAGGATCCGATCGGGCGCGTGCTCGTGCAGGACGATTTCCAATGGGAAATCGTTGGCGTGGTCGGGAATGTTCGAATGCGCGGTTTGACGCATCGGGCGCGCCCGACGGTCTACCGCGTCGAGTCGCCGTTCGATCCCTGGCGCACGGCCACGCTTGTCGTGCGGAGTCGGCCCGGGTTGGCGCCGGGCGCGTTGGTGAAGAGCGTGCGCGAGGCAATCGCAGCGATTGATCCCACGCAGCCCGTGGCCAACGTGCGCACGCTAAACGCAGTCGTGGCTGCGTCGGTCGGCCAGCGACGCCTGACGCTCGTGCTGCTGGGATTGTTTGCCGGCGCGGCGCTGCTGCTCGCGGCGATCGGGCTTTACGCGGTGATCGCCTATGCGGTGACGCAGCGCACGCGCGAGTTCGGTATCCGCCTGGCGCTCGGCGCGGACCGCAGCGCTGTGCTCGGGTTGGTGCTTCGCCAAGGCCTGAAGCTCGTCGCGCTCGGGATGGCGTTCGGCCTGATCGGCGCGTTCAGCCTCACGCGTGTGCTCTCAAATCTGCTTTACGAAATTAAACCAACCGACCCGCTGACGTTTGCCGGCGTGTCGGTCGTGCTGTTACTCGTGGCGTTGTTTGCCTCATGGCTGCCGGCGCGGCGCGCGGCGAAAGTCGACCCAATGGTGGCCCTCCGGGCAGAGTGAGGGAGTAACATGAAAACGCGCCGTCGCCGGCAGTCTTCGCCCGCAAGGGCACAGTTCAGCAACGCAACATGAACACTCACCTGACAACGTCGCCATCGCATCACCAAGCCCCGGCCCTCGCCGCCGGACCGAACCCGCGGGCGTTGGCCAGAATCGTCGGCGGCCTCCTTCTCCTGCAGATGGCGGGCGGCGTCTTTGGCGAGATGATCGTTCGTCGTCCGCTGATCGTGCGCGGCGACGTGACGAAGACGGCCGAGAACATTCTCGAGTCGGAGCGGCTCTTTCGAACGGCCATTGCCGGCGATCTCGTCACCTCTGTCGCCGTCCTGACGCTGACGTGGGGCCTCTACGTCTTGCTTCGGCCGGTGAACAAACACCTGGCGCTGCTCGGCGCGTTCTTTCGGATCACGGAGAATGCCGTGCTGTGCGGCGTCACGATCGGTTCCCTCGTCGCGCTCCGGCTGCTGAGCGGAGCGGACTACCTGATGAGTTTCGAGCCGAGGCAGCTTCACGGGCTCGTACGACTGGCGCTGGGCGCGCAGGGGCTCGGGATGAACGTCGCGTTTGTGCTGCTGGGCCTCGGGTCGTCGATCTTCGCCTACCTCCTGCTGAAGTCGCGCTATGTTCCGAAGGTGCTGGCCGTCTGGGGAATCTTCTCCGCGTTGCTGCTGAGCGTCGGCACGCTGGCGATCATCGTGTTTCCCGAGCTCGGCGCGATCGGCCTCGCCTACATGATGCCGATGGGCCTCTACGAAGTCGGTCTTGGCCTCTGGCTGCTGGTGAAGGGAGTGCGAGCGACCGGCGTCGGGCAATCAGGTTGAGGCCGGCGCTGCACGCAGAACGAAGATAAAGTGACGAGTGATGAGTGACGAGTGACGAGACGATGAACCTGCTCCGAAACTCCGCGCGCTGTTCCGCAAAGAGAAACTCGACCGCGACATGGCCGAGGAAATGCGGTTTCATCTTCAACAGCGCGCGGCGGACAACATCGACGATGGCATGCCGCCGGACGAGGCGCGCTTCGCGGCGCGGCGGAAATTCGGCAACGTGGGTGTGATTCAAGAACGCGCGCGTGATCAGCGCGGCTGGCTCTGGCTCGAGCAGTTTTTTCAGGACATTAGGTTTGCCGCACGCGGTCTGAGCAAGGCCCGCGCTTTCACGCTCACGGCCGGGCTCACGCTCGCGCTCGGCATCGGAGCAAACACCGCGATTTTTCCCCTCGTCCACGCCGTCATCCTGCGCCCGTTGCCATTCCCCGATCCGCAACGGCTGATGTTCGTGTGGAACAACAATGCTCGCGACAACATCCCGGACGACCTCGCGTCCTGGCCCACCTTCGAGGACTGGCGCGCGCAGAACCGAACCTTTGCGCAGATGTCCGGCTATCTGCCCGGCAACGCCGATCTGACGGGCGACGGCGAACCCGAGCAGGTGCCGAGTTGCTCGGTGGGCGACGCGTTTTTCGAGACGCTCGGGATTTCACCGCTCTTGGGACGGCCGTTCTCGGCCGAGGAGCAGATCGAGGGTAAGGATGGCGTCGCGATTATCAGTCACGGTCTCTGGCAGCGCCGCTTCGGGGCGATCGCAGCGTAGTGGGGAAGGTCATACAAACAAACGGACGGCTGCGCACGGTGATTGGCGTGATGCCACCCGGTTTCGCGTTTCCTGCGGAGGTTGATCTTTACCTGCCGATCGCGCCCAGCGCGGCGACCCGGGCGAGACGAAATCTCTACTGGGTTTCAGTGATCGGCCGGCTCAACGAAGGGGTGACCGTCGCACAAGCGCAGGCCGACCTCGATGCGATCACGGCGAATATCGTGCGGCAGTTTCCCCGCGAATCCGGCCGTGCGGCACGGGTCGTCGGTGTCCACGCGTGGACGGTGCGCAACGTGCGCACGGCGTTGTGGGTGTTGTTGGGTGCGGTCGGTTGCGTGCTGCTCATCGCCTGCGCAAATCTCGCCAATCTCCTCCTCGCGCGCGGGCTGGCGCGTCGCCGCGAGATCGCCGTGCGCGTCGCGCTTGGGGCCGGCCGCGAGCGCATCGCCCGTCAACTCCTTGCGGAGAGCCTGCTGCTCGCGGTCGGCGGCGGCATGGTCGGCCTGCTGCTCGCGCAGTTGGTCCTCGATGTCATCAAGACCATGAGCGCCGCCTCGCTGCCGTCGCTGGCGGTGATCGCGATCGATCCCGCGGTCCTTTTCGTGACGGCGGTCGTGTGCCTGTGTTGTGGAATCGGCTTCGGGCTCGCGCCCGCGTGGCAGGCGAGCCGCACCGATCCGCATGAGGCGTTGAAGGAGAACGCACGCACGCACGTGGCGAGTCGTTCCACGCGGTTCACGCGCGCGACACTCGTGGTCGCGCAGACCGCACTGGCCGTGGTGCTGCTCGTCGGCGCCGGACTGTTGTTGCGCAGCTTTTGGAAGCTCTCCCAAGCCTGCGCAGGATGCGGAGCGATTGGCGTATGTGTCGACGCGACGCAGCGAGGATTTCTCGTTTCCATTTTATCAGCGGCTGCGCGGGGCGATGACCTCCCTCAGTGCGGCGGCGGCGGTGCAATATCGGGGCTCGCGCTGGGGGCTGGCCGACGCCGGGACCGAAGGTGTCGGCGAAACGGTGGACACGCCGGGCGCGACCGGAAACTACTTCGAGACGCTCGGCGTATCCGCGCGGCTGGGACGCACCTTCGGACCCGACGACGACAAGTCGGGCGCCGCCAATCCCGTGGTCGTGATCAGCCATGGTCTGTGGCAGCGCCGCTTTGGCGGAGATCCGAACATCGTGGGCCGGGCGCCGCGGCTCGACACGCTGCCGGTCACGGTCATCGGCGTGATGCCGCCGGAGTTCGTGGGCTTCCAGGCCGACGTGCACCCCGACGTTTGGTGGCCGCTACAATTGGGACTGCAGTTTGGTCGGCGTGACCTGGGTCTCATGAAGGAAGGAGTGTCGTGGCTGGTGCTCTTCGCACGCTTGCGCGACGGCGTGTCGCTCGAACAGGCGCGCGCCGAGGCGAAGGCGTTTTATCGCGCTGAGCTGGAGGCGGAGATTGCGCGCAATCCGAACCGGCCCGCGGCGGAGCGGGAACGCATCCTGGCCCAGACGATCGACCTGCGTCCGGGCAGGGCGGGTTTCGTTGCCGCGCGCAGCGAGTTTCGCCAGCCGCTGACGGTATTGATGATCGCGGTCGGAGTCGTGCTGCTCATCGCACGGCCAATCTCGCCGGGCTGTTGCGCGCGGCGCCGCTCGGCAGCGGGAACTCGTCGTCCGTGCGGCGCTCGGTGCGGGACGCGGACGAATCGTGCGGCTGCTGGTGACGGAGAGCGTGCTGCTCGCCGTGTTCGGCGGCGTGCTCGGTGCGGTGTTCGCCCAATTCCAAAAGCATCCGTAATCTGGCGGTAGCGGGTGAGGGTGCCGGGGGCTCACCTCCTCCGTCGCCTTACGCTTCAGCCATGTCGCCGTGTAGGTGTTGAACGAGACTTCAACGGCTGCGTTCTCAAAGTATTTCGAGGCGATATCGCGGATCACCCGCATGTGATGCTCACCGCGACCCAAACGCTGGGCAGCGTCTTCGTAGGAACAATTCAGCAGGCAGTCGGGCGCGGCGGCGGATTGTGGCGGTCCCCCGGTGCCGATGACGGTTCGTGCCGACGCAGCAATGACGCGTCAGCGCTCAAAGCGTCGGCGTGTCAGGCGCCCGTGAGCTCTGGCCGCCAAGTCCATCGCACCGACTCTGTTTCGGCTGACCGCCGAAGCGGAGGGTGCGCGGCGGTTTCGCTCTTTCTCGACCTTTACCGCGGAGCGCGCGGCTAACGCTCAACTCTCCGCTGCTGCCTTTGCCGGCAGGAGTCCGTTAGAAGGACCACTTGACGCCCACGACGGGAGTGAGATCGAGTTTGAAGCCGGCCGCGGGCTCGAACTGCCGGCCTTGCACAAACACGGAGAACTTTTCGGTGAACCGATACCGGACCTCCGCCTCCGCGTAGATCTGCTCCTCGCCGAAGATCCAATCGCCGAAGCCGTAGTCGAAGACCACGAAGGCCGAGAGTTTCGGCGTGATCATCTGGGAGCAGTAGATGCTGGCGTGAGCATCGCGGTCGCGGCTCGCCACCGGATAGAGTTTTAGCGCGAACGTGTTGCCCTCTCCGAGCGAGGAATTCCAAACCATGCCCAGGCGAGCGATACCGGCGTAGCCCGTGCCGCCGTTCACTTCCGCGGTCAGATTCCATTCTTTCCACTTGGGATCGATAAAGGCCAGAGACTGCATCAGGCGGGCCTCGCCGTAGAACGCGTTGAGATCGTATTTGGCGTCTTGCTGGCCGTAGAAATCGATGAAGCCATAAGTCGTCAGCGCCGGCGCCGCAGGACCGCCGCCTTCGATCCGGACGGTGCCGATATCTCCCTTGGTATAGTATCCGGGTTGGACCTCGAACCATCCGGCGCGCGCGGAAGCGGCGCTGGCGATCAACGCAAGGCAGAGAGTGAATGTGCGATAGTACGTTTGATACATGGGATAAAGGTTTGGGTTATTGGCCGGTCGCGCGGCGCCAGGCGGCGAGCGACCGGGGGAGGTAGTCGGAGACGGGAGCGGGTATCTTGAAATTGATGAAGGCTACCGGCACGCGGAGACCGGCTGCATCGGCTGTCGCGATGAACCCGGGCCAATCAAATGCCCCCTCGTCCAGCGGGAGGAGGGTCGTGCGGTCCATCGTGCGGGCGTTGGTGAAATCGACCTCGGCGGCCGCGCCGGAGATGCTGATGGCGCTGACGCGGGCGCCCACGTTGCGCACGACTTCGGCGAGACGTGCCCCGTTGCGGGCGCGCAACTCATGACACAAATGGAGCACGACCGAAACCTCCGGGCGGTCGATCCGGGTGACCATTGCGACCGCCTCTTCTGCAGAGGTAACGAAACAGCGACTGTGCGGGTAGAGTGCGAGCGGGACTTGATGCTCGGCCGCATCGCGGGCGGCGGCGGTGAGTGCCGTCTCGGCTTCTTCGGCCGTGATGCCGGGGCGCCGATTGCCGAGGATAAGCCACAGCGCGATATTGCGTCCGGCGATCTGGCGCACGACGGCTTCGCGAAGCGCGACGTCCTTGGCCACGTCGATAAAGTCGTAGCGAAGAAATACGGCGAGAATCCGTGGGCCCGCGGGATCGGCACAGCGCGCGAGATGGATCGGCAGATTTTTGAGACTCGCCTGGTCCTCGATGGAAAGCACCAGACCGGCGTAGCCGAGCCCCGCGACGAGATCGACGCGCTGCGCAGGCGGGATTTTTTCGAGCCCGCCAAAGTCGTAAACGTAGAGCGGCCGGCCGGCGCCCGAAGCGGCTACAGGGGCGAGCAAGACAGCCGCGGCGAGCGCTACGTTGAGGAGCCGCGTCCAAACGAAGATTGCGAGTGCCCGCTCCCGTGCAGGCGGGCTAGCCCGGACTGTGGAGGGTGTACAGCAAATCCTATAAATTAGATCCACATGCAAAGAATAGACGAAGGCGGTCCCGCCCGGCATCCCCCGAAGAGGGGATGGTGAGGCATGCCTGGTGCCATATACTCGACCCCTTATTACCCCCGCCATGCACCTCATCCCTCCCGCCCGTGTTCTCCGCCTCGGCTTCGTTGCCCTTGGCTTAGCGGGGTTTTTCGGTCCCGCAGTCGCGCTTGCAGCGACCGTGAGTGGCAACGTCTCCAATCTCGCCACCGGCAATCTCCTCGAAGGTGCCCGGGTCGAAATCCCCGCCCTCGGCGCCTCGGTTCTCACCGACAGCACCGGCCGATACGTCCTGCCTGCGCTTCCGGGCGGGACGCACGAGATCGTCGTGACCTACACGGGATTGGATTCCTCGCGCGCGACGCTGACGGTCGCGGCTGATGGAATCGCGCAACGCAATTTCGATCTCACGACGGGCGTTTACCAACTCGAAGCCTTCACCGTTGCCGGCGAGCGTGAGGGCGGCGCAGCCGCAATCACCGCGCAGCGCAATGCGCTCAACACGAAGAATGTGGTCGCGATGGATTCCTACGGGAACCTGCCGAACATGAGTGCGAGCGAGCTAGCCATCCTGCTCCCAGGCGTCACCGCCGCCCTCAATTTGGAAAACGGCATCGACGGTTTCACGGTTCGCGGCATGGGTCCCACGTTGAACAATATCACCCTGGATGGCGCGATGCTCTCCACGCAGGGCGCGATGGCACGGCAGGGTCGGATCAACAATCTCACCGGCGCGATGTTTGAAGGCCTCGAGCTCACCAAGGGCCACACTCCCGACAAAGGCGCCGATTCCCTCGGCGGCACCATCAACCTCAAGAGCCGCTCGCCACTGTCGCAGCGCGAGAAGCGCCGCGTCACCTACAACTTCGCTGCGCGCTGGGCGCCACCGTTCACCGAACAAATTCCACTGCGCGAGCAGCACCGCAGTCATCCGCTGCTCAACATCGGCTACAGCGAAGTCTTCGACGTTTTCGGCGGCAGTCGCAACCTCGGCGTCGCGGTCAACACGTTCTACAGCGAGAACGTCGCCGGCGCACACAGCACCACGCGGAACTTCGAGAACACCACGCGCACACCTGCTTTCCTCTGGGACTATAATACGTTCGACCAATACAACAACCGCAAGCAGGCCAGCGTGAATCTCAAAGTCGACTACCGGCTCTCGCCTGCAACCAAGCTCATGTTCAACGCCGTTTACAACGACGCCAACGAAATGGGCAAGCTGCGCTTCACCACCCGCGCCTTCACCAACCAAGTCGTGTTCAACCCCGCCTTACCGGCGACGACCGCACCCAACTCCACCGCGGGTATCATGCCCGGTTACACAGACCGCATCACCCAGGTGCGCCAATCTACCGCGTCGAACTTCGACGTTGCGACGATGGGGCCGAATAATTTTTTCCTGCGGATGCGCCACCTCGATGCCGGCGCCGAACACGTGTGGGGCCGACTACAGCTCGATTACGGGGCGCTCTATAGCGCCACGCACATCAACAATGGCAACGGCAACGACGGCGGCATGTTTACGATGCGCGTCAATAATCTCGGCTGGATTCTGGACCGGACGCAGTCGGACCTCTACCCCCGCCTCACGCAGACCGCGGGTCCTGACATCAATAAAGCGGACAGCTACCGGCTTAATGGCTTTTTCCAAAACAACAACATCGACAACGACCACGAGGTTCGCGAAGCACGCGCCAACGTAAAATTCGGCGTGCCCGCGTTGCACACGTTCTTTAAAACCGGTGTCCATTGGCGCGAGCAGTTTGCCCACGACGTGGGTCGTAACCGCCGCTGGAGATATCTCGGCACCACGCTCCCCGCCGATCCATCGGTCCGCACCATGAACGGGACCAAGACCGGCCTCATCATTCCGCGCTGGTATGCGAGCCAGTTCTTCACCGACCGCAACCCGATCAATCCCGCGCTCTGGAACGAAGATCTTTACTGGGGCCAGATGGTTCGCTTCACCGGCACGCGTCGCGTAACCGAGACGGTGACCGCGGGCTACGCGATGGCGCAGGGTCGCGTGAAGAACACCGGCTTCCTTGCTGGCGTGCGCGTCGAGGAAACCGAGACGAACAGCTGGGGTTGGGTCCGCGCCCGTGTGCCCAGCACCGCTGCGCAGCAGGCGAGCGATCCCATCGGCTCGGCATTGAATGACTACGCCAACACCCGGCGGGAACTGAGGGGCAGCTACACCCAGTCGTTCCCGAGCGTGCATCTCACGCAGGATCTCTCGTCCAACTGGAAGGCACGCGCGAGCTGGTCCACCAGCTTCGGCCGCCCGCCGATGACGAGCCTCTTACCCAACGAATCCATCAACGAGGCCGCGCAAACGCTCACGGTGAACAATCCCTCGCTGCTCCCGCAGGTTGCCCAGAATTGGGACACGTCGCTCGAGTATTATTTCGAGCCCGTGGGCAGCGTCTCCGTGGGCTGGTTTCGCAAGCGGATCAGCGACTTCATCGTCAACGGCATCAACACCGGCACCATTGGGAGCGGCACCGATAATGGTTACGACGGCGAGTTCAGCGGCTTCACGCGCCTCACGAGCGCGAACGCCGGCACCGCTTACGTTCAGGGCTGGGAGCTGAGTTATCAGCAGCAGTTTACATTCTTACCCGGGTTTTTGAGGGGCCTCGGCCTCACCGCCAATCTCAGCGCATTGAAGGCTCACGGTGACTACGGCGGACGCGGCCGGCGCGACACGCGCGATGTCGAGGGCTTCGTCTCACGCATCGCGAACGCGAGTGTCTTCTGGCGCCACCGCGGCTTCACCTCGCGAGTGATCGTGAACCACACGGGCGAATCCATCACCGAGTTTACCGAAGGCTCCCCCGCGCGCAGCCGTTATCTCGCTCCGCGCACCGTGATCAATCTGAGTCTCGGCTACCAGTGGCGCCCCGCGGTCAACTTCTCGATCGACGTCAACAATCTGACCAATGCGCCGCAATCCGCCTATCGTGGCATCCCCGATCGGATGCAGTTCAAACTGTTCGGCGGCACCACGATCACCGCCGGCGTGAACGGCCGGTTTTGATCCGTCAGACGGCAACGGAATCCCCCGCGGACTGCATGTGGAACGACGCCACGTTCTACGATGGCTTCGCCGCCGGCCTTCGCGGCACGGCGCCTGCGTTCTTGGTGTGTCTTGCGCGCGCGAGCGCGCGGCGGTTCGCGCTCGACCTCCGTTTCGGCGGTCCGCACATCGGTGCATGACCCCTTCCCCGCGCTTTCGCATCGCCTCTCCCCAGCGGAGAGGGAGCCGGGCGACACCGGTGTCGGCGGGCTGGCGCGGCCTCGCTGCGCTCAGTGTGCTTTGGGCCTGCGTAGAGGTCCGGGCCGCCGAGGCTCGAGGAGCGCAGCCCAATGTCGCCGTGATCAAGATCATGGCGGGGGGAGTTGATTATCCGGTGGCTCCTTTGGCTGGCGAACGGGCAGATGCCTCGGCGGCAACGTCGGCCGAGTTCGAGCTCGCCCCTGTCCGCGTGCCACTGCGTGACCTGCCGCTGAGCCTGACATTTGGCGCGGTCGCCACCGCGGCAAAGAAGCCGATCCGAATTCGCTACCGGCTCGAAGGCTGGGATGAACGCTGGCGGGACATGGAGGGAATGATGTGGCTTATGATTCGCTTCCTCGACGAAAGAGGCCGCGCAATCAGCAGCGCATCCTTCATTCGGCAGGGTGAGAGCGTAGGCTGGCGCGGAGATGTGGCACGGTCCGAATTTCACGCGACGGCGGATTTCGCGGTGGCGCCTCCGCGGACCAAGCGAGTGCAATTCATGCTCGTTTCGGGTGGCACGCCACGCACGACCGGAGTCTGGGTGGTGCGACGATTGAAATTGTCCGTGGTGCCGGAGGAGAACTCGACCGAGGCGGGTACCACGCTGCTCGATATCGCAGCGCTGAAGGGCGCGCAGCTCGATTCGCCGCGCGGAGTGCCCAACGACTGGACGCGCGATGGCACCAGCCTCGAGACGCCGCAGCTTCTCAGTGCCGGCGCACCGGCGACGCCGATGCTCGCGCTGGTGGACAGAGATCCCACCAACACCGGAGGCTGGCTCGCGCGCGGACCTAACGTGGTGCAGGTGGAGGCAGGCTCCGCGTTGCGACTCGATTCCGAGGAGTTCTACAGTATTGGGCGCGGGGGCGAGTTTACGGAGAACTATCCCAATCTGCGGGCGCAGAATTACACCTTTTTGGTGCAAGAGGTGGATCAGTTTGGCCGGGAAACGGGGTCTCGCGTGCGACTGCCGATCGCAATCGTGCCGCCTCTGACGCAGACGTTGTGGTTCCGCGGACTCGTGGTCGGCGCGCTCGTTCTCTCGCTGGCCGGCGCGGTGCGCTACGCGACGTGGCGGAAAGTGCAGACGCAGATGGCTCGACTCGAACGGCAGCGCGCCATCGAGGTGGAGCGGACGCGGATCGCCCGTGATCTCCACGATGAGATGGGCGCCAGGCTCACGCAGATCTCGTTGCTCTCGGCTCGCGCGCTCGAGGCGAACGCCGCCCAGGCGAGCGCCGTCGAGCCGCTCGCGCAGGTGCAGCGCGCTGCCCACGCACTGGCTTCGACGTTGGATGAGATCGTGTGGGCGACCAGCCCGCAGCACGACACGGTCGCGGCGTTTGGCGATCATCTCAGCCACTATGCCGTCGAGGCGCTGGCCTCCGGCGGCGTGCGCTGCCGCCTCGAGGTTCCGACCTTGCTCCCCGCCGCCGAGCTGCCCAGCGGGCACCGGTTTCGCCTGATGATGGTCGTGAAGGAGGTGCTGACCAATGTCCTCCGGCATGCGCGCGCGACCGAAGTGAGAATCCGTCTGGCGCTCGAAGGAGCGACGCTGGCCGTGACGCTGCGCGACGACGGCTGCGGCTTTGCCGAACCAAGCAAGGCCAGGCGTAACGGCATCGGCAACATGCACGAACGTATGCGCGAGATCGGCGGCACCTGTGAGATCTCGTCGACGGTAGGCGGAGGAACGACAGTGGAACTGCGCCTGCCCTTGAAAGAGGTGAGCGCGTGAACCCCGGCGTAGCGATAGTGGAGGATGATGCCGGCGTGCGCGAGAGTCTCACAGGGCTCATCCGGCGGAGCGCGAATTTCCGCCTCGTGGCCGAGTGCGCCTCCGGCGAGCAGGCGCTGGTGGATATCCCGGCGTGTGCGGCAAAAGTCGCGGTGATGGACATCCATCTCCCGGGCATGCAGGGGATCGAGTGCATTTCCCGGCTCAAAGCCAAACTGCCGCACTTGCAGGTTCTCGTGCTTACCTCCTACGAGGATGGCGACACGATCTTCCGCGCGTTGAAAGCCGGCGCGGGCGGCTACCTCGTCAAACGCGATGCGAGTGCGATGCTGCTCGAGTCGCTGACGGAAATCATGGCCGGGGGCGCGCCCATGTCCTGTCAGATCGCGCGCAAGGTCGTGCACTTTTTCCATCAGAGCACCCCAGCGGCCGAGACGGAGAAATTAAGTAAACGCGAGATTGAGATCCTGGACCTGCTCGTGGCGGGCTGCATCTTGAAGGAAGTGGCGGATCAGCTCGGCATCGGGCGCGAGACCGTGCGCACGCACGTGAGCCACATCTACGGGAAACTGCAGGCGCGGAGCCGGGCCGAGGCCGTCGCAAAATATCTCCGCCGTTGACGCGCATGCGAGGTCGCTTGGATTGCCGTCTGTTCCGCGGCGAGTCTCACGGCTGCCCGCGGCGTGTGAGTTCGCGGCCCGCACAAACGTCTCGGCCTTCAGCGACGTGCAGGTGAAAGCGTTGCCTCGAGCGCTCCGCCGCCGCCGAGTGCATCCCACAAAGAGGGGATGTCGCGCGCTGCCTCGACGTGTTACTCTGCGGGTTTGCCGTCGTCCCCCTCTAATGAATCCGTGCAGCCAATTCCCCGATTCTCGCTCTGAGTGCAGTTCGAATATGTTTCGCAGCGATCGAACTTCGGCTAAGCGTGTGAGCGCGGGCCGATTGCTCGATTGGTGCCGACGGCATATCGTGCGCGTTGGAGTGGTCGTTGCCCTCGTGGCCGGCGCGCTGCCGGCTTCAGCGGCGCAGACCCAATCCGCGGTCCGGCCGAATATCGTGATCGTGCTCGCCGATGACCTCGGCTTCGGCGATCTCGGGTGCTACGGCGCAACGCGCATCAAGACTCCGCACCTGGACCGCCTGGCGGCGGAAGGCATGCGCTTCACGGATGCGCATGCGCCCGCCGGCGTTTGCATCCCGTCGCGGTATGGACTGCTCACCGGAAGGTATCCGTTTCGCAATGACGCGCACCCGGACCGCGGGCCGATGATCGAGCCGGGTCGGACGACCCTCGCCTCGCTGCTGAAAGAGCGGGGTTACGCCACTGGCATGGTGGGGAAATGGCACCTCGGATTCGAGGGCGGTATCGCCTTCGATTATACGCGTCCGCTTCGCGGTGGCCCGATTGACCGCGGGTTCGATACATTTTTCGGGATCCATGCGTCGACGGATATTCCGCCGTATTTCTACGTTCGCGATGACCGGGCGGTCGCGGCGCCCACAGGAAAAATCGAGGCCGGCAGCTCACCCGGCTGGAGCAAGATCCAGGGGGCATTCTGGCGGGCGGGCCCGATCGCGCCGGATCTGAAGCTGGAAGAAGTCATGCCGCGCTTTACCCGCGAGGCTGTGAGCTGGTTGGAGCAACGCGCGGGCAAGGACAAGCAGCAGCCATTCTTCCTGCACCTGTGCTTCACCGCGCCGCACACGCCGTGGCTGCCCGTCGGTAAATCCCGCGGCAGTCCGATTCCACTCTACGGCGATTTCGTCGGGCAAGTGGATGATGCGGTGGGCGAGATCCTGGCGGTGCTCGCGCGAAAAGGGGTCGCGGACAACACGCTGGTTATATTCACCAGCGACAACGGTCCGGTCTGGTATCCCGCCGATGTGCAGCGGCTCGGTCACGCTTCGTCCGGACCTTGGCGCGGAATGAAGGGCGACGCGTGGGAAGGCGGACACCGGATGCCGTTCATCGTGCGCTGGCCGGGTCGCACGCCCGCCGGCGCGGTGAACTCCACGACATTCTCGTTCGTTGATTTGCTGGCGACGTTTGCCGAGATCACCGGCGCCACTGTGCCGCGCGACGCCGGCGAGGACAGCTTCAGTCTGCTCCCCGCGTTGCTCGGGCAGCAGCCCCGGCCGCGACCGCCCGTCATCGCGCTCTCGTCGCGCGGCGTGCTCTCGTTGCGCGAAAGGTCGTGGAAACTCATCCCGGCTCTCGGCAGCGGCGGCTTCAGCGTTCCGGCTACCCAACGCCCGGTCGAGGGCGGTCCGACCGGCCAGCTTTACGACCTCGCGGCGGATCCGTCCGAGCAGAACAACCTGTGGCAGCAGAAGCCCGACGTGGTTTCACGCCTCTCCGCCGAACTTGACCGCGCCCGTGCGGCCGGACGCACGCGGCCGTGACGGCGGGGCCGACTCACTTCGCGCGCAACTCGGCCAACGCGATCTCGCGAGAAAGCACGACCTCGCCCTCCAGGCCGCAGACTTCCAGGCGAATTGCGGGATTGGGAGCATCCCACTTGATCCGCATGAGACCGAAGTTGGAACGGGTGTAGGGATGCTCGTGCAGCCGATGCCGGTTGGGCTGAGGTTTCCTGGGAGAAGGTTGAGCCGGCGCAGCGCTTCCGGCGCTGCCCGCCTTGAGTTCAGATTTCTGGGGCGGGATCGGGTTGTTGAGCCCGCTCGTGGTCAGGTCGTAGAGCGGGTAGGGCACTCCGTCGGCCGGAGTCAGCGCGGAGAGTTCGGCCATGTGGCGGTCGCCGCTGATGACGAGCATGCCGTTGGCTTGGGTGCGGCGGAGGAGTGCGAGGAAGCGGGCGCGCTCGTGCGGAAAGTTTTCCCATTTCTCCGAACCGTGCTCGGCCGAGATGAGTTGAATGCTGGAAATCACCACGCGGAGCTCGGCCGGCTCGCGCAAACGCCGCTCGAACCACGCCCACTGCCCTTCGCCAAGCACGGTCGCGCCGGCATCGGTATTGGGGAGGGTGACTCTGGGATTCGCGGGATCTTTTTTCAGGGGAGACCGAAACATCCGCGTATCGAGAAGGATGAGTTGCACCCGTTTTCCGGGCGGTCCGAGCGTCACGCAGTCGTAAACCCCGGGAGTGGTGCGCCGGGGCGAATCAGCCGGCACTTCGAAGAAGTCGCAGAATTCCTTTTGCGATGCTGCGGCACCGGGAAATCCCGCGCCCGCGTCATTTCTGCCGTAGTCATGGTCGTCCCACGTGGCGAAGAGCGGGACCGTCTGGCGGAGTTTGGCGAAGCCTGGCATGGCGGCGAGCAGGGCGTATTTCTGGCGCAGCACCGCCGGATCTGTGGAATCGCCGTAGATGTTGTCGCCGCAAAGGACGAAGGCGTCGCAACACGCGGCGTTAATCGCGTCCCAGATCGGCATGGGCCGTTCTCCTCGCGCGCAAGAGCCGAAACCGAGCGTCGTAATAACGAGCTCGGGCCGGGCCGAGACACGGTCCGACGCGATCGCGGGGAGCGCGGGCGTGGCGTCGATGGAATCCGCACCGCGCGCCGCGTCGAGCATCGGCGCGGTGAGGAGGGCGATGGAGATTAGGACGAGTTGCTTCATGGTGGCGGTGATTTTGCATGTGGGGTGATCGATGATGAGCAGGAATCTCGACGGTTCGGTCGGGAAAACGAGGACGGCTCGAGAGGGTTGCGAGCGTAGTTGAAGGCCTCGGCTGCGGGTATCCCCCGATAAGGGGATGGCGGCCTGGCACGCGGCTGTGCGACACTTTGAGCCTCTAGGCTGCAAAGACGGAGAGCCGACTTTCTCTCGTTCAAGTGCCGACGCCCAACTTCTCGTTTCATGCCTCTTCGTATTTCTCTCCGCCTGGCGGGCGTGCTCGCCCTTCTGCTCGCAGGCGTCGGCTGCGTTGCTCCCTCTCGGGATGCAGTCGACCACTCCACGCTTAAGGGCAAGGTCATGGTTGGCTACCAAGGCTGGTTCAACGCTGAGGGCGACGGCGCCCGGCGAGGCTACAACCACTGGTCCAGGGGTGGCGCCAAACCGGCGCCCGGTAATTTGCGCGTCGATCTCTGGCCCGACCTTAGCGAGTTCCCCGCGGACGAGCGGTATCCCACCGACCTTCGCCACGCCGACGGCACCACCGCGGAGGTATTCAGCTCGTATCGTCGGCCAACCGTGCTCCGCCACTTCGCCTGGATGCGGGAGCACGGGATCGACGGCGTGTTCCTCCAGCGCTTCATCAACTCCCTCTCGCGCGGCACTTCGCTCGCCGTCAACAACGCGGTCCTCGAAAACGTCCGCGCCGGCGCCCGGGAGCACGGCCGCGTTTACGCTCTCATGTACGATCTCAGCAGCCTTGCTCCCGGCCAGGCGGATGTACTGATCGCCGATTGGAAGAAGCTCCTCCACGACACCCAGCTCACGCGTGATCCCGCCTACCTCCGCCACAAGGGGAAGCCGCTCCTTGCCCTCTGGGGCTGTGGCTTCAAGGACGACAAGCCCCGGCCTTCGCTCGAGGACTGGCGGAAGATCATTCGATTTTTCAAAGACAACCAGGAGAGTGGGGGACTCGCGCTGATGCTGGGCGTCCCCAGTTTCTGGCGCACGCTGACCCGCGACGCGGTCGCCGATCCCGCGCTGCTGGAACTCATCGCGCTGGCCGACGTGGTCTCGCCCTGGACACCCGGCCGCTACCGCACGCCGGAGGCCGCCGCCGCGCATGCCACCGCCGTCTGGCAACCCGACGTCGCGTGGTGCCGCGAGCGCGGTCTCGATTTTCTCCCTGTGGCGTTCCCCGGGTTCAGCTGGCACAACATGAAACCCGATGCGCCGCTCGATGCCATCCCCCGCCTGCAAGGCCGTTTCTTTTGGTCGCAGGTCGCCGCGGCCAAACGCGTGGGCGCCGACATGCTCTACGTCGCGATGTTCGACGAGGTCGATGAAGCCACTGCGATCTTCAAAGCGACGAACAGCCCGCCGGTCGGCCCTGGTGACAACGTCAAATTCATCACCTACGAAGGCCTGCCCAGCGATCACTACCTCCGCCTCACCGGCCTTGCCGGCGAAGTCATCCGCGGTGAGCGTCCCCCGTCCGACGAATTTCCCTTATCCGTTCCGTCCCCCGCTCAACCGTGAAGCGCTCGTATCTGATTTTCCTGTTCGCGTTCGTGGCCGCCCTGCAGGGGAACGCAGCCGTTTCCCCGACGGCGAAGAGACCGAACGTCCTGCTGATCGCCGTCGATGATCTGCGCGACACGCTCGGTTGCTACGGCAACGCCGCCGTGAAGACGCCGAACATCGATCGACTCGCCGCCCGCGCCGTCCGCTTCGACCGCGCCTACGTGCAATACACCGTCTGCAATCCCAGCCGCAGCTCGTTCCTCACCGGCCTGCGCCCCGACCAGACTGGCATCACCGATAACCGGACGCCGCTGCGCGATCGCCTGCCCGACGTGGTCACCCTGCCGCAACTCCTGAAAACGTCCGGCTACCACGCCGCGGCGTTCGGCAAAATCTATCACCTCGGCGGAGGCCGCGATGAGGCTCTGCGCGCGAAGTGGATGGATCTGCCGCTTTCGTGGCACACCGCGCGGTCGTTCGACGCGACTCCGCTCGGCCGCAAAAAACTCGCCGGCCGCGATCTTTCTCAAGGGAAATTGGCGTGGTGCAACTGGGGCGCCATGGACGGCGACGACGATGACCAGCCCGATGGACAGATTGCCCGCGCGGTCATCGCCAGGATCGAAGAGCTCGGCGAACGCCCGTGGATCATCGCCGCCGGTTTCATGAAACCGCACGATCCGTTCGTCGCGCCGCGGAAGTATTTCGATCTCTATCCGGACGGTTCGCTGACGCTCCATCGTCCGCCCAGCGACCAGACGCCGGCGCCGCCGCTCGCTGTCGGCTTCGGTCCACTCGGTGCCGCGTTCGGCCAGTTCAGCGACCGCGAACGCCTGGAATTCCTCCGGGCCTACTATGCCTGCACGTCCTTCATGGATGCGCAGGTCGGTCGTCTGCTGGACACCCTTGACCGCCTCCAGCTCTGGGAAAACACGGTCGTTATTTTTCTGGGCGACCACGGCTATCATCTCGGCGAGCGGGAGTGGTGGAATAAAAGTACGCTGTTCGAGCGTAGTTGTCGTGCCCCGCTCCTTATTGCTGCGCCTGGCGTCAAATCTGGTCTCGCCCGCGGGCTGGTCGAGTTTGTCGATCTTTACCCCACAGTCGCCGAGCTCTGCGGACTCACGCCGCCTCCCAATCTCGCCGGCCAAAGCCTTCGCGCGCTCCTCCACGATCCGGCGGCGCCCGGCAAATCTGCTGCTTTCACGCTCGTCACGCGTGGCGCCGTCCGCGGCGACTCCATCCGCACCGAGCGCTGGCGGTTCACCCGCTGGAGCGATGGCGCCGTTGAGCTCTACGACCACGCGGTCGATCCCGAAGAGGACCGCAATGTCGCGGTGAAGCACCCGGATGTGGTCGACGATCTGAGGCGCCACCTTTCGGTCGCCTTCGCAACGCTTTCCGTCCCCCATCGCCCAAGCGCGGCCAGCGACGGCGTGGCGGAACCGAGCGCGCCTGCGGGCGGCGGGCAAAAGAACGGCAAAGCCAAAACAAGATGACGAAGCCCTTCCCGGTTTGTCCTTTCGCGAAGTCTTAATCGCTGAATCTTCGCTGTCTGTTCCTCTGGCTGTTCGCTGATCTGACTTCAGTTGGCGAAATCGGGTTGATAGTTTCATACCTCGTGGCGGTGATCGCGTGCCGTTGACGTGGCCGTGAACATGCAGAAACATTTCGGATACCGGTGAACGTGCAGCGGCCAGGCAGAATTTTTTGGTAGAACGCAGACTTGTTTTTAGCGCTCGAATTCCGTAACGCTTAATTCATCACAAGTCCCCGTAGCTCAACTGGATAGAGCAGCGGTTTCCTAAACCGCCTATCCCGGTTCAAGTCCGGGCGGGGGCACCACTCTTCCACAGGGAGTTGCGGCGCGGACGCGTCCTTGAAGGTCGTTAACCGGCCTTAGGAATGGGTAATCCGGCCTACGAAATCGCGGGGGCGGCGCGCGGCGCGGGCGGAACGGTGGGAGACATTTAGGGAGCCAAGCCGTCACAGCTCGGAGGACCAAACCCGACGCCGCTGGAGCCAGTGGACGCGCAACGTGGTGGCGTGCCGCTGCAGGACGATTTGCACGATCAACGCGTCATCAAGCAGGCCGACCTCCGGCACCGTGTCGGGAATGCGGTCGTAGCCCTTCAAGAAATAGAGCAAGGCGAAGGCCGCTTCGCGGTGCGCGGGCGTGCCCGCCGAACCGTCGCGGCTGGCCTCCTCGAAGAACGTGGCGAGGAGTTCCAGCCGGCGGCGCAGGTGCGCGCTCTCTTCAAGTTGCGCGATTTTCGCGTGCAGGGGCAGCCGCAGCCCCTGCAGGGCGTGAACCGCGGTGGCGTCGACCAAGGTGGCACCGTGGTCGATGTAAGCGGCCACGCTCGCAATGTCACCAGGGGCGTTGGTTGAGAGATAGCGGTCGAGAACGGTGGGAACAGAAGCGAAGTGGTTTCGCTCGGAACGAGTGGAGGTGCGGAGCATGAGGTGGAGTATCGAGGTTACGGTTGAGCGCGGCTGGCGGGAACCAGCCGCACGAGGAGAAAGGAAGCGGCTATGGCGCCGCCGAGAATGGCGCCGATAATGCCGAGCGACCATGTGATCGGGAACTTCCCGCCGAACGCGTCGTTGAGCCACGCCATCTTGAGGCCGACGAACACGAGGATGAGGCCGAGGCCGTATTTCAGGTAGCGGAAGCGGTGGACCGCGCCGGCGAGCAGGAAGAAGAGCGCGCGCAGTCCGAGGATCGCGAAGACGTTCGACGTGAAGACAATCAGCGGCTCCTTCGTGATCGCGAAGATCGCCGGGACCGAGTCGACCGCGAACACGATGTCCGTGACCTCGATGAACACGAGCGCGAGGAACAACGGCGTGGCGTGCAGCAAACCGTCGCGGCGAACGAAGAACTTTTCGCCGTGCAACTGGGGAGTGACCGGAATGAAACGGCGCAGCAGCCGGATGACGGGATTGCGCTCGGGATCGATCGGCTTCTCGGGCGCGAACAGGATCTTGATGCCCGTAAGGATCAGGAACGCGCCGAAGAACCAGATGACCCATTGCCATTGCAGGAGCACGGAGCCCAGCGCGATGAAGATGATGCGGAAGACGAGTGCGCCGACGATGCCGAAGAACAGCACGCGATGCTGATACTTCGCCGGAATCGCGAAGAAAGTGAAGACGACGACGAAGACGAAGATGTTGTCGACCGAGAGCGACTTCTCGATGACGAACCCGGTGAGGAACTCCAGGCCCACGCGATCGGCGAGCGCGGCCGCCTCAATGGCCGTGACGCCCACCGCGGCGAGCCGCGGATCCTGCGGCAGCTTCCACTGCGCGTATTGCCAGAAGCCGAACGCGAACGCGAGAGCGAGCGTCACCCACACGACGCTCCAGGTGAGCGCTTCCTTGAACTTCACCTCGTGCGCGTCGCGGTGAAACACGCCGAGATCGAGCGCCAGCAGCGCGAGCACGCCGAGCGTGAAAAGCGCGTAGAGCCACCAGTAGTCCGCGAAAGGGAACAGAGCAGGCATCGGTTGATTCGGGAAAGCGTGTTACCAGGAGCGACCGGTGCGCGGCTCCGAGGAATGCTGCAGGTTGCTCCGCCGTCGCCGACGCCGGCGATCCGCGCGGGCGGCGAGCTGAGCCTCGACGAGGCGGAGGGCCTTGCGCGCGGCGACGGTCACGGTGTGATCGCACGCGCTCGCGTGGATGTCCGGGCCGGGCAGGCGGAGGAAAATGGCGACGCGGAAGCGAGGGCTGGCGTCCTTTTCGTCGACGAGCTGAACGACGGCTTCCTCGGCGCGGTAACGCGCGGCGAGCTCGAGTAAGCCGTCTTCGAGCAGGCGGGCGGCGTCCTGCGGGTAGCGAGCGTGGCGGGATTGAAGAACGATGTTCACGCCGCGGATCATAGCCGCTTCGACTGGCTGCGAATAATACTACGTTTGACACGATTCGTTAGGTTATACCTAACAGTTCCAGTGGACTGGATGAACTACCATCACCTGCGCTATTTCTGGGCGGTCGCGCGCGAGGGGAATCTCCGGCGCGCTGCGGAGAAGCTGAACGTGTCGCCGCCGTCAGTGTCCGCGCAGATTCATGAGCTCGAGGAGGCACTTGGCGAAAAACTCTTTCGGCGCAGCGGGCGCGGCAATCAATTGACCGACGCCGGGCAGGTTGCGCTTCGCTACGCCGACGAGATCTTCAGCCTCGGTCGCGAGCTGACGAACGCGGTGAAGCAGCTGCCCACGGCGAAGGCGTTGCGGCTGCACGTGGGCGTGGCGGATTCGTTTCCGAAGCTGGTGACACAGCAGATTCTTCAGCCGGTGTTCGCGATGACGCAGCCGGTGCACGTGATCTGCCGCGAGGGAAAGGTCGACGACCTGTTGCTGCAGCTCGTTGCGCACCGGCTGGACGTGGTGCTGGCCGATGAACCGGCGCCCGGCAGCTTGAAGGTGCGCGTGTTCAACCATCCGCTCGGCGAATGCGGAGTGACGATTTGCGCCGGGGCACGCCTCGCGTCCACGCTGCGACGAGGGTTTCCGAAATCGCTCGATGGCGCACCCGCGCTCTTGCCCGCGGAAGGCACGGGGCTGCGGCGCTCGCTGGACCGGTGGTTTCAATCGCTCGCAATCGTGCCGCACATCATCGCGGAATTCGAAGACGCCGCGTTGATGAAAGTGATGGCATCGGATGGCCGGGGTTTCATCCCGGTGCCGACTCTGGTTGCGCAGGAGGCCGTGGATCGCTTTTCGCTGCGAATCGTTGGGGCGACGGAGAAGTGTCGGGAGCAGTTTTTCGCCATCACGGCCGAGCGACGCATTCAACATCCAGCGGTCGCGGTGCTCACGACGGAGAATCACGACATGTGAGGAAGTTTTGCGGGAGCGAGAGCCGGCGCGCGCCGCTGTTCCTCGCCGCGAGATTTCTTGTCGCAGGGTGAAGTCGGCCTGATGCCGCCTGTTCGAGCTGCTTGAGAGCGTGCAAGCAGCTCTCGATGTCGACTTTTTGCCGCCTCGCGGATGAGCCGCGTCATGTGCACGTCTGGTGCGCTGGGCGCCGGATCGCCGCTAAGCCTTATGGAATGCGTCCCATAAACGATGGGAAAACCCGCGGAAGAGAGGCTCGCTAAAACACTCGTCGCGGAATCTCGCGGCTACAGCCCCGTCGGAGTTGAGTGCGACGGCGTCAGCTTTACCTTTTACCCGCGGCTAGGCCGGCCTAGACTCGCTGCATGGGACTCATGACCTTCAGCATCAACGTCACCTTGGACGGCTGCGTCGACCACCAGGAGGGGATCGCCGACGATGAGACGCACGCCTTCTTCACCCGCCTCATGGACGAGAGCGGGGCGATGCTGTGGGGCCGCGTCACCTACGAGATGATGGAGAGCTACTGGCCGGCGGTGGCGCGCGGCGACGAGGCGTCGCCGCATGCGATGCGCGAGTGGGCGGTAAAGCTGGAGGCCAAGCCGAAGCACGTAGTGTCGTCCACGCGAAAGGACTTCTCGTGGACCAACAGCCACCACATCGCCGGCGACCTGCGCACGGGCGTGCAGAAGCTCAAGGACGCGACCCCGGCCGGCGTGCTTCTCGGTAGCGGCAAACTCGCTGCTGAACTGGACCGGCTGGAGCTGATCGACGAATACAGATTGCTCATCCATCCCAGGATCGCCGGCCACGGCCCGACCCTCTACCAAAGCGGGCTACCCAGCACGAGGCGGCTCGAGCTTCTCTCGGCGAAGCCCCTCCGCAACGGCGCGGTCGCGATGCACTACCGGCGCGCCTGCTGACCCAGGCGCTGAAACATCCAGGAACGGGGCGCGCGGCCGCGCTGAATGGTTGGTGATGCGCAGCCGAGTGCCTGCGGTTGACGCGATGCCGTGGTTATCATGAACACGGCCACCATCATCACCACCCTCCTCGCCGCGGCGGCCTGGCTCAAGGAGCCGGCGCACGCGGTGGCCAGCCAAGCACTCCGCGATCTTTACGACGCGACCAAGTATTGCTTGAAGCGGAAGTTCGCGCCGCTTCCCGACGCCGGCAAGGCCCTCGAGCTCGCTGTCGAGAAGCCCACGGCGCGCCAGAGCCTGCTGATCGAAGAAGCCTCCCGAGCCGACTTGCCCGCCGACGAGGAATTGCAGAGCCCGGTTCGGCGGCTCTCAGCGCTGCTGCCGCCGACGAGTTTCGCGACGCAGGGCGTCCATGTGGAAGGAAGCGGCAACGAGGTGAAGGTCGCCGGACGCGATTTGATTGTCACGGAACGGCACGTCCGACGCGTCGCCATCACGCCGGACGAGCGGCACCTCATGCACGAGCAGCGCCGACGTCTGCTCGAAGCCATCCACGAGCTTGCGGAGCGACTCGCTTCGCCGAACGGATGGCCGAACCTCGCCGCCGTCCATGCGATGCTGCAGCGCCGATTCGGTGTGCCGTCGTATCTCCTGATTGCGCGTGAGCGGTGGGTGGCGGGTTCGAATACTCGTCGAGCGGCGCATAGGTCTTGTTGATCAATAACACGTACCTCCGAACCCGCTGCGAGCTTGCGGCGGGGTGAGCGGTTTTGCTCTTCTTGCGATTATGCGTCCCAAGAAAGTCGCCATTCTCACCGCCGGCGGGCTCGCCCCCTGTCTCAACGCCGCGATCGCCGGCCTCATCGAGCGCTACACGAAAGCCGCGCCCGAGATCGAGATCATCTGTTACCGCGGCGGCTACAAGGGCCTGCTTCTCGGCGACAGCCTCACCGTCGGAGGCGCCGAACGCGCCGGCGCGGCGATCTTGAAACGTCACGGCGGCAGCGCGATCGGCAACAGCCGGGTCAAGCTCACCAACATCAAAGACTGCGTGAAACGCGGCCTCGTGCGCGAGGGGCAGAATCCTTTGCAAGTCGCTGCGGAGCGGCTCGTGACCGATGGCGTGGATGTTCTCCACACGATTGGCGGCGACGACACCAACACCACGGCGGCGGATCTCGCGGCCTATCTCGCGAACAATAATTACCAGCTCACCGTCATCGGTCTGCCCAAGACGATCGACAACGACGTCATCCCGATTCGCCAGAGTCTCGGCGCATGGACGGCGGCCGAGGAAGGCGCGCGTTTCTTTGGTCAAGTGGTGGCCGAACACGGCGCCAATCCCCGGATGCTGATCGTGCACGAGGTCATGGGCCGCAACTGCGGCTGGCTGACGGCAGCGACGGCACGTGAGTATCAGCGCCGCTTGGACACGACGGCATTTCTGCCGGGGCTCGGACTCGCACGCGAGCGACTCTCCGTGCACGGGATCTATCTGCCGGAGCTCACCCTCGACATCGCGGCGGAAGCGGCGCGGCTGAAGGCAGTAATGGAGCGGGTGGGCAACGTGAACATATTCGTGAGCGAAGGCGCCGGCGTGGAAAGCATCGTCGCCGAGCTGACGGCACGCGGGCAGGATGTGCCGCGCGATGCGTTTGGGCACATCAAGCTCGACGCGGTGAACCCTGGAAAATGGTTCGGCGACCAGTTCGCGAAGATGCTGGGCGCGGAAAAAACGCTCGTCCAGAAGAGCGGATACTTTGCCCGCGCGGCGCCTTCGAACGCCGCGGACCTCGCCCTCATCGAGCAGTGTGCCGATCATGCGGTCGAGTGCGCGTTGCGGCGCGAGAGCGGCGTGGTCGGGCAGGACGAGGAGCGCGGCGATGTTTTGCGCGCGATCGAGTTCCCGCGTATTCGCGGCGGCAAGCCGTTCGATACGCAGGTGCCGTGGTTTGCGGAGTTGCTCGCGTCGATCGGCCAGCCGCGCACGTCGCCCGTAGCTGTCGCGGTCCATTAAGCGTGAGCCGGCAGCAGGCGGGAAACCTTCCCGGGGTTGCGCTCGACCTCCACGGTCACCGTTGGGTTCGCGCACTTCGGTAGGTTTCCGTCTGCTGGCCTCCCGCGGAGATTGCCGATCGCAAGGCCTTCCGCGGTCAGGCTCGATGTGAGGTTTCTCTGCCGGATTTTTTTACATTGCATCTGCTTGATCGGCTGTGGCCGGCGGCGGGGGCGACGTGAATTTACGGGCCGTTTGCAACGGCGTTCTCGACTTGAACGTCAACAGGGCAAAACTGCGGAAAGACCCCAAGACCCCTGTGGGTTTCCGCCCACCATCCCTCCTGCTGCCCATGAAGATCCCACTCTGCTTCGCGCTGAGTGCGCTGGCTCTTGCCACGTTCGCACCCGCCGCGCAATACGACCAACGCGTCGCGAATCTCTCGACGCGCGGCCAAGTTGGCACTGGCGCCAATGTCATGATTACCGGCTTCGTCGTCGGTCCCGGCGCTTCCAAGGATATTCTCATTCGCGCGATCGGCCCGCAGCTCACGCGCTTCGGTGTCACCGGAGCAATCACCGACCCTGTCCTCGGTATCTACAACAGCGCGGGCCAACTCGTCCGGTCAAACGACAACTGGACTTCGGCCACGGCGGATCGCGCGACGATGTTGTCGGTCGGTGCCTTCGATCTGACGAACAACAGTCGTGACGCCGCGCTCATCGCGCGGCTCGCGCCCGGTACCTACACCGCGCAGGTCAGCGGCGTGAACAACGGCACCGGCGTGGGTTTGCTCGAGGTTTACGATATCACCGGAGCCGCACGGCTCATGAACATCTCGACACGCGCCGTCGTCGGCACCGCGGGCAATGTCCTCATCTCCGGTCTCTCGATCGCGCCGGGCGGTGGCGCGCGCCGATTGTTGATCCGCGCCGTCGGGCCAGGGCTTGGCGGCTTCGGCGTCACCGGTTTCCTCGCCGATCCCGTGCTCTCGATCATGCGCGGCAACCAGCAGGTCACGGGCAACGACAACTGGCAAACGGGCAACATCCCCGCGGAGGTCGCGCAAGCCGCGACGCAGGCGGCGGCGTTTCCGCTGGCGGCCGGCAGCCGCGACGCCGCGCTGGTCACGAATCTCGAGCCCGACAACTACACCGTCGTGGTCAGTGGCGCCGCCAACACCAGCGGCATCGCCCTCATCGAAATCTACGATCTCACGCCGGAAAACCTCTCGACCGTGAGCGTGCGTGCGTCAGTCCCGTCGACCGACACCGCCGGTGCAGCTCCGGGCGAGCTCACGTTTTCGCGCACCGGTGCCACCGGCAACAGCGTGACTGTTTCCTATGCGGTCTCCGGCACGGCGGTGGCGGGCGTCGATTATCAGCCGCTGCCCGGCACGGTGACGATCCCCGCGGGCGCGACTTCGACGACGGTCAAGCTCACGCCGATCGCGGGCGCACAAAACAACAACAACAAGACCGCGACGATCACGCTAACTCCCAAGAGCGACTACGGCGTGGGCACGGCCGACAACGCGAGCGTCACGATCTATTTCAATCCCGGCACGCTCTACGTTGCGAATCTTCGTGCCTCATCGGCGGCGTCCACGGCTTACGGTACCGCGACGATCACGTTGAGTCCCGATCAGAAGAGCGCGTTCGTGAGCGTGACATTTTCGAATCTCAGCTCGCCCCAGGTCGTCGGTCACCTCGCGCTCGGGGCGCCCGGCACGAATGGCGATTACGTGTTCACGTTGCCGCAAGGCCAGGTGGACGGGTCGTATTGGGCGCTGCGTGCGATCGGCACGCACACGGTCGACGACGTGCTCGCGGCGCTGAAGTCGGGCAACATCTACGTGGGCATCGACACGAGCAATTTCCCGGATGGCGAGTTGCGCGGGCATTTCGTGCGCTCGACCGGTGCGGCGGCGTTCAACGCTCCCGATCCGGCACCGGCGATCGATCTGAGCAAGGTCTCGGCCACAGACGCCGCACGTTTCCTGACGCAGGCAACATTTGGTCCGTGGACCGGCGACATCGAGGCAGTGATGCGGCAGGGCTACGTCGGCTGGATCAACGCCCAGATGGCGCTGCCGGCCTCCTCGCATCGGAGCGAGACCATGGCCGACTTCGCGGCGAACAACGCGGGCGGGCAGGCGCCCAACGCCGATCGCGTGAATACCCGTCCGGGCAACGTCCACCGGCAGCACGCCTGGTGGAAGATCGCGCTCACCGGCGAGGACCAGCTCCGGCAACGCGTCGCGTTTGCACTCTCGCAGATTCTCGTGATCTCCGACCAGAACGGCACCGTGAACGCGTGGCAGGAAGGCGCCGCGCATTACTACGATGCACTCGCGCGACACGCCTTCGGCAATTTCCGTGACTTGATCGAGGAAGTGACGCTGAGCCCGATGATGGGCGTATATCTTTCGCACATGCGTAATGCGAAGGCGACCGGCGGCGCGCTGCCCGACGAAAATTACGCGCGCGAGATCATGCAGCTGTTCACCATCGGGTTGAACCAGCTGCATCCCGACGGCACGCTGAAGCTCGATCCTTCGGGCCGCCCGATCCCGACCTATAATCAGACAATTATAGCCGAGATGGCGAAGGTCTTCACCGGTTGGGCGTTCTATACACTGCCGGGCCAGACGCAGAATTTCCGCGGCGGGCGCACGAACAACTCGAGTTGGGTGACGCCGATGGAATTGTACCCGGCATTTCATGAAGACGGAGCGAAAGCCATCTTCGACAACATCGTCATTCCGCCGAATCAAGGCGGCGCCAAGGATCTCGCCGATGTGCTCGATGCGCTCGTCGCGCACCCAAACACAGGCCCGTTCATCGCGCGCCAGCTCATCCAGCGGCTCGTCACCAGCAACCCGAGCCCCGGCTATGTTTACCGCGTCGCGCGGGCGTTTGCGGATAATGGTGGCGGCGTGCGCGGCGATCTCGGGGCCGTCGTGCGCGCGATCCTGCTCGATTACGAGGCGCGTTCGCCCGAGGTCGCGGACAATCTCACCTTCGGCAAACTCAAGGAGCCGCTGCTCCGCACGACCGCGCTGTTGCGGGGCTTCAATGCCCGGACGAATACCGGCCGGCTGCCCATCAATAATGCGAACGCGCAGATCTCCCAGTCCGCCCTCAGCGCGCCGACAGTCTTCAACTTCTTCGAGCCCGCCTATGTTCATCCCGGCGCGCTCGCCTCCGCGGGCCTGTATGCCCCGGAGTTCCAGATCCTCACCGACACCACGGCCATCACGCTGACGAACTACCTTTACGGATACATCTACGCCACGCGCCCGACGGCCGCGACGTCGAACACGGTCTATCTCGATTACACCTCGTTCCTGCCGCTGGCGACGCAGCCCGCGAATCTCGTCGGTCAGCTGAACCTCCTCCTCGCGGCGGGCTCGATGCCGGCCACCGCACGCGACCGCATCGTCGCCGGGCTCAACGCGCTGCCGTCGAACACCGCCGCGCTCGATAGGGTGCGCGCGGCGATTTACCTCACCGTCTCCACGCCGCAGGGCGCGATTCAGAAATAACCTTCGTCGTTCCCTCCATGAACACCTCGGATAATTCGCAACCCTTCGATCCCTCCCGGCGCAAGTTTGTCGGCGCGTGTTGCGCCGCCGTCGGAGCCACCGGCATGCTTTCCGCGCTCACGCAGTTGCGCGTGATCGGAGCCGTCGCCGATGCCAGCAACGGCCCGCAGACCCCCAGCACCGCGGCGGCCGACGGCGACTACAAGGCGCTCGTCTGCCTCTTTCTCGCCGGCGGAAACGATGCGAACAATCTCATCATTCCGAACGACGCCGCCGGCTACGCCGCGTATGTACAGGCGCGCACCGCGCTCGCGCTCCCGGCGAATTCCGCGCTCGGGATCTCGCCGCGCACGAGCGATGGTCGTGCGTGGGGTTTTCATCCCGAGATGACGGCCATTCGCGACCTGTTCTCCTCGGGCCAGTGCGCGGTTCTGGCCAACGTCGGCACGCTGCTCTACCCGACGACGAAGAGTCAGTACAGCGCCCGCTCGGTGCCGCTGCCGCCGCAGCTCTTTTCGCACAACGACCAGCAGGTCGAGTGGCAGAGCAGCCTCGCGGATCGCCCGTTCAACACCGGTTGGGGCGGTCGGCTCGCCGACCTGACCAACGCGATGAACGAGAACAACTCGATCTCGATGTCGATCAGCCTCGACGGCCGGAATTCGTTTCAAGTCGGCAAGTCCGTCGCGCAATTCTCCGTCTCGCCGAACGGCGCGGTCGCGCTCACCGGCACCGCGACGCCCACCGGCACCTCGCTCGCCAGCGTGCGCACGCGGGCGCTCAACGACATGCTCGCCGCGCCGCAGTCGAACCTCTTCGAGTCCGCGTTCGGCGGGCTCACGACCGAGGCGATCGCCGATTCGGCGCTGCTCGCCGGTATCCTAAGCGCGAATACGGCCGGCGCGGCTTCGCCCTTCCCGGGTACCTACGACGCATTTCCCACCTCGCGGCTTGGCCAGCAGCTGCGGACGATTGCGCGCTTGATCGGTGCGCGCGCGCAACTCGGGGTCAAACGCCAGGTGTTCTTCGCGCGCATCGGCGGCTGGGATCTGCATGACAACCAGGTCGTCGCCGACGCCACCGCGACCGGCGCGCACGCGAATCTCCTGCGCGACGTCTCCAACTCGATCAAGGCGTTCTACGACGCGACCGTCGAGATGGGCGTCGGCCAGGGCGTGACGACGTTCACCGCCTCCGATTTCGGCCGCACGTACAACACGAACGGCGACGGCTCCGATCACGGCTGGGGCAGCCACCACCTGATCGTCGGCGGCGCGGTGAAAGGCGGCGACATCTACGGCGAGATGCCGAATCTTACGCTGCGCGGCACGCAGGATACCGGCAGCCGCGGTCAGTGGATTCCGACGACGAGCGTCGATCAATACAGCGCCACGCTCGCGACGTGGTTCGGCGTGAGCCCGACGAATCTTCCCGTCGTGCTGCCGAACATCGGTCGCTTCGCGACGCCGAATCTGGGATTCCTCTGAGCCGGGGGGGGCGGAACCCTCGAGTCGCCCCGCTTTAAGGAATGCGCCGCGTTTTTATTGCCGCCGTTCTCGTCGTCGCGTTCGCCATTCTCTGGTTTGCGTGGCGCGACTCGCAGCGTGAGAGCCAGCGCGCGCGCGGCGCGGCTCCTGTGGCGCCAGCTCCCGCGCTCACGTCGTCGCCCGCTTCCATGCCGGCGGAGGTGGGGAGAACATTTTCCGCGGAGCAGTTCCCGATCGTCGCGCCGCTGAACCGCGCCGATGGCACGATCGATCGTGACCTCGCAGTCGTGAATGAGCTCCTCGAATCGTGGCGCACGAACTTTCCGCGCGAGGGAAATCCCGTCGGCGAGAATTCCGACATCACCGCGGCGCTCACCGGCGACAACGCGCTCGGTCTGGCGCTGATCCCGAAGAATCATCCGGCGCTCAATGCCCGGGGCGAGCTCTGCGATCGTTGGGGTACGCCCTTTCGTTTTCACCAGCTGAGCGGCGAGCGGATGGAGATTCGCAGCGCGGGACCGGATCGGAAGTTCGCGACCGCGGACGACGCGCAGTGGGATCCGCCCTGAGCAAATCCGAAACCCTGGCGGAACGGCGCGGTCGCAGTTTCCTGCAACCAGCACCTCGCGGGCGCGTCTCGACAACCTCCCGCTCGTTAACAACGTTCCCACCCGCCATGTTATCTAAACCCTTCCGGCCTCAGGCCGGTCTTCGTGCGGCCCGCCGCCGTCTCTCGACCGGATTCACGCTCCTGGAAATCCTCGTTGTGCTCGCGATCATCGGTCTTCTCGCCGGTCTCGCGATCACCAACGTCGACAAGATTTTTGGTGGCGCGCAGGGCTCCGCCGCCAAGCTGTTCGTGACCCAGACGATGAAGACGTCGCTCACGACTTATCGCATTCACATGGGCAACTACCCGTCGACGTCGGAAGGGTTGCAGGCGCTCATTTCAGCGCCGGCGTCGAAAGCCGATAAGTGGCACGGCCCATATATCGAGGGCGGCAAGATCCCGCTCGATCCATGGGAAGAGCCTTATCAGTACGCCTATCCCGGCACGCGGAACAAGGATAGCTACGATCTCTGGTCGAAAGGCATCGACAAGCAGAGTGGCACCTCCGACGACATCGGCAACTGGGATACGGGCTCGGCGGAGAATAAGTAAATTTTCGTTTCGCAGGAGGAACCCCGGCGGCTTGTGTCGCGGTCTCTGGATTCCTTGAACGCCACACTCGTTGTGAACAGCTCAAGTTTCGGAATACGCGTTTTGTTTTTTGGGTTCGGTCGTTTTGTCTTTTGGAACTTTGGTGCCTTGGTCTGAGGCTCCGCCTCGCCGGGCATTTCGTTTTCGCATCGTGCAGTCGTCCATCGCCACGCCGTCCCTCTTTGCCGGATACCATCGCGCCGCACGCTCTTCGCCGGCGAAGCGTGGCGCGAGCGCGGGTCGGGCGTTCACGCTGCTCGAGGTGCTGCTGGCGCTCGGCATCATCGCGCTGTTCGGCGCGGTGTTGATCGGCGGTTCGGCGCGGCTCTTGAGCGAGACACCGGCGACGCCGACCGAGGTGTTTTGGAAAGCGGTGCAGGAGGCGCGCAAATCGGCGCTGAAGGCCGAGCACGACATCCGGCTGAAGTACGACAAGGAGAAGAAAAGTTTCGTGCTGCTCGACGGCCTGGCTCCGTCGCGTCTCGCGGCGGATGGCTTCACGCGCGAGGAAGCGGCGCTGAAGGAGTTTCCCGTTCCCGGGGCCTCCGAGCGCGATTTCGATGTGACGTTTCTTTCCTCGGCGAAAGGCGGACCGACCATTCTCGTCGGCGGCGTGTTGCTCGAATTCGAACCGATTCCGTTCGTGACCTTCTACTCCGACGGCACGTGCAGCGCGTTTCGCGCGCAGTTCATGCGGAGTGGCTCCGCCAGCATTCTCTCAATCGATCCGTGGACGTGCGCGCCGGTGCTGACGCCCAAGGATCCGTACGCGCCGTCGTCGTGAAAGCTGCCCTCCATTCCGAAGCCCGCGGCTTCACGCTGCTCGAGGTGCTGGTGTCGCTCTCGATCTTCGCCTTCGCGGCGGTCGTGCTCGGCTCCGCGTATCTGAATATATTGAACAGCTACGAAGCGGTGTCGCGCGGCGCGCAGATCGGCGAGGACTTCGCGTTTGCGCGTCAGCTGGTGTTGACGGAGCCCGATCGCGAGAAACTCGAGCGCGGCGGCGAATTCGACACAGCCAGTGGCCTTCGCGCGCGGTGGAACGTCGAGATCACGTCCACGAATGTCGCCGATTTGTTCAACGTCGCCTTCAATTGCGAAATCTCCGATCCGGCGCGCCCCGAACCGCAGCGGCTCGTGCAGACGTTTCGCGTGCTGCGGCCGACGTGGGTGATCGACCCCGGCGAGCGCGGCAAGTTGAAGGAGGAGGCGAAGACCCGTATCCTCGAGCTGCAGGGCCAGCTGCAGGCGGAACAACAACGCCGATGAAACACCGCCGCTCCTCACGCACTGCACGCCGCCGCGGTTTCACGCTGCTCGAGATCCTGCTCTCGCTCGCGCTCGTGGCGCTGCTGCTCACCGCGATGAACACGTTTGTGTTCTCGATGGCGGAGCTTTGGGGGCTGAAGACCGATCACCGGCTCTTCGATCAGCACGTGCGCGCGGTCACGCGTTTCCTCGAGCGCGAGTTGCGCTCGGCTGCGCTGCCACCGGCCGCGCGGGCGAACTCCACACCGATCGCGTTGCAGGAAGTTCAGCCGCAAAACGGCATGATGGAAAACATGCTCACCTTCGAGCTGCCCGCCGGCAGCCGGTTGTTCAACTGGCCCGAGCGGCCGCTGCCCGAGGTCGTATGCTCGTTTCAGGCGCGGCAAGGCGAAGGGCTCGTGATGCTCTGGCACTCGCGGCTCGAGAAGAATTTCGAAACCGATGCGCCACGCGAAACCGTCGTCACTCCGCTCGTGACCGGCATCGTCTATGATTATTACGACGTCGACATGAGCCGCTGGACCACCGAGGCGATGCTGAAGATGGATCCGCAGGGGAAGCCGATGACGCCACAACGCCTGCGGCTGAAGTTTACTTATAACAAAATGTCGCGCGAAGCCGTCATCACTGTGCCCGTGGCGGGCGAGGCGCTGCCGGCGTTTTGACGATCGGAACTGAACGATGTTTACGACCCACGACCAAAGCCCAATGACGAGGCGTGCGCCGATTGCGCGTGGCCGGTCCGACCGCTGGTCATCGGCCATGGGTCGTTGGTCCTGCCGCGCGCGACGCGGCTCGGTCATCGTGATCGTGATGGTCACGCTGATGTTTGCCGCGTTCGCGCTGGTGGCGTTCATGGACAAGGCGAGTGTCGATCTGCTCGTGGAGCAGCGCGAGTCCGTCACGCGCCGGCTGCGGATCGAGGCGTATTCGGCGCTGGAGACGACCCTCGCGGTGCTCGAGGATTTCCGCGAGGTGGGGCAGGGGCTGCGCAGTCCGGCGGAAGGCTGGAGCGACCCACTGGGTTTCGCGGGCTATGTGCCGGCGGGGGATGTGACGGTGGAGGTCGCGTTCGAGGACGAGAGCGGAAAAATTTCGCTGCCGAGAGCTGACGTGACGGTGCTCACGGGCCTTTTTCAAAACTGGGGAATAGTACAGGGAGATGCGGAGGAGCTGGCGGATGCGTTGCTCGGCTGGATGAAACGGGATCACATCTACTCGTCGGCGGTGCAGCCGAACTACGATCAGGGACCGTTGCCGTTCGAGCCGCCGCGCCGGTCGCTGCGGTCCTTCCATGAGCTCGCGGCGATCGAGAAGGTGCGCCAGATGTTCTACGATCAGGATGGCCGGCCGAACGAATACTGGAAACGGTTCGCCGACAGTGTGTCGTTGCTCGATTTTCCGCGGCCCAATTTGAACGGCGCGAAGCCCGACACGCTCGCCGCGCTCGGCCAGTTCAACGAGCAGCAGCAACAGACCATCGCCGAGTATCTCAAAGGTTCGGGCAGCTTCGGAAAGGGCGGCCCGGGCTTCTTCCGCGGCCCTGCCGACGCTCAGAGCATTGCGGGTCCGGGAGGCAACGCCGCGGCCTTCGGTGCGACGATCAGCGCGTTGCGGATCACGATCACAGTGCGCGATGGTCGCACCGAGTTCAGGATGTCGACGGTGATTGCGCCTCAGGGCAGCACCGCGAAGACCGTGCAGGAAACTGCAACTTCGACGCGCACCGAGACGTCTGCTGCTGCGGCCAAGACCGCCCAGCAGCAACAGAATCGTCCCAACGCCGCGCAAAGCGCCAACCCGCCAGGCGCCGCCGGCGCGAAGTCCCCGGGCGGCGCCGCTGCGGCCTCCCTAAAGTATCCATTTACGCTCTTGGAAATGCGGGAGAATGATGAGATTCCTCCCGCTCCGCCACCGGCCCCCGACCCATCCCTGATCTGACATGTGCGCCTCGCCTTTTGGTTTTCTCCGCGCCGGCCCACCGCCTCCCAAGGTGGCGCTTCTGCCCGACGCGATGTTCTTCACCCGCGCGGTGCCGATCACGGCGGGCGCTTCCGCCGCCGAGGCCGCGAGCCAGGTCGAGCTGGCCCTCGAAGGCATCGCTCCTTTTCCGCTCGCGCAGCTCTATTACGGATGGTTCTGGCTGCCGGGCGCGGAGAGCGCGCTCGTATTCGCGGCGTACCGTCGCCGTTTCACGACGGACCAGGCTGCGGACTGGGATGGCGCCGAACTGGTGCTGCCGTCGTTCGCCGCGGTGCTCGGCGCCACGGTCGAGCCGGCGACCACGATGATTCTCCATCGCGATGACGGGTTGACCGCCGTGCATTGGGTCACGCCGTCGGTGCCTGCGAAAGTGCTGTTCACGCCGCTCCTACCGGAAGCGACCGACGAGGAGCGCGCCCGCGCGCGCGAGGAATTGCTGCGCGAGCTCGGCGGCAGCAAAACGATCATCGACCTCACGGAGCCCGTCACGGCCGATCCGGCGCGCAGCGATGGCGAACTGGTTTTTCGCTCCGGCGATTTCGTTTCGCAGGTGCCGGCCAGCGCCGCCTCTGCGCTCGATGTCCGCGACAAGGCCGAGCTCGCCGCGCTGCGCAACGCGCGGAAACGCGACGTTATCCTGTGGCGCGTCGCACTCGGCTCCGTCGCTGCGCTCCTGCTCCTTGCGATCGGCGAGGTCGGATTGTTCGCCGGCCAGCAATGGCAGAAAGTCCGCGTGCGTGAGGCCAATGCCAAGAAGCCGATCGTCGACAAGATCACCAGCCTGCAAGAGCTCGCGAACCGCGTGGATGAGATCGCGACCAAGCGTCTCCTGCCGATCGAGATGGTACTCGCGGCGGCGGAGGCCAAGCCCGAGGAGATTGTCTTCACGCGTGCCACCGCCGATCGCACGAGAGGCCTGTACACACTCATCGTCGAGGGCACGACCGCCAACGCGGCCCAGATCAACGTCTACGAAGCCGCGGTGCGCGCGCTGCCTTCGGTGAAGAGCGCCTTCGCGGCCATCGGCCGGATGGCCAATGATCGCACGAACTTCACGCTCACCGTCGAGTTCAAGCCGGACAGCCTGAAGCCACAAACCGCAACCACCGCGTCCCGATGATCCGCAGCCTTCGCGCCCTTTTCCTCGCTCGCGTTCTGCGCGAGAAGCTCCTTCTCGTCGCCTTCATCGCGATCGGCCTGCTCTGGTGGTTGTCCGCTTACGGCGATCGCGCCGGCCGCTTCTGGCGCGAACAACGCGCCACGAGTTCCCTGCTCACTGAACAAGCAGAATGGATACGCAACCAGACGCGAATCGAGCAGGACGCCAAGAACGCCGCCGCCAAGCTCGACCCGACGAAGACACTTAACGCGAACCAGCTCGCGACTACGATCCAGCAACTCGCCAACGAGGCCGGCCTGCGCAGCCACGGGTTGAGCGGCCAGCCCGCCACCAAGAAGAGCGGCCAGTTCGAGATCCATACGGTCAGCTACAACGTCAGCCGCGCCGACTTCGAGGCACTCGTGCAGTTCTACGAAAACCTGCAGCGCCGCGGGCCGTATATTTCCGTCGATGTCTTCAGCCTGAGCGCGGCGCCCAATAATCCGGCCCAGCTGAGCCTCTCGCTCCGCGCGGAGTCGGTCGAAATCGTGCGGTAACGGACGGCGTCGCCCGCGCTGCGGCTCGAGCGGGTAAACACGAGCGTGGCCGGAAGGCGGAGGCGCTTCCTAACGAATTGTTACCTTTCTGTCGTTGCCCGCTGAGCGGCGCCGAATCCTTTTGGCGCGGTTGGCCTCTCCTTCCCCGATGAAATTCGCCTCGCTCCCGAACGTCCGCGTGCTCGCGTTTTCCGCGTTGCTCGGCTGTCTCGCGCCGCGCGCGACGCGGGCCGAGAGCTCGATCGCCTACAAGCACGAGGACTACCGCGAATCCGGCGGGCGGATCGCCGTGAAGACCGACGGCGCCTACATCGAGCACGACATCGGCACGGCCACGCAGTTCAAGTTCGAGGGCATTCTCGACGCCATCGCGGGTGCCACGCCCAACGGCCGGCCCGCTCCGGCCGGCAGCGATCAAGTGCCGCTCGCGCAACTGAGCGAGCGCCGGAAAGCCTGGTCCGCCTCGCTCGCTCACCAGTTCACCGCCACGCGACTCGCGCTCGGCGCCGCGAACAGCCGCGAGAGCGACTACGTGTCCACCGGCTGGTCGTTGAACAGCCAGACCGATTTCAACCAGAAGAACACGACGCTGCTCGTCGGCGTCGCCGGCACCGACGACGACATCAAGGTCTTCTACCAGACACCGCGCGCGAAGAAGCGCACTAACGACGTCATCGTGGGCGTCACGCAGCTGCTCGACCCGCGGACGTCGCTGACCCTGAACCTCACGTGGGGCCGGCAGCGCGGTTATCTGTCCGATCCCTACAAGCTCGTGCAGAAGGCGATCGAGGTCGTGCCCGGATTGTTTCTCACGCAGACGCCGCGCGAGAACCGGCCGGGCGAACGCGAGAAGTGGATCGCGCTCGCCAACGTCAACCACGCGCTGCCCGAAGCGAAGGCCTCCCTCGATCTGGCGTATCGGTTTTACCATGACACGTTCGGCACCGATGCGCACACGCTGGAACTCGCGTGGTTTCAACGCGTGGGCGAGAAACTCGTCCTGCGCCCCGGTTTTCGTTACTACGATCAGACCGCCGCGGACTTTTATTACTACGATCTGAACCGGACCGCGATCATCCCGACCACCGAAGGGCCGCCGCGGACCGACGGGCCCTTCTATTCTTCCGACTACCGCCTCTCCGAAATGCGCACCTTCACCTACGGCTTGAAGGCGATCTGGCGGATCACCGACGCGCTGTACCTCGACGCCGCCTACGAGCGCTACGATATGCGCGGCACCGATGACGTGACGCCGCAGAGCGCGTATGCGCAGGCCGACATCTGGACGATCGGCGCCAAATTCGCATGGTGAAAACGAACGTTGACTGCAAAGGTAGGGATGCGCGGCCCGCGCGTCCGCAGCCGGGCGGGCCGCCCGGCTCTACCTGATCGATCAGCCATGGCCATCCTCTCCCAATCGCATCGCGCTCCGCCGCCGGCCCCCAATCCGCTCGCGGCCAGCGTGCCGTTGCGGAAGCTGTCGTTCAAGGCGCTCGGCACGACGTGCGAGGTCCAGTACGCCGCACCGCACGGCGATGAGCAGGCGGCCGGGTTCGAGCGCGCGGCGACGGGCTGGGTGAATGCGTTCGAGGCCAAATACTCGCGCTTCCGCTCCGACAGCCTCGTGAGCCGGATCAATGCCGCCGCCGGTCGCGAGTGGATCGGCGTGGACGCCGAGATGGAGGGGCTGCTGAAACTCTGCGACGCTCTGCACTTCATGACGCAGGGCGTGCTCGATCCGACGTCGCTCCCGCTCATCCAGCTGTGGAATTACAAAACGGATACGCCGCGTCTTCCCGCGGATTCCGAGATCGCCGCCGCGCGTGCGCTCGTCGGTTGGAAACGCGTGCAGCGCGAGCCCGGGAAAGTGTTTCTCCCCGAGCCCGGCATGGCGCTCGACTTCGGCGGCTTCGGCAAGGAATACGCGGTCGACTTCGTCGCGCAGCTTGCGAGCGATCACGGGCTCGCGTGTGCGTTGGTGGATTTCGGGCACGACTTGCGCGCGGTCGGCCTGCCGCCGGGCAAACCTGCCTGGCACATCGGCCTCGAGGATCCGCTCCAACCCGGAACGTCGGCTCTGAGCGTCGCGCTCATCGGCAAGGCCATCGCGTCTTCCGGCGACTACCTCCGCGGCTTCACGCTCAACGGCAAACGCTACGGCCACATCATCGATCCGCGCACCGGCTGGCCGGTCGCCCACGGTTGCGTGCAGGCCACCGTGATTGCCGGCAGTTGCCTGCAAGCGGGCGTGCTCTCGACGACCGCCTTCGTGCTCGGGGTGCCGAAAGGCGTGGATTTCATTCAGGCCAGCCCGGGCGCCGAAGGCCTGCTGATCACGCAACGCGCGCGCGCGCAAACCCGCGGCTTTTTCAATTATGTCGTCGCACGTTGATTCATCACTCGTGGCCCGCCGCATGAACGGCGCGATCATCGCCGCGCGCGCGCGCAAACTCGCGGGCAGGATAACTGCGCTGGCTGTGGCGTTCCTCGCTGGTCTTTCCGTGGCGCGCGCAGAAATCAAAGTCGGCGATCCGTTTCCGCCGCTCGCCGCGGCTGGTGTCGCGAACCTGGCCGGCGGCGAGCTGCCGGCGTTCGAGGGCCGCGTGGTGATCGTGGATTTCTGGGCCTCCTGGTGCGCGCCGTGCAAGGCGTCGTTTCCCGCGCTGGCGCGGCTGCACCAGGACTACGCGGGCCGCGGACTCACGATCGCCGCGGTCGGGATCGACGAGAAACCGAAAGCGGCGGAAGCGTTCTGGAAGAAAATGAAACCACCGTTCGCGACCCTGCACGATCGTCGCCAGCAGCTCGTGCAACAGGTCGTCGTGCCCGCGATGCCCACGAGCTATCTGATCGGGCGCGACGGGCGCGTGCGTTTTGTACATCAAGGCTATCACGGCGACGCGACCGATCGGCTCTGGCGTCAGCAAATCGAAACGCTCCTCGCAGAAAGGCCCACCCCATGACCATTCGAATTGTTTTCCTGCTGCTCGCCGCCGCGTCCGCGCTGGGCTCCGGCTGCGCCAACGCAAACCTCGCCCGCGTGAAGCCCTGGGAGCGCGCGACGCTCGCGGACTACACCATGCGGCCCGATCGCGATCCGCTGCACACCGCGATGGTCGAGCATCGCTACTTCTCGCGCGAGACCGCCACCGGCGGCCGCGGCGTGGGCGGCAGCGGCTGCGGCTGCAACTGACTGGGAGCGCGGACGTCCTCGTCCGCATCGACCAGGCGGGTGAGACGCCCGCGCTCACACGCTCCTCCCCGCACTTGACCGTGCCCGACGCTCCGCGAAGTCTTCCGCCCCAGTCGGGTTCCGCCCCCTCGGCGCCCGACGGCATGCGTATCCTCGTAATCGAAGACGAACGGCAACTCGCCGGGCACATCGCGCGCGCGCTCACGCGTCACGGCCACTGCCTCACGACGCGCCACGACGGGCAGGAGGGTTTGCAGGTGGCGATGGACGATCCGCCGGACCTGATCGTGCTCGATCTCAACCTGCCCGGGCTCGACGGCCTGGCGGTGCTTGCGCGCCTGCGCGAAGCGCACTCTCCGGCGCGCGTGTTGATTCTCACCGCGCGCGGCGAGGTCGAGCACCGCGTGAAAGGCCTGCATGCCGGCGCGGACGATTACCTCGCGAAACCGTTTTCGATGGATGAGCTCGTGGCCCGCATCGAAGCGCTCGGCCGTCGCGGCGGATCCGCGACCCCCGCTGATCTGCTTAAGGTCGCCGATCTCCAGATGGACGTGCGGCATCGTCGCGTCACGCGCGCGGGCAAAGCGATCGCGCTCTCGCCGCGTGAGTTCGATGTATTGCAGGTTCTGATGCAGGAGCCCGGCCGACCGTTCTCCCGCACCGAGCTCTGCGAACGCGTGTGGCAGCGCGATCACGAATACGACACCCGCACCGTCGAGATCTTCATCACGCGGCTGCGCAAGAAAATCGATTCCACTTTCGCCACGCCGCTCATCCACACGCTGCGCGGCGTGGGCTACGCGATCCGGCCGCACGAATGAAACCTGATCGACAGCTCGCCGGTGCGAACCGCCATGGGAGTCCCGCCTGTGCCGTGCTTGGCTTGGCGCTTCTCGCTTTTCTCGCGCTTCTTTCCGCTGCCCGGGCCGCTACCATCGAAGGCCGGGTCACGTTGCCGAAATCCCGCGCCACTCCGGTCGTCAATCAACGCTACGAGATCGTGACGAAAGCCGGCGTGCTCTCGACGAATCCGCCCGTCGCCGTCGTTTACCTCGAGGGGTCGTTTCCGAAACCCGCCACGCCGCCCGTCACGCAAATCCTGCAGAAGGATCTCACGTTCATCCCGTCGCTCCTCCCGGTGCAGCTCGGCACGAAGGTGGAGTTTCCGAACCTCGACGACACCTACCACAACATCTTCTCGTTCTCGCCGCCCAAGCGTTTCGATCTCGGCCGCTATCGGCCGGACGAACGCCCGGTGCCGTCGCAGACGTTCGACGTGCCCGGACTCGTCACGTTGCGCTGCGATATTCACGAGCACATGCGCGCGCTCATCCTCGTGCTCGCCACGCCGCATTTCGTGGTGACGGATGCGGAGGGGCGGTTCGCGCTCACGGGCCTGCCGGCGGGGCGCTACACGTTGAAGGCGTGGATCGACAGCAAGACCACGCGGGAACACGTCGTGGACCTCGCGGCCGACACGACCTTGCGCGTGGATTTTCCGTGACGCCCCTGCTCGAGCCGCAGACGCCACGCGTCACCGGCTTCCGCATGAAGCTGGTCGTGGCGATCATGCTCGTGGTTTCTGGTGTCACGCTGCTCGCGCTTTACCTCGCGCAACGCCGTCTTGCCTCGAGCGTCGAGGACGACCTGCAACGCGAATTCGTCGCGGAGCTCGACGCGCTGGAGCGCGCCCGCGAGGTGCGGCATGCGATGCTGGTCGAGCGCTGCCGCTCGCTTGTACGCCGTCCGCGGATACGCGCCGCGTTCGAGGATGATGCGCTCGATCTGCTTTACGACGCGGCGCAATACGAGCTGCAGGACGTGATGACTGCGCCGGGTCTGCGCGCGGAATTCTATCGGTTTCTCGATCCACGAGGCGGCGTCATCGCGCCACCCGGCACTCCGTCCGTCGGAGCGCTCACGGCGGGGGAGCAGGCGCAACTCGCTCTGCCGGCGGTGCCCGCCACGCCGCAGGTCGGTTACCTGCCGCGCAGCCGCGACGGTGCCGACTCCATCTCGGAGATCATCGCGATGCCGATCCTCTCATCCGAAACCGGCGAGCCGATCGCCGCGGTGGTGCTCGGGTTCGAGCCGTTCGAGTTTGGTCGCCGGGTCCGCGATTCTGGCATGCGCGCCGGAATCTGGCTGGCGGGAAACGTCCACGGCATCGAGCTCTCCGCCGCCGCCCAGGTCCGCCTCGCCGACGTCGTGGGCCGCGCGTCCTCGGCGCCTGTCCGCCTCGAGCTCGACCGCACGCCGCACCTCGTCTTCGCGAAACGGTTGAATCCAGAATCTCAATACGCGGCGGCGTTTGAAGTGTGCGTGTTTCCGCTCACCGATCTGCTCGCGCGCCAGGGTCAGCTCCGCTGGCAGGTCCTCGGCGCGGGGGCCGCGCTGCTGCTGGCCGGGCTGGCGGCGAGCCACATCGTCGCGGGCCGCTTGTCCGGGCCGGTCGAGCAGCTGGCGGTCGACTCGGAGGCGAATCGCGCGTTGCGCCGCCGAGCCGAGGCGGCGCTCGAGATGACGAGCGCGGAGCTGCAGCGTTCGGCGCGCTTCTCGGCGGACGCGTCGCACCAGTTGAAAACGCCCGTGACGGTGCTCCGTGCCGGACTCGAGGAGCTCCTGTCGCGCGACAATCTCACGCCGGAGGAGTGCCACGAGATCTCGGCGCTGATCCATCAAACCTACCGGCTCTCGAGCCTGATCGAGGATCTGCTGCTGCTCTCGCGCCTGGATGCGGGGCGGCTGAAGCTCGAGTTCTCGGTGGTCGACTTGAGCGCATTGATCGAGGCCTCGCTCGATGACCTCAGCGCATTGCCTGATGAATTGGAGGTCACGGTGGAGACGGATTTTCCGCCCGGACTGCGCATCGTTGGCGAGAAACGCTACACCGCGATGATTCTCCAGAATCTCCTCGAGAATGCGCGCAAGTACAACCACCGCGGAGGCCGCATCCGGATCGCCGCGCGGCAGGACGACGAAACCGTCGTGCTCGCGATCGGGAATACTGGACGAGCGATTTCGCCGGCGGCGCAGGCGCATATCTTCGAGCGCTTTCACCGCGCCGCGATGGGCGAGGATGTCCCCGGCTACGGCCTCGGCCTGAACCTCGCGCGTGAACTCGCGCGGCTCCATCAAGGCGATTTGCAACTGGTGCGTTCCGACGGAAACTGGACCGAATTCGAAGTGCGTTTCCGGGTCGCGAAAACACCTGTGATGCCGGCATGAATCAACGTATTGCAGTCGAGCGCGGTGACCCTGCTCTGGGGAGCGGGGAGGCTCGCGTGCGGCGCGGCGATTGGGGCGGAGTTGCTGGCTCAATGCGAGGCGTACGAAACTGCTTCGTAGCCCTGCTCGGGAGAGCAGGGAATCCTGCGGGCGCGGAATGCGGAACCATCCCGCCTCTCCCGAGGCGGGCTACACGATCCGCCGGCATCGGCCTGCTGCTTGCGGCGTTCGCGGGCCTCTCCGACGTTCGCGCCAGCGAGGAGTTCTTCGACCGCGTGGAGGATGCGCTGACATTCAGCGCGGTCGACTCGCGCTATCGGGCGCGCATCAGCGGGACCCTCGATCTCGAGGGTTATGCGCTGCAGTTACCGGCTCCCGGAGTAATTCATGGCGCGAGCGAGCGGCTGTTTAATCCGCGGCTCAGCGTGTTTCTCGATGCGCAGTTTGGCCGGCGGATTTATTTTTTCGCGCAGGCGCGGGCCGACCGCGGTTTCGATCCCGCGCCGGCCTCGCTCGAGGCGCGGCTCGATGAATACGCGCTGCGCATCTCGCCGCGTGGCGACGGCCGCTTCGTTTTGCAGGTGGGCAAGTTTGCGACGCTGGTCGGCAACTGGGCGGCGCGACACGCCTCGTGGGGCAATCCGTTCATCACTGCGCCGGTGCCTTATGAAAACCTCACGGGCATCTGGGACACGGAGGCGGTGCGTTCGAGCAATACGCTGCTCCAGTGGTCGCACGTGCGCGGCGGCCTTCCGGCCTCTGTCACGGCGATCGAGAAATCGCTGCGCGTGCCGATCGTGTGGGGTCCGGCTTATTCGACGGGCGTGGCGGCGTCGGCCGAGGTTGGCGACTTTCGTTTCGCGGCGGAGGTGAAGGCCGGGTCGTTGTCGTCGCGGCCGGAAGCGTGGCATCACGCACGCGAGCAGCGGACGCATCCGACCGTGAGCGGCCGGATCGGTTACCGGCCGAATCCGATGTGGGATATCGGCGTGTCGGCGAGTGCCGGCACTTATCTGCGCGAGTTTGCGGAGCGCTCGGTCGCGACCGGGTATGGGCGCGGCGATTATCGCCAGCTCGTGCTCGCGCACGACGTGGCGTTTGCGTGGCACCACTGGCAGGTGTGGGGAGAAATTTACGCGTCGCGCTTCGAAATTCCGCGCATCGGTAATGCCGATACGCTGGCGTATTACGTCGAGGCGAAATACAAGCTGACCCCGCAGTTGTTCGGCGCGGTGCGCTGGAACCAGCAAGTGTTCGACAGCATTCAGGATCGGGGACTCGACAAGGCGTGGGGACACGAGATCTGGCGGGCCGATGTCGCGTCGGGCTATCGCTTCACGCCGCACACGCAGTTGAAATTTCAATACAGCCTGCAGCACGGCGATGCCCGTGGCCGAAAGCATACCCGCACGCTCGCGGTGCAGTTCACCGTGCGGTTTTGAACGACGGGGGCGATTGGCGGTTCTCCACTCGATCGTTGACTGGGGAAGCGAGATAATTTCACGGGATTTTTGGCCGGCCGTGGCGTCATTGCCGTTGCGGATCGCAGGCGGTAACGGCCCTGTTACCTAATCCCGCTTTCGTTCGGAACTCCGACGCTTATCCGTGTCGCAGTCTCGCTGCTTCATCCCATGAAATTCGTGTCCGCAGTCCATCGTCGGCTCCCGTGGCTCCATGTCCCTGCTGGCGTATTGCTGGTGCTGTTACAACGCACTCCGGCGGTTCGTGTCTTCGTGCACGCCAAGGACTACGTGCTGGCGTCGCGCGCGGGCGAGGTGTTGCGCGCGGCGTTCACGGTGGCGGCGTTGGGCGCGCTGCATTCGCGCGCGGGAGCGACGACGTTCGAGCCGTCCGCGCCGAATCCGGTGCGCGGGACGGTTGGCACGCAGCTCGATTTTGCCTTCACGTACACGGGCACGCCGAGCTCACCGGCGTCATTCCAGTTCAGTGGCACGTTGCCGCCGGGCTTGCGGTTCGTGCCGACGCCGCTGGGGAATACGCTTCGCTCCGGCTCGCCGGCGATCGTGGGCATCCCCACGCAAGCGGGCACGTTCACCATTCAGGTGCAGGGCTTCAACGCCGACGGGCTCACGAATAATGTTCAGCAGCCAATCGTCTTCGAGATCACCGGCGGCACCTCGAGTGCGCCGACGATCACCACGCCACCGCAATCGCAGACGGTGAACGTGGGCGCGAACGTGACGTTTTCCGTGCAGGCGGGCGGCACGCCGCCGCTCACTTTCCAGTGGTCGCGCGACGGCACGGCCCTCTCGGGCGCGACGGCATCGTCGTTGAGCTTCACCAACGTGCAGGCGAGTGCAGCCGGTGATTATTCGGTCGTCGTGACAAATTCCGCGGGATCGGCCACGAGCGCGGTGGCCACGCTCACGGTAAATTCGCCGGGTGGCGGAGGTGCCGGCGCGCCGGCGATCACCGCGCAGCCCATCGGCTTCACGGCTGCGCCCGGGAGCACGGCGGCCCTTGCGGTCAGCGCAAGCGGAAGCGGCAATCAATACCAATGGCGGCGCAACGGCGCCGCGATTTCCGGCGCCACGGATGCGACGCTGTTGCTGCCCGCGGTGAGCGCGGCGGCGGCGGGGGACTATTCCGTTGTGGTCACCAACAGCTCCGGCTCGGTAGCGAGCTCGGCGGCCACGGTGACGGTGGAGGCGGGCGAAGCCCGACTGGCGAATCTCTCCGTCCGAGCGAATCTCGCTGCGGGGCAGACGCTGATCGTCGGCTTCGCGACCAATGGCGAGAAAAGCATCCTGATCCGCGGCATCGGACCAACGCTTGGAGCGGCGCCGTTCAATTTCAGCGGCGTTTACGCCGACCCACGACTCGAAGTATATGAAGGCAGCACGCTCGTGACTCAGAACGAAGACTGGAGCGCCTCGCTCGCCAGCGCGTTCACCGCGGTGGGGGCGTTTCCGCTCGGCAACGGTTCGCGCGACGCGGCGTTGCAGTCCAATCTCCAAGCTGCCCACAGCGCGCACCTGAAAGGCCCCGGCTCCGGCGTGACCCTCGTCGAGCTCTACGACAGCGGCGGCGCGATGTTTCCGCGGTTGATCAACGTGTCTGCGCGCAATTTCGTCGGCACAGGGGACGACATCCTAATCGCCGGATTCAACGTTTCCGGCACGGTGGCCAAGACGCTGCTCATCCGCGCGGTCGGCCCATCGCTGCAAGCGCTCTTCGGCCTGACGGATGCGCTGACCGATCCCAAACTCGAGATATATAATTCCGCGGGCGCGAAGCTCGTCGAGAACGACAATTGGTCCGCGGCGCTTGCGCCGATCGCGACCTCGGTCGGCGGCTTCGCGCTTGTAAACGGTTCGCGCGACGCGGCGCTGCTGGTGAGCTTGTCGCCGGGCAGCTACACGGCGCAAGTAGCAGGCGTGGCCAATGGAACCGGCGAGGCGCTCGTTGAGGTCTACGAGGTTCCGTAAGGAATTTAGCCGGGAACCAGTCGATTGCGGCGGGCGTCCACCGTCACTCGACCTTATGCGATTCCCCGGAGCGTTGATTTTCTCCTTTGTCGTGCTTGCCACGGCGTCTACGGCGGGCGCGCAATCCACCGTGCCGGTGATGAGTCAATCGCTGCCCGCGCAACCGCTCGCGCCGGGAGGGCCTGCGGTGACGATCGACTTGCGAAATTATTTCGCGGTGCCCGGGATCGCGCCGGGTGGATCGGTCGCGCCCTACGACACGGTGTTTCCCACCGGCGGCGGCACTTCGGTCATCACGCTGGTCGCGGAGAACTCCGGACCAGCGGTCGTCGGCACCGTGTTATCGGGCTCGACGCTGACCCTGATGCCGGTTGCGCCCGGTAATGCGACAATCACCGTGCGCGCGACCGATCCGAATGGCGCGGCGGCGAGCGGCAGCTTCGTGGCTTCGGTGGCCGGGACGGCTCCCGTATTCACATTTCAACCACGCTCACAGACGATCGCGGCAGGCAGCACTGTCGTGTTCAGTGCGCCGGCCGTGGGCGGCGGCTCGTTTCGCTGGGAGCGCAATGGCCAGGCGATCCCGGATGCGACGACGAGCACGCTCGTGATCAACCGTGCGACGGCGGCCGATGCCGGAACCTATACGCTTTTCGCGAGCAACGACCTCGGGGTGACGGCGAGCGATTCGGCGACGTTGCAGGTCGTGAACGTCGCCCCGGTCGACGCGGGCCGCCTCACGAATCTTTCCATCCTCAACCTCGCGGGCGCCGGCGACAAAGTCCTGACGGTGGGCGCGGTCATTGGGCCGTTCGATTTGTCCGCCAGGTTGCCGATCGTATTTCGCGCCGTGGGGCCCACGCTCGCGCAGGCGCCCTACAACGTACCGGATCCGCTGCCGGATCCGGTGATGACGTTCTACGCGGCGGGCAACGAGACGCCGATCGACACGAACGACAACTGGGGTGGCGGCGAGCCGATGCGCGCGGCGTTTGAATCGGTTGCGGCCTTTGCGCTGCCAACCGCGAGTCTCGATAGCGCGGTGCTGCGCGCCTCTCCGGGCGTGGGCGTCGGCGGTTACACAGTGCAGGTGACGGGAAAAGGTGCCGCGCAGGGCGCCGTGCTGGCCGAGATCTACGACGCCGCGGGCGCGGCCCGCACGAACACGTCGCCGCGCCTCATCAATGTTTCCACGCTGGCGCAGGTGGATGCACAGTCGGATCTTGCGGTCGGTTTCGTAATTGGCGGGCAGACGGCGCGCACGGTGCTGGTGCGCGGCGCCGGGCCGTCGCTGACGCGCGTCGGTGTCACCGGTGTGATGGCGGATCCCCAGCTCGAGCTTTACGACAACAACACGGGCGTGCGCATCGGCGGAAACGATAACTGGTCCGGCGCGCTGGAGATTTCGAACGCAGGCGGCTCCGTCGGTGCGTTCATGCTGGCAGGCGGCACCTCGAAGGACGCCGCGCTGTTGGTGACACTACCGCCTGGTCCGTACAGCGCGCGTGTGAGCGGCGTCGGCAGCACGGGGGGCGTGGCGCTCGTCGAGGTTTACGAGGTGCCGTGATTGTCGCGGCGATCGCGCGTCGCGTTCGCTGTGTGGCGCCGCCGGATTATCAGCGGCCCGGCGCCTCAACCCATCTTGAAACTGGAGCTGACCTGAAACACGGCGCTGACGATCGCAAACGCGATGAACCCGACGAAGATGAACACCGTCATCAGCACGCCGCTCGCGATGACTTTGGTGAACATGTTCAGCTGGTTCGAAATGGCCTTCTGATACGCGAGCGCGACCTGCTTGAGACTCGGAACGACGTTGCCGGTGTTCTCGCCGACGGCGAGGCGGTCGAGCACTAGATCCGGGAAGCACGCGGTGCGGGCGAGCGCGACGGAGAGCGCTTCGCCTTCGAGCACGCGTGCGGTCGCGGTGTTGAAAGCTGCGCGATGCACCGTGTTGCCGATCTGTTTTTCCGTCATGCGCAGCGCATCGGCGGCGGTGATGCCGTTCTCGAGCAACACCGAAAGCGTCTGCGAAAACGCGAGCACGGTCTGCGACACGATGAACGGGCCCGTGAGCGGCAGCTTGAGCAGCCACGCATCGGTCGCGGCGCGGCCGGCGGCCGTCTGGCGCCAGCCGACGAAGGAGATGATCGCGATGACGATGAGGGCGAGCGTGGCGACGCCGTAGATGCTCAGCGCGAATTCCGACGCGCTGATGAGAAGGCTGGTCGACGTGGGCATTTTGCCGCCGAGCGAGCCGAGCAGGCCTTTTAACCGCGGCAGCAGGAACACGAGGAAAAACACGATCACGCCGCCCGCCACGGCGACCATGAAAATGGGATACGCGAGCGCGGTGAGCAATTGTCGCCGCAGCTCGCGTTGCTCCGTGAGATGCTGGATCAGGCGCGCGAGCGTGTCGTTGAGCGAACCGGTCGCTTCGCCGGCCTGGATGAGATTCGTGATCGAAGGATCGAAGACCTGCGGGAAACTCGCCATCGCGCGCGAGAGCGGCGCGCCTTCGCTGATCTGTTCCCAGATGCCGGAGCAGAGTGCGCGCAGTCGCGGATCCTTGATGCGCACGGAGAGGAGCCGCACCGCTTCGCCTGCGGAGAGGCCGCTCGTCGCAAGGTCGTGAAGCGCTTCGAGGAAGGGCAGGCACTCGCTGCGGCGCGGCGTCTCCGTGCCCGTCCGCCGCGCAGCCCGTGCCGGCGCAGAACCGGCGCGGTCGGTGGCCTTGGCGCCTTTCGTTTTTCCGGCGGCAAGCTCTGCGACGGAAGCAACCTGCAGGCCGCGCGCGCTCAGGAGACGCAGCGCGTCTTTGCGTGAGGGCGCATCGAGGTCGGCGGTGACGGATTTTCCAGCACGATCGCGGGCGGTGTAGGCGAAGCGGGGCATGATTTCAGAAGACGGGCAAAGCACGTGCGCAGTGACGCACCGCCAATACCTCGATGCGTTTCTTGTCCAGCCAGACGCGGTAGTGGAGCCGATAGCTGTCGAGCGTCAGGCACCGTACGAGGTGCGGTTCGGCCTGTTGATAAACAGGTCCGGCTTCGGGAAATTGAACCGTGATTTCCATGCGTTCGACCAATCTCGATCCTAGTAGGAACGCAGCAGCGGGATTTTCAGCCGCCACTTCTCCGTGATGATGGCGCCGAGCGATTCGATGGCCGGATCGGTCCAGACTATCTTGTAGTCCATTGCACGAGCAGGCGCTTCACCTCTTCGTGCGACTTCGTTTGGCCCTTGTCCGCAGCACTGATTCCGCGACGAATCGCGATGAGCGTGGCGAGCTCCTGGTTGATGTCTTCCATGGTGATCGAATCAGGCAGCCGGCGCACGACTTCAATGACAGCCTCCTGGTCGTTCATGATCGTACGGTGGTCTGCTCGGGTGGTTTCGCCAGTCATTTCTCCGTGACCGTGATCACGCGGAGCACTTCGTCGAAGGTCGTGTGACCGGCCTTCACTTTTTCCCAGCCGCTCTGGCCGAGCGTTCGCATGCCGTGTTTGCGCGCACAATCGGCGAGGGTGCGCGTGCTCTCCCGTTTCAACACGAGCTCGTGCATCTCGTCGTTGAGCCGGAAGATTTCGAAGATGCCGATGCGACCGCGGTAGCCGGTGCCACGACAGCGATCGCAGCCGACGGGTGACTTCAGCAGCTCGATGCCTTCGGCCTGTTTCGTGTCGCAGCCGAGGATCGAGAGGTTTTCGAGCAGCTTCACTTTCGTGATCGGCGCCGGCCGCGAGCACTCGGGGCAGAGCCGGCGCACGAGGCGTTGCGCGATCACGAGCTCGATCGCCGACGCGACGAGAAAGGGCTCGATGCCCATGTCGACGAGACGCGTGATCGCGCCGGGCGCGTCGTTCGTGTGCAACGTGGAGAACACGAGATGGCCCGTCAGCGAGGCGCGGATCGCGATCTCGGCGGTGTCCTTGTCGCGGATTTCGCCGACCATGATCACGTCGGGATCCTGACGCAGCACGTGGCGGAGGGCGTCGGCGAACGTGAGCCCGATCTCGGGGCGGACCTGCATCTGGTTCACACCGGGCACCTCGTATTCGATCGGGTCTTCGATCGTGATGATGCGGAGATCGGTCGAATTGATTTTGCGCAGAAACGCGTTCAACGACGTGCTCTTGCCCGAGCCGGTCGGGCCCGTCACGAGCACGATGCCGTGCGGGTAGTCGAGGATGTGCGTGATCTGCGCCTGTTCCTCCTGGCTCATGCCGAGCCGGTCCATGGTGTAGGCCTCTTTCTTCTGGTTGAGGAGGCGGAGCGAGATCGATTCGGCGTAGATCGTCGGGACGGTCGAGACGCGGATGTCGAGCACGATGCCGCCGGCCTTGAAGTTGATGCGGCCGTCTTGCGGAAGGCGTTTTTCCGATATGTTCATCCGCGCCATGATTTTCAGGCGGGAGATGATCGCGTCCTGAAAACGTAACAGGTTTTCTGGTACGGGGACGGGCACGAGCAGCCCGTCGACGCGATAGCGGATGCGGAGCTGGCCTTCCTGTGGCTCGAAATGAATGTCGGTCGCCTGGTCTTCGATCGCCTGCGAGATGACATCGGTCACGAAGCGCACGACGGCGGCTTCCTCGTCGACGACTTCCTCCGTTTCCTTCTGGGCTTCGGGCGCGACATAGCTGTCGTCGGAATCTTCGAGTGAGCCGGAGCCGACGCCGAAGTTTTCGATGATGAGCTGGTGCACGCGCTCGGGTACGGCGAGGTGCCAGACGAGCGGGCGCGTCGTGAACGTGCGGAGCCAGTCCGTCATCGTCTCATCGGGCAGCCAGGCGGTGGCGATGTGGAGAGGCGCTAGCTGGGAGTCAGAGGAGGGCTGAGAGTCCAGAGCTGAGAGCTGGGAGCTGGAGTCGGCTTTGATCAGGATCGGGATGATCTGATATTCGTGGACGAGTCGCGCGGGGAGGAGGCCGCGGGCTTCGGGATCGGTCTCGAGATTGCTGGCGACATCGAGGCCCGCGGCACTGGCGAGTTTCGCGAGGACTTCGGGCTCGGGACGGGCGAGGGCGGCGGCGAGGGTTTCGAGGCGTTTTTCGCGCGGGGCTTCGATGATGGCCTGGCGCTGCTCATCGGAAAGTGCGGTGGCGAGCGAAGCAGGCAGCGTTTCCTGTTCGAGAGTGGTCATGAGCGTGGGCGGGTTCCGGGGGCGGTGGATGTCGGTCCGCCGCGCCCGTGTTTTGCGTGAAGGGTTGTCGCAGGGAAACGGCGGCCGTCGTGGCCCTGCGCACGGTTGCGGTCAGCGCGGTAGGATCTTGTCGAGGACGGAGGAGTCCTTTTGCGGCTGGGCGGCGGGGTCGAGCTGCCGTTTGATTTCATCGCGATGAGGCATCTGTTCCAGATGCTGAAACGCGGAGGCGTTATCGACCTCTGGCTTGTTCGTTAGAACCACAGGTCGGAGGAAAAAGATGAGGTCCTGACGGTTCTCCTGTTTGCGTCGCGAACCGAAAATGTCGCCGATGATCGGGATCGGACCGAGGCGGCTGGTCGTGCGGGTGCCGGTGTTTTTCTGAAAGCCACCCAGCACGATGATGTCGCCACTCTTGGCCGTTATGTACGAGCTGGTCTCGCGAGTGCCGATGATGGGCTGGGGATTTCCGTCGATGATGATTTCGTCGATCACGTCTTCGACCGTTTGCTTGAGCTCGAGCTGCACCGATCCATCGACGCCGATAAACGGGGTGACGTTCAATCGCGTGCCAATACGCAACTGGACTGTCGTTGATGTCGTGCCGCCTATTGTTCCGCTCGTAACACTGCCCGTCTGGACGGGTCGTGTCTCACCGCTGAAGATCTCCGAGACCTTGCCGTGGCTCGTGACGATTGCCGGGTGCGACAGGATCGTCGTGTTGTTCTTTCGCGGGGTGGTGGTAATAGAGATCAGTCCCGCAAGATCCCACGGGCCGCTTAATCCGGGCCGGGTGATAGTCGCGAGGGAGTTTTCCCCATTACCGCCGATCGACAGGCCTGGCGCAGCTGCACTGAAACCAACGAGCTTGTCGCCTTCGATTTGTAGCCCCAGCTGACTGATGCCGCTCTGATTATTATCGCTCAGCGAAACTTCCGCGATGACGACCTCGATGCGCACTTGGGCGAGCACGATGTCGAGCTTGTCGACGAGCGACTTCACGAGACGGATATCGGTTGCGACGCCGGAGACGACAATCGAGTTGCTGCGATCATCGTTCACGACGGTCATGAACGGGCTGAATTCATTGTTCCCAGTCCCTTCTGCATTGCTCGCCGACACGATGGCAGGTTGTGCCGGTTGAGGGGGAGCGCCGGGAGTGGGCGCTGGCGGCTGTGCTTGGATACCGGGAATGCTAGGCCGGGCGGAGCCGGAGTTCTGTCGCTGAATCGCAGTGGTCTGGCCTGTAATGATTTTATTGATGACCTGCACGACATCTGCCGCTTTCGCGTGCTTGAGGTAGATGACGTCGTTGCGCGTCATCGGATCGGCGCGTTGGTCGAAGCGCTCGATAAGGTTGTCGAAGAACTCGTGCTGCCGCGGGTCGGTGACGAGGATCACCTGATTGGTGCGGTCGTCCGCACTGAAGCTCGTGGCGGAGCCGAGCTGCTGCTGAAGCGTGCCTTGGATGACGGTGCGGAGCTTGTTCACGACGTCACTCGCCTTGGCTTCGGTGAGCGGGTAGAACTTGGGCTGCATGCCCGCCATCATCGGCTTGTCGAGTTGCTGGAGCAGCAGCTCGACGCGCTGGAGATTGCTGATGCTGTCGGTGATGAGGAGGGCGTTGGCGTTGGGCAGGAGGACCGGGGTGCCGTAAAACGGATTTAGTATGTTCTGGATCAGGGGCTGAACTTCCTGCGCACGGGCGAACTCGAGTTGAAACAACTTGGCCGCGGCCTTGCCACTGGCGGGCTGGTCGAACGCGGAGCCGGTGAGCATCTCGGGCGCCTCGCTTTTGACATTCTGCAGGTTGACCACTTTCAGGGCGCGATCCCCGAGCGGGGAGATGCCGACACCGTTCATCGCGAGGACGGTCTCGATGTAGAGGATCGCTTCCGATTTGGGAACCGGCTTGTCGATCTTCAGGTTGTAGGTCGCGGTCGTGAGCTGCGCCGGGCGGAGAATGATTTTGCCGGTGTAGATCTCGAGCGCGCTCAGAACCGTGTCGATGTCCGCATCGGGGAGCTTGAGCTGCACCTCTTCTTCCGGGGCCGCCGGGCCGGGGCGCGGGGCTTGACCGGCCTGGGCGGGTTGCGCGTTAGGCGGCTGCTGCGGCGGGTTCGTTGGCAGCGGGGGCGGGTTCTGGGCAAACGCGTTGAAGGCAAGGGCCGACGATGCAACGACGAGGCACAGGCGAGCGGATCGCGAAGTCATGCAGGTAGTGGGAGTTTAAAAGGCGAACGGCGCGCCGGAGCGGGGAAGGAAAGGCAAAGCTCCGGAGTTGTAAACGGTCTTGTGTGGCGGGTTGAGACGGCATCGTTCCCAGAAAGTTGCCTCCGCGACGCATCACGTCGCAGTTTAAGTTTAAGGTCTGAAGTTTAAGAGGGGGTCGTTGCGGCCAATTTTTTTTCGTGTCGCGGTCCGGCTTCGTGAGTGGCGCGACGAGCGGCTCACGGATTCATCGCTGTTCACGCGGCGGCATCGAGTCTCGCGTCCTGCATCGAGTCTTCCACTTAAACTTTCCGCTTCAACTCCGCGCGCGGCGAGCGGCTCGCGAGCGGTTGCGCCCGCGACGCGGCTCGGTTCCGATTTGCCGCTTGCCGGGAAATAGCGCGGGACCAACGCTCCCGCATTACGATGCCGAATACGTTCGGGAAATTGTTCCGGGTCACTACATGGGGCGAGAGCCATGGGCTCGCCGTGGGCGCGATCGTCGATGGCTGCCCGCCGCAACTGCCGCTCGAGGTCGCCGACATTCAGGCGGAGCTCGATCGCCGCCGGCCGGGGCAGAGCGATATCGTCACGCCGCGCAAGGAGGAGGATCGCGTTGAGATCCTGTCTGGCGTGTTCGAGGGCCGGACGACGGGCGCGCCGATTTCCATGCTGGTGCGCAATGCCGACCAGCGGCCGGGCGCTTACGACGAGATGCGCGACAAGTTTCGGCCGTCGCATGCCGATTTCACGTACCAGACGAAGTTCGGGATTCGCGATCACCGGGGTGGCGGTCGCAGTTCGGCGCGCGAGACGATCGGTCGCGTGGCGGCGGGTGCGATCGCGAAAAAAATCCTCGCGCTGGGCGTGGCGCAGGCGTCCTCGCCGGCCAGTCTTCCCAAGGCGGGCGGTGTGCCTGCGCTCCTTACGAGCGGGATCGAGATCCGCGCGTTCCTCACGCAGGTGCACGACATCGTGGTGCCGGCCGAGGCGATCGCGGGTTTCCCGACGCTGGCCGAGGTGGAGGCGACGCCCGTGCGTTGTCCGGATCGCGCTACGGCGGCGCGGATGATCGAACGGATCAAGGCCGTGCGCAGCGAAGGCGATTCGGTGGGCGGCGTGATCGAGTGTCGCGTGCGCGGCGTGCCCGCCGGGCTCGGCGAGCCGGTGTTCGACCGACTCGAGGCCGACCTCGCGAAGGCGATGCTTTCGTTGCCCGCGACGAAGGGCTTCGAGATCGGTAGTGGATTTTCTGGTACGCGGCTGCGCGGCAGCGAGCACAACGACGTGTTCGAGCCGCGCGAGGGCCGCGTGCGCACCGCGACCAATCGCAGCGGCGGCACGCAAGGTGGCATCAGCAACGGCGAGGAGATCGTGTTTCGCGTGGCCTTCAAACCGACGGCCACGATCCTGCAGCCGCAGACGACGGTCGACGTGCACGGGGCCGCGACCGAGCTGATCGGTCGGGGGCGTCACGATCCGTGCGTCGTGCCGCGCGCCGTGCCGATCGTGGAGGCGATGACCGCGCTCGTGCTGATCGATCACTGGATGCGGCAGCAGGCGCAGTGCGGGACGTTTCGTTTTTGAGCGGCGCGGATGGCGCTGGCTGGAAGCGGCGCCACAGCTCCCAGCTCAGAGCAATCCGCTGATTTGATTTTCATTTTCGCGCGTTCTGCGCCTTTTTGCGACCGAATGACTGTACCAGCCAAGCCTCTCGTATATCTGATTCTCGGCGCCACCGGGTCGGGTCGCCGCGAGGTGCTCGCCGACCTGATCGAAGGCGGGCTCGAGGAAACAGATCGCGCCGCCGTGTTGTTGCCGGCCGCGGAGCCCGCGGTGGATGCCGATGCGAAACTGCCCGGTGTGGCGCGTTGGACGTGGCTCGACGAAGGCGCGATCGTAGCGACGTTGCCGGAGGGCGCGACGCATGTTTTTTTCGTGACGGATGGCCGCCGCAATCCCGTCGACCAGGCGGAGGTGTTCAAGCCGTGGGTCGAGGCGCAAGGCGGGGAAGTGGCCCGAGTGCTCTGCGTGATCGACACGCAGCTTGCCGCGAAACACGCGCCGCTGCTCGCGTGGTTCGAGGCCTGCGTGCACTTCTCCGACGTGGTGTTGCTGAACAAGCGCGAAGGCGTCGAAAACAAGTGGTTCAGCGATTTCCTCGGGCACTTCAAGAAGCAGTATTATCCCTGCCTGTTCGAGCCGGTGAAGAATGGCCGCGTGAAGAATCCCGCCTTGATCCTCGATCCGCAGGCGCGGCGCATGACGCATTGGTTCGACGAGGAGCAGGACTGGGTCTTCACCAACGCCGAAGGCGATGAGATCGACGAACAGGAGGAGGCCGAGGATGAGGACGAGGTCGAGGCGAAGCCGGAGGAGGATCCTTATCTGGTGCGGCTGAACGGCGGCCGGCGCGTGAAGGAGATTCCGAGCATCGCGAAGTTTTTGTAGCGCCCTGCTACTCGCCGGCCTCCTCCGGGGTGAAGCCCCGGCGCAGGACGTTTTCCGCGATGGCGCGCGGGAAGAGGAAATTCTCCAGGTAGCCGCGGCCGCCGGCCTTCGTGCCTGTGCCGCTCATCTTGTATCCACCAAATGGATGCCGCTCCACGATCGCGCCGGTGATGCCGCGATTCAAGTACACGTTGCCCGCCTGGAGCTCGCGTTCGGCCCGGGCCAGCGCGCGCGGGCTGCGCGAAAAGAGGCCGGCCGTCAGCGCGTAGTCCGTGGCGTTCGCGAGCGCAAAGGCTGCGTCGAGATCGCGGGCTTCCAATACCGCCAGCACCGGGCCGAAAATCTCTTCCCGCGCGATCGTCGCGCCAGGCTTCACCTGCGTGAAGATCGCCGGGGCTACATAGTGTCCTCCGCTGGCGGCGACCGATTCCGGCAGGACCGCCTGCCAGGCGAGCGTGGCCTCGCGTTGGCCTTGCTCGATCATCGCGGTGATCCGCTGCCGCGCCTCGTCGTCGATCACCGGGCCGACCAATGTGCCGGGCGCCGCGGGATCGCCGATCGACATCGCCCCGGCCGCCGCGACCAGCCGCGCGACGAACTCGTCGTGGATCTCCCGCAGCACGATCAGGCGCGACAACGCGGAGCACTTCTGCCCGGCGAAACCGAACGCGCTGTAGAGCGTGGCGGGGATCGCCTCGTCGAAGTCGGCGTCGCCATCGATGATCAACGCGTTCTTGCCGCCCATCTCGCAGACCACCTTTTTCAGGTTTGCCTGGCTGGGCAAAGTCCGGCCGGCGGTCTCCCAGATTTTCAAGCCGACGGAACGCGAGCCGGTGAAGGCGACGAAATCGATCAGCGGGTGCGCCACGAGGTGCGCGCCGATGTCCTCGCCGAAGCCGGTGAGGAGATTGATCACCCCGGGCGGCACGCCGGCGGCAACGAAGATGTCCATCAATGCCGCGCCGAGAACGGAAGTCTGCTCGGCGGGCTTCATGATCACGGTGTTGCCCGCGACGACGGGTGCGATCGTGAGGCCGCAGAGGATCGCGAGCGGGAAATTCCACGGGGCGATCACGACGCCCGTCCCCCGCGGCGTCCATTGCTGCACGCAGCGCTCGCCGGGTACGCGTTGCGTGGTTTGCGGAGCGTCGAGCCGGCGCATCTCGGCGGCGTAAAAACGACAAAAGTCGATCGCTTCGCTGACATCCGCATCGGCTTCGAGCCAGGGCTTGCCGGCTTCCAGGATCTCGAGCGCGTTGAGCTCGAAGCGGCGCGCCTCCATGAGGTCGGCGGCGCGCTCGACGATCTGGGCGCGCTCCGCGGCCGGCGTCGCGCGCCAGCGGGGAAACGCCGCGCGGGCGGCTGCGAGCGCGGCCTCCGCATCGGCGATCGTGCCGCGTGCCCAATGGCCAACCAGGCGAGACGGATGCGCGGGATTCGTGGAGGCGATCCATTCGCGGCGGGCGATCTCCCGGCCGCCGATGACGAGCGGCCAGCGGCGTCCCAGTTTACTGGATACGGACGTGAGCGCGCTGCGTTGGCGTTCGCGGTTTTCGGCCCGGGTGAAATCGGAGTTGGCGGCGTTGCGAAACGGCGTTGCGGTTTTTGCCTTGGGTTCGGGATTCCGGGTTTGGGGCGGGCCGAGCAATGTCACCGGGTTGATGAGCAACTGGTCCTTTGTCGCGGCTCCCGTGGCCTGCTGGCGGAGAAAGCCTTCGTTGCTGGTGTTCTCGAGCAGCCGGCGCACGAGATAGGCCATGCCGGGGAGCAGCTCGCCGATGGCGCAGTATTCACGAACTCGATACCCGGTGGCCACGAGCGCGGCCTTGAGTTCGTCGGCCATGCCGTAGAGCGCCTGGAACTCGAGCGTGCGCGGATCCAGCTCGAGCCGTTCCGCCTGCGCGATCGCGTGGGCACAGGAGCGCACGTTGTGCGTCGCGAACACGGGCGCGACGATGTCGCCGGCTTCGAGCAGCAGCCGCGAGAGTTTCTCGAAATTGGCGTCGGTTTCGGCCTTGTGCGACCACACGGGCACGGGCCAGTTGCGTTGCCGGGCGAGGACGGTTTCGTGATCCCAATACGCGCCTTTCACGAGCCGCACGGTGATGGCGCGCCGCCGGGTGCGCGCCCAGGCGATCAGGTCGCGCAGGTCGGTTTCGCATTCGCGCAAATAGGCCTGCAGGGCGATGCCGACCGTCGCCTGCGCTGGCCGCAGCGGAGCGTGGGACGTTGAAAGGGAGGCGGCAGGGCCAAACTCCTCCTCCTCGAGAATCGATTTGAAGAGCGCGAGCGTGAGCTCCTTCAGCCGGTGGCTCTCCATGTCGAAATTGATGAACGCGCCGACGGTGTGCGCGCGGCGCAGGATGGGGCGGAGCCGGACCTTCAACGCGGCGATCGCTCGCTCCGGATCCTCCGGGTGAAGATCGGGCGCGAGTGCGGAGATCTTCACCGAGAGATTGAGCCGTGGCAGCGCGATGCCGGCCGGACCGATGTCGCTGAAACAAGGTTCGGGTGCTTCGGCGAGCGCCGCGACGACGGTGTCGAGGACGTCGAGGTTGCGTTGCAGGAAGGCGTGGGCTTCCGGCGCGCTGACGACGATTTCGCCGAGCAGATCGATGGTGGTGGCAATCCCGCGCGAGGCGTTTTTGCGGAGTTGTTGCACGAGATCCGCGGGCGTCTCGCCCGCGACGAATTGCTGCGCCAGCGCGACGATGTTGGCCTTCACGGGTGCGGCGACGAGTGCGGGCGCGAGGGAAGAGGCGGCGAGGCCGGCCTTCATCGCCGGGTGAAGTTCGACGGCCTGCTCGCCGAGGTATTCCTGGAGGTGTCGCACGATCTCACCGGGGGATTTCAAGACGGGCAGCACATCGACGAACCGGAAGAGCTGCGTCTTGAAGGCGGGATCCTTCATCGACCATTCCATCACGCGGGCGTAGGCGCCTTTCTTCGAGAAAATGCCGGGCGACGGCGAAGCATCCAAGTGGGCGAAGAGCGCGTCGCCGATCTCGCGGATGCGTCGTTCCAGCGCTGGATCGGGCGGGAGAAACGGGGACATGAATGAAAGGTTGCCGCGCAGTGTCGCCGGGAGCGCGTGGGTCGCAAGGAGTGGACGCCGTTCGGCGCTGTGCGCGGGGGGCGCGGCCCGCTGGTTTGCGGGCCGGGAAGATCTCGCGCCGTGGGCGATAGGTGGGTGTTTGCCGACCAAGTAACGTGCCACCGAGCGCGACGCCGCGGGTCAAAGAACGCGTGCGATGAAGCAGCGCCTCGAGAGTCCCCGGGAGTTCAATACGCCAGCCGAGATGCTGGCGCGGGCGACATTTCTGGCGACGCTCGCGATGCTGGCGTTCGGGCTTCTGCTGACCGTCGCGGGCGTCGTGGCGTGGCAGCCGCACTGGCTGGCGGGCGGGCTCGCTGCCGTGGGGTTTGCCTGGGCGGGTCGCGCGTGGTTGCGCCGGCGGGGCGAACTCGAGCCGGTCGAGCGGGCCTTCAATGGGCTATTCGCGGACGAGCGCGCGACGGATGGCGCGCCGGCGGCGCAGTTGTTGAGTTTGCTGGAGCGCTGGGAAGCGATGGAAGAAAAGCGCGGCACCGCGGAGTTCGATCCGTGGGAGCTTCAGGCGCTGAGGAACGAAATTCGTGCCGTGGTCGCGAGCGATCCGGCGCTCGAAGCGTTGTTCATGCGGCTGCAGCGCGCGGCTTGAAAGAGTGTCGGTGTAAAAACCATGCTAATTCCGTAGCTGCCCTCCTGGTGGGTTTAACCTGCGAGCCCGCAGGTCGATAGCGCTATTCCCGCAGGCGCTGGTCTTGTTATCACGGCGTGCGCGGGGTACACAGCCTGATGGCCATCGCGCGCGAGAAAATCCTCGAGATTGCCCGGTCCCTGCCCCCGGGACCGCGGGTCTTCTCGGAGTTGGACCGCCTGCTGCGCGATCCGAATCGACCGCTGGGGGACATCGCCGCGCTGGTCAAACGCGACACCACGCTGACGGCGCAGGTGATTCGCGTGAGCAACAGCGTGGTGCTTGGCGGCGAGCAGCGGACGGGTTCCGTGGAGGAAGCGGTCGCGCGCGTGGGGTTCGACCAGGTTTTCCGGCTCGTGGGCGAGGTGGCGATCGCGCGGCTGACGGAGCGCGACCTGAAGCACTACGGGATCGATGCGGAGCAGTTGCGCGACCACATGCTGCGCACGGCGTTCACGTGCGAGCAGCTTGCGCGCGAATGCGGGATTGATCCGCGCAACGCCTACACAGCGGGCCTGATGCGCGCGCTGGGGCTGCTCGTGCTCGACCGCGTGGCGGACCGCTACGCGCAAACGGCGGATTTCCATCCGACGCGCGATGGCGATTTCCTTGCGTGGGAAGGGCGCATGTTTGGTGTCGGCAGCGGCGAGGTCGCGGCCCTGGTTTTGAGCGAATGGAGTTTTCCCCCGGCCATCGTCGAGGCGGTGCGATACCAGTATTTGCTTCGTTCCGACGATTTGACGCATCGGCTGGCGTGCCTCCTCAACCTCGCGGGCGGGATCGTGGCCGACGACGATTGCGGGCTGCTGGGTGAGGCGCGTTTCTGGGGCGCGACGCCATGGAAACTCGACGCGGTGGGGCTGACCGAGGTGAGTTTCCAGGCGGCAGCGGCCCGCGCGCGCGCGGCTTACGCGGAGTTCAACCGGCGCGTGCGAGGCGAACCGGAAGCGCGCGCCGATGTTTCATCCGCGTCCGCATCGGAGGGCGGCCTCGCATCCTCAAGCGGGGCGGTTGACCGTCCGCCTCCCGAAGCGGTGCCCGAAGAGCCGCATGGCGCGATGACGATCGATTCCTGCAACTTTCCGCTGAGGGTCCGGGTTGTGCATCCGAACGATGCTCCTCCTCCAGTGCACACCACCGAAGCTGGCGTAAGCCCGGCGACCGATTTCACGACCTTCATGCGAAATTACCAGGACATGGTTTTCTCGACCGCTGCGCGTCTCACCGGCAACGACGCGCAGGCGGAGGACATTTCGCAGGAAGTGTTTCTGAAAGCTTACGAAAACTACGATCACCTCGCCACGAGTCCGACGGCGGGCGGATGGCTGAAGACGGTTGCGACCAACCTCTCGCTGAACCATCTCTCGCGTTACCGGAATCGCTGGCGGTTTTTTTCCGAGTTCAAACGCGAGTCCGAGGCGGACGACCGCGACGCGCCCGAGGTGGAATTCGCCGCGCCGGACACGTTTTTCAGCGGCGTCGATGCGGCGGACCGGCGGGCGCTGGTGGAGCAGGCGCTGGCGCAATTGCCCCCGCATCAGCGGGTGCCGCTCGTGCTCTTCCATTTTGAAGACATGCCTTACGACGATATCGCGCGGAGAACCGGTGTATCGCTCGCCAAGGTTAAGACCGACATCCTGCGGGCCCGGGCTGCGCTGGCGAAGATCCTGATGCGCAGCGGCACCGCCCACGAAAAAATCACGCTCTGAATCCCATGATCCCCCATTCCGACAATCGCGAACGCGAAGAGAGGCTGGAGCGCTTCGTGCATCAGACGTTGCGCGAGCTGCCCGGGCGCCGGGCGCCGCGTGCGCTCGAGCAGCGAGTGCTTGCAGAGATCACACGCCGGGCCGGATTGCCGTGGTATCGGAAGGATTTCGCACACTGGCCGGTGGCCGCGCGCGTGGGATTCATGATCGTTTGCGCCGCCTTCGTGGTCGCCTGCATCGGTGCGGCCAACCTGGCCATCACAGGCTCCGTCTGGATGATGGCGGGCTTCGATCCCGCGCAATTCCGCCTGGCCTTCGCACCGCAGCTCCTGTGGATGGAAAACGGCCTGGCGGTCGTGCACGCCATCACCGGCTTCTTCGAAATCATCGGCCGAAACATCCCGCCGCTCTGGCTGTATGGCGGACTCGCCCTCATCGCGACGATGTATGTGACGCTCGTCGGCCTTGGCGCCGCGGCTTACAAGACGCTTTGCGTCCAGCGCTAGCCGGAACCGTTTTCGTTCACCGTCCAACTTCAATGAATACAACGTGCAGCAGACTTCTTTCCGGCGCGCTCGCGATCGTTCTGGCCGCGACGCTCGCGGTCGCGCAACAACCGCCGACAGCTCCTGATCAGCCCGCTCCGCCGCCTGCGGTGCCGGCCGAGCAGAGCCCCGCTCCGACCAGTCCCGCACCGGCTCCGGCGGCCGAACCGGCAGCCGAACCACCGGCCGGCGCGCCTGCGCCCGAGGTGCCGGCGCCCGCCGCCGAAACCGCGAAACAATCCGAGACGGGCGAGCCACCGCTGCGGCGTATCGACGAACCGGTTACGCCCGGTGCGGAGGAAAAGGCGGCGCCCGAGGCGGCGGCGGTGACGACGCCCGAGAATGAAGCGCGGGCGGAAAGGCGCGAGCATCGGTACGGAGGCAGCAGTGAGTTTCCGTTTGGCGATCACTTCGTCCCGGCGGGCAGCCGCATGCGCGATGCGGTTTCGATCTTCGGTTCCACGTCGGTCGACGGCGAGGTTGATGGCGATGCCGTCTCGGTTTTTGGTTCAACGCGAGTTGGGCCGGAGGCGAAAGTCAGCGGCGCGGCCGTCGCCGTGCTCGGCCGCCTCGCGGTGGAAGGCGAGGTCGACGATGAGGCCGTTGGCGTGTTGGGCGGAGTGATGATCAACGGCCGCGTCCGCGGTGAAGTCGTGTCGGTCTTCGGCGACCTGGAACTCGGCCCCAAAGCCGTCGTCGGGGGCGATATCGTGGTGGTCGGCGGCCAGCTGATCAAAGCGCCCGAGGCCGAGGTGCGCGGGAACGTCGTGAACGTGCCGATTCTTGGCGGTTTCGGTGATCTCGACTGGCTGGTGACTTGGTTCAAGCGCTGCTTGCTCATGGGCCGGCCCCTCGCATTCGGGGCAAATCTCGGATGGGCTTGGGGCGTCGCGGCGTCGTTCCTGGCGTTCTACGTGCTGCTCGCGCTGATCTTTCCGCGCGGGATCGAGAAATGCATCGCGACGTTCGAGACGCGGCCGGGCTATTCTATTTTGGCCTCCGTCCTCACGGTATTCCTGACGCCCGTCGCGCTCGTGTTGCTCGCGGTGACGGTCATTGGCGCGGTGTTGGTGCCGTTTGTCGGTGCCGGGCTTTTGGGCGCGAAACTATTCGGGAAGGCCGTGATGCTGGCGTGGCTCGGCCGACGGTTCACGCGTTTGTTTGGCAACAGTGCATTCAGCCATCCGGCGATCGCCGTGTTGGTCGGCGGTGTGCTCGTGATGCTGCTCTATACGGTGCCAGTTTTTGGTTTCCTGCTCTACAAACTGCTCAGCTGGCTCGGCGTTGGCGTGGCAATCTATACGATCGCGCTCAGCATGCAGCGGGAGAAGCCCGCGGTCCGGGCGGCGGGCGCGGCGGCGCGAACCACCATTCCACCGGTGTCTGGACCGGCACCGGCGGCGACGCCGGCAGCTCGCCCGGTGCCGCCAGTGGCGGACGATCTGGTGCCGCCGATGGCCACGATTCCGCCGCAAACGGGTCCGATGCCGTCCGGTCCGACGCCGGGTGCGGCGGGCGTTTCGAGCTTCGGCGCTGCGGCCGACTTTGCCGCTCCACCGCCTCAAGTGCCGCCGCTGGAGGCGCCGGCGATCTCGGTCGCGACCATGCCGCGCGCGGGGTTCATGATTCGGATGGGCGCGCTGCTGCTCGACGTGGTTTTGGTCGCGCTGATGCTGGCGCTCTTGAACAGCCTGTTGCCGCGGTTCATGCATCCGCATCCGCCGGCCGTCCTGCTGGTGCTCGCGATTTATGGCGCGGTGATGTGGAAGCTGCGCGGGACGACGATTGGCGGGATCGTCTGCGGGCTCAAAGTCGTGCGCGTCGACGATCGTCCGATTGACTGGGCAACGGCCGTTGTCCGTGCCCTTAGCTGTTTCCTCTCGCTGGTCGTGGCCGGCCTCGGATTCATCTGGGTGGCGATCGATGACGATAAGCAGTCGTGGCACGACAAGATCGCCGGCACCACCGTGGTGCGGGTGCCGAAAGGCGTGTCGCTGTTGTGAGTGCGTAATGCCGGTGTCCCCGCCACGCTCGCCTGAGACGAGCCTGGCGGCACGCTGCGCAAGATCTGCGTTTTCGCGGTTGATGCGCGACGTGTGACTGGTTTTCTCCGCGCCATGGCAAAGCCTCTTGTTGGAATCATCATGGGCAGCACGTCCGATTGGGACACGATGCAGCACTGCGCGCAGACGTTGGATCAACTCGGAGTACCCTACGAAAAACGCGTGATCAGCGCGCATCGCACGCCGCAATTGATGCACGAATGGACGACCGGCGCGGAAGCGCGCGGGCTTCAAGTCGTGATCGCGGCGGCCGGTGGTGCGGCGCATCTGGCGGGCGTGGCGGCGGCCCTCACCGCGCTGCCCATCCTCGGCGTACCGATGGAATCGGCCTCGCTCAAGGGCCTCGATTCACTGCTCTCGATGGTGCAGATGCCGGCGGGCGTGCCGGTCGCGACCTTCGCGATTGGCAAGCCCGGCGCGGTGAACGCCGCGCTGTTTGCCGCAGCGATCATCGCGCGCTCGGATGCGGCGACGAAGAAGGCGGTGGACGATTACCGCGCGGCGCAGACGAAGAAAGTCGAAGAAGCGAAACTGCCGTGAGGCGGTGAGCCGGAATCACCGGCTGACGCGGGTTCGCGGCGGGCGTTGATCTCACGCGCTGGTGCGATCGCGTGAGCCGCGGACCCGTCGTGCGAATCAGCCGGTATTTTTCCGGCTGAACGCGGCGAGATCGGCCGGAGTATCGAGATCGAGCGCGAGTTCCGGAAGGTCTACCGGCGCGACGCGATCGAGATCGCTGTTGAGCAATGCTCGCGCGCCTTCCTCGCCGGTGAGCGAGACGAGCGTGGGAAAATGTTCGCGGAGAAACAGCGCCGGCGCGCCGTGCCGGCCGGCATAGTGCGCGGCGACAATGCTGCGGCCGCTGGCGTGCTGCGCCGCGACGAGGCGCGCGATCGTGTCGGCGGAGAAGGCCGGCTGATCGCACAAGGCGATCACGGCGGCATCGAGACCGCGGGAGAACTGTTGCAGCGTCGTCACGCCCGCGCGAATCGAGGCCGCCATGCCTTCGGCCCACGCGGGGTTTTCGGTGACGAGGACAGGCAGCCGAGCGAGGATCGGGCGGATTTTTTCCGTATGTGCGCCGAGCACGACGACGACCGGCCACGCGGCCGAAGCGAGCGCCGCTTCGACGGCACGCAGGAGCAGCGGCTTGCCGTCGAGCTCGATGAGTTGCTTCGGCGTACCCATGCGGGTGGAAGCGCCGGCAGCGAGGATCGCGACGCCGAAGCGAAAGGGAGCGGGCCGGAGCGCGGTGGAGCCGTCAGGCATGAATGGGCTGCGTGCGTTCGCGCAACGGTCGCGCATCGCGCCGGGTCAGCGTCGCCTGCATCTCGGCGAGGATCGAGAGCGCGACCTGTTCGGGCGAGTCCGCCCCGAGGTCGAGGCCGACGGGTGCGTGCAGGCGCGTGCGATCGGCGTCGGTGATCGCCGCACCCTGCGCGACGAGATCATCGAGAATTTTTTCCGCGCGTTTCTTCGGCCCGAGCAGGCCAAGATAGGCGAGCGGTCGGGTCAGCAATCCCCGGAGGATCGGAACATCGTGCACATAGTGGTGCGTCATTACGACCGCGAGCGCGTCGGCGCCGGGTGCGACATCCGCGACGAGTTGATCGGCGCTGCCGATGACGAGGGCATCCGCGGCTGGAAACCGGGCTGCGGTCGCGAACGCCGCGCGCGGGTCCGCGATCGTCACGTGCCAGCCCAGGTCTTTTGCCAGTCGCGCGAGCGGTTTCGCATCATCGCCCGCGCCGAAGATCGCGAGCGCGGGCGGAGGGGCGATCAGGTCGACAAACATCGCTTCCGGGTCCGCGCAGTCGCCGGGTGCGGCGAGTCGCGTGCCCCAGCGTGCGGGATCGCCACCTCCGTGGGCCACGGCGAGTGCCGTGGGGCGGCGGTGGATAAAATTGGCGGCGAGCGTTTTCGCCCAGGGCGGCCGGGGCTGTAGTGGTTCCAGCAATACGCGGACGATGCCGTGGCAACCGAGGCCCACGCCCCACACCAGATCGTTTTCCGAAGTCGTATCGTAGACGACCGCGTCGGGCTGACCGGTGGCTTGGACGCGTGCGGCGCGGGCCATCACGTCCTCTTCGAGGCAACCGCCGCTGATGGAACCGATGCGTCTCCCGCTCGCGGTGACCAGCAGACGTGCGCCGGGCCGCCGATAAGATGAGCCCTCGACGCTCACGAGCGTTGCGAGGACGGCGCGTTCGGCGTCCTCCATCAGGAGCGTATCGACGATGGCCTGAAGTTCTTTCATCGGGGAGAAATCAACACGTCGCGGGCCTTCGGAAAGGCAAGCGACGCGCGTATTCGGTCATCGGGAATATTCTGAATATCATCACGGTAATTGTTCGACGGCCAACTTCGCACGGCTCGCTTTGGGGACTTACCTAGCCTCAAAGCCCGGGTTGTTCGCGCTCTTATTTTTCGCAGTCCGAAAGCCTGGCCACTTCTTTTACTGCAAATCGATTGAATGCGACGGGCCTTGATTCAAGGCAATGCAGAGGCAAATCAGCGTTGCAAATCAGGGTCTAACGTTCGTGTCATAACTCGTCACCACATCCGCAGTCCGGCGCAAACCCGGCTGACGGGCACCTCGAACACAACACAACTATGAACAAACCGCTGCTGTCAGCCGCGCGTGCGGCTGCGTGTTACGGTCTCGTGGCGTCGCTTGGATTGGCCTCGTTGGCCGCCCAAACCGCGCCTGCTCCTGCCCCGACCTCAGGCACATCATCCACGGAACCGCAGAAGCTTGAGCGCTTCGAGGTTACGGGATCGCGCATCAAGCGCATCGACGCGGAGACTCCGCAACCCGTCGTGCGCATCACGGAACTCGAGTTCAAAGCCACGGGCTTCTCCACGCTCGGCGACGCGATTCGCGCCATGCCGGCCGTGTCGGGCCAGTCGCTCGTCTCGATCGACGGCGGCACGAGCTTCACGCCCGGCGTGAGCTCGTTCAACCTCCGCGGCCTCGGCGCCAACAACACGCTCGTCCTCATCAACGGACGGCGGGCGGCGCCGTTCGCCTCGGCCGGCTTCAACGGCTTCCAGACCGTATTCGATTTCAACAGCATCCCGACAGCGGCGATCGATTCGATCGAGGTCCTGAAGGACGGCGCCTCGGCCATTTATGGATCCGACGCCGTCGCGGGAGTCATCAACGTCAACCTCAAGAAAAACTATACGGGGCTGACGACCGAACTCTCGGTGGGCAACACGTTCAACACCGACTCGCTGGAAAAGACCGCATTCCTGATCGTCGGCTCGCAGGCGGGGAAAACCTCGCTGGTGGCCACGATGGATTACCAGACTCGCAAATCGATCAACGGAATCGACCTCGACTACACCGACGAGTCGAACGGCGCGCCCTATGGTGGTTTCGATCAGCGAAGCAGCGCCGGCCCCGTCGGCGCCGTCCGCGGCCTGACGGATCGGACGCGGTTTCCGGCCGGCACGGCTTATTTCAGCGCGCCGACGAACAACCCGACGCTGGCGGGAGCCACTCCGGGCATTCCGCTCTATAACTTCCAGGAGCGGTCGGGCTTCATCCCCGACCTCGAGTCGATGGGCGCCTACACGCGTGGCGTTTATGATTTCAACTCGCTGGTCTCGGGTTTCGTGGAGGCCTCGTTCCGCCGGTCCATCGTTCATATCGATGCCGCGCCGTCGCCTTACTTCTCGCTGAATGAAATCGGTGACGGCCCCGCGGGTACCGGTGTCATGCCGAGGACGAATCCCTTCAACCCGTTCGGGCAGGACATCGTCGATCTGCGCTACCGTTTCAACGAGCTAGGGAATCGCATTCAGGATTCCACGGCCGACACCGTCCGTATCGTCGCCGGGCTGGAAGGCCGCATCGGCAACTCCGACTGGTCGTGGGATGGTGCTCTTGTGCACTCGAAGAACACGGTGCAGCAGCTCTCGCGTAACACCACGTCGGACCGGCTCGTCCAGAACGCGCTCAACGGCGTCGTCCTCAACGGCACCACGTATCACTTCAATCCGTTCGGCACGAACCCGCCGGAGCTGCTGGAGTATTTGCGCATCACCAATCCGAATCACGACACGTTCCAGGTTCGCTCGGCAGATATCGGCGCCTCCGGCCCGGTCTTCACGCTCCCCGCTGGTGACATCGGTCTCGCGGTGGGCGCGGAAGTGCGCACCGAGAAATTCGAGAACATCGGCACGCAGCTCAATCGCGATGGCCAGATCGTCGGTGGCTCGACCGGCAGCGATACCGTCGGCGATCGCCGTCTGTATTCCTATTACGCGGAACTGAACGTCCCCGTGCTTCGGCAGGTCGAGGTGCAGCTCGCCGTTCGGCACGAGCAATATAGCGATTTTGGCAACACCACGAAGCCGAAGATCGCCGCGGTTTTCCGCCCCATCCCGGAAGTCCTCGTTCGCGGTTCATATGGCGAGTCGTTCCTGGCGCCCAACCTGGCGTTCCTCTACACCTCGCAAAGCGTGAGTTTTACGTCGAACACGCTGGCCGATCCCCTGCGGCCAAACGATCCGCGGGCGCAGATCCGGCAGATCGGCGGCGGCAATCGCAACCTCCAGCCTGAGGAGACCGAGGTCATCTATGGTGGCGTCGTGCTCCAGCCCTTTGCCCGCAGGACCGGCAGCATCTTTCGCGAGCTGTCGTTCGGTGCCGACTACTTCAAGTTCAGCCAGGAAAACCTGATCAACCGTCTTACGGCGCAGGCGATCTTCAACAATCTCGATGCGTTCGGCAATCTGGTCATCCGCAACGCACCCGCCCCGGGCGAGTCGGTCGGTACGGTGAGCTCCGTTCTCACGACCTGGCAGAACCTCAGCGAAGGCGAATATGAAGGTTTCGATTTCAACATCCGCTGGATCCTCCCCCGCAACGAGTGGGGTGAGTTCCGTGGCGATTTGTCCGCCACCTACGTGAGGAACACCGAGTTCACGAGCGCCACGGGCGTGCTCGTCGACTATGACGGTGAATACAGCTACCCGCACATGCGCAGCACGGCCACGATCGCGTGGAAGCGCCGTGACTGGGCCGCTTCCCTGTTTGTGACGCACATCGGCCATTATTTGGACAACTTCGGCATCGCACGCGTGAGCGACCAGATCGTCTTCAACCCGCAGGTCGCCTACAAGGGCTACTGGGGCAGCACGATCACGCTGGGCGTGCGCAACGTCCTCGACCAGAGGCCGCCGCGCGATCTCTCCTCCTCGACGCTCGTCAACGAGAACGTGAACTACGTCGAGCCGGCCTTCTGGTATCTGCGCTGGTCCAAGGAGTGGTGAGCTCCTGACCACGGCTGACTCCGCCGGAATCCGTTTCAAACGCGCCCTTGCCCCGGGGCGCGTTTTTTTTGCGATCACGCCGTATCACACCACGCGAAATTCGATAGAAGGCGGGGCAGAGGGGCCGGGTTGCGAGCTGGCACGCGTTGTGGTCATGTCTCTTTCGCGCGTCGTGAAATCCACTGTTGTCATCCGTCACATCTTTCTCTCGCCGGGGCACAATTTTTTTGGCCACTACGGCCAGCCGCCCGGTACTCACGGCACGACCGATGTCGCTGCCGTGAAATGCCGCGCGGGTCACGGACTGGAAGGGGATCGGTTCTACGGCTACCGGCCGGATTACAACGGCCAGGTGACCTTCTTCGCGTGGGAGATCTACGAAGCCGCGAAACGCGAGCTGCACGTGCCCGGCCTGCAACCCGACGCGTTTCGCCGCAACGTGCTCGTCGAGGGGGCGCACCTGAACTCGCTTATCGGATCACGCTTCTCGCTCGGCGGGGTGGAATTCGAGGGCATGTGCGAATCGAAGCCCTGCGCGTGGATGAACACCGCGGTCGCACCGGGTGCGGAGAAATGGCTGCGCGGCCATGGCGGATTGCGCGCGAAAATCCTCACCGATGGCACGCTGCGCTGCGGTTCGGCCGAGCTCTACGCGGGCGATTTGCTCGCGCTGAAGTAGCCGCCGGCATCCTGTCGGGGCGACCCGGCTGGCAGGATGCCGGCGCTCACTTCAGGTATTCCTTCACCCACGCGAGCCCGCTCGCCTCATCCGCAAAAGCCCCGTCGAGCTGCGCCTCGAATGCCGCGTCGATGATCGGTTTGAACGTGGGTCCTGGCCTCATCCCCAGCGCGATCAGATGCCGCCCTTGCACGATGGGTTTCGGCGCATTGTCCGCGATCGCGAGCGCGTGAGCCTTCGCCACGAGCTCGTCGATCCGCTGATGAATCTCGGGCGATTTCAACGGCGGCCGGCCGTTTGCATCCGAGCGCATGACGAGCGCGAGATCGTCGATCGTGGCCGGTGTGAGCTTGCGGGCGAGCCGGCGCACGGCGGTGTCTGTGAATTCAGTCGCGCCATGATGATGCGCGAGATGATGCACCACGAGGGCGCACACCGGCAGATCGTAATCGAACGGTGCTCCGATCCGCCGCAGGAAATCCTTGGCCAGCGGGCCGCCAGCCGATTCGTGGCCGGGGCTGACCCAGCGCATCGCACCGCGTTTCTCGGCGTAGGCGGTCGTCGCGGGTTTGCCGAAATCGTGCGCCAGCACGCCAAACATCAATACCCGTCGCCGTTCCGCTTCGCTGGCCCGCCACTCGCCGAGCGCCACGAGCGCATCGAGGCAATGCTGCGTGTGCGTGAACACGTCGCCTTCGGGATGCCACTCCGGTTCCTGTCGCGTGCCGCGGAGTGCGGCCACCTCGGGAAAATGTCGGAGCCAACCCGTCTCATCGAGCACCGTGAGTCCGCGCGAGGGCCGCGCCGATTTCGCGGCCCACTTTTCCCATTCGCCCCAGACCCGCTCGACCGGCAGCTCGGCAAACGTATCCGAAATGCTGCGACACAACGTGGCGGTCTCCGGGGCCAATGTGAACTCGAAGCGGGCCGCGAGCTGGAACGCCCGCAGCACCCGCAGCGGGTCCTCGACGAACGCCGCGCTCGTGTGCCGCAGCACCCTCGCCTCCAGATCGCGCCGGCCATCGTGTGGATCGATCAGCTCGCCGCTGAACGGATCGAGCGCGATCGCGTTGACCGTGAAGTCGCGGCGCGCCGCCGCCTCGGCATCGCTCAACGTGGGATCGGGCTCAACCGCGAAGCCGCGATGCCCGGCGCCCGTTTTCGATTCGCGCCGCGGCAGGGAGAAATCGTATTCCTCGCCGCTTGTGCGGCCGCGGACTTTGATGACGCCGAAGCTGCGGCCGATGACATCGGTCGAGCCGAACGGCGCCAGCACACGGTGGAGCGACTCGAAATCCGCGCCACCGACCTCGATATCGAAGTCCTTCGACGGCAGGCCAAGCAGCCAGTCGCGCACGCCGCCACCGACCAGGCGGGGTCGTCCGATGCGGCGAACCGCGTCGAGCATCGAGCGGAGATCCGCGGGCAGCGAGAGCGGGCGAGGATTCATCTCAAGTGAGAGTCGCCCGGCGCTGGTGGGCAAGGAGCGCGTTCTCCTGCCTGCGTCTGCCGCCGGGCGCTATGGGTGCACCTCGGACGTGGCATCGCGTTTGAACGCTGCGATTCCCACCAGCAGCCAGCCGGCCATCAATGCCACGCCGCCGAAGGGCGTCACGGGCCCGAGCCAGCGTGGTCCGCCAAGCGCGAGCCAATAAAGCGATCCGGAAAACAGCACGATTCCGGCGCACCAGCACCGAGCCGCCCACAGATGCAGGCGCGCGCCGGCGCCGATCGGTGCCGCCCGCATCCAAGCCGCAACTCCGAACACGGCCACTGCATGCAGCAGGTGATAGCGCGTCGCCGTCTCCCAAGCGATCGTCATGCCGCGCGCCATCAATGTGGGCTTGAGCGCATGGGCCCCGAAGGCGCCGAGTGCGACGCCGGTGAGACCAAGTATGCTCGCGGCCAGCAGCGGAAAACAAAATCGCGTCGATACGTTGCTCATCGCGTGGCAAGGTTGCACATCCACCGCGCGAAACAAGAGTAGAGCCGGCGGCTTTGGGCTCCTGCCAGGCGCTGCGGAAGCAGGGATGCGACCGCCTCCGGAGCGCATTCGGTTCTGCGGAGAAAAGGTCGTTGACAGCTTCGTTTTCAACCTTAGCTCTTGGCCTCTTTTCGCATGAAAACGTTCCTCGCCAAGAAGGAGACGGTGCAACCCAAGTGGCATCTGATCGATGCTGCTGGAGTTCCACTTGGTCGTCTCGCCGTCAAGGCCGCCAACATCATCCGTGGCCGCCACAAGCCTTCCTACACTCCCAGTGTCGACACCGGCGATTACGTGGTAGTCATCAATGCGGAGAAGGTCGTCCTCACCGGCCGGAAGGAAGAGCAGAACGAATACATGTTCTTCTCCGGCTTCGTCGGCGGCGAGAGCTACCGCAAGGTTTCCCTGATGCGTGAGCGTCACCCGGAGTTCATCATCGAGCGCGCTGTCAAAGGCATGCTGCCGAAGAACAAGATCGCGGCGCACATGCTGAAGAAGCTTCGCGTGTTTGCCGGCCCGACCCACACGCACGAGGCGAACGCCCCGCAGAAAATTTCCGTCTGACCCATCGTTAGAACATGAGCGCTGCTACACCTGCCAACGTCTTCCTCGGCACCGGCCGCCGTAAAACCTCCACCGCGCGCGTGCGCGTCACCGAGGGCACCGGCAAACTCACCGTCAACGGCCGCACGTTCGACGATTACTTCTCCCACGAGAACTTCGCCAAGCAGGCCTTCGCGCCGCTACTCGTTGTCGAACTGAAGGAAAAGGTCGACGTGACCGCGAATGTCGCCGGTGGCGGAGTCGCTGGCCAAGCCGGTGCAGTCGCTCATGGCATCGCCCGCGCGCTGCAGAAGATGAACGCCGAGCTCCGCTCCCCGCTCAAGAAGGCGGGCCACATCAAGCGCGACCCGCGCGAGAAAGAGCGCAAGAAGGCCGGCCAGCCCGGCGCCCGCAAACGCTTCCAGTTCTCGAAGCGCTAATCGGCCGGAGCGTTCCGCTCCTGGTTTCAAATTTCAAAACGCCGCCCGCTTTTCGCGGGCGGCGTTTTTTTTCCGCCAATGCGACGATGTGAACGCGTCGTGGCGAATTTACTCGTCGCGCTTGGAACGTTGCCTGCTATGCGAACGATGATGAAAACCTCGCTGACTCGTGCGCTCGTCCCAGTGATCACGTTTCTGGCCGCGGCGACCTTGGGTCACGCGCATCCGGGGCACGACGGACACGAGCTGACGTGGGATTTTGGTCACCTCGCAGAGCATCCATTCGCCACCACGGGTTGCGCTGCCGTCATCGGCGCCGCTGTGGCGGTCGTGCTGCAATGGTCACGACGGCGGGAGCGCTCATCCGCTCAGAGCTTGCGCGGATCGCAGCGCAGCCGCGGAAAGTAGCCGGCAAGAATTGTCCGCGTCTCGCGCAACGCCTGGCGGAGCCGGATTCCGTCGGGCGCGACCAGTTTCAAGCTCCAGCCGCCGCGGCGCAGAGCACTGACGCCGAGCCACACGCCGTCGCGGTGCAATGCCGCAAGCTCGTCGCGCCAGGCGGGCGCCGCTGTCGGGGTCGAAGGCGCGCCGATATTGATGATGTCGCGAGCTTCGGCTGGCGGGCTGATGAGGATCGCATTGGCGAAACATGCTCCGGGACCGGAGCCGGCGAAGTCGGCCAGCGCGCGTAGTTCCTCGCCGCGGTGATCGAAGCGTTCGCGCAGGATCAGCTCGCCGGCGAGCCGCACCGTGAGGTCGAGTTGCAGCCGTTCCCAGGCCCATGCCTCGCCGTGCCCCACGCGCCCGGCCATCAGCTGGTCGACAAAAAAAACCGAGCCGCCGGTCTCGACCTCGACCAGCGTCTGTTGCCGATAACGCGAGCCGCGATGCGGGACGAGCGGCTCGGGCATGACCTCGAGCCAGCCGCCGCTGGAGACCAGAAAATGCTGCCGGCATTCGGCGGCGCCGTCGCGCATCTGAAACGCGCGGCTTGCGCTCGGTGTGGTGACGAGGAGCGCGGCGGCGGATTGGACCGCGATCTGGGATTCGAGGCGGTCGCCGGAGAGAATGCCGGCGGTGGGATTCACGACTTGGACGAGCAGCGCGCGGGCGTCTGCATCCCAATACGGTTTGCTGAGGTGAAACGGCGCGCGAAACGACTGCGCTGCGAGGACGGTGCGGCCGTGCTCACGGGTCGCCGCGACAAGCGAGAGATGGCCGTTGAATTCAGCCATGAGCTGGGGCGCGAAAAGGCGCGGAAGGCGCAAGACCGCACCAAAGCGGCGAAGGCAGCAGTCGCCGGGGCTTTTTTTGCGCCTTCTGCGGCCTTTTGCGGCTGGTCATCTGAAACGATTCAGGCCTTTGCGGTCTGCGCGAACAGCACCTGTTGCTCGATCCACGCGATCACGGCGTCGAGGTTGTGCTCGCGTTTCAGATCGCAGAAGAGAAACGGCCGCGTTCCGCGTTGGAGGCGTGCATCTCGCTCCATCACCCCGAGATCGGCGCCAACGAGTGGGGCGAGATCGATTTTGTTGATGATGAGAAGATCGCTGTGGCGGATCGCGGGGCCGCCCTTGCGCGGGATCTTGTCTCCCTCGGCGACGTCGATGACGTAGATGAACGCGTCGACCAGTTCGGGCGAAAACGTGGCGGTGAGATTATCGCCGCCGCTCTCGACGAGCACGAGCTGGAGATCGCCGGCGAACTTCGTCTCGAGCGCGCGGCAGGCCTGCTCGTTCATGGTGGTGTCGTCGCGGATCGCCGTGTGGGGGCAACCCCCCGTCTCCACACCGCTGATACGTTCGGCCGGCAGCGCGGTATGCTGGATGAGAAACCGGGCGTCTTCGGAGCAATAAATGTCGTTGGTCACGACGGCCATCGAGTACCGATCGCGCAACCGCTGGCAGAGCTTGAGGCAGAGCATGGTCTTGCCGGAGCCGACGGGGCCGCCGATGCCGATGCGGGGAGGACGGGAGAGGGGCATGAGGAGGGGGACGGAGAGAGGGAGAGAGGGGAGATGCTTGGAGAAGTCTCTGTGGCTTGAATGCTCGCTACTCACTACTCGCTACTTCAAGAGATGAACATCCTTGTATCCGCGGTTTCGTGACGTGCGGCGGCGATGTCGAGCCAGGGGTTGAACCAGCCGATTTCGTCGAGCGGTGTGTGTGCCGCGGGGCCGATGAGTGTGGGCGCGATGGCGAGCGCTTCGGTGAGGAGCGACTGCGCGCCGTTCTGGCCGAGGCGGAGAAGTTTCATCGCGGCGGAGAGGAGCGAGGCGATGTTCGCGTAGCAGATGCCGGCGAGCGCAGCTTGAAGGGGCGCGCCGAGGATGCGCGCATCCAGCGCGGCGGCCACGGCGGACGCGTGAGGCCACGCGCATCCGGTTGCACGTTGCAGGAATTCCTGCGCCAGCGGGGAGCTGCGGAGGTTGGCGGCGAGCTCGGCGCGCTGGCGGCCGATGTTCTCCGAGGCTTGGCGCGCTTCGCGGGTGGACTTGAGCGCGGACGAGAGTACGCAGAGTTCGCCGATTGCGGTCCAGTCGGGGCCGGCGAACGCGCGCCAGGCGTGCGCAGCGAGCGGCAGTTCGGTGTGTTGCAGCGCGGGGAGGGCGGACTGAAAAACAAACTCCCGAAGCGTGACGCGGTCGTGCACGATGCCGGCTTGAATCATTCCCTCGAGGCCGAACGAGTGCGCGTAGCTGCCGGTCGGGTAGAACGAGTCGCCGGCCTGCAGCAGGCCAACGAGCCACGTGGCGTCAGTGCTTGTGGCTGGGACCGAGCTCATGCGTGGTTTGCGCGCCGCGCGCGAAGCGGCCGGGGCGGAAGATCGCGGTGGTTAGGCGATACGGAACTTTCAGGCGCTCGAGGAGCTGGCGCACCGCGGGCTCATCGGGTGCGAGGAGCCGAGTTGGTTCGGCGGAGAGTTCAAGGTGGAGATTGCCGATCGCCCAACCGATTCCGGCGGCCGCGGAAGGTGCGACGTCGAGAGAGATTTCGACGACGGGTTCCGGGAGTTGCTCGATCACATAGCGCGCGGCGGCGGCTTGGAAAACCGTGTCGCCATGCTTCGGTGGCGCGGAAAGTTCGAAGCCGAATTCGGTGCCGTCTGCGGCGGTGCCACGCCAGAGACGTTTCGCGAGGGTGAAGCGATCGGCCCGCAGGGCGATTTCCGGCAAGGCTGAATCCGGTTGCGCTACGATCGATCGAACGATGTGAAGCATCATTATGGCGCGATGACGGGAACGGCCTCGTTGCGCAGACGGCGATAGACGCCGAAGTGTCGCGCATCGATAGTGACGAGTTTTGCTTTTGGAAACTGCTCGCTAAGCGCGACGAGCGACGCATCTGCGGCGTCCATCTGCTCGTATTTCGCCATGAGGATCTGCGTGCGAATCAGATGACGCGGCCAAAGCGGGTGAAGCACGATTGCACCTTCTCGCACCAGCGTGAGCAACGCCTGGACCGGCGCGGAGTTTCCGCCGAGGTGATAGCACGCTTCACCCAACACGATCTCGGTCGTGTGCAGCACGCCTCGGCGATTTTCGAGCGCCTCGACACTCCAGTCGTGCCACTTATCCGCAGCGTTGAACCAGCCGATGAGAGGGCCTGCATCGACCAGCGTATTAACGACCATAGCCCTCGCGTTGGGAGAGATCTCGCGGGCCCTTGAACATTCCTTTGTAGTTCGCCGCAAGTTGCGCGAAGTCGGGAGCCGGGGCATCCACCTCTTTTTCAAGCGCGCGTCGCGCCAATGAAGAGAGCCTCTCGCCTCGTTTTTGCGCGGTCGACCGAAGCTTCTTGTCGAGCGAGGAAGGGATTTTGACGGTAATCGAAGGCATGGTCTTACCGTGGTCTTACTCTGTGGGTCGTCAAGTAAGCCCCCGCTTCAAAACAGAAAATACCGCTGCGCCATCGGCAGCACTTTGGCGGGCTCGCAGGTGAGGATACGGCCGTCGGCTTTTACGGTGTACGTCTCGGGGTCGACCTCGATTTGCGGAAGCGCGTCGTTCAGGACCATGTCGCGTTTGCCGATTTTCCGGCAGTGCTGCACAGGCTCCAACCGGCGCGCGAGGCCAAGGTCGCGGAGACCGCCTTCGCGGAGCGAGGCTTCGCTGACGAAGGTCACATTGGTCGAAGTGAGCGCTTTCCCGGCGGCGCCAAATTGGGGGCGGTAGAACGTCGGCTGCGGCGTGGGAATCGAGGCGTTCGGGTCGCCCATGTTGGCCCAGGCAATGAAGCCGCCTTTGAGAACCGTCTCGGGTTTTACGCCGAAGAGCGCGGGTTTGAAGATCACTATATCCGCCAACTTGCCGACTTCGAGGGAGCCGACGATGTGGCTGATGCCGTGCGCGATCGCGGGGTTGATCGTGTACTTGGCAAGATAGCGGAGCGCGCGGAAATTGTCGGCGGCCGCGTGGCGATTCTCGCGCGAATCGGCGAGGGCGCCGAACTGCGTCTTCATTTTGTGCGCCGTCTGCCATGTGCGGATGATCACTTCGCCGATGCGGCCCATCGCCTGGCTATCGGACGACATCATCGAGATCGCGCCGAGGTCGTGCAGGCAGTCTTCGGCGGCGATCGTCTCGGGGCGGATGCGCGACTCGGCGAACGCGACGTCCTCCGGGATCTTCGAATCGAGGTGATGACAGACCATGAGCATGTCGAGGTGCTCATCGATCGTATTCACGGTGAAAGGACGCGTCGGGTTGGTGGACGACGGGAGAACATTCGGTTCGCCGCACACGCGGATGATGTCGGGGGCGTGACCGCCGCCGGCGCCTTCGGAATGAAACGTGTGAATCGTGCGTCCCTTGAAGGCGCGGATCGAATCGTCGACGAAGCCGGATTCGTTGAGCGTGTCGGTGTGGATCGCGACTTGTACGTCGAATTCGTCGGCGACGCCGAGGCAGGTGTCGATGGCGGCGGGCGTGGTGCCCCAGTCTTCGTGGAGTTTGAGGCCGATGACGCCGGCGAGGATTTGTTCGCGGAGCGGTTGCGGGGTGCCGCAGTTTCCCTTGCCGAGGAAGCCGAGGTTCATCGGGTAGGCTTCGGCGGCCTCGAGCATGCGGTGGATGTTCCAGCGGCCGGGTGTGCAGGTCGTGGCAAACGTGCCGTGCGCCGGGCCGGTGCCGCCGCCGAGCATCGTCGTGATCCCGGAGCTGATCGCTTCGTCGATCTGTTGCGGGCAGATGAAGTGGATGTGGCTGTCGATGCCGCCGGCAGTGACGATGCAGCCTTCGCCGGCGATGACCTCGGTCGCGGCGCCGACGGTCATCGGGTTTTTGTGTTTCGTGCGTGGGTCGGGGTAGATCGAACCGAGGCCGGACTGGATGCCGGGATTTCCGGCGTGGCCGATGCCGACGATGAGGCCGTGCTTGATGCCTATATCCGCTTTTATGATACCGAGAATCGGATCGAGAATCAGGGCGTTGGTGATGACGAGGTCGAGGCAGTCGGCGTCGAGGGCGGTGGGCGACTGGCCCATGCCATCGCGGATGACTTTGCCGCCGCCGAACTTGATCTCGTTGCCGTAGCCGCCGCCCTCCGCGATGAGGTCGCGTTCGACCTGGACGAAGAGATCGGTGTCGGCGAGGCGGACGCGGTCACCGACGGTGGGGCCGAACATCTCGGCGTATTGGCGGCGGCTTAGTTTCAGGGGCATGACGGAACGGAGGGCGATCGGGTTAACCACTAATGGACACTAATAGGCTCTAATTCGGAGAGGCGCGGCCCGGTATTTATTGGTGTCTATTAGTGTTCATTAGTGGTTCACGGATTGAATCAGAGCTGGCCGTTGATTTTCGCATTGAGGCCGTGGACTTCGCGGTGGCCGGCGATGGCGACGAGTTCGACGCGTTTGATGTCGCCGGCTTCGAAGCGGACGGCGGTGCCGGCGGGAATGTTCAGTCGGAAACCGCGCGACGCGGCGCGATCGAAGGCGAGCGCGTCGTTCGTCTCGAAGAAATGATAGTGCGAGCCGACTTGAATCGGACGATCGCCGGTGTTCGTGACGTCGAGGGTGGTGGTCGCGAGATCGAGGTTGGCGTCGAGCGCGGGTCCGTCTGCGGGGATGATTTCGCCGGGGATCATGATTCAGGTTGAACCGCGAAGGACGCGAAGGGGCGCGAATGAAAGGCTCGTCTTCGCGGTATTTTGCGTCCTTCGCGGTTATTTTTTTAGCGGATCGGGTTGTGGACGGTGACGAGTTTCGTGCCGTCGGGGAAGGTGGCTTCCACTTGGACTTCGTGGATCATCTCCGGGACGCCTTCCATGACGTCGGAGGTTTTGAGAATCGTGGTGCCGTAGCTCATGAGGTCGGCGACGGAGCGACCGTCGCGGGCGCCTTCGATGATCTCGTAGGTGATGATCGCGATCGACTCGGGGTAGTTGAGCTTCACGCCGCGGGCCTGACGGCGGCGGGCGAGATCGGCGGCGACGACGATGAGGAGTTTTTCGCGTTCGCGAGGGGTTAGGTGCATGGGGCGGCGGAAAAGAGCGAGTAGCGAGTAATGAGTAGCGAGTAATCGTGATTCGAAACGTTGTCCGGCGGTTTGGATGCTCGCTACTCACTACTCGCTACTCGCTACTTCAAAAATCAAACCTGCAAGTGCTCCCTTACGACTTCGTCGGTGAGGGTGGCGATGGGGCCGGAGACAACGACGGCGCCGCGGTCCATGGCGTAGAAGCGGTCGGCGACGTCGCGGCAGAAGTCGACGAATTGCTCGACGAGCAGGATCGCGAGGCGGCCTTCGGCTTTGAGCACTTTCACGGCGTGTTCGATCTCGGCGACGGGATTTTGGGCGAAGCCTTCGTCTTTGAGTTTTTTGAGCGTGTCGCCGATCTGCTCGATGATCGAGGGCTGGATGCCTTCGGTGGGTTCGTCGAGGATGAGGAGTTTCGGATCCGTGAGAAGCGCGCGGCCGATCGCGAGTTGTTGCTGCTGGCCTCCGGAGAGGACGCCGCCTTTGCGGGAGAGCATTTCTTTCAGTACTGGGAAAAGTGAATACACGCGCTCGAGCGCGGCTTTGGCGGCGCTGCCACGGCGACCGTGGACGACGAGGCCGACGTGGAGGTTTTCCTCGACCGTGAGGTGCGGGAAGATGTCGCGGCCTTGCGGCACGTAGCCGATGCCGGCGCGGGCGCGGGCGTCGGGCGCGAGTTGATCGATGCGCTGGCCGTTGAATGTGATCGTGCCGGCGCGGATTGGCAGCACGCCGGTGATCGAGCGGAGCGTGGTGGTCTTGCCGACGCCGTTGCGGCCCATGAGCGCGACGACTTCGCCGGCGCGGACTTCGAGATCGACGCCGCGGAGAATGCGGGAGCCGCCGATGAAGGTCTCGATCGAGGCGAGTTGGAGGAGTGCCGGGGAATCTTCAGGCGAACGCTTAACGTTTAACGCTGAACGCTGATCGCTTAAGTCGGAAAAAGCGGACGTGGTCTGGGTCATTAGGCGTTAAGCGTTAAACGTTGGGCGTTCAGCGTTCTCATCGCGTTCCGTGTTTGCCGCGGCCGAGATAGACTTCGCGGACTTTCTGGTCGGATTGGACGTCGTCGAATTTTCCTTCGCAGAGGACGGTGCCTTGGTGGAGGACGGTGACCTGGCCGTTTTTCGAGATCTGTTTCACGAAGGTCATGTCGTGCTCGACGACGACGATGCTGTGTTTGCCGGCGAGCGAGAGGAGGAGCTCGCCGGTGCGATGCGTCTCTTCATCGGTCATGCCGGCGGCGGGTTCGTCGACGAGGAGGACTTTCGGGTCCTGCGCGAGGAGCATGCCGATCTCGAGCCACTGCTTCTCGCCGTGTGCGAGAAGGCCGGCTTTCCAGTCGCGCTTGGCATCGAGACGGACGAGCTTCAGGAGCTCGTCGATGCGGTCGCGCTGGGTTGAGGAGAGGCGGTTGAAGATCGACGCGAAGACACCGCGGGGGCCCTTGAGCGAGAGCACGAGATTGTTGAAGACGGTCTTCTCGGTGTA
>JAKFEQ010000049.1:0-19690 GCA_036675625.1 Opitutaceae bacterium | reverse complement strand
GCAACCCGGCGCGGGCGCCGCCGGCGCGAGCGGGAGTGGCGGGGCGCGCGACCGGTCGCGCGGCGCCCGGGGCGGGGCGGCGGGGGACGACGGGGTTGAAGGTGCGCGCGGACATGGGACCGGGAGCGGGTCAGCGGATCTCGTTCTTGAGTGGCGAGACGTTGATGATCTTCACTCCGCTGGGCACCCACTTGCCGCGCCGGTAGATCAGCTCTTCCGCCGACATTTCGATTTTACTCGGGAGCTCCTCTTCCGCCTTCGTCCTGGCTTTCGGCGAGTGTTGGCCGAACACCATGTTCACCTCGTAGTGCACGACCTTGTTCTGGCCGATCACGGCCTTCTTCACGTCGCCCTCGGCGATGCGTTCCATGGTGGAGTTCGTCGAGCGCGCGATCGGTATCATATTGTTCCAGGTGCCGGGACCGTGGAGATGATGATTCAGCAGGTGGCCTTTGATGTAGTGGGTGTCGTTGCCGCTTTGATGGATACGGACTTTGTTCCAGAGCGCGGTGTCGGTTCCGGTGGGCTTGCTCCCGAAATGGCCGCCGGGATCGGCGCTGAGCGGGCTGGCGATCATCCGTTTTCCATACGTGTCGCCGTAGATGGCGATCGGTGTCCACTTCACTTCGGTCGGCGGCGGCGCCATCTGGCCGCTGAGCTTCGCGAGCAGAATAACGACCTCGTTGAAGAGAACTTGAATGAGCTCGCCTTGTGCGGCGCTGAAGCTGCCGCCGGAATCCTTTTTGATTTTGTCGATCTGGCCCGTGAGGTTTAGCAGCTCGCCGTGGATTTCCTTTTCGCGGGCGTTGGCCGGTGTGATCGAATCGAGATACTCGGCCAGCGTGGGCGGCGTTGCCTGGACCTGGGCTTGTCCTTTGGCGGCTTGTGACGGGCTGAGGCGGAAAACAACTCCGTCGCCGCCGATGTCGTAAGAGAGAAACCTTCGTTCGCCGGCTTGATCGGTGAAAGCCCGGCGATCTTCCCACCAGGCGCGGCCGGACTCGGCGAGATCGTAGAGCCAGATCCAGACGTCGCCGGTGAACTTCACGACCGCGTCGATGCCCTTCCGCACGTGGGTCTTGATCTGCTCGAGGCCTGCTTTGATGTAGTCGACCACTGCCTGCAGCCGCGCGAAACGGGCGAGAAATCCGAGCGCGACGGAGAGTGCGTTGGCTGCGGCGTTCTCCACGGCTTTGGCCGCGCCCGCGATCTGATTGTTGGCGATCTGTTCCACCGCCAGGAAAATTCCGCGGACGATCGCGTACACCTGTTCGACGTAACGACGGATCGTCTGGATGGCGTCGTAGATCGCCTTGATGGCGCTGAAGAAGCCGGTGGCCAAAACCTCGGCGAGGAACCCGGGCAGCTCAGTGATGAACTTTTTCGTTACGTAATCGACCGCGCGGTCCACGAGCCATTTCCAGAGATTCGAGAGATGGTGTTTTATCTCCTGCCAGAACTCGGCGAACTGCCCGCGGAACAGAAACACGACCCAGCGGAGAGCGGTGGCGCCAACCCTGATGACTTGTTCGAGCCGCGTCTCGATCTGCGCGGCGGTGATGTTTCGATTCTTGGATTTCAGGAAATCGGCGATCGACTGGCAGACCGCAGTGCGGCTGAAACCGATGCGGTCCATCAAGGCGCCGATGATTTTTCCGAGCGTCGCGGGTGGCTGCAGATCGAATTCTCCGAGCAGCCAGTCGAGCAGGGATTTCAGGAGATGATTGCCGATGTTGCCGACGAAGCTCTTCAGCCCGGTGAAGATCCCAGCGGCGAGGTTTCCGAGGAAGCGGAACGGATGCTTGAGGATTTTACCGAGGAGGCTGCCGGCGCGCTGGGCGATATCGCGGACGAAATTGTCGGGCAGCTCGAGGCCGAGCACGCCGAGGAAGAATTCCCAAAGCGGCGCGAGGATGCGGCCTTCCTTGAAGATGCGTTCGACGAATCGGGAGAAGAGCGTCTTCGCCTTCCCCCAGATCCGCGGCGCGAGCTCGATCAAGTCGCGGAGCAGCGGCACCTGTTTCTTCAGTTTCTCGATGATCTTTTCCTTGGCGCCGGTAAGCGCCGCCCACGCACGGCGGAAAAGGCTGAACCAGCCGTCGTCGTAGTCGGGCACTTCCTGATCGAGCGTTTCGGCTTCGATCGCGGTCTCGTGCACCTGCGCGCTCCAGCGATCGAGGCCGCCGAGCGTTTCCTGCGCGGTCGTCACCAACGCGGGTTCCTGCTCGCTGATCCAAGGATCGAAAGCCGCGCCGATCCGGTCCATCCAGGCGAACTCGTTCGGGAAAAACGCGTCGAGCACGGGCGCCCGGCCCCAGCTTTGCAGTGTGAAGCCGGCGCCGTTGAAGGCGTAGGTGAGGGTTTGCGCGGGCGGTGCGAGCGCCTGGTCGAGCGTGGAAAGTTTTTGCTGCGCGGCGGGGAGGAGTGCGGTGAGCCTCGTGCGCTGCGTGATGACACCGTCGGGCGTCGCCATGATCGCGGCGATGGCGCGGAGGTCGGCGCTGAGGGCGCGCGCCGCGGGATTCAGCGCGGCGAGTTTCGTTAACGTCGTGGTGTCGAACTGCGCGGTGGTGAATCCCCGGGCGCGTTGCGAGAGGGACTGGATCCAATCGTCGGCTTGCTGGCGCAGGCCTGCGATCCAGGCGGCAACGGCGGGTGCGGTCGTGATGTGACTCGGGCATCCGAGCGCAGTGCGGAGCGCCTGGTGCATCCACGAATTTTCCGGGAAATCGTCGAAGGCGCCGCCGACGTCGCTGGCGAGATCGTCCAGCACGGCGGCGACCCGCGGTGCGAGCGACGTGAGACCGCCCTCCCAGCGGCGGCCGCTCAACGCGGCGACGCGAACGGTGAGCGAGATGACGTTCTGCAGCCGCGTCCAACGTGGCCCCAGGAAGTCCGGCAGATGATCGCTCACACTACGCGCGGCAGCGACGAGCGACGGATCATCGGTTTCGGCGGCGAGTCGATTGACTCCGGTCCAGCGATCCTGGCGGTCGGGAAACGCGTCGATCTCACGCTCTGCGATGCGCCAGATGCCGCCGAGCTGGCGCATGAGCGAGAGCGACGATTGGAGCGCTTCGGGGACCGCGCGGGTGAGTCGCAACCCGAGGCCTTCGTCGCCGATCCAGTTCAGGCCGCGCCGGACACCATCGGGCATCAGCAGATTCGGCAGGCCGAAGGGACTGAAAAGCGCGCGGCGGGCGAGGCGGCGATCCGTGAACGGATTCGCGCTGAAGGGCTGGCGCAGAACCATGTCGGCCGGCGCTGGCGAAAGACCAAGATGCGCGAGCGGTTCGGCGGGAAGCGTCTGCTGCAATGCATGCGCCGTCTCGTGCGTGAGCAAAGCCGCATCGCTCACCGAGGCAGTAGGTCCGAGGTGGATACGGCCGAATTGGGTGAACGCACGCGCCTGCAAAGCCGTCGCGGCGCGTTCGGCGCCGGGGCCAGTGATTACACGGATCGCACCAAGGTCGAAGCCGGTGAGAGCCTCGAGACGAACGCGAAGGGAGGCGGGAAGCGGTTGGGAGGAAGTTGCGTCGAGGGGCGGAGGGCTGGGGCCGAGTCCGGGATGAGCGAGCGACGGCTTTGCGGCGCCGGCGGTCGGCGCATCGGCGCGGGACGGGGTGTTTGCGGGGATCGCGGAGCTGGCGCGAGCGCCGAGTGAACCCGGGGCGCGCGGCGGCTCGTGCAAGCGCGCGGAGAGCCGGCCGGCTTCGCGTTCAAACGGGCTGTCGGGACGGCTCGTCCGGGCCCGCGGATCGACCTCGCCGTGGCGCGCGGCGGTGTGGCGGGCGGAAGGCGGCGGGGCTTTGCGTGACGTCGCGGCGGGTGGGGCGTGGCGGGTCGACGCGGTGCTGAGGCGTTCGGATGCGGGGAGCGCGGTGGTCGCGCGGGGAGCGGCTTGGGAGGCTGATTGCGGAGCGGCGAAACGCGGCACGCCGACGGCGCTTTTCGGCGCGGTCATCGTCGGTGCGCGCTGCACCGGCGCGCGGCTGGCGGGAGCGACGGCGCGGGGCGCGGGGGCGGCGGTGAACGTGCGTGCTGCCATTTCGGATACGGTGGGAACGGAGGCGGGGCGCGGTCAGGTTCCGAAAGTCGGGCTCGGAGCGCCAGTCCGAGGGGCGGAGCCGTTGCGCGGCGCAGGCGCAAAGTGGTCCGAGTCCCGCCTCTCCCGAGGCGGGCTACGCGGAGTGATGTGGGCGCATGGGCGCATCGAAGTCATGAGGTGACGCGGGTGGCGACCGGGGGCGTGGCACGAGGAGCGTTGAGCGCGGGCGGGAGAGGCCGGCCGGCTTTGCGATACTCGGCCTGGAGCGCGTGGGTCAGTTTCGGGAAGTCGATGATCTGGCCGTTGCCGCGGGCGGCGACGGCGGCGGCGAGCACGACGTTGCGGATCTGGCCGCCGGCGAAATCGCATTGGCCGGCGACGAGGTTCAGTTCCTGCATTGAGAGCGAATGGCTTTCGCCGAGATGCGCCTGCCAGAGCGCGCGACGCTCCGTCGGAGCCGGCGCGGGGAACTCGACGATCATGTCGAGGCGGCGCGAGAACGCAGTGTCGAAGCGGCCTCGGCTGTTGCTCGTGAGGATCGCGATGCTGTCGAAGGTCTCGATGCGTTGCAGCAGGTAGTTTGTCTGCGTGTTGGCGAAGCGGTCGTTGGACTCGCGGATCTCGGTGCGTTTGCCGAAGAGCGAATCGGCTTCGTCGAAGAGGAGTACGGCTTCGGTGCGCTCGGCACGGGCGAGGAGGCGGGCGAGGTTCTTTTCGGTTTCGCCGATGTATTTGCTGTTAATGTTGGCGAGGTCGACGCGGTAGAGCGGCAGGCCGAGCCGCGTGGCGAGCCAGCCGGCGGCGAGTGTTTTTCCGGTGCCGGATGGGCCGACGAAGAGCGCGCGGACGCCGGCGGTGTAGCGGGTGCTCGCAGCCGCGCCGAGATTGGCGGTAAGACCGTCGCGATGATGACAACGCGCGAGGAGCGTTTCCAGTTCCGCGCGCAGCTCGTCGCTGAGGACGAGCGCTTCGTCGGGGATCGGCTCGGGTACGAGCTGGGCGAGGGCGTCAAGGCCGGCGCCTTCGCCCGAACGGGAAACGGCGTGAACGGAGCGCGCATCGGGCGAAGGTTGCCCATCGAGATGGGCGCGATGGACGGCGAGTTTGCCGAGCTGGGCGATGCGCGCGGTGCTGAGCCGGTGGCTGCGGGCGAGCTCGGCGGCGGTGTTGCCGTGCGGGAGCGCGGCGCGCCAGAGCGTCTCGCGTTCGGCGAGCGTGGGCAGCGGCAGGTGCCAGTGGGTGACTTCGCGGCCGGCCGCTTCGACGGTGCCGTCGACGCCGGCGGCGACGAGGATCGGGCCGTGGTAGAGTGGGATGGACGGGAGTGTTTTCGTTTCGCCCGGACCGGGATCGACGACGAAGACGGGGATGAGATTGCGGAGCAGGAGCCACGCAGCGAGGCCAGCGGAGTTTGGATTGTCCGTGACGAATGGGCGCTTGCCGAGGGCGGTGGCGATCAGTGCAGCGGCTGCACGCGTCTCGTCCTCGGCGGCGGCGCGGAGCACGAGGATCGGCGCGGGATCCTGGGCGAGAGCGGTGGCGTGCTTACGGCAGCGTGCGGCGACGGCATCGGGCAACGGGAGCGCGGGCGTGGCGCTCTCGATGGTGCCGCCCGGCCAGCTCACTTCGTCGTCGAGCAATGCGAGGCAGAGTGGCAATGGCAGGGACACGGGACGCTCGGGCAGCGTGGCGCCGTCATTGAGGAGTTGCAGCGTACCGCTGAGGAAGGACGGACGATTGGCGAGCTGGAGAGCGTTGAGCTGCTGCGGGTGATCGAGTGGTCCGAAGGCTTCCGCGAGCAGGCCGAGAGTGGGGCGCGATCCCCCGACGGGCGCCTGGGCGTAGGCGAGGGCGCGGCCGGCGAGGATGTTGCTCTCGACGACGGCGAGAAGCGCGAGCGAGAGCGTCTCGGCGAGGGAGAGTTTCCAGGCGTTCGCGAGGTGCGCGAGCGGGGCATCTTCGGAGGCGGGCCGGCGGAGCGCGTGGCGCACGAGACTCGCGAGTTCGCGTGGATCGGAGGGAAGACCGCGAGCCTGCTCGGCGAGAAACGCGGCCTCGGCCGGCGCCGGATCGGCGGGCGGACCGACGCGATGTGCAACGGCGGCGAGGGCGAGGCGGGTGAGGCTGGGCTTACTCATCACGGAGCCGGATCGATTCAGTTGAGAGCTGAGAGTCGAGTGCTGAGAGTCTGCAGCGGAGCTGGAGCGCGGCGCGTCCGGAGGCGGGGTGGAGGGCGCATCAGTCTTCGCGGTTGTAGTGGAACGCGACGGCGCGGCCGAGCCACGGGAGCCAGCCGGGATCGACATCGAGCGCGGCGCGGCGAATGCGGAGATCGGCTTCGCTGGGGCGAAAAAAAACGTCGACGTGCGTGGGCGTGAGGGCGACGAGCGCGGGACGTAGCGTGAGTTGACGGAGGTTGAGCCGCGCCAGCCGCAGCGCGAGACGATTGGCGGCCAGAAGCCACCGTCCGAGCGGGGTGCGCGAGGGCGGAAGATCGCGCAACATGACGGCGAGCGTATCATCGTCTGCGATACGCGCGTGGAGCAGGACGAGCCGGAGGACCTGCCAGGGCAGGGCAACGGCTTCACTGCGCGGGAGGCTGGCGAGGTAAGCGGGCAGGCCGGCGCGAGCGAGCAATGGCAGGACAAAAAAGAGTCCGCCGGCGCGCGTGAACGAGCGGTCGGGCTGCCCGGCGTCCGGCGGCGAAGCGACGGGTGATGACTGCTCCATCGCAAACCGTGGGGAAGGCGGGGGCATTTGACCGGCGGGCGGGTTGCCGGAGTCGCGGGTGCTGGCAGCGAGGAGCGCAGCGACGCAAGCGGGCGAGAGCGAAACGACGAAAGGCAATTGGCGGGGATCGAGCGCGCGGGTGAGATACACGGCGGCGAGCCAGCGCGTGCGGATGTCCTGCAAGCCCCAGGATGCGACGCAGGCAGCATCGGGCGAAGTGAGTGCGGCAAACGGCGGCGAGGAATCCGGCGGCGCGACGGCGGCCGGAGTTTCAAGGGTGATCATTGGCTCGATCCCGGCGAGATCGGCGGGCTGCAAAGCCGTCAGCAGCAATGAGAGGGCGCCGAGGGCGTTGAGCCGCGCGGCAAGCTGGAGCGTGAGTGGGAGGCCGCCCTGCGCGGAGAGCACGCGCACGCAGTGGCGGAGCGTTGCGGCGCGATCGGAAGTCGGATGCCAGCCACTGAGCGCGGAGGGCCAGAACCATTCGTCGCAGGCCCGGTGAGTGGCGATGCGTTGCGCGAGGACGAGCCAGGGTTCGTGACGCGACGGAAAGTAGACGGCGGGCGCATCGCGGGCGGGAGGCGCGTCGAAGCGAACGGCCTTCGGGCGCGCGACGCGAAACGCCTGCTCGAGGCGTCTGCTCCACTCGGTCGCGGACACGCCCGGTGGCATCCGGCCGAGGTCGAGGCGGCGGACGAGCACGAGGCGGCTCTCATCGCCGAGGGATGCGGTGCGGAGTGCGTCCTCGAACAGCACGCGACCATGACGGGCATCGTCTTCACGGGCGCAGGTAAAGCGCAGTCGGTGGACATGGCGGTGGATCATGGCGGGGAGGAAACTGAGAATTGAGAGCCGAGGGCTGAGTGCGCGGATGCACGGCGTGGGCTACCGGAAGTAGAGTGTGCTGGCGGAGGTGAGCTTCAGCGGGGTGCCATTCACCGAGGGGGCTTCGAGGATGCGAGCGGAGACGTGGTTCGCGGAAATGTCTTCGACCACGGCGCGCAGCGTCTGTGTCTCGGAGACTTTGTAAATGACATCCATGCCGCGGCGGATGCGGAGCGGATCGACTTTGAGGTTGAGCAGGCCGCCGGGCCGCGGTGTGACTTCGTTTTCGACCGGATGGCCGACAATGAGCTGGTCGACGGGCGCGTGGCTCGCGAGGAGAAGCGCGATGCGGACGAGGTCATTGATGAGGTCGAGTGCGTCGGGTTGCGCCTGGTCGATGCGGCCGAAGAGCCAGTCGGCATGAATCTGCATCTCGCGCCGCAGCGTGAAATCGATTCGCGGCCAGCCGGGCAGACGGCTGAGGTCGCGGAAGTCGACATTCACGTTGTCGAACTGGCCGAACTTCTCGGCCCAATCGAGGCGGAGGAGCCCGGGGACGCGGCTGAAATTCTCGTGCAGGCAGGTCGCGACCGCGAAGATGTTTTCCAGCTCCCCGGCGGCGGCCCTCGCGAGCGGGGCCGGTCCCGATGCGATGAGCTGGCCGAGCGTGAGCTGGCGTTCGGCGCGTTGCTGGAGATCGAGCCAGCTGAGCGAGACGAGCGAGGCGATCTCGATCGCGGGCGCAGCGGCGATCGCTTTTTGCGCGGAGGCGTGGCGGGCCTGAAAGACCTTCGTGAGCGTCTGCGTGTAACGACCGGCGGTGATCGCGGGCGCGACGTCGAGCGCGAGCAAAGGCGTCCGCGAAGCGTGGACGAGCAGCGAGTGCAGATGCTCCCAGCGGTCGACCTTCTGGAGCCAGCGCAGAGCGTATCGAAACCACTTGGACGGCGAGGCGCGGAAGATGTCGCGCAACGCGGCGAGGTCGGGCGGCGGAGCGGGATTCTCGCGCAGGCACTCGATCACGGGCTCGCCGGCGAGCGCGGGCTCGAGGCGGCGCGAGGGAACGTCGGTGTTGAGCCGGACCGCGCGCGGTCGGTGGAACACGAGAAACTCGACGTGCTCGGCGAGGACTTTGTCGCGGTGGGCGTTGATGCCGTCGAGGCGGGCCTGCTCCTCGGCTTTGAGCGCGAGAGCGACAGCGACATCCTGTCGCGATTCGTCGATCTCGACGTCGACGGGAATGAGCGCGGTCGCGATCTGCTGGATAAACGCCTGCGTCTGGCGGAGCGCGGAGCGGCAGCGTTCGACGAAGACGCGGTAGTCCTTGATGCGGGTCTCGACGGCGCGCAGGGCGGAGAGCGCCATGTCGGCGTAGCTCACGCCCGTGGAGAAGTGCTTCGATTCGTCGGCGTCGTTGATCGCGGTGGTTGTGGCGGACGTTTGCTGCAGCACGGAAAGCGTATCGAAGCGGCGCCGGCTGATGAGTGTCTGAAAGCGGATGCGCGTGATCTTGAGCGGCGTGGCCGGGCGGACGGGTGTGCCCGGTGCGTCGACGAAATCGGTTGTGAGATCGGCGAGCGAAATGTCGAGTCGGGTGAGACGTTCGAAAATTTCGAGCCGCCCGTCGTGGATCTCCTGGCGCACGGTCGGCGCGAGCGCGGGCTGGAGGCGATCGAGGGGGATGGCCCGGATCTGCTTTTGCGAGAGGTCGCTGAAGTTGGCGACGAAAGTGTCGGCAAACGTGCCGATCGCGGCGATGCCCTCGAGCTGGATCAGCGTGTTGGCGGATGTGAGTTCCTCGGCGGAGGCGCGAAGGAGCTCGAAGGCTTTTTTCTCGTCCCCGGTGAGCTTGCGGCTGACGGAATCGAAGGTCGTGCGGTTTTCCAGGAGCTTCGAATTGGTCTTGTTGAGATTGGAGATGAACTCCGTGGCGCCGCTGACGCGAGCCGTGGCGGCGGTCGCCGCGGCGGGCGCGGCCCGCGTGCCGGCGGCGGCGGAGATCGAGCGGACCGCGATCTTGTCCGCAGTGTTGGCGGCGATACTCGAGGCGGCGCCGATGGCGGAGGGCGCGAAGTTGGCGAGGAGCTGGCTGGCGTAGAGGTTGACGCCGCTGGTGTCGGACTTCGCGGGCTTGCGATCGATGATGTTGGCGAGGCTGGGCGAGGCGACGAACTTGGTCGCGAGGGAGTTGTTCGAAAGGAGCGTGCCCAGGCGGAAGACATCGGTGCGCGCCTTGAGGAAACCGGCGTCGACGAGTTCGTCGGCTTCGGCGGCCTGGGTCTCGAAATACGTAATCAATTCCTGGATACTCGCGGAATCGACTTTTGCCGCTTCGGTGAGCTGGACCTCGGTTTGCTTTTTGAGGTAGGCGAGCAATTCGCGACGGAGTTCGTTGCGCTCGCGTTCGTCCAAGGTTGTGTCCTTGCCTTCGACGTTGATGCGGGCGAGCCACGTCGGCGGTTTCGTCGCGCCAAAGGCGGCTTTGGTTTGCTCGGGGGTGAGTCCGCAGGCGGCGAACAGCGATTCGAACTCCTCAATATCCTCGGCGGTGAAAATCTTGAGGAACTTGCCGGCATCGGCGCGGAGCGCGGCGAGAATCTCGCTGTTGTAGGCGAGGGCCCCGGCGGAGACGGAACGCGTGACGCCGTATTGCAGCGGCTCGCCGGGCGGTGCGCCGATGGGCTCTTCGGGCGACTCGAGGCGCTCGGGATCTGGGTCGCCGGGAGCTGCGGGATATTGGGTCGGCGGGAAACCGGCGGAGAGCTCGAGTGTGCGGCGGCGCTGCGCGAGGTCGTAGCGCCGCGCGAGCCAGTCGCCGCGGGTCGCGCGGTATTGCGCGAGGTGTTGATCGAACTGCGGATCGATGACCTCGATCGTGAGGAGCGCGGGGTCGAACCATTGTTGGGAGACGGGGAGGAGAAGGCGGACGGCGTCGACGTGACTGAGATCGTAGGGCTGGAGGCTGACGGTGTCGGCGATGAGCGCGTCGACTTGCTCGAGGGGGATCACGCTGATGTCGATCGTGTAGCCGGCGGGAAAGAAGCTCTGGGTCGCGAGCCAGGCGGGCGGCGTGGTGGCGGTGCCGGCACGCTTCGTGAGCGCGAGATACGTTTTCGGGAGGAGGCCGATGGGCGGGAGAAACTGGCAGAGCGCGGCGGCGGGCAGGGGATTTTCGAGGAGGCTGAGCTGGGCGCAAAATTGATCGAAGCGCGCGTGCCAGACGCGGGCGTCGAAGGTGGGCTGGATGAGCACGCGCCGGCGCGGCTTGCCCGCGGGGCGAACGACGGCGTGGCGGTCGATCCACTCGGGCACGAGCGCGTTGTTGAAGCCGATCACGGCGAGCGGCACGCCCAGCGCGTGCCAGGGCAGCGGATGGCCGGCGGCTTCGTCGTCGAAGATCGTCCAGGCGACGAGATTCTGGAGCAGTGCGCCGGCGGTGGTGTCCGCGGAAAGTGGATACAGGAAGAGCCGCGCGGCATCGGTGGACGTTGTCTTGTAGTAGACCTCGTCCTCCGGCACGCGCGGGCAAGGGGTGAAATCGGTGCCGTGGTCGTCCTGCGCGGCGAGCGGGAGATCGGCGTCGTCGACAAAGCCGGGCTGGAGGACGAGGACGGCGACGTGAGCGGCGGTGGGAGCGTTGTCGTCGAGTCCGAGCGGCAGGTCGGCGAGGCGGTTCAGTGCCGGATCGTAGAGGCGCAGGTGTTCATAGGAGAACTCGACGGTGCGGTCGACGACGAGGTCGATGCCGGCGGCGGTGAGCGCCTGGCCGGGGCGGAGCGCGAACTCGACGGTGCCGGAGAGCTGGCGCCAGGAGAGCTCGAGGCCGGAGACGACACCCGGCTGAACGGCGCGACCGCGGAGCGCGAGGCGGTCGGTGCGGACTTTCTGTTCACGGCCGAGATTGATGTCGGTGAGGTGGCGGCCGGGGAAGTAGTGCAGCCGGCCGAGTCGTGGCGTCTGCTCCACGAACGGCGCGATCCGCGGGTAGATGTCCGCGAGTTTCTCGCCGGAAAACGGATCGGGGATGGAGCCGAGTTTCATGCGTTCACCTTTTTCAGGAAGCGCTCGATGGCATCGCTGACCGATTGCGCGCGGCCGGTGGAGGCGTGTTTCTCGACCGTGTCCATGAGCTTCTCGAAGTCGTCGTGTTTTGCGTGTTTGAGCCCGATCTCGGCGAGCGAGCCGATGTGGCCGGTGCGACCGAGGACGAAGCGGAGGCGTTTTTCACTGAGAAGCTTCGGGTGCCCTTTCGTGGCGACTTCGAGGCCGCGGACGATTTCCGGTCGCACGAGGCGCTTGTGCACGTCGGCGATGATCTCGGGCGTGAGCACCTTGATGTCGGAGTCCTTCTGGATCTGCTCGAAATTCTCCTCGGGGCTTTCGGAGATCGACGGAAGCGATTTCTCGAGCGCGGTGAAGACGGCCTGCTGGAGTATCGGACTTTTGGTTACGAGCGAGCTGCCGAGGAGCTGCGTGAGCGCGGCGTGGGTGGGCGCGTCGGAGATCGCGCGGAGGAAGGCGAAACGGCCCCAAAGGCCCTCCGCCTCGAGCTGCTTCGCGAGCCTGGCTTCGGCCTCGCTGCTGCGCGTCGGAACAATGTCGCGCTCCTCGATGGGCAGCACGACGCCGGGCGACGGACGCGGGGTGTCGCGCTCGATCGGCTCTTCGGTGCGGACGGGGAGAGGCGTGCCGGCGAGGCCCTTGCCGTCGGGAAGATTGCGGCGACGCATATACCAGAGCGGGCCGGCAGTCTTCAGTGCCTCGCGCCAGGCGGGGTCGATGAAATCGGTGGCGGTGACCTCGGTGGAGAGCGTGCCGTCGGCGATGCGTTTCTTGAGGAGGAAGGTGGCGTTGAGCTTCAGCAGGGCCTGAATCGGTTTCTGCTGGCCGAGGAGCGGCGGAGCGGGATTGCGGAGAATGGGCTGCGGCGCGCGCTCGAGGGTCTTGAGGACATTGCCATAGTCGGCGCGCCTGACGGGGGCGAGGACGAGGATCGCGAGGGCGTCCTGATCCTCGGGCTTCAGCGCGAGGTCGATCGGCGGCAGGTCGATGCTGTCTTCCATGAGCGCGGCGAGTTCGTCTTCGGGAACGAGCGCGAGCTCGACGCGCGCTTCGGGCGGGAAGTAGGCCTGGGTGAAATCGGCCTGGCTAAGGACGTTGGCCGGCAGCGGGCCGGCGGGCGGGACAATCTCGAGAAAGCTCTGCGCGGTGAGCTGGCCCTCGCCGGCGGTGGGCGCGAGTTTCAGCATTTCCCGGTAGTGGAAAAAGTGCGCCTCGGAAAGCGCGCGCGGGGCGAAGCCGAAACCGAAGCGATCGTCGTCGCCGGCCTCGCGGCGGACGAGCCACTCGTCGAGCCACTCGAGCGTGCCGTTGCGGAGATAGAGCAGCGCGAGCGGGAGCACGCCGGCGGGCAGCGGGGCGATTTTCTGCTCGAGGAAGATCTCGCGGGCGGCGCGGCTGCGGGCGAGGCGCGGGTCTTTCTGCGCGGCGTCGGAATTGTAGGGGACGAGCGTGAGGGCGGTCGCTTCGATGACCTCGCCGTCGCGCAGGGCGGAGTTGCCGTCCACAGAAGGTGGATACGCGGGCGTGGGATTGGCGGTGAACTCGACAGCACGCAGGCCGAGGACGAAGAGACCGCGGAGGTTTTGAAACGGCTGCTGTGGTTCGCGCGTGAGGCCGAAGGCGGCACTGAGCCGCTGCATCTGCGCGACGTTGTCGAGGTCGATGGTGAGATCCTGGGGGAGAAAAACGAGATCACCGGCGGGCGTGAGGCCGTGGCCGCGAGTGACGGTGACGGAGGCGGCGGGGTTCGGCAGGTCGGACGCGGACGTGGTGGCGCGCGTGACGTTGAGGCCGGAGACCACGCCGAACCCGAGCGTGCGGCCGAGGTCGGCCTGGCGCGTGAGCAGATAACTCTGCTCCTGGGTGAGGTCGGCGGCGGTGAGAAATTTGCCGTTGAAGAAACGCGGGCGCGTGCGCCGGGTGTCGAGGATGACGGTGGACGCGGTCTTTTCGTCGGTGAAGTCGATGAGGTCGGCGGGCATGGCGGAGATTGGGTGTTAACTAGCGTCTAGGGTTTGGGGTCTCGGGTCGGGGGATGGACTACGAAGGCGCGGCGTCGGCCGATCCGATCATCCTTTGACCGCGGATTATGCGGATTTCGCGGATGGGTTTATCCGCGTCATCCGCGTTATCCGAGGTAAGGAAGTTTTCTTCATCGTCTTGGTGCTTAATCAGACCGGGAGGAGATGGCGGAGGAGGTCGGTCGCGGTCACGATGGGGCGCGTGAGGTCGTCGATGACGACTTCGTTGCTCGTGTGACGATCGAGCGTGACGGCGGGGGCGTCTTCGAGGCGGATCTGTATCCGGGAAAGGAAGACGGCGGATTTGTCAGCGAAACCCGGTGGATATTCCTGATCGTTGACGGGACTCGTCAGCTCGTAGGCGGCGTAAATGGACGCGAGGAGCGCGGCGCGATCGGCGGGCGCGGTGGACGGGAAACGCGAGGTGGGCACTGCGGGCAGCGTGGTCTCGGGATCGCAGTCGCGCGGGACGAGGAGGAGTTCGAAGCTATCGCTGCTGCGCGAAGGCACGATGGCGTCGGTGGCATCGGCGGCGGGTTCGGGGAATCCGGGGCGGAGGCCTTGGGCGCACTCGTTGAAGCGGAGGAAGAGGTCGCCGACGAAGTAGCGTTGATCGGCGGGATCGCGGAAGGGTTTTAAGGCGGCGCCGGGTTGCGCGATCTGGAAGGCGAGCCAGTGCGCGAGGCGGAGACACTGGGGGGTCTTGATTTCGATGAGGTGGCCGGCGCGATCGAGCGCGATGCCGGGGTGAACCATGATCTGCTCGGGAGGATGCGGTTCGCCGTCGGGGCCGATGGCGCCGCCGGGACTGTGTTCGACGCGGAGACCGGCGATCGTGCCGAAGCCGTGGATGTGACTGAGGGCGAGTGCGAGGCGGCTGCGGTGGTAGCTTTGCTCCTGCTGAAAATCGGACGCGTCGAGAAGGATGCCGTTGCGATAAACGACGCGCTGGCTAGGAGAGGGAACGGTGGCGGTGGGCATGGCGAGGCGGGGTCAGGAGGAGAAGCCTTCGAGGCGCGGGTCGAGAGTGGGAGGGCGCTGGAGGAGCGAACCATCGCCGATAATTGTTTTCTGGATACGTACGGGCGGCGGCAGGCGGTTCGGACGGAGGTACGTGTCGACCGAGAGGAGCGCGGTGAGGCCGACCATGAAGTCGGCGGTCGCGAGCCGGACGCGCGTGACGACGTGGGCGGGCGCCTCCTGGGCGCAGATCCGCTCGATCAACGTGAGCTCATCGGGCGTGGCGGTCTCGTGCACGATGACGGTGACGCGGTGCGCGAGGGAGGCGAAGAAGGTTTCGACGGTTGCGCGCTCGGCGGATTTCAGCGCGATCGAGGCATCGAACAGCGCGAGGAATTTCTTCTCGGCGCCCTCTTCGCTGAGGAAGAGCGTGTTTCCGACTTTGGAGTTGCCGGAGATGAAGCTGCCGCCGAGGAGCGGGTCGAAATCGCGGTCGAGCTGCACGCCGAGCACGGTCTGGAGCGTGCGGCGGAACCAGTAATCCTCGACGACGACGATGCGGCCGGCCTGCACGCCATCGTCGGTTGCGATGTCGAGCGCATGCTCGAGTCCACGAAAGGTGCCGCGACGACGAAACAGCTCGGGCGCCTCGCGGACGTGACGGCGACGTTGCGCCGCGGGATACCACGGCGCGAAGCCAACCCCGATCCAACTGCCGAGCCATTCGAGCGCATCGGCGGGGGTGTGGCGCGGATCGGTGAGAAGCCAGCTTGCCGCGACCTTGTCCTCGAGGGGAGTGAGGACGCCCTCGAAATTCGCGAGGAAGCGGCCGAGGAAGTCGGGGCGCGTCGACGACTGGCCGGGCGTGACGCTATCGGCTTCGGGGCCGAAGAGCGTTTCGCGATAAAGTGCGGGCAGGTATTTATCCTGATACGAGAAACGCGGGCCGTAGGCGCGGAGCGCGTGAAGGCACGGCGTGCTGCGGAGCGTGCCGCGGAGGGTGATGCGCAGGTAAAGAAAACGACCGCGTAGCGTGCGGACGGGGCAGTTCGCGCGCTGGAGGAGAACGGTGAAAAGGCCGTTGCGATCGCGGACGGGCGGGTCTGCGGAGAAACCGAGGTGTCCTGGAATTTCGGATACTTCGGAGACCCACGCGGCGCGCGGCTCATGGCGATGGGCGGCGGCGACGCGGCCGAAGTGATGCGGGTGGAAATCGGCGTCCGCGGGCGGTTGCGCGGGGTCGTTGGAGTTGGTGGCGGCGGCTTCGATCGTGAAGGTGGTGCCCGGCGGCAGGCTGGCCTCGACGTAGAGGCGGTGCCAGGCGGTGTCGGGCTGGCCGCTGTCGAAGGGCGCGGCGAGGGTGCCGCGGGCGTCTTTGACGAGCGCAGGGAGGGCGAGGGCGACGAGCGGGCGCGGGGCAAGGTGGTTCGGGAGCGCGGCGGTGGGCTGCCGCGAAAGATAATCGACGGCGGGCGGCGGGCTGTGGAGGAAGGGGCCGCCGTCGTGTTCACGAAGTGGATACACCTCGCCGGCTGGCAGGATGGAGCCCTCGCGCCACGTGTAGACGATTGCCTCTGGGACGCCGGCGGCGAGGACGGCGAAGCGGTCGTTGCCCAGCCAGGCGAGGCTGTAGGGGCGCTGGACTTGTTGCAGGATGGCGGTCGGGCCGAGCGCGCCGGAATCGTCGACGAGGCGGACGCGGGCGTCGGTGGCGGTCCAGATCAGCACGGCCAGCCGGCCCTCGCCGCTGCACGCGAGTGCAACGGGATCGTCGCCGGTTTCGAGCCAGTTGCCCGGGATGACTGTGAGTGCGAGAGGCGTGGGATTCTCCTCGATGGGACGGAACGCCGTGGGCGGCGGTTCGCTGAACGCGAGCGGATCGGGCCAAGGCTGGCCGGTGAGGCGGGCGAGCTTGCGGTTCGTGCGGTCGAGGATCCACGCGCTGCTGGCGGACGCGGGTGAGGGAGCGATACGCCACGCGGCGAAGCTTGCGACGCTGAGCGTGGCCGGAGAGAAACGATTACTCAGCGGATGCACGAGGAGCTCGCCGCCGGTTGCAGCGTAGACGAACCCACTGGCGCCGAGGGCGAGGTCGGTGATCGGAGCGGGCGCGACGAAAAGGACGGGGCTTGCGCTTGTGGGCTCCGGTTCGGAGAAGGCGCCGGTGGCGCGGACGGTCACGCCGTCGGGGTCGACGAAGGCGCGGGTGCCGAAGGCGTCGCGCGTCATGGGCACGCGGTCGAGGCGTGCGGGGGCGTCGGCGGGTGTCTCGGGATAGCTCGTGGCAATCGACTGGCTCGCGAGCTGCAGGTGATCGGGGAGCAGCTCCAGGGTGCCGGGTGTATCCGGTTTCCAAGGACTGCCCCCGAGGGCGAGCCAGAAGCGTTGGCCGTTGGCGTCCATCAGCAGACCTCGGGGACGACGGGGATCGCGAGGCCGTCGCTGGCTTTCGCGGGAGCGGGGGACTTGAACTCGGCGGGCGGCTCGCCGTCGGTGACGACGACGCCGATGAGCTCGGGGAGCTGCCACGGGAGGAGCGTGAGCTCGGCGTTTTCGTTACCGCCGGTAGCGGTGATGCGCTGCCAGACTCCGTTGACGAGGCGGAAGAGATTCGGGCCGTAGACGCCGACGACATCGTCGACGCGCGACACGACGATCTCGAGCTCGCGGCGCTTGACGGTGCGGCCAAGCGGCCAGCCGCGGCCTTGCGGGCCGCCGGGGGCGTGGCAGTAGAGGTATTTCTTGAGGGCCTCCTTGACGGCGGTGTTTGTTTCCTCGCGACCGCCGGGATTGTCGATGCCGACGGAGATGGCGAGCGGGACGTATTCGCAGCCGATGACGTAGAGCTCGGTGCCGAGGGGTTTGCGGTCGGTGAGCCGCTTGAAGATCGTCTCGATGAACGGACGGTCGACGCGCGGATAGGGCGCATCGAAGCTGGCGCGGAACGGTAGGGCCATCACGGATACGACGCCTGGGACGTCGCTGCGGCGCTCCTGCGGCTTGAAGCGCGGGAGGACTTCGACCCGGCCGACGCGGACGCCGGGCGTGGTGAACGCGAGCTGCTCGTAGTCGTCGGCGGTGACGGCGCGGTCGCGGTGGCGGAAGAGCGCGGGGATGCGTTTCTCGGCTTCGGCGAGCGTCTCGGCGTCCTGGCCGCCGGTCGCAGGGAGCGGTTGGTGGACCTTGAGTTTCGCGACGGGCGCGGGCGAGACCTGGACCTGAGCGAGCGAGCCGGGCGCGAGATTGCCAGAAGCGCCGCCGCCGATCCGCATCTGCTCGACGCGGAAGCGGGCGCCGCGCGCGGGGATTTTGCCGCGGACGCCGTCGCCGAACCAGATCGTGCCGGCTTCGGGATCGAGCTCGTAGACGGGTTCGTGCACGGCGGCGACGGCGAGATCCTCGACGCGGCGCCAGCGGCGGTAGCCGAGGCCGGCTTCCTCGACCTGAAGGATGAAACTCTCCTCTTCGATGCCGCCGTTCGGGAGCGTGAGGGTTTGGTCGGGCTGGCCGTTGCTCTGGCCGACGACGAGGCCGGCGATGGTTTGACGGTGATCGACCTCGGCGCCGTTGATGCCGGTCCAGGCGAGCGCGAGCGAATCGAGATCGATCGCGGGGCGGAGGCGGAGCCAGGCGACGAGGCGCGCGGATTTTACGAGGTCGTCGAGGCGCGGTGGCTTGTCGCCGGTGCCAGCATCGACATCGGTGCGGACGTCATTCGACGGCGCGTGGAAGGAGGCTTTCGAGGGGAGGCTGAGGCGGACGACGCCGTCGGTGGTGAGGCCCTGCGTGGTGTCGCTGACGACGGTGAGCGGAAGATAGGCGACGCCGCGCGGATTGGCGGGATCGGGCGTAGTGAGTTCCCAGATACACGGAATGGGTGAGCGTTCGCCGATGTCTTCGTCGAAGGCGGGCAGCGTGAGCTTGGGGGAGACGGCGACGTTGAGATATTGCGGGCCGCCGGAGGTGCTCTGGCCGAGGGTGGTTTTCACCGCGTCGATCGTCGGCGCGAAATCGGGGGCATCCTCGAGCGGGACGAGCAAGGCATACCAGAGCGTGTGATCGACGGTGTGCTGGATGAGGTCGAAGCCGTCGGGTGCGGCCTGGCCGCCGGGGAAGATGGGCGTGGTGAGATAGGGGATTGCGGTATTGGTGACGGGATAGAGGCGCGAGAGCTGTGCGATCTTGTCGGCCATGGCGTCGTGCTCGGCGGAGGTGAGCGGACGTTTGCAGTAGGTCTCGGCGACGAGCGGGAGAACGGTGACTTCGGCGCGCGACTCGAAGGTGGTGGCGCCTTTTATTTTCGTGAGTGCGGGGAGGAATTGGGCGGCGGTGTTTTCGGGGGCGTCGAACGCGATCGAGACCAGCGTGCGAGCGGAGCGGGCGGCGCGCATCTGCACGCCGAGAAGGCGGAGGAACGCGAGGCGCTGGCGCTCGGGGATGAGGTTGACGCGGTAGAGGAGCGTGTCGGTGAGCCAGGCGAAGAGTTCGACGATGGTGCGGCCGGGATCGCCGGGCGCGGGATTGGTCCACTCGGGCGTGTGCGCGGGGATGCGCGCGAGCACCTCGTCCACGAGGTTCTGGAACGAGCGGTCGTCGAGGGAAGGGACACGGATGGGCATGAGGCGAGGGGCTCGACGGATGGAGTGGAGCAGGGAGATCAGGCGCCGAGATCGAGGGTGAGGCCGAGCCGGCTGGCGGCGCCGGTGCGGCGCAGGCGGTAGGCGATTTCCAGGCGGATCTGGCTTGGGTCGTCGGATACGGGCTGGACCGCGATGTCGTCGACGATGATGCGCGACTCGCCGCGGGCGAGGGAGGTCGTAACGAGATCGCGGATACGCCGGTGCGTGGTGAGCGTGTTGGGCTCGTGGAGGAAATTCTCGAGGCCGGCGCCGAAGGTGGGGCGCATGAGCTGTTCGCCGGGGCGCGTCTGGAGGATGACACGGATCTGCTGGGCGACGCTCTGCTCGAGCGTGGGCCAGGTGAGCTGGCCGGCTTCGTCGGGGAGCGGGAGGAGCGGCCAGCCGATGAGGGGGGCGGGGGTCAT
>JAKFEQ010000089.1:0-3167 GCA_036675625.1 Opitutaceae bacterium | reverse complement strand
ACTCCTCGTCTGGTTGTCGGCTTTCGGGGGCGGTGCAGCGCGGGTCGACGAGCGGCGAGGCGCGGGCATCGCTGCGCTGCTGCTCACATCGATGCACATGACGCTCCTCGGCGCCCTGTTGGCGCTCACGCCGCGACCGCTCTATATACATGTCGAATCGTGCGCGCTCTCGCCGCTCGCGGATCAGCATCTTGGGGGCGCGATCATGCTGCTGGTCGGCGGCGTGGCATACCTGGCTGGTGGCGCGTGGCTGACGGCGGGGTTGCTCCGGCCCGGAAAAGCGAAAGGGGCGCTGGCATGAAACGCTGGATCCTACGAGGCGCTGCGGTGGCGGTGGTGCTGGGCGTGGGTGGGTTTCTCGTCGCGGCGAGTGGGATTATTCCGCTCAAGGCCAGTTCGGGCCATTGGCCGATCACGGAATGGATTCTGCAATTCTCGATGCGGCGCTCGATTGCGACGCACAGTCTCGGTGTCGAGGTGCCGAAGCTGGACGATCCGGGGCTCGTGCTCAAAGGCGCGGGGCATTACGAGATCGGCTGTCGCTCGTGCCATGGTGCGCCCGGCGAGTGGCAGCCGCGGATCGCACGGGCGATGTTGCCGCCACCGCCCGAGCTCGTTCCGCGGATTCGAGCTTCCAACCCCAAACGGCTCTTTCACGTGGTGAAACACGGCCTGAAATTTACGGGCATGCCCGCCTGGCCGGCGCAGCAACGCGACGACGAAGTGTGGGCGATGGTCGCGTTTCTACTCGAGCTGCCGGAGCTCGATCAAGCCGCGTACCGAAAAATGGTACACGGCGACCCGGTGGCGACCGCGCCGATTCAAACCCTCGATCCCACGGCAACGCGGGCGCAACTCCCGGCGGTGGTCAACGAGACATGTATCCGTTGCCATGGTACGGACGGGCTCGGTCGCGGCAGCACGGTGTTTCCCAAACTCGCCGGACAGCGACGCGACTATATGCAAAAAGCGCTCGAGGCCTATGCGAGCGGCCGCCGGCACAGCGGGATCATGGAACCGATCGCGGCCGGATTGACCGACACGATGATCCGTGAGCTCGTCGACCACTACGGGAAACCCTCGCCGACGAATGTCCGGTCGGCCGACCCGCTGCGTCCGCCACCGGATGCGAGTACCCTGGAGCTTGGGCGCACTATTGCGCACGAAGGGCTCCGCGCGCAGCGGATTCCGGCGTGCGTCGAATGTCACGGCCTGGCTGGCCGGCGCACCAAGCCGGCGTATCCGCTGCTCGCGGGCCAGCCGGCCGATTATCTCGTGTTGCAACTCGAGCTTTTCAAACGCGGCCAGCGCGGCGGGTCCGAGTATGCGCATCTGATGGAGCAGGTGGCGCCGCGACTTTCTCCCGAACAGATGCGCGCGGTTGCGTTGTACTTCGAATCGCTGCCGGACGGCGGACAGCAGGCTGCAAGGTAATACTATAAACAACCGGAACGACGATGCCGGGCAGCTTGATGCAGTTTTTCCTTTCCGCCGCGGTGATCATTGTCGCGGGCGCGGCCCTCACGCAGTTCGGCGACGTCATTTCCAAGCGGACGAGGCTCGGTGGCTTGCTGGTGGGAAGCATCCTGATCGCCGGCGCCACCTCGCTTCCGGAACTCGCGGTCGATATCAATGCCGTACGCCTGGGCTCCGCCGATCTTGCCGTCGGCGATCTGGTCGGCAGCAGCCTTTTCAACCTGCTGATCCTGGCGGTGCTCGACCTGACGCGGTACTCGGGCGGGCAGATGTTGTCGCGGACGTCTGCGAGCCATGCGGTGGCGGCGAGCGCCAGCATCATGCTGACCGCGCTCGTGGGGATATTCATCCTGCTTGGACCGAAGCTCGGGGACACGACGATCGCGCGAGTCGGGCCCGGATCAATCGCCGTCGTGGTAGCCTATATTATATGCATCCGGATCGTGTATTTTGCGCAGCGGGAAACTCAGAAAAAGACCAGGCCGAGCCGCGAGGAGCCGGAGGTCTCCTGGCTGGGAAAACTCAGCCTCAGAGGCGCGATCATCGGTTATATTGTCACCGGCATTGTGATCCTCGGTGCGGCGCCCTTTCTGGCGAAGGCGGCCGATGACCTGGCGGAGAGCAGCGGACTGGGCGGCACCTATTTCGGCACGACCTTCGTCGCGCTTTGCACCTCGCTGCCCGAGGTGGTGACGACGTTTGCCGCGGTGCGCATCAAGTCGTTCGACCTGGCGCTGGGGAATATATTCGGGAGCAACTGCTTCAATATGGTCATCTTCCTCCCGCTGGACCTGGTGCACGAGGGTTCGCTGCTGTCCTCGGTATCACAGACGCATGTCTATACAGCTCTGGCTGTCATCGTCGTGACCACGATCGTTGTCCTCGGCCAACTGCATCGGGTGGAGAAAAAGAAACATTTTCTGGAGGCCGATGCGCTTCTGGCACTCGTTCTTATATTGGGCGCGTTGACGGGCTTGTATTTTGTGCGCGAGTGACCTCGCTGCGTCTCCCGGTCGGCGGCGCATCGCGCAGGGTCAGGTGGCGGCGGCTTGCCGGTGGTCGTCGGCTCGCTCCCTGGCTGGCTGGCCGTGGCGCGAGAGGTTTTGCGCCGAGTTGATTAGGGCGACATGCGAGAAGGCCTGCGGGAAATTACCGATCAGGCGGGCGGCGCGGCAGTCGTACTCTTCCGAGAGCAAGCCAAGCGGCGTACGCAGCGCGAGTAGGCGCTCGAAGCGTGCGCGTGCTTCGTCGTGCCGGCCGAGGAGATGAAGACAGTCTACCAACCAGAACGAGCACGGCAGAAACGCGCCTTCGCCGGGCGGCAGCCCGTCGACATCCGCGGAGTGCTCCGGATTATAACGATGCACCAAGCCATCGGCCGTGAGCTCGTCGCGAATCGCCATGATGGTCCGGGAGACGCGCGGGTCGTCGACGGGCAGGAAGCCGACGAGCGGCATCATCAGCAGGCCGGCATCGAGGCCTTCCGAGCCATAATATTGGGTAAATACACCGCGCCGATGGTCGTAGCCGCGGTCGCATACTTCGTCGTGGATCTCCTGGCGAACGGCGCGCCAGCGGTCGAGGTCGCCCGCGAGCCCGAAATCCTCGATCGATTTCACCGCGCGATCCAGGGCGACCCAGGCCATCATTTTCGAATGCGTGAAATGCCGGCGCGGGCCGCGGATCTCCCA
>JAKFEQ010000022.1:0-20340 GCA_036675625.1 Opitutaceae bacterium | reverse complement strand
TTACGAGATGGGGAGTGAGGGCGCGACGATCACCGGGCATTTTGTTCCCGGTTACCGATTGAGTGTATATGGCGGCGGCTCGGCGAATGCTGCGGGAGGGGTTCCCGGTGCGACTATCTCACTGTCGCCAGGAAGTTCGCCCGGAGCGGGGTACAGCTACGAAGGAATGTGGCTCCAGGGACCGGGGTATCTGTTGGAAAATGGAGGCACCGTGGTCATGGGCAAGGGCCCTGCCGTGGTCAACGTGGGCTGGTGGTCCACCAGTGCTGGTCCGATTACCCGCACGATGTTATGGTCTGATTTACGGCCGTATCTCTACCACAGGAACCAAGAGTTTACGATGATCGTCGGCACCGACTACACCGGCGTGGTTACGGTTCAGCAGATTGATTACTCAACCGATGGCGGCAACACTTGGACGGTAGGTGTTCGAGGCTCGCCGGGCACTCCGCTGGAAGACGAGAATTATCGCTACCGGATGAACTACACGAAGCCCGGTGGTTTTCAGAATCCCGGTCTGGTCGTGTTTCGGGCCAAAGCCGAGGGGCCCAATATGACAAATCCGATCTATTACTACGTGCGAGCCACGATCACGAACACCGAAGCTGCCGTGATTCTCTCCCATCCTTCGTCGCTTACCGTTGCGGCCGGCCAGCCGGCGCAGCTTGCCTTCACCGCCAGGGGAGACGGTGGCTATAGTTTCGCCTATAGATGGAAAAAGAACGGGGTGGACATTCCCGGCGAGAGCGGTGTCGCGCAGAGCGAGAGCCTGGTCAAGTTGGAGATACACGAGGCCCAGGATTCAGACTCTGGGGTCTACACCGCGGAGGTCCAAACCGGCCCCATCAGCACATGGATCTCCACCAATCCAGCGACGTTGCTCGTCAAGACGGGGGCACCAGTGATCTTAACTCACCCCCTTTCGGCCTCGGTGGCCCTCGGTCAAGCTGTGACCTTCACTGTAAAAGCAGGGGGTGTCGGGCCTTTTAGCTACCAGTGGCGGAAGAATGGAACGCCGATCCACGGTGAAACACTGCCTTTGTATGAGATTGCCGCTGCGCAGAGCGCCGACGTTGGTAGCTACGATGTCATTGTTACGAGTGCGGGTGGTGATATCACGAGCAATGCTGCAACGCTTTCGGTTAGTTCGGGGCACCCGGAGATCACTCATCAACCTGCAAGCCAGTCGGTGGCCGCGGGGACGAATATCGCGTTCACCGTCGCCGCGAGCGGCTCCGCCCCCTTGAGTTATCAGTGGCGCAGAAACGGCAATGCCATTGCGGGGGCAACGAGCAGCACGCTTTCCATTTACTCTGCCCAGACGAGCGATGCCGGTAGCTACGACGTCGTCGTTACAAACCTTGCTGGAAGCGTAACGAGCAATCCTCCTGCGGTCCTGATTGTCGACGGCGCGGGAGCAGATGGGACAAACGTCGACAAGGCGCTGCTGGCTCCGGAGGTGGCCGATGACACCTACGCCGAAAATTTGCCGGCGGGATGGCCCAACAAAGCTTCGCAACGGTCTGATGTAGTAGCCTTCAGCCCACTCGATTTTAATGTAAATGCCTCGGGCGAGGCAGTTGCGCGCATTCCCATTGTCGTGACCCCTGGCGTCGCAGGGGTGGAGCCCAAAGTTTCTCTCGTCTACAACCACAACGCTGGGAATGGCTATCTTGGCGTTGGATGGTCGCTGCAGGGAATCTCGATTATCACACGACGTCCGGCCACACTCGCAGCGGACGGCGAAATCAAACCAATTAACCTCGATGCAAACGATAGGTTTGCTCTCGATGGCCAGCGGCTTATCAAGGTGAGCGCAGCCGGTGTGTCGCCCGCGGAGTATCGCACCGAGATCGATTCGTTTAACAGGATCCTTGCCTACCCGGGAACAAACGGGCCCGAGTATTTCGAAGTTTACACGAAGTCGGGCCTCAAAATGACGTATGGCGCGACCGAGTCGTCCACCAGCGGGCGCTTCATCGCCTCTCTGGCCGGGGCGACGGCCTCGGCAACAGTAGGATGGAGTATAGATTCCATCGCTGATCGGAATGGAAATACTTGCAATTTTTACTACACGAAGAACCAGGCCACGGGCGAATTTTACATTGAATCGGTTCGCTATGGTCCGTCGGAAAAGGCGAGATTGAATTTTATATATAACGAAGGGGATCGCTCGGATATCGCGTCAGGGTTTACAGGCGGGGCGCCATGGGCGCGAACGAAGCTGCTGGAAAAAATTGAAGCCAAATACAACGATGTTTTAATGCGACGCTACGTGCTCATCCATGAAATGAGTGCCAATACCGGCCGTTCTATACTCCGAAAAGTGCAGGAATACGATGCTGACGAGAACGCGTTGCCGCCGATGATCTTCGCCTATAAGATGGAAAACGGCGGCTGGGGTCCTACTACGACAGCTTTTCAGCCGGAACATCCACTTTCGCGGGTGATGGCGGGCGGCTGGATGACTGGACAGGCTGGAGCCGGGTTCGTTGATCTCGATGGCGACGGTATTCCCGATTTCGTCCATCGGCATGCGGAATATGCGCCAACCGCCGCGGGATATGTCGCCAAGGGCTCGTCTGCGGGATGGCAGGCGCCGTCCTCCTTCATTGCGAATTTCAACCCTCCGCGCATTCTCGGATATGATCAAACGGCCGCCGATCTTGGCGTCAGGTTTGTCGACGTGAATTCCGACGGATATCCCGATGTCCTCGCATCTCGTGACTACAGCGCGGGGGGAGAGCCGAATGTCGCCACCTTCCTGAATACCATTCTTCCCACGGGACCGGGCTGGTCGAATGTCTCGAACACGGCCTGGCTGCTTCCCGATCCGCTCACCATAACCCAAATCGGCGGTAAGGATTCGGATCCAGATCGCGGCGTCCGATTTGTGGATCTCGACGGAGACGGGCGTATCGACGTGCTGTGGTCGCGCGGTTCTGTGCGTGGGGCGCGCCGCAACACCGCATCAGGGTGGACGACTTTTCCAGGCAATAGCTTCGATCCCCCTGTCTCGCCGGTGGCGATTTACCTCAGCCCCAGTGCGGGGGTGAGCAGCCCACTCGTGACGGATTCCGGAAGTCGGTTGATTGATGTGAACGGCGACGGGCTGGTCGATATATTGTGCCATTGGCCTGGGGTGGCCGCGGCTGCCGCCTATATCAATACGGGTCAGGGCTGGAGCTACCACGCTGATTATGCCCCGAGAGCGCCAATCGCCTACAAGGATGGCTACTGGCCGGGCAGCGACTTTGTGGATGTGAACGGCGACGGGTTGCCGGATCAGGTGGTCTCTCTCGGCAACACGTCGGCCACTGCTCAGACGGCTACATGGTTGAATACAGGACGCGGCTGGGTCGAGGCGCCTGCCACTTTTAAGCTCAAACAGCCTCTTGCCACCGGTAAGATCAGGTTCGGCAACGCCTTCGTGGACGTGAACGGGGACGGTTTGGCGGACCACATTTACTCTACGCTTGCGCCTGATAATCTTAACGTCGGGACTTATCCTCACGGGGGCATTGTTTATTTGAACACCGGCAACGGTTGGATTCCATTCTCCTCGTTGCCGCCGGTGGCTCTGGCCTTGGTTGCCTCGGATGTGCAAGGATACGATCAGGGAACACAAATTCTCGACGTGGACGGCAATGGCCTGCCGGATTTCGTCAATCACCTGGACATGCCGAACTATGCGCCGCCGTTCAATCGGCGGGGTGGCTACATTAACAAAGCCGGTCGCCCTGATCTCCTCGAGGCGGTTACTCACTCGTCCGGCCTGAAAACGAGCATCCTTTACGGAGCGCTGACGCAATCCCCTGCTGCCACAGAGTCCGGGAATTTCTATATTCAAGGAGCCCGCGGCAGCGATTCCGAAACAGGCCGCGACGGTTCGAAGCCACCGATCTTGAACGTTCGCGACTCGCGCTATGTCGTGCGCAAGGTCGCGGAGGCTGACGGCATCGGAGGGAACTACGATCTCACCTACCGCTACACCGCGCTGCGTCACGATCCGCTGGAGGGCTCGCTCGGCTTCCAACAAGTTGATGTTTCCGATTCGCGGACAGGCAAGACGACAGCCACCTCTTATCGGCAGATTTACCCGTTTATTGGCCTGCCCCACGTTGTCACAACGGTTCTCGATAACGGTCACAAGATCTCATCTTCTTCGAGCACGTGGAAAGCGTTGAGTTCCGCTCCAGCTCTCGCGCCCGTGCCCGCGTCCACTCGCGTGCGGGCACCTTATGTTGAAGTAGCTGACGAGAGTCACTTTGATGCTGCGACGCAGGCTGTTTATCTCACTAAAGCCGTTGTGGTCGCACCAGACGGCATCAGCGAATGGGGCGATATTGTGAATCAAAGCACGGAGCTGAGCGACGGGTTTGCGTCCACCGAAGTCAGGCAGATTACCTATTCTAGCGCGGCTGGTTCTTATCCAGGGCAAATCGACAAGTGTATCGTCACCATCACAGGATCGACCCAATCGCCGCTCGCAAGCGGATCGAAGACCCGCGTCACGAAGCTTGAGTTCGACTCCCTGGGCCGACTGGAGAAAGAGACGCGCGAGCCGTTGCTGAAAACAGAACCCAACGGCGATCCCCGCGAGCCGACGCAGGCGGAGATCAATACCTACTACGCGACCGACGACGCCAAGTCGCTGCACTTGATCACGGACTATGTTTACGACACGTTCGGCCATGTGCAGTCGGTAAAGGTGAGCGGTCCCGGGTTGCCGGCGGACCGTGAAACCAGCTTTGACTATTCTTCGACCTACGGCGGACGATTCCTGACGAAGAAGACGAACGCGGAAGGCCACGTTGAAACCTTCAGCGACTTCGACGAGGCGCTCGGGTTGGCGAAGACCCATACTGACATCAATGGGCTGCCGACCACGTATACTTACGACGGCCTCGGTCGCGTGCTCACCCAGACCAGTCCGGGCGGCCTAGTCACGACAATCAATCGCGCCTGGGCTGAGACTGGCCAGGGTCCGGCGACGGCACTCTACCATGTCGAAACGCTGTCCGCTGGGGCGCCACCGAGCCTGGTCTTCTACGATCAATTGGCGCGGCCGGTGCGCACGGTCGGCGTCACACCGGATGCGAAACTGAGCTACGCCGACACGTTCTACGACCATCGAGGTAACGCCTTCCGCCAAAGCCGGCCTTATTTCGCCGGCACGACTGAAAGCCGGTACTACGACGTGACCAAATACGATGACCTTGGCCGCGTAGCGATCGTCTACCGTAACGCCACGTATTCGCTCAATGGGACCACGGAAACCATCGCCGCTTACAGTGGCTCGTCGACTTTCACCTATGCGAATCTGGCGACGACCGAGGAACGTTCGGAAGTCGAGTACTCGCCTGCCGCGGGCGTGACCCATAATCGGACGAGCACAATCGTTACGACGCGGAATGGGCTCGGTGGCGTAGCACAGATTGTGGAGTCAGGTACGACGACCGAAACCAACCAAGCCAGCGAAACGCTTTCGGCAACCCTTAGCTATTCCTACGATGGATTCGGTTCTCTGGAAAAAATTGTCGATCCGATCAACGCCAGCACAATCTATACTCTGGATGCGTACGGCCGTCGCACGGTGGCAAACGATCCGAATCGCGGCACGTGGTATTTCACCTACAATCCATTGGGCGAAGTGGTGAAGCAGAAGGATGCGGAACAGGTTGAGACAACCTTCAGCTATGATCAGCTCGGCCGGATGACCAGCCGCACGATCGGCACCCTGAATAGCACGTGGAGTTATGATTCGGCGCCCGGCAAAGGCGTGGGCAAGCTCGCGAGCGTCTCTTCGTTCGATGGGTTTGCGGAGACATTCAAATACGACAGCTTCGGCCGCCTGCAGGAATCGAAGCGCACGCTCGGCGTGTCGCCGAACCAAGTCGATTACGTTCGGACGTATGGCTACGACATGTACCACCGATTGAAGACTATCGCGCACGGAGCGAGCGGGTTCGTCGAGCGCCGGGTCTACGGCGGTTACGGCCACTGGGTTTCGCTGCGCAACGACGCGACCTCTGGGCGATATTGGCTGGGCACCGCCTATGAAGCGGACGGCCAGGTGAAGACGTTGCTCTATGGCAATGGACTTAGGACGGAGCGGGTATACCGGGCGACGGATGGCATGGTCGACTCGATCCAGACGGGCGCGACCGCGACGCCTACAAGCGCGCAGCATCTTCAATATTTCTACGAGCCGAGCAGGATCGGCAGCCTATACAAGCGAATCGATTTCAGCCACCAGGTGGGCGAGGGTTTTGGTTTCGACGCCCTTTCCCGGCTGCGCCGGACGCATTTCGGAACTGTCAGCGGCGTCAGCGCGGAGATCGCCGCCAGCTCGACCGCGGAACAGACCTACGACGCCGCTGGCAACCTGCTGACGAAGTCGGGTGTGGCGGGCTCCTATATTTATACGCGTCCGGCCGGGCAATCCGGCGGCGGCGGCGCGCACGCGATCAAGCAAATCGGAAGCGATGTGTTTACCTACGATGCGAATGGAAATCTCGAGGGCAACGGCGCGCACACCGTGTCGTGGACAGCCTTCAATCAACCCGGCACGATCAATCGCGCCGGCGCGACGGCACCCCGGCAGTTCTTCTACGATGCCGATTTGCAGCGGGTGAAGCAGATTCACGGCGACGAGACGAGCTACTATCTCGGTGCCGGTCACGAGCGCCGGGTCGTCACAGGTGCAACTGACGATATCCATTACCTCAGCGGACCGCTGGGCCGGATGGGGCAGGTAACGTGGAGAAATGGCGCGCACGCGGATGTGCGTTACTTCCATCACGACCATCTCGGATCCGTGGACACCATCACCACGCTCGACGGCACGGCCGAGCAACAGAGCTACGACCCCTGGGGTGAACGTCGCTCCGGCACGACTTGGCAACCGGGAGCGGTAAGTTCCGCCGAGCGCCGTGGCTTCACTGACCACGAGCACCTCGACGACGTGCGGCTGATCCACATGAACGGCCGTATTTACGATCCGCGGTTCGGCCGCTTCCTGAGCGTCGACCCGGTCTTCGACAACTTGGGCATGACCCAGGGCGTGAATGCCTATTCCTACGTGCGCAACAATCCGGTCAGCTATACCGACCCGACGGGATTGCAGACGGCGCCTATTATGATGGATTCGGTCCAGGTCAACGCCATCCCGGTTCAAGACATGGGCGCAGGAAGTCGGGTTGCTCAGATGCGCTTCGGTTCTGGAGGTACCGCCTGGACGCCGACCAGCAACCAGTCGCTGCTCAACCAATCGTTCCAGAACGGCAGCTTGACGATCTGGTCGCCGAATTGGGGAACGGCGACGAATATGGCACCGGCCACACCGGAAGGATCATTGCGGCGCTTTTTACGCGGATGGATGGAAAGCGAATATGATAGAGAAATTAACCGAGCCGAAGGCGAACTCATAGCTGGGTTGGCAGTTCTTACGGGGCCAGGCTACCTCATGAATGAAGTGGGTAGGCGCATTGGGCTGAGTCCGAACGAAATGCTCGCGCTAGAATATTTTTCAATGCGTGCGAGCTTAGGCGTGACCGCGGTCCCGAGGTTTCTGGCAAGCACCCGCCTACTTCGAGCCGCAGAGAGTGCAGTCGCTCGGCAGACCACAGTTTTGGGCGAGAATATGGCTCAACGGGTGATGCCGTTTGCTGAAAAGACAGGCGGCAGAACACTTGGCTTTGGTGCCACGGCCGACGAGTGGGCCGCGATGACACCGCAACAGCGTTGGCGATTAAACGATGGAATGCTGCGTGCGCGGATCAACGAAGGCGATGCGTTCCGTTACATCGGCCAGGACCCATTGAGAAATCCTGCCATCCGTCAGCAGTTCGATCTGACTCGCTCCGAATTGCTCCGCTTGGAAAGCCGCGGTGTTCCTTACCAAACGGTGCCGCGGTCAGAAGTCATCAACGTTCTAGGACGACCATGAGTGCGCGAAAAATGGGAGGCTGGGAACGCTTGATCTGCCCATATTTTGCGGCGGCATGCCGCCGCGTCCTCGGGGGCTACTTCGAGGGAAATGGCTTCGCCGAGAAAGGGCTGAACGAAGTCGAAGGGCTGATGTTCTCGCGCTTCGACGTGTTCATTGAAGTGAGCTACGAACTAGACACGGCTCCCAATTACGCGATCTCGATGGTGGTCGGGCTGGGAGACAAAAAATACGACGAGGGTGGGCATCCTTGCTGTGTTCCCTATTGGCATCTGCTCCCTCGTGATCGGCCGGAACACCGTGGCGAAATGATACGGTTCAGCTCTGAATCGGAGCTGGAGAGATTGCTCGCGCACTTCCGCGATCAGTTCCTTGAACCGTATGCTAAGCCGTTGTGGCTCGATACCGACCGGCTCGAAAAGGCGATCGCGAACTTCCGCGCGGAGTTTAGCGTCTAGCCTGGCGCGCCGCCGGACTTGTCGATGCGCGAGACGACGATGCGCGCGACCCAGGGCGCTTTGCCGAGGGCGTTGGAATAGCGCGCATCGAGCGGCGTGACGGAGCCGAGCGAGTGATCGTGCAGCAGCTCGACGAGCTTCGCGAGCCGCGCGCCAGTGAGCACCACGTCGGCCGTGGGAAATGCGAGCGTCAGCCGCTCCGGTGGCTCGTCGCCGCCCTCGTTCGCTTCGAGCGTGTAGTGGCAGAGCTGGCCGACGGGGAAACCGCAGCGCGAATGCGGCGTGACGTGGAAATCCACGAACGCCGCGTTGCTGCGGATGGAATGGCACGTGGGCTCGGCCTTCTCGGCCGCGCGGCGTGCATCGACGGACTGTTGCAGTGAGGACATGGCGAGAAATTACATGCGGATGCCGCGGGATTGGCGCGGCGCTTCGCGCTGGGTCTGCGCGACGGACTCGCGCGCGGTCACGCGCGGCGCTTCGGTGCGCTCGACACCGAGCCGCTCGTGAAGCCACCGGCGCAGCGATTGCGTCCAGCCCTGCGCCAGGCGCTCGACGCGGAGTTGCCGCATCTGCGATCGAGCCAACGGGGTCAGGCTGATGTTTGTTGATTTAGCGCTCGCTCGTAGAGACCGGACACATTGAGATCGTGGTATGGCGCGGCGGTTGCGGATCCAGTTTCCCGGTGCGATTTATCACGTGATCAATCGTGGGAACTACCGCCGGGATGTCTTTGAAACCGCGGGAGCAGCGAAAGCGTTTGAGGCAACGTTGGACGAAGCGTGTCAGGGTTTTCGATGGAGGCTGCATGGCTACGTGATCATGCGAAATCATTTCCACCTCGCACTGGAAACGATCGAGCCGAACCTGGTGGAGGGGATGCATTGGCTGCAGAGCACGTTTGCCACGCGTTTCAATCGGCTGCGTTCCGAGCGGGGGCATTTGTTTCAAGGCCGCTACCAATCGTTGCTGGTCGAGAACGCGAGCGCGCTGGCCAAGCTGGTAAACTACATTCACCTCAATCCGGTGCGCGCCCACATCGTCCCGGCGGCACAGGTGGCGATGTTTCGCTGGAGCAGCCTGGCACGTTTCTTGAAGCGCGACCGTTCTCCATGCCTCGTGGCAGCGGAGTGGCTCGGCAGTCTCGGGTGGGATGATTCCGCTTCAGGGTGGGCAAGCTACGTTGCGGATCTGATCGAACTGGCTGGCGAGCCTGAGCGCCAACAGGAAGAAGGGTGGAGCGAAATGTCCCGCGGATGGGCAATCGGCACGAACGGCTGGCGCAAAGTAATCGCCAAGGAGCACGTGCAGGTGGAGATCAACCGTGGATTCGATGCGGCGGAAATCGGTGAGCTCAAAACGGCGCGTTGGGAGCGAGTGCTCGACGCGACACTGCTCGGGCTGGGGAAGTCGATAACGGATGCCGCCAACGACGGTAAATGCATCGAATGGAAACTGGCTGCGGCGGCCGTGTTGCGGCGCGAGGCAAGGGTGCCTCATGTCTGGATTGCCCAGAAACTAAACATGGGCAGTCCCCATTCTCTGCGCTCCTATTTGAGCCGACGGACATCGCGGATTAATCAACAAACATCGGCCTGACCCCGTTCTGAGTCATGCTACGGCAGCTCGAAGAGCTCGATTAGGGCCACGCCCGAGGTTCCACTGACGCCGCTCGCGTGGATCGTGTAGGCGCCCGGCGGCAGCAGCGCGACCAGCGCGGCGTCGCGTGAACCTTGGGGCAGCGCGAACGCGCCGCTGCGGGCCATCGCGAGGGAAATGGCCGCGCTTTCACTGGCGTCGCCGCCGGACCAGTTGTCGTTCTGCGCGACCATCCGCCCCTTGCTGTCATAGAGCACGACGCGCGGATCGGCGAGCGCACCACTGACACCGAGGGCGCCGAGCGTCGGGCCCACGGCGCGGATCAACGTCTGGCGTGAGCCCGCCGCAATATTGAAGCCCGCGATGAGCATCTCGTCGCCGGCACCCACGCGGCCGCGCATGGCGAGGTTGATCATGCCGCTGCCACGCACGGGTTGCAGCGCGTTTTGGGCGAGCTGATGGGCGACCGCGTAGCCGGCGCGCAGGCCGAGTTCGCACGCCGTGCGGAAATGAAATCCCAGGTCGATCCGCGCCTCCGCGATCGTATCCGCGAGCGTCGAGAAGCGGTCGTATTCCGGGGTGATGGCGGGCGCGCCGGCATTGCTCGTGGTCAGCGTGAACCGGGTCTCGTCGCCAAGCAGCGTGGCCGCCATCGCGAGCATCGCGCCGGAAATGACCGAATGCCCCGAGAGGTATTCCGGATGCGAGGGCGTGGCGCCGAGCGGCGCCCACGACGGGTCGGCGGTCGTGGCGGGGTTGCCGTCCTCATCCGCGTGTGGGATTGCCTGCAGCGGGCGCCAGAAGCCGTATTTGTATTTGGCCTTGAAACACACGACGGCGGCATCGTTCGCCGCGATATTGAGGAGCGCGAAGATGCGCGCGGTCTCGTCCAGCCGCCGGCCGGCGGGCAGCGAGCGGCGCACGACGGCGTTGAGATCGGGCACATCGCAGAGGTGGATCAAACGCGCGAGATCGACCTGGGCCGGCGTGCGCACGGCGCTGACGACGCCGCCCCGCGCCTTCACCTCGTTCAAGTCGCGGGCATACGCGGCTGTCGCCAAGGCGGCGGCGCGATCCGCGAAGCCATACGGCGGTCCGGGATCGAACGAAGCGACCTCGGTCAGCGCGAACGGCAGGGTCGTGCTCGTGCTGAGCGCGCCGGCGGGCGCGTTGCCGAGTGGCGGATAACGCCAGTGCCCGATGCCCGAATCGCCGGGATAAGTCCCAGGCTGCGAGAACCCATCGTTGGCGCGCCAGGCGAGGATCTGGCGTGCCACCGCTTCACCCCACGCGCGACCGCTGGCGATCGATGTGCTGTTCGACTGGCCGCCCGGGATCTCTGCCAGCGAAGCCGCGAGCTGCGCGTCGAACAGCGCCTGCTTCGCCGGGAACAATCCGACCAGCGCGCCATGGGCGGCATACGCGGCCGCGGCCTCGGCCCGCGCCCCCGGGGGCGCGGATTCCGCCACACGAAGCGGCGTGTAGCGGCGGGTGATGCCATTGACGGCATCGAAGATCGCGACGTGCATGATCGCCGAGGCGCGGGCTTGGGCGGGAACGGAGGGGACGGGATTCCGCAACGCGGTTTCCAGGGTTTGGTTCCAGTCCGTCACGACGTCGGCCGAGGCGGTGGCGATAAGGGCGATCGCGCACGATGCGCCGGCGAGAGCGCGGCGGATGGCAATGAATTTCAGGTGCGAGCATTTCATGGTGATGGATGCGACGACGCCGTGGAGCCGGTCCGCTCGAGGAACGAGCGGAGCCGCCTTGCCCTGCGACCGATCGATCGCGCCAGGCGCGACGGGCGGAGGACTGAGAGGCGGAGGCGGGAGCCTCCGGCTGGATCACGAGAGCGTCGTCACATCCTCGGAAACGAAATGCGCGCGCCAAACGGGCCAAAAAAACGTGCGGACGCCGCAGTGCTCCTGCGGTGGGAACGGGACTCAGCGCGGAAGCGCCGTGAGCCTGGCGTGCTGGAGGGCCGCGAGGCGTGCGCTTGTGGGCTGGGTTTCCCGACCGCGCGGGCCGGGCACGCTCGGCAAAGCGCGACTCGCCTCGACCAAGAGCGTTTCCGCGGCGCCGATGCGGCCGAGGGCGAGCAGCGCGGCCCCGAGCACGCTCTTCGTGGTGCCGATGCGCCAGCCGCTCTCGCCGTAGCTGAGGCGCTGGACGCGCAACGCTTCGCGCAGGAGGAGTTCGGCCGCCGCGGCCTCGCCCTCGGCGAGGTGAACCTGGGCGCGCTCGACTGAAAGGGCGGCGATCAACGGTTGATCCGGCCCCAGGGTTTTCCGCGCCAGCGGCAGTGCCTCGTCGAGCGCCGCCGCGGCCTCCCGGAAGCGCCCCTGTTTGCGCCAAACCAGCGCGAGATTTCCGAGCTGTCGGGCGGTGCGCCAATGGGTTTCACCGAGCGCCCGACGCGTCGCCGGCAGGGCTTCGTGCAGCAGATGCTCGGCGGCGGCCAGGTCGCCCTGATCGACCCTGAGCAGCGCGAGATTCGCCAGCGCCTGGGCTACATTGGGATGCTCGTTGCCAACCGTGCTCCGGTGCATCGCCAGACTTCCGAGGAGCAATGGCTCCGCGGCCGCGAGTTCGCCTTTCTGCCACAGTATGGAGCCGAGATCGCCGAGGCTGACGGCGATCTCGCGGTGTTCGGGGCCGAGCACCTTCTGCCGGATCGCCAGCGCTTCGCGAAACAGCGGCTCGGCCTGCTCCAGGCGTTCGAGCGAACTGTGCGCGCGGCCCAGCTCGACGAGCGAAATCGCGACCTCGTTGTGGTCGTTGCCCCAGAGTTGCCGGCGCAGCGCGAGCGTTTCCTCGAAAAGCGGAATCGCCGCGGCGATCTCGCCTTTCTCCCGCCGCAGCACGCCAAGATCGCTCAGCGTCTGGGCCAGCCGCACATCAAGCCGGCCGATCTCGCGACCCGCGGCGAGCGCTTCCGTCAGGATGGGCAGTGCCTTCTCGTGGTCGCCGCGGCGGAGGTGGACGCGCCCGACGGCGTTCAGGATTTCCGCCCGCACGTCGGGCTGCGTCGCGAATTCACGGCGGACCCGCGCCGCGCTGGCCTCGAGTGTGCCCTGCGGGGAGGGCGTGCGAAACGGATCGCCCGCGGTCACGAGCTCGGTGAGAAGTTCGCTCACCTTGGCCGCCTTGCGCGCCTCGCTTTGCGCGCGATCGCGCTCGGCGGAAATGCGCTGCGTATGATAAAAACCGATACTGAGCAGCGCGACGGCTGCGGCTGCGGCCACGGTGACCGCGGCGCGGCGCCGGCGGATGAACTTGGCGGCGCGATAGCCGGGCGTGCGCGGGCGGGCCTGCACGGGCTCATGATGCAGGAACCGCACGAGGTCGCGCGCCAGGTCGTCGGTGGTTTCATACCGCCGGCCGGGATCCTTCTCGACACATTTGAGCACGATACGATCGAGGTCGCCGCGCAGGTCGGCGATCAACCGTTCCGGCGTGCAGGAACGACGGGCTCCCGCGCCCCGCCTCGCCTCCGGCGACAGCGCGGCGACCCGTCGCGAGGGGGGCGCGGGTTCGCTGTCGCAGATCGCGCGCTGCACATCGGGGTGGCTGGCGGAGGCCAGCGCAGCCAGGTCGAGCAGCGGTGTTCCGGAGAGCAGCTCGTGGAGGACGGCCCCGAGGCTGTAGATGTCGCTGCGCGTATCCACATGGGCATGACCGAGGCCGATCTGCTCGGGGCTCATGTAGGCTGGCGTGCCGATGATGGCCTCCTGCCGGGTGAGCGCGGGCGCGGAGGTGAGCGGCTCGTGCGTGGCCTTGGCGATGCCGAAGTCGATCACCTTCACGACGGGGCGGCCGTCCGCGAACGCGACGAGCACATTCGACGGCTTCAGGTCGCGATGAATGACGCCCTTCTGATGCGCGTGATGCACGGCGCGGCAGGTTTGGAGGAACAACTCGAGCCGCTCCGCGAGCGGGAGCTTTCGCTCGTCGCAGAAACGCGTGATCGGGACGCCGCTCACCAGCTCCATGACGAAATAGGGCCGGCCGCCGGCGGTCGCGCCGCCGTCGAACACCCGCGCGATGTTCGGGTGCTCCATCAGCGCCAGCGCCTGCCGCTCTGCTTCGAAACGCGCGACGACCGCCCGCGTATCCATGCCGAGCTTGATGATCTTCAGGGCGACGTTGCGGCGCACCGGTTGCTCCTGCTCGGCGCGATAGACGACGCCAAAGCCGCCTTCGCCGATCGGTTCGCGCAGAATGTAACGGTCGATGCGCGTACCGGGCAGCTCTGCGTGCGGCTCGGCTGCGTTCAGGAAGTCGCCCGCGGCGGCAGCGGCGCGGAGGAGCGACTCGAGGCGCGCGCGCGAGTCCGGTGTGTCGGCGCAGGCTTCGTCGAGGAAGGCGGCGCGAGCGGTGGGCGAGGTGAGCTCCAGCGCCGCGCAGAAAAGCGAGCGTTCTCCGTTCACGTCAGCCTGCGACGCCCGCCGTGCGCTGGATTTCCTCGAAGAGCCACGCGCGGGCGTAGGTCCACATGCGTTTGGCGGTGCGCTCCGAAGTGCCCAGCAATTCCGCCGCCTCGATGAAGGTGAAGCCGCCGAAGAAGCGGAGTTTCACGAGCTCGGCGGCGGTGGGATCGTGCGCCGCGAGGGCCTCGAGCGCATCGTTGATCGCGAGCACGTCGTCGTCGTCGCTGTCGGCGGCGAGCGGGACGTCGTCCCATTGCAGCGCGATGGCGTTGCTGCCGTGACGCACGGCCGCCTTGCGACGCGCGCGATCGACGAGGATGTGGCGCATCGCTTCCGCCGCGGAGGCGAAGAAGTGACGGCGGTCGGCCCACGTGCGGGCGGGATTTCCGATGAGACGGAGGAAGGCCTCGTGCACCAGCGCAGTCGCCTGCAAGGTGTGCCCGGGAGGCTGCTTCGCCATCTGGTGCGCGGCGAGCCGGCGGAGCTCATCATAAACCAACGGGAGCAAACGGTCGGCACGCTGGGGATCGCAATCTGCGACGGCGTGCAGCAGAGAGGAGAGGTCGTTCACGATCTTCGAGGTGAACGCGGCAGGTGTCGAAATGCGAGCGGAAGTCGTGGGCGCGGGGTGGGACTTTCGGCCCAGAGAATTTCCCTGATGCGCGACCCGATTCGTCGGCGTTTCCCGTTTCTGGAGGCATGCCCACTCCTGTTTTGATTGTATATAACTGTATAGGGGCGGATGGAAACGGACTGGCACGACCGTGGGCTCGTGGCTCAAAGGTCGGCGAAAGGGGCATGTAGTCGTTCTAAAAATCCACTGCGTCGCCCACGTGCAGGGTGCCGCTTTTGGTTTCGTGGATCAGATTCTGGCCGAAGTACACGCTCGTTGCATCGCTCGGGTCGCGACGATACGACGCGAGCGTGCGCAGCGGTTCGCCCGTGCGCTCGGCGGTGAGTTGATCGGTCGTCGTGATGACGCAGCGGGCGCACGGTCCGCCGGTGCGGAACGCGATCTGTCCGATTCGAAAACGCGTCCACGCGTCCTCCGCGTAGGCGGGAGGGCCGGCGATCACGAGGTTGGGCCGGAAGCGGTCCATCGGAACCGGCTCTTCGCCACGCGTGACCAGCCGGTCGTTCAGGTCGGAGAGCGTGGTTTCGCTGAGTACGAGGAATGGAAACGCGTCGGCGAAGTTCACGCGGTCGCCTGGACCAGCGACGTTGGGTTTGAGAATCGGACGAGCAAAACGGGGGCCGATGCGCACCAGCCGGCAGGTGGTGGCGAGAAATTGCGAGAGCCAGCCCGCGGGTTCGTCGCCGCAGTCCTCCGCGAGCAAGCCCTCGCTTTTCCAGACCGAGACATTGCGCAGCGGAGCGATGGAATCGGGCGCGCGAGCGACATGGATCTTGCTCGCGCCGGCGACAGACAGCGTGAGCGCGTCCGACGTAAGAGCGGTTTCGATCAGTGCCATGCGCGGTAGCGCGCGCTGCGAGAGGAAACGGCCGGTGGCGTCGACCACCATGAACCGCCGATCGTCGACGAGCCCGAGATCATCGACCATCGCGGACTCTACGGCGCACCCGCGGAGCGATTTCACGGGATAGATGAAAAGTCCGGAGAGGTGCATGGCGGAACGAGAGATCGGAGACCAAGAGACCGATAGGCAAATGGACTCCAACCCAAAACCAAAACTCAAAACGGGTATGCCGGTCCAGCCTCTCCTGAGCTGGGCTGCATTTGATATAGTGGTCCGTTAGGCGGCGGGGCGGGCGAGCTCGCTATTGAGCTGGCGGATGCCGCGCGGTGGAGCGGGTGCGATTCGAAGCGCCTGCCCCGTGGGACGCCGGGTGCGGCGGGGGTTATAGGCCGCGCGCAGGATCGAGAACGCGGGGCGTAAAATACCTTCTGGCGTGAACTGGACAAATCCATGCTGCGCGGCGAGGCGGATGAGCTCGCCGCGGTGTTGCACACCGAGTTTGCGGTGCAGATCGCGGCGAACGGTCGAGACGGTGGCGGGACTGAGTTCGAGCTCGCGTGCCGCCGCGATGTCGTCGGAACCGTCGCCAATCACGGCAAGCACGAGTTGCTCGAGCTCTGTCAGGAGGCGGAAGAGGGCCGTCGGCGAGGTGGTCTGCTGCATGTACGGGAGGAGGATGGAGCTCCAATAGCGGCGCCCTTGCGTCACGGTTTTCAGGGCCACGATCAATTGGGCGGGCGCCTCGTCGGCAGAATCGAATACGCCGTCGATATGGAGGGTTCGAAGCGTGCTGAGCAGACGGACATCGCGACGCGTGGTGACGACGAAGAGGCGAGTCGCGCTCGAGGGGTCTTCGGCGCAGCGGGACATGAGATCGAGGATATCGCCCTCGAGCGGCACGGCCGCGCTGGCGACGAAGAGGTCGAAAAAGGTCGCGGCCAGTGCCAGGGCGGCCGCATCCACCGAACTGACCAGAGAGATCTGCGCGCGAGGAAAGGCCCGTTGTACATACTGGCGCAAAATTTCGGCGCCCAGCTGGTCGGCATTCAGGATCAGCACCGCACGCACAGCTTCGGGATCTTTCGGTTTCATGGGCAACATGGGTCGGGCCTTCCCCGATGTTGGCAGCAGGGCGGGCGCAGCAGGACGCTGGCCATCGCATGCGCATGACCAATGCTGCCGCCGTAATTTTTCCGTAACGCCGGGGGCGATGATCGCGCGGACCCGGGTTCGCTGGGTGGCGGAGGCGGGCGCGATCGCGGGGTTTGCGTGTATCCCCGGGTCCGTTACGCGGCCGATAATGTCGGCTTGCGGGAGGCGAGCGGGCGCAGTCGTGGAGGAGCGTAGCGGTAGCCGGTTTTGGGAATCACCTGCACCCATGGGCGGAGCGGAACTCCAATCGAGGCCGCGGAGGTGCAGAGTTTACCCAGCAGGACACGCATGTTGCTGGTGTCGCCCAGGAAGCGGCGGCCGAGGACCGCCTCGAAGAGTTCGTCGTAGTGCAGGATCTCGCCCCGGCAAGCGATCAACGCGCACGCGAGCGCAGTCTCGCGCGGTGTGAGCTGGATGGCGCGCCCGTCGTGTTGCAATCGTCGCTCGATGGGATCGAGCGATGCGTTGGCGAGCTGCAAGAGCTTCGTACGTGCGCGGCGAGCCGGCCGTGCCGCCGTGGGTGGGCGAGCGCAATATTTCGCGAGATATTCCAACAACACATCGGGCCGCACGGGATCGCGGAGTACGCAATCGGCGCCGAGTGCGAGCTGGCGCGCTTCGTGCGACGAGGCGGCGCCAGCGGAGGCGAGGACGATGACTTTCACCTCGCATGGTGAAGTCGCCTGCAGGGTTGCGAGCACGTCGTCGGAATAGCCGTCACCGAGCTTCTGTCGCGTCAGAACGACCTTGGGCATCGAATCGTTGATTCGCCGGCGAAATGCGCGAACGGACTCGCACGTGTCGGCATTCCAGTTCCTGGCCAGGCAAAGCGCGGAAAACGCGGCGCGTTCCCGGGCGTCGGACGAAACGATCGTAATCACGGTGAGCGTCGAGAGCGGGCCATCAGGCGGGGAGCGCGAGGGTGATGCGGAACTGCGGGGCGGCGGGAGCGGTGGCGATGCCGAGCAGCGCGTGGGATTTTTGCAGTCCGGCGATCAGGCCGCGCGGCGCGATGGAGGCGAGGCGGGTGGGCTCGCCTTTCAGCCACGCTTCGAATTCCGGGCGGGTGAGTGCGGGAGCGGGGCTGGAAATCGTTATCTGCACGGCGGGCTGGCTGATCGGGGCGTGTTTCCGGTTTACCCAGAGCAGTTGCTTCGACGCGGCTTCCTTGAGGATGGATTCGAGTCGCGTCAGGTGCGTGGCGTCGATGCGCACGGTGGTATTGACCGGTGCGGAGGCGAGCGCGGCTCCGATCGCGGGCACCATCATCAGGAGAAAATCGATGCCGGACACACCGCGCGCGACGGTGTGTTCATCGAAGGGGCCGAAATCGATTGCCTGATTGTGCTCATCGGCGCGGCTCATCCGTCGCGCGATATCGATGGCATGGCGGAGGCCGGCACCGATGAATGCGGGCGACGAGTCGCGGCTGGCGTAGGCGGAGTTGAAGAAACCTTCGGCGACGCTGACGGCGGCGTCGGCGGTATTGCGGGCGGCGTCGAGATTGCGCAGCAGTTGGGAACCCGTGGGGTCACTTCTGACGCGCGGCGCGAGGACGGCGATGGCGGTCACGAGGTGGGCGTGAATGGTCGTGAGCAGATTGGCGGTCTGGAGGAGCGCATCGCGTGCGGTCTCGGAGGCGACGAGTTCGACCTCGTGGGCGAGTTGGGCGGAGGCGAGGTCGTGGGCGACGGTGCGGGAGCTGGCGGCGAGTTGATGATCCTGCCGCTGGCGGCGCGTGCGATCGACCCATTCGGGAATGCGGCGTTCGAAGCCCTCGCGTTCCGGCAGCGGTTTGCCGATGAAGTCGAAGACCTGGAGCGGAATCGCGCGGCGGAGATTCTCGTCGGAGTCAAAAGCGCTGAGGACGACGTAGCCGAGGGCGGGATCGGTTTCGCGAGCGCGGGCGATGAACGTGAGCCCATCCATGTGCGGCATGTGGATGTCGGCCAGGCACAGGTCGAAGCGTTCCTGGCCTAACCGCTCGAGCGCTTCGCGCGCATCGAAGCAGGAGACCAATTCGTAATCGCGGCCGAGCCTTAGCCGGATCGAGGCGTGAATCTGCCGCTCGTCGTCGACGATCAGGATCCGCGGGGTCATCACGTCGACTGGGTCTCGACTCATGGGGCGCGATTGGAAGGTTGGCACGGGGGCAGTCAAGGCGTGGCTGCGCCAGCGATGAGCCGGCGCGTCTCGAGACGGGTCGGTTGCGTGACGGGAAGCTCGACTGTGATGGTAGTGCCTATATCGACCTGACTCTCGATATTTATAATGCCGCAGTGAAGATCGGCGATTTTTTGTGCGATCGAGAGGCCGAGCCCGAAGCCGCGGACGTCGTCGCCGAACTCCTTGGTGGTAAAGTACGCGTCGAAAACCCGCCCCAGGTGTTCCGGTGCGATCCCGCACCCTTCGTCGATGACCTGGAGGTGGGCCCATCCGTCGCACGGGGTGGAGGCGACGAGCGTTACGCTTTTACCGGGGCGGGAGGCATCGATCGCGTTGCCGACGAAGTTTGCGAGCATGCGTTGGAGCAAGACGGCGTCGGCGACGATAGGCGGGGTGAACTCGAGGCGCAGGGTGATGGTGATGCCACGGCGTTGAGCCTGCGGTGCGGTGGTCTCGCGGACGGCCTCGAAGAGGCGGGCGAGGTCGACGAGCTCGAATTTCGGCGCGAGGCGCTCGGAGAAGAAGAGCGATTCGCGGACGTAGTCGTTCATGATGCGCACGGAACGGCGGGCGGCAGCGTGCACCTCGGCGGCGGGTGAATTGGGCTCGAAGGAGTGGTCGGTGTGTACAAGGAACGAAGAGACCGGGGTGATGAGATTCTTCAGGTCGTGCGCCAGGCCGCGGGACATCATGGCAAGGTGCTCCATCTTTGCCTGCAGGGCAGCCTGCTCGGTGAGCCGCGAGCGGGTGAGGATGTTGTCCATGAGCTCGGCGACGTTTTGGAGGCGCTCGATTTCGGGGTAGGTGAAGGGGGTCTCGTCCGACTTTTTTTCTAGCGCAAGAATGAGTGTCGGCTGGCCGACTCCGGGCGGGACCGCAATCACCAACCCGAGACGGTTCTGACGCATGAAGGCGTGAATGCCTTCTGAATCGGGGGTATTTCGGCGCCGTTCAAGAGACTCTGGGGTGACCCACCCGTGGATTTGCAACATCTCGTGTTTGCACCAGGCGACCATCTCATTGAAGCGGCCGGAGCCGGCGGGTAGGGCCTCGCGAAAAAGCAGGGCCGCGGACTCGCAGTCGCACCATTTACACAGATGCGTTTC
>JAKFEQ010000039.1:0-246738 GCA_036675625.1 Opitutaceae bacterium | reverse complement strand
GAATTGAAGGCGCGGACGCGCGGCTCGACCGCTTTCGTGCGCGCGATGACCGCGTTGGTCAGTTCGACAGCAGAAATCTGCCTGGCCTCGAGCTGCGCCGCGAGATCGGCGATGGAGTGGAAGAAAAGTTCGGCAGACATTCAGACAAATACGTTTTACAGAAGAGAACGAAGGAAACGAAGAGCCATGAGAGTTTCGAAGGTCATTCGGCTCTTCGTTCCCTTCGTCCCCTTTTGTTCAATCAGACGGCTCATTCGACGACCTTCGGCACGGCGATCATGTTGTCGCGTTGCGCGGGTGCATTCCGGAGCGCCTGGTCAACCGTCAGTCCGGGGCGCGCGACGTCCTCCTGCCAGACATTGTGTACAGCAAACGCATGCGCGCTCGGCTCGACGCCGGTGACGTCGACGGCTTTCAGCCGTTCCAGATGACCGAGCACCTGCCCGAGCTGGCTCGCATATTCGGCCGCTTCAGCCGGAGTGAGCTGAAGGCGGGCGAGGACGGATACTTTTCCGATATCCAGATCGCCCGCTTTTATAGTGAGTGGAGTCGCCATGACTATTTACGAATCTGCCAGCCGGAGGTTCGAGCAATCTCATCCTGTAATTTCTGAAACGCGGTGTTCACCTCGTCGTCCGTCAACGTCCGGTCGGGCGCGCGGAACACGAGATTGAAGGCCAGGCTCTTCTTGCCCTCGGGCAAACCGGTGCCGGTGTAGACGTCGAAGACGCCCACCTTCTCAACCGCAAACGCATTCCCGACGGCGGCACGCGCGGCCTTCGCCAAGGCCTTCTGCACTTCGGCCGCTTGCGTCGCGGCATCGACGACAAGCGCGAGATCGCGCAACGCAGCGGGGAACAATCCGAATTCGCTGAAGCGCCGGCGCGTGACCTCGGACGTGAGCTTTTCCGGCAGGATCGCAAACAGGCCGCCATAGACTTTGCCTTCGATGCCGAGCTGCCGCACGAGCGAGAGATTAAGCAGGCCGCAACGTGCCACCCAGCCATGCGCGATGTCTCCCGCCGCGGCGGAATGGCCCTCCTGCCAGCCGTTCACGCCCGTTACGGGCGTCAGCCGCTGCCGTGCAAACTCGATGCCGGCGGCGGTCGCCAGCGCGGCGACGTGATGCTTTGCGACATAGAAATCCGCCGGCTCCCGCTTCAGCCACGAGCTTTCGCCGAGCGGCTCGGCCAGGATGAACGCAACCGCGGCGCACTCGAGGTTCTGCCCGTTGTGTTCGACGAAAATCCTCCCGGTTTCACAGAGCCGCGAGACGGTGACTCCGCGGGACTGGTTCAGCTTCAGCGACTCGAGGAGTCCCATGATCAAAGTCGGTCGCAAGTGCGACTGGTCCTCGACGAACGGGTTCGCGAGCGTGAGCTCGGCCGCGGCCGCTTGCGAAATCCATGTCGCGACCTCTTTCGCCGGGCGTAACGTATAGTTGACGCATTCGTGGAAGTCGTGGCCCACGAGATAATCGGTCACGCGACGGTTGAACATCACGATCGGATCGTCTTCGACGAGCAGCCCGGGCGATTGCACGACGGCGGCGGGAATTTTTTCCGTGCCGTAGAGCCGCAGTACTTCCTCGACGAGATCGATCGGCCGATCGAGGTCGTCGCGCCAGCTCGGAATATCGACCGTCCACGCCGGGCCGCGGTGCGGCGCCTCCGTCTCCTCTTCGCGCGTGATCGTGAGCTCGAGCGCTTCGAAGCTCGCACGCATGTCGTCCGCCGGAATATCGAAGCCGAGTTTTTCGGTGATGTAGTCGTGGGTGACGACGATCTCGCGGCGCCAGGGAACCTCGCCCCCAATCTTATAGATCGGACCGACCACCCGGCCGCCCGCGTTTTCGAGAATGAGATCGATCGCCCGGTAAACGGCCTCCAGAGCCGTGTGCGGGTCGACACCGCGCTCGAAGCGGTAGGAGGAATCGGAGCTGAGGCCGAGCTTGCGCGAGGTCCAGCGAATCGACTGGCGCTTGAAGATCGCGCACTCGAGCACGAGGTCCGTCGTGTCCTCGGACACGCCGGAATTCTCGCCGCCCATGATGCCGGCGATGACGACCGGTTTTTCCGCGTCGGCGATCACCAGCATGCGGCTGTTCAGCGTGCGCTCCTTACCGTCGAGCGTGGTGATCTTTTCGCCGTCAGTGGCGCGACGAACAATGATCTGGTTGCCGCCGAGTTTTTTCGCATCGAACGCGTGCAGCGGCTGGCCGGTCTCCAGCATCACGTAATTGCCGACGTCGACCACGATGTTGATGGGACGCAGGCCGACCGCAGAGAGCCGCTGCTGCAGCCACGCCGGGCTGGGGCCGATCGTGATGCCGGTAATGACGTGCGCAGTATAGAGAGGACAATCTTCGGGCGCATCGACCCGGACAGCCGAGAGCAGATCGCGGCGCAAGGCTCCGTCAGCCGTCTCGTCGATCTGCCCGCGGAATTTCTCCTGCGGATACAGCAGCGGGAGCTTGAACCACGCGGCGAGCTCGCGCGCGATGCCGAGATGCGACTGGCAGTCGGGCCGGTTGGGCGTGATCTCGACGTCGAAGACGGTGTCACCGGGCGGCAGCGCGTCGTTCATCGGCGTGCCGAGCGCGGGCTGGCCGGAGAGGATGAGCAATCCGTCGTGATCGCTGCCCATGCCGATCTCATCGGGCGAGCACATCATGCCAGAGGAAGCCTGGCCGCGGATCTTCGATTCCTTGATCTGGAAATTGCCGGGCAGGACGGCGCCCGGCAGCGCGACGAGTACGCGATTGCCGGCATCGCAGTTATGCGCGCCGCAGACGATGGTCTTCACGCCGCCCGCCGGCCCGACGTCGACGGTGCAGACGGAAAGCTTGTCGGCATTCGGGTGCTTGGCGCGGGTGAGAATCTCGCCGACGACGACGTTATCCAGTTTGGGCGCGCCAGTATTGATAACGCCTTCGACCTCGAAGCCGAGAAACGTGATCGCACGTGTGATCTCGTCGATGGAGGCATCGAGTTGGACGTAATCGCGGAGCCAGTTGCGGGAAATTTTCATTCTTGAAGTAGCGAGTAGCGGGTAGCGGGTAGCGGGTAGCGAGTAGCGAGTAGCGAGTAGTGAGTAGTTACGAACCGTCGCGCTCGAGGCCATTGATGTAGCCCTGTAACAGCCGTGAAACTTCTGCCAGATCAGCCTGTAAATTGCTTGTGTCGGAGTAGCCGAGGTCGTGCGCGAGAATTAGCTGGTATAGACACTCATCGGCCGAGCCTTGGGCAATATTGTAGAACCGAAGCTTGTCTGGCTTCGTGCGCTTTCGAAATCCCTCGACAAAGTTCGAAGGCACACTCGCGGCTGCGCGGCGAAGTTGTGATGTGAGGGCGAATAGCTCGTGTTTAGGAAACGCTTCCGTGCAGCGATATATCGCGAGCGTAAACGCGTGCGCCCTCTGCCATACCACTACATCCCGAAACGACTGTGATTTGTCTGCCATGCTCGCTACTCACTACTCGCTACTCGCTACGCGTCGGTTTGCCTAAGCAAACTGACGCAGAAACCGCAGATCGTTCTGGTAGAAGTAACGTATATCATCGATCCCGTACAGGAGCATCGCGAGGCGCTCGAGGCCCATGCCGAAGGCGTAGCCGCTCCAGACTTCCGGATCGTAGCCGACGGCCTCGAACACCGTCGGATCCACCATGCCGCAACCGCCGATCTCGATCCACGGCTTCTTCACTTTCGGCAGATGCGTGGCGGTGAGATCCACCTCGAAGCTCGGTTCGGTGTAGCCGAAATAGTGCGGCCGGAAACGCGTCTTCGTGTCCTTCCCTAGGAGCGACGCGAAGATGTAATCGAGCAGCGCCTTCAGGTCGCGAACGGTGACGTTCCTGTCGACGTAGAGACACTCGAGCTGATGGAAATTTGCGCTGTGCGTGGCATCCGTCGTGTCGCGGCGATACACGCGGCCGGGCGACACGATGCGGATCGGCGGCTCGCCCTTGAGCATCGTGCGGATCTGTACGGAGGACGTATGCGTGCGGAGAAGATATTTCTCCTCGGGCGTCTTCTTCGAGACATTGCCGAAACGCGCGCTCTCGGGAAAATAAAAGGTGTCCTTCTCGTCGCGCGCGGGGTGATCGGAGGGCGTGTTGAGCGCGTCGAAGCAGTAATACTCGGTCTCGACTTCCGGGCCGTCGGCGACGGTGAAGCCGACTTTGCGCAGGATCCGGCACATCTCTTCACGGACGAGCGTGAGCGGATGATACGTGCCGGGGCCGAAGTCGGGCGATGGCAGTGTTGGATCGACGGCCGGCCCGAGTTGCGCGGCGAGCTCGGATTCGCCGATGCGGGCGAGCGCGGCATCGAGCTGGGATTGCAGCGCCGTTTTCGCCTCGTTGACGAGTTTGCCGACGACGGGTTTCTGCTCCTTCGGGATGCTGCCCATCTGCTTCATGAGGGCGGTGAGATCGCCGTTCGGGCCGACGTAGCGAGCCTTGGCGGCCTCGAACTCCGGGCGCGTTTTCAGCGTCGGCAACTCGGCGGACGCTTTAGCGAGTAGAGCGGAAAGTTGGTCTTGCATGAGAGAGGGAGCTGAGGATTGCCCACGGAACACACAGAACACACGGAAAATTCAGAACGATTTCGTTCCGTGTGCCCTGTGTGTTCCGGGGGACCAAAAAAAAGAAGGACGGACCCTGGATGGGGCCCGTCCTTCCTGGAATCGGAAACAGGGAGGCGAGCCCGCCTGGGCTCGCGTTGAATCTACTCAGGCCTTCTTCGCCGCAGCGGTCTTGGCCTTCAACGCGTCCTGGGCTTGTTTGACCACGGCGCCAAATGCCACCTCGTCGCGAATCGCGAGATCGCTCAGCACCTTGCGGTCGAGCTGGATATTCGCGGCGGCGAGGCCTTCGATGAAGCGGCTATAGCTGATGCCGGCATTGCGGCACGCTGCGTTCAGGCGCACGATCCAGAGGCTGCGGAAATCGCCCTTCTTCTTGCGGCGAGCCCGATAGGCGTATTGCCAGGCATGCTGGACAGCTTCTTTCGCGTAGCGGAAGAGCTTGGATTTGTTACCGAAATAGCCTTTGGCGTATTTCAGAACTTTCTTGCGGCGCTTACGCGACGCGGGGGAGTTTGTTGCACGAGCCATGTTTAGTTTTCCTTTGGTAGGTTGATCGCTCGCAGGTCGGCTTAAGAATCACCCGCGAACGAAGTTATGGTTATAGCGTCGGTCGATTAACGCAGACCGAACGGCAGGGCACGCTTGAGCGGCTTCGCATGACCTTCCGCGACGAGCTTGTCACGAGTGGCACGACGCTTTTGCTTCGTGCTCTTCGCGCCAAGCAAGTGACGGAAGCCAGGCGTGCGGCGCACGAGTTTGCCCTTGGCGGTGAGTTTGAACCGCTTGGCAACGGACTTCTTTGTCTTTTGCATGAGGAGCGGTCGAAAACAGAGAGTGCCCCTCTCCTTGGCAAGGCTTTTGTCCGCGAATTACCGGTGCGGATCACCACGGCCGGTTTTCGCGAAGAACCAAACGAGGATTTCATCCCGCCTCAAACGGCCCGCGACGAAGAGACCGAAGCCCGCCCGAAAGCGGGGCCGTGTTGTTTCGCCCTCGCGGGCGTCGCGCTTGCGCTCCACGTTGCGCGACTTTCGCCGTGAAATACCTTCTTCTCTGGGACATCGATGGGACGCTGATCGCTTCGGGCGGCGCGGGCATGCGAGCGCTCGAAGTCGCCCTGCGCAGGGTCTTTGGACTCGAAGGCTCGCTCGGCGGGATCGATTTCGCCGGCCGCACCGACACCTGGATCATGCGTGCCGTATTCAAGCAGTTCGGGGTCGCTCCCACCCCGGAAAATTTCGCGCGCCTCTTCGAAGGCTACGTCGCGGCGCTGCCCGCCGAGCTTCACAATCCTCACGCCCGCGTGCTGCCGGGTGTGCGGGAAATCCTCCGGGCCGCCGCCGATCATGGCGCGATCGCGCAAGGCTTGCTCACCGGCAACATGCGTCGCGGCGCGGAGGCCAAACTCACGCATCACGGGTTGTGGCAGCATTTCGACTTCGGCGCCTTCGGCGATGACAGCGAGTTTCGCAACGACCTCGGAGCGCATGCGCTGCGGCGGGCGCTGGAGCGCCACGGCGTGCATTTCCCCGCGGACAACGTCTGGGTCATCGGCGACACGCCGCACGATATCGAGTGTGGCAGGATTATCGGCGCACGCACCCTCGCGGTCGGCACCGGCGGCTCGACGATCGAGCAGTTGCGCGCCCACGCTCCGACTGCGGTGCTCGGCGATTTGGCGGACACCGACGCTGTGCTCCGTCTTTTCGAAAACGGGGCCTAACGGCTACGACGGCAAACGCGGCCTGCGGCCCCCGGGGCGATTGCGCGGGTCGCGCGCAAGGCAACCACGCTCCACCGTATCTCGCGGCCCGCCGCGTCGCGCCTGCCCGCGTTATTTCCCGCGCGTCTCGATCGAGCTCACGCGTCCGTTCTGATCGAACACCACGCCGAGCTTCTCATCGTCGTGATATCCGCCGCCAGTGTTGATGCCGACGCCGCCAAATGAACCGCCGCGGCTGCCCCAGGATCCCATTCCCAGGCCCACGCCAAAACTCACCCGAGGCCCACGATCGCGGTAGCTCCATACCTGCGATACGCCATCCGCGGTCGTCCGCGTGAACACCCGATCCGGCTCGCCCAGCGCCACCGCCACCTGGTCGGTCGTGAAGCCGATGTCGATCTGGCCCACCACGACCTTGTCCTGCACGGCCGGCGGCCAGGTGTCGAACACCGCCCGGTTCTTCGCGATTCGCGAATCGACGGTCGAGCAGCCAACGGCGAGCAGTGCCGCCAGCGCACAGAGGACCATCGAGAGTTTGGTTTTCATGTCAGGAAATAGGTTTGCTGAAGAAACAATTAAACCGCTACGACACCCGCTCCTTTGCCAAGTTTCGTCCGCTCATCGACCGCACCTCGCCACATGCCACGCACGTTTGCCATCGCCCTCGGCTCCGATCACGCCGGCTTCGCCTATAAAGAGGCGATTAAAGCCATGCTTCTCGCCGAGGGGCACACCGTTCGCGATTTCGGCACGTATTCGGATGCCGCGTGCGACTACCCCGATTTCATCCGGCCGGTCGCCGAAGCCGTGGCGCGCGGAGAGTTCGAGCGTGGCATCGTGCTCGGCGGTTCGGGCAACGGCGAAGCGATCGTCGCGAATCGCGTGCGCGGCATCCGCTGCGGCGTTTGCTGGAACGAACAACTCGCGGTCTGGAATCGCGCGCACAACGACGGCAACGTACTCTCGATCGGCCAGCGCACCGTCAGTGAGGCCGAAGCACTCGCAATCGTGCGCACGTGGCTCGCGACCGATTTCGAAGGCGGCCGGCATCTCGCGCGAATCAAGAAGATCGACGGCGTCTAGTAACCGACGGTGGATGACGCCCAGGCTCTCGGGCGCGGCGTAACGCAGGCCGGCATTCCGCCACGTTTAACGCCGCCACCAGGTCAAGCCCGGGGTTGACGATCTCCCCCACCCGACTCCGTCTGCCCGCAGTCCACTTGCCGTGCTCGAACGGGCGGACGAAACGCCTGTCAGGTAATTTTAACGGCCGTATTCAACGGCCTGCTCCGCCATGCCTGCGAGCGACCGCGACTTGCGCTTGTGGTGCGCACCCATTCATTGCCGCCCGTCCCTTCACAACCGCATGCCACGACGCTCCATGGCGCATCTCACTTACCACCACGTGTTCGAAGCCGGCTCCGATCCGGCCGCGCCGCCGCTGCTCCTCCTGCACGGCACCGGCGGGACCGAACACGATCTGCTGCGCGTCGGTCGCTCGATTTCTCCAGGCTCGGCGCTGCTGAGCCCGCGTGGCGACGTCGCCGAAGGCAGTGCGTTGCGCTTTTTCGCGCGCCTCGCGGAGGGCATCTTCGATCCGCAGGAAGTCACGCGTCGCACGCAGGCACTGGCCGACTTCGTCACCGACGCCGCGAAGCAATACGCATTCGACGCGCAGCGGCTCATCGCGGTGGGCTTCTCCAACGGCGCCAACATCGGCGCGACCTTGCTGCTCCTCCGCCCTGAAATCCTGGGCGGCGCGATCCTATTTCGCCCGATGGTCGTACTCGACCAACCCGCCGCAGGCGGTTCGCTTGCCGGCAAACGCGTGCTCCTCACGCACGGCACGACCGACCCGCTCGTCCCCGCCGGTGATCCGGCGCGTCTCGCCACCCTCCTCCGCGCCGGTGGCGCCGAGGTTAAGCTCGAAGCGATCTCCGCAAGCCACCAGCTCACGCCGCAAGACGTCGCCGCCGCGCAGAGCTTCCTTCGTTCCTGAATTTCCCACCATGATATACCGCCGCCTCGGCAACTCCGGCCTGCAGATCAGCGCGCTCTCCTTCGGCGCATGGGTGACCTTTGGTAAACAGATCGGCGACACTGTGGCCCGCGATCTGATGCACACCGCCTACGACGCCGGCGTGAACTTCTTCGACAACGCGGAGACCTACGCCGACGGCCAGGCCGAGCTCGTCATGGGCGCGATCCTGAAAAAGTCCGGCTGGCGCCGCAGCTCCTTTATCGTCTCCAGCAAAGTATATTTCGGCTGGGAAGACGACAAACCCAACCAGACCGGGCTCTCGCGCAAGCACGTGATCGAGGGCTGCCACGACGCCCTGCGCCGCCTCCAGGTCGACTATCTCGACCTATATTATTGTCACCGCCCGGATCCCGACGTGCCCATCGTGGAAACCGCCCGCGCGATGCACGATCTGATCGTCCAGGGCAAAGTCCTCTATTGGGGCACGAGCGAGTGGAGCGCCGACAATATAAAGGAGGCGCACCGCGTGTGCGCCGACCTCGGCCTGCACGCGCCGATCGTCGAGCAGCCACAATATAATATATTCCACCGCGCACGCGTGGAAAAAGAATACGCGCCGCTCTATCGCAGCGCTGCCGGCCTCGGCACCACGATCTGGTCGCCCCTCGCCTCCGGCCTGCTCACCAGCAAATACAATGCCGGCCTCCCCGCGGATTCCCGCCTCGGCGCGCCCGGCCTGGAATGGCTCCGGGACATGATCCTCAAAAAACCCGGCGCCGACAAAAAACTCGCCGCCGTCCCCGCGCTCACCGCGCTCGCGCAGGAGCTCGGCACGACACTCCCGCGCCTCGCCGTCGCGTGGTGCCTGAAAAATCCCCACGTGAGCAGCGTCATCCTCGGCGCCTCGCGTGTGGAGCAACTCCAGGAAAATTTTGGCGCGCTCGATGTCGTCGCCCAGCTCACACCGGAGATCATGGCGCGCATCGACAAGATCTCCGCTCCCGTCGCCACGTGATCCGCCGCAGGCGTGAACCTGCAGACCGAGCTTCGTCCGCGCCGATTGCCGCACGCCAGACCTGCGCTCTCATTATAATCCGTTCCTCCCATGAAACTCACGTATCTCGGCCACTCCTGTTTTCTCGTCGAAACCGCCAAGGCCCGGATCATCATCGATCCGTATCTCAACGACAATCCGGTCGCGACCATCAAAGCAAACGATGTACAATGTGACTTCATCCTTCTGTCGCACGGGCACGAAGACCATTCCGGCGACGCGCTCGAAATCTCGAAGCGTTGCGACGCGCCCATCGTCGCGAACTACGAGATCGCTGAGTATTTCGGCGCCCAGGGCGCGAAGACGCACGGCATGAATCCCGGCGGCGGCCACAATTTCCCCTTCGGCCGCGTGAAGCTCACGATCGCGCATCACACCTCGAGCGTAAACGCGGGGCTGAATCCCATCTATATGGGCGTGCCCTGCGGCCTCCTGATCCAGGCCGACGGCAAGACGCTCTATCATGCCGGCGACACGGCGCTGTTCATGGACATGCAGCTGATCGCCCGGCCGGGAATCGACGCCGCGCTGCTGCCCATCGGCGACAACTTTACGATGGGGCCCGATGACGCGCTCATCGCGCTCGATTTCCTGAAGCCGAAGATGGCCGTGCCGATCCATTACAACACCTGGCCCGCCATTGTACAGGACGCACAGAAATTCGCCGCCGACGCCGGAAAAGCCGGCCATACGGTCAACGCGCTGAAACCGGGCGAATCGCTCAACGTCTGACGCCGCGCCGGCCTTCCGCCGGCCGCTTGTCCGGTTTCGTCGTTCTGCGGCAGCCTCTGGCCAACACCCGCCATGAACGACGACACCACGCTGCTGCGCGCCTACCTCGACGAGCAGTCCGAAGCCGCCTTCGCCACGCTGGTCCAGCGCCACATCGGCCTCGTCTATTCGGTCGCGCTGCGTCGCGTCGGAGGCGACGCCCATCTCGCCGAGGACGTGACGCAGAAAGTCTTCTGCGACCTCGCACGCAAAGCCGCCTCGCTCACCGGCCGCGCCACTCTGGGCGGCTGGCTCTATTATAGCGCCCATCTCGCATCCGCCGCCGCGGTGCGCAGCGAGCGCCGCCGGAAAACCCGCGAGCTCGAAGCTCACACCATGCAAACAACGCACGCTTCACCCGACGCCGATGCGTCGCGACTGCGCCCAGTGATCGATGACGCGATCGTTGCGCTCAAGGACGATGAGCGCGAGGCGATCGCGTTGCGCTTCTTCGAGCAACGCTCCTTCGCCGAAATCGGTGTCGCGCTGCGCGTCACCGAAGAGGCTGCGCGCAAACGCGTCGATCGCGCGCTCGACAAGCTCCGGGTCGCACTCGGCCGGCAAGGTGTCACATCCCCGGCGACTGCGCTGGGTATCGCGCTCACAACGATCGCAGCGACCTCGGTACCGATGGACCTCGGCGCAAAAATCGCCGATCGCGCTCTGATGACGACGACCGCATCAGGAGGTGGTGTCACACTTGGCGGATGGCTCGGCGTCGCGCTACCCGCCGGGGCCCTGCTCGTGCTCGGCGTGCTGGCGCTCGGCCAGCGTCGGACGAATGACGAATTGCGCGGCGAGCTCAGCTTGTTCTCGGCCAACGGTGCTGCCCTGGCCTCGCTTCAGACGGAAAATCGCATGCTGGCGCAAAAGCTGGCCGACGTGAATATGTTGCGCAGCACTGCGGCTGAACCGCTGCCCGAGCTCCCCCGCCACCCGGCCATCGCGCCACCGCGGTCGATTGCCGCCCGCATCTCCATCACAGCCCAAGGCACAATCAGCTGGAACAACGATTTCGTCAGTCTGGCCGAATTTCGTCACCGGCTGCGTGAGACCAAGGCGACGGCTAATCCCGAGTCACGGATTCACGTGCGCGCCCTCGGCTCAACCTGCTCCGCCGTCGCCTACGTGATCGACGAAGTGCGCAAGGCAGACATCGAGCACCTGACGGTGGAGAGCAACGCCAAGCCCGATGACAAATTCTCGTATTGGTGGTTCTGAACTTCGAGCCATGAAATGGATCTCGCTTACTCTGGCGTTGTTCGCGGCGGGCTTGTTCCTGGCGCTGGAGAAATCGACCGCCGCGGCGCTTCAGTCCGAGCTCGAGCAGCGTCGCCAGGAACATGCCGAATTGGAAAGGCAACGCCGCGCCCGCGAGCGATTGCTCGCGCTGCAACCGACGGCCGACGAACTGGAGCGATTGCAACGCGCCGTCGCCGAGCGAGCCGAACGCCGCCGTGCGATCGAAGCCGCCGAGCGCGAGCACCGCGAAGCGCAGGTTCCCGGTCTATCAGTCGGCGAATGGCTCCCACAAACTCAGTGGCAGGATCGCGGCCGAGGCACGCCGATGGCGACGGTGCAGACGATGCTTTGGGCCGCCTTCGGCGGCGATACCCAGAGACTGGGAAAAATGCTTCACTTCGACGAAAGCGCGCGAGCGAAGCTCGAGCAAACTTTCGCTGCACTTCCTGCAAACGCCCGCACGACCTATGCGAGTCCCGAGCAACTGATGGCCGCGTTCACGGCCAAGGCGATTCCGCTGGGCGAGGCCCAGCTCGTGTGGCAGCAGCAATCCGGACCAGACGAGGCAGTCGCGTTTGTCTGGGTCAAGAATCCGGCGCCGACTTCGCCGCGCGAAAATCCCGAGAAAACCGTGCCCGACCCGAAGGCGCCGCCGAGGTTGCCCGCAAACCCGAAACGAAGCCAGGCGCTCCTCACGCTCCGTCGCATGGACGAAGGCTGGCGCGTAGTCGTGCCGGCCCACGCCGTCGACAAGCTCGCGAAAGAGGTCGGCGGCCCGAAGTAGGGCCAGCGCGCTCTCGAGAAACGGCCGGCGTGCGAGCCGTTTCCCGAGGCGCGGACCACGTCGCGCTACAGCGACACGCCGAAGAGGAACGGATATAGATTATCCCACGGGGCGGGACTCGTGCGCTTCTGGTAATAACGCGCGCCGCTCTCGTTGGTCGTCCAGATCTGGGAGCCGACCATCGTGAAATCCTCGGTGCCGCCGGGGCCGGTGAACACCGTCGTGTTGCTCTGCGCCGTCGCGCTCGACTTCAGATAACGCAGCCGTTTCCACACGCCACCGGTCACCACGTAGAAATAACACTCCGTCGACGTCATGTTATAGCAACACATGCCGTTCACCCCCGTTACCGGCAAGGTGAACGAATACACCGCGTTCTGCAGCGGAATGCTGCCATCGGGGTTGATCTTGAAACCGAGCAGCTTCCGGTTCGACGACGTGTCGTATTCCGTCGTCCACAGGATCTTGTCGCCGTTGGTGTCGGTCGCGATATGCAGCGTGCTGTTGGCGCCGTTGCCCTGGAGGTAACTGGAAAGCGGATACGTCGTGACCACCGTCAGCGGATTCTGGTCGCCTTTCGGATTGGTGAACGTTTGCGCGTTGAACACGTAGCCTGGATTCGGCGCGCTCGCGAGCGGGTAGCGATAGACCGAGGTGCCATACGCCACGTAGATGCTGCCGTCGTGGTACTCGAGGCCGCCGACATGCGCGTAATTCGCGTCGCCATTCGGCCGGTAGAGCCGGAACACGCGCTTCATCGCGTTCGTCGGTTTGTGAATCTCCGCGACGATCGAGATCTTGTCCTGGTTTGCCGAGAGGCTGCCGGTACTGCCGTCGCTGTCGCACCAGTAATAGCTCACGTAGAAGTTCTCGCTCGCCGGGTCGTAGCCGAGCCCTTGCGGGATGTATCCATCGTTCAAGAACGGCAGCTGGATCCGGTTCGCCGCACTCACGTCGTCGAGATTGCTGCCCGAGCCGGAGTAGTCGGACACCGTCGCCTGGATCCGGAAATCGGTGCTCGCCGTCGTGCTGAGGTAATCGTGATACGACAGCATGCCGAAGTAGCGGCTGCCATCGCGCGCCACTTTGTTCTTCACGTAGTTGTCGAGGAAGATGTCGTGATTGCTCACGGCGACCGCATAGATCTGCCCATCGAAGAAGCTGCTGCCCGGCACTCCGGCGTTGGGCTCGGCGCCGACCATGGGTTTCTCCACCGATTGATACACGCCGTTGTAGTGCGACGCAGTCTGGTAGGCGACGCGGACGCCATCGAGATACAGGCGCAGCTCATAGTTCGTCGACGTCTTCCGCACATGGAACACCGCGTAATACCATACGCCGGTCGAGAGATTTGCATAAGCCGGGTCCTGTGGCACGATCTGGTTCGCCGTCGACGATCCATTCTTGAGCCGCACTTCGCCCTGCAGCCGCCCGTTGACTACCTTGAACGAGAAACCTCGGTTGCTCTCCGTATTCGAAAACAACGTACGCGTGCCCGTGAGCAAGTCGGCTTTGAACCATGCCTCGATCGCCAGCGAGTCGTCGTTTGCGCTGTCGAGCGAGGTGATCGTGCTTGAGCCCTGGACCGCTTCCGTCGAGCCATCGAAGTCGGTCACCATCAGGCTTTCAAAACCCGCGCCGCGATCCGTCGAGACGAGATCGCTCGACCCGCTCGCATGGCTGATGTTGCCGACGCCGGTGAGCGGCGACACCCAGCTGGGAGTGCTGCCACTGAACGAGCGGTAGCGGAAGACGACCTTGTTGTTGTCGGGTTCGGTTTGAGCGTTAACCGGCGAACAAACAGCGGCGACAAACGTCACCGCGAGCGCAGACAGGATCTGGCGTTTTGTATTCATGGGGTGGTTACGGGACAAAGCAGTGGCCCGGGGTGAGCTGGGGAGCTCACGCGAAGCGCAGGGTGAAACGAGCGAACTCGGGGGTTGGTTTACCGGGCGGACGATGGCGCAGCCGCGTTCCGGCTCAGCCAGGCGTTCGTGAGATCGGCGAAATCGGAAAAAGCACCATCGACCCGCGCAGCGCGGAAAAGCGCGTCGTGCAGCGCGTCCAGCGATGTACAGTTTTTCGGCAGGTCATCGCGACGAACCGTGTAAGGGTGCACGACGAGTCGCTGTGCATGCGCCAGCGATACGAGCTCGCTGAATTTCGGCGCACCACCACCAGCCGCCGGCCACGTCACGATGCGGCCGATCGCCGGTCCGATACCATCGACGAGCGGCGCGATCTCCCGGATGCCTTCCGGCGTACACAGACGGTCGTGATCGGTGCCATCCTCGTCCTTCGACTTCGACTCGATCAGCATCACGAGCCGGCCCTTCCAGCCGAGTTCGCCGCGCAGCCGGCGGATTTCCGTCAGTTCGAAACACTGTACAAAACACGGATCGTTCTTTGTCGCGTAGCCATACCGCGCGAGGATCGGGAGTACCGCACGGCTGAGATCGCGGTCGTGGTCACGATGCCATTTCGGTTTCTTCAGCTCGACGTAAATACCCGCGACGCGCCCGGTGCTGCGGTTCAGTCCCTGGAGCAACTGCAGCTCTTCCTCGAGCGTTGATATATAAAAAGCCGCCGGCGACGTCACCGACGGATAACGCTGCGGGAAAACCGGCGCGCCGGTCTTCGCATCGAAGCGCTCGCTCACGCGCAGCGTCTTCAGCTCCGCGAGCGTGAAATCGAGCGCGTAGAAACGCCCGTCGGCACGTTTGCGTGCGGGAAACCGCTTCGCCACATCCGTGACCGTATCGATATGGATATCATGCAGCACGACGGGCACGTTGTCTTTCGACAGCACGACATCCTGCTCGATGTAATCTGCCCCGAGCGCGTGCGCCATCGCCTTCGCCTCCAGCGTGTGCTCCGGCAGATAGCCACTCGCGCCGCGATGCGCGACCACCAAGGGGCGGACCGCTTGCGCGCAGCCCGCCGCCGGGGCGAGAAGGAAGACCATGATGAACGCGATCGTCTGCACGGCGCCACGACGGTTCAGGCGAGGACCCCGGCCACGGTGGCCGGCGACCAGATCAACTGCGGCCCGCATGTTCATTTCCCTGTTCGTCCGTTGCTCGTCGTCTTGTGCTTCAACGTCATCGCACTGAACACCATCGTCAGCAGACAGCACACGATCATCGTGCCGAAAACGCCACTCCAGCCCCATCGGTCGGCGATCCAGCCGACGCCGGCACCGGCGATCGCCGAGCCGAATACATAACCGAAAAACCCGGTGAAGCCCGCGGCTGTACCCGCCGCTTTTTTCGGCACGAGATCCAGCGCGTGAAGGCCGATGATCATGATCGGCCCGTACACGAAGAACCCGATGGCGATGAGCGCCGTCATGTCGATCCATAGCGGGCCATGGCGGTTGAGGCCGTAGATGATCAGCCCCGTGAGCGTCAGAGCCATGAACAATATAGTGGCAGGCGCGCGGCTCCCCTTGAAAATCTTGTCGGAGATCCAGCCGCACAGGATCGTGCCCGGGATGCCCGCAAATTCGAACGCGAACCACGCGAAGCTTGATTGCTGAAACGAGAAACCCTTTTCGATTTGCAGATAAGTCGGGATCCAATCCACGACGCCATAACGCACGAAGTAGACGAACGCATTCGCCACCGCGATCGCCCAGAGATATTTATTATTCAGCACATAGCCGAAAAAGATCTCCTTGAACGTAAACGTGCGCTCGTGCTCGGCTGAATAGTCCGGCGGATAATCGTTCTTATATTGTTCGATCGGCGGCAGCCCGCGACTCTGCGGCGTGTCGCGCAGCAGGACCGCGATCGCCACTGCGACGAGTGCGGCGACGGCGGCCGGAAAATAAAATTTCGCGCCCCAATCGTGAAAGAGCAGCACGCCCGCCAGCGCGAGCTTGGCGACGAGACCGCCGCCGACATTGTGCGCGACATTCCAGATCGAGACGATCACGCCTCGTTCCTTCGTGCTCCACCAATGCACCATCGTCTTCCCGCACGGCGGCCAGCCCATGCCGTTGAACCAGCCGTTCAACGTCTGTAGCGCGACGATGGCAAAGAGCGAACCATAGATCGCCGGAAACGTGCCGAACGCGAACGTCACGCCCGCGGTGAGCAGCAGCCCGAGCGTCATGAACCAGCGCGGATTGCTGCGATCCGACACCGAGCCCATGATGAACTTCGAGACACCATAGGCCACCGAAAGCCCCGTCATGGCCGAGCCGAGCGCGGCCTTCGAATACTGCGGGTATTCCCGCAGGATATCAGGCAGCGCCAGCGCGAAGTTTTTCCGGACAAGATAGAACGCGGCGTAACCGAGGAATATCCCCGCGAACACCTGCCAGCGCAGCCGGCGGTATTCGGAATCGATCCGCTCGGGCGGAAGTGGTGGGGCGGCAGGAGCGGGTTTGAGAATGGAGAACACGATCGATAAATACAGCGTGGCGCGGGTCTTGTATCCCGCCTCGAAAAAAGGCGGGAAATATCAGCCTGCGAAATGCCGCTGGTCCCCGCTCTCACGAGCAGGGTTACAGGAGCCTGGATGGGAACGCCTCAAACGCCTCAAAGCTTCAACTGCTCGCGCAGCCACGCCGGCCGGTTGGTCGTGATGCTCTTGACGCCGAGATCGATCCAGCGCTTCGCGATCGTCACGTCGTCGACCGTCCACACGTGCAGTTCGAGGCCCGCCGCCTTGATCTTCTTCATATCGTTCTCCGTCAGCGGCCAGGTGTGCTGCAAATCGAGTCCGGTGAGGTTCGCGGCTTTCGCTTGGGCGATGATGTGATCGAGCGTCGGCTGCTTCGCATTGTTCGCCTTGTAACCCACGAGATAGAGCGTGCGGTATTTCGGCAGCAGCTTCCGCGATTCCTGAAGGAAGTCGTACTCGAAGCTGATGAGCGTGACTTTCTTCTCGTCGGCCCCCGTGGCCTGGAGCACGCGCTTCAGCTCCGGCACGATCACCGCTCCCATCTTGCTTTCGATCAGCAGCGTCTTGCCGCGCGGGATTGACCTGATCTGCTCCTCGAGCAGCGGGATCTTTTCGCCCTTGTACTTTGGATTCTTCCAACCTCCGGCATCGAGCTCGCGTGCCTCGGCCTGGGTTAGACTCGTAATCGGCACGTCGCGTCCGGTAGTGCGCTTCGCGCTCGGGCGATCGTGAAACACGATCAGTTTCCCATCTTTGCCAAGATAGATGTCGGTCTCGACGGCGTCGGCCTTCTGCTGCCACGCGAGATTCGTCGCCGCCATGGTATTTTCAGGCGCGTCGTAGGAGGCGCCCCGGTGGGCGACGATGTCGACAGCGCGCGTCGACACGACGAGCGCGATTGAGGCGAGAACGAGGGCGAGCGAACGGGTTTTCATGCGAAGATTGTACAATTGCGGCGGCAATGGATCTGCCGCTTCGGGATCCAATTTAAAATAAAAAAGGGCGGGTCGAAACGACCCGCCCCTTTGCGTCATTAGAACCGCTTGGCGATTTCCATCGTGAACTGCCGGCCGCGCGGATTGAAGCTGCCGGTCTTGTAGCCATACTGCTCGTCGGCCACGTGCGGATCGGTATCGAACACGTTGTTGATGCCGCCACGCACCGTCACGCCCTTGAGCAGGCCGCGGCCGCTGCTGCCAAAACGGTAGGAGATCCAGGCGTTGTGACTGATGGAAGGATCCACGCGCAGCAGATAACGCGTGATGCCGTTGTCGTTGAAGACCCGGATGTAGTCCGGCCCGCCGAGCGCCTTGTAGATCGCTTCGGTCGTGGCCGCCGTCGTGTCGACGAACGAGCCAAAGTAGCTTGCGAACCAACCGGCGGAGACCGGCCCCTGGCGCCATGACACGGAGGCATTCGCGCGCCACTTCACGCGGCCGTTGCGCTCCAGTTCCTCGGCGATCGGCGAATCGCCGTCGTCCTTCGAGCGGCGCAACACATAGTGCGTGGCCTCGCCGCTAAAGGTGAACGAACCGAAACGGGTCTTCCGGCCGCGATACTGCACCCCGAACTCATAACCCTCGATGTCGCGACCGCTGAGGTTCAGGTAATCGTCCACCAGGCTCACGATTTCGCCGACCGGCGCGCGACGGCTGCTGTTGCTCGTCTGCTGAGCATTGTAGGCCGCAAACGCAGCGCGGTCCGCGGCGGTGACGGGCGCGCGCGTGATCTTCGAGGAACCTTTGTAGCCCGAGGTGCCTGAACCGAGGTCGATCTGGTCGATTGGCGTGCCCTTCGCGAGCTCCGCCTGCGTGGCGAGATCGAGCAGAAGCTCATCCCGGTCGATCGCCGGACCGGCGCCGACGTTTTCAATTACCTTGTTCTGATTGAGAGCAAAATAATCAAAGGCGAAGGACAGGCCGCGCACCTTCGGAACATCGACAACAAATCCGGCGACCCAGGTTTTCGCCTCTTCCGGTTCCAGATCCTGATTGCCCTGACGGAAGACGGTGCGCTGCGCGGTGCCGTCGGAGGCGAGGTTGGTCACGTCGAAGCGATACGGATCATCCGCCCCAATCTGGCGACGGAGCGGGGTGATGTTCGTCTGCACGAGATTCGGCGCGCGGAACGACTCCGCGACCGAGCCGCGCAATTTCAGCCACGGGGCCGGCTTCCAGACCAGGCTCGCCTTCGGCTTGGTCGTCTGACCGTGAATCGAGAAGTGCTCGAAGCGGCCCGCGAGTGAGAGCTCGAGTGCCTCGACCAGCGGCATGCGATTCTCGCGGGTGACGAACGGGAGACCGGTTTCGAGGTAGGCCGCGTAGATCGTCTGGTGCGCATCGATCGGCACGTTGGAGCTGAGCGCGAGGAAGTCGTTGTCGCCTTCGCGCAGGAACGGGAACTCGCTGCCCGAGCCCGGCGGATTCAGGCCGACGTAGGCCGCGCGCTTGTCAGTGTAGCTTTCGTAGCGGAACTCCGCGCCGGTCGCGATGCCGATGTCGCCGCCAGTGAAGAAGCGCCCGATGGTGCCGTTGAACTTCGCATCCCACATGAACAGATTCGTGCGGCCGAAACGGTCCTCATCGTCATAGAGCGGGTCCACGACCGAATCGGGATTGCGGTACAGTTGGTCGACCACGATCTGGTTGTTGACGATCTTGAAGGTGACGGGAAACGGATTGAACGCGGTCGAGTCTGTGCGATTCAAAGCCTGCCGGAGGCGCGACTCACGCACCTGATAGTGCTCGAACTCGTGCGTCTGCGCACCGGACGCGACGAGGCCGGACTCCCATTCCCAAGTCTCGCCCAGCTTGCCGCGAAGGCCGCCGAGCACACGCCAGGCATAGCTGTACACTTCCGTCTCGCGCGGCCTGAAACCGCTGGGCTGCGTGTCGTTTTGGCCCGGCGCTACGCCAGTCCAGGCCGACACGTCCGCCGGCGTGCCCACGAGTCGCGGGGTGCCGTCGGCGTTCGGTGCGCCGGTCGGATGATAGAAGCGCACGCCGAAGGGATTCCACGGATTCGACGCCGGCACGTAGATGCCCTGGTCGTCGGTATTCTTGAAGTTCACAGGCTCGCGACCGGTACGGCTGTAGGCGCGGTAAAAGAGCACGTCGCCAAACGCCGTGAGCCGCTCGTTGATCGGATGATCGATGAAGGTCGCGAACTGCACGCGATCGGTCGCGGGCAGGAGCATCTTCCACTTGTTCCAGTTGGAGAACGTGGCGTTCTCCGGGCTGTCGAGATTCTTGGAAAGGGCGGTCTGCTTGAAGCTCACCCCGTTCGGGCTCGGCCAGAGGTAAAACATGCCGTTGGCCGCCATGGTGGCGACACCCGGAGGCGGTGTAGTGCTGGTCGTGATACCGGTGTTGCCGGTAGGCCGCGAACCGACGAAGGTCAGGTAGTCCGACTGGATGAAGCCCCGCTGCCATTGACCCCATTGGTTGACGCTGTTCGTGCCGGCGAAGTCGTTGTCGCGCGCATACACTGTGCCGGTCACCGGGTCGGTCACGGGAATCCCGTTCCACGGCGCCGGCAGCTGGTGGTTGATGCGCAGGTCGGCATTCTTCGCCCAGTCGCGATCGTGCGCCGCGAGCGCATCGCGGTGGAAATAGTCGAGCGAGACGGAAATGTGCGTCTTGCCCTTCTTGAAGCCCTCGAACGCGGTCGCGCTGAACTCATTCGCGCCGCCGTGCTGCGTGACCGAGCCCTTCAAGGTGACGCCGCGTCCGATGAAGTCGCGGGAGACAATGTTGTTGATCACACCGGCCGCCGCATCGGAGCCGTAGATCGCGGAGGCACCGTCGCGCAGGATCTCCACGCGATCGACCATCGTGCGGGGGATGGTGTTGATGTTGACCGCGAGCGAAGGCACGCCGTTTTCCGCCATCGAGATCGGGTGCGGCGCCATGCGGCGGCTGTTGAGCAGCGTGAGCGTGCTGCCCGAACCGATGCCGCGCAGATCGATCGAGGCCACGTCGCCACGCGCGAGCTGCGGACCGTTGTTGATCTCGGTGATGGCGGACGGCTCGGCCGCACCAATGGTCTCGAACAACTCGGCCATCGTTGCGGCGCCGCGCGCATCGAGCTCGGTCTGGTTGATGACCGTGACGGGCAGCGCCGTTTCGGCGTCGACCCGCCGGATGTTCGAACCGGTCACAGTGAAGGCCTCGAGGCGAACGGGCTGTTCCGCATCGTTGGCAGCCGGCGTGGCCGGCGGGTTGGTGGTTTGAGCGACGCCCGACGTGGCCAACGCCACGGCGGCAAACGCTCCAAGGGGATTTCGGAGTCTCATAATTGCAGGGTGTAGGAACTTCAACTGGCGCCGAATTTCGGTAGAGTGCGAGTAGAAAGTTTATGCGAATAAATATTTGCATGACTCTTTTCCATTTTTCACCCATTCGTCACGTCCCCAGCGAAATCGTAACGCGCCCCGCCCTTTTCCCGATCCTCCAATGCCGAAGAAAGCGAATTATCCCGACGACGTCCTCCGCATGGCCGCAACGCTCTATTATGTAGATGGCCTCGGCCAGACGGAGGTCGCGAACTTCGTCCACGTGTCACAGACGAAGATCTCGCGGCTCCTCGCGGCCGCGCTCGAGCGCGGCATCGTGCGCATCACCGTCGAGCAATATACCGCCCGCAACGAGAAGCTCGAGCAGCAGCTCTGCGCGGAGTTCGGCCTGAAGGCGGCCGCCGTGATCAAGACGGCGAAGAACGCAAACGGCGAGGCCGGGCGGCAGACGGTCGGCCATTTCGGCGCGCCGTTCGTCTCCTCACTGCTGCCGCACGGCGGTGTCGTCGCGCTGGGCGGCGGGCGCAGCGTTGCCGATGTGGTCCGGCGTTTCCGGCGCAGCGACCTGCGGCGGCTCACCCTCGTGCAGGCAATGGGGAGCATCGAGGCGAACATTTCCTCGGTCGATGCGCTCGAGCTCGGCCGCTTTGTCGTGGCGCTGTGGGGCGGCGAGTTTCTCACGCTGAGCACGCCGGCGTTCGTGCCCGACAAGAAAACCCGCGACTCCTTCCTCGCCTCGGGTCAGATCCAGTCCGTCTGGCAGCGCCTGCGCAATGCCAGCGCCGCTCTCGTCGGCGTCGGGCCGGTCGAGCAGTCGGTCTATATAGAGCGCGGGGTACTCGGCGCAAGCGACGTGGCGCAACTGCGCGCGGCCGGCGCCGTCGGCGAGATCTGCGGACGTTTCTTCGACGCGAAAGGTCGCGAGTGCAGTTCGCCCTGGCGGAACCGCGCGATCAGCGTCGAGCTCGATCAGCTGCGAAAAATCCCGCAGGTCATCGGCGTTGCCGCCGGCCCCGAACGCGCTGTCGCCGTCGCCGGCGCGATGCGCGGCCGTTTGCTGAAGACGCTGCTGATCGACGAAAGCGGTGCGCAGGCACTGCTCGATCTGACGTGAGCAGAGTGAAACTGAGAGTGAGAGTGTAAAGTGTCCGGCGGTCTCCCGCTTTTCACTTTCACTTTCACTTTCACGCTCGCTCTCAGCGCTTGCCCGCGCCGCGCGCGGCCCTCACCTTCCGCGCCAAAGTTCATGGCATTTCCGAATCCTCCCGCGATCCTGGCGGCACGCAATCTGCGCGCCGCAGAGCTCGATCAAAGTCCCACTGACGCGCTGCTCCGCATTTATGCCTGGATGCATCTCACGCGCATCGCCGACAATCGCATCCTCGACCTCTTTCGCCAGGGCCTCCTGCGCGGCACCGTCACCGGCGGGCAGGGCAACGAAGGCCTCATCATTCCGCTCGCGCTCCTCGCCGACAAGAACACCGACGTCGCTTCGTTCACGCATCGCGACCTCGGCGGCCATCTCATCTGGAGCGGCCATCTCTGCGAGCATCTCAACCAGTACTTCGCCAACGCGGACAGCCCGACCAAGGCACGCGAGGGCAACATCCACCACGGCGATCCCGCGAACCGCTCGATCCCGATGATCAGCCACCTCGGCACGATGCTGTCGACCGTGGCCGGCACCGCGGATTCGCAGCGCCGCTTCGGCCGGTCCTCCGTGGGCTTCGCATTTTTCGGCGACGGCGCCTCGAGCACCGGCGACGTGCACGAGACCATGAACCTCGCCTCGCTGCTTTCGCTGCCAGTGGTCTTCGTCATCGAGAACAACGGCTACGCCTACTCCACGCCCACCTGCGAGCAGTTCGCCGCCGGCACCGAACTCTGGAAACGCGCCGCGGGCTACGGCATCGAGGCCATGGCACTCGACACCACCAAAGACCTCGTCGCCACCACGCGCGCACTCGCCGCCGCGATCGAGAAAGTGCGCACCACGGGGCGCCCGATGCTGATCGAGGCGCACACGCTCCGCCTGCGCGGCCACGCCGCCTACGACACGTGCGACTATCTGCTCCCCGGCGAGAGCGATGGCTTTTTCGCACGAGACGTCATGCCGCGCTTCCGCACCTCGGTCGTCGAGGCGATCGGCGCCGCGCGCATCGAGGCCCTCGAGGCCGAGCTCAACGCCTTTCTCGAGGCTTGCGTCAAAATCGCCATCGCCACTCCGCGGCCCACGATCGGCAACATGGTCGCCGAAGTTTTCGCCGCGCCCAGTGCGCCGCTGCCTTGGAAACCCGAGCCCGCCGAACCCGCGCAGCTCAACGCGGCGCAGGCCCTGAATCTCGCGCTGCGGAAAATTCTCACCGAGCGACCCGAGTCGCTCATCCTCGGGCAGGACATCGGCACCTACGGCGGCGCGTTCAAGGTCACCGAGCACCTGCTCAAGGATTTCGGCCGTCCCCGGGTTTTGAATACACCGCTCGCCGAGAGCGCGTGCACCGGCTACGCGATCGGTCTCGCGCTGAACGGCCACCGTCCGATCGAGGAATTTCAGTTCGCCGACTTCGCGACCGAGGCCGTGACGCAGATCGCGATGAACGCCGGCACGATGCACTTTCGCTCCGGTGCCGCCTGCCCGCTCGTGCTGCGTTTCCCCTGCGGCGGCGGCCTCACCTTCGGTTCCTTCCATTCACAGGAGCTAGAGTCGTTCTTCCTCTCGATGCCGGGCATCAAGGGCATTTACCCGAGCACGCCGCAGGATGCGTTCAACGCCCTCCTCGCCGCCTACGAGGACAACAACCCGGTGATCCTCTTCGAGCACAAGGCGCTCTATCGCCGCGGCCGCTCGACCGTGGTGTGGGATGCGAACTACCGCGATGTCTGGCAACCGCGGAAGCTCCGCGACGGCGACTTCGCGACCTTCGTGACCTACGGCGAGATGGTGCATCTCGCCGAAGAGACGGCGGCGTATTTCTCCGACGAATACGAAACCGGCTTCGACCTTTTCGATCTCCGCGCGCTCGCGCCGCTGCAACTCGACGCCATCCATGCCTCCGTCGCGCGCACCGGCCGGCTGATCGTATTGCACGAGGGCCGTCGCACGCACGGCTTCGGCGCCGAGCTCGTCGCGCGGCTCGCCGAGGAGAATTTCGCCGCCCTCAAGGCCGCTCCGCTGCGCATCGCGTCGCTCGATCTGCCGGTGCCATTTGCCCCGGAGCTCGAGCACGCGTTCCGGCCGACGAAGGAGAAAATCATCGACGCCATCACCGCGTGGATGGGGTGAGACGCTAACTACGAAGAGGCACGAGAAGTTAAAAAAATGCCGCGAACCGACGCCTGTTTTCCCCGGATTATTTTTGTGCCTCCTTGTGCCTTTCTGTGGCCATTCTGCCGGTTCGATCCGTCATGACCCACCTCTCCGTCAACATCAACAAGATCGCCCTGCTTCGGAATTCGCGCGGACGCGATTACCCCAGCGTGAAGGAGTTTGCGGAGCGTTGCCTGAAGCTCGGCGCGCATGGAATCACACTTCACCCGCGGCCCGATCAGCGACACGCCCGCTACTCCGACGTGACGGGGCTGCGCGCGCTCGTGGAGCGGTTTCCCGGCACCGAGCTGAACGTCGAAGGTAATCCCACGCCCGACTTCCTCGACGTCGTCATCGCGGCGAAAGCCCATCAATGCACGCTCGTCCCGGATGCGCCCGGCCAGCTCACGTCCGATCACGGCTGGAACATTCGCGCCGAGGCCGCACGCCTCGAACCGATCCTCGCGCGGCTTCGCGCAGCGGGCATTCGCTCGAGCCTTTTCGTCGATCACGATTCGCCCGACCTCGCCCTCGCGCGAAGCCTCGGCGCCGACCGCGTCGAGCTCTACACCGAGCCCTACGCCGCACATTTCGCGAACGCCGCCGAGCGCACCCGACTGCGCGATGCCTTCGCCCGCGCCGCTGCCGCCGCGCAGGCCGCCGGTCTCGGCGTCAACGCCGGCCACGATCTCAATCTCCAGAACCTCGCGTATTTTCTCGAGATTCCCGGCATCCTCGAGGTGTCGATCGGCCACGCGTTGATCGTCGAGTGCCTCGAATCAGGCGTGGGCTCGGTGCTCGATTCCTACCTGCGCATCGTGCGGTCCGCGGCATGAACACCGTTCCCGCCAAGCCCGCGATCGCCACCGACCGGTGGGCCGCGATTCGACTCTTCGCCATGGATGTCGATGGCGTGCTCACCGACGGCACGGTGCAGATTTCCTCCGCCGGCACCGAGTCGAAGGGTTTCTCGATTCTCGATGGAATGGGGCTGAAAATGCTCGAGCACGCGGGCGTGCTCACCGCGTGGATCAGTGGCCGGCCTTCCGGCGCCACCTCGGCCCGCGCCGCCGAGTTGAAGATTCCTCACCTCGTGCAAGGACGCGTCGACAAGATCACCGCGCTGCAGGAACTCGCCGCCCAACTCGGCCTCTCTCCCGAACACTGCGCCTACATGGGCGATGATACGATCGACGCGCCCGCGATCGCGTGGGCCGGCATCGGCATCGCACCCCATGAGGCGATGCCCACGCCGCTCGCCGCGGCAGACTATATAACCCTGCGCCCGGCCGGCCGCGGCGCCGTGCGCGAAGTCTGCGAACACCTGCTCGCCGCCCGAGTCTCAGCGCAACGATGAACGCTGATCGCGCCGCTTCTGTTGGTAGCCCGCTTCGAGAGAAGCGGGATCCGCGCACGCACACGCAAGCAGCGCCGCCCAACCATGAAGCCCTGAAGCGGCGTGCGGCCTTCCTGGTCGTCGGGATCGTCCTTCTGGCTTCCCGCTCCCTCTTCGCCGCCGAAACGCCGACACCGCCTGCCGCAACGCCCACCCCGGCGCCCGCGGTCAATTGGGTGCTCCCGATTTTCACGGACAAGGAAGGCTACCGCTCAATGACGCTCCGCGGCACCGAAGTGCGCCCGGCCGGCAAAAGCGTCGCGGTCACGGATTTCAGCATCACGATTTTTTCCGGCGATGCCGAAGCCAAAGTCGACAGTATCCTGCTCAGCCCCGAAGCGGTTTTCCTGCCCAAGGAGCAACGCGCCAGCGGCGACAAAGCCGTACGCTTCATCCGCGGCGACATCGAGGTCACCGGCGTCGGCTGGACTTACGACCATACTGCCCAAAAGGTTTCGCTCCAAAGCAACGTGCGCGTGACGTTCAGCGCGCAACTCAACGATATCCTGAAATGATGCTCCGCCGTGCGTCCGTCTACCTGCTCATCGCCGCCACTCTCGCTTCCGCCGTGCGCGCCGCTGAGAAGGCTCCACCGACGCCTGCGACACCGCCCGTTCCGACCGTGATCGAGAGCGGCTCGGCCGAGATGGTCAGCACCGCGACCGAGACCACGTTCACGTTTCGCACCAACGTCTCCGTCACCGCGACCAACATGAAGCTCACGTGCGACGAACTCGTCGTGATCGCGAAGCGCAGCGGCGATCCCGAGGCGACCATCGGCAAACAGGAAAACTTCAAGTCGCTCATCGCGACCGGCAACGTCCGGATCGTTCAAGCCGACCGCGAGGCGACCTGCGGCCGCGCGGCAGTCTATCCGGGCGAAGACAAGGTTGAGCTCACCGAGAATCCGATCGTGCGCAGCACCAAGGAAGGCTGGGTGCAAACCGGCCCGAAGATGGTGCTCTACCGCGGCGAGCGCCGCGCCGTGATCGAGAGCACCGCGACGGAACGACCGCGCCTGACGCTCCCGGCCTTGAAGGACCTCGGCGATCTCGGGCAGGACGGAAAAAAGAAAACCGACGCCGCGAAGCAGCAGCCGCAGTCCAAGAGTTCCCCCACGCCCGAGTCCACGCCGCCCCCAACGGTCACAGTTCCCCTTTCTCCGCCGTCGAAATGAACGTATCCACGAACGGCGTTTCCGAGATCACGACCGACGGCCTGGTCAAAACGTACGGCGCGCGCGCAGTCGTCAACGGCGTCGCTCTCCGCTTCCGCGCCGGCGAGATCGTCGGCTTGCTCGGCCCCAACGGCGCCGGCAAAACCACCACCTTCTATATGGTCGTCGGCCTCGTGCCGCCCACCACCGGCCGCGTGCAGCTCGACGGCCACGACATCACGAAGCTCCGTATGCACCAGCGCGCCCGGCACGGAATCGGTTACCTGCCGCAAGAGGCCTCGGTCTTCCGCAAGCTCACCGTCGAGGAAAACATCCTCGCGATCGTCGAGGCGATCGGCGTGCCGCGACGCGAACGCGCCGCCCGCGTGCAAGGTCACCTCGACGAACTCCACCTCGGCCACATCGCGAAACAAAAAGCCTACACGCTTTCCGGCGGCGAACGACGCCGCCTGGAGATCGCGCGCGCCCTCGTGACGAAACCCAAATTTCTCCTGATGGACGAGCCGTTCGCCGCGATCGATCCGATCTCCGTGGCCGAAGTGCAGAAGATGATTCTCCAGCTCAAATCCCGCGGCATCGGCGTCGTCGTCACCGACCACAACGTCCGCGAAACGCTCCGGATCGTCGACCGCGCCTACCTCATTCATCAAGGCAAGGTACTTACGGAAGGCACGGGCGACTTCCTGATCCGCGACGAGCAGGCGCGAAAGTTTTACCTCGGCGAAGGTTTCAATATGTAGAGGCAGCGACGAGAAAAGTAGCGAGTAGTGAGGAGCGAGCATCCGGCGGCGCTCACCCGAATGCCCTCGCGATTTTTCTGCTCTACTCGCTACTCGCTACCCGCTACTCGCTACTTCCTTCGCCCCCATGCAAAGATCCGTCCACGGAATCACCGTCGCACATTTCTTCGAGACGTATCGCGACAAGCTCAAGATGGAGCTCGTCGTCGGCGAGCGCGGCCTCAACCGCCTGATCCACGAGGGCACGATCAACCGCCCGGCGCTCGCGCTGACCGGGTTCTTCAAATATTTCGCGAACAAACGCGTGCAGGTGCTCGGCGCCGCCGAGATGACTTATCTCAAGACCCTCCCGCAGCGCCGCCAGGTCGAGATCCTCCAGAAGATGATGAAGCGCGGCATCCCCTGTTTCGTGCTCACGCGCAACTATCATCCCACCGATGCCATGCTCGCCGTCGCCGAGCAGATGAAGCTTCCGATCATCCGCACGCCGATGATCACGATGAACTGGATCAACCTCGCGACGCTCGCGATCGACAACGAGTTCGCGCCGCAAGGCACCGAACACGCGACCACCCTCGATGTGAAAGGCGTGGGCGTGATGCTCCGCGGCGATTCCGGCGTCGGCAAAAGCGAGTGCGCGCTCGCGTTGATCGAGCGCGGTCACTCCCTCGTCGCGGACGATCTCACCGTCATCAAGCTGCTCGACGAGCGCGAGCTCATGGCCAGCTCGCGCCCGCTGAATCGCGGCTACATGGAGTGCCGCGGCATCGGCATCATCAACGTCGCGGAAATGTTCGGCGTGAAATGCGTCCGCCTCGACAAGCGCATCGACATGGTCGTCTCGCTCAAGGAATGGACCCCCGAAGTCGTCGAGGAACGCACCGGCCTCGAGGAGAACTTCTACGAGATTCTCGGCATGCGACTGCCGCACATCGAGCTCTACGTCCGCCCGGGCCGCGATATCGCCCGCCTCGTCGAAGTCGCCGCGCTGACGCAGGCCTTGAAGAAAATGGGCCACGATCCCGCGCGCGATTTCAACGACCGGCTGATCGCCTTCATGACCGAGCAAGCGAAACAACCTGCTCCCACCAAGATTCGCCCCATCGATCGCGAAGAAGCCTCGTCGGCGGGAAGGTAGGTAGCCGGCGTCTTGGGTTTTGGATTCTTGGTTTCGGGTTGTGGTTCGTCCAGCCGACCCGACCCCAGATTCCAGACCCCAGACTCCAGACGCCATCCCCCACCCCAAATTCCAAAACTCCCAACCACCTTCATGTCCACTCCCGCACCACGAGCCGACGGCCGCCGTCCCGATCAACTGCGCACAGTAACGTTCGAGCCAAACATAGCGCCTTACGCCACAGGCTCCGTGCTCGTCTCGTTTGGCCTCACACGCGTGATCTGCGCCGCGACGATCGAGCCGAATGTGCCGACGTGGATGAAGCAGCAACGCGTCCCGGGCGGCTGGCTCACCGCCGAGTACTCGATGCTCCCCTACTCGACCCTCGAGCGGAAGCAACGCGACAGCTCCCGCGGCAAAATCGACGGCCGCACGATCGAGATCCAGCGCCTCATCGGCCGCTCGCTCCGCGCCGTGGTCGATCTGCAGAAGCTCGGGCCAAACACGCTCTGGCTCGATTGCGATGTGCTCCAGGCCGACGGCGGCACGCGCACCGCGGCGATCACCGGCGCTTACGTCGCCGCCCGCCTCGCCGTGCAGAAACTGCTCGACGCCAAAAAACTCGCGGAGAACCCGATCATCGACTCCGTCTCAGCCACGAGCGTTGGCGTGTTTGGCGGCCGTGAACTGCTCGACCTCGCCTACGTCGAAGACAAGGACGCGGACGTCGACTTCAATCTCGTGATGACAGGCCGCGGACAATTCGTGGAAGTGCAGGGCTCGGGCGAAGAAGCGACGTTTTCGCAGGAGCAACTCACCAGTCTGATCGCGCTCGGCCAGAAAGGCCTGAAGGAGCTCTCCGCCCTGCAGGCGACATTCCTCGCCCGTCAGCTGCTCTAACGAAGCAGAGCCTCAGACTGAGAACAGAAGAGAACGAAAGGAACGAAGAGCGCCGAGCCGGCGTTCCGCTTTCCGCTCTTCGTTCCCTTCGTTGCCTGTCAGCGCATCACGGCTTCGGCGCCTCCGGCAATTTCAGCGGCCCATAATTCCCGCTTTCCGCCGCCTTCACGAAGCTTTCGGTCACGCTCTTCAACTCCTCCCAGCGGCGGCGGATCGTCTTGGCTTCCTCTTTTGAGATCGCGCTGTCGGCCGACGCCGTGGCGATCGTTGCGAGCATGTCCGCGAATTCCTGCACGATGTCGTTGGTCGCACGCAACGTGTCGGTCGACGGCAGCGTATGCGGATTACGGATATAAAAACCGTCCGCCTGTTCGCTCACCCATTGTGCGATTCGCGTGTCGCCGGTGATACGGATGAGTTGCCCGACTCGATCGAGCGGGCTGCTGGCGCCGCTGCCACTGTCGTTTTCGGGTGGCTCGGCCCATTTGTAGATCAGCGAAAGAGAAAGCCCCATGTCGGCCGAAATCTGCTTGGCGCTGGTTTTCTTGAGAACCTCCCTCATCACCTCGTGCGAGTGCATGCCGAGCGAACGTGGAGTTGCAGGTGCGAAACGCAATCCCGCGCACCGTCCGATTGGCTGTGCGAGCAGCGCGCGGTGGCTTCGGCCCGGCGTTTTTTTTGCGTGCTTACCCCGCACCCGCTCTGGCTAACTCCCGGCTCCTTTTCTTTCCAATGAACATTCACGAGTATCAGGCCAAGGCGCTCTTCGAAAAATACGGCGTGCCCGTCCCCAAGGGCGCGGCTGCCACGACGCCGGAGGAATTCGTCAACGCCCTCGCTCAGCTGCCTGAAGGCCCAACGATGGTGAAATCCCAGATCCACGCCGGCGGGCGCGGCAAGGGCACGTTCACCGATGGCTTCAAGGGCGGCGTGAAGTTCACCAAGTCGAAGCACGACGCGAAGGAGATGGCCGCCAACATGCTGGGCAAGACCCTCGTGACCGCGCAGACCGGCCCCGCCGGCCGCAAGGTCCAGACCGTCTACTTCACCGTCGCGAGCGACATCAAAAAGGAATACTACCTCGCCATCCTCCTCGACCGCGCGACCTCGCGCCCCGTCATCGTCGCATCGACCGAAGGCGGCGTGGAGATCGAGAAGGTCGCCCACGACACGCCGGAAAAGATCCACAAGGTCTTCGTCGATCCCGCCTACGGCCTCGCCGATTTCCAGGTGCGCGATCTCGTTTTCAAACTCGGCTTCAATCCGGCCGAGGGAAAGAACGCCGCGAAACTCATCCGCGCGCTCTATAATATGTACTGGGAAACCGACGCTGCCATGGTCGAGGTCAACCCCCTCATCACGACCCCCAAGGACGAGGTGCTCGCTCTCGATGCGAAAGTCTCCTTCGACGACAACGCCCTCTTCCGCCACCCGAATATCGTCCAGCTGCGCGATCTCAACGAGGAAGACCCGAAGGAGATCGAGGCTTCGAAATACTCGCTCAGCTACATCGCGCTCGACGGCAACATAGCCTGCCTCGTCAACGGCGCCGGCCTCGCGATGAGCACGATGGACATCATCAAGCACTACGGCGGCACACCCGCCAACTTCCTCGACGTCGGCGGCGGCGCCTCGAAGGAGCAGGTCGTCGCGGCGTTTAAAATCATCCTCGGCGATCCCAACGTGAAGGGAATCCTCGTGAACATTTTCGGCGGCATCATGGACTGCAATGTGATCGCCCAAGGCATCGTCGAAGCCGTGAAGGAAGTCGGCCTGAAGCTCCCGCTCGTCGTGCGCCTCGAGGGCAACAACGTCACCGCCGGCAAAGCCACGCTCAACGCCTCCGGCCTCAAACTCGTCTCCGGCGACACGATGGCCGACGCCGCCCAGAAGATCGTCAAACTCGTGGCGGCCTAACGCCTGCGGCGTAGTTGAAGCGGAAAGTTGAGATTGAAGAAATCAACCCCGCTCTCGACCCACCGTCTCAACTAAACTTAAACTTCCAACTTAAACCGCCGCGCGCAGCGCGGCCCAGATCATGGCCATTCTCATCACTCCCGAAACGAAGATCCTGATTCAGGGTATCACCGGCGAATTCGGCGCGCGCCACACCCGCCTCTCGCTCGACTACGGCACGCAGGTCGTCGCCGGCGTCACGCCCGGCAAAGGCGGCCAGTTCTTCGAACACGCGGGTAAAAAAGTCCCGATCTTCAACTCCGTCGCCGACGCCAAGAAAGCGACCGGCGCCAGCGTCTCCGCGATCTTCGTTCCGCCGCCGTTCGCCGCCGATGCGATCCTTGAGTGCGTCGACGCCGACCTCGATCTCGCCGTCGCGATCACTGAAGGCATTCCAGTCAAGGACATGGTTCGCGTGAAGCGCGCCATGCAAGGCCGCCGCACCCGCCTCGTCGGCCCGAACTGCCCCGGTCTCGTCACGCCCGGCACCGGCGAAGACTCGAAAGGCGGCTGCCGCATCGGCATCTCGCCCGGCTACATTCACAAGAAGGGCCACGTCGGCGTCGTCTCGCGCTCGGGCACGCTCACCTACGAAGCCGTTTTCCAACTCACTTCGAAAAACATCGGTCAGACGACTTGCGTCGGCATCGGCGGCGATCCCGTCAACGGCACATCGCACCTCGATGTGATCAAGATGTTCAACGACGACCCCGAGACGCATGGCATCATCATGATCGGCGAAATCGGCGGCAGCGCCGAGGTCGAGGCCGCGCGCTGGATCAAGGAAAACTGCCGGAAGCCCGTCGCGGGTTTCATCGCCGGAGCCACCGCTCCCGCCGGCCGCCGGATGGGCCACGCCGGCGCAATCGTCGGCGGCGCCGAGGACACCGCTGAAGCCAAGATCGCCGTCTTCAAGGAATGCGGTATCGAAGTTGCCATTACGCCCAGCGACATGGCCGACGCCCTGCTCCGCGCGGCGAAAGCCAAGGGCGTGACGCTGAGCTGATTCACAACGGGAGCCGTGTCCCGTGGAGATTCACGGCTCCCCCATCAGTTGACGCGTGCGCAGTCAGCGGATGAAGACGATTCGGCGGGTGATTTATTGTTTCGGTTTTCGCGCCGCGATCAGCCGCCGCGCGACCACGACCGCGTTCGCGAAACTCGTCCCGCGGGCGACGCCTTTCCCTGCAATCCCAAAGGCCGTCCCGTGATCCGGACTCGTCCGCACGTGTGGCAACCCGAGCGTCACGTTCACCGCTTCGTCGAAATCGATCACCTTCAGCGGCGCGAGGCCCTGATCGTGATAAAGCGCGATCACCACATCGAACTCGCCCCTCAGTTGCCGCGCAAAAAGCGTGTCGCCCGGCTCGCACCGCGAAAGCCCCGGAAACTCCGCGCGCAGCTTGTCGAGCGCGGGATCGATCAACTCGACCTCTTCCAAACCAAGGATCCCGCCCTCTCCCGCATGCGGATTCAATCCGCACACGCCGATCCGCGGCGCCGCGATTCCCCCCGCCGCGCAAAGCTCCGCCGCCGCCGCGATCGCGCGGTGCAGCAGATGCGGGCCGAGCAATCCCGGCACCTGATGCAGTGGCACGTGCCAGGTCGCGAGCACCACGCGCAGCTTTCCCCCGCAAAATGCCATGATCGGATCGCCGCCCCAGCGCGCCGCGAAGAATTCGGTTTGCCCAGGAAACGGGTAACCGATCCGCGCCAGCCACTCCTTGCTCACCGGCCCGGTGACTACCCCCGCAAACTCGCCGTTCGCGCCGCCCGCCGCCGCACGCTCCATCGCCGCCCAGGCCACCAGGGCACCTTCCCCGCAGGGCTGCCCCGGCACCGCCACAAATTCGTCGAGTCCCACCGCGATCTTCTCCGCGGACGTATCCAGTTTATTAAGCCACGACACCGGCCCGATCAGCGCGACATCACGCGCTGCCTCCCGATTCGCCGCGAGCCAGCTCGCAATCACTTCCGGGCCGACGCCCGCCGGATCGCCACAGGTGAAAGCCAGCTTCGTCTTCATCGAACAAACATTTGAGCCACAAAAAGCGCAGAAGCCGCAAAAATCTCGCCGGTTCGCCCTTTCTTCGTTTTGCGCCTTCTGCGCCTTTTGTGGCTAAGTTTCCCCCTCGCCCGCCGCCCGCCGCGCACGCGCAAAGCTGCGTTTTCCGCCGGCAAAGAACTCGAGAAACCGCTTCGCCTCGGGCGTCTCGAAGGCGTCCGCCGCGAGCCGTTGCGCCGCCACTTCGCGGATGTTTCCCGCCGTGAAATACACGTCCTGAAACGCCGCCTTCAATTCCGCGATCGCCGCCCGCGAAAAACCGCGCCGTCGCAGCCCGACCACGTTGAACCCGATGATTTCGTCGCGCTCCGCCACCATCGTGAAATGCGGCACGTCGCGCGTGATCGAGGCATGCCCCGCCACCATCACGCTCTCGCCGATCCGGCAGAACTGGTGCACCGCCGCCCCACCTCCCAGGAAGCTGTTGTCGCCCACCACCACGTGCCCCGCGAGCAGCGCCGCGTTCGCGAGCACGACGCTGTTGCCCAGCTCGCAATCGTGCGCGACATGACTCGCCGACATCAGGAAACAATTATCCCCCACGAGCGTGACCTTTCCCGCGTGGATCGAGCGATTGATCGTCACATGCTCGCGAATCACCGTGCCGGCGCCGACGCGCACACCCGTCTCGCTCGCGGAATCGAAGGCGAGATATTGCGGATCGCCGCCCACGACGGCGAAGGGATGCACGACCACGCGGTCGCCCAGTATCACATGTTTGGTTACGATCGCGTAGGCCATGATCTCGCAATCCGCTCCGAGCTGCGCACCTGGTTCGACGATCGCGGTAGGATGAATCACGGGAAAAATCTCAAATGCCCGAACTCGAAACGCCAAAGAAATTCCGTCCACCATGGCGGGAAATCGGGCGCTTCATGATCGGAGTATGCGGGCTCGGAGTTGCCACATTCAGGTTTGGCGTTTCGTGGCTGCCCGCGCTCACAAGCGGGATTTGCGACCGAGGCCATCCCGCGTGCCGGGCAAGTCCAGCTGCGTGTCTTTCACCAGGTCGTAATTTTTCAGGATGCGCATCACCTGCAGCGTGTCGCTCTTGCTGTAGTTCTGGTTGATTTCGACCTTGTCGAGCAGATCGAGCAGCATCGCGCGAAACGAAATGATCGCATCCACGCCGTGCTCCTTCAGCAGCTCCACGCTTTGCGAACGAAACGGCTCCGCCGTTGGCAGACTCGGCAACACGAGAATCTTCGTCGGCGGCCCGCCTCCATCCGGATCGTCGCCGGCGACCGGCGGAAAAAAACGCGCCGCCTCCTTGAGCACGTTTTGCTGCAGAAAATTGAAGATCTCCGGACTGCTCTTGAGCATCGCCGGCGTGAACACCCCCGTGTGCCAGCCCTTCACCGCCACGATCGCCTTGTGCACATAAGGCAGCTCGCTCGAGAAGAGAAAAAAATCCGGCTTCCGCGCCCCGCGCTGCCACGCCGGGTTGAACACGATCAGATCGATCTCCTCCTCCGCCGCTTTTCGCCGCGCCGACACCTGATACTTCCGCGCCTGGCGCACGAGAAATCCGTTCTGCTCGAAGTACTCCCGAACGATGCCTTCGTCGATGGCGGACATCGCTGGAAGTAGTGAGTAGAGAGTGGCGAGTAGCGAGCATTTTGAAGGCCGCGCTCTCTGCCTACTCGCTACTCACTACCCGCTACTCGCTCGTCTCAACCCGCCCCGACCTCCCGAAAACTCGCCTCGACGAGCCCTGGTGCGATGTCGCCTTGCGTCACCGCTTCACCCAGCCGCTTTAGCACCACGAAACGCAGTCCGCCCGCGCGCACCTTCTTGTCGCGCGTCATCGCAGCATGAAGCTCCGCAAACGCGAGCGGCGCCCGCAGTCGCGTCGGCAACGCGTGCGCCGCGATCACCCGCTCGACCCGCGCCACGTCGTCGACGCCCACGTATCCGAGTTTCTGCGACAACCGCGCTGCCGCACAAAGCCCGATCGCGACCGCCTCACCATGGAGATATTCACCGTAACCCGCGGCGTTCTCGATCGCATGACCAAAGGTGTGCCCGAGATTCAACAGCGCCCGTCCGCCCTCCTTCGCCGTCTCGCGTTCGTCCGCCTCGACGATCCGCGCCTTTAACGCGCAACACCGCCGAATCACCGCCGCCAGCGAAGGCGAGCTCACCGTCAGCGGCGCCGCCTCGAGCTGCACCAAAAGCTCCGGGTCGCCCAGGAGGCCATACTTGATCACTTCCGCCATCCCGGCCGCAAACTCCCGCGCCGGCAGGGTCGCGAGGAGATTGGTCGAGATGTAGACCGCACGCGGCTGGTGAAACGCCCCCACGAGGTTCTTCCCCGCCGCGATATTGATCCCCGTTTTCCCGCCCACCGAGCTGTCCACCATCGCGAGCAGCGTCGTCGGCACCTGCTGAAATTCGATCCCTCGCAACCATGCCGCCGCCGCAAATCCCGCGAGATCGCCCACGACGCCACCCCCCACGGCAAACAGCACGCCGTTGCGATCGAGTTTCTCCGCCGCGAGGAAATCCAGCACCCGCCCAAAACCCTCCAGCGACTTGGCCGTTTCCCCCGGCTCGATCGCCAGCACCGACGACTCGCCCAACATTCGTCGCAACGCCTCGGCCTGCGCGCGCCGCACGTTTGTGTCGGTGACAATCGCAATTTTTCTCCCCGCCTGCGCCAGCCGCTGCAGCTCGGCGCGAAGGACCGCATCGAGCTCCGCGCCAAACGCGATCGGGTAGCTGCGTTCGCCAAGATTGACTGTAAGCGTGTCGACCATGCCTCGTTAAACAAAGCGCCCGAATCGAGCGCCATGTTTTTGTCAGCCCCCCTCCGGCACCGATCAGCCCGTGATGCTTTTGCAGCCCGGCTCGGGAGAGGCGGGATTTAACCGGCACTCAAGCTGCCGCCGGCGCAAAACGCGGACTCAGGCTCTCAGCTCCAGACTCTCAACTTGAATCTCTTACGGCTGAGCCCCGGCCTCTGCCTCGGTCCAACCCACGCGCGGGACCGCGTGTGCGCCAGGACCTCAGCCGACTGTGCTCAAACGGCTACATAATAATAACATGTGCCTCACGCGCGCGGTACTAAAGCGCAGTTCAACTAAAGGTTTTCCCTACTCAGATCGGGCCGCAGCCCCAATTCACCCGATCCTCCACCTCCGCTAACCTCTGCGTTTACTCTAATGCCGGCAGAAATCGTTCTCATTCACCAAGACTGAGTCTCAATTTCTTCTTGCTATGAGATTGTGTCTCATTCTTCTCGAAAACGCTATGAATCTCTCGTTCCGCCGCTCCCTCGCCGTAGCTGCCGCCCTCAGCTCCGCGGGCCTGAGCTGGGGCGCCACTCCTCTCGCCGGCGGGCCGACCCAACTCGATCCCTTCCTCGTCGAAGCTGAAGCCGAGGCCGATCACTTCGTCCAGGGTCCATTCCTTCCAGATACGCAGGGCACGCGCATCAACGCCGGCAAGAAGACCAGCATTCTCGATTTCGACAGCCAGCCCCGGATCAACGGCAACAACTACCGCCAGGCCCTCGCCCAGGCTCCGGGCCTCATCCTCAGCGAAGAGACCTCGCCCCTCATCAGCATCGGCTATCGCGGCCTTCAGCCGCACCGCGCGCAATTCACGCAGGTCCTGAAAGACGGCATCCCGATTCACGCCGATCAGTTCGGGTATCCAGAAGCTTACTACACGCCCCCGCTCGATACCGTCGACCGCATCGAGTTCACCCGCGGCGGTGCCGCGCTGATGTACGGCCCTCAACCCGGCGGCGCGCTCAACTACGTCACGCATCGCCCACGCACCGATCGCGCGATTTCCGGCTCTACGCTGCACACGTTCGGCAGCGACGATTACTACTCCACGTTCAGCTATCTCGACGGCACCGTCGGCCGTGTCGGCTATTACGGGTACTACAATCACCGCGAGTCCGACGGCATCCGCTCCGCCAACAGCGACTACTCGCTCGACGCCTGGCTCGGTCGCGTCGTCCTCGATGCCAACTCCGCCTCGCGTTGGATTCTCACCCTCGAAACCTACGAGGAAGAACACGGCGAGCCCGGCGGCCTCACCTTCGCCACCAGCGCCAATGCCGCCAACTACCACGCCGATCGTCGCGCGCCCTCGCGCCTGAACGACCGCTTCAATCTCGACCGCCGCGCCGCCTCGCTCGTCTGGGAACGCGATTTCAGCCGCGGCACGATCGCCACCCGCGCCTGGGCCATCGATTACGTTCGTGCCTCGCGTCGCCAGGGCGGCGGCGGTTTCGGCACACTGCCGACCGGCACCGGCGCGTTGACCAACACCATCGAGCGCCAGCAGTTCACCACCCTCGGCGCCGAGAGCCGCCTCCGCCTCGATTGGGGCGCCAACCAGCGCAACGCCTTCACCGTCGGCGCGCAGATCTTCCATTCCGATTCGCCGCGCACCGACAGCCGCGGCACCTCGCCCGACGCCACCAACGGCAACGTCCTGACCAAGACCCAACGCGACACGCTCTCCACGCCGATCTTCGTCGAAAACCTTTTCCGCTTCGGCGCCCTCAGCATCACGCCCGGCCTTCGCCTCGAAACGATTCGCCAGGAAATCGCCGAGCAGGCAAACGTCGCCAAAGCCACCGCCGGCACCCCTCTCGGCACCCGTGACGATCGCCAGAGCGTGCCGCTCGCCGGCCTCGCCGTCGCTTACGATCTCGGCGCCCGCGGCTCTCAACCTTCAGCTCTCAACTCCCAGCTCTACTTCAACGCCTCCGAGAGCTACCGCCCGATGATCTTCACGGAAGCGGTGCCGAATTCGGCCACGAACATCGTCAACGCCGATCTCGCCGAAGGTCGCGCCGTCCAATACGAACTCGGCTACCGCGCCCAACCCGCCGCCGGCCTCGTGCTCGACGCGAGCGTGTTTCACCTCGAGTTCGACGACCAGATCGGCTCGCTCGCGCTCCCCGGCGGCCGATCGACCGTCGCGAACGTCGGCCGCACCGTCCACCGCGGCGTCGAAGCCAGCATCCAATACGATATCCTCCGCGCACTCATCGGCTCCAATTCGCGCCACGCCCTCAATCTCTACGCCAACGCTCTCGTCCTCGACGCCGAACTCAAGCAGGGCGCCCTCCGCGGTCGCACGCCGCAATACGCCCCCGATCACGTCGTCCGTACCGGAGTGATCTTCACGCGTGGATCGACGCTCAAGGTCGGCCTCACCGGCACGCTCGTGGACGACAGCTTCGCCGACGACGCCAACTCCGCCCAGCGCTACGTCCCCGCCTACGCCGTCTGGGATCTCACCGCCGAAGCGAAAATCCCCGGCACCTCCATCCGCGCGATCGCCGGCATCAACAACGCCTTCGACGAGGACTACTACAGCCGCGTCCGCCCCGACGGCATCGATCCCGCGCCCCGCCGCAATTACTACATCGGCGCCGCCCTCGAGTTCTAAATCACGCCGCCCTCATCCGCCTGCCTCGGGCGCGCCGGGCTCCAGCTCGGCTGTCCGGCGCTCCCCAGCAAGGCTACACCGGGCAAACCGCCGCAGAAATCCGCCACCCACCACCACTCTTCGCCAACGTATCCGGCCGCCAACTACGGCCGGTTTTTAAAGCACCTAACATGAGACTGAGTCTTATAACCACCCCGCGCCCCATCGCTCTCGCCCTTTTCGCCGCCGCGCTCGCGCCGACCATCTTCGCGGCCAACGCCGCATCGCAGGGCTCCGCCGCCGCCGCCTCACGGCCGACCGACGCAAGCGATGCGGACGAAATCATCGCGCTCGACCGCGTCACCGTTAGCGCCGCGTTCCGCACCGAGAAGCTCGCCAGCGCGCTCCCGGTCACGACCACCGTCGTCAACGCCGAGTCGCTCGACCGCCAGTTCGCCATCTCCTCAGACGTCGGGAGCGCCCTCGCGCAGTTCATCCCCGGCTACGCCGCTTCACGCCAGAAACTCTCCAGCGCCGGCGAGAGTTTCCGCGGCCGCGATCCCCTCTATCTTATCGACGGCATCCCGCAGTCCAATCCGCTCCGCGCCGGCAAACGCGAGAGCATCACCGTCGATCCGTTTTTCCTCGAGCGCTTCGAAGCCGTCCACGGCTCCTCCGCCACCCAGGGCATGGGTGCCACCGGCGGCCTCATCAATTTCGTCACGCGCAACGCGCCCGCCACCGACGGCGTTCGCTCCGCCCTCGAGCTCACCGGCGTCAGCTCCGCGCGCTTCAAATCCGGCGGCTATGGCGGCAAAGTCGCCGCGCTCAGCAGCGCCCGCTCCGGCCGCGCTTCGCTCGTCGCCGGCGCCACGTGGGAACACAAGCCTTTCGCCTTCGACGGCGATGGTCGCGCCATCGGCATCGACACCACGCAGGGCGAGACACTCGACTCCGACACCTGGAGCTTCCTCGTCAAAGCCGGCTACGACTTCAACCAGCGCCACAACGTCGAGCTCCTCGTCAACCGCTTCAATCTCGAGCAAAACATCAACTGGGTTCCCCTGCCCGGCAACCGCTCCACGGGCCTTCCCACCACGTCCGTCCGCGGCACGCATCCCGGCAAACCCGCCGAAAACGACGTCACCAGCGCCGCGCTCACCTTCACCGATCGCGAGCTCTTCGACGGCGAGCTCACGCTCAACTTTTTCAGCCAGGACTTCGCCGCCACCTACGGCGCGACCACCAGCGCCAACGGCACGTTTATCATGAACGGCGTCCCCACGCTCGACCAGTCGCGCATCGTCGCCGAGAAACACGGCGTCCGCACCACCTGGGTCCGCACGTTCGAGCAGGCCGGAAATCTCGGCGTGATCACCGGCTTCGACTACCTCGCCGACGAGACCGCGCAGGTCCTCGTCCTCACCGGCCGCACGTGGGTTCCGTTCACCACCTTCCGCGGCCTGTCTCCCTACGCGCAGTTGGAAAAACCGTTCGGGCCGCTCACGCTCACCGGCGGCCTCCGCTACGAGTTCGCCGAGCTCGAAGTCGACGACTTCACCACGCTCGAGTCCGCGAAAAACACCTTCGTCAGCGGCGGCAAGCCCACCTTCGAGGAGCCCCTCGTCAACCTCGGCGCGAACTGGCGCGTGAATCGCCGCCTCACGCTCTTCGGCGGTTTCGCGCAAGGCTACGGCATGGCCGACATCGGCCGCATCCTCCGCGCGATCAACAAGCCCGGCCTCGATGTCGATACATTCATCAACCTGAACCCCGTCGTCACCGACAACTGGGAAGCCGGCATTCGCCTCAACGGAGATGGCTGGAAGCTCGGCTGGAGCGCGTATCTCTCCACCGCCGAGCTCGGCGCCCGCCTCGTCGCCAACGCTTCCGGCATCTACGATGTCGTCCGCGAGAAGAGCGAGACCTACGGCACCGAGCTCACGGGCGACATCCGCCTCCCCGGCCGCCTCGGCACCTTCGGCGGTTATCTCGCCGTCCTCGAGGGCAAGAGCGACCGCAACGGCGACGGCCAGCTCGATCGCCGCCTTCCCGGCGCCAACATCGGCGCGCCCAAGCTCTCGCTCCACTGGGACAAAACCTGGAGCAACGTCTTCAGCACGCGGCTTCAGTCCCTCACGCATCTACGCCGCAGCAATCCCGACAACATCCCCACCGGCGATTTCCACGGCTACACGCTGGTCGACCTCCTCGCCAACGTCCGCGTCACCGACAAACAGACCGTGAGCATCGGCATCGAGAATCTCCTCGATCGCGACTACATCAGCTACTACTCGCAGACGCTCACCGGCTCGACCGCCACCAACGCCAACTACTACGCCGGCCGCGGCCGCACACTGAGCGTCCGCTACCGTTTCTCGTTTTAACCGTAGGCAGCCCGCTCGCGGGCGCTCCGAACTCCATGCACCCGCCCACCCCCGCCCAACGCGTCCGCCGCTGGCACACGTATCTCGTCGTGTGGGCGGTGCACCGCGTCCTCGGGCTCGGGTTCGGCGCGCTCATCCTGCTCGCCAGCGTCACCGGCGGCCTGCTCGTGATGCACCACGAGTTGGAAACCATCCTCGAACGCGATCGCCATCTCCTTCCGGAGTGGCACGGGCATCCTGCCCGTGATTCGGCCGCGCGCCTCCCGATCGCCACCGTCGTCCGCCACGTCGCACCGCTCGCACCGGAGGGCTACCGCGCCTTCCGCCTCATGCCCGGCGACTCCCCCGCCGCGACCGACAAGGTCATGTTCGTCTCGCCCGATGGCCGCACGCGCTGGTCGGCCTTCGTGGATCCCTACACCGGCGAAGTCCTCTGGCACGGCGCTGATCAATCGTTGTTCACCCCCTGGCTGCTCGCGTTGCACATGCACCTGCACGTCGGCGGCTGGGGCTATGTCATCACCGGCCTCGCCGGCGCCGGCCTCGTACTCCTCGGCCTCAGCGGCCTCTATCTCTACCGTGACCGCCTCGGCGCATTGTGGCGCGCTCCCATGCGGCTCAACCGCGGCCCGCGCGTCGCCCTCGGCGATCTCCACAAATGGCTCGGCGTCGTCTCGATCTATTTCTCCCTGATCCTCGGCGTCACGGGTCTCATCTACTGCATCACGATCGCCCCCGGCCAGATCGCCGCGCCCAAGCCCCTCGCCGCCCCCTTCGATCTCGCGCAACTCGCCGCCGTCGAGCCCATGCTCGAGCAAACGCGCGCCCGTTTTCCCGCCGGTCAGATCAAGCGCGTCGCCTTTCCGTCCAACGTAAAGTCCCCGCTCACCGTCCTCGTCCTCGAGCGCGGCGCCCCCGTCTGGCGCAAGTTCAGCCGTATCGAGTTTAGTCCTACAACCGGCGCAGTCCGCGCGATCCACGACGCCCGCGATGCGACGCCGCGCCAGAAGTTCTCCGCCCTGCTCGCACCGCTCCACATGGGTTTCTACGGCTCGCCGCTCGTGAAATGGCTCTACGCCGTCGGCGGCTTCGCGCCCGCGATCCTCGCCCTCAGCGGCACCGCGATCTGGTTCCTCCGCACCCGCAAGAAATCCTCCGCCACTCCTTTCCCTGCCTCCTCCCGCGCCCAACTCGAAGTGTCTTCCTCCCACTCATGAACCCGTCCGCCCCCACGGTTTCCGGCCGCAACTCCGTCACCGCCCTCCCCGGTAATCCTTCATCCACGCATAAATCCTCATCCCTTTTCCGCCCGTGAAACCCACGCTCCTCCTCCTCGTTCGCAGTCTTGATGGTGCCGCCACCGCACTCGCCGCTGTTGGCCAGCGCCGCGCCGTGGAGCTCGGTGTCGCGGTGGAGGTCGTGCCGTTGCGCGACGACGATCCCCTCGCCGCCGCAGCCGCCGGCGGGCCGCACGAACACGAGAGCGTCACCGCCGTCGTGCCCGTCGATTTCGCGGTCGAGCACCACGAAGCCTGGTGCCTCCTCTGCCACCTTTCGCTGCTCCGCGGCGAGGTCGGTTTCTCCATCCTCGTCCTTGGCGCCCAAAGCGGCGATGCCTTCGAAGCCCGCCAGCGCGCCCTCCTCGCCGCTCCCCGTCCCGCGCCTTCGCCCGCCTCCACGCGTCGGCAAGTTGCTTAACGCGTTCGCACCTTTTGCGTCCTCTGGTTACAATGGTCTCGCCATGAAATCCACCGTCGCACCCTCCGCCACCACCGGTCGCACCAAGACCGATTCCCCCGTCGTCCGCGCCCTCAACCTCGTCCTCGCCGATTCCTACGCCCTGATGGCCAACACCCATTACGCGCACTGGAACGTCGAAGGCCCCGGCTTCTTCGTCTTGCACAAGGCATTCGAGGAACACTACGAGCACCTCTTCAAAGCCATTGACGAAATCGCCGAACGCGTTCGCGCGCTCGACGCCTACGCCATCGGCGGCCTTCGCAACTTCGCCAACGAAGCCGGCATCGAGGAGTTCAAGAATCCCGTCGCCGCCAAGGATTACGTCGCCGCCCTCATCGTGGCCCATGAGAAAACGCTCAACGATGCCGTCGCCCTCCGCGATGCCTCCAGTTCCGCCAATGATCTCGAATCCCAGGACCTCGCGATCGGCCGCATCACCTGGCACCAAAAAACCGTCTGGATGCTGAAGGCCTACCTCAAGTAACCAGATTTCAACTACACGCCTCCTTCGCGCTCACGCGCCGGCCCCCCGTCGGCGCGTTTTTAAACCGCACCAACTGAGACTGAGTTTCGCTCCTAAGTCTGACCAATCCAGTTGAGAGCTGAGAGCTGCGAGTAAAACCAAACGACCCGTTCTTCGAAGATCGAACTCTCAGCTCTGAACTCTTAGCTCCCACCTTCACCTCCCACCTCTCAGCCTCATCTCCACAGTCAAGATGACCACCACGCTTCCGCTCCCCGTCACCACCGCCCGCGAAGCCGCGCCGCTCTGCCCATTTCACGACGGCGCCGCCACACTCGACGCGCTCCTCGCCGAGCTCGACCCGCGCGACACCGCGCTCTTCGACGCCGTGCTCGACCTGCGTTCGCTCGCCTCCGCCGCGGCAGATCCCGCCGCCTGCATCGCGCAACTCTTCCGCGTGCGCGCGTTCCTCGACGACCGCCACTACCTCGCATTCTACCGCGTCCGCTGCTGGGCTCATCGCACGTTTCGCATCGAGGTCCGCGCCAGCCGCGCCGCGCCGTGGCTCACCCGCGCCCTGCCACGTGATGGCGCCCGGCTCGACGAGATCGTGAACTCCGCCCTCGCCATCCTCGCCACCGATAACGGCGAGATTCCCGCCGCCGCCCACGTACGGTTCGCTTTCGCCGCCGCCTGACGACGCACCATGGCCGAATCCGCCGCCTCCACCGCTCGCCTGCTCGATGCCTGGTTCCAACGCGGCCAGGCCCTTGAAAACGAAGGCCGCCTCGACGAAGCCCTCGCCACCTACGACAACGCCCTCGCCCTGTTGCGCGTCGCCGGCAACGCCGCAGATCTGCCCACGCGCCACGCTCTCGGCCTCGCGTGGATGAACCGCGGCAATGCGCTCCAGAAAATCGCCACCGCCGTCAGCCTCGCCGACGCCGTCCACGCTTACGACGAAGCGATCGCCACCTTCCGCTCGCTGCCGGTCGACACCGAGCCCGCACTGCGCAACCAGCTCGGCGCCGCCTGGCTCAATCGCGGCCACGCCCTCGTCCACATCTCCGAGGATGCCGCCATCACCTCCTTCGAAAACGCCCTCCACGAGCTCGCACAACTGCCGCTCGAGACCGACCCGTTCTTCCGCCTCAACCTCGCCGGCGCCCACACCAATCTCGCGCACGCCACCCTCGCCCGCTCCGCCGCCACGGCCGCGGATTCCGCCCGCACCGCGCTCGCGGTCCTCGCCGGTTTCGAGCGCGCGCACGAAGCCTTCGCCGGCATGAGCCTCCGCGCCCGTCGCGCGCTCGTGATGGCGCTCGGCACCCTTCTCACCGCGGCCGAAGCCGCGCGCGAGCCCATCGCCGCGCTTGCCTCCGAAGCCACCGATGCAATCGACGACGGCCTCGCGCTCGCCCGCGATCTCGAGGCTCACGGCCTCTCGCATCTGCGCCCGCTCGCGCAACGCCTCTTCCGCCTGGGCACGCAACTCTACGGCGTGCACCAGCCGCATTTCCTCGGCGAGTTCGTCCTCGAGACACTCGCCACGCCCGCGTTCGCCGCCGACGCCGAATTCCACGCCATCGCCCAGTCCGCGCTCACGCAGGCCCTCGCCCACGCGCAACGCCCACAGCTCATCCTCGCCGGCACCGCCGATCCGCAACGCCTCCTCGACACCGCCCACTCCCTCCGCGCCGCTCTCGCGCAACTCTCAGCCCTCAGCCCTCAGCTCTCAACGTCCGTCCCGTGACCTTCCAGACCGTCCTCTTCCGGCTCCATCTCGTCGCGGGCCACATCTCCGGCCTGTAGCTAACCGGAACCATGCGAAGGAGAGCCACGAATGAACACGACTTCAGAGGGCGGAGTGTGCGTCGGACCGCTGAATCCACATCGCCGTGACCCGTTCCCCCGCCCGGAATTTCTTCGGTTTTCATTCGGGTCTCTTCGTGTCCATTCGTGGTTCAACGAAATCGCCCTCGTCGCCTTTCCCGTCACCGGTCTCCTCGCCTGGCGCACTTCCACGCATCGTATCCGCTTCGCTGCTACAGCCGGTCTCTGCGCCGCGTGGTATCTCGCCCTGGTCACACTGTTCCAATGAACCCCGCGGCTCCACAACGCGTGGACGCCAGCGTGGGTGAACATTGGATACGCCCCGGTGTCACGCTCCGCTGGAGCGCCGATCTCCCCGCCTCGCCAGCGGGCGCCGATTCCACGCCCGCGGATGCCCTCATCGATTTCATGCTCGGCGCCGAGCGCTCCGGCGATCGAATGCGGCTGCTGCGGGCCGATGCCGACCGGTATTCGTGCGCGACGGAACCGGCCCTTTTTCACGTCATGATCGCGCTGACAACCGCGGCGCTGCACGAGTTGCTCGCCGGCGACCTCACCGCTGGGGCGGCCCGGCTGCGAGAGTTCGCCACCGGCGATCTCGCGGCGCCCGTCTCGCTCCCGCTCACGCCCCACGCCCGCCTTGCCGTCGAATCGATCCGCCGCTGCCCGTTTGCCGGCGCCTGCCGTTCGATGGCACTCACCGCCCGTTGCAACGATCTTCTCGTGGAGTTTCTCCACGCCTTTTCATCCGCCTCGCCGCCCACGCCACCGCCCACCGCCAGTGTCATCGCGCAAATCCACACCGCCGCGGAGCTGCTCCGGCGGAAACTGGAAGTTCCACCGTCTCTCGCCGCGCTCTCGCGCGAGGTCGGCCTGAGCGAGACGACCCTGAAGCGCGGCTTCCACCGCGTGTTCAACACCACGGTCTTCGGTTACCTGCGCACCTGCCGGATGGAGCGCGCCCACGCCCTTCTCCTGAGCGGCGAAGCCACCGTCCTGGAGGCCGCCGCACTCGTCGGCTACAGCAACCCGAGCAACTTCTCCGCCGCGTTCCGCCGTCACTTCGGGATCAACCCGAAAGAGTTCCAGTTGACCGCCCGCAGGTAGGAATCGACCGCGTCCGGGTGGAATTCAGGGGCGCCGTTCTGGGATACTCGCCGGGATCCTTCGTATCCAACATGCACCTACGTCAACGCCTCGCCGCCTTCCTCGCCCTCGCCCTGCTCGCCACCACGGCCCGGGCTCATTTCGTCTGGCTCGAACGCACCGCCGACGGCCCCGCCGCCTTCTTCGGCGAGTGGTCCGACAACGTCCGCGAAACTCAGGATGGCTACCTCAAGATCATCGCCGGCCCGCGCGCCTTCGCCCCCAACGGCACCGCGCTCGCCGTCACCCCCAGGCACGATCGCCTCGCCGTCGCTTCCGCTCCCGCCGGCGATCTCCGCCTCTCCGCCCATTACCGCCCCGAGAAAGGCGAGACCCTCGTCCGCTACTACGCGCGTCATGGCCGCGCGGATACAAATGCCGCCCAGCTCGACCTCGAGCTCGTCCCCGCCTCCGCCGGCGCCAACACGTTTTCCGTCGTCCTCAAAGGCCAGCCCCTCGCCGACGCCGAGGTCACGCTCTTCACCTCGGTCGGCTGGAGCCGCAAGTTCAAGGCCGGCCCCGACGGCCGCGTCACGATCGAGACGCCCTGGCCCGGCGCCTACCTCATCGAAGTCGCCCACCTCGAGAAATCCCCCGGCCAACACGAAGGCCGCCCTCACGAAAGCGTCCGCCACGTCTCCACGCTCTTCTTCGACAACGCGAAAAACTAATTCCCTCGAATCCCCATCCTCCATCCCCGCGCCACCACGCCCGGGGATTTTTTGCGCCCGCACCCCCTCCGTCTCCCCGTCTCCGCGTCTTCCGCCGACGCGACCGTCCACAGGCAGAAAAAAGCCCTCCTCAGGTGGAAGCGCGTCGCCCCGATTTGCGACACTCGCCGCTCGCTCATGAAACACACCACGACCTTCTTCAACCGTCCCGGCCGTTGCGCCGTGCTCTTCCTCGCAACCGTCGCGCTCGGCGGCGCACAATCCGCCTCGCCCGACGCCATCACGCGCCTCGACGCCTTCGACGTCAGCGACACCCGGATCACGCCGCCGACGATCAGCGCCACGAAGATCTCGCTCACCCCGCGCGAGACCCCGCAATCCATCAGCTCCGTCGATCGCCTGCGGCTCGATCTCGAGTCGATCTTCAGCGTCAACGAAGTCCTCCAGAGCGTCACCGGCGTCCACGTTTCCTTCTACGATTCGCAACGCCCCCTCTATTTCGCGCGCGGTTTCCAGATCACCGATTTCCAGGTCGACGGCATTCCCACCTACAGCGGCTCCACCAACCAGGAATACGACACCGCCCTTTACGAGCGCATCGACATCGTCCGCGGCGCCAACGGCCTCCTCAACGGCGCCGGCATCCCGTCCGCCACCATCAATCTCCAGCGCAAACGCCCCGGAAAAAAATTCGGCGCCGCCCTCAACGCCACCACCGGCAACTGGAACTACTACCGCGGCGAAGCCGATCTCGATGTCCCGCTCACGACCGACGGCCGCGTCCGCAGCCGCTTCGTCGTAGCGAGCCAGACCCGCGACAGTTTCCGCGACCGCTACTCCGAGGAGAAACTCGCCTGGCTCGCCTCCCTCGAGGGCGATCTCACCACCACTACGACCCTCGGCGCCGGCTACCAGCGCCAGAAGAACGACCCCACCTCGCCCATGTGGGGCGTCATCCCCCGCTTCGCCTCCGATGGCTCGGTCGCGCGGCTGCCACGCTCGATCAACTTCTCGACCAACTGGACCGAGTGGGACCGTGACTCCGCGACCGCCTTCATCACGCTCGACCAACGTATCGGAAATTCTTGGACACTCCGTGCCGCCTACAACCGCACCGCAGGAGACACCTTCAGCCTGCGCGTCTACCAGACCGGTTTCACGAACCTCGCCACCGGCGCCGGAAATTATCTCCGTGCCGGCATCGGCGAGACCGACGACGTCCGCGACAATCTCGACCTCTACGCCACCGGCCGCCTCCCGCTCGTCGGCCGCGAGCACGATCTCGTCCTCGGCTGGAACTCCAACAACCTGAAATCCACCTCCCTCGCCTACGCCTCCCTCGCCGGTTGGACGTATGACATTCCGAACATCTGGACGTGGAACGGCGACGCCCCGATGCCCACGATCGCCAAGACCGGCGCCCGCTCCGTCGGCATCACCGACCAGAGCGGCTTCTACTCGTCGCTCCGCCTCCGCCTTCTCGATCCACTCACCGTCATCGCCGGCGCCCGCCTCAGCGCCTGGGAAACGAGGACCGAAAACTACAATCCCGCCGGCGCCTACACCACGACCACTGGCGCCTATAAAGTGAAGGACGAGGTCACGCCTTACCTCGGCCTCGTCTACACGCTCAACCGCGTCTGGTCCGCCTACGCCAGCTACACCGACGTCTTCCGCCCGCAGAACTACAAGGACAAGGACAACAACCTCCTCTCGCCCGTCCTCGGCACCAATCTCGAAGCCGGCCTCAAAGCCGAGTTCTTCGCGAAACGCTTCCAGGTCGCCCTCGGCGTTTTCGAAACGAAACAGGATAACTACGCCGTCCGCGACGCCACGCAGCCCGACAACTCGCTCCCCGACGGCAGCTCCGCCTACCTCGGCGTCGATGGCACGCAGAGCCGCGGCGTCGAGCTCGAGTTCACCGGCTATATCCGCGCCGGCTGGACCGCCAGTCTCGGCTACGCGAACGTGAACACCCGTCGGCACGCGCTCGACCTCACCTACGCGAACGTACCCGAACACCTGATACAGTTCTCGACCCACTACCAGCTCCCCGGCCGCTGGAACCGCCTCACGCTCGGCACCGGCATCAACTGGCAGGGCGAAGCCGTCGGCTACGGCATCTCGCACCCCGACGGGCGTGTCACCGTCACGCAGGATGGTTTCGCGATCGTCAACCTCTTCGCGAACTACCGCTTCACCGATCACCTCACCGCCGCGCTGAGCGTCCGCAACGCCCTCGATAAACACTACTGGGCCACGCTCGATTATCCCAACTACGGCGAACCGCGCAGCCTCCAGCTCTCGCTCCGCTGGCGTTACTAAAAACGACCACGCACCGCCCAACGCCTGCTCCGCGCCACGATGTCCACCGTCACGCCTTCGCGCCCCGCCTTGCGTTCCCGTCCATCGCTGCGCACCCGGCTCGCCGTCGCCTCGCGCACCGTGGCCGCCCTCGGCGGCGGCTACACCGTCACGTCGCTCCTCTCGCTCGCGATCGCCCTCCTCTCGCGCACCGCCCCGCGCGAGGAAGCCATCGCCGCCGGAAACACCCCCGCGTTCCTTGCGTTCGCGGCGTGTATCCTCTGGGCCTTCGTCGCCTCCACCGCCACACGCGCCTGGCTCGGCATCGGCGCGCCCGGCCTCGTCCTCGGACTCCTCGTCTGGCGCCTCCAGACCGCCGTCTCCTCCTGAGCGCCGTAAACAACACAAACGTGGCCCCGCTCGGGAGAGCCGGGATCGCCCGATGAAAAATTCCTTCCGCCAGTCGATGACGTGGCTCCACACCTGGGCCGGCCTGCTGCTCGGCTGGGTCGCTTACGCGATCTTCGTCACCGGCACCGCTTCGTATTTCCGCCCCGAGATCACCCGCTGGATGCAGCCCGAGGTCGCCGGCCACGGCACCCCGATCGACGCCGCCCGCCTCGCCGCGCGCGCCCTCGAAGAACGCGCCGCCACGGCCCCGCGCTGGTTCGCCGACCTTCCCGACGAACGCACCCGCAGGCTTCTCCTCCTCTGGCAGCCCGCCGCCGGCCGTTTCCAGAACGAATCCCTCGACCCCGCCACCGGCGCGAAATCCACCGCGCGGCCCTCGATGGGCGGCGAGTTTTTCTACCGTTTCCATTTCCAGCTCCTGCTCCCGCATCCGTGGGGCCGCTACACCGCCGGCCTCGTCGCGCTTGCTCTCTTCGTCGCGCTCCTCACCGGCATCGTCGCCCACCGGCGTTTCTTCGCGGACCTGTTCCTCTTCCGCCCCGGTCGCATCGCGCTCCGCTCGTGGCTCGATTTCCACAACGTCGCCGGCGTCCTCACCCTGCCGTTCTTCCTGATGATCAGCTACAGCGCGCTCGTCATCTTCCATAACCTCTACCTCCCCTGGTCCGCGAAGCTCCTTCCGCCCGAGAAACCCGCTGTCACCGCCCAAGCATCTCCGTCATCCCCGACCGCCTGGATCGCCCCGGCCCCGCTCGATCCCATGATCGACGAAGCCGCCCGCCGCTGGGGCACAGCGCACTCAATCCACCGCATCGAAGCCTCCGACCGCGGTACCGCCCGCGCCACTGTCATCTTCACGCGCAGCGAGCTCGACTCCGTCTCCCTCCGCGGCCGCGACCAGCTCAAGTTCGACGGCGTCACCGGCAAACTCCTCGACGACCGACGCCTCTCCGCGACCGATGGCCCGGGCCGCTCCGTCCACGGCATCTTCTACGGCCTGCACCTGGCCCGCTTCGCCGGCCCGCTCCTGCGCAGCCTGCTCTTCTGCCTCGGCCTGCTCGGCACCGCGCTCATCGCCTCCGGCCTCGTCATGTGGACGCTCAAACGCCGCCCCAAGCTCGCCACCGCCGGCGCCGGCGGCCGCTTCGCCTTCTGGCTCGTCGAGCGCCTCAACGTCACCGCGATCGCCGGCCTCTTCGTCGCCATCGCCGCGCTCTTCTGGGCCAACCGCCTCCTCCCCGTCGATCTCCCGTCACGCCTCGAACGCGAGATCCTCTGCTTCCTCGTCGCCTGGGCCGCGATGCTCGTGCATGCCTGCGCCCGCCGCACGCCCGCTGCCTGGCGCGAGCAACTCCTCCTCGCCGCCGCGCTCTTCATCCTCCTGCCCGGCCTCGACGCGCTCACCGCCGGCCAGCACCTCGCCGCCGCCGGCCGCACCTTCGATCTCGCCTACCTCGGCATCGAAACCTTCTTCGTCGTCCTCGGCGCCTCGCTCGCCATCGCCGCCGGCAAAGTCGCCCGCCGCGTCACCAGCGAAGGTGAGGCCCGCGAAGGTGGGGCCCGCTCGGCCTCCACCCTTCACGCAAACGCCGCCGACTCCGCGGCTCCCTCCTCCCCGCAGGAGGTCACGTCATGAGCTGGCTCGCGTTCGCCCTCGCCTACGCCGGCGTCGCACTTTTCGCCCTCGCGATGAAGGCTCATCAGAATACCCATCGCGCCCTTTTCGGACACGCCGCCGATTCGCGGCAGTGCCGTGCCTTCCGCTGCGGCGGCACCGCCCTGCTCCTCGCCGCCGCGCTCGCCGCCACGCATGCGTTCGGCTGGCAGGTCGGCCTCGTGGCCTGGTGCGCGATGCTCACCGCCAGCGGCTTCACGCTCACCCAGCTGCTCGCCTACGCGCCGCGTTTCACATTCGCCCCCGCCGGCGGCCTCCTCGTCTCCGCCCTCCTCGTATCCATCTTCTCATGACACACCCGCGTTGCTTCCGCCTTTTCCTTATCGCGTTCACGGCACGACATACACTTCGATCAATCCCGTTCCCAATCGGCCGTCGCGTGCCTGCAATTGGGCGGTGTAGGCGCCGGCCGGCAGGGTGATCAGGATGCTCGCGTCCGCACTGCCGTTCGTAAGGGGAAACGCCCCGACCGTCCGGGCCGCCGCCGCGATCGCCGGCGTCTGAGACGCGTCGGCGCTCCAGTTGTTGTTCACTGCGATCTGCTCGGCGCCACGGTAAATGATGAGCTCCGGATCCGTCAGCGCGTCGGCGACTCCAAGCCCCGTCAACGCGGGCCCGATGCCGCGGACCAGCAGGCCCAAGCTGCCCTCGCCCACGACCACGAATCCCGCGGCGAGCACGTTTTCGCCGGCTCCGATGCGGGCTCGCGCCGAGAGGTTGTTCAGCGCGGTCGCCTCATCGCCGTCCGCTTCGTAGAGTTCCAGCAACACCACGCCCGCGGTACCTTCGCCCGGCACCGCCTGTGCAGTTAAAGAGCCCGGGGCAAACGACGCCAGGAGCGAGGCGTCCGTGCTGTTGTCCGCGAGGGTAAAAGCGCCGGTCTCGCCGGTGGCCGCCGTCAGCGCATCGACGGTGGGCGCCTGACTCCAGTCATCGAGATCCAGGTCGACCGTCGATCCGCGATAGATGACGAGGCGCGGATTCGACATCGGGTTCGCGACGCCAAACGCGCTCAGGCCCGGACCTACCGCGCGAATCAGCAGCGAATCCGGGCGCGGTCCCGTGACCGTGGCCCCGACGATCAGCGTGTCAGCGCCACTCGCGCCCTGCGCACGCGCCGAGAGATTGCTGAGATGGGGGTGCGAGGGATTCGACGGCAACCTCACGTTTCGTCGCGGATTCAACGGGCTGTCCCATTTCTGCAAATAACGACTCGAAGGAAACAGCGGCACGGGCGCGCGGCTCTCGATCATCGGCCGGAGGGCGCGGCCGTTGGTCGTCGCGCCCATCGGCAGCTGGGCTGTCGATCCGTGCCCCAACACCACCGCACGCGCGGCCGGATCGTTTCGCCACACCGAGTCCGCCAGCGCCTGCGCGAGGCGAAACACGCCCCAGCTGTCGGTCGCGTTGAAAAGTCCGCCGCGTGGATTGCCGGCGCCGGTCGGCACATTGTGATCGGCGGGATAGTTGTAGCCGTCGATGCGATCGGAGCGGACCATCAGGTAGGCCTTGTCGTCCGCCGGCAGCTTCAGATGCGTGAACAGATCGATCGCCATGCGGTGATCGTTGATCGTGTCGTCCTCGTAAACCTGCACGACGGCCTGCGTGCCGGCCGGAAACGACGCGAGATCCTCGGTCGAGACGGAGTGGAGATACCAGGGCGCAAGGAAGCACAACGCCATGCCCTCGGCGCCCCAGCCGCGTTCGCGCAGACCGCGCAAGGCGAGCGACGGCACGGCGCCGCCACCGAACGAGTGACCGAGGAAACCCACGCGGCGCAGATCGATGCGCTCCGCGAAGCGATCCACCGCGGCGGCGAAGCCGTCGAAGATGATCGGGTAGTCGTTCGCGGGTCTCAGGTCCGCCGGATACGGCGAGAAAATCACGACCGCGCCGTGGCTCGCGAGATGGTCGATGAGCTCACGATAGAACGCCGGATTCGTGCCGGCGAAACCGTGGGCGAAAAACCAGACCGGGCGGCGTCCCGGCGCATTTTGCGGCAGGAACACGGAGACAACCTGTTCGGGCCAGCCGGGACTGGGAAACGTTTCGGTGGTGACCGCATAGGGGCCGTGTCCGCCGAAGGCATCGCTGGCCGCGATCACGGGACCTTGGTGACCGGCCTGAGTGGCCCCACGGAATGCGAAAAGATCGCCGGTGATCGTCGGAACGTAGACGGTGCCATCGAGCCCGATCGTGGTGCCCACGCTGAACACTTGCTGCCCCGGAAGGCGCTCGCGATCCAGTTCCCGGCCGGTGGCGGTCTCGACCACAATCAGGTCCAACTGCCCCTGCTGATTGGGAGCGACGACCGTGGCGTAAGCCAGACCACCGGCAACCTGCGTCGGGATGCCGCGATTGATGACCTCCGTGCGACGCCACAGCTCTTCGGCGTGATCGCCTTTGTCCTGCACCGCCATCAGCGGAGACTGGCCGCCGCCGGCGGGCATGATGATTCCTTCCGGCGACGTTGAGACGCTCCCACCCGCCTCATACCCGAGATTGAACCGCCAGATCACCGCGCCATTCGCCGTGCTCAAAGCGATCAGCTGGCCGCCATTGTCGGTCAGATAAAGTCTCGAGTTGTCGGGCGACAGGTCCGGGCTCGCCGCGCTGCCGTTGGTGAGCCCGTCGTTGATCCACAACGGCACCAGGGCCGGCTGCGGCCCGTCGACGAACTGCATCGCCCGGACGCCGGCGGTCGGCTGTCCCGGCGTCCAGAACGTGAAATAGAAACGGTCGGTCTCCAAATCGATCGCGAGGGTGTTCGAACTCGGACAGTCGCCCGTGCCCTTCATGCACGGTCGTGGATCAGCGGTGGGATCGAAGGTGGCTCCGGGGATCAGTTCCAACGGAGCGAGGACCGGGGCGCCCGTCTCGCGCCGCAACACATAGATTCGTCCGATATGGGTGATGAAGATCAGGTGCCCGGCGCGCGTGAACTGCGCTGACAACGGGAAGCCGACGATCGGCGTGCTCCACAGCTCCTCGCCGTTCGGTTTGAAGGCGCGCATCGCCTTGCTGTCCGCGAGGAAAATACGTCCGTCCCGATCCAGCTGCGCCGAAGAGGCGACTGCCGAACGGTCGAATGCCTTCGAGAACCACCGGGTTGCGCCGGTGGTCCGGTCCAAGGCGTAAAGCTGACCAGACGCCGAGGTTGTCGTGATATACACCTGTTCGGCGTCACTCGTCGCGCCCAGATTGATCGCGCCATCGAGCGAGCGTTGCCACGCGAGCGTCAGATTGGCCGCACCCCGGACGGGCGAATAGTCGGTGTTGGCGTTGTCGGCATGAGCGGTCGACCAACCCGGTCCGTAGAATGAGGTCGTCGCCGCTTGAGCGGCCACCGCCATCGCTCCGGCGAGCATCAGTGCGGCCAGCGCCCTCCTACCGTCGGAACGGAGCCGCGCTGGTGCGGCAACGATGCCTGACGAGAGATCCAATACCGTGGCGGAGTGGGTGGACGCGGGTTTTTCAGAATGTCGATTGATTCGCATGTCGCCCCCTCCAACGCGTCACGCGACAATCGGTTTTCATCTTAATCCGTTTTTTTCGTCAGCATCCCCGATCGCCCGCTTCACCGCGGAGCAGGACGTCGCTCACCGCCGCGCGCGCCGGGCACCCGCTTTCGGTGCCAACCCAACCTCGCAGCTAAGCCTGATCAGACATGGCCTAAAATTTTGTCGCCTGCACCAACTTTTCATCAATCATTTGCAAACGTCGCACCCCTCGACGGTCCATTGTTCTGCTGGCTTCATCGAGTTCATGTCTGGTTTCCGGTCGCGTTGCTGTTGGCATTGCCGTCCGCGCTGTGTGCTGCCCCGCCATCGTGGGCCGGCGGAAATGGTGGCAACACCAACGCCAATATCGGCAACAACTGGTCGACCGGCAATCTGCCGGGCAACAGCGAGCTCGCCCGTCTCGCGAACGGAAAAATGACGCTGCTGGTGCCGTTGGAGTTCGGCGCACTGGAATTCAGCGGCGGAATCATCGACGGCAGCAGCTCCCTCACGCTCTCGCTCGCGACGTCCACCTGGACCGGCGGCGAAGTGGATACCGCGACGCTCAACGTAAGCGGGCTCACCATCGGTGCCGGCGCCACGAAGAAAGTTCACAACAACGGCCGGCTAAATCTCTCCGGTCCTACGACTTGGAGCGGCGGCGACATCACCACCGCGTCGGGAGCCCAGATCAGCAACGCGGGCAGTTTCAGCGTCACCTTCGACGGCAGGATCGCCCACGAGGCCGGCACCCGCGCCACGTTCACCAACAGTGGCACCTTCACGAAATCCACCACCGCCGGCGTCACGGAAATCGCGGCGGTCTTTAACAACACGAACGCCCTGAGAGTGGAGACGGGCATCTTGAAGCTCACCGGCGGCGGCACGAACTCGGCGGGCGGCAACGTCCACCTCGACTCCGGCGCCACGCTCCAGCTCGCCGACAACAACTACGTCTTCGCCGGCGGAAATTTCACCGGCACCGGCACGATCGAGGTCACCGGCGCCACGACCACGTTCAACGGCGCCCACGGTGGCAGCGCCCATCTCAAGGTCAGCGGCGGCACCGCCAGCTTCGAAACCGCGCACACCACGACCGGCGATCTCACCCTCACCTCCGGCACCGTCGATGGCGCCAGCACCACCACCGCGACCGTCGGCCGTCTCACGTGGCAGGGCGGCGACATCACGACCACGGGCGTCACCACGACTGCGGCGACCACCATCGGCGGCGGCAGCGGGAAACGCCTGCTCAACTCCGCCCGCCTCACGTTCGGCGGCGACACCACGTGGGACGGGAGCACGATTCAAGCGGCTGACTCGACCCAGCTCACGAACCAGTCAGGCGTCACTTTCTCCGTGACCGGCGACGGCCAGTTGACTCACACCGGCACCGGAAACCGGCCGACCTTCACCAACGCCGGCACGTTCACCAAGTCTGGCGGCGCCACCGACAGCACCGAGATCCAGGCCACGTTCGACAACACCGGCATCGTCAACGCGAACTCCGGCCGCCTGAAGCTCACGGGCGGCGGCACCAGCACCGGGAATTTCACGATCGCGACCGACGCCAGTGTCACGATCTCGGGCCACGACTACACCTTCAACGCCGGCACGCTCGCCGGTTCCGGCACGATCGAAATCACCGGCGCGACCGCCACCTTCAATTCCACGACCGGCAGCGCCAATCTCCAGGTCAACCAAGGCAACGCGACGTTCGCCGGCGCGCATAGCACCACCGGCGCCCTCACCCTCGCCGCCGGCAACATCAACGGCAACGGCACCGCCTCCGTCGGCTCCCTCGCCTGGCACGGCGGCACCATCAACGGCACCACGATCGCCACCAATGGTGCGACCATCGGCGGCAATCTCACGAAGCAGATCTCCGGTGGCGGCCAGCTCAATCTCGGCGGCATCACCACCTGGGGCGCAGACACCACAAGCGGTTCTCCGACCGATATCCACACGGCCGGCGCGAGCACGAAGATCAAGAACACCGGCACATTCACCACCACCGTCGACGGAACGATCGAGCACGACTCCACCGCCGTCGATCGCGCCACGTTCCGGAACGAAGGCACCTTCATCAAAGCGAGCACCACGAGCGGCGAGACGAAGATCCGAACCGTCTTCGACAACGCCGCCGGCGCCGCCGTGAACGTCAATGGCGGCACGCTCAAGCTCGAAGGTGGCGGCACCAGCGCCGGCCACCTGAATGTCGCCGCCAACTCGAACATCGTCCTCGGCGGCACCGACGTCTCCTACGAATTCACCGGCGGCGCGCTCAACGGCGAAGGCACACTCGAGATCCAAGGCGTGACCGCCAGCTTCAACGGCACCTCCGGCAATGCCACGATCGCGATCGCCGGCGGCACCGCGAAATTCGACGGCGCCCACCACGGCAGCGGCAATCTCTCGCTCGCCTCCGGTTTCATCACGGGCAACGGATCCGCCACGCTCGGCGCGCTCAATTGGGACGGCGGTAATATCACCCAGGCCGACCTCACCGTCAGTGGTGCGACGATCGGCGGCAACGGCTCGAAGAAAATCTCCGACGGCGCCCAGCTCACGTTGACCGGCAACAGCAGCTGGTCGCCCTCATCAGCCGGCGGTGCCAACGACATCGTCACCGGCGGTGCCGGCACGACGATCAAGAACACCGGCCAGTTCACGACGAGCGCCGACGGCACGATCGGGCACGACACCACCAGCGGCGGCCGCGCGACGTTCCGCAACGAGGGCACGTTTTCCAAGTCGAGCTCCGGCACGACCGGCACCACCGAGGTTCAAACGAAGTTCGACAACACCGCGTCCGGCGTCGTGAACATCGCCAGCGGCAAGCTCAAGCTCACCGGCGGCGGCAGCAGCAGCGGTAACATCACCACCGCCGACGGCAGCACCCTCGAGCTTGGCGGCCAGGACTACGCCTTCACCGGCGGCGTGCTCGGCGGCAACGGCACGATCGACGTCACGTCCGGCACCGCCTCGTTCAGCGGCACGACCGGCACCGCGCACCTCAAGGTAAACACCGGCGCCACCGCCCGGTTCGACGGCACTCACAGCGGCACCGGCACGCTGGACCTCACCGCCGGCACGCTCACCGGCACCGGCACCGCCGAGTTCGGCTCCCTCAATTGGTCGGGCGGCGCTCTCGGCGCCAAAGTCAAAAGCACCGGCAACACCACCATAACGGGCAACACCACCAAGTCGCTCGCGGGCGAGCTGACCCTCGCCGGCAACACCGCGTGGGATGGCAGCCTCATCAGCACGACGACCGGGGCAAAGATCCAAAACGAAACAGGTCGCACCTTCACCGCCACCGGCGATGGCCTCATCACCGGCGCCGGCACCTTCAAGAACGACGGCACGTTCACCAAAAACGCCGGCACGACCGACCTTCAGACGCGCTTCGAAAACAACGGCGCCGTCCAGATCGACGCCGGCACCCTCCGCCTTTCCGGTGGCGGCAGGAACGCCGCCAACGCCTCCATCATCGTTGAGTCCGCCGCGGCGCTCGTGATCGCCGGCGACCTCGAGTTATCCGCGAATTCGACCCTCTCCGGCGGCGGCCTCGGCCGGCTGCTCAGCGGCACGCTCTCCGCGCACGGCACGGTCCGCGTCAATAATTTCCATTTCGAAGGCGGCTCGTTCAGCGGCACGAATTCGTTCACCGGCACGGTAGATTGGCTCGGGGGAAACTGGAACTCCGCCGTCGCCGGTGTCTCCACCACGATCGAGTCCGGCGGCGTGCTCAATCTCCGCAGCCACTCGACTCACGAATTCAGCGGCCGCAGCATCCTCAACGACGGCACCGTCAACTGGTACTCCGGCGATCTCCGCGGCGGCAACGGCAGCGTCTTCACCAACAACTCCGTCTTCAACGATCTCGCCGGCGGCAACAAGTCCATCGCCGCGCCCAGCGCCCTCGACGGCTCGTCCAGTTTCACCAACAACGGCAAATATCGCAAAACCGACGACGGCACCACCACCGTCGCCGTTCCGTTCACCAACAACGGCAGCCTCGAGATCGCCGCCGGCTCGATCGTCTTCTCGAGTACCTTCACCAACAGCGGCTCGATCAATCTCACCAACGGCGCCAGCGCGCAGTTCTCCACCCCGCTCGTCTTCGGTGCCAACGCACCCTTGACCGGCGTCGGCACGATCAACGCGCCCCTCGTGACCGCCGCCGGCGACGTCGCACCCGGAGTGTCGCCCGGCGCGCTCAGCATCACGGGCAGTCTCACGTTGCTCAACACCAGCTCACTGCTGATCGAGCTCGGCGGCCCGGGCCAGGGCAGCGACTACGATTTCCTCAGTGTCGGCGGCGCCGGAATCCTCGGCGGCAATCTCGGCGTGACTTTCCTCAATGGCTACCAATGGAGCCTGCCGGACAACACGAGCTTCACCATCCTGACCGCAAGCGCCGGGCTCACGGGTGCCTTCGCCAATGTCGCGAGCGGCGGACGGCTCGCCACCCTCGACGGTGCGGCCACATTCCAGGTGAACTTCGGGGCCGGCAGCGCGTTCGGCGCGAACAGCGTGGTCCTTTCGAACTTCGTCGTGGCCGTTCCCGAACCATCCACGTACGTCATGATGGCGCTCGGTGGTGCCATCGTCCTGCTGAGTTTGCGTCGCCGGAAAAAGTAAGCCCACCCTCGGCGTTTTCACGACGCGCCCCTTCCGGCGCCCCCGATGACGGCACCGCCTGGGGAAATCACCTTCGGGAAAAACCCGCCTCACCCGACGATTGAGGCCACCTTCACGACGCGGGGCGTCCGGACAAGGATCGCACCTGTCACGGCGCCTCGTAGATCTCGATCAATCCCTCGCCTGTCCCGCCATTCACCCCTGTCACCTGCGCGGTGTACCCTTTGCCCGCGGCCAGCGTGACGAGCAACGCCGCGTCTCGGCTCCCTGCCGTCAGCGGAAACGCCGCCAGCCCGGCAAACACCGGCGCCAGGTCCGAATCCCAGTTGTCGTTTTCCGCCACCTTCACACCGCCCGCGTCAAAGATCTCCAGCTTCGGATCCGCGACCACCCCCGTCACACCGAACCCCGTCAGTCCCGGCCCCACTGCGCGCAGCACCAGCCGTTGTGCGCCCCCGCCCGCGACATGAAAGCCCGCGATCAAGATATCCGCCCCGGTCCCCACCCGATTCCGCGCGGAGAGATTGATGAACCGCTGCGCACTCCCGGCGCCCGCATCGTACCCCTCGACCAGAACCGTGCCGGCGCCATTGCCTCCGACCTGCACGGTATGCCCGCCGACGACCGTTCGCACCAGCGCCGCATCCGCGCTCCCCGGCGCAAAGGCAAACGCCCCGAGCCGCACCGCCGCCGCGCCCGACTCCGCCTGCCAGCCGGTGTTTTCCTCGAGCTTCACCTGCTCGCGATAAAGCTCCAGCCGCGGCTCCGCCAGAACCGTGCTCAACCCAAACGCCCTCAACGCCGGCCCCGCCGCACGCAACAAGACCTCCTTGCCCCCGCCTCCGATCACGAAGCCAACGATCACCGTCTGCCCCGCGCCCAGCGTCGTGCGCAGCGATACATTTGATACCCACGCCGCGGGATCCGCCCCGGCCGCCAGCGCCGTCACGGCCACTTCGTTCGAGGGCGCGGACGCCCCTCGCGTATTCACAGCTAGGATACGATATGCATACGCCCCGCCCGGCACCGCCGTCGCGTCCTGGTAGCTCACGCCGTTCGCCGCCACGGTCCCAATCGCCACCCACCCACCGGATGATCCGGTGCGCCGCTCCACCCGAAACATCCCTTCGTTGCTCGCCACGTCGCGCCAGCCAAGCACCACCCCGCCCCGCGTCGCCCCCGCCACCAGCGCCACCGGAGCCGCCGGCGCGGCCGGACCCTCGAGGTACTCCTCGATTCCTTCCTTGATCGCCACCGCCACGAGCCGCTTGAACCGCTCATCCTGCAACGCCGCATTGTCCGGCGTCGGCCGGTCCATGAACGCAATCTCCAGGAGCACCGCCGGTCGCGTCGCCAGCCGGTTTTCCCCGTAGTTCCCATTGAATCCCTGCACGCGCCGATCCACCCAGTTCGGATCGTAGTCCCGCCGGATCGCGCCGATCACCTTCGCATGCACGAGATCCGCGAGCCGCTTGCTCTCCGCACCCCACCCGTTGCTCGTGTCGTAGAGCGTCTCCGTGCCCGTTCCCGCGCCCGGCGTACCGGCACCATTGTTGTGAATGCTCACCAACACCTCCGCATTGATGGCGTTCGCATAGCGCGGGCGGCACCGGATGTCCTGCTCCAGATGCGTGAAACCCGCCTCATTCCAGACGGAGGCGTCCGCGCCGAGCGCCTTCACATGATACCGCGCCGCCTCCTGCCACTTTGGAAATCCGGTCTCGCCGTCCCCCGCCGCACGATCGAGCTGGCGCGTCGGCCGCACATCCGCACCCGCCTCAGTCAACGCCGCGGCCAGATGCGTCACCAAGTCGTGATTCACGAAGTCCTCCACGATCCCGCTCCAGTAGCCACGCTGCAGGACGTACCGCGTGCCGTTGAAATAATAGCCGTGCCCCGGGCTCACCGCGATTCTCCGCGTCATCAAAGATTGGATACGTCCCGCGCCCGCCGTTGCGGGCGACGTGAACGCCGCCTCCCGCGCCGGGGTCGCCCCGTCCACCGCCCGCAACCACCGGTCCAGCGCCACGCCGCCAATGCTCGTGTGGACCTCGTAGCCAGTCTGCGACTCGCGCAGCACATCTCCCACCGCGTGCCGCACCTCCGTCGAGAATTGCTCGAATCGCAGGCTGCCCAATCCGAGGTCGCCGAGTCCCGGGCTGAAATCCAGCGCCAGCCGGCCCGCCTCGAGCCGCGCACTGCGCAAACGCACCGCGCCCGCCCCGTCCAGCCGGCCTTCGCGGGCCGCCGTCTCGATCACCCGCTCCACCGCCATGACGACACGCTGTTCCACCGCCCCGGGATCGCTCGCCGCAAAACCCGCGGTTCCGGCCCAGAGGCCCAGAACCATGATTCGCCACCAGCCGGCCGATCGCGCTCGCATCCCGCGAGGGTGTGCACCGGAGCACGTCCGCTCGCAAGCCCGCGGCATCAGCCCGGCCGGCTTGTCCTTTGCCGCTTTCGAAACGCATACGGACTCTCGCCCGTTTCGCGTCGAAACGCCACGCTCAGGTAGCTCGCGTCGCCAAAGCCCGCCAGCTCCGCCACCATCGCGATCGACACCTCGCTCTCCGCCAGCAGGTGTCTCGCCCGCTCAATCCGCTGCAGCACAATCTGCCGGTGCGGCGAGTGCCCCAGCGCCGCCTGGAATTTCCGCTCGAGCAGCGTCCGCGACATCGGCACCGCCCGCAGCACGTCGCCCACATCGATCCCGTCGCCCACGTGCTCCCGAATGAAACGCAGGGCTTGCGCCACCCGCGCATCCGCCACCGACACCACGTCCGTCGATTGCCGCTCCACGATTCGAACCGGCTCCACGAAACGCGTTGCTCCCCCCGCCACCTTTGTCCCGCGCATCATGCCCGCCAGCATCGCCGCCGCCTCGTACCCCGTCCGCCGCGCATTCGGCTGCACGCTGCTGAGCGGCGGCGTGCAGAGCTCGCACAGCACCTCGTCGTTATCCACCCCGAGCACCGCGATCTCGTCCGGCACCGGCCAGTCGCGCAACTGGCATGCCTCGAGCACCTGCTGCGCGCGTCCATCGTAGCAAGCGAAGATTCCAAGCGGCCGTGGCTGCTCCGCCAGCCACTCCGCCATCGCGCGCACCTCTGCGTCCGATCGCTTCCCCGCGCCCCGCAGCCCCTCGAACACCGCACACCGATGCCCCGCCGCCGCAATCGCGCGTCGAAATTCCACCCCGCGCTGCTTCGCCCACAAAAAATCCGCGTCGCCGAAATACGCGAAGCTCCGAAATCCTTTCCCCAGCAAATGCTCCGCCGCCAGCCGCGCGACCGCCGCGTTGTCGACGCTCACGCGCGGAAATTCCGACGCGAACCGCTCCGCGCTCACGTCCACGACCGGCAGTCCCGTCCGGCGCAGCGCCGCCGCGATCTGCGGCGAGTCCACCCGCGCAATGATCCCATCGCCCTCCCAACCGCGCAGCCAACCCGGCAACGGCGCCAGCCGCGCCTGCTCCGCAAACCGGATGGCCCATCGCTCGCCTTCGTTCATCCAGTCGCGCACGCCGTAGAGCAGATCTCGCCCATACCGATTCGAAGTCTCGATCAGCAGCGCCACCTTCGGCGCCGTGAAGGTGGGGCTGGCTCTCCGAGCCGGCCTGGGTTCCAGCCGTGCTTGCCGCTTCGTCACCCAACCACCCACTCCGGCGCCGTGCAAAAAATCAAAAGAAATATGCGCATCTTTGTTACCACCCACCCCCACCAACACGCTAAACTCCCTCTTCGTCTCCGTCTCCCCCTCTCCGTCCCTCCCCTTCCCCTCCATGAAAAAAGCCCGCTCCCATTTCCCCAATATCCCGACCATCGCCTACGAAGGCCCGAAAACCGAGCACGCCCTCGCGTTCCGCCACTACAACCCCGACGAGCTCGTCGACGGCAAACCGCTCTCCGAACACCTGCGTTTCTCCATCGCCTACTGGCATGCGTTCCGCGGCACCGGCTCCGATCCGTTCGGCCCCGGCACGATTGTCCGTCCGTGGGAAAGCGGCAGGGATCCCGTATCCGTCGCGAAACTACGCATGGATGCCGCCTTCGAGTTTTTCCAAAAGATCCGCGCGCCCTTCTGGTGTTTCCATGACCGCGATATCGCGCCCGAAGGCCGTACGCTCGCCGAAAGCAACCAGCGCCTCGACGCCCTCGTCGCCCACGCCCACGAGCTCCAGCAGGCCACGGGCGTGAAGCTCCTCTGGGGCACCGCCAACCTGTTCTCGAATCCGCGCTACATGAACGGCGCGGCGACCAATCCCGACGCCCACGTCTTCGCCTACGCCGCCGCCCAGGTGAAGAAAGCCCTCGAGGTCACGAAAGAACTCGGCGGCGAAAACTACGTCTTCTGGGGCGGCCGCGAGGGCTACGAGACGCTCCTCAACACGAACCTGAAACGCGAACAGGACCACCTCGCCGCGTTCCTGCACCTCGCGGTCGATCACGCGAAATCGATTGGCTTCAAGGGCCAGTTTCTCATCGAGCCGAAACCGAAGGAACCGACGAAACACCAATACGATTTCGACGTCGCCACCGGCATCGCCTTCCTCCGCACCTACGGGCTCGAGAAACATTTCAAGTTCAACATCGAGACCAATCACGCGACGCTCGCCGGCCACACGTTTCAGCACGAAATCGAAGTCGCCGCCGCCCAAGGCATGCTCGGCTCGATCGACGCCAACGCCGGCGACCCGCTCCTCGGCTGGGATACCGACCAGTTCAACACCGATGTCCGCGAGCTCACCCTCGCGATGATCTCGATCCAACGCGCCGGTGGTCTCGGCTCCGGCGGCTTCAACTTCGACGCCAAGCTCCGCCGCCCATCCATCGACCTCGAGGATCTCTTCCACGCCCACATCGGCGGCATGGATGCCTACGCCCTCGCGTTCAAGCTCGCCCGCCGCATCCTCGCCGAGGGCAAATTCGATCAGTTCGTGCAGGACCGCTACGCGAGCTACGACACCGGCTTCGGCCGCGACATCGAGACCGGCCGCACCAGCCTTCGCCAGCTCGAGAAACTCGTGCTCACCAAACTCGGCGAACCCGCCCCGCGCAGCGGGAGGCAGGAGTATCTCGAAAACCTCCTCACAAGCTATCTCCACGGCAGATAGAATAGCGCCGGCAAGGAGATGCCGGCCTTTCATCCGATCCGGCCGGCCAGATTGTCGGCGCTACTTTCGGACCACTCGCCGCTTGCATCCGCAGGCGGCTTTTTTGCTGCAGCACCGCCGAAATCGACCGAAGAGTTCCATGGGCAAAGAACCTAGTCGCGTTCGGCGGCACCCGGCGCCAAGCCCCCTGTCAATCGATTCGCATGCCCCTTCCTTTCACTCGGTGTTTCCCCGCCCGCGTACTGGTGATTTTTCTCGTCCTGACATCCGCGGCCAAGGCAGCCGAGGAGTCCGACCTCTCCACCGCCGATCGCGTGCGCGAGGGTGTGCTGCGGATGACCGACTTTCTCGACACCATGCTGCCCGGCGTGCTCGGCGAGCATAACATCACGCTGCATTTCAAGCCGAAGTTCGGCGACCTGCGCGACGAGGAATACATCCGCTTTCCGGTCGAGCTCCGCTACGGTCTCACTGACCGGCTCGACCTGCAGGCCGGAATGGTTCCGTTCACGCCGAGCCCGATCAACACCGGGCGCGATCATCGCTGGGGGCCGGGCGAAGCGACGTTCGGCGCGCGCTATGATGTCGGTCCCATCCTCCGCTTCTTCGAGGAAACCACGATCGGCCTCGAAACGCGCTTCCCGCTCGGGAAGCCGCCCGTCGAACTCAACGATCACTACACCCACGTGAAGCCGTTCATCGCCGCCGCCCGCACCTTGCGCCGGTGGCCGTCGACCACGTTTTATTCCAACCTCAGCTACGATCGCAGTGTAAAGCTCACCCCGCGCGGGGCGCCTCCGCCCGAGGTCCTGCGCCGTCATGTCGCCGAGGCCTCGCCCGGCCTGCTCTTCAAGCCGTCGCAATTTGGCTATTTCGCTGAATACCGCTTCCGCCACATCGACGAAGCAGGCGACACCCGGCTCGCCCACGAGATCCAGTTCGGCACCATCTGGGACGTACCCCTCAAGCGTTCCGCCAACTGGAAACTGCCCGGCAAATGGCAGCTCGAGCTCGCATATAAAATCGGCCACGAGGAAGGTCACGGCACCGACCAGGGCGTCTCAGCCCGCGTCAACTGGCGCACGACCCTCCGAGAAGTACTCGAACACGGCAAAGCCGTGAAACTCTGGTAGCGTTTGAGCGTTGAGAGCTGAGAACAAAACCACCCGGTGATCTCACGTGATTGAGTGGTTCTCCGAAGAACCGACTCTCAGCTCTCAACTCTCCGCCTCCAGCCGCATCGCGATCACTTCGCGTGCTTCACCACCCCTGGCGCCAACCCCAGCGCCCACAGGATGCCGCCCGTGAGATGCTCCTGAAACTGCCGCGCGACTTCGGGTGAATTTTTCCGGCCGCCCTTCGCGTCGCCAGCGTGCGCCGGATCCCACACGTCCTCGCGATGGCCGAGCGAGGTGTAGAACACGCGACCTTTCCCGTGATTCCGCGCCCACGCCACCGGCCAGTCACCCGGCACCTGTTTCTGCGGGTTGTTGTCCACCTGCAATTTCTCGAGCGACACCAGGCTGTGCACCCGCGAGCGATCGAACTCCTTGAACTGATAAATCTCGTCGAACACCGTCCACTTCGCCGGCAACGCCGCACAGGCCGCATGCTGCGGATCCTGGTTGTTGCACTCGACCGTCACCTGCGGTCCATGGGTCCGAAACGCGCCGCCGAGCATCGCCACATAAGGCGGAAATCCTGCGAAGCGCCCCGTCTTGTGAAACGTATCCGCCGCAGCATGTACACCGATGAACGCATTCCCCGCCGCCACCCACTCCACCAAAGCCTTCGGGCTCGGCAGCGGCAGATCGCCCGTCGTGCTCAGGAACAACACCGCATCGTAATTCTTCAGGTTCGCCGGACTCAGCTTCTGCAACGCCGCCTCGAACTTCGGTGCCACCGAGGCCCAATACGCTCGCTCGTCCGCGGCGAATTTCTTCAACGCCTCCTGATGCGCCGGATCGTCGGCGCCCTTCCCACCCTTGCCCGGCGGCCGCGGCCGCACCGGCGCTTTCGGCAGACCTTCCGGCTGCCGCACAAACTCGACCGTGAACTTGCCGCTCTTCGCCGCGAGCTCGCTCAGGATTTTTTCCGAAGTGGGAATCGAGGCATGCCGGAAACCCATCGTCACGCTGACGACGAGGACTTTCTTGGGCGCATCGGCCGCCATCGCCGACCAGGCCGGCAGACAGACGCACGCGAGCGCAATAAACCGAATCGAGCGGGGGATTTTCATAGGGTGAACGTGTCCGGGGATCAGGAAGCCGCTCGACGCGTGACGCACGCCAAAAGTAGCGCACGTCTGCCAGCGCACCTGCCATTTCGGCTTTGCGCCCCCGGCCCGTCGCAACAAGCTGCCGCCCCCAAAACATGAGCTCCATCCCCGGCCGCGTGCCCGCCCCGCCCGATCTCGCCGTCCCTGCCGAGCCACTCGATACCGGAGGACTCGGCGGTCACCCGCGCGGCCTCACGACCCTCTTTTTCACCGAGATGTGGGAGCGCTTCAGCTACTACGGCATGCGCGCGCTGCTCGTCCTGTTCATGACGACCGAAGCCGCCCGCGGCGGTCTCGGCTTCTCCGACAAGACGTCCACCGCGGTCTACGGCACCTACACCATGAGCGTGTATCTGCTGAGCATCCTCGGCGGTTACATCGCCGATAATTTCATCGGTTCCCGTCGCGCGGTCCTTTGGGGCGGCGTGATCATCGCGAGCGGCCATTACTCGATGGCAATCCACTCGCACGTCACGTTCTTCATCGGACTCGGGCTCGTCGCCATCGGCACCGGCCTGCTGAAACCCAACATTTCCACCATGGTGGGCGCCCTCTATTCGTCGACCGACGAACGCCGCGATGCCGGGTTTTCGATTTTCTACATGGGCATCAACATCGGTGCGCTCACCGCATCGATCGTCTGCGGCTACCTCGCGCAGCATCCCTCGTTCAAGGCGTTGCTCACGAGCTGGGGCATGAACCCGCTCGCCAGCTGGCACTGGGCGTTCGGCGCCGCCGGCGTCGGCATGACCCTGGGCCTCGTCACGTATCTTAGACGCGGATACACGCTCGCCCACGTCGGCCAGCCTCCCGCGCTGACCGCGGCCGGCCGGCCGTGGGGCCGTCTCGGTTTCGTCGCCCTCGCCTCGCTGGCCCTCATCGGGATCATGGTCCTCGCCGACACGCACACTTGGATCGTGTATGCGCTTTATGGCTTCCAGATCGCCGCCGTGCTGGTGTTCGCATTTCGGCCCAGCGAGGAAAGCAGGCGCTTCGCGGCGATCCTCGTGTTCTTCATCGCCGCACAGATTTTCTGGTCCATCTTCGAGCAGGCCGGGTCCTCCGTTTCACTTTTCGCCGACCGACTCACCGACAATCGCCTCTTCGGCTGGCAATTCCCCTCCGCGTGGTGGCAATCGGTGAACTCCGCCTGGGTCATCGTGCTCGCGGTTCCATTCGCGTGGATGTGGACCAAGCTAGGCCACCGCCAGCCTTCCAGCGCGATCAAGTTCACGCTCGGGCTCCTCTTCGTCGGCTTGTCCTTCGTCTGGATGATTCCCGCCGCGCGACTCACCGCTGAAGGCCGCGTCAGCCCGATCTGGCTCCTCGGCCTTTTCTTTTTTCAGACCGTCGGCGAAATGTGCCTCAGCCCCGTCGGCCTTTCCACGATGACGAAGCTCGCTCCCCAACGACTCGTCGGCATCGTGATGGGCATCTGGTTCCTCGCCGCCGCCCTCGGCAACAAACTCGCCGGTGTCCTCGCCGGCGAATTCAAGTCGGACCGCCCCGATGCACTCGCGACTTTCTTCCTCACCCAAGCCACCTGGGTCGGCGTCGCCACCGTGATCCTCCTCGCCCTCGTGCCGTGGGTGAAACGCCTGATGGGCGGCGTCCGTTAGCCGTGCGAAATGACGCAGGCGTGCCGCCGGGGAAGCTTTGACGCCTGCGCCATCCCGAGCTTTCGCCCATGCCTTCCTGGAACAGCGATCAATACCTGAAATTCGCCGGCGCGCGCACGCAGCCAGCCATCGATCTCGCGGCTCGCGTCGCCCTCGACGCGCCGTCACGCGTCATCGATCTCGGCTGCGGCCCGGGTAACAGCACCGCCGTCCTCTCCCGCCGCTGGCCCGCCGCCGCGCTCACCGCCCTCGATCACTCCGCCGCCATGCTCGCCACCGCGCGATCCACCCTGCCGGAGGTCGCGTGGCTCGAGGGCGACATCTCAACCTGGCCCTCGGCCGCCGACGCGTCGACTTTCTCGCCGTTCGACCTCGTCTTCTCCAACGCCGCGCTGCAATGGGTGCCCGATCACCGGCACCTTTTTCCCCGCTTGCTCCAAGCCGTCGCCCCCGGCGGTGCGCTCGCTGTCCAGATGCCCGCCAATCTCGACGCCCCGCCGCATCGCTTGATGCGCGAGCTCGCGGCCTCCGCAACGTGGAGTGCGCATTTCACACGTCAGCCCCGCGAATGGCACGTGCACGCGCCGGAGTTTTATTACGACATCCTCGCCCCGCACGCCCGGCACCTCGAGCTCTGGATGACCGACTACTATCACGTCCTCGAAAGCCTGGACGGAATCATCGAATGGTATCGCGGCTCCGGCCTGCGTCCCTGGCTCGAGGCGCTGCCGGACGAGGCCACGCGCACCGCTTTTCTCGGCGCCTACCGCGCGCGGCTCGTGCCGTATTTTCCAACGCGCGACAATGGACGCGTGCTCTTTCCGTTTCGCCGGTTCTTCATCGTCGCCTATCGCTGAGCCGCGTCTCAAGGTCGCGCGCGATGCATTGGACGTTTCTCCTTATCGCCGCCGCGCTCGAGATTGTGTGGGCCGTCGGATTGAAATTTGCCGACGGTTTCACGCGGTTCTGGCCCAGCGTTGCCGTCATCACCGCGATGATCGCGAGCATGGGACTTCTCGCGCTCGCCGCCCGCGGGCTGCCGATCGGCACCGCCTATGCCGTCTGGACTGGCATCGGCGCCGCCGGCACCGCGATCGCCGGAATGATCCTCTTCGGCGAACCCGCCTCAGCCGCCCGTCTCATGTGTCTCGCGCTCATCGTCGCCGGCGTCGTCGGCCTGAAATTCCTCACCCACTGACTCCCATGCCGATCCGCGCCTGGTTCCCAACGTTCATCTACAGTGAGCCGCTGCAAAAAACCGGACTCGCCCGCCTCAACGTCGACCTCGCCGACGAGTGCCGCCGGCTGCGCGACTACGACGATGCCGGCCGCAAGTGGTCCGCGAAAAATTATCCCGGCGGCTACACGAGCTACGCGTCGATGAACGAGCTGCACCGCTTCTCGAGCACGTTCACCGACCTCGAGAAAAAGCTCACGCGGCACGTCCGCACCTTCGCTCGCGCACTCGATATGGATCTTCGCGGCCGGACGATCCGCCTCACGGATCTGTGGGTGAACATCATGCCCGAAACGACGTCGCACTCACTGCACCTGCATCCGTTGTCGTTTATCAGCGGCACCTATTACGTCGTGACGCCGCCCGGTTGCTCCGGTCTCAAGTTCGAAGACCCTCGCCTCAGCAAGTTCATGGCTGCCCCGCCCAAGCTCCCCGGCGCGCGACGGGAAAACAAGATCCACGTCACCTATCCCGCCGAAGCCGGCAACGTGATCCTCTTCGAAAGCTGGCTCCGCCATGAGGTCGCCGCAAACCGCGTCGCCGAAGAGCGGATCAGCGTCAGCTTCAATTTCAACTGGGCATAGTTCGCGCGGGACGGGAAGCTTTGGAGTTCCTGGGAGCGCGGGCGTTCCGCCCGCTGTCCGTCGACTACGCGCGCGCCGCCCACACTCCCATGCCAGACGCAACCAAGCGCCTCTTCATCGCCCTCACGCTCCCGCTCGCGGTCCGCGATGTCCTCGCGCAAACCGCCGAGTCGTTGCCGAACGTCACGTGGACGCGCCCCGAGCAACTGCACATGACGTTGCGTTTCCTCGGCGACGTGCCGGAAGAAAAAATCCCCCCGTTGATCGCGCGGCTAAGCACGGTGCACGTCGCCCCCTTCATTCTCCCCGTCGAAGGCCTCGGCACATTTCCGCCCAACCGCCCCGCCCGCGTGCTCTGGATCGGCGTCGGCTCAGGCCACCCCCGGCTTTTTCAGCTCCGCCAGCGCATCGACGACTCACTGCTCGCCGCCGGTCTTCAGCTCGACCTGCGCTCATTCCATCCGCACGTGACGCTGGCGCGCGCGACCGAAAACGCCGCCCGCCCCATCGCCAACTGGCTTCACACGCACCGCGACTTCATCGGACCACCTTTCCGCGTCGAATCGTTCGATCTCTATTCGAGCGAGCTGCGGCCCAACGGCGCGGTCCACACGCTCGAACATCACTTCCCGCTCGCCGACTGACCTTCACCGCCTCGCGCCGCCACTCCCCGCATCCGCAAAAAACCCGCCGCATTCACGCGGCGGGTGGAAAATCTGCCAGCTGATAGCTGAGTCGTTTCGACCGGGACTCAGCGCCCGTGCCCGCGGTGTCCGCCATGGCTTCTCCCGTGGCTCTCATGCCCGTGATGATGACCGTAATGGTAGCTCGGAGCGTGATGGTATCCGCCACGATAAGCCGAATGATAACGCGGACCGGAATAAAACCCGATCCCGAACGACACCACCGGCGGCCGCACATAAACCGGCGGTCGCGCATACACGACGGTCGGCGCCGGCGCCGGCACGTAAACAACCTCCGGCTGCCGCTCCACGTACACGACCTGCGGCGGCGCCTGCACGACTTGTGGCGCGGGCTGCGACACGACCATCGGCGCATTCGGCACCGTCGGAGCATCCGGCACGGTCGGTGCCGCATACACGACCTGCGGTGCCGCCGTGTAGGGCTGCTGGCCATACACCTGCTGCCCGTAGTTGGGCGCCTGATACACCGCCGGCCGGTACACCGGCTCCTGCGGCGTCAGCGCCGCGCCGATCAGCGCACCCGCCGCGGCCCCGATCACCGCACCTTCCGCCCAACGATCGCCGTTGTGCCCACCGATCAGCCCGCCCGTCACGGCACCGACCACCGCGCCGCTGCCCACCGACGGACGAAAAATCTGCGCCTGCGCCGAACCTGCACCAGCCGCCAGCGCGAGCGAAACCGTTACGAGGAGTGTTTTCATGTCGCCGTTGAGACGGATGCTTTCCGTCACGTATTCAGTCAAATAATCGGCCCGCGAAAAAAACTTTTCCGGAACCCATTCCTCCGTCGGGAGTCGCGCTGCGGCTGGCAGGGCCAGCCGGCCTCACCTCACGCGCACGAACAACCACATCGCCAGCAACGACATCATTCCGTGCGGCAGCCAAGCCGCGAACAACGGGTCTATGATCTCACGCGTCGCCAGCGAGATCGCGAAATTCGTGAAGATATAGTACAGGAAAAACAGCCCGATCGATTTCGATACGCCGACCGCCGCGTTCACTCTCACCCCCGCGATCGAAAAGGGAATCGCCAGCGCGATCACGATGAGCGGCGTGATCGTTTCCGCCATCACCCCAAAATAACGCACCGCATACTTCGGCACCTTCGGACTCTGCTCCAGCTCGAGTTGGTCCAGCAACTGCCGCAACTCCGGCAGCGAAAGATGCGAGGGCTTCGCATCGATCAACAGCATCAGCGCCGGATCCTCATGATAGTCGGCCGCAAACACTTCCTCGAATGGCTTTGACCCGATGAGCTCGCCGGTCTCCGGCGCAAACGTCAGTTCCCGCCCGTGCTTGAACACCCAGCCATTACGCTCCGGATCGAACCACGCCTCTCCAGCCGTAAAACGCCTCAGCTCGCGCCGCGCCGCATCGAGTTCCGACACCGAAACGCCGAAACCTTGTTTCAGTTTCTTGCTGTAGCGGTTGAAAAACCACATCCGCCGATCCTCCGGATTATCGAACGCCACGCTATACACCGCGCCGATGTGGTCGCGCGGAAGCGCCTTCGCCGACTGCTGCCGAAATTGCAGCTCGTCCTTCATCAGCCGCGACTCCTCCACCGACCAGGGCACCACCGTCGTGTTGAGCCACCACGAGACGCCGCACGCGAGAATGCCCACCAGCCAGATCGGCGCCGTCATCCGCGTGAAGCTCACGCCCGCCGCCCGCATCGCCGTCAGCTCGTTTGACCGATGCAGTTTTCCCAGCACGTAAAGCAGCGACACCAGCAGCGCCAGCGGCAGCACCAGCGTCAGAAAGCTCGGCATCGTCACGAGCAGAAATCTCCAGAGCACCGCTCCTTGCGCCCCGAGCTCACGCAAGTGGCGAAACTCCTCGTAGAGCACCTGCACGAGCAGCAACCCGCACATTGCCGCCAGCACCAGCCCGAGAATCTGAAGCCACTCGCGCAAGAGATGCCGGTCAAAGGTGTTCATGCGATTTCGCTACGCGAAAACCTAAACTGGTTTTTTGCGAAGCAAAAACCTTTGGTTGAAAACCTGCTGTGTTTCCGTTGGCTCCGCCGTAACCCTCCTCGCTCCTCTGCCTCTCATGATGTCTCCCCGCTCGCTGTGGCTGCTTCTCGCCGCGGCCTTGTTCGCGACTCAAGCCCCCGCCCAGGATACGATCAAGATTGGCGAATTCGCCTCGTTGACCGGCAAGGAAGCAACCTACGGCCAGGCTTCGCACAAGGGCACGCTCCTGGCCGTCGAAGAGATCAACGCGGCCGGCGGCGTCCTCGGGAGAAAACTCGAGCTGCTCACCGAGGACAACCAGTCGAAAGCCGGCGAATCCAGCACCATTGTCCGCAAGTTCATCTCCCGCGACAAAGTCGTCGCCGTGCTCGGCGAAGTCGCGTCCAGCCGCACCCTCGAGGCCGCCCCGATCGCGCAAAACGCGAAGATCCCACTCATCACCCCGTCATCCACCAACCCCAAGGTCACCGAGACCGGCAACTACATTTTCCGTGTCTGCTTCATCGATCCATTTCAAGGCACGGTCATGGCGAAGTTTGCGCGGAACACGCTCCAGGCCCGGCGCGTCGCGCTCCTCACCTCCGTCTCGTCGGCCTATAGCGTCGGCCTCGCGAAGTATTTCAAGGAGCGCTTCGCCGCCGATGGCGGCACCGTCGTGCTCGAACAGAAATACAGCGAGGGCGACAAGGATTTCAAAGCCCAGCTCACCGCCATCAAGGCCGCCCGCGTCGATGCCATCTTCGTCCCCGGCTACTACTCCGAAGCCGCGCTCATCTGCAAACAAGCGCAGGATCTCGGCCTGACGCTTCCCATCTTCGGCGCCGACGGCTGGGAATCCCCCGACCTCGTCGCGATCGGCGGCCAGGCCGTCGAGGGCATGTATTTCGCCACGCACTACTCCCCGGAAAACGACGATCCGCTCGTCGCCGGCTTCAACGCCCGCTTCCGCCAGCGCTGGGGCATCGTCTCCGACACTCTCACCGGCCTCGGTTACGACGCCGTCATGATGCTCGTCGATGCCATCAAACGCGCCGGCACCACCGACAGCGCGAAGCTCCGCGACGCCCTCGCCGCCACGAAGAATTTCAAGGGCGTCACCGGCACCATCACGCTGGACGCCCAGCGCAACCCCACGAAATCGGCCGTCGTGCTTCGAGTGAAGAACGGCCAGTTCCAATTCGTCGAAAGCATCGCGCCTTAACCCACTCCCCACTTCATCATGAAACGTCCCCTTCATCTTCTCACTGCGCTCCTCGCCCTCGCCGCCGCCGTCGCCGCACGCGGGGCCGACACCATCAAGATCGGCGAATACGCCTCGCTCACCGGCAAGGACGCCACCTTCGGCCAGTCGCAGCACAAGGGCATCGTCATGGCATTCGAGGAGATCAACGCCGCCGGCGGCGTCCTCGGCAAAAAGATCGAGCTCGTGTTCGAGGACAACCAGTCGAAAGCCGGTGAGTCCGCGACCGTCGCGAAGAAGCTCCTCTCGCGCGACAAGGTCATCGCCCTGCTCGGCGAAGTCGCGTCCTCCCGCTCGCTCGAGGTCACCGCCATCGCGCAAGCCGCCAAGGTTCCGATGATCTCGCCCGCCGCCACCAATCCCGCGGTCACCGAAAAGGGCACGTACATTTTCCGCGTTTGCTTCATCGATCCGTTCCAGGGCACCGTCATGGCGAAGTTCGCCCAGGAGGATTTGAAGGCGAAACGAGTCGCGACCCTCACCAGCGTTTCCAACGCCTACAGCGTCGGCCTCGCCCGCTTCTTCAAGGAGACGTTCACCAAGAGCGGCGGCACCGTCGCCATCGAGCAGAAATATTCCGAGGGCGACAAAGACTTCCGCGCCCAGCTCACCGCAATCAAGGCCGCCAACGTCGATGCCGTGTTCGTCCCCGGTTACTATACAGAAGCGGCCCTCATCGCGCGCCAGGCCCGCAGCCTCGGCCTCACCATCCCGTTCATCGGCGGCGACGGCTGGGAATCCGAGAAGCTCCTCGAGATCGGCGGCCCTGCCCTGAACGGCTGCTACTACTCCACGCATTTCTCGCCCGAGAACAAAGAGGCCAACGTCGCCTCCTTCGTCCAACGCTTCAAGCAGCGCTGGCAGAACGAAACCCCCGATGCCTTCGCCGCGCTCGGCTACGACGCCGCGTTCGTCCTCGTCGATGCCATCAAGCGCGCCGGCACCACCGATGGCCCGAAACTCCGCGCAGCGCTCGCCGCGACCAAGGATTTCGTCGGCGCCACCGGTGTCACGACCATCGACAAGAAACGCAACGCGACCAAGGGCGCCACCATCATCGCGATCAAGGACGGCAAGCTCCAGTTCCACAAAACCGTCGCCCCCTGATTCACGGCCCCTTCCGGGCCCTTCCCTGGCACCGCGACCGCCCCCGGTCGCACGTCCTCTGCATGCACTCACGCCGCCTTTTCGCCGCGCTTCTCGCGCTCACCTTCGTCGGGCCCGCCACCGGCGCCTTCGCTGCCGCGCCAAACGGCCCGATCAAGATCGGCCACTACGCGTCGCTCTCCGGCAAAGACGCCGCGTTCGGCGTCGCCACGCGCAAGGGCGTCCTCCTCGCCATCGAAGAGATCAACGCGAAAGGCGGCGTGCTCGGCCGCCCGCTCGAATACCTCGTCGAGGACATCCAGTCGAAACAGGGCGAGTCCGCGACCGCCGTCAAAAAACTCATCTCGCGCGACAAGGTCGTCGCCGTCATCGGCGCGAATTCCTCCGCGAACTCGCTCGAAGCCGCCCCGATCTGCCAGAACGCGAAGATCCCGATGATGGCGATCTCGTCGACCGCGCCGCGCGTCACCGAGATCGGCGATCACATTTTCCGCATCTGTTTCATCGATCCGTTTCAAGGCGCCGTGCTCGCAAAGTTCGCGCGCGGCTCACTGCGCGGCCAGCGCCTCGCGCTGCTCACCTCGACCAATTCGCCCTACAGCGTCGGGCTCTCTCGCGTCCTCCGCGAGCGCTTCATCGCGCTCGGCGGCGAGGTCGTGGCTGAGCAGCGCTTCGCCGAAGGCGACAAGGATTTTCGCGCCCAGCTCACCGCGATCCGCACCGCGAAGCCCGATGTGATCGCCGCGACCGGTTTCTATTCCGAAGCCGCGCTCATCTGCGTCCAGGCCCGCACGCTCGGCCTCGATATTCCCATCATTGGCGGTGACGGCTGGGAGGCGCCTCAGCTCACCGAGCTCGGCGGCAAGGCCGTCGAAGGAACGTATTACTGCACGTATTTCTCCGCCGCGAACCAGGCGCCCGAGGTGCAATCGTTCGTGCAACGTTATCAAGCCCGCTGGAACAACGAAACGCCCGAAGGCGTATCCGCGCTCGGCTACGACGCCATGTACCTGATCGCCGCGGCCATGGAGCGCGCCGGCACGACGCAAAGCGCCAAGCTCCGCGAGGCGATCGCCACGACGAAAGACTTCGCCGGGGTGACGGGAAAAACGACGATCGACGAAAAGCGCAACAGCGCAAAAAGCGCCGTAATCCTCACCGTGAAAAACGGCCGCACCGAATTCTTCGAAGCAGTGACGCCCTGACGCGCGCGGCGCGCGAGTTGAGAGCCCAGAGCTAAGAGCAAAACGATCTTTTTATGTTCAAATTCGAGAAGTTGAACGTATGGCAGAAATCGATCGTCTTCGCTGACCTCGTCTACTTGGAGACCCGCCCGTTTCCCGCGGAGGAACGGTTTGGTCCAACGAATCAGATTCGCCGGGCGGCGGATTCGATTTCGTCAAACGTCGCCGAAGGCTCGGCTCGCTCCGATCCGGATTTCGCGAAGTTTCTCGGCTACGCCATCGCAACGCAGAGGAGATCGGCCGCATGTTGAGCGGACTGCGCGATTCACTCCGCGATTGATGGTTCTGGCTCTTCGCTCTCAGCTCTGGACTCTCAGCTTCCTCCGCGTGTCCGAATTCCTCCAACAACTCCTCAACGGCCTCTCCCTCGGCGCGATCTACGCGCTGATCGCGCTCGGCTACACGATGGTCTACGGCGTACTGCGCTTCATCAATTTCGCGCACTCCGATGTCTTCATGGTCGGTGCCTTCATCGGCTACTACATGGGAAAACTCGTGCCCGAGGGCACGCTCTGGGGCGGCCTCATTGTGCTGGCCGTCGCCATGCTCGGCTGCGCGCTGCTCGGCATCACGATCGAGCGCCTCGCCTACCGCCCGCTGCGTTCCGCGCCGACCCTCAACGTCCTCATCACCGCCATCGGCGTGTCCTTGCTTCTTGAATACACCGGTCAGGTCTTCTTCGGCGCCGCGCCGCGCACCTTCCCCGCCATCTTCCCTTCCAGGAATTTTCAGCTCGGCACCCTCTCGATCTCCACGAACCAAGTCGCCGTCATCGTCATCGCCGTCCTGTTGATGATCGCCCTGCAGTTCATCATTTTCCGGACGAAGATCGGCACCGCGATGCGCGCCGTGTCCATCAATCCGAAAGCCGCGCAGCTCGTCGGCGTGAACAACGACGTCGTGATCTCGTTCACCTTCGGCCTCGGCTCCGCGCTCGCCGCCGCCGGCGGCATTCTGTACGCGATGAATTATCCGTCGATCGATCCGCTCATGGGCGTCATGCCCGGCTTGAAGGCCTTCGTCGCAGCCATCCTCGGCGGCATCGGCAACATCCCCGGCGCCGCCCTCGGCGGACTCATCCTCGGCGTCGTCGAGACCTACGTGAACGGCAGCCAGTGGTCGACCTACAAGGACGCCATCGCCTTCGCGATCCTCATCATCATCCTCCTCTTCCGCCCCGCCGGCCTCCTCGGCCGCGTCCAAGTGGAGAAAGTCTGATCTGCGGTCTCTAGTCTCTGATCCCTAGTCTCTGGTCTCTCACATGCCCAAGCCGCACCTCGCTCTCATCGCCGCGCTGCTCGTCGCTTTCGGCATCTCGCACTTTTCCGAGCACATCGATCCGTATCACCTCGATGTCCTGATCGGCGTCGGGATCAACGTCATCCTCGCCGTTTCGCTGAATCTGGTAAATGGATACACGGGTCAGTTCTCCCTTGGCCACGCCGGCTTCATGTCGGTCGGCGCCTATTTCGCCGCCGCTATCAGCCTGTTCGTCGCCCCGAAGTTCCTCGGCGAAGAAGGCGGCACCGCCCTCCAGCAGGGTCTCGCCTTCGTCGCCGCGCTGCTCGCCGGTGGATGCTGCGCCGCTCTCGCCGGGCTCTTCGTCGGCGTGCCTTCGCTTCGCCTCCGCGGCGACTATCTCGCACTCGTCACGCTCGGCTTCGGCGAGATCATCCGCGTGACGTTTCAAAACGTCGAATTCCTCGGCGGCGCGCTCGGCCTCAACGGCATTCCTCCCTACACCACGATTTTCTGGGTGCTGGCATTCTGCGCGCTCACGATCTTCGTCGTCACCTGCCTCGTCCACTCCACTTACGGTCGCGGCTTTCTCGCCACCCACGACGATGAGGTCGCCAGCGCCGCCGTCGGACTCAACACCACGCGCTACAAGATCGTCGCCTTCGTCATCGGCGCGTTTTTCGCCGGCATCGCTGGCGGCCTCTACGGCCACTTCAAACTCACGATCACGCCCACCGGTTTCGATTTCACCAAGAGCATCGAGATCGTCGTCATGGTCATCCTCGGCGGCATGGGCAACACCATCGGCGTCATCCTCGCCGCCATCATCCTCACGCTCCTCCCCGAGCTGCTGCGCCCCATCGCGGAATATCGGATGATCATCTACTCGCTCCTTCTCGTGGTGCTGATGCTTGTCCGTCCGCAAGGTCTGTTTAACCTGGGTCTTCGTCCCTCGAAAAAGAAAACCGCCCCCGTCGCCACCCCATGAACCCCGTCCCGGAATCCGAAGAGACGCTCGTCTGGCGCGGCACCCCGTCGCAGTGGACGAACTTCGTCACCTATTTCTTCTGCCTGATCCTCGCGGCCGGCGTCGTCGCCGCCTATTACTTCGTCCCGCCCGAAACCCAGACGCCGCTCATTCTCGCCGGACTCGCATTGCCCGCGCTCTGGGCGCTCGCCCGCTGGATCGCCACCCGTTGCCGGCGCTACGAGATCACATCCGAGCGCGTGAAGATCACCACCGGGCTCCTCTCGCGCCACACCACCGAGCTCGAGCTGTATCGGGTTCGTGATTACGCCGTCGTCGAGCCGTTCTGGCTGCGCCTCGTCGGCTGCGGCAACATCGTCCTCCAGACCTCAGACCGCACCACCTCCCAGGTCGTCCTCCACGCTGTACCCCATGCCGCCACGCTGAAGGACCAGATCCGCACCTACACCGAACGCATGCGCCAGCGTCGCGGCGTGCGCGACCTCGAAATCGATTCACCGCCGCCTTCGTCGTAAATGTCCGCCGTCCTCCAGCTCGACCAGGTCACCATTCGCTTCGGTGGCCTCACCGCCGTCAACGCCGTGGATTTCACCGTCAACCAGGGCGAGCTCTGCGGCCTCATCGGCCCCAACGGCGCCGGCAAGACCACCGTCTTCAACCTCATCACCGGCGTCTACCAGCCGACCGATGGCAAAATAACCTTCGTCGGCCGCGATGTCCGCGGCCTTCGCGTCGATCAGATCGTCGCGCTCGGCATCGCCCGCACGTTTCAAAACATCCGGCTCTTCGGCTCGCTCTCGGTCTTCGACAACGTCCGCGTCGCCTGCAATCTCCACCGCGGCACAAGCCCCCTTCATCCGCTGCTGCGACTCAGCGCCTTTCGCGCCGACGAAGCCACCATCGCCCGCCGCGTCGAGGAGCTCCTCGATATTTTCAACCTCACCCGCTTCCGCGACGCCCCCGCGAAAAGCCTGCCCTACGGCGAGCAACGCCGGCTCGAGATCGTCCGCTGCCTCGCGACGAAACCGAAGCTCCTCCTCCTCGACGAACCCGCCGCCGGCATGAACCCGACCGAGAAGGTCGAGCTCGTGCGGCTGATTCAGCAGATCCAAAAACAGTTCGCCCTCTCCGTCCTGCTCGTGGAGCACTCGATGAAAGTCGTCATGGGCTGCTGCGAGCGCATCGCCGTCCTCGACTACGGTGTGAAGATCGCCGAAGGCACGCCCGCGGAAATCCAGTCCGACAAAAAAGTCATCGAAGCCTACCTCGGCGAAGACCACCAATCCAACCTCTCCCACCACTGAGCTTTGAACCACTTATCCTCACTCATCATCACTGATGCTTCCGCCCTGATCCGGGATCAGTGCCCATCAGTGTCCATCAGTGGTTGACTCATGCTTTCCGTCTCCGACCTCCACGTCTCCTACGGCGCCATCTCCGCCCTCAGCGGCATCTCGTTCCAGATCGAAGCCGGCGCAATCGTCACGCTCATCGGCGGCAACGGCGCCGGCAAGACCACCACCCTCCGCACGATCTCCGGCCTGCTGCGCGCCAGGACCGGGAAAATCACCTTCGCCGGCGAAGACATCACCACGCTCCCGCCCCACAAGATCGTCGCGCGCGGCCTCTGCCAGGTTCCCGAAGGCCGGATGATTTTCTCCACCCTCACGGTCGACGAAAACCTCGCGATGGGCGCCTACCTGCAAAACGACGCCGCCCTCAACGCCAAGAACCGCGACTACGTGTTCTCGATTTTCCCGCGCCTGAAGGAACGGCTCAACCAGACCGCCGGCACACTCTCCGGCGGCGAGCAACAGATGCTCGCGATCGGCCGCGCACTGATGGGCAACCCCAAGTTCCTCATGCTCGACGAGCCCTCGCTCGGCATCGCCCCGCGGCTCATCAGCACGATTTTCGAGAAGATCGTGGAGATCAACAAAAGCCACGGCATCACGATCCTCCTCGTCGAGCAGAACGCCAACCTCGCCCTCGAGATCTCGACTTACGCCTACGCGCTCGAGACCGGCCGCGTCGCGATGGAAGGCGAAAGCAAAAAACTCCGAGCCGACCCGCAGCTCAAAGCCACCTACCTCGGCGGCTGAGTTACCGCAGACTTCCTGCCTGCCTCCTCGTGGCATCGGCGTCCACCCGATGATTCCCCTCCGCGCTCAGCCGCCACCGCCACTTGCGAAACCGCCCTCTCCGACTACCGTCCGCCCCGCCATGAAATTCCTTTCCGCCGTTCTCCTCACCTTTGGCCTGGTCAGCGCCACTTTCGCCGCCTCCTCCAAGTTCGCCCAGATTTCGCAACAGGAACTCGAGGCCGCCATCGCCAAAAAGTCCGTCACCCTCCTCGACGCCAACGGCACCGATTCCTTCAAGGAAGGCCGCATCCCGGGCGCGATCGATTTTACCGCCCACGAAGACAGGATTGCCGCGCTGCTGCCGAAGAACAAAAACGCGCTCATCGTCGCGTATTGCGGAAATGAATACTGCCCGGCCTACATCTCCGCCGCGACCGCCGCGAAGAATCTCGGCTATACCAACGTGAAGCACTACGCCCCCGGCATCGACGGCTGGAAAAAATCCGGCGCCAGGATCGAGAAAAGCTGACCGCGAGGCTTCGCCTCAGAAAAAAGGACCAAGGGACGAAAGGACCAGGGGGCCAAGGGACCAAAAGACGTCACCCTTCCGTCTCTCCCCCGCTCCCTCTCTCCGTCGCCCGCCCCCGCCGCCTCACCCCTGCTGCGCCAGCATCGCCTTGAACTGCGCGGCGACTTCCTTCGGATCTTCATTGATCCGCACCCACCAGCGGCCGTTCTTCTTCGTCAGCTTTTCGACATCCACGTCGGACTCTCCGCGGATCGTCACCTGAAAGTGGACTTCCGCGTTATTCGCGTCCGGCGTGCGGACGAAGATAATGCTCGTCCGCGCGTCCTTCAGCAGCTCGAAAAAGTTTTGGTTGCCCGCGGTGATGATGCGATTCAACCCCGCGAATACCTCGACCGGGGTCAACGACTCCCGGGCTTTCCCCACGGCGCGACCGAAGAACTCGGTCACCATTCCCTGAACCTCCTTGTTCCGGTTCGCCTGCGCCCCAAGGAACACCGGTAGCAGTTCCGCCTTCGCCGCCTCGAGATCGGCCGGCAGCACATCGGCCGCCGCCTTCGCGAAATCCTTTCGCGCATACGCGCTCCAGTAATTTTGGAACACGCCCTCGATCGGTTTCGTGTCCGCGGCAAACGCAGCGGAGCTAAGGGCGAGGCTCAGGAGCAACAGCAAGGTGGTCTTCATGGAAGCGGGAAAGAAACCGGATGACGCACCAAGAGCCCGTGCTCAAGCCACATCCGCTCGACCTGCGCAGCCCCCTTAGTCCACCGCAAATTACAGCCCTCAGCGACGTCGTCCCCGTCCGCGCCCAACCACCTCAGCAACCCTCAGGTCCGAGCTCTCAGCTCTCAACTCTCCGCTCCGACCTCCGAGCCCGCCCAACCTTTCATTTCTGTAATGCTCGCGAAAGCCCCCCGAAGGAACGCTGTGGCATCTTCCTCCCCATCGAATCTCTCATCATGAACTCAAATACATCCCACATCTTCAACCGCCGGCCGGCTCTCTGGGCTGCGTGCGCACTCGCCGTTGCAGGCGCGTTCGCCGCCGGCGCGCAATCTAACAACCGCGACAAGGCCGATCAACCCGCCGTCACCGTCAAACGCGACGCGGAGCCCGTGCATCGGGGGCAAATGGAATTGTCCAGCTTCTCGCAGGTCGTGAAGCAGGTCGCCCCCAGCGTCGTGAAGATCACCACCAGCACCAAGGCGAAGCACATCAACGCCAGCACCCAGCTTCCGCCCGGCTTCGATCATCCCGCGTTCCGTCAGTTCTTCGGCGGCGGCGTCCCGCAGATCGAACAGCCGCCGCAAGCCGGCCTCGGCTCCGGCGTAATCATCAGCGCCGACGGCTTCATCGCCACCAACAATCACGTGATCCAGGGCGCCGATGAAGTGCTCGTCACCATGGACGACGGTCGCGAACTCAAGGCCAGGGTCGTAGGCCGCGATCCGCAGACCGATATCGCCGTGATCAAGGTCGAAGCCAAGGACCTGCCCGCCGTCACCTTCGCCGACAGCAACACCATCGAGGTCGGAGATCGCGTGCTCGCGATCGGCAATCCCTTCGGTCTCGGCGAGACGGTTACAACCGGCATCGTCAGCGCCAAGGGCCGGCGCCCGGGCCTCGGCCTCGACTACGAGGACTTCGTCCAGACCGACGCCGCGATCAACCCCGGCAACTCCGGCGGCGCACTCGTCGATGTCCAGGGCCGCCTCATCGGCATCAATACCGCGATCCTCAGCCGCAGCGGCGGTTTCCAAGGCGTCGGTCTCGCCGTCCCCGCCAATCTCGTCAGCCACGTCGCCGATAGCCTCGTGAAAAACGGCAAGGTCGTACGCGGCTACCTCGGCGTCCAGACGCAGGATGTCACCGCCGCACTCGCCGAATCGCTCGATCTCGATACCCGCAAAGGCGCACTCGTCGCAGAAGTGCAGCCCAACACGCCCGCCGACAAGGCCGGCCTGAAAAACGGCGACGTCATCGTCTCGGTCAACGGCCAGCCCGTGGAAGATTCGCATCGGCTCTCGTTCACCGTCGGCGCCGTCGCGCCCGGCACGAAGCTCGACCTCGAAGTCATCCGCGATGGCGAGGCGCAGAAGATCACCGCCACCACCGGCACGCGGCCCAACACCCGTAACGGCCAGCTCGGCGACGATAGCGAACTGCAGGCCAACACGTCCGACGAAGGCGTCCTCAATGGCGTCGCCGTCGATGACATCAAGCCGCAGCTCCGCAATCAGCTCAATCTGCCGGCCAACCTCAAGGGCGCCATCATCACCAACGTCGAGCCGGACTCCGCTTCCGCCCGCGCCGGCCTGCGCCCGGGTGACGTGATTCTCGAAATCAACCGCCAGCCCGTCGCGTCCGCCCAGGATGCCGTGGAACTGAGCGCAAAAGCCGAGAGCAAGAAAGCCCTCGTCCGCGTCTGGTCCCGCGGCAGCCGCGCCTTCGTCGTCGTCGACGAGACGAAGTCTGAAACCGCCGGCCAATAATTTCAGGGTAAAGGGAGGTTGTTGTGACTAGGGAGCCCCGGCCTGTTGTGAGGCCGGGGCTTTTGTCTTCCGCCCGCAGCCACGAGCACCAGCGAGTGGAGTTGCCCCCAACTCCCGTCCATTTTAGGAAGCGCTCAACGTTTAGCTCTCAGCTCTCAGCTCTCAGCTCTCAGCTCTCAGCTCTCAACCCTCAGCTCTCAACTTCCACCGCCCCGCCCACCATGCGCGTCCTCGTTGTCGAAGATGATGCCAAGATCGCCTCGTTCGTAGTCCGCGGCCTCAAGCAGGCGGGCTACGCCGTGGACCACGCGCCCGATGGCGAGACCGGCCTCGCGCTCGCCCAGTCCACCGACTACGACGCCGCCATCGTCGACATCATGCTCCCGCAGCTCGACGGCATCAGCCTCGTCAAACGCCTCCGCGCCGCGCGCCGCCCCACGCCCGTTTTATTCCTCAGCGCCAGGAGCTCCGTCGACGATCGCGTGAAAGGCCTCCAGGCCGGCGGCGACGATTACCTCACGAAACCGTTCGCGTTTTCCGAATTGCTCGCGCGCATCCAGGCCCTCATCCGCCGCGCCACATCCTCACCCGAAGCCACGCGGCTCGTCGCGGGCGACGTCACGCTCGACCTCGTCACGCGCGAAGTCTCCTGCGCCGGGCAACCCATCGATCTTCAGCCGCGCGAATTCTCGCTGCTCGCATTTCTGCTCCGCCACGCCGGCCGGCCCGTGAGCAAGACGATGATCATGGAGCACGTCTGGGACTACAGCTTCGACCCGCAGACCAACGTCGTCGACGTCGTCATGTCCCGCCTCCGCGCCAAGATCGATCCCGACCACAAGCGAATCGAGACGGTGCGCGGCGTCGGCTACACGTTCCGGCCCCACGGCCATGCTTGAACGCCTCCATCAGTCCCTCGCGCTGCGGCTCGCGATCCAGTACGCGCTCGTCTTCGCGCTCGGCGCCGCACTGCTCTTTGGCGCGCTCTATTGGAGCCTAGCGAACGCCCTCGAAGCCCGCCAGCAAGCCAATGTCCAGGCCCGCGCCAACGAGCTTCTCACCATCTACGAATACGGCGGACCCGCGAATCTCAAACTCCGCCTCCAGCGCGACACCTCCGCCGAAGCGCGCTCGTTCTTCGTCCGCGTGCTGCGCCCGAACAACGAGATCGTCGTCGTCTCGGTGCCACCGAGCTGGGTCGAAACTCAAATCGAACAACTCCCGCTTCCAGGCTTCACCGTCACGCAGAAAACCTACACGGTGCGCATCCCGCAGAACGCACTGCGCGACTACGCCATCGCGACGCGCGAGCTGAGCGACGGCAACTCGCTGCAGGTCGGCGTTCTGATCGAGAGCCAGGCCGTCCTGCTCGCTCCCGTCCGCCGCGCCTTCGGGCTCGTCGGCGCCGGCGCGCTCCTGGTTTCCATCGCCGTCGGCACCGTGCTCGCCTGGCGCGCCACGAAACCGCTGCGCGCCGTCTCCGACACCGCCCGCCGCATCCTCGCGACCGGCGATCTCTCCGCCCGCGTTCCCGGCCCCACCGGCAGCGGCGAGCTCGCCGTCCTCGTCCGCCAGCTCAACACCCTGCTCGACAAAAATTCCACGCACGTGCGCGTCCTCCGCGAAACCCTCGACAACCTCGCGCACGATCTTCGCACGCCGCTCACCCGCCTCCGCGGCACCGCCGAGCTCGCGTTGCAGGATGCCGGCGATCCCGCCGAGGCGCGCGCCGCCCTCGGCGATTGCGTCGAGGAATCCGATCGCGTGCTCCAGCTGCTCGAAGCCCTCCTCGATATCTCCGCCGCCGAAGCCGGCGCGCTGAAACTGAACCGCGACCGCATCGACCTCCGCTCGCTCACCGAGCGCGCCGCCGATCTCTACCGCGAAGTCGCCGAGGAGAAAACCATCACGATCTCGCTCGAGCAACCCAACGCCATCGAACTCGATGCCGACGCCATTCGCCTCGGCCAGGCGGTGAACAACCTCGTCGATAACGCGCTGAAATACACGCCCGCCGGCGGCCGCGTGATCCTCGCCACGCACGCCGAACCAAACGCCGCCGTCATCATTGTCTCCGACAACGGCCCCGGCATTCCGCCCGCCGAGCGCGAAGCCGTTTTCCGCCGCCTTTACCGCGCCGACACGAGCCGCTCGCAACGCGGCCTCGGCCTCGGCCTCAGCATGGTCAAGGCCATCGTCGAAGCCCACCGCGGCACAATCACGCTCGACGATGCGCCGGGCGGCGGCGCGCGCTTCACGATCCGGCTGCCCCGGTAGCGCGCGTTATTCTTGCCGGTTTCTCCGCCCATCGCCTCGGCACCATCGATCTCCAGCCGCTCACGCGACGGCGCTGCGCCATCTCGCTTTCGGCAGCCCCGCGATCGCGATGATCGCCATCTGGCTCAGGCCAAACGCCACGAGCCACCAGAATGCGGCATCCATGAAACCATAGCTGTGCAACCCGACCCCGAGCATGTTCACGCCGAACCAGCTCCACGCCGTCACGATGCCGCCGAAGATCGCAAGGCATGCGAGACCGCGCGTCTTCACCAGCCCGCCCCAGCGCGCGTGCAGGAGGACTGAATTCCACAGCACGATGAGCAGCGCACCATTCTCCTTCGGATCCCAGCCCCAGAAACGGCCCCAGGATTGATCCGCCCAGATTCCGCCGAGGATGGTGCCCACGAAACTGAACAGCGTCGCGAAGCACACGATGCCGTAGATCATTCGGCCGATGGCCGCGCCCGTCGCCGTATCGAGCGAACGCGTGAACACGCCGCGCAGTACATAGATGATCGCCAGCACACCAGCGAGGAACGTCGCGGAATACCCGACCGCGATCGTGACGACGTGCGTCGCCAGCCAGAAATTCGAGTCGAGCACCGCCCGCATCATTTCCATCGTGTCACCGCCCAGCGCGAGATGATGCGCGATCAGCAGAGTCGCGAAACCGATCGACGCGCCGGCGACGCTGACGATCGCGTTGCGGTGGACTTTTTCCAATGTCACGCAGAGCGCCACCGCGCCCCACCCCACGAAGAGCGCCGATGAGTACAAGTTGGTGACCGGCGGCCGGCCCTCGATCCACATCCGCGCCGCGATGCCGAGCGTCGTGAGCGCAAACGCGACCACCAGCACGGTGAAAGCCGCACGCCCAAGCGCCGCGGGCCAGCGCAACCAGGAAAATACCGCGAGCAGAAACGCGACGACATAGAGCACGGCACTGGTGTAGAACGGCTGCGCGGAATTGAAGCGCAGCTCGGCATCCGACTTCGTCAACAGCGGGACAACCGGCCGGTTTGAAAGCTCGCGATGGTAACCGGCCACGCTCGCGTTGAAAGCGCCCGCCTGCTGATCGCGCCAGGCGCGCCCCATGGCCGCGAACGCGCTCGCCGCCGGATCGACCCGGCCGTTGCCAAAGCTTCCGCTCCACGCCGCCCCCATCGTGGTCCAGGCGGTCGGTGCCTCGCCGGGTGCGGGCGGAACCGGCCGGAAATAGCTGAACGCATCCATCGTCGCAAACACCCGCGCCATCTCGAGCATCAGCTTCGCCTCGGGCGTGCCATGCTTCGGGAGCGCCGTTCCGTCGCCCGCCGGCGTCGCCAGCGCCTGCCGGAAACCACCGCGGTTGAGCGTGCTTTCAAAGGTCGCCAACTGCTCGAGGAACCCCGCGCCGTGCGCGTCGATGAGGGTGTTTTGCAGACGTTGATACAGCGCGACCCCATTGCGCAGTTGCACGACTGCGCGCTGGAACGTCGTGCGCACCGCCGCTTCCGTCTCGTCGCCGAGTTTTGCCTGGCGATCGAGCTCGCCCAGCTTTCCCGCGAACTGCCGCAGCGCGAAACGTTTCTTCCCGGCCCCGTCCTCCGGGGCGACGTTCAACAGCGCCAGCACATCCGGATGCGTCACTTCGAAGACCTGGTAGTGATCGGCCTGGTGCGGCCGGTAGAGCATGTCGAGCAGCCACTCGCTCGGGGTCAGACTCCGCCCGTCCGCGATCTTCACGCGCTGGCGGCCCTGCAACATGAGCAACGAGGTGCGTGCGACCGTATCCATGGGCTTGATGCGGCCGTTGACGAGTACCGGCAGCCGGCCGAAGGAAACGACGTCGAAATCGCCCGGATTGCCCGGCCAGCGGAGCGTGCCGATGACGGCCGCGAGCGTCACGAGGGCAATCAGCCCGGGAAACCAACGCCCAAGCCACGAGCGCGACTTCGGCTCGTTTCGCTCGAGAGAGTGGGCACGCGCCGCATCGGCGGAGCGCACATTGTCCCGCTTCTTCCGCCGCGGGCTGCCGGGAACGTTTTCGGTGCGACCGGCGACCGTGCCGGCAACGCCACCCCGTCGCTTGCTCACGAAGCCGACCAGGTGGATGCCGAACTGCACCACGAGCCCGAGTGTGACGAGTGTACAGGCAATATACGGCATCAACCACGAGGGATTGCCGACCACTTGGAGAATCGTGGTGCGATCGTTGTTTTCGAATCCCGCTTGATAGAACGTGTACCCCGCGTGGCGCAGCGGCTCGTTCATCCGGATAAGAACCTCGCGCGCACCACCGCCGTCGGCGGCGGTGAGTTTCAGCCGGCTCGAGAAGTTCTTCGGGATCTCGGTGCCGGCGTAGCGATCGTGGCTGAACTCGAGCAGCGAGAACGTATCGGAAAAATACGTACGCTGCGCCCGCAGCGCGATCCGCCAGGTGCGGCCTGCATGCGTGAACTCCTGTGGTGACGCGAGGTGCGGCGAGACGAGAAAGGTTCCGATCGGGCCTTCGGTCCCGGAGAGTTCGACGAACGCCGTCGGCACGTTGCGCTCGTTCTGCTTGTACGTAATCGGCAACGGCGCCGCGGCGATCTCGTTGCCGACTCCCGCAGTCGCCACCGCCGGCCCGTCGGTGTGCGCCCGCATGCGCAGCGTCGAGTTCGGATAGTAGGTGGTCGCCCGCAGCCGGAACGGAAGCTTCGCATGCTGCACCGGCGTCTTGTCGGCGAGCTGCCGTTCCGGGATCGCGACCACATCGTCGAAGGCCGCGTCGGTCACATCGATCACGGCGAGCTCGTTGTGCCGGAAGCTCTCGGCATAGTTCTTCGTCTGCCCCTCATCGAGCGTCATGAAGGCGTCTTTCTGCCAGAGGCCGGTGAGCAGCTCGCCCACGAGGAGGACGATAAGCCCGAAATGCGTGAGTACTAGTCCGATTTTCCGCCAGGCAAACGTAAAGCGATATACGTGGGCGGCGATCAGGTTTACCAGCAGCAGTCCGCCAATGGTATAGCCGCCGGGAAATACGGGAACAACCGCGGGGCCGACCGGCATATAGACTACAAACGAGCGGAAATATTTCTCCTGCACCGCCCAGATTCCCAGGTTCACCTGATCCAGTGTCGCGACGAAGACGAGCAGGATGCTGAAGAGCAGCAACACGAGCGTAAACTTGAGCGAGACGATCCCGGCGCGGATCTCCTGCCAGATGCTGCGGGGAGCGGCGGCGCGGCACGTCGTGCCGGCCAAGGGCATGGTGGGAGCGGTTAACACCTCGTCATCGTGCCAGAGCGAAGGGCGATCCGCTCCGCGTTTTCTGCGGAGACGTGCGCATGAGTTGTGTGTCTCGGCGCCCCGCGAAAATGCATTGGGCAAGCTTTGCGGCTATCTCCGCAACGAATGCACAGCCAGCCGCCGCCGGTTGGGGCATTATCCGCCCGCTCTGAAGCAACAGGATCCACCATCATGAAACTCACCCTTAAACATATTGTGTTCGGCGCGCCGCTGCTCATCGCGGCCGCCCTCGTCGCCGCTCCCGTGGCGGAGAACTGGGAAAATCTTTGCGCCAAATGCCACGGCGCCGACGGCAAGGGCCAGACCAAGGTCGGCCGCAAACTCCAGGTTAAAGATTATACCGACGCCAAGGTGCAGGCCGAAATGACCGACGAGGAAATCATCAAGGTCACCGCCGAGGGTGTCGTCGACAAGAAGGGCAAGGAAAGGATGAAAGCCTTCAAAGACGAGCTCTCGCCGGAAGAGATCAAAGCCTTCGTCGCCTATATTCGTAAATTCAAGGCGTGACGCGCACGTCCACGCCAGAAACAAGCCGGCGCGAACTCCCAGCTTATTCGCGCCGGCTTCGTTCACGACAAATCCTGATCGCCCAGCGCCACCATGCCTGACTCAGCCACTCCCACTCCAGAAGGTCGCGGTGTATTGAAGCCGCGCTCGCACTTCAATAACTGGATCAGCGCCATCGGCGTCGTCCTCGCGATCGGGGCACTCTTCTCCTTTGCGCTGCTGGTGTGGATCGATTTCACGCAGGGCGACACCAATCCCTACCTCGGCATCTTCACGTATATTGTCGCGCCGGGATTCCTGATCGCGGGCCTCGCGCTCATCTTCTTCGGCGCCTGGGCGCAACGTCGCTGGGCGATCCGGCACGCCGCGACGATGCCGGACAAGTGGCGGCTGGACTGGTCCGATCCCAGACACCGCCGGCGCGTCGTCCTCTTCGGCTGTGGCGCGCTTCTCTTCATTTTCCTCAGTGCCTTCGGCAGCTACCAAACGTATCACTACTCAGAATCCACGCTGTTCTGCGGTCAGGTTTGCCACGAGGCGATGAACCCCGAGTTCGTCACCTACAAACGCGGCTCGCACGCCCGGGTCGATTGCGTGGCCTGCCATGTCGGCACCGGCGCACAGTGGTTCATCAAGGCGAAACTCAACGGCACGCACCAGCTCATCGCCTATACCCTCGACAATTACGCCCGCCCGATCGCGACCCCGATCAAGAATCTCCGGCCCGCCCAGGATACCTGCGAAAAATGTCACTGGCCCGAAAAATTCCACGGCAACGTCGAGATCAACTACGAGCATTTCCTGTCCGACAAAAAGAATTCCCCTTACACCGCGCGGATGCTGATGCACGTGAACAAGAGCCAGCCCGGCAGCCCGCTCGGCGGCATTCACTGGCACGTCAGCGACACCGAACGCGTCGAATATTACGCCACCGACGAAAAACGTCAGGACATTCCCTGGACGCGCGTCACGAACCTCAAGGACGGCACCTCACGCGTGTTTCGGATCGATTCGTTCAAAGGCGAGCCCCCGGCCGACCAGATTCGCGTGATGGATTGCATGGATTGCCACAATCGGCCCGCGCACGTCTTTCCCACCGCCAACGAGGCGGTCGAGAGGGCGATGCTCGCCGGCGCCGTCAGCACCAAGCTGCCCAATATCAAACGCGTCGCCGTGCAGGCCATGACCCAGAAGGAGATCACGACCTCGGCCGGCGCGACGCAGCAGATCGCCGACTTCCTCCGCAGCAAATATAACGATCCCGCGCTCGCCGCCGAACTGCCCGGCACGATCACCGCGGTGCAGCAGATCTTCGCGACCACGATCTTTCCCGAGCGGAAAGCGGACTGGCGGGTCTATCCAAACAATATAGGCCACAAGGACTGGGCGGGCTGCTTCCGTTGTCACGACGACAAGCACAAGACCTCTCACGGGGAGAAGGTCCGTTCCAGCGATTGCAACTCGTGTCACACGATCATCGCTCAAGGCAAAGGCGCCGAGCTCGAGACCCTCTCGGCCAAAGGTCTCGAGTTCGCCCATCCCGACGGTGAACTGGATCCCGAGTTGAGCTGCGCCGACTGCCATAACGGCGGAATTCAGAAATAACGCACCGCCCGCCTCGCGCGCCAGCCCGCAGGCGGCCGGGCAGCCGCGGCCCCGGCGGAGCGAGTTATCGGCCGCCGCACTCTCCGGAATCCCGCTTCGGCACGCGTCGTGGCCGGGCCACAACCGCCCGCCAGGAGGACAAAGATCAGCGCAGCATTCCCAAGATCTGCGGAGGCAGCGGCCGAACGGCGCGTTATATTCGCGAACATGATCTCTCCCGCTTCGGCCAATGGGGTTTCCGCCTGGGGCGAGCCGCGCCATCCGCGCGGCCCTCAATTGCTCTCCGATCCGCTTTGGAACAAGGGCACCGCCTTCACCGAGCGCGAACGCGATGTGCTGGGACTCCGGGGTCTGTTGCCGCCTCGCGTGTTCACGCTCGAGGAACAGATCCACCGCACGCTGGGCGCCGTCCGCGGCAAGCAGAACGCGATCGAGAAATACATCTACCTCACGAATCTCCAGAATCGAAACGAGATCCTCTTCTACCGGCTCGTTCTCGATCACATCGAGGAGATGGTGCCGCTTATATACACGCCGACCGTCGGGCAGGCCTGCCTTGAATACGGTTCGATCTACCGCCGGCCACGCGGGCTTTTCCTCAGCTTGAAGGAACGCGGCCGCATCGCGGAAGTCATGCGGCAGTGGCCGCAGGAAGGCGTCCGCTTGATCGTCGTCACCGATGGCGAACGCATCCTCGGCCTCGGCGATCTCGGCGCGCTGGGGATGGGAATTCCGATCGGCAAGCTGTCGCTGTACACCGCCTGCGCGGGCGTTCACCCCGGCTATACACTTCCAATCACCCTCGATGTCGGCACCGACAATCCCGCGCTGCACGCGGGCGAATTCTATATCGGCCTCAAGGAGCCGCGCGCCCGCGGCGCCGTCTATAACGAGTTCATCGATGAATTCGTGACTGCCGTGAAAACCGTGTTTCCCAAGGCGCTCCTCCAATGGGAGGACTTCGGGAACACCAATGCGTTTCGTCTGCTGCGTCAGTACGCGAAGAAGCTGCCGAGCTTCAACGACGACATTCAGGGCACCGCCGCCGTCGCACTCGCGGGCATCCTCGCGGCGCTGCGCGACACAGGCGGCACGCTTGCCGAACAGCGGCTGCTCTTCCTCGGCGCGGGCGAAGCGGGCACCGGAATCGCCGATCTCTTCGTCGAAGCAGCGCAGGCGGAGGGCTTGAGCGCCAGCGCCGCACGCGAACGCTGTTGGTTTGTCGACTCGAAGGGACTCGTCGTGAAGAGCCGCTCCGGACTCGCCGAACACAAACTGCCCTACGCGCACGACCATGCCTTTATCCCCACGCTCGACGAAGCCGTTCGCACGCTGCGGCCCACCGCGTTGGTCGGCGTTTCGGGCATGCCGTCGGCGTTCACACGTGAGGTGGTCGCCGCCATGAGCGAGATCAATACGCGGCCGATCGTATTCGCGTTGTCGAACCCGACATCGAAGGCGGAATGCACCGCGGAGCAGGCCTACACCTGGTCGGACGGCCGGGCGATCTTTGCCAGCGGCAGCCCTTTCCCACCCGTTGACCACAACGGCCGGCACCATGTGCCCGGCCAGGGAAACAACATCTATATATTCCCGGGAGTAGGCCTCGGGGTCCTCGCCAGCGAGGCGAGTGAGGTGACCAACGCCATGTTCCTCGCGGCCGCCCGCACGCTCGCGGGATTGGTACAACCGGAGGATCTCGCGCTCGGCCGCGTGTACCCTCCCCTGACGAAGGTGCGTGATATATCGCTCCAGATCGCGGCAGCCGTGGCACGCGTTGCCCACGACGCGGGTCTGGCCCGCGCGCCACGTCCCGCCGATCTCGTGGAGGACATCCGCGGGCGGATGTTCGAACCAAGATATCGCGACTACGTATAGTCCATAACGGCGCGACGTGGCCGGCGCGATCCGCGCCCCACCCTCTCCGCGCTTCACCCCGGACCGTAGCCCGCATTGTACAACGCCGACTTTGCCAACCCCCGCGCATCATTGGTCAACCGCCGCGCAGCCAGCGCGCGGCGCGCCCGTCATAATGAAAATACCATGAACGTGACGCGCGCGCGCTTGCTGCCAGTACTCCGGGCACTACTGGCCACCACAAGCATCGGCCTCGCCGCCGCTGCCGAGTCCGCAGAGCCCGCCGTGCTCGCGACAAAGCCCGTCATCGAAAACAAGGAATGCATGGAATGCCACGAGGCGGAATTCGTCCCGCGCAAGAAAGGCATGCAGCCCGAGTGGATCGGCATCCGGCCCGAACTCTATTCCAAATCCGTTCACGCGAAGACCAACTGCGTCGATTGCCACGCCGACATCAAGGAAGCCGAACATCCGGCAAAGTTGAAGCCGGCGCAGTGCGTTTCCTGCCACGAGGAAGCAGTCACACAATATACGACGAGTATTCACGGCATGAGCCACAAGATGGGCGCCTCCGACGCAGCCTCCTGCGCAAGCTGCCATGGCACGCACGACATGGTGCCCGTGAAGCAGATCGACTCTCCGGTTTTCAAGCTGAACCTGCCGACCACCTGCGGCACGTGTCACAACGACGACAAGCTCGCGGCAAACTACCGAATCGGAACCAAGGAAATCAGCGGCCACTATCTCGACAGCATTCACGGCCAGGCGCTCGTGAAGATGGGCCTCGTGGTCGCCCCCTCCTGCAACGACTGTCATGGCGTTCACGACATCAAGCGCAGTGTCGACAAGGACTCGCGCAGCAATCACGCGAACATCGCGAAATCATGTGGCACCTGCCATCTCGGCATCGAGGAAACCTATAACGAAAGCGTACACGGCAAGCTCCTTACACAGGACGACAAGAAGGGTCCGGTGTGCATCGACTGTCATACCGCGCACGACATCGAAAAGCCCGCCACGGCACACTTTAAAGGCGCAAGCGACCTGAGTTGCGGCAAGTGCCACGAAGACCGGCTGAAGCACTATCGAGAAACATATCATGGGAAGGCCATGGCGCTCGGCCAGCCAAATGTCGCCTCCGACGTCGCCGCTTGCTACGATTGCCACGGCCATCACGACGTATTTCCCGTGAGTGACTCCCGGTCGCGCCTCCACGCCGACAATATTGTCGACACCTGTCAGCAGTGCCACCCCGGGGTGAACGCAAAATTCACGCAATATCAGGCGCACGCCAACCCGCTCGACCGGGAAAACTATCCGATTCTCAACAAGGTGTTCTGGTTCATGACGACGCTGCTCGTGAGCGTGTTCGCGTTCTTCGGCTTGCATACCGCATTCTGGCTCTTCCGCTCGATCTATCTTTATCTCCACGACTCGAAAACATTCCGCGAGGCGAAGACGCAGGCGCATGTCGATGACGACGTCTTCACCCGCTTCACTCCGTTCGAACGCTTCCTGCATATGATGATGGTCACGAGCTTCCTCGCGCTCGTCATCACGGGCATGCCGTTGAAGTTTTACTATACAGACTGGGCCAGGTTGATGTTCCGGTTCCTCGGCAGCGCGGAAGTCGCGCGCACCTTGCATCACTACGCCGCGGTCGTGACGTTCGGCTATTTCGTGCTCCACCTCGGCAGTCTCCTGCGGGGTTTCTGGCGCTCGCGCGGCAACCTCCGCGATCCGGTCACCGGAAAGGTTACGCTGCGCCGGTTGGGCAGCGTCATCTTCCATCCCGACTCGATGGTGCCGTCGCTGCAGGACTGGCGCGATTTCGTGGCCCACCAAAAGTGGTTCTTCGGCAAGGGCCCGCGCCCGCAGTTCGATCGCTGGACCTATTGGGAGCGTTTCGACTACCTCGCCGTCTTCTGGGGCATCGGAATCATCGGCTTCTCCGGCCTTGTTCTGTGGTTCCCTAAATTCTTCACGCTGTTCGTGCCCGGGTGGGTGATCAACATCGCCACCGTTGTACATTCGGACGAAGCCCTGCTCGCGGCAGGGTTCATCTTCTCGTTTCACTTTTTCAATACGCATTTCCGGATCGAGAAGTTCCCAATGGACACCGTGATCTTCTCCGGCCGCATCTCGAAGACCGAGATGCTGCACGAACGTCGCCGCTGGTATGATCGGCTGATCGCCGCGGGCCGGCTGGATACCTATCGCATCCGGGCAGACGACTGGGAAGGCCGGAAGAATATAGCGAAAGCAATGGGCTTCGTCTTCTTCGGCACCGGCCTCGTGCTCCTCGTCCTCATCGTATACGCGATGGCATCGCGTCTCGGGCACTGATCGATATAAGCAGGGCCGGCTCCTCGAGCCGGCCTGGGTTGCAGGGCAGGGTTCCCTTTATAGGCACGCTACCCTTGCCCCACGACTTTTCCCCAGCATCGAACGTCGCGCTACCGGCAGAGCAGAAGTCCACTCACCCCGGAAATCGCGAGCAACGTTCCGACATAGTAGCTCGCGCGCGGTCGCGAGCCTTCGAGCCACGCCGCAAACGGGATCGTGAGCAACGGCGCCGCCGCGACGATGGGCTGCACGATACCCGCCGGGCTCGTGCGCAACGCCCACTGATAACACGTGACGCCCAGTACAGGCCCGGTGAGGGCGTTGCCCGCAACCCAGGGCCAGGCGCGCCCCGGTGAACGCGGTGCATCCGTCTTACGGATACGGATGACCCACAGCGCGAGCGCGGCAACGAACAATCCGCCGAGCGCGCGCTGATAGGCAGCCGTCCCGGGATCAATCGTCTCGTGCAACGAGCCGACCACCGCGAATGCTTTCCGGCTGATCACCGCGCCGGCGCCCTGCCCCGCCGCGGAGACCGCCGCCCACGCGAGGCCGACGGTCCATTCGCCCGGCGACACGCGCGGCAGGCTCCGCGGCAGCAACCCGATCGCGACGCCGCCGATCGTCAGCAGCGCGAAGCCCATTTGCGCGACACTCAACCGCGTGCCGAGCCACGTAAACTCGACCGCGGCCGCGACGACCGCTGAACCGCATTGCACGATCAGCGTCGAGAGATTCGAACCGAGGCGTGGCAGCGATTGAAACATCGCGATGCCCCCGATTCCAAAACCCACAACGCCACCGAAGAAGAACCACCCCAGCGCCGCCCCGCCGAGGCCGCGTCCCCAGAGATGCGCCCAGCCCGCGAGCAACACGGCCGCGACCAGCAGTCGCGCGAAATTCGCGTGGATCGAGCCGAGCCGGTGAGCCGCGCGATTCGCGAACACCGGCGTGATCGCAAAGAAAAACAATGTGCCCAGGGCGCCAAGCATGACGTCACCGCTGCGGCTTCCATTCGATTCCGAGCGTGAAATTCCGGCCTACGCCCGGCAGGAAAATCGCCGTGGTCGCCGGCGAGCGCGCCAGATCGAGCACGCCGGCCGTGCTGGCGAGATGCGCGCGATCGCGAACGTTACGAGCCGCCACAAACACCGTGAACTGCGGCGTCGCCTTCCAGCCGGCACGCACATGCAGCAGCGCGTGGCCACCGTAGCTCAGCCGCGCCGCGTGATCGACAAAGGTACGACCGGAGACCCACGTCGTTTCGACCGCCGCAAAATATCCCCGCCGATTCTCCGCCGTCAGCTCCACACGGCCGACGTGCGGCGGAGCACCCGCGATGCGGTTCCGACCATAGATCGCGTCATCCTCAAACGTGAAGCGGCCCAGCGTCGACGTCGCCGCAAACGAAACGCGCAGCGGCTGCTCGACCAGCGTCCAACGCACCGCCGATTCGATCCCGGCGTGCACCGTCGGCCCGGCATTCACCGCGCCGCGGGGCTGCCCCGCCGCATCGGCGAGCCGCAGAATCTCGTCGCGCCAGGCCGCGCGATACCCGGTGACGTTCCAGCTCAGCCCGCCGAGCCGGCCGGCGACACCGAACTCCACCGTCGTCGCGCGTTGCGCGCGCAAGTCGCGAGAGCGGAGCGCGAGCTGTGGAAACGCACCCGCGACCGCGACCAGATCGTCGAACGCCGGCGGCTCGACGGCATGCGAGACCCCCGCGTGCAACGACACGTCTCGCGTCGCGCACCACGTCAGTCCGGCACGTGGCGAGATGTGACGATACCGCAACTCGCGCGCGACCGATGCACTGGAACCGGCAGCGCGATCTTCGAGGCGCCGCCGCGCGTGCAGTATCGTGACGCCCGCGCCGAACGCGATGCGCTCGTTCAACCACGCAATGTCCTCGACGCTCAGCGCGGCCGTATCCGCCCGCGCATCGAAGGCGCCGAAGCGGGCGCCGCGCCGCGCCTGATCGTTGAGGTAGCGGTCGACGCGGTTTTTCCCGACCAACGCCGTGCCGCGCAAGAGCACCCGATGCGTCCAACCCGCCGCGACGATCTGGCGCGACCACGTGAGGTGAGCGCTGGCGTCATCGCTCGTCGCATCCGTTTCGCCATTCGTCACGAGCTGATAGAAATCGTCGTGCAATCGCTGCCACGCGATACCGGCCGTCAGCCGCGCCTGGTCCAGCTCCGACTCCAACTGAACGCTCCCGCGCACGATCGTGGCATCCCGACGCGGCCGGTCGCGCCTGACCGCCGCCGAGGCGAGGCGCGGCTGAATGAACGCCGCGGCAAACGTGAGCGGGCCCGGCACCTCGTAGTAGGCGTCCGCCGCATAGAGTGAAACGTCGACGCGGGTCGAGGCACTCAGCGCGTGGCGAAACACTGCGTGTCCCGCGCGCCGCTCCTGCGCATTGTGCTCACGCCCGCCGTCGCCACGCGCAAACGACGCCGCGATTCGGACACGCTCCGCACTTTGCACGAGCCGCCCGCGCACCGCGCCGAACTCCCCCGCTTCGAGGTGCAACTGCGTGCCCGACTCCTCGTGCGCCGAATGCGACACGGCATGCAACACGCCGCCAAGCACCGCTGGCGTCAGCGCGGTGTGCAGCGAGCCACGGTAGATTTCCACGCGCGAAAACAACTGCGGATCCAGCAGCCCGCTGTGAAACGTCCCATCCGCCCGCGCGAGCGGCAGCCCGTCGATCAGCAGCGCGATACCGCGGCTCGTCGGTGCGCTGTCGAGCCCGGAGCCGCGCACGGAGAGCCGGGGCGGTTCAAACCCGCCGAAACTTTCCTGCAGCATCACGCCCGGTGCCTGCCGCAACGCCTCCGCGAGTGTCGCGACGCCGCGCGCGGACCACGCCTCGCTCGCGATCACGGACGACGGTCCGAAGACCGAAGCGAACTGATCCTCCCTCGCCGCTTGCAACGGTCGATCGATTCTTTCCTCGATCACCCACGGCGGCAGCAGGACCGGAGCTTCGCGCCCGGCGGGAAAATCTGACGCCCGTCCATGAACCCCGAAGCAGGCACCCGACAACGTAAGCAGAAACCGGATACCCCGCATCCCAACCTGAATCCACCAGCGACGCAGACAGGAGCGCGATGAAGCGCCGGCATCTGGTGCGGCGGGTGAGTTCGTGGTCACGGACGGGCGAAAGCGATCATCGCTTGTAGAGCGGACGAGCCGTGTAACGGGTGTGGAGGAGTTGATGCGCGCGAGGGCCGAGCGGCTCGCCCAGGTAATCCGCATAGACGCGAATCACCTCCGGATTCTCGTGCGAGTGCCGCACCGTGCGTTCGCGGTCGTCTTGATAGAGGCCGGCGATGCGGAGCTTGCGCCGTTCGTTGTCGACGCCGTAGGGCTGGCCGCCGCCGCCGATGCAGCCTCCGGGACAGGCCATGACTTCGATGAAATGATAGGGCGTATCCAGACCGGCGTTACGCGCGGCGCGCACGCGATCCAGCACCTGCTCGACATTGGCGAGCCCGTGCGCGACGGCGACGCGAACCGCCGCCTGGCCGATCATGATCGTGCCTTCCTTCACGCCTTGCAGCCCGCGCACGGCTTCGAGCTCGATCTGGCCCAATTTCTGACCGGTCGCGTAGAAGTAGGCGGTGCGGACCGCTGCTTCCATCACGCCACCGGTCGCGCCAAAGATCGTGCCGGCGCCGGAATAATCGCCGAGCAGCGAGTCGGGCGCGCCGTCGGCCAGGTTGAGAAAATCAATGCCCGACTGTTTCAACATCCGCGCGAGCTCGCGCGTGGTGAGCGCGATATCCACGTCTTTATAGCCGGAGGCGTACATCTCCTCGGTGCGCGACAACTCGTACTTCTTCGCCGTGCAGGGCATGATCGAGACGACGAACATTTTCGCGGGGTCGATCCCGAGCTTTTCGGCGTAGTACGTCTTCGCCAGCACACCGAGCATCTGCTGCGGCGACTTCGCGGTGGAGAAGTTGTCGATGAAATCGTAGTGGTTCTTCTCCATGAAGTCCGTCCACGAAGGACAGCACGAGGTGATGAGCGGCAACGGGCCGCGCTGATGCACGAAGCGTTCGATGAACTCGCTGGCCTCCTCGACGATCGTGAGGTCGGCGGAGAAGTTCGTGTCGAACACCGCCTTGAAACCCAGCCGGCGCAGCGCCGCGTAGAGTTTCTTCGTCAGGTTCGTGCCGGGAGGAAGCCCGAACGCCTCGCCGACCGTGACGCGCACCGACGGCGCGATCTGCACCACGCAGATTTTTTCCGGATCGTGCAGAGCCTCCCAGACGAGCGGCGTCTCGTCGTTTTCCACGATCGCGCCAGTCGGGCAATGCGCGGAGCACTGGCCGCATTTCACGCACGGCGATTCGGCGAGCGTGATGTCGCCGGCGGGCGCCATCCGCGTGTTGATGCCGCGATCGAGGAACGAAAGCGCCCAGACATTCTGCACCTCCTGGCAAACGTGGATGCAACGCCCGCATTTGATGCACTTCTGGAAATCGAGGATGATCGAGCCGGTCGATTTGTCCGGCGGCACGTCCTTCACGTAGCGTTTGATCGACTCGAGCGGGATGTTGAAATCGGCGGCGAGCGACTGCAGCTCGCACTCGCCATTGCGGCCGCATGTGAGGCACGCCTGCGGATGATTCGAGAGAATCAGCTCGAGGGTCGAACGACGCACCTCGACGATTTCGCGGTCATGCGTCGTGAGCTCCATGCCCGCCTCGATCGGCGTGCAGCAAGCGCGGATGAGTTTGTTGCCGCCTTTGTTGCGGACGATGCAGATGCCGCACGCGGCCGTGGGCAGCAGATCCTTGTGCTTGCACAGCGTCGGGATCTTCACCTGCACGTGGAGCGCGGCGTCGAGGATGCTCGTTCCTTCCGGGACCTCGACGTCGATTTCGTTGATGCGTGCTTTGATCATGGGATGGCGGCTTTGACGGTTTCACGAGCGACGACGGGCGCGGCCGGCGCGGTGGTCTTTCCGCTGGCGGCGGCGCTCATCTTGCGCGCGTAGCTCGAGCCGCCCTCGATGAATGCCTGATACTCCTCCGCAAAATAGCGGAGCGTGGAGAGCACCGGATTCGGTGCCGTCTGGCCGAGCCCGCAGAGCGACGCGCGTTGCATCGCGAGACAGATCCGGTGAATCAGAGCGACATCGCCGGCCGAGCCGCGGCCGCGCGTGATGCGATCGAGGATCTGCAGCAACTGGTATCCACCAATCCGACACGGCGCGCATTTGCCGCAGGACTCGTCGACGCAGAATTTCAGGTAGAACTTCGCGACCTCGACCATCGAGTCGCCCTTGTCCATCACGAGCATGCCGCCCGAGCCCATGATCGAGCCGAGTTGCTGGAGCGTCTCGTAGCTGACGGGCGTATCGAGGTGCGCGATGGGAATCACGCCGCCCGAAGGGCCGCCGGTTTGCACGGCTTTCAGATCCTTGCCGTCGAGCACGCCGCCGCAGACCTCGTAGATGATCTCGCGCAGCGTCGTGCCCATCGGCACCTCGACGAGCTGGGCGTTGCGCACCTTGCCGGTAACGGCGAACACCTTCGTGCCCTTCGAGGTCGCGGTGCCGTGGCTCGCGAACCACGCTCCGCCGCGCGTGAGGATCACGGGCACGGACGCGAGCGTCTCGACGTTGTTGATCGCGGTGGGCATGCCCCACAAACCGCGCACCGACGGATAAGGCGGCCGCGGACTCGGGCTGCCGCGTCGGCCTTCGATCGACGCGATGAGCGCGGTCTCCTCGCCGCACACGAATGCGCCGGCGCCGAGCCGGATCTTCGCTTCGAAGGAGAAATCGCTGCCGAGAATTTTCTCGCCGAGCAGGCCGCTGGCGCGCGCCTGTTCGATGGCGCGTTGGACGCGCTCGACGGCTTTGGGATACTCGGCGCGAATGTAGAAATAGCCCCTCGACGCGCCCATCGCGTAGCCGGCGATCATCATGCCCTCGAGCACGGCGTGCGGATCGCTTTCGAGCACGCTGCGATCCATGAACGCGCCCGGATCGCCTTCGTCGCCATTGCAGATCACATAGCGCTGCGGAGCGGGCTGCGCGCGCGTGAGCTGCCATTTCATCCACGTCGGAAAACCCGCGCCGCCGCGGCCCCGCAGTGCGCTCGTCTTGAGCTCGGCGATGACCTGCTCGGCCGAAAGCTCGAACAACGCGCGGCGCAGGCCCTGGTAGCCGTCGCCGTGCCGAAGATAATCCTCGACGCTATCCGGATCGATCTCGCCGCAGTGGCGGAGAACGATGCGGACTTGTTTGTCGGGCTTTTTCCAAAGGAGATCGTCGAGCACGCGGCCGCCCTCGATGGAGTCGGCGGCGATGCGCACGATGTCTGCGGCGAGCACGTTGGTGTAGGTGACCGCCGAGGGCAGGAGCTGCACGACGGCGCCCTCATCGTAGACACCGAGGTCGAGCGCGCGCGCGACCTGCACGCGCCGATCGAGCCCGCGCCGCTTGATCTCCTCGTTCAATGCGAACTGTAGGAATTCCGTCTTGCCCGCTTCGCCGTTCGTGTCGCGCACGAGGACATGTGTCACGGGTTGGTCGAGTGTCAGTCCGCGCTTGCGCGTCGCGATGACATGATCGTCGAGCAGCTCCCGCGCGCCGATGTGCTGCTCGAGAATGGCGGGGACCAGTTCGGGGACGACACGTCCGTAATGCACGCGCGGCATGCCCGCGGATTGCACTTCGACGACGGGGTCAGCGAACGAATAGCCAGTGGAACCGGCGCGCAAAAGTGCGAGCCCGGGACGGAAGGCAGCGCGCGCATCGTTGAACGCGGCAAAGACGGTTTCGGCTCCGGCGGCGATGCCACCGGTGTCGAGCTGCACGCGAATCCATTCGGCGGGATCGACCTGCGGTTGCGCGGCGAACGTTTCGAGATCCTGGCGGCGGAGTGCGTTCATGCGGCGGCTCCTTTCTTCGTCCTGACGGCGTTGATGAACCCGGCGACATCGGCGGACTTCACGTGACCGTGTGTCTTGCCGTCGACCACCATCGCGGGCGCCATGCCGCAGCAACCGATACAGCGCACGGTATCGAGATGAATCTGGCGATCGGGCGTCGTCTGGCCCTCGGCGATTCCGAGTTGCGACCGACACTCGTTCAGCACTTCCCCCGAGCCTTTCAGGTAACAAGCGGTGCCATTGCAAACCGTGAGGGTGTGCTCACCGGGCGGCTGCAATTTGAAGTAATGATAGAACGTGATGACCTCGTAGATCCGCGCGAGCTTCACGCCCAGCTCACGCGAGAGCTCCATCGCCGCCTCGCGCGGCACATAGCCGTGCTGATTCTGGATCGCGTGCAGAATCATGATGAGATTGCCCTCTTCGTCACGCCAGTCGCTGACGTGGCGCTGTACATCGCGGCGAAGCGTGGAATCGAGTTTCCCCTGGATCCGGTGCAATCGCTCGAGCTTCACTTCCACGAGCCGCGAAATCTCCTCGGACACTTCGCGCGGCACGAAGCCGTGGCGCTCCTGGAGGCTTTGCAGTAAATCAAGCAAAGCGGCTTCATCGTGATGGGCAAAGCGGGTGGCTCTCGCCGCTGGTTCCCCCTGTAGCAAGGGTGCAACGCTTTTCATGGCGTTATCACCATAGTACGGAATGCGCGGCGGCACTTCGCGCCCATTGGCCAATCGTGCGCGTCGATTGGCCAACGAGCCGGGTCGCGTCTCACCCGTGTCCGAAGCGAATGCCATCGCGCGCATCGATCGGCCGGAGGAAAATCGCCTCACGTAGCCCTGCTCGGGAGAGCAGGGACCGGCAGCAACTCGGGTACCGGTTAATCCCGCCTCTCCCGAGGCGGGCCACAAGACCAGCACGGGATAGATTAAGGCGCGATCAACCCAGCCGTAAACGACGTCCGAGGTCCGGCTCCGCTATATAATTACACGCCGGCGCCGGGATCGGTCGGAGGGAGCGGTGTTTCTGTCTGAGGAGTTCTGCCGGTCTGCGCTGCATCCGCGGCCTTGATCTCCGCCAGGTGCGCCGGGTGCTCCTCCAGCATTTCCTTTTCCGACATCCGGCCCGTGAGCCAGGCGAGGTTCATCGGGTACACATCCGGATTGAAGATCACGAAATAGAAATGCCAGACGATGATCGCGAGGGTCGCGAGGATCGCCTCGTAGAAATGCACCGTGCGCGAAATGTCGAAGCCGAGCTTGGTGAAGAGCCCGATCGAGGTGTTGTCGAACCAGAGAATCACGCCGGTGATGCCCATCAGGATCGTGCCCCACATCATCGCCCAATATTCGGCCTTCTCTATATAGCTGAACCGGCCGAACTCCGGCTTCGTCCGCGCGAGACCGACATTATACTTCAACACCGCAAACGGGTCCGTGAGGTCGCGCTTGCGCGGCAGGATGTCGCGGAACAAGGCGCGGCCCCGCGACGTCGCGGCCAGATACCAGAAGTGCCAGACGCCGCTCGCGAGCATCGCGACGCCGGCCACGCGATGCAACAACCCGCGCCACTCGAAGGCGCTCGCGCTGGTGTTGCGGATCGCGACGACCCACCACGCCTCGGGATAGCGTAACATGAAACCGGTTACGACCAGCAGGGTGAAGCTGACGACCAGCACGGCGTGCTGCCACCGCTCGTGCACCGTCATACGCACATAAAGCCGGTGCGCGACATGCTCCTCCTCGACCAGCCCTTTCTGGATCGCGAGCTTGCGCCTGATTTTTTTGACGAAATCGAGCGAGTTGTGCACGAACATCCCGCCGATCACGCCGAGGATCAGTGCGACGTAGACCGTGGAGATGAGATAGAGGATCGGATCGTTGCCATCCTCGCCGCGGCCGGTCTCGGGACTCACATGAACCTTGCCGACGGCGAAACGTGTATTCGCTCCCGGATGACACTGGCCGCAGGTTTGCACGAGGTTCGTCTTGTGAATCGTCGACGCCGGATCATCCTGCGATTTGATCGCGTGCGAATTGTGGCAGCTCGCACAGTTGACGACCTCGACTGCCCCGCCGCGCACCGCGAGCCCGTGATAACTGTCCGTGAAGGTCTGGAACGTGTGCGAAGCGATGCCGTACTTCTTCGTGAGCTTGAGCGAATCGTGGCAGTCCGCGCAGACCTGCTGCGCGACGTTCTTCGCGTTGACCGGCGACGTCGGATCGCGGCGGCCGCGAATATCGTGTTCGCCATGGCAATCGGTACACGTCGCGGAGTCCGCATTGCCCTTCTGCAATGCGACCGCGTGTACACTCTCCGCGAAATCGTGGCCCGGCTCCTTGTGGCACGCCGCGCACGTCTCCGCGACGCCCTGTTTATTGAGCCGCGTCCCGCCCGCCATCGCGCGGTTCATCTCGTGCGCGCCGTGGCAATCGACGCAGTTCGCCGCCTCCACGTTGCCGCCGCGCAGCGCCGCGCCGTGTACACTGTGATCGAAATCGGTGACGAACTTGGCGCCGCGCAACGACTGGCCGGCCACGGAGTCCCTCTCCACGTGGCACGATTCGCATTGCCTGGTCTGCGCGAGTTTCTGCGCGAGCGTCGCGATCGACTTCGGCCCCGGCACGATAGGATCGCGATGGCACGTGAGGCAATCGGGCGCATTGGCCTGTTTCGCGGTGAACGCGCGACCATGGGCCGACGTGAGAAACTGATCGCGTGCCGCCTCGTGGCATTTGCCGCACGCCTGTGGCTGAGGCCCGTTGGCAAACGCGAACGCCGGCTTCTTCACTTCCGCGACATCGTGCTTGCCGTGGCAGTCCACGCACGACGTGTCTTCGCCTTTTGGTATTTCGGCGAGCGCCAGGCGCGGGTGGAATTTGTGTTTCTTGCCGGTATCTTCGTGGCACGAAAGACAATCGACCGCGACCATCGGCTTGCGATGCGGCGTGGCTTCGCCGTCGAAGTCCTCATGGCAATCGATACAATCCAGCGATCGATGCGCTGAACGCGCGCCGACTTTTTCATCGACGAAAAGCGTGAGCTTTAGACCGCCCTTCTTCATCGAGAGGTCGGGATCGCTGTGACACTCCATGCACGCCGCATCGGAGTTTGGCGGCGGCTCCGGTGGCGTCTTTGTCGCATCCGCCGCCACGGCCACGGCGCAGCCGGCCAACCCCCACGTGGCCGCAAAAAGGAGCGGCCACCACGACCTGGTTTTCCGGGCTGGAGCCGGAACGGCGGAACGCGAAAGAAGTGAAACCGACCCTCGGCAGAGCATGAGCGTATTGGGTTTCCGAACGACCTCATCATAGCCTCATGTCGGGCCGGGTCTTCGCATCGGTTGGCCAATCGTAGTCGGCGATTGCCCGCGTCGTCGTTCCGGCTCGCCAAGATATGCGGCGCTTCGCCCAACCCGAGAGTAGCTGAATCGGTCCACTTGAGCGATGCTGTGAACCAGCTGTAACGCTGCGCCTATGCCGGACTTCTCCCTCATCGACTCGCTCCTGATTCGGCTCTTTCGCTTCCGTACGCGTGGGCTCCTGCGGATGGCGGAGAGCGACGGCCAGGTGCCACCCCCGCCGCGCGGCGACGGCTGCTACCTGTACATACATATTCCGTTCTGCGCCGCTCTGTGCCCGTTCTGCTCGTTTCATCGCGTACAGCACTGCCACCAGCAGGCGCAGCGCTATTTCGCCGCGTTGCGCCGCGAGATAGGCCTGTATCACACCGCAGGATACGCGTTCACCGGCGTCTATTTCGGCGGGGGCACACCGACGATCGAGCCCGAGCAACTGATCGATACCATCGGCCTCATCCGCACGTTGTTTCCCATCCGCGAAATCTCGGTTGAGACCAATCCACGCGAGCTTCGCCCGTTGCTGCTCGAGGAGCTGCGGCGCGGCGGGGTGACGCGCCTCTCCGTCGGCGTACAGAGCTTTGACGACCGGCTGCTGCGCGAGATGGGACGCTACGAGACCTACGGCAGCGGCGCGGAGATCGCGGATCATATCCGCGGCGCCGCGGGGATATTCCCCACGCTCAACGTCGATCTGATCTTCAACCAGCCGCACCAGACGCAGGCCTCACTGGAGCGCGACCTGGAAATTTTCCAGACGCTCGGGGCGAATCAGGTCTCATGCTATCCCTTGATGACCTCGCCCACCGTCGCGCGGCGGATGCGCGACACGATGGGCGTCCCCGACCGCCACCGGCTGCGGGGCTTTTATCGAACGATCGTCGAGCGCCTCTCGTCGGAGTTTGCGCCGACGTCCGCCTGGTGCTTCACGCGCTGCGGGGAAAGTGGCGATGAATATATCGCGGCCGCGGAAAATTATGTCGGCGTCGGCAGCGGCGCGTTCAGCTATCTCGACGGAACGCTTTACTCGACGACCTTTTCGCTCTCGGCCTACGAGCGGCGGATCGCCCGCGGCCTGACCGGAATCGTGACGCAACATCGCCTCGGCGAAACGGATCGGATGCGTTATGCGCTGCTCGTGCAGATGTTTGGTCTCCGGCTCGATCGCGAGCGGGCGCTGGCGCGCCACGGGAAGGCGTTCTTCCGACGCTTGTGGGGCGAGTTGCTGACGCTCGAGGCGTTCGGCGCCGCCCGGCGCGACGCCAAGGGATGGCGGCTCACCGAGCGCGGCATGTATTGGCTGATGCTGATGATGTCGGAATTCTTCGAATCGGTGAACGCGTATCGCGACGCGATGCGCGGGCACGTGCACGCGGAGAACGAAATGGGCCGTGCCGGACATGGCGCGACGCAGGACTCGCGGTCGAGCGTCCCGGCGCTGGGCTGAGTCGCGGCAGCGCGAGGTGGCGGCAATCGCCCAGCGGCCGCGCGGGTAGCGATGACGTGTCGTCAGCGTACGGGGCGCGGGCCGAACTCGTCCGGTTTCGCACGGAGTCGCTCTTGCAGCGTTTCGACCTGGCTCCCATACGTCGGCGGCGGCTCCGGGTTTCGATAGAAGATCCCTGTATAAAGCGTCTTGCCGTAATCTTGCGCGAGTTCCATCGCGCGGAGCCGGTTCGACGAATCGTGCCCCTCGGCTTCGAGTCTACGCATCTTCGTTTTCTGCACTTTCACCTGACTCTCGGGGTCGCCGAAACTCACGCACGGCGATTGAATGTTAACGAAGGAAAAACCCGGATAGCGGATCGCCGCCTCGATCATCTTCGCCAGTCCATCCATGTCCGCCGGCACTCCCTGGGCCACAAAACCCGCACCATAAGCCAGCGTATAGAGCAGCGGATTCACCGGCTCCTCCATGCTGCCGTAGATCGATGTCGGCGTCTTCGTGCCGCGCGCGGACGTCGGCGACACCTGACCTTTCGTCAACCCGTAGACTTGATTGTCCATCACGATGTAAGTGATGTCCGGATTGCGTCGGATCGCGTGCGGCACATGGCCGCCACCAATCGAGAAGCCATCGCCATCGCCGCCGGCGACGAGCACGAGCAGGTCGGGATTCGCGAGCTTGATGCCCTGCGCGATCGGCAGCGCCCGGCCATGTACACTGTTGAATCCGTACGCTGTAGTATAACCCGGGATACGACTCGAACATCCGATGCCAGAGACGAACGCGATCTCGTGGGGCGGCCGGCCGATCGCAGCGAGCGCGCGATAGAGCGCGGTGACGACGCCGTAGTCGCCGCACCCGGGACACCAGATCGGCTTCAGGGCGCTGCGATAATCCTTCGCGGTGAACGCCGCGGACGCCGCCAGGGGGCCGTCACAGGCAGATTGGGGTGAAATCATAGTGGGTTGAGCAGGTCGCAGTTGGCCCGGCGCGAAGACCGGCGCGGCATCGCCATCGTGCGAATCGCCGCGACCACCTCGGCTGGTGCAATTGGATTCGCGCCGCTCTTGGTGAGCCCGATGAAGTCGTGCGGCACATCCGCCCACATCCGGATCAGCCGGCGCAGCTGACCTTGGTGCGATTGCTCCACCACGACGCAGCGCTCGAGCGAGGCAAAAAACTCCGCATAAATCTCCTCCGCCACCGGATAGAGCAGCTTCGGAATCAGAAGCTTCGCCTCGAGGCCCTCCGCGCGCGCTGTACGCAAGGCTTCGAGCGCGACGCCGGCTACGCTGCCCCACGCGATCAAGCCGATTCGAGCATCGGGCTCGCCCTCGACGACGAACAGATCCCTCCGCTGTTTCAGCGGGTTGAATTTCTGAAGCCGCTTGTCATTCATCCGGGCGTGCAACTCCCCGCTCGCCGTTGGCGCCCCGTGTTCGTCATGCTCGATGCCGGCGGCAAGATAGTTGCCGCCCTTCATTCCGGGATGACTGAGCGGGCTGATGCCGGAGGCGGTAAACTGAAAACGCGTATAGTCCTCCAGTTCGTCCGCGGTGGGCTCAAGGCGGTCGACAACCTGCAGCCGCGAGAGATCGATCGGCGCGATCACCTCCTTGCGTTGCGCGATCTCCTGGTCCGAGAGCACGATCACCGGTGTCTGGTAGTACTCGGCGATATTGAAAGCCTCGACCGTGATGCCGAACATATCCGCGACGCTGATCGGCGCGAGGATCGGCCGCACCGTGTCGCCGTGAGCGGAAAATGCCGCGGCGAAAAGGTCCGCCTGCTCCGGTTTTGTCGGCATGCCCGTCGATGGTCCGCCACGCTGTACATTCACGCAGACGAGCGGCAGCTCGGTGACACTCGCGAGGCCGAGCACCTCGGCTTTCAGCGAAAAGCCCGGACCCGAGGTGGCGGTCATCGCCTTCTTGCCGGCAAACGAGGCGCCCAGTGCCGCCGCAACGCCGGCGATTTCGTCCTCGGCCTGGAGTAACGCCCCTCCGTGCTTCCAAATGTCACGCTGCAGATGCTGCATGATCTCCGTGGCGGGCGTGATCGGATAGCCGCCGAAGAATGTACAGCCGGCGAACAACGCCGCCTTGGCGCAAAGCTCGTTGCCATCGGCCAGCACGCGATCGCGGCCCTCGCGGTCCACGACCGCAGGAGCGAGGCGGAACTCCGCGCCGATCGGATTTCGCTCCGCGTAGTCGAGGCCCGCGACAAATGCGCGCTCGTTGCCTTGCAACACCGCTTCGCCTTTCCGCGCGAACTTCTTCCGGATTCCTTCGAGAATACTGTCGCCGGCTAGGCCAAACCAGCCGGCCAGCAAGCCGAGGACTATATTATTTTTAGCCAGCTGCACTCCGGCGGATTCCAGCGCCATCGCCTCCATCGGCACGGCGAGCGCGAGCGCGGGTTTCACGCCGGGCAGCGGCAGCGCGTCAGGCGCGACGCCCGTTTTCGCTTCGTATATAACGATCGTGTTTCCATCCACCGGCAACTCACCGCCGAAGCGCAGGAAGTCGGGCCAGTTCAACACGACCGCGACGTGGAGGGCGCCGCCGGGGTTCAGCACCGGCGTCGTCGCCAGCCGAAGCCGACACGACGATTCGCCGCCCCTGATCTGCGAGCCGAAGCTCTTCGTCAGAATCGCAAAGTAGCCTTCCTGGGCGGCGGCATTGATCAACGATTCGCCGGCGGAGACGATGCCGTCGCCACCCGAGCCCGCCATGCCGATGATGAGGTCGTCCATCGGATCAGACCCCGTCATTGCCGATCGAGCTGGTCGCGCAGCTCGCCATCACCTCCTCGGCCAAGGCAACCTCCTCGGCGGTTTCCGGCTGCCGGTGCACCACCGAGAATCCGCTCTCTTCGAGGCGGGAAAAGAATTGCGGCGCCTGCGCCCGACACTGATCGCAATCGATGCAGGTCGTATCGACATAGTAGCGCCCGGGCACGTTTTCAGGGATTCGATCGGTTGGGGAGGCCATGCATCGACCTTAGCACCTTTGCGGTTGTCGCGCCGCGCATGGCTTGAGTTTCAATATGCAGATTTTGACCGGACCGTATACACGCGCGAGAATTCCCGGCCGCAGGCACAGGTTGGCGCCGTTACCGCTCGCGATCATATATAGCGACTCGGTTCCGGCTCGTCGTCGCCTTTGCCTTCATATGCGTGTACCGAACCGGCGGAGTCGCTCCAGAGCGGGAGATTGTCGCAATGCCAACTCCAGACATCCACGACCTCTTCGCGCACCGCCGGGCTTTTCGACTCCAACATCAGGCGGTTCAGCGCGCCATAGACAACCGCCTCCGGCGGCACGTGCAATATTTCGGCCAGGCGTGCGACAGCATCATATTCACCCTGCTCGAGACGGATTTTGATCTTTGGCATGACAGACTCCTTTTGTGGTTCGAACCCGCATGCGGATTCCGAGTTTTGATTGATGGACAACGTAATCCCGGTGCGCCCCGGCGTCCGTGCATCGCTTGGCCAAAGCTGGGCGGTTCTTGCCTGAAGGCGCCGCGTTTCCAACCGCGCCAATTGATGCGCAGGATTGGCCAACCGACCGGTAGCGCGTGCGACGGGGCGGAGCGAAGCTCTCCTGTCACCCCAACCCCATGTCAGAACTCATTCGTCAGCCGCCGGCGTCTCCGGCCATGACCGACCGCGTGGCGCAACTCGAGGCGCGGCTCGTCCGTATCGAACAACGCCTCGGGATCGAGCCCCTCGGGGGTGGCGCGGCGTCGCCGACGGGCGGGAGCAACGCGGCATCCAGCTTGCACGGCGCCGGTTTTGCCACGCCCGTTTCAGCTGGCGATCTGGAGCGGAGCGTCGAGCAGAGCGGTTTCGCGGTGGCCGGTGTTGTCGCCCTCACGATCGGTGCCGGATTCATGCTGGCCCAACCCCACTCCAACCTGCCCGCCGCCGTCCCGTCCATCGTGGGTGCGGCGCTTGCCGCAGGCCTCCTGCTGGCCGCCCATTTCGGGGAGCGTCGCTTCGGTCTGCTCGCCAACTCCCTCCGTGGCGCCGGCCTGGTGCTGCTCTTCTTTGCCGCGCTGCGCCTGAGTTTTTTCGGCGCGACACCGGCACTCGATCTCCGCGGCACCCTGGGGCGGACGTTACTCGTACTTCCCGTGGCGCTCAGCGCTGCGCTCGCGTGGTCGCGACGCTCGCCCGGCCTGGCCGCACTCTCTCTCGTCCTCGGCTGCGCCGGCGCTATTGCTATCAATACTGGCGAATTTCTGATCGTCGCGCTCCCCCTCCTCACCAGCGCAGTCGTGGCTGCCGCGCTCGTGCGCGGATGGCCGGCTCTGCCGCTCGTAGGTGCCCCGCTGCTTTATCTCACGCACTTCGTTTGGGCCTGCGGCAATCCGATCCTCGGTGACCGATATCATTATAGTGCGGAGCCGGCCGCCGCGCCGTTAGCGCTCCTGATCATGATCTGCCTGTTCGCCGCGACTGCATTGTTTCGGGCGCATCGCGAGCACGAAGACGGTGTTACCAATGCGGCCGCACTGCTGAACTGCTTTTTCGGATACGGTGTATTTCTCGTGCACACTGCGGCCGCATTTCCGCGCCACTTTGCAATGCTGCATGCGTCGGCGTTCGCCGTCTTTCTCGGCATCGCGGTGCTCTTCTGGACACGCGAACGCGCCCGCGTCTCGACGTTCTTCTATGTTCTGACCGGCTACGTGGCGCTAAGCATGGCGATCTTGAAAGCGTCCGCCATCCCCGAGGTATTCGTATGGCTCTCGCTGCAGAGCGTCGTCGTCGTCGCGACGGCCGTGTGGTTCCGCTCCCGCCTCATCGTGGTTGCAAACTTCCTCATCTACGCCGCGATCATACTCGGGTATATGTTTATCGCCAAGGCAGAGACCGGCATCAGCCTCGGGTTTGGCATCGTGGCGCTGGTCAGCGCCCGCATCCTCGGCTGGCAGAAGGACCGCCTCGAACTAAAGACCGAACTGATGCGCAATGCCTACCTCTTCAGCGCCCTTGTGATCTTCCCCTATGGGCTGCATCACTTGGTGCCTCCGCGTTATATAGCATTGTCGTGGGTCGGACTCGCGGTCGGCTATTATCTCCTCAACCTCATCGTCCGGAGCGAAAAATATCGCTGGATGGGCCACGCCACGCTCGCGCTCGCTGCGATCTTTATCGTGTTCGCGGGCCCCGGCCAGCTCGCGCCCGTTTATCGGGTCGCGTCCTTCGTCGCACTTGGCACTGTACTCCTGATCGTCTCCTTGTCGTTTCCTCGCGTCAGGCGCTAAGCCGGAGAGATGTGCTTGTACACGACGGCATCACCCGCCGTTGTGATCGCACACGCCGTGGCCAGCTCCCGTTCCACCGCAGTTGCATCCGCCAGAGGGGTCTCCGGCGCCCGTCGACCCGGTTTCTGCTTCGTGGAAAGAACCCGTCGCGCCCCCACTCGAGGCGACTGCCTCCAGTTCATCCGCCATCGAACATAGCTCGAAATAATACTCGTCACGCGTGAGTCCCAACGCAGCCGCGCCGAACGTCTCCGCGTCGTGCGCCGATGCGAACTCGCCGTAATTCAGGGCCACCAGCTGGTACAGCACGAGATATACAACGCGTTCGAGTTGGTGTTCGAACCGCGGATGCACGCACATCGTGAATCCGTCTTCCGGCAACTCCCCTCTTTGAGCCGGATGCGCGCATTCGCCCGGCAGCAGCCCGGTGGCGTCGAATACAATCTCGCAAGGATAGCGCACATAGGCTCGATCCGCGAGGAGCCCGTGCAGCTCGCTCCAACCGAGCTGCGGGCCGTATTTGAGATACACCTCCACGCCCTTCGCTTCGACGTGCATCGTCAGCGATTGCCTGGCATCCGCGGCGGTGAGTTGTTTCGCCATGGTCAGAGATGCGTCGCCGCGGGTGCGGCCGTGGAGGTTTCCGGCGGAGGTTCAGGCTGATCGCCTTGAATTTCCGGCAGGCCTTCATTCGCCTTCGAGAGCCGCCCCTGGAGGATCGGCACCGCCATGCGAAGGAAAATTGTATAGAGCAGGATGCCAAACGCCCAGATGCCGATGCAGACGAGGGTCTCGTTCAAGGACGGATTGTATTCCACGATCGCCCCCAACGGCGTCGGGATGAAACCGGGGATCACCAGCCCCATCCCCTTCTCGATCCAGATGCCGACAATACAACAGACACATGCCACATTCAGCCAGCGCAGGCTGCTGCTCAGCGGGAGAATCAGGAGCACCATGCCAATCAGATTCAACGCCACCGCCGTCCAGATCCACGGCACCAGCGCGTGGTGGCCGTGCAGGCCGAGAAAGAGATATTTCGAGGACGCGACGTGGAGATTGCCCGAATAGAACTCCTTGAACACTTCGTTCGCGAGCAGGAACACGTTTATGATCATCGAGACCTGCACGATGCTCCGCAACGTCAGCAGCGCCTTGTCGGTGATCCGGTAGTGCGTGACGCCCCGGATTACCTGCAGCGCCAGAATGATGAGCGCCGGCCCCGCGGAAAACGCGGACGCGAGAAACCGTGGCCCGACGATCGCCGAGTTCCAGAAAGGACGCCCTCCGAGACCGACGTAGAGAAACGCGGTCACGGTGTGAATCGAAACCGCCCAGAAGATGGCGATGAACACGAAGGGTATATAAAACCACTTCGCCGGCTTCCGATCCTGATAACGACAATACAGCAGATACCCGCAGATATGAATATTCAGCAGGAGATAGACGTTCAGCACGATCACGTCCCAACTGAGCATCGAAGCGGGAAAATTGAATTCGCCTATCCCGGGGATCAGATGCCAGAACCGATCCGGCCGGCCGAGGTCGACCGTCACGAACGCGAGGCACATGATGATCGCCGCCACCGCGAGCAGCTCACCGAAGATGACGAGGTCGTGCAGTTCCTCGTTGTCGTAGATATAGACCGGAATCACCATCATCACCGCCGCAGCCGCCACCCCGACGAGGAAAGTGAAGTTGGCAATATATACGCCCCACGACACCTCGTCGCTCATTCCCGTGACGATCAGCCCGTGCACGAGCTGCTTGCAGTAGGCATTGAGGCCAATGAGGGTCAGCGCGGTGAGCACGCCCATCCAGGCATAGTAGCACCAGTCGCCCACGAAGGCGATCCGGGCGCAGCGCCAAAGGAACACGGAATAGTTGCGCGCACCCTGGATCATGGAAGGAGGGGCCCCGGTGCGGGAACGCACGCGGAGGCGGCAGGTTGAGCCGGCGGACCCTCGCGGCCCGCCGGCGATGAACTACGCGCGAGACGGAGCGTTTTCATTTGTCGAAGTAGTAGAAGAATCGCGGCGACGTTCCCATTTCCTCCTTCAACTGTATGAAGACGCGCTTTTCGCGCAGAATATAGGATACCTCGCTCTCCGGATCGAGGATGTTGCCGAATTTGCGCGCGCCGACCGGGCAGACCTCGAGGCAGGCGGGATATTTTCCGACCCGAGTGCGCTGGATGCAGAAGTGACATTTCTCCATCACACCCTGCTTCCGCGGCCGATTGCCAAGGTAAGCCATGTCGGGATTCAGCCGCTCGGCGGGAATCTCCGGTTTGGTGAAATTGAATCGTCGAGCCCAATACGGACACGCCGCCTCACAATAACGGCAGCCGATGCACCAGTCGTAATCGATCACCGTGATGCCATCGCTCTCCTGCCAGGTCGCGTGCACCGGGCAGACCTTCACGCACGGCGGGTTTCGGCACTGCTGGCATTGGACCGGCATGTAGAAGAAGCCTTTCTCCGGCACCTCTTTCGCGTCGTAATTGTGCTCCGCCTTCTCCAGGTCGAGCGAACCGTGGGGCAGCTTGAGGACGCGAATATATTGGATTTCCGGGCTCCGCGACAGGTTGTTCTCGGCAACGCACGCGTGGACACATTTGCGGCAACCAATGCAGCGCGTAAGATTGAGACAATAGACAAACTCCACGCCATCCATCGGCTTCAGGTCGCGCACGTGGGGTCGAATGCCGTATTGGTGCTGTACTTCGCGAGTGACCCGCTCGAGCACCTTGGCCATATCATCCGGCGTAAGCTCCTTGTAGTATTTCTGGAGGAACTCCTCCGTCGAGGTGAAGTCGCCCAGCTCGCGCAGCGGCGAGAGGCTGGCCGCAAGTGCGGTCAAGCCCGACAAGGCCGCGGTGCCACGCAGAAACGAGCGCCGGGAGAGCGCGCGGTCAGAGGTCTTGTCCGCGGGAGCAGGATCGGAATTGGGGCTCGGCGCAGACATGTCAGTGGGAAGTTGTGGCTGCCGGCGGGGCGTCCGCGGCGGCTTGGTGCAGCGAATGCGGGCCAGGGGCGGGGACCCGTGGCGGGATGCGTGGCGCGTGAGGATCGTGGCAGTTGGCGCACGCGAGTCGCTGGGTCACGCCCAGCGCACGATTCCAATATCCATTCGTCCGCCCGTGCGCGCCCGCCTCCCAGTCTCGATAAGTCGGGCCGTGGCAGCTGCCGCACAACGGTGTACTGTCGGAAAGCTTCAGCTCGCGGCCATCGCGCACCTGCACGGTCAGCAGGTTCGATTCGTTGTGGCAGTTATAACAAAGATTATTCCGGTCGTGGGTGCCGTGGCCCATTTTTATATTGGAGTGCTCCTTCGGTATAATGATCTTGTGGTTCTCATCGAAGTGCACCGGCGGCGGCGTCTTCTTGTCGTGGCACGCGTAGCAATCGAAGTCAGAGAGGTCCTCCTTGGCCGCGATCAGGTCCGCGAACGTCTGCCGCGACGGCGCCCGGTCCAGCAGCGCGGGATCGATCAGCGGCAGCGAAACCAGCGCCGGCGGGCGCCCCCAGAGATTTCCGACCAATAGCGCGGCAAGGCCGGCAAATGCGAGCGCGAGTATCGTCAGCAGTACATTCGTGCGCCTGCTCGCCTGAGCTGCTGGGCTGTGGGAGCGAGTTGCCATGGCGGGGCAGGCATGGAGATGCCTAATTTACCTCTTCAACGTGCGGAGATGCGCGACGAGGGCTTTCATCTCCTCTTCAGATATTCCCTCGGTCGGCTTCATCTGAACTTTGCCATTCTTGTCCTTGATGCCCTCCTTCATCGCCTTCATGGCATCGGCATCCGTGAACTTCGACTGCACCGCAGGATCGGAGATGTCGGCGATGCTCAGCTTGCGGCCCATCTTCGTCTGCCCCTTGCCATCGTCGCCGTGGCATTTCGAACAATGTTCTTTCCAGTTGGCGACTGCGTCGGCGGCCACGGCGGTCAGCGCGAAGGCGAACGGAGCGAGCAAAAAAAACAGACGGGGAGTTTTCATAGCGAGCAGGGGTTCAGAACCGACAGGTTCGGGGCACGAGGTAACTGCGTCGCGGAATATCCGAGATCCCGCGGTGGAGCGCTCTTCGCATCTTGTCGAGGTCTACGCATCCCTTGTTTTTCCCGATTTGATATAGCCTTTCCCGAGAACGCTCCGTTGAGCGCGCGATAGCCAGCTCGTCGACTGCCCCCGAATTTTCCACCTGCGCGCCCGGCGGCCAGCTTCCCGGAGCATCATAGCTCCGGGCAGCATCGTAACTATAGCGTCAGCACGCCAGGTCGCTTCGTACAGTACTTAAAATACACGGCCGCGTTTGCAAACTACACGGAAAGCAACCCCTGCGCACAGATGCGCAACCGATGCGGAGCAAGCCCAGAGGGGTTCGCTCATACTCCCATCCGACAAACCAGCGATCTCTTACCTCAGCGCCAAACCAACTCGAACGCTTGCCCGCCATGATCTCGCGCCTGCTCCGATTCAAAAACTCGCTCCTCTTCGGCGGCACCGCCGTCTGGGGCTTAACGCTCATCTCCTGCGTGATGGTCAATCGATCCATCATCATGCCGCCGACGATTCCCGGCGCACAGTTCGCCGGGTCCAAGGCCTGCGCCGAATGTCATGAAGACGTCACCAGCGGCTTTCACGACGCCACCCACGCCAAGCTGATGACCGACGGGGCCAACGCCGCCAACATCGGCTGCGAATCGTGCCACGGCCCGGGCAGCATCCACGTGAAGACCGGCGGCGAGTCCGGCACGATCGTGAACCCCAATCTGAATCCCGATACGTGCTTCCAGTGCCATCTCGACAAACGCGGCGAGTTCGCGCTGCCGAACTCGCACCCGATGGGCAACGTCACCTGTAACGACTGCCACGAATCACACAAAGGCGACGCGATCCTGGGCGGCGGCACCAAGCTCATGGCCGCCAACGAGACCTGCCTAAAGTGCCACGAGGCGCAACGCGGGCCCTACGTCTTCGAGCACGAAGCGCTGCGCGATAACTGCACCGCGTGTCACAATCCGCACGGCACGGTAAACGACAAGATGCTCAAGTCACGCAACCAGACCCTCTGCCTCCAGTGCCACTTCCAACAGCAGACGGTGACCGGTCAGCTGCTGATCGGCGGCCGTGACCACGCCTCGTTCGTGCAACGCGGCACCTGCTGGACTGCAGGCTGCCACGAGGCCGTCCACGGCTCACACGTCAGCTCCTCCCTCCGCTTCTAACCTCGCACGCGAACATCAACTCTCGTCCGCCATGCAATCTCTCCGCACTCGCGCCCTCTGGGCGACCCTGCTTCTCCCCGCGGCCCTGTTCGCCGCCGATGTCACGACCGAAGGCACTCTCACCGTCGGCGGTGGCGGTGCCCTGCTCGACGGCGATCGCCCCGCGTTTCAAAAAATCACCCAGCACAAAAAAGACGGCTTCGGCGGCATCGAGAATTTCCGCCTCACGGCCGAGGGTGAAGACTATATATTCCGTTTCGATGCCAAGCTGATGGCCGGCGACGACGATTATCGCGCCGCCTTGCGCTATGAAAAGACCGACCGCTATTGGGTCGCCGCAGGATTCGAGCAGTTCCGCGTATATTATGATGGCTCGGGCGGCTACTTCGCTCCTACCGACACGTCCTTCGTTATGTTCGACGAAGATCTCAGCCTCCGCCGCACGAAGCTCTGGGCCGAGATCGGCGCCTACACCGCCAACAAGACCCTGATTAAGCTGCGCTACGAACGGCGGGGCCGCGACGGCACGAAGAGCTCCACCGCCTGGGCCGACACGAATCTCGTCGGCACCTTCGGCACCCGCAATGTGGTCCCATCGTTCTACGATCTCGATGAGGTCGTGCACTCGTTCACCCTGGACGTCGGCAACGACACGCAGGAAAACGTGAAGTGGAACGTCGGCGCGCGCTATCAGGAGACCGAGTTGGACAATCGTAAATGGAGCCGCCGCCGGCCCTTCGAATCCGCCGATCGTCAGATCACGACCAAGGACCAGACCCAGACCGACATCTTCGCCGTCCACGGCTTCTATCAACGGACGATCAACGAGAAACTCACCGTATCGGCCGGGGCACTACGCACCGATCTCGATTCCAACATCCGCGGCAGCCGCACCTACGGCCAGACTTACGATCCCGTTTACGACCCGGCCTATATACGCCGCCAGCAGCGCGACGAAGGCTACAACGACCTCCACGGCGACGCCGAGCTCAAGCAGACCGTGCTCAATCTGAACGCCGTCTACGTGCCGCAGAAACATTGGTCCATCCGCCCGAGCATTCGTTTCGAGAACCTGCATCAGGAGACCATGGCCGAGTTCATCGAGACCAATGTCGGCGCCGGCCCCGCCTTCACCGCCATCCTCGAGGAGGGCGAGGGTGATCACAACAAGAAGTGGGACGAGTTCGCCGAGGCCCTTGAGCTCCGCTATACCGGCAAGCCCGATTGGACCTTCAGCGCCGAAGGCGAATGGATCCAGGGCAGCGGCGATCTCCATGAGCAACGCATCCTCCACCACACGATCGTCAGCGTCGACCGCCATATGGACAACGAGCGCAACAGCCAGAAGTATTCGCTCAACGCCAACTGGTATGCAAAACCCGGCCTGACATTCGCGTCCCAATATTACTTCAAGGTAAACACAAACGATTACGACGCGACGGTCGACAACACTCCCGCCACCGGCGGCGATCGTTATCCCGCCTTTATCACCGATCAGGACTTCGAGACGCACGACGTGAACTTCCGGCTCTCCTGGCGGCCGATGTCGCTGCTTGGCCTCGTCACCCGCTACGACCTGCAGCAGTCCAAGATCATCAGCCAGGAAGCCGGTCTGCAGAAAGCCGATAGCTCGAAATACAACTCCCATATCCTCAGCCAGAGTGCCACATGGAGTCCCACCGGCCGGTTGTTCCTGAATGGCAGTGTCAACATCACCTACGACCAGATCGAGACTCCTGCCTATGCGTTTGTGCAACACGGCGATAATAATTATATCAACGGTGCGGTCGGCGGGGGTTACGCGATCGGGAAACTCGATGACGTTTACTTCAACTATAACTGGTTCCGCGCCTCGAACTTCATCGACAACTCGGCCAGATCACTGCCCTACGGCCTCAGCCAGAAACTTCAGACGGCGTCCGTCACCTGGGTCCGGCGCCAGACCGAGCATCTGATCTATACGCTCAAATATAGCTACGTCACGAATCGCGACCGCACCTGGTCCGGGCTGAACGACTTCGACGCTCATGTGATATACGCCCGCGTGCAGTATCACTTCTGAGCGACGCTCGCGTGCTCCAAACGCGTGCCCCAAGGGGCACGCGTTTTTTCCCTGAGGCTCCATCCCACTGACGAACTTCCACACTTTAGTTGCCCCAACGCCGGTCACGCGCATGTGGGTGCGCGTGGCCGGCAACTCCTTTGGTTCGATGTCAGGCGCCGGCAAAGACCGTTCGGACGCCCCGAGTGGGGCCCGACAAAACAGCCGTCCTCCCGCCCACACACTTTAGTTACCCCAACGCCGGCTACGCGCATGTGGGTGCGCGTGGCCGGCAACCATTCTTTGACCGGTCACGAACCGCTGCTTGGCGCGAATTCCATTCGCGACGGCCTCCCGGGTCGGCCCGATCACGACGCCTCCGCTCCGGTCGCCGCATCTGCCACTTGACTCGCAGTTCATCGGCCCAACAACGGAGCAATGCATCCCTTCACCTGCCTTTCCCTCTCCGCGTGCCTCGCGCTTTCGCTCGTGCTCCTGACGGCGTGCAAACGTGGGGGCACGCCGGGCGCGAGCGCCGGCACCGATGCATCCTCTCCCGCCGCGACGCCAGGGAATCCCAAGGTGCCCGCGGGCGCGAGAAGCTCCGGCGGAAAAATCGCCGTGATCGAAACCGACAAGGGCGCGATCGAGATCGAGCTCTTCCCGGATGCCGCGCCGAAGGCGGTGGAAAACTTCCGGCTGCTCGCCGAACACGGTTTCTACGACGGGCTCACGTTTCATCGCATCGTGAAGGGCTTCATGATCCAGGGCGGCGACCCGATGGGCGATGGCCGCGGCGGCATGAGCGCGTGGGGCGGCACTTTTCCCGACGAGATCCAATCCGGCTCCCCGCTCTATAAAGCCGGTTATCGTCGCGGCATCGTCGCGATGGCGAACCGCGGACCGAACACGAACACCAGCCAGTTTTTCATCATGCACCAGGATTATCGGTTGCCGCCGAGCTACGTGATCTTCGGCCAGGTACTGCGCGGCATGGAAGTGGTCGATGCGCTGGTCTCCTCGCCCGCGCGCATGGGCACCGACGGCGACATGAGCGCGCCGCTCACGCCGATCGTCATGCGCAAAGTCACGATCAAGAAATAATCCGCGCGAGCGCGCCGCGCCCTTGCGGATCGCGCGAATTGGGGGAGGTTGGCGGATGGACCTGGATGCAGAGGCTCGTGAAATCCTGCGCGCAATCCGAACGCACATCGATTCGCTGCCGGAAGGCGAACGGTTGAATGCACTGCTGAAATTCGTCGCCGTGATGCTCGACTACCTGACGCGCGAACAGGTGCTGAGCATTCGCGCCGAGATGATCGAGACCTTCGGCGAGTTGCAGCTCACGGAAGCCCTCAACCTGCTCGACGGTCACCTGGCGCTGCGCGAGTTGCAGGGCGAGAACGACTGACACGACGCGCGCGGGATCGTGCGGTGTGGCGCCCGGCGCCAGCCGGCTCGGGCTGGCATTCGCGGGAAATCCGCCCACGTTTGCGCGACGATGGCACTGCGCGACGATTACATCCTGCGATATCTGGCGCTGGTCCGGCAGGCGATCGCCCAAGCCGTGAAGCTCCGCCAGGCCGGCCAGCCGGATCATGCCTTGCGCGTGCTGCTGCAGGCGCAGGAAAAACTTTTCGCGCGGCCGATCGAGGCGTTCGCCGGCCTGAGCGTCGACGAGCAACTCGCATTTCTCGCCGCCGGAGAATCCGCCGCCAACGCCCGCGAGAAACGCCTCGCCTATGCGGCCCTGCTGCGCGAAGCGGGCCTCGTCTATCTCCAGCGTGAGCGTCACGAGCTGGCGGAGAGCGCCTTTCAACTCGCGCTCCACGTGATGCTCACCGTCATCGTCGAGCAGCCCGACGCCGCCGAACAGCACGTGCCCGTCATGCGCGACCTGCTCGGGCGCGTGCCACCGGACGCGCTCTACGCGCCGGTGAAGGAACTGCTCGCGGCCGTCGGCGAATCGCGCGCGGTGTGACGCGCGGGCGTTTGCGCGCGGCGTTACTGCGTGGCCTTCGCCGCCTTCTTCGGCGCCTTCTTCACGGGCTTCGGATCGAGGTTCGCCTCGATGTCGCTCGCGCTCACTCGTGACTGCACGCCGTCTGCCGGCACCTCGGCCTTGGCGAGCCACACGAGCGAGTTGAGCACGATTTTTCGGAAATTATCGTTGGCCCAGTTGTCGTGAAAATGTCCGCCGGTGAAGCCCATCCCACGGCCGCCATCCGGCCGCTCGACCACCCACATCATCGCCTCGGGCTGGCCCTTCGCAGCCTGGATATGAGGATAAGGTCCCTTCGGCGACACGTATGGTCCATCGCGTGTGGCATCACTCGGTTTCGCGACGAGGATCGGAGTGAACTTCATACCCTCCTTCTGCCCGGGTTTGTCGGCGCTGAAACCCTCGACGAAGCGCATGTTGAAATACCATTCATCCCGGATCTGAAATGGCTTCACGCCCCGCGTGACCGGATGTTTGGGAAACGTGGTGAACGACGGTTCCCACATCGGATTGCAGGAGAACAGATGCTCGTAGTGGCCGCCGATCCAGCGCTTGAACTGAGGCCCGGCCACATTCGCCTCGACCTCCACGCCGTAGTGCATCGCGCCGATGCTCACGCCGCGCTTCACCCATTCATCGATCTTCGCCAGGCGCGCGCCGCCTTCCTGAACCGCCTCGTGCTTCGCGCGGCCATCCATGAAAAACACGACGGCGTCCGCACCTTGAAAGACGCTCTCATCCTTTGGCCAGCCATTCAGGATGAACTCGACCTGCACCTGCGGCGCGCCTTGCGCGAGCGCCTTGGTGAGCAACTGCACGCCGGCGTTGAACTCGTGCATCCGCGGCGGATGCGAGGGCTTGCCCGCCATGAGGACGAGCTTGGCGCGCCCGTCGGCGGTCTTCGCGGCCAGCGGAGCCGCGAATGGAAGGACAAAAGCGGCAACAGCCACCAGAGAAACGAAGCGGAGTTTTTTCATGAAGGGGCGAAGGGTCGAGTCGCTCCGAATTGAAGCCGCCGCCGCCAAGTTGTCCACCGCGGATCGGCGATACACCGCACCTCGAGCGGCAGCTCGGCGCCCGCGCCCCTGCCCTCGTCTTGCGTCGCCGTCATTCGCCCGACAGCCTGCGCTCCCGCCATGAATCGCCGCAAATTCCTGGAGGCCGCGTCCACCGTCACGCTCGCCACCACGTTCCCCCGATCGCTCCGCGCCGCCCCTTCGTCGCCGGTGCGCAAGATGACGGTCGCACTCACGCCAGGCAGTATCGGCGTCACAGCCAAGACCCAGCAGGAGCTCAACGCTCTCGCGCATCGTCATCGTTTCGAGTCGGTAGAGCCGCGCGGCGACGAACTCGCGGGGATGTCGCCCGAGCAACTCGCCGCCACGCTCGGCGATCTGAAAGCGAAACAACTCACGTGGGCCGCCGCGGGCCTGCCCGTCGATTTTCGCAAGGACACAAAAACCTTCGAGACCACCCTCGCCCGGCTCCCGCGCATCGCCGCGGGACTCCAGCGCGCCGGTGTGAAACGCGTCGGCACCTGGCTCTCACCGAGTCACGACGATCTGACCTACAATGCCAACTTCAGGCAGCATGCCGCGCGCCTGCGCGAGGCCGCCCAGATTCTGAAGGATCACGGGCTGCGCCTCGGACTCGAGTACGTTGGCACGCAATTGCTGCTGGTCGGAAAACGTTATCCGTTCCTGCACACGATGGCGGAGACGCACGAACTCATTGCCACGATCGGCACCGGCAACGTCGGTTTCGTACTCGATACCTGGCATTGGTGGACCGCCGGCGATACCGAAGCGGATCTCCTCGCGCTGAAGAATGACGAGGTTGTGAGCGTCGACCTGAACGACGCGCCGGCCGGCATCGCGAAGGCGCAGCAAAAGGACAATGCCCGCGAGCTGCCGACGGCGACCGGCGTGATCGATGTCGCGACATTTCTCACCGCGCTGGCACGCATCGGCTACGACGGCCCCGTGCGGCCCGAGCCGTTCAACAAGACACTCAACGCCCTCGACAACGACGACGCCTGCGCCGCCACCTCCGCCGCCTTGCACAGGGCGATGGCGACCATTCGGACGTAGTCGAACAAGCTTCGTTTTCCGTCCGGGCCGTTCGTCTTTGTTCCGCTCCGTCCCGCGCGCACCAACATGTAAGCCGTGAACTCTCGGTTGCGTTCACGGCATATTATATACTCAGGTGCCCGTGTCCTCGCCAGCTGCCACGAATCCGCCACCCTCGGGTCGCATGCGCACCGCCTGGCGCGCACTGCCGGCCGGCATCTGGGCCCTGGGGTTTGGCTCGCTGTTCATGGATCTCTCCTCGGAGTTGATTCACAGTCTGCTGCCCGTGTTCATGGTCAGCGTGCTGGGCGCGTCGATGGTCACCGTCGGCGTGATTGAAGGCTTGGCCGAAGCGACTGCGGCGGTGATGAAAGTTTTCTCCGGCGCGCTCAGCGACCATCTCGGAAAACGAAAATTTCTCATGGTGCTCGGCTACGGACTCGCGGCGTGCACCAAACCGATTTTCCCGCTCGCGACTTCGATCGGCTGGGTGTTCACCGCGCGATTGATCGACCGGATCGGGAAAGGCATTCGCGGCGCACCGCGCGACGCGCTGGTGGCCGACATCACGCCGCCCTTGTTGCGCGGTGCGGCCTACGGACTGCGCCAGGCGCTGGATTCAGTGGGCGCGGTGGCGGGCCCGCTCGCGGCGCTCGGCCTGATGATGTGGCTTGCGAACGACATCGTCGCCGTGATGTGGATCGCGACGGTGCCGGCATTCATCGCGGTGACGCTGCTGATGATCTATGTGCGCGAGCCCGAGCGGGCGCGCACACAAGGACCGCGACCCCGCCTCGCGCTGAGCGATGTCAAACGACTGCCCCCGCGCTACTGGCTAGTCGTGCTGCTGGGCGCGATCTTCACGTTGGCCCGGTTCAGCGAAGCCTTCCTGGTGTTGCGCGCGCAGGACATCGGGCTCGGCCTCGGCTATGTGCCGCTGGTGTTGATCGTGATGAATGTGTTCTACGCCGGCGCCGCATTTCCGGCCGGGGCGGCGGCGGACCACATGAGCCAGCGTGTATTGATGATTCTTGGACTGGGCCTGTTGATCGCGGCGGACCTCGTGCTGGCGGCCGCCGCGACACCGTTGCACGTGTTCGCGGGTGCAGCACTATGGGGCCTGCATATGGCGTTCACTCAAGGGCTGCTTTCGAAACTCGTCGCGGACACCACGCCCGCCGATCTTCGCGGGACTGGTTTTGGATTTTTCAACCTCGTGAGCGGCGGCGCGTTGCTGCTGGCGAGCGTGCTTGCGGGCGCGCTCTGGAGCTCGCTCGGGCCCCCGTCGACATTTCTCGCGGGAGGCGCATTCGCGCTCGTCGCGGCCGTTGGCATACTGGCCGCGACAGGGCGGAGAAAACCGGTCACGCCTCTCCCACGATCATGAACCCGCCTCCCGAGGGGAAGCTGAAGCTGCCGGAATCGGCCGGTCCCGGCGCCATGCGCACGCTCGCCGAGCAGGCTTTCTTGCGCAGCGCGGGCGCGCCGCTGATCGCGGGAAACTCCATTCGTCTGCTGCGCGACGCGGCGGAGAACTACCCCGCGTGGCTCGATGCCATCCGCGGCGCGCGGACGCGCATCCATTTCGAGAACTACATCCTGGCAGACGACGCCATCGGCGGAGAATTCGCCGCTGCGCTGATCGAGCGGGCGCAGGCGGGCGTCGACGTGCGGCTGATCTACGACTGGCTGGGCGTATTCAGAAAAGCATCACGCGCCTTCTGGGCGCGCCTGCGCGCGGGCGGCGTCGAGGTGCGTTGCTATAATCCGCCGCGGCTCGAATCGCCGCTCGGCTGGATTTCCCGCGATCACCGCAAACTGCTGACCGTGGACGGGCGCATCGGCTTTGTCTCCGGGTTGTGCGTCGCGCAATCGTGGGTCGGCAATCCCGCCAAAAAAACCGAGCCCTGGCGCGACACCGGCGTTGTCATCCAGGGCCCGGCGGTCGCGGAGCTCGAGCATTCGTTTGCGCGGATCTGGGCGACGCTCGGCGAGCCACTCCCGGCGGACGCTTTCTCGAACGGCGAGACGCCGCCGGCGGGAAACGTGAGCTTGCGCGTGATCGCGAGCGAGCCCGCGACGCTCGGGACATTTCGCCTCGACCAGCTGGTGGTGACGTTTGCCCGGCAACGGGTGTGGCTCACCGATGCCTATTACCTCGGAGCGCCGACGTATGTGCAGGCGTTGACCACGTCGGCCCGCGACGGCGTCGACGTGCGGATGCTGCTGCCGCGAGCGACCGACATCCCGTTGCTCAAAGTGATGTCGCGGGTCGGCTACCGCCCGCTCCTCGAAGCGGGCGTACGAATCTTCGAGTGGAACGGATCGCTGCTGCACGCCAAGACGGCGGTCGTCGATGGACGGTGGGCGCGAGTGGGTTCGACCAACCTGAACTTCGCGAGCTGGCTGGGAAACTGCGAACTGGATGCCGTGGTCGAGGACCCTGTGTTCGCGCAGGAAATGGAAGCGATGTACCTCGACGATCTGGCAAACACGACCGAGGTCGTTTTGGAAGCAAAACGAAAAATCCGCCCGCATCGCGCCGCCGGGCAACCGCGTGCCCGCGGCGGCAAAGGCAGCGCCAGCCGCGCGGCCGCGGGCGCGGTCCGCATCGGCCACGTGCTCGGCGCGGCGCTCACGAACCGGCGGGTGATCGAGCCGATCGAGACGCGATTGCTGGCGTGGGCAGGACTGGGATTGCTCGCGCTCGCCGCGCTGGTGGTCGCCTTCCCGCGCGTGTTCGCCTATCCCGGCGGCATTCTGCTGGCCTGGTTTGCCGTGGCCCTGCTCTATCGCAGCTACCGGTTGCGGCTGCGCCACCGGCGCAAGTAAGCCACGACCCGCGCCCGCCTCCGCGAGCGAACGACCTCCCATCACGAACGCCGTGACTCCCGAACCGCACCCGCACAAACATCATTCCGGCACCATTCACCTGCGGCTGCGGGAGCTGGCGCAATTGTTCAACTCGATGGATCCCTCGCCCTTCGTCGATCGGGACCTGGATCTCAACGCCGAGGAGTTCATCGTGGGCTGGGCACGCGAACTGCCGCCGGATCAGCCGCTGAAACTGGTGATTCATCTCGGAACACTTCCCCTCGCGGAGAGCGCCGACGCGACCGAAAGCGCGGTGCGGCATTACTTCGCCGAACGCGCGGAGAACAAACGCCGCGAGTTCCGCCTGTTGATGCGTCGCGGCCGAACCAGCTTGATCGTCGGGCTGCTCTTCCTCGCCGCCTGCCTGACGATCAGCAATCTCTTCGACAAACTCGGCGTGTCGACCCTCGCCGACATCCTCAAGGAAAGCTTCATCATCGTGGGCTGGGTCGCCATGTGGCGTCCGCTGGAAATCTACCTCTACGATTGGTGGCCGCTCCGCGCCGAGCGACGCGTGCTCAGCCGGCTGAGCCACATGCACGTGCAGATTATATTACCCAAGTCTCCAGCTTGAACGGACGTGCTTCGTCGCAAGGTCCCGGACCGCTATATAGTCGGATCTCCGATGATTTAGTTCGGGTTATAGAGAACCCGGACGCGCGCCTCCCCTCGCTTACTGGATAATACAGCCGCGTCTAATACCGCGCCGCGCGTTCGCAATCCAGCCGCTCCGATTCCATATTTGCCGCGCTCGGGGTTGAGCATCTTGCAGGAAGGCGACAAGATTTGTCGGTCCAGTTGCGTGAGGCATGAGGCGCCGGCAGGCCCCGACGCACACCGTCGACGCGCGATCGTTTCCACCCCCTCGATACTCAGGCCGCGTTGCCGTCTCCTCTACTCGCGGGGCGTTCAGAGCGCGCCGCTTATTCTGCCCATTCGAAACGTTTCTCCACTGCACTCACTCACATGAATCCGTCGCTCTATCGACTGCTCGTTAACAACTGGTGGCTCGTCCTGCTGCGCGGGATCGCCGCCATTCTTTTCGGTCTCCTGGCGTTTCTCTGGCCCGGCCTCACCCTCGTTACATTGGTGCTGCTCTTTGGCACCTACGCCCTCGTTGACGGAGCTCTGGCGCTGATCGAGGCATTCCGCCACACCGTGCCGGCACCGCGGTGGTGGTTGGTGCTCAGCGGCATCGTCGGCCTCGCAGCCGGCCTCGCCACCTTCGTCTATCCGGGGCTGACCGCGGTCGCGCTGCTGGTGGTCGTCGCCGCCTGGTTCGTGCTGCGCGGCGCGTTCGAGATTATCGGCGCGATTCAACTGCGCAAAGAAATCGAAGGCGAGTGGCTACTGATCCTGGGTGGCGCAGTCTCCGTGCTTCTCGGTATCGTCATGCTCGTGATGCCGGGCGCGGGAGCGTTGGCTCTCATCTGGATGATCGCGACGACGGCGATCGTATCTGGCGCGTTGCTGGTCGGGCTCTCGTTGCGCCTGCATCGTCATCACGACATCGGCGGGACCGGAGTTCCGCACCCGGCGTGATCGGCGCGCGAGCGCGCCCATTCGGTCAACGGCGGCCGGTCGCGCCGGCAGTGAAACGCTATGAACCGTCCGCCGCGGCTTCGGCGTCGAGCACAGAAGACAACGCCTCCGCATTCGGCAGTTTTCTTGTTTCCAGCGGCGGCGCCGGCCGCAACCCCGTCGCCGCGAGAATTTCCTGTTCGTCGAGCGTTTCGCTTTTCAGCAGCGCCTCGGCGAGGGCGTCGAGCGCCGGCCGATGTTCCCGCAGCAGCCGGCATGCGGTGGCATGGCTTTCGCCGATGATCTTGAGCACCTCGAGATCGATCGCGCGGGAGGTCTCCTCGCTGAAGGGTTTCTCGCCGCCGAATCCGTTGGCGCCGGCAAGGTACGGGTTCTCGCGCGGCGCGAGTTGTACGAGGCCGAGCCGCTCGCTCATGCCCCAGCGCGTGACCATGCGGCGCGCGATTTGCGTGGCTTGCTCGATGTCGCTTTCCGCACCCGTGGTCTTCGTGCCATAGACGATTTCCTCCGCGGCCCGGCCACCGACGATGCCGATGATCTTCGCGCGCAGATAAGCCTCGGGGAAATTATAGCGATCGCTGTCGGGACGCTGGTAGGTCACGCCGAGGGCCTGGCCGCGGGGCACGATCGTGACGCGATGCACCGGGTCGGCGCCGGGCACGACGAGCCCGAGGATGGCGTGTCCACCTTCATGATACGCGATCCGCTCGCGGTCCGCCGGGCTGAGCAGGAGCGCGCGCTGGGGCCCGAGCACAATCTTCTCGAGCGAGTCCAAAAAATCCTTGTGGCGAACGGCGTTGAGCTCGCGCCGCGCGGCGAGCAGCGCGGCCTCGTTCACCAGGTTGCGCAGGTCGGCGCCCGAAAGCCCCGGCGTCGCGGCGGCGAGCTCGGCGAGGCTCACATCCTCGGCAAGCGGCACGTTGCGCGTGTGCACCTTGAGAATGGCCGCGCGGCCGTTGCGGTCGGGGAGATTGACGATGACGCGGCGGTCGAAACGACCGGGGCGGAGCAGTGCCTTGTCGAGGACGTCGGGCTGGTTCGTCGCCGCCAGCACGATGATCCCCTCGCGTCCGGTGAAGCCATCCATCTCGGTGAGGACCTGGTTGAGCGTCTGCTCCTGTTCGCTGGAACCGCCAATCACGGAGGCCCCGCGCGCGCGCCCGATCGAGTCGAGTTCGTCGATGAAGATGATTGCCGGCGCATTCTCCCGCGCCTGCTTGAAGAGATCGCGCACGCGCGCGGCTCCGACGCCCACGATCATCTCGACGAACTCCGAGCCGCTCATCGAGAAGAAGGGCACGCCCGCCTCGCCCGCGACGGCACGCGCCAGCAGCGTCTTGCCGGTGCCGGGCGCGCCGATCAGCAGCACGCCTTTCGGCAACGCGCCGCCGAGCCGGGAATATTTCTTCGGGTCGCGCAGAAAGTCGACGACCTCGACGAGCTCGTTTTCCGCTTCATCGATGCCGGCGACGTCGGCAAACGTGACCTTGCCCTGCCCCTGATCGTAGCGGCGCGCGCGACTGCGGCCGATGCCCATGAGGCCGCCCATGCCGCCGGCACCGCCTTGTTGCGCCGCACGGCGATAAAGCCAGACATAGAACGCGATCAGGAGCAGCGCCGGACCGAAGCCGATGAGGAACGAGGCGAGCGGGCTCCGTTGCGTCTGGATCGGTTCCGCACTGATCTCGACGCCGTGATCGATCAGTAGTTTTTCGAGGCCCGGATCGACGAAGGCGGGCAGCGTGGTCGTGAAATCACGCACCTCGCGGGGCTCCGGTTTCGGCGCGGCTTTTTCGCCGGCGGCGGTGTCGACCGTCCTCGCATCAGCGGGCCGCGGAAACGTCACCGCCTTGGCAAACCGTCCCATGATCGTCTCGCCGCGACTATATATAGCCTCAACATTGTCGCCCGGAATCTGTTCCTTGAAGAACGTGTACGGCACCTTCACCGGAGCGTCGGGATCGGGAAACACGTTCCGCATCAGAAAATAATTCAGCACGATGATGAGCAGAAACCAGATCCAGGTGCGCCGCGGCGGCATCGTGGCGGGAGCAGGAGGGCCCGCGGACGGATTGGGCGGCCGGGGCGTCGACGGGCGGCGAAACGGATTGGTGGACGCGCTCATGTTTCCCATTTCGAGCACCTTCCTCCACTCTTCACGGGATCGCCACGTGACGATCAATTTTGTGGTTCCGCTCGCGCCACACTTCGAGCAGCGACTTCGTCACCGCCACGATCACCGGTCCCAGAATCACGCCCGAGACGCCGAACGCCATCAGCCCTCCGACCACGGAGATGAACGCGAGGACCGTGTGCAGTCTGAGCCGGTTTCCCACCAGCACGGGGTAAAGCAGATTGTCGATTCCGCCCACCACGACGCTGCCCCAGATCGTGAGCACGATGGCCTTGCCCCAGCTCCCATCCACCGCGAGCACGATGGCGGCGGGAATCCAGACGATAAACGCGCCCAGCAGCGGCACGATGGCGAGCAGGCCCATCACCACGCCCCAGAGCAGCGGCGCCGCAAGGCCGAGCCACCAGAACATCAGGCCACCAAGCGTTCCCTGCACCACCGCGATGATGAGCGTGCCATAGATGATCGCGTGAATCGTATCGACGACGCGCGCGAAAATCCGGTTCATCTCGTTTTCCGTCAGCGGCGCGAGCGACCGGATGCCGTCGAGCGCGTGTCGGCGGTCCCGCAGGAAAAAAAAGAGCAGGTAGAACGTCAGCACGATGCCGATCACCTGAGTCACCGATCCCCGCACGAGCGAGGCGCCCTGCGTGGTCAGCCAGGAGGCGATGGTGCCGATGGCTCCGGGCAGGTCGGTGTTTTCCTCGATCCAGCTCGCGACCGGAGCCAGGCGGGGATGTGCCGCGATCGCGCGCGACCATTCACCCGTTTCGAACTTCGCCTTGACCGTCGCCGCGCCGCCGGCCGCTTCCGATACCAGACGTTCGGCTATAAACACGACCGGCACCAACACGATCACCACAATCAGCGTGAGCAGGATCGTCGCCGCAACGTTGGGCCGCTTGATCCTCGTCTCGAGCCAGCGATAAATCGGAGCGAACATCACGGCCAGCGCCAGCGCCCACGCGAGCGGCGCCAGAAAAGGCGCGGCGAGTCGCCAGCAGAGATAGAAGCCCATGGCCGTGGCGGCCACGAGCACGAGGATCCGCAACTGACGACCAGACGTCCAGTCGGTCGGGCCGGCCTTCGAAGACGCCCCGGTTCGAGTGTGCTCGATCGAGCTCACGAGCGGCCTCCCTTTCCACCTCCGCTCGCGCGTTGCCGCATCGAACGCTCCTCGCTCGATCTGACGCGTGGCCCGCCGCAGCGCCGGCCGGAACGCGACGTGAACATCTTGCCGGGGCGGACCAGGAAAAACTGGGAGAGCGGACGCACGGTTCCCATGGCCGACTCAAGCTCGTTTGCGGATCTGTTGCCAATCCCGAACCGTCGGGAAGGCAGCGTTGCGACGAACATCCTTATCGAACCCAATAAATGCGGAGCTTTCCCCGAAAAGTGCGGAGTGAAACCCGGAAGTTTCGGCGATTGTGGCGACAATCCGTCTGTTGAAGGAGGGCCGGAAAACACGCCTCGTTTATGAACACCCGCAGTGTCGCCTATTTCTCGATGGAAATTGCGGTTCACCCCGCGATCCCGACCTACAGCGGCGGTCTGGGTATCCTCGCCGGCGATACGGTGCGTTCCGCTGCGGATCTCCGCGTGCCGATGCTCGCGGTCACACTCCTCGAGCGCAGAGGCTACCTCACGCAGACCTTCGACACCAGCGGCTGGCAGCGCGAGGCGCCTGTGGTTTGGAACGTCGAGGACTTTCTCTCCGAACTGCCGGAGCGCGTCACCGTCACCATCGAAGGCCGGGCCGTCCACGTGCGGGCCTGGCGTTATGAAGTCAAAGGCTTCTCGGATTTCATCGTCCCGGTTTATTTTCTCGATACGGATCTGCCCGAGAATTCCCCGTGGGACCGGACGCTCACGCATTATCTCTACGGCGGCGACGCCCACTACCGCATCTGCCAGGAAGTCATCCTCGGGGTCGGCGGCGTGCGAATGATCCACGCTCTTGGTCATCACGAGATACGACGCTTCCACATGAACGAGGGCCATGCGAGTTTCCTCACGCTCGAGCTCCTCGACGAGGCCGCGCACGCCGCGGGCCGGCCGTTCCTCACTTGCGGGGACATCGAATCGGTCAAGGAGCGCTGTATCTTCACCACGCACACTCCGGTGCCAGCGGGCCACGATCAGTTTCCGATGGATCTCGTCGGACGGATTTTCGGCAAACGCCAGGGGTTTCTCAACATCCGCGATGTCTTCTGCGCCGAGGTGATCGGACGGGTCCTGCAACGCGACACCAACACGCCGCTGCCGGACGATATCTTCACCAAGGATTACACGCTTAACCTGACTTACCTCGCGCTCAACCTCAGCCGCTATGTCAACGGCGTCGCCAAACGCCATGCCGAGGTGTCGCGCCGCATGTTCACCAGGTATCAGATCGACGACATCACGAACGGCGTGCATGCGGCGACGTGGGTGTCGCCTGCGTTTCAGGCCCTCTTCGACCGGTACATTCCCGGCTGGCAGACCGACAACTTCAGCTTGCGCTATGCGCACAGTCTCCCGGACGACGAGGTGTGGGCCGCCCACCTGGTGGCGAAACAGCAGCTGTTCGAGCGGATTCGGGTTCACACCGGCGTGGGACTCGACCCCGATGTGCTGACGCTGGGATTCGCTCGTCGCATGACACGCTACAAGCGCGCCGACCTCCTTCTCGCCGACATCCCGCGGCTGAAGGCCGTAGCCGCGAAAGCCGGTCGCCTGCAACTCGTCTTCGCCGGCAAGGCTCATCCCCAGGATGGCGGCGGCAAGGAAATGATCCGGCACATCCTGCACGCCGCCGACACACTGCGACCGGAGATCACGCTCGTCTACCTCCCGAACTACGACATGAGCGTCGCCAAGGTATTGGTCGCGGGCGTCGACGTGTGGATCAACACGCCGATGCCACCGCTCGAAGCGTCAGGCACCAGCGGCATGAAAGCCGCCCTGAACGGCGTGCCGAGCATGAGTATCCTCGACGGCTGGTGGCTCGAGGGCTGCGTGGAGGGCGCCACCGGCTGGTCGATCGGCGATCTGCCCGCGGAAAACGATCCTTCGAACGACGGCCGCTCAGCCCGCGACGCGGCCTCGCTGTACGACAAACTCGAGACCGTGATTGCGCCGATGTTCCATGACCAGCGCGCCCACTTCATTGGCATCATGCGGCATGCGATCGCATTGAACGGCGCGTTCTTCAACACGCAGCGAATGGTACAGCAATATGTAGTTAAAGCCTATTTTTAACGGCCCCTCCGTCGGGCGAGTGGCGTGCGCCGGTCGACGCAGTCTTAACCGCAAGAACGCCCCTTCACGCGCAACGACAGCTGCTCCCTGGCGATAAGTTCCAACGTCCGCCGCCTATGAATATAGGCATGCGCGGGTTTGCCGCCGGGGCAATCGCGCTCACGGCCAGCGTGCTCGGGGCCACCGACGCCCAGCTGCTATATAGCCTCGCCGCACCGACCGGCGGCGTTGAACCCGGGGCAACGATAGAAGTACACCTGGCTGTTCTCAATCGCTCCGCCACCGACGCCATGATCGCCCGCGATGCCTCGAGTGGCCTGGCATTACTCGAGCATCAACTCGCCGGTCCTGGGCCAACCCGCACCGCGCTGGAGATCACCCCGGCTCCCAAGCCGAACGCCCGGCTGTTCGCCGCCGCGGTAAAGCGACCGACGACCAACTTGGCGCGGGCCGAACCGGCGCCGGGGCACTGCGCCAGATATTTGCCGACCGACTTGGCCTGCATGAGCCTATATACTTCGTTTACGGGACCGATGAGCCCGCGGCCAAATTCCAATTCAGCTTTAACTACAAGCTGCTCGATTTTTCCGACGTCACGCCGCAGCGAATGACGCGGCGCTCCAGTTGGCGTTTACACAGCGATCACTCTGGGACATCGAAGTGGCCTCGAGCGCGTTCTACGACACGAGCTACATGCCGGAAATAATGTACAAGTCGCTCGCGCCCAAACCGGAGCAGAGCCGTCGCTGGTTCACCTGGCGCGGTTTTCAAATGGCCTACAAACACGAGTCGAACGGCCGCGCCGACCGGAAACGATTTCGCGCACGGCACGGCACCGTCGAGTTGGAGCTCACGCTGCCGGTCCGCACGCGGCTCTCGCGTTTCGAAACGTACCTCCTCGTGCAATATTTCAGCGGCTACGGCGAAAGTCTCCTTTCGTATAGGGAAACATCCGAGACCATCCGGGCGGGAATTTCACTCGTGCGTCAAGTCTGCCAGCGTTTCGCGCTTTGCTCATCATCGTCGCCCCAATACGGGAATCCGGCCGCCCGCGAGCCACCCGTCAAAGTGAAATTGTGGGTGGCGCGGGCTGGCGACCCGAATCAGCGCCGGTTGGTCGATGCCGCACCGATCGCGAGACCCGACGGGGCGTTTGTGCGGCGGCACCCCACCGTCCATTTGCCGGGCGCTCATCCTGTACTCTGCAATGTACTTCTGCGAAACCCACGACCGCGCAGCCGTAATGAAAGCTCGCCGTCGCCCTCAGCGGAGGCTCAACGAGACCAATCGTCGGCCAGTGACTGATATACATCACCGCGCGATTCGCCGCCAAAGTGGGCCGTCTCAAAACTCGCTATATGTTCCATAAATATTGTGACAAATTCGCGACTTCTTGCGTTTTGCAGGCTATCAATCGGGCATCCGGGAAAAAACTATTGCAATACGCACGACCTGAAAGCCACGTAGCTATAAATAAACCGGCACAGTAAATATAAAAAGCGAAATTCGGTTTACGAATTCCGGAGCGACGGAAACTCGGCATCAGGGTTGCCCTGATTTTTCCGCTGAAGCTGTTCGAACATTGCGCAGCACACGCGGTGGCATATCTCGTGCGACGAAGCTATATATCAGTCGCCGGAACCAAATCTAATTCGGCGATGTTTTATAACAGCGGACAACTGCGGTGTGCCGGTGCGGCAAACGGCAGCTTCAGTCTCGCTTACAGTCCCGAACGACCAACACCGCCGATCGTGATCCATTGTCCAAATTATGTGCGCAGCCCTCACCGCAGCCATTAGCCGGCAAGTATCTCCCGACAACCGAAAGGTTCTCCCTTTTACCGCCACGCGCGCGGCTGAAGCGGAGGAGCGGAGACCGGCCGAGCTGAAAAGCACCCAGCATACCCGACCGCGTGAAAATGCCTATCGCATCTGCGCTGCTCTCGTGCTGGGAGATTTTCTGGTCGCGCTGGCCGCCATCGCCCTCGGGCTCGCCGCCCGGGAATGGCAGCGGCTTGGGTCGCTGATGACGAGTGAAGGTCATGCGCTCCTGTTCTCTCACCTGCCCCTCTGGTCCTTTGCCGGGGCTGCGCTGTTCACCTGGTTCATGGTCGCGTCGAAGACTTACGAAGTGACAAACCTGTATCGAATGCACCGATGGTTGCGCAGTCTCTTGAAATCCGTCGGACTGTGGTCGATCGCCATTTGGGCGATTATCGGTTTGTTTCAGTTCGACGGTTTCGCGCCGCGCGTGGGCGTGCTGTATTGTGCGGCGGCGCTCATCATTCTACTCACGCTGTGGCGGCTCGCCGCGTTCGTCGTGCTGGTACAGCCGCGCCTCAGGGAAACGGCCAGTTCGCGCATTATAATGGTGGGGTGGAATCCGGCCGGCACACGCCTGCGCCGGGCCCTGCGACGCGACCTCGCCCAGCTGAGTGAAATCATTGGGTGCGTCCCGCTGCCCGGCGGACATTTCAGCGTTCGCCCACCCGCGGATCTGGCGATTCTGGGCGACTATTCGGCTCTGCCAAGGCTCGTCGCCGAATGCGGCGCCGACTCGATCGTGCTGGCGGACGTATCGTGTTCCGCTCGAGAGATCCAGGACCTGATTTCCTTCTGTCAGCGGGAGATGATCACGTTCCAAATGGTTCCCGAATACTTCCCGGCCCTGAACTCGGGCTTGCAGGTTCAGGTGGTCAGCGGCGTGCCATTGCTGGGTGTCACGCAGCTTCCGCTCGATCGCACCGTCAACCGCTTCCTCAAACGATCGATCGATATTGTCGGAGGCCTGGTCGGACTCGTCGTAAGTCTGCCCTTCATCGCGATCTTCGGAACTCTCGTCCACCTCGAGAGCCCCGGGCCGATTATTTACCCGCAGCGCCGGACAAGCCGCAGCGGGCGTGTGTTCACGATCTATAAGATCCGTAGCATGCCGATAAATGCCGAAGCTGCGTCGGGCGCCGTCTGGTGCACGCGCGAAGATCCTCGTCGATTGAAGATTGGGGCTTTCATGCGGAAGTATAATATCGATGAGCTGCCTCAGTTTTGGAACGTGCTCACGGGAGACATGAGCCTCGTGGGTCCACGGCCCGAGCGGCCGGAACTCATCGAGAAGTTCAAGGACGAGATTCCAAACTATAACGCCCGCCACGAAATTCGGACCGGCCTAACCGGCTGGGCCCAGGTCCAAGGGCTCCGCGGAGACACGGACCTGCGCAAACGAATCGAAGCGGATCTATATTACCTGGAGAACTGGAGCGTGTTTCTCGATTTCACCTGCCTCGTGGGAACCATCTTCAACAACAAAAATGCCCACTAACTCTATACCTTCGGACACAAGATCGGCCCGGCTTGTCGCGCTTGGCTTGGCCGCGGGCCTGACGTTGGCCAAGGCCTCCCTGTGGGAATCGCCGGACTGGGCCCTCACCGGCACGCTCGCCGGTGCGGTTGGCTACGACTCCAACCTGACGCTCTCGAGTGATGGCGAGGGCGACGGGTTCGTGCGGGCGAGTCCGCAGTTCACCATGACACGGCGAAACTCGAGCACTGATCTGCATTTCGACGCATCGGTGACGGGGACGGAATTCTTCAACGGCCGTCAACCCACGCAGACCGACTATTACGCGCGCGCTGCATACGCCTATCCCTTCGCGGAAAACTCCATTCCGCTCTATCAATCGAGCCTCTCCTGGCAGCGAAGCTCCGAGCCCAATCAATACCTCGGCCGGCGCGTCCGGCATGACCGCGCCGTCCTCGCCGGTGAAGGGCATCTCTCGCTGTCCGGCAAGCTAGGCCTGCGCGGCGAGGCGGATGTTTACAGCGACGACTTCGATGACCCGACGCTCAATCACAACAGCCGTTGGCGCGCTTTCGCCGGGCTGGTGTATGAAGCCAGGCCGCGACTGAAACTATCGCTGAACGCGGGCGCGGCACGCGGGCGCTCGGAGCCAAATGAAAGCTCCCGGTTCGAGGTCAGGAGCCGCGAAACCTATCTCACCGCCCGCGCGCGGGGAGAGCTCACCGCCAAGTTGACCGGCAACGTTTATGCCGGGTGGAGCCGGGTGAGCTATAAAGGTGGCTATGCGAACCGCTACGATCTTCCCGTGGTCGGCGCCGATCTCACGTGGGGCATCGATCCCCGGCGCACCGTCGTGCTGGCGCTCTATAGCGGCGCCGACTATGCGCCGGACGGGCAAGCCGTCGACACCACGCGGGCATTTCTTTCGTTTACCCACGTGATCGTCGGTCGCTGGCAATACATCGTGCGGGGAGGGCCGAATTATACGGAGTTCCGCCGCGAGGTGCGGCAAAGCTCCGACGAGGGCTGGGAGGGAGGGCTGGAGTTTGTCTACGTTCCCTCGGATCGGTTCAAGGTCGGCGCCGGAGTTTCGTATAGCGAGCAATCGTCGGATGCCCGCGACCGTGACTACGATCGTTCGACGTTCTCGGTCGAGTCCTCGTATCGCTTTTGAGAACCCAATAACGACGTGATTCGCATTCATCCTATTGCCATGTTCATATCAAATCTCCTTCGCGGGAGGACTTTCCGCCAGACTTCGGGCGCGCACGCGGTGCTGCTCAGTATAGTGTTTAGCATTGGCTCGGCGGCGGAGCCGGCCGGATCGGACGGTTCGATGGACTATCGCATCGCCCCACGCGACCAGCTTCAGTTTCAGGTTTTCGAGGAAACCGAGTCGCCACTGCTCCAACGGGTCTCCTCGGCGGGAGAGATTTCAGTTCCCTTTCTCGGCGCGGTGAAGATCGCGGGGCTCACGCTGCGGGAAAGCGAAGCGCTGATCGAGAAACGCTATCGCGAGGGCGGCTACTATTTGAAACCGCAGGTCATCCTGTCCTTCCAGGCCTATGCGCCCCGGAGCGTGTCCGTGCTTGGGCAGGTCAACAATCCGAGCCAGGTCGACTTCTCGATCGAGCGCGGGACGATCGGTATCATTACCGCCATTACGCGCGCGGGAGGGTTTACCCGCGTGGCGCGCACGGACGCGGTCAGGGTGATGCGCACGGTCGATGGCAAGGAGAAGTCCTTCACCGTCAATGTAACCTCCTATCTCGACGAGAAAACCGCCGCGCAGGAGTTCCGGCTGATGCCGGACGACATCGTTTTTATACCGGAGCGGGTGTTCTAACCACAACAATTCCATGGAAACCAACACGACTCTCTCGCCTCACCGCAACGGACAGAATGGCGCGTCCCTCGCGGTGCCGGCTGGCCCACCTCCCCCGCCGGCCCGCGGAGTGCGGGACGATTTCTCCTTCAAGGAACTGCTCGACCTGATGGGGCGCGCGGCGCTCATCATCCGCACGAAATGGTACTGGGGCATGCTGGCCGCGCTCCTGGCTGGCATCCCTACCGGATACTTCCTATATAAACGACCACTGGAGTTCACCGCCCAGACCGCGTTGCTGGCGCAAAGCACGCTGGATCGCGTGATCGGCACGCAGGCCGACGTCGGAGGCGATCAGGCCAGGGAAAACAATCTCAGGAATCACCTCTCGATGATGAACAGCCGGAGGTTCCGCACCCGGCTGATCGCCTCGTTCACCCCGGAGGAAAAGACCCAGATCGCGGCGCCCTACGTGGCTCCCGGCGAGGAACCCGATGACGAGTATCTGCACACGCTGCTGGACCGGAAACTCTCCATCGAACGCGAACGCGGACGCGAATACTACACCATCTCGGTCACGCACATCGTCCCCGCCACCGCTCTGATGATCGCCGATCAGATGGCCGCCGAATACCTCCTCTACGTACAACATGAATATAAGGAGGCTAATGCACAGGGGCACCTGATTCTCGCCAAGCAGGCCGAGACGATCCGCAACGACATCGCGAAGGTCGAATCCGCGCGACTGGATTTCCGCAAGCAGAACGGAATCATTTCGCGCTCCGAAAATCAGGGAATTCTGGCCGAACGCCTCAAACGCCTGGACGCCAGTCTCACCGAAGCCCGGATCAAGCGAGTTGGATTGGAGACGGTCTACAAACAGGCAACGGCCGATCGGAAGCGATCCGAGTATCCCTGGGATAACGCCTATCTCGCCGGCTTCGCGAACAACGAGTTCCTCCGCCAGGAGTTGGACCGGCTCTTTGCCCAACGCGGGGTCCTCGCCACGCGGTATGGTCCGAATCATCCGAAACTCCGCGAGGTGGATACTCAGATCAAGGGAACCCAGACGGCGATTCAGCGCAATTTCGACGTCGCGGTGCAGGATCTCGCGGCCCAGCTTGCCGTGGTTGTACAGACGGAGGGCTTGTTGAAGCAGGAGTTCGATGCCGCGTTCGGAAGCTCGATCGAAATCGAGAAGCTCGCGAGCAACTACGAGATCCTGAGCGCCGGGGTCGATTCCAAGAAACTCACCCTTAACGAACTCGAGCGAAAAATCGGCGAAGCATCGCTCTTCAGCAAACTGCCGGCCGATTTCATGCAGATCGTGGATCCGGCTTTTCTGGTGAAGCCGCGCGTGCCCAAGCGGGTCGTTTACGCCGCGTTTGTCGTGTGCCTTTCCTTTGGCTTCTTTCTCGTCGCGCCACTCGTCATGAGCACATTGGACGAGCGCGTCACCGCCAGATCCGACCTCGAACAGGTCTTGAAACTGCCGATGTTGACCGCGATCCCGAAACTCCGGGGGCGAACCGAAGACCGTGCGCATGTGGTTCGTAACAGCACGGACGTCGTCACGACCGAATCGTTCATGGCCATCGCCGGACATCTGGAGTTGGAGCCCTCGAACGGCTATCCGCAGGTGATTTTGGTGACTTCCACACTGCCCGAAGAGGGAAAGTCGCTGGTGGCCTCGAACCTCGCGAGTATATATAGCCAGCTCCACAAACGCAGTGTCCTGGTCGATCTCGATCTGCGGCGGCCGAGCCAGCATGCCTTGCATGCCCTCCCGTCCGAGGGCGGATTTCTCAGTTGGGCCCGCAACGGATTTCCCATGGGCGAAGGCATCGATCTTCCCGCGTTGCTCCACATCAGACGCTTGCCAAACGGCACGGACCTGATCACCGCCGGCGGATCGGACCCGCAGCCTGGCCACGTGATCGTCGGCCAGCCAATAAAGAACCTGATAGCGTGGCTCAAGGAACGCTACGATGTCATCATCCTCGATACTCCGCCCGCCGCCGTCTTTCAGGATGCCTTGGTACTGGCGCGGCACGCGAGTTCATCGCTGCTGGTGACCAGAGACGGGGTCGCGCCTGTCGTCCAGGTGCGCAAAGTAATAGAAGACTTTTCGCGAGCCAATCTGAGCTTCCGCGGAGTCGTGCTGAACGCGTTCTCTCCCCGCAATGCAAACAAGAAGCTCGCCTATGCCTATAACGCGGCTTCGCGAGGCTATAGCTACGGGGAAAAGCCACATCGATCAGAACCGCGTCGCCCCGCCGCCACTACGCCGGCGCCGGCCCGCGTTTAAATCCGGAGCCAGCCTCCCACCGTGGTCGTGGCGGGTTATGCCACGACCGCACTCAGCTCGAAATCCCAGGCAGGCCTGCGGCTTGTTCCTGTCCCCTGCCCGGCGCCAGCCGGGGAGTGACGGGGCGAAGCTTGGGCACAGGGAGGCCGAAACAATCCAACCCACAACACACCCTACACGATGCCAAAACGCGCGCTCATCACCGGAATAACGGGTCAGGACGGATCCTATCTCGCAGAGTTTCTCCTCTCCAAAGGCTACGAGGTGCACGGTGTGATCCGGCGTGCCTCCACGTTCAACACCAGCCGGATCGACCATCTCTATCGTGACCCGCATATCAACGGGGTCCGGCTGTTTCTGCACTATGGAGATCTCGCCGACTCGGTACAGATGGTGAAGCTCCTCTACGAACTGCAACCGCACGAGATCTATAATCTCGGCGCGCAATCGCATGTCCGCGTGTCATTCGATATTCCGGAATACACCGGGGACGTCGACGGAGTCGGAGCGGTTCGCATTTTGGAAGCGATTCGCGAAGCCGGGCTCGACGGAAAAGTACGTTATTACCAGGCGTCGTCCTCCGAGATGTTCGGCAAGGTCCAGGAGATTCCCCAGACCGAGACGACACCCTTCTGGCCGCGATCCCCGTATGGTTGTGCCAAGGTCTATGCGTATTGGCTGACGGTCAATTATCGTGAAAGTTATAATCTGCACGCGTCGAACGGCATTCTGTTCAATCATGAAAGCCCGCGGCGCGGAGAGACGTTCGTCACCCGCAAGATCACGCGCGCGGCCGCCCGTATCAAGGTCGGCCTGCAGGACTCCCTATATCTCGGCAACCTGGATGCACGCCGCGATTGGGGCTATGCCAAGGAGTACGTTGAGATGATGTGGCTCATGCTCCAGCAAGAGCAGCCGGATGACTATATAGTGGCGACCAATGAAACCCACAGCGTGAGGGAATTCTGCCAGGAAGCGTTTGGCTGCCTCGGGCTCGAGTGGCAGAAGCATGTTAAACACGATCCTCGATACGAGCGGCCCGCCGAGGTGGACCTGTTGATCGGCAATCCGGCGAAGGCGAGGCGGAAACTCGGCTGGGCTCCCCGGGTCCGCTTCCCTGAGCTCGTGCGCATCATGGTCGAACACGACCTCCGATTGGCGCAGCAGGAACTGCGGGTTTCCACCCTGGATTCGGCGGCATGACGGACGCTCCCGAGATCCCCTCGAGGAGAGCTGCGCAACCCGGACCTCACCGTTCATGTCGGATGCAATGAACACCCTGCCTCGCTGGCTCGGCGGAGCATTGACTCACCGGGTCGCGCGATTGCGCCTCGTGCTCGGGTCGGCGCCGGCTTCCGACGAAAGCACGCTGCGCTGGCGTCGCATTTTCGTTTCACTCGGTCGGTCGCTCTGTTCCCGCGCCATGGCGATGGCGTGCACGCTCGCCATGGTCCCGCTCGCGATCGGTTACCTCGGCGCCGAGCGCTATGGAATCTGGGTCACGCTGACCGGGTTCGTGAGCATGTTGTCCTTCTTCGATTGCGGCGTCGGTGTGGGCCTGCAGAACCGCGTGGCCGAGTTGATGGGAAAAGGTCAGCTGTACAAAGTGTCCACCGCCTTGCGGTCCGCCTGGGTGGTGCTGGCGACGACCTCCGCCCTGGTTTTTGGCGTACTCGCTCTCACGATTCTGAAAACAGGTTGGGTGGCCTCGGCTTTTCACAGTGCGCCGTTCGCCCAGATCGACCTCGAGGCAACGCTCCTGCTGATACTCGGCGCATTCCTTCTGGGCCTGCCCTTTGGGCTTCTGCCAAGGATGGCTTTCGGGCTGCAACAGGGTTGGATCGCGAGCCTTGCCGCCTCGGTGGGAACCGCATTGACGCTCGCCGCCGTGTTCGTGGCCTCCCTCGTGAAAGCGGACTTCACGGCCTTCGTCGCCTTCACCGTCCTTCCTCCGCTCCTCGCTCACGGCGTCAGCTTCGCCCTCCTGAAACGTCACACGCCGGACGGTCTCTCACTCTTCGGTCCGGTGTCGATTTCCGAGGGACTCCAAACGCTGCGCAAGGGCTCGGCCTATATTCTTCCCCAACTCGTCGGCGCGATCGTGAGCCAAAGTCCTTTGGTCCTGCTCGGTGCCCTTTCAACCCCCGTCAACGCGACGATCTATAACGTATTCACGCGGATCAGCCTGCCTTTTCAGCAATTGCAGCAGATGTTTCTCGACCAGGTCTGGCCGGCGATCACCGAGGCCCTGCACCGCGGGGACGTCGCCTGGCTGCGGACCACGTTGCGACGCCTGCTGAGATCGACGCTCGTGTTCAGCGTCGGTGCGACCGGAGCCGTGACCGTTGCAGTCTATTTCCTCTTCCCTCTCCTCACGCGCAGCGCCGGACTCGAGCCAGCCCTCTCGCTCGTTGTACTCTTCGCAGCCCAGGTGGGCGCGATGTCCATCCTGCAGGGTTTCGTATATATGGCGAACGGACTGTCGCTCCCGCGACTCCAAAACTACTTTGCGGTCGTCTGCATCGTTCATGTCACGACCGTGCTTCCGTACGCGACCCGCCACGGCGGCATCGAGGGCCTGCTCATCGCGTCACTGTTGTTGAACGCCGTCGTGGCATTGCCGCTGTTCTATCGCGATTACGCCCGTCACCTGGCGCAAATCCAACCGCGCTGACTCCCCGTTCCCGATGCGCTCCACCGTCACTCCGCCAGAGTCGATCCACCCGGCTGTTCATCCCAGCGAGGCTGGCGCCGGGATCAAGTTCAGCATCGTCACCATCTCGTTCAATGCGCACGGACCGCTGCGGCGTACCATCGAGTCGGTCAACGCCCAGACCTACGCGAACATCGAGCATATCTTCATCGATGGCGGCTCCACGGACGGTTCCCCTGCCTTGATCCGGCGGATCGCGAACCGGGAACCTCACATCACGAGCGAGCCGGATGACGGCATCGCGCATGCGTTCAACAAGGGGACGCGGCACGCGCGCGGGGATTTCGTGTGTTATTTGAATGCCGGCGACATCTTTGCCTCGGCGGAGGCGCTGAGCCGCGTCGCGGGAGTCATCGAGCGTTCCTCCAACCGCGAGACGACTATATACTATGGCGACTTCATCTCGATCGATCGCGAGGTGCCCCGCCTCCACCATGCCTCGGCCAGCCTGGAGGACTTCGCGTGGGGAAATCCGATCAATCACCAGGCCGCTTTCGTGCCCCGGCAAGTCGCCTTGGAACATCCGTACGATCAGCGGCTGACCCTCGGGATGGACTATGATCTCTGGCTCAGGGTCATCGACCGAGTCCGGTTCCACAAACTCGAGTTCCCGGTGTCGGTCTTCGAAATGGGCGGCCGGAGCAGTGCGCCGGCCTGGGAGGTGCACAGCCTGAATATACATCGTATGCTGTGGCATATAAACCGTGGGACCCGTTTCGGTGCCGCGGACATGGTGATGATCGGCGCGCGGGCGCTGCGGCTGAAGATCAACTGGGCTCTGCGTTGGATCCTCGGTGAGCGACTGTCGCTGGCCATCCGGGCCGCGAAGAGCCGCCGGATCGGGCAACGCAGCGGGCACCCAACCCCTCGACTAGCCTGAATCGATTCAATATGCACAGCGCAAGTATCAGCACGACGTCGACGGTATCCGGCACGGGAGCACTGTCACCACACGTCGGAGAAGCGGACGAGACGTCTGCCACCTCCGGCTTCCTCGGCTGGAGCATCCTGGGGCTCGTGGCGGGGTTTCTGGCCATCACGACGTTCGAGGGGGCATTGCGTTTCTACGCCGCAAAAGCCGGCGTGCCCTGGGTTATATATGCGAAGGACGTCTTCCTGATTTCCGCGGTGGCACTCGGAGTCGCGCACACCTTCCTCACCGACCTGCGCAACGCCGCGTTCTGGCTCGTGCTCGCGCTGATCGTGCTCGGCACGGTGGCGGGGCTCGTGATCCTGCCGGACCCGCGGCAGCCGCTCTTTGCGGCGAAGACCTGGCTGCCGCTTCTTTGCGGCACGCTCGCCGGCGCGGCGATCAATGGACACTTCAAGGCCTTCCAGCGGATCTGCGCCGTGCTCTGGATCGCCGCGGTCGCGGGTATAATCATCACCGCGTTCTGGCCGGCACCGTGGGTTGGCTTTGTATACGAGATCGGTGGCGTCGAGGTGGAGGGCTCGCGCGAGTGGGCGATCGGCGGCTCCGTCCGATCCGCGGGTTTCAGCCGCGCATCTTTTGACGCCGCGATGCAGTGTGTGTTCTTCGGCAGCATCGCCGCGTCCTCCCGGCGGCTCGGCCTGGGCACGTGCATCTGGCTGATCTCGGCCGCCGCTGTGGTCCTCGCAGTCTCACGGACCGCGATGATTGCCCTGTGCGTCGCGGCGGCTCTCTACTACGTCACGCGGTCGATTCTCGCCGTTCAACGGCTGTCGAAGCCGGCGATCCTGTTCCTTGCCGCCGCGATCATCGCCCTCCCCTTCGGGGCGGCACGATACTATAAGGATGTGGCTGGAGCGGCGGACATGACGACGATAGTATCCACTTCATCGTTCGAGGAGCGTGCGCTCAAGACGTGGCCGGACGGGCTCGCGCTCGTCTCGCGCGGCGGAAACGTCATTACTGGCCGGGGATTTGGCGGGATCGGGGTCGCGCAGCAATTCTTCGAACCGGAACGGTTCAATCCCGGCGACAATCTCTTTGTATATCTTTGGGGCGCCCTCGGAGCATCCGGTTTGGTGCTGATGCTGTTTTTGACCTTGCGCGCCTGGGGCGCCCCAATGCCGCTCAGCCCGAAACGCCAGATCGCGATGGTGGTGGTGGGCGCCTTCCTGGCAATCGGACTCACGTTGAATGGAATCGAGGCGGCCGTCGCCTCCCTGTTCCTGGGCTTCGGCCTCGTTTGGCTGACGGATCCGAGTTTCGAGGAATAGCCATCCCGGAGTTTTGACCATGCATCTGGCATTTCTGTCGACAAACTACTACCCGCGCATGGTCGGCGGCGCGGAGCATTCTTTACAATATCACGCCGAGACCCTGGTGCGACTGGGCGCACGTGTCTCCGTGTTATCGCTCCACGAGAAAGACACCGTTGAACGGTTCCAGCATAACGGAGTCGAATGCCATACTTTCCCGGCGCCAAATCTGCGCCAATGTCTGGATCTAAAACAACGGGCGTCCGCCGGTGCGCGGGCGGCGTGGCACATCGTGGATCTATATAATCCTGCGGCCGGGCGGCTGCTCCGCCGCGAGCTGCTCACGATCAGGCCCGACCTGTTGCAAACGGAGAATCTACCGGGGTGGTCCTGTGCCATCTGGGCCGCCGCGCGCCAGGTTGGAGTGCCGCACATCCAGATGTTGCACGACTTCCAGTTGTCATGCCTGGCGGCGACCCGTTTTCGCGACGGCAGAAATTGCGAAAACGCATGCCTCCCCTGTCGCGCCTTCTCGACCCTCACCCGGCGCCTCAGCCGGAAAGTCCGCCACGTCGTCGCAAACAGCCACTATACACGCGACCTCTACAAACGCCTCGGCTTCTTTTCAGGGGCCCACACGTTCGACGTGATCTATGGCGCGGTCCCGTTGCCGCACGCTTCCGCCATTGTGCGAGCAGAAGACAGCCGGATACGAGTGGGATTCCTCGGGCGACTTCATCCTACGAAAGGCATCCGCGTGCTGCTGGATGCCTTTATCCGGAGCGCACGCCCGGACCTTGTGCTCCGTATCGCCGGCTCTGGCGCCGAGGCCTACGAGGCCGAATTGAGGGCAGGGGCGCGCGGACATGCCGTGGAGTTCCTCGGACATACACCCGCTAACGAGTTCCTCCGTGAAATTGATGTTCTCGTGGTGCCCTCGCTCTGGCACGAGCCGATGGGACGCGTCGTTATAGAGGCCGCAATGCACGGCGTGCCGGTGGTCGCGGCGAACCGCGGGGGGATCAGCGAGCTCTTCGTAGAGGGCAGCACCGGATGGTCTTTCGACCCGGGTGAACCCGCACAACTCGAGGCGCGGCTTCGTTCGATGACCCGGGCAGAGCTGCAGCAAATGAAAGAGGCATGCCGGAACTCGGCGCAAATGTACGGTCCCGATGTCGTCGCCGACAAATGGATACAACTCTATAAACACGTCTTGTCGGACAATTTGCCCGCGCCCGCGCACGCCGGCGCCAGTGCGCCGGCCGTGGGCGTGCAGTCCTTGTCCCCGACTCGTTGATACCATGCGCGTCGCTTATCAAGAGACCTCCTTCGGACGTTCGGCCGCCGCAAGCGTGCAGATTGCCGCGCCCGCCACCGGCGCCCGTGAGACGACTGCGCTGACGATCGATGCACGCATGCTCTTTCATTCCGGGATCGGACGGTACCTGCGGGAAGTCCTGGCACGGTGGCCCGCAGACGATGCGCTCCAGGAGACGTTCATCTGCAACTCGGAGGAACAAAAAGAGTGGCTCGCTCAGGCACGGCCTCGGCCAACGTTTGTGGTCACGCGGGCGGGGATCTACAGTCCGGGGGAGCAACTTCTCCCACTGTGGGTCCCGCGCGGATCCCTTTATTGGGTGCCGCACTATAATCTTCCCTTTAGCAGCAGAGCGCACGTGGTGGCCACGGTACATGATGCCGCTCCCCTGGTGCTCAAGGATATGTTCTCGGGCTATCTGCACCGCTTGGCGGCGGCATTCTATTTCGGTGCGGTGCGTCGCACCGCGCGCCGGGTGATAGCGGTGTCGCAATTCACGGCTGACGAGCTCACCCGTCACGCCGGGCTGACGCCAGATACCATCGAGGTGGTGCCGAACGGCGTCGACGAGGGTTGGCAGTCGGAACACGCCGCGGGACCGCGCGAACCCTTTCGCCTGCTCTTCGTTGGCAATCTGAAACCACACAAGAACCTCGGCCGGCTTCTCGATGCGATTGAAGTTCTCCGCGCTCAGCGGGGATTGTACATCGAGCTCGACGTCGTCGGGCAGGCTGCCGGATTCCGAGCCGGATTGGAGGCAAGGGCGGCAACACGTCTCGAGCGCACGCCCTGGATCAAACTGCACGGCAAGGTGAGCGACGTGCGTTTGCGTCAAATATATGCCCGCGCTGCTGGTCTCGTTTTCCCGTCACTGTATGAAGGCTTTGGATTACCCATGCTGGAAGCGATGGCGGCGGGCTGTCCGGTGATCGCGTCCTCGGCCGGAGCACTTCCGGAAGTGGGCGGGCCCGGTCACGAACGGGGAGGCAGCGTCGTCTACTTCGATCCGCGCGATCATTATAGTATCGCGGAGCGAATCGAATACTTCCTCCGTTTGCCCGCATCCGAACACGCGCGGATGAGCGAATTGGGCAAGCAACGTGCTACAACCTATTCCTGGGAGACGACCGCCACCCGAACGCGGGACGTCATCCTGACCGAGGCCCGGCGACGATCAACGGTCCGCGCGACCGGCCAAACCATAACCTTGAAGGTGCGATAGCGAATCGACGATGACTACTCAGCCGATCGAAACCGAGGAGAGGGTGCGCGCACCGCGAAGCGCACTCGCGCATAGCAGAGGGAGCATCGCTCTCGCCCATCACTGGATGGAGTTTTTTCGTGGCGGCGAAGCCGTGCTCGACGAGTTTGGGCGAATTTTTCCCGCGGCGCCGATTCATATAATGGTATATAATCCGAAGCTCCTCCCAGCTTCGCTCCTCGCCCACCCGATTCACCCGAGCGCGTTGCAGCATGTGCCTTGGTTACGATCCCGTTTCAGGAATCTGCTGCCCTTCTTTCCCGAGGTCATTCGCAGCATGCGCATCGCGAGCACGACACGTTTTGTCCTCAGTAGTGACGCCAGCCTGATCAAGGGCGTAACTCTGCCCGACGGGGCAATCCACGTTTGCTACTGCCATTCTCCGCCGCGCTATCTGTGGGGGCTGGAGAGCTCGTATCTCGAGTCCTCTTCGCATGGCAACCGGATCGGGCGCTGGCTCTTCAGCGCTGCGCTCCCGCGGCTGCGCCGCTTCGACCGCCGCATGGCGGGCCGCGTCGATCGGTTTATCGCGAATTCCCGCTACGTACAGGAACGTATATCGCGCCACTATGGACGCCCGTCTGTAGTCATACATCCGCCGGTGGACGTCGATCGCTTCGATCCGAACCGGCCGAGGGAGGACTTCTACCTCGTGGTGTCGGCCCTCGTGCCCTATAAACGTGTCGATCTCGCGGTTGAGGCGTGCACGCGGCTGGGACGCCGGCTGGTGGTGATTGGCACCGGTCCGGAAGAGGCGGATCTCAAGCGTCGCGCCCACGCCCACGTCACGTTCCTCGGATGGCAACCCACCGAGGTCGTCCGCGATCACTTCGAGCGTTGTCGCGCCCTGCTGTTTCCCGGGATCGAGGACTTTGGCATCACTCCCTGTGAAGCCCAGGCGGCAGGCGCGCCGGTGATTGCCTTCGCAGAGGGTGGCGCGCTGGAAACGGTGCGTGAAGGGACGACCGGATTGTTCTTCACCGAGCAGAGTACCGACAGCTTGATCGAGTGTATAAAACGCTTCGAGCTCAGCGGAGATTTCTCCGCCGCCGCCTGTCGCGCCAATGTCGACCATCTCCGACCCGCGCGCTTCCGGAGAGAGATCCGGATGTATCTGGAAAGCGAATTCCCGGATTTCTTTGCCGGCCACTCCTGGCCGGAGGACGAGTTCAACGCGGGGCATTCAGCACGAGTTGTCGATGTCTCGGCTGGCCTGATACGCGGTGTGCCGGCCGGCGTCCCGGCATCGGAGGTGGGCGAACGGGTCGGGCGGCAACGCGTCGCCTCGATCATCGCAGGGTCGCGTGAGAGGACCGGTGGCTTCGGGTCCGAGGCCCGGCGACGAGTGAGATCCCTGCTGGCGTTTCCCGCCATTATAGCCGGCGGCGGCTGTGCGATATATCTGAGTTTCCGCAGCACCGGCGAGCTGGCGACAGTTCCGTGGCTGCCGGAGGCGGTGGGGAACTGGGCGGATCAGCACGGCCGGTTTCGGAACCTGCCAGCGTATTTTCTCCTGGCAATTCCAGTGCTGCTGGCAATGCAGACCCCGGCGAGCCGGCTCCGCGCAGTCGGGCTCGTCGGTGTATTTGGCACTGTACTCGAACTCGCGGAGATCTTCGTGCCCCGCCGCATGGTCGAATGGCAGGATATAGCGTGGACCTGGGCAGGAGCGATTGCGGCGTGGTTGATATTGGAAACGATCAGGCGACTGATCGAAAAATCTGGAGCACTCCTCGCATGTCACCGTCCTTCCTAGCCGCATTTGCGACGAAGATTGGTTTGGACTTGCCGCTCGCCAAGGCGCAGGAAAATCCGGTCGTCCCGCGTTCAGAACCTCCCTGGCGGAGCGGCGGCAGCCGGGGACTGACTGTGCTGCTCGTGGTGGAGCCGGGACTCGACGGTGTGTTTCGGCATGTCGAGGGGCTGCTCGATTTTTTGCTCAAGCGAGGCATTCGCGTACATCTCGCCTATTCCTCGCGCCGCAGTGGCCGGGCCATGCTGCAACTTGTCGCCCGCGTGCAGGCTGCGGGAGGACAAGTCCTGGACATGCGTGTGACCAATATTCCCCAACCTGCCGATTCCCGGGCGTTCGTCCGCCTCGCTGGCATGGTGAGTCGTTTGCAGCCCGACGTCGTCCACGCCCACAGCTCGAAGGCCGGCGGACTCGCCCGCCTGGTCGCGGTGCTCTGCCGGTGCCCCGTATATATCTACACGCCTCACGCCTACTATGGGCTCGCTAAACCGCCCTGGCTGCGCGTGCGGTTTTTCAACGCGCTGGAGCGCGTGCTGGGACGGCTCGGGAAGACTATAGCGATCTCGCAGGACGAGGCCAATTTCGCCTGCAATACCCTGCGGATCGCATCGTCGCGCGTAAGCGTCATTCACAATCCGGTCGACACGGCCCGCTTTCACCCACCCACACCGGTGGAACGACAGGAAGCGCGGGCGAAACTCGGCATTCCCGCGAATGCCATCGTGCTCGCCACGATCGGACGCATGTGCTGGCAGAAGGACCCCGAGACGGCCTATCACGCGGTCGCTCCGATCTGCACGGAAACTCCGCGTGTGATCTTCCTTCACCTGGGTTGGGGCAAGTGGAAGAGCTACCTGCTCGAAAAGGCCCGGAAGCTCGGCTTCGGATCACAACTGAGAATACAAGACTACGTCGACGATCCGAGGGACTTCTATCATGCGCTCGACGGCGTGGTGATATCCTCCCGCTATGAAGCGGGCTGGCCCCTCGTGTTTCTCGAGGCCCTGGCCTGCAATCTTCCGGTGATCGCGTCCACCTGCCCCGGAATGTCGGATATAGACAAAGCGGGACTTTCACACGTCTGGACGTTCAGCCCGGAAAATGTACAGCAATGCACCCAGGCGGTGCGCCTCTGGCTCGAGAACCATCTGCGAACGCCCACCACTCCGTGTAATCATCGGCAGTTTGCCATCGACCAGCTTGCTCCGGAGCGCTGCTACGGAGCTGTTTTCGATCTGTATTGCACCTCGACCAACGGAATTGCGCATCCCCCCGGAGCGGTGACTACAGCGATGCAATCCCTCGCCACCGATGCTGACAAATAGCGCAACATTCGAAACGCCAGGGAGGTTGCTCCCCGCCCTGCAACGCTACGGCCCCGCGTGGACGTGCGCCGCGGCCGGGTTCCTTTCCGGCTTCACCGTCTCCCTCGTGGGCCAGACCCCGGCCGGCGAATTGATCATGCTGGCCGTGTTTCCCTGGGTGACTATTCGCAGCTACTTCGTCCAGGGATGGCCAACGCGAATGCAGCAGCTGGGCTGGTTCCAACTGCTGCTGATTCTCGCTGCGATCACCGCAGCGGGCTATGTCGTGAGTGATCTCTATCGCGCTACCGCGTTCGAGAACCTGATTCGCGGCTGGGCCCGGGTCGGGTTCCTGATCATGAACCTGATCGCAGTCGCCTATCTCATCGACGGGCGCTGGCAACGGCTGCACGTCTTTGTGCTTTCGCTCTATGCAGGCTCGACGGTGAATGCCCTGATCAACGGGCCCCTCCACGGCGAGTGGTGGCAGTTTGGATTCGGATATACCACCACCGTCTTTGCGCTCTACGCCTGTGCGGGTCGTCACGCCGCGCTGCAGATTATTATAGCAGTCGTCCTGGGCGGGGTGAGCATCTTTCTCGGCGCGCGAAGCCTCGGCGCTATATGCATCGTCACGGCCGGGTTGTTCGCGCTGCCTCATGCGCGAGGTGTGTGGCGCCCGATCGCGCTGGCCGGCTCCCTGCTCATGGTCGTCGGGCTGCTGGTGTCCGCGAGTGCGTTGGTGATCGCCCGGCAGGATCACGCCGGATCCAACGTCGAACGCCAGAGCATGGTCGAGCTCGCCGCGGAGCTCTTCATAGCGTCTCCTTTGGTCGGACAGGGCTCGTGGTTTACTGCCGGCGATGGACTCGAGAAACTGGAGACGAAACGCGCGACGATCGACGACTCGTTCCGGAACTACCGGGAAGAGGAGGCGCGAAAGCTCGCGATCCATTCCCAATTGCTCGTCGCGCTGGCAGAGGGGGGGCTGCTCGGCGGCGCATTCTTTCTGGGGCTAGCGGCTCTGGTGCTCAAGACGCTGAGGAACCTCACGCGATCGTCGGTTCCGCATCGCGCGTTTGCGATTCTCTTTGTGCTGAACGGCACCTGGAATCTCTTCATGAGCCCGTTCTCCGGCGTGGCTCGGCTTGAGATCGCTCTGTTGGTCGCCGCGTGTCTTCTGGTCATTCTGCAACGGCAGGGAGAGCTTTCGGAGGATTATCGTGAGTAAGCGGCTGCTCTTCGCCGGTATCAGCACGATGCGCGACCATGCCGGTCAGCATAAACTATATTTCATCGCGGACGCGTTCGGTCGCGCAGGCATCCCGGTAACCGTCCTCGTGCCCGATCGCCCGGAGAACCGGGCATTCCTCACGGCCCGGCCGCACATTGATGCGCTATATTATCCGGCAGGCTCGGTTGCCTCCGAAATCCAACATCGGGCTGATAAATTACAGCAGGGCAACTGGTCTGCGGTGTGGGTCGTCGGCGTCGGCCTCCGCTCCTGGATTCACCGAAGGCGTTCAAGCTCCCCCGCGATCATCAAGGACTTCGACGAGTTTCCCTCGATGATCGAGAGCTTTGGTCCGGTGCGCCGCTCCTACCTCCGTTGGATCGAACGCAGGATGATCGCCCAAGCGGAAGGATTCACGTGCGCGTCAGCCTTCCTCGAACGCGAAGTTCGGGGGCGGAGGCCGACGCTCGGCAGCCGAATCCTGCGCCTGCCGGTGGCCATCAGCGAAAACGAGCACCGTGTCGACCCCGACTGCGTGGCCCGCATCCGGGCGAGCGATGGCGACCGGCCCGTATTGCTCTATATAGGTTCGCTCAGTCGGTTCTACGAAGAGCAGATCGATGAGATCATCCAGCTTGCGGGGATTCTCCGCCACCGGGGATCACCGGCGCGTGTACGCATCCTCGGCGGTGGACCGGACAGCGAATATTTTCGGACAAAGGCGCGCGCTGCGAATGCGGGCCGCCACCTTGAGTTCGCGGGCCACGTGAGCCGTGACGAACTGGCTTCGCACATGGATGCGGCGAGAGTTCTGCTGTTTCCGTTCCCGGCCACGCCCTTCAACCTGTCGCGTTGCCCGACAAAGGCATTCCACTATGCAGCCGCCAATCGGCCTGTCGTGACGAACCGGACCGGCGAAGTGGCCGCGCTCCTCGGGGAGTCGGCCTATTATTATCCCGAGCGCGACGTGCACGCGTTTGCGGATCGGTGCGAGACGGCGCTCGGTCCATGGCGTACATTCGATAATAGAATCGCATTCTCCAGCCTCACCTGGGAAGCCCGCGCGAGGACGTTCGCGCAATGGCTGGAGGAGCGTGGATGGAGTTTCAGAAACAAAGCGCAACAGCCCGTCACTATCGTCAAAGTGTAATATTCCCCTCCATGCGCCGTTATCTATATGCAGGTATTCCCGCACTGTGCGGAACAGCCGTCACGTTGTGGTTCTTTAACCTGGCGCAAGATCGGATCATTTGGCAGTCGTGGTCGCATCTCATCCCGTTTGGCGTGTGGCCGGTCTTCAGCGATCTCTGGATCACGCTTCAACACCTGCGCGAGGCAGAGACGGGCGCGGACCTGCTGGGCGACCCCAAGTCCGCATTTGCCTATCCACGCGCGGTATTGGCCCTCCGCTATCTGGGACTGCATCATTTCCCTGCCGCATGGTTGGGGCTGCTCCAGGGCACGGTCTTCTCGTTCGCGGTGATGCTGGTGCTCCGACCATTCACCCCGAGGCGCGCAGCGGGGACGGCCGCATTCCTGCTCAGTCCCGCGATCATTCTCGGTTTCGAACGCGGCAATCTGGACCTCTCGCTCTTCGCCCTCTGCGCCGGGGCGGCCTGGCTGTGGTCCCGGTGCGAAGGAAGCGGCAGATCCAAACTCGCGGTGTTCGCCTTGATCGGGGCGGCCGTCCTGAAACTCTATCCAGTATTCGGTTTGCTAGGAGGAGCCATCGCCGAGTCCTCCCGCCGCCGATTTTATTGGATCGCCGGTTTATCCACGGTCGGGATCTATTTTTATACAATTCGTTCGGACCTCTCCTTCGTGCGGCAGAAAGTCCCGATCATGACCACTTCCTCGTGGGGAAGCCTCGTCTCCTTCGTGCCGCTGGAGGCCTACCTCGATCGGCAATATCCCGCGACCTGGCTCGCTTCGATCGACGGTGGGCTGCTGGCGCTGATGACCTACGGAGTGGTTTTTTGCGCCGCTGTATTGGCCGGCAACCACGTGGCCGGCAGCTTTGCAAACCTGCGGTGGCGTCCGGAGGAATGGTGCTACTATTGGGTGGGCGCGGGGATCTGCTGCGGCTGTTTTGCCGCCGCAAACTTCGCCTATCGCTGGGCTTTTGCCCTATTGACTCTGCCGCTTCTCCTTCGAGCCGCGCATGCGTCCGGCGCGCTGCTTGTGTCGTGGGCGCGCATTACGATCGCGGCGATGTTTATCGGCTTCATCGCCAAATTCTCGCTTTCTCCTGCGCTTTTTGCCGCGGTGCAGTTTGCGAACTGGGTTTGCATCAGCGGTCTTGTTCTCGGTGGTTCGGCGCTGTATTTCGCCCGGCCGCGGGTCGACAAGCTGGCGGTGGAGGCCGCTGACTCAACGGAGACAGAGGCGCGAGCCGTTCCTGCTGGAGCGAGCCGAACCTAGCCTCGTAGTCGTGAGCCGGCGGCCGGCTCCCTGCCAGCACCTAAGGAGTTATATAAACGGCGGTCAGATGCCGCCCGCATCATGCTCGTTATAATCAACTATTTCAACCCGAAGGGAATCGAGTCGCTGCGGCGCATGGCGCAAACCTCGCTCGCCTTTTTCCGAGACAACTCCATCGGACAACATGAAATCTGTCTGCTTGATGGCAGCGGAGCGAATGACGAACCGATGCGATGCTTCTGCGCCGAGCTGAGGGCGGCCTACTTGCCTAGCGCTTCGCCGGAAAGCTTTGCCCAAACCTATAACCGTGGGCTCGAACTCGCCGATGGGAACGAATGTGTTATCTGCGCGAGCGACATCTTCGTTCCGCACGGCTGGGATAAATTTCTGGCTGATTATCGTGAGTTTCGCGGGATGATCATCCCCTATCTCAGTTGTTCCGACTACAGCACCCAGCAACTCGCGTCATCCTGGGCGCGCCGGCCCATCGCCCCGGTTGCTTGTACAATCAATCTCAACTATTTCAGCAGGGGGGCGGTGAAGTGGATCGGGCTTTTGGACGAGTCGTTCTCGGGCAGCTATAATGATGTCGATCTTTTGATCCGTCTCCGCCGAGCCGGGATGGAAGTTCTCATGATCGATATGGGGCCGGTCAAGCACCTGGGCAAGATGACCGTCTCGGTCGCGACGACGTGGGACAACGACGCCGACACGCTCACGTTTGCCCGCAAGTATCCCCATCTCGTGTCGAGACGCTGGTGGTACACACTGCACGATCGCGAGATTTGCCGCCACCGGGGATTGGCTGTATTCTTGAGGATCGCGCAGGCGCTGGCCCCCTTGTCGCTGCTTGGAAAACTGCTGATATTCGAAATTTTCTTCGACAACCGGCGGAGCGCGTCGGCGGCTCGCCGATGGTACAGCAGCACTAATGTTTTCCGAACATTTGGCCGGCGAAGCCGGCCAGCGACCGAAGCACGCCGGATGGCGCCAGCAGAGAGCGGAAGGCGCTGAATTGAGGTCTACTCGCGCGGCGCAAGCGTGGAATCGCGAGCGCAGTGCCGTAGAACCCGAGCCAGTTTCCACCCGTAATCGCCAGGGCCGCGCCGGCCGCACCCAGGCGTGGGACGAGCAGGGTTGCCAGAAAAAGCTGAAGCGTGCCGATGGCAGCTACGGAAGGCAGCTCGAGCTTGAGCAAGCCGCGGCTGACCAGGAACTGAGCCCGGGAAACGGCGGAAAAGACCGCCGGCCCGGACCAGAATAGAATCACCAGCACCAGGGCTGAGGGGGCGTAAGCTTGGCCAAATAGAAGCGGTATGACCCACGGCGCGGTGAACGTTGCGCCCAGGGCCGCGACTACACCTATAAAGAGACTGGCGTCCGCATACGACTGCATCGCGACCGTACTGCGATCCGAGCTCGATAGCTGCTGTCTCACGATCCGCGGCAAAAGGACTGCACCGATCACCGTGGATATAGACCACCAGACATCGCTGATTCGCAGGGCGGCGCTCAGGTATCCCGCCTCCGCTGTGTCCGCCGACATGTTTTGCGCCAGCGTCGTCATCAGTCGATCTGCGGACGAATTGAGCACCGCCATCAGCATCACAGGCCGGCCTTCCTGAAACCAGGCCTTCAGTTGTGCCCCATCGAAGGAAAAGTGGAGCTCATGCCGGTGCAGATGCCGCAGGAGTGCACACACCGCACCGTAAGTGACGATCCATTCGACCAACGCCAGCACCGCGAAGGCGAGCACTGGAGCGTTGGTGAGCACGAGCGCGATTCGACCGAACAAAGATGCCAGCCAGACGAGATTACGGGTCCAGACCAGTGGCTTCGTCTGCCCGGCGCTTTCAAACCATACTTCGCAGGCAAAGAACGCCTGCGGCAACGCCATCCAGACCAGTACAAGGGTCAGTCTTCTCGTCTCTTCGTCCGCGACGATATGCCCGGTGAGGGCGGTAAGGAGCAGCGCCACGACGAACGCGAGCGTGAGGCCGAGCGAGATGCTCGTGCCTATAATCTGGCCGGCCCGCGTCGGCGCTATAGTCAGGTCACGCCGGATGAGTCGATCGAACCCGAGAATCACGGCCTCCTTCGCGAGCGTCGCGAGCCCGATTGCCGCGCCGTATCGGCCATAATCCTCCGGGCCGAGATGTCGCGCAATGAGCACGCCGATCGCGACGCCACCGACGGCCTTGAAGCCGCGCTCGGCGACCAGCCAAAGAATATTGTGCGCCGTTTTGGCGGCGGGCGGGACCAGCGTCGGAGCCGCTGCCGTTGTGCCTCTGGAACTCACGTGGCGGCTCCCGGCTTGCGGCTCCGTTGCTTCACGGGTCGATCAGTCAGCATTTCTGTATATAATGCAGTCAGGTGCTGAAGATGATTTTCGAGGGTGAGCGGCGCCTTCCAATAGTCGGCATAGGCCGCGCAACCAAGCCGTTGTACGGTCGCGTCGTCCGTCAGCGCGATCAGGCATCGCGTCAGGCTCTCGACCGAGTTGTGGTCGAACAGCAGGCCATTCCGGCCATTCTGCACGAACTCCTCGGCCGCGGTCTGCCGCGAGGCCACGACTGGCAACCCGCGCGCGAGCCCCTCCGCCGCCGACAAGCCGAAAGTCTCGCGGAAGACCGAAGGAAAGACGAATGCGCGAGCATGACCCAACTCTTTCTGTACTTCCGCCGGCGAAAGCCAGCCGGTGAATCGGGCGCACGGATTGAGTTTTCTCAATGCCGGCTCGAGCGGCCCTGACCCGCAGAATACAACCGGAAGATCCAGTCGAGCCGCGGCTGCGGCGAGCAATTGAGGCCCTTTATAGGTTTCGAGACGGCCGGTAAATACAAGGACGCGATTCCGCGCCGCCGCCACCGGCGGGGCGCGTTCGACCGACACGATGTTCGGGATCACGCGGATGCTCGCGTCCGCCGGCAAATCGCGTCTGGCCAGCTCCGCACAGGTGCGGGACACGGCAGCATATGCGGTCATCCGCCGGGGAATGCGCGCGATTCGGTTTTGCACCCATGTTCTCGCCACGCGCCATGCCTTGTGCGCTGTCCGCCGCGAGTCGCACTGGCACGAGAGGCAGGAAATGCTCAACGCCCGTCGCGCGCAGAGCCGGGCCTGCGGAAAGACGAAATAGGCCCCATTGGGACACGTGATGAAGTAGTCATGCAGGGTCAGTACAGTGGGGAAATGCGCTTTCTGCGCCGCATGCAAAACCGATGCCGAAAGCGCACTGGAGTAGAGATGCGCGTGAACAATCGTCTCGCTCCGATCGAGGCCTGCCAGAACTTCGCGCAGTTCCGCCGCCGCTCTTGCGTTCCATATTCCGGTAAAGGCGGCACGCAACGACGTCTGCTGCTCCCGCAGCCACCTGTCACCGAGACAAGTGACCGTAAGATTCGGCACCGACTGAAGTTCCGGAGCCACCGGCCCGAACGCCGTGAACAACACCACCCGACAGCCCAGGGCGGCGAGCCCCCGGGCACTGTCGAAGGCGATCCGATCCGCGCCGCCGCGTATATAAGCGGAGTCATTGAGCAGCACGATTGTGCGCGGCAGGCGCGCGAGGTCAGACGCGGACTCGGCCAGCGAGTCGCTGGGTAAGACGGATGGCGATCGCGGTGCGTACAACGTTTCGCTCATGGCGCGGCAGGAGTCATCGAGTCCGGCTCAGCCTCCCGGCTGCCGCGGACCGCCCCATCCGACGATCGCTCCCTCGGCCAAAGCGCATCGACCTCCGCCTCCACCTCCGCGGGAGTGATGAGCCGAACACAATCGTTCTGCGCCCGTGTACAGTGCCACCCGCAATGGTAACACGGCAGCGGATGGCTCAGCCACCGTTGCCGTGCGCTGCGCGACCATGGTGCGAAGTCGCCCGGCTGGCCGCCGCCGAGGAGCCCGACCATCGGCACATCCAGCGCAGCCGCCAGATGAGCAGCCAGCGTATCGACTGTGAGCACCAGACGTGACGAAGCGATCGCCCGCACCAGTTCAGACAGTGAACCCGACCGGACAGACACGCCGATACCCGCGGACGTCGCGCGCGCGAGTGTAGCTGCGAGCATGCGAGCGCGCTGCAGCTGATCGGGACCAACCCAAAGTTCGCATCGCGCCGGACGCGCGCCCAATCTCCTCATGAGCTCGCACCATGAGGAATCGGGCCAGTCTTTGACCTTGGCCGAACTATACGGTGCAATCACGATGCGGTCCGCTATATAATCACGTTCACGCGGGACGTTCAGCCGAGGCAACAACTCGGATACCTGCCGCACCGGCGTTCCAGCTGCGTGCAGGATACCCTCGTGTCGCCGAATCTCGTGTGGGACGATATCCGCCGGCCCGGGCGCGATCCGCCACGAGAGGGCGAACACGTTCCCGGCGGCGGCGGTTCGCAATACGAAATCCCTGATGGGGTCCGGACCGTGCCGCAAACAGTACAGGGTGTCGGTTCGATATATAAGAAGCAAACGGATCACGGACCAGGTGCGCCGGGCTCGCGCCTTCCATCCTTGCGGTTCGAATACAATCGACTCGAAGGCACAGTCCACGCCGTGGAACGAACGTAATCCGGACGACTCCTTGCTCGCCCATATGACGGCGATCCCACCGCTTTGCCGGGTCTGCGCAACGAGGCGGTCGATGGCCGGCTGCGCCAGCAGCCAGTCGCCCAGGCGGTCGACTTTATAGATGATCGTATCGACCCGTCGCGTGACGCGCGCCAGGTCCGCCAATACTTGTGCAACGCGCACGACCGCGTCGAGCACGCCCCAGGCGAGGCCCTTCAACCATCGTCTCGCCGAGGTGGGTTTCACCGGAGCGAGCGTTGGAATGCCTCGGGGTGCTCCCGAGCGCCACTAGTGTTTTCCCTGATCGTCCGGGCCTCGATTCGGCATGAGACTCTCCTGGTCGAGAATCCCTGCAAGTTACATTTAGGCCAGCGGTTGCCGTGCCACTTTGCAGCAATGATACACATGATGACGGTGCGAAGAACGACCAGCGTGGGCAGGTGGCAGACCATGCCCGTTGACTGACGTCGCACTCTTCTGCCCGAACCGTGCCAACCTCAAGTTTGAATCGTTGGAAATCGGTCCATGATTCCGGAGGAAACGCAAAAGCGCCTGACGCGAAAGATCGCATCAGGCGCTTTGCATTATAAAGAGCGGGTTAACCAAGCTCGATCTGGCGATCTGCAAGGTTTACCGCCCCGTCCTCCCCATTCGATCAGTAGGCCGTGATACTATCGATATACCAACGATGTTCGCCGGTGGCATGAGCCTCGCCATCAAGGTAGAAGAACAGCGAACTGATGCTGTCCCGCTTGAACTCCGCGATGCTCAGCTCGACGGTACGGTAGCCGTTCGGAGCCTTCAACGAAAAGCTGCCCGCGCCGGCATCGCCGTTCGCCCGGGCCCCGTTGTTGACCCAGTCTACAAACACGCGTGCGCCGATATCACCAGCCCAGTTCCCCGCGTCTTCTTTGATCCGAAAACGCAGGACGGAATATGCCGAGAGGTCGATCGAACCGGGGAACTTGAGTTCGATATGATTTCCCCACCGTTCGCCGGTGTCATTATATACCCAGGCCAGCGCCTGCACGCCACCATCCACCTGGTTCCGCTCGAGTTGTACCTGCGAGTGCGGTCCACTGCTCCAGTTCTCGACCCCCGATTCCTCGAAATCTTCGACCACGCCGTTGGAATCCGTCACCGCAACGACGTTATCGATATACAAGGTATGAGAACCGGCCTCCAGCACCGCTCCATCGACGTAGAACGAGAGCGATGTGACTTGGTTGCGCGGAAAATCGCGGAGGTCGAGCGTCACGGTGCGATAGGTGGAGTCCAGCGTGAGCGGGAACTTCGCGACGCCATAGCCGCCATCGACGCTCGCGCCGTTATTGCCCCAGGAGAAATACACCGGCTTCTCGGCGTTGCTCGCGGGGTTTGTCGCGCTTTCCTTGACCCGCAGCACGAGCTTGGAAACCGCACTCCAATCCTGCGGGCTCGCGAATTTGAGCTCGAAGTTATTGATCCAGCGGTCGACTCCGTTGACGGCGAAAACGGTCTTCAGCGCGCCGATGCCTGTATCTGCCTCGCCGCTGGTCCAGGTGGTCAGCGCACCGGCGTTGCCGGCCCAGCCCGACGCGTTCACTTCGAAATCGGCGATGATCGTCCGACTTTCGCCGAAGAACACGGTCGCCGTTTTCGCAGTGGACACTTCGTGTTCCGGACCTGCATTTGCGGTGAGGACGAGTGTCTTTCGACCCGCCATTGAATTAGTGAGCGGCGTGACGACAACGGACGCTTCGCTCGCGCCGGCCGGAATGGTGATGCTTCCGGGCAGTGAGACATAATCGACGCCGCTCGTTGCGGTGCCCCCGATTGAATAGCCCACCGTCAGCGCCGAGTCCGTTGCGCCCGTGCGGGAGACCGCAATCACAGCCGACTGCCCGGTGGCGGCAATCGCCTTGGCCGTCGTAGCGGCGGCCGACACAATCGGACCGACGATTTCAGCCGGCGGCGGCGGCGGGGGCGGCGTGCCGGGCTTGAGCTCCAGCACGACCACTTCATCAGGGACGTCGATGCGTAGCGACGCCGTATTGCTGTAGGTCGCCTTTGCGGCCGTCGCGTCGAGTGTGTACAGTGCGCCTGTTTCGATTGGCACGTTGAACAGGATCTCCACCGGCACGGTCGGGTTGACGATATCGCGGTGTTGCGACAGATCGTAGCTCGGCACTTCCTGCCACAGCAGGAGATAAGCGCGTCCGTCCGCCTTCTGCAGCAACACATGATGTACATTGGCCGAGCCTTTGTTCATCGTCAGTTCAAGTGCGCCCGGATAAAACTCCTCGGGGGCGACCCGGACCTTGGCGGCCGGATCCCAGCGCGAATCCTGCAGGAGGCCGATCAGATTCTTGACCGCAGCGTAGGCCGGTTTCGGTTGATAAGCCGCGTCCAGCAGTCCGAAGTTATATACATTCGTCGTATCGGTGAGCTCGAAGATAAACGTGCGGACGACACCAAGGCGGAAATACTCGGCGAAAAGGCGCGGAACATATTTTTTTGTGGCCAGCGTCGATATATCGTCGGTCCGCGCGCCGGAGCGATAGCCGGTCTCGGTGGCGATGATTCGCATCGGCGTGCCGCCAGGCGGAATCATGGTCAACGCGCTGGGGATCGCGAACGAGGTCAGGAAATTCCCCGTCGGCATCTCCTGCCCGGGGTAGCTGTGCATCGCGATGAAATCCGCGGCAACGCCCTGCAGGTGCCGCGATTTCGCCGGGTCTCCCATGGCTGGAGACAACACCGCTTTGCCCGCCGTCACCGGGTCCGCCAGCATCGCATTGAAGAGATCCTGCTGATAAGCGAGCGTCGCGGGATAAGTCTGATTGGACCAGTTGTCCGAGAGACCGCGATATGCGTGCGGACCCGAACCTTCGTGGTTACCGATTATGTCCGGCTCGTTCAACCCCTCGATCGATTCGAACATCGGATGTTTCATCATGTCGCGATACTGAGTCGGGTCGTAGAGGTCCGAGTCGCAGACGACATTTACGCGGACGCCGTAATTGGAATAGAGATTCGCCAGACGATTATACGACGTCATCAGGGCGCCCGGCTTTACATTGCTTCGGACGTGCCGGATGCCCAATTGGCCAATTACCGACTCTTTATAGACCGATGCGGAAACGTCGATGTGCGCGTTCACGCCGATGGAATCGACAAACTCGTCGGCGCGGCGAGGAACCTCGGAGCTGAGCGCGCGAGCTCCCAGCGTGGCACACGCGAGCATGGCCCATAGTATTTTTCTTGTCGTTGTCATAGGTAAAATCATGGCCCCGAAGTCAGGGTCTCCGGTAGGTCCATCAACCGGAGAAACTACGCAAAACCGTGTTTTACATTTTAGTTCCGAGCTGGCCGGTCCCGGCCGCGTGCGCCTCTACTGGCCAGGCGCCTCCTTATTAAACGGAACGGCAGGATGTTAGGGGCATGGACCGGTTTTCACTCCGTAATCCGCGTCGTAACCGCTCCTCCGATGGCCAGTAGCGTGCGCCGCAGCGGTTTGGCCTTCACCTGAAGCTGCCCGCCAGAATCTTGCCGGCCGATTCGAGCCGGACCGGCCCGCTCGGCGCCAAACACCATAGCTCAAAAAATTTGCGAGCGGTGACTCAATGTGGAGTCGCGGTGCGTAATGGAGATGTATCTTCAATCCTCCCATGAAACCATTCCGCTTGATTGTGACTCTGGCCCTCCTGGTCGTGCCGGTCGTGGCATCGGCCAAGATCCAACCGGAAGTCGGCGTCAGTTATTTCGCGCTGCGCGACACCGAATTGGAGCGAGGCTCGTATCCGCTTTGGACGGACGAGCCATCGGAGACCTCGCCGTTCGTGGCCGCCACTTACGAATTTAATGAACGCTTCGGACTCAGGCTGTCGTATCACTATCTCGATGACGTGCGCACCACGACGCAGCTCGGCTCGCCGCCGGGTTCGCCGTTGGCCGTGGTCGTCTGGGGACACTTCAATGACGATGTACACTTGTTCAGCGCAGCGCCGGAATTCCGCTGGAGTCTCGCGCCGAAGCTCACGTTTGCGATTGCGCCGCAGCTCAACTGGGTGGCAAGCAAAGGTGTCGTGAGTTATTCCACCAACGATCCCTTGGTCCTCCTCGTCGCGCCGCGCAAATGGGACGACGATGGTGTCACCTTGGGCGGATCGGCTCGACTCCTCTGGTCGCTCGGCCGCCGTGCCGCACTCACGCTCGGCTATCAGTATCTCGATCTCGACCCGAGCTTCGGTCGCGAGGCCCACGTGGTTTCCGGAGGCGTACAGTGGAGCTTCTGATCCCTGCCGGACACCAGCCTGAGGCGCGATTCAAGCGCGGCCGGCGGATGCGTCGCACGTTGCGTTCCGCCGCCCCGGCGTCATCGCCGTAGCTCCGTGTCCGAGGCGAGCGGCCAATCGCGCCCGTTGCTCCCGTTCGACGCGATCGCGCTCGCCCGGCATCGCGATCTCGTGGCCCGCATGGCCGCGGGCGACCACGAGGCGCTGCAATTGCTCTACCTCGAATTCAGTTCAATCGTGAACGGCATCGTGCGCCGCATTCTGGAAGATCCGGAGGATGCGCGCGAAGCCGTGCAGGACACGTTTATCAAGGCGTGGCGGAACGCGGAGTCGTTTCAATCCGATCGGGGCGAAGTGATCGCATGGCTCGTCTTCATCGCACGCCACACCGCGATCGATCGGGTGCGCAAGGGCGCGCGACAGCGCCACCTCTACGCCATGCTCAAACGCGAGGCGTTCGAAGCCGAGGCGGCGCCACCGGAACGCGGCGAGCTGCGCGAAGATCTTGCCCAACGGATGACCGCGCTTTCAGACCGGCAACGGCAGGCGCTCGAGCTCGCCTTCTTCGGCGGCTGCACGCAGGCGCAGATCGCCGCCGCGATGCGCACTCCCATCGGCAACGTGAAGAACCACCTCCGGCGCGGCCTGCAGAAGCTCCGGGAAATCGTGCACCGGCCATGACCGAAAATTTCGCGAACGACGCTCACGATTACCTGCTGAACCAGATGGATCCGGCGCGGCGGCGGTGGTTCGAGCAGGAACTGCAACGGAACGCCGCCGCGCGCGCGGCCTTGAAGTCGTGCGCGGATTCCCTGGCCGGATTCGCGTGCGAAGTGGCCGCGCCAGAAGCATTGAGCGCCGCCGACCACGAATTCGCGCTCGGAGGAATCATGGCGGAAATAGAATCTGCCCGCGGCCCGGGTCGCGTGCCGTCGGGCTTCCGGTGGAAACGCCTCCTCTGGCCCGCGGCGGCGGCGATTCTGCTCGGACTCAACCTGCTCGAGTTCGATCGACCGCTGGCGCCCGGTTTCACCGGAAATCGCGCTGCACCGGCGGAGCAAAAATCCGGGCCGCCCGCCGATCCCGAACGTCGTGGGGACACCCCGCCTGAGCCACCCGCCGGCACCGCCACCGAGCCGACACCGGCCGCCAGCCGTCCTGCTGCGATGGATACGGCACGCACGCATGACAACGCCGCCGAGATCGCCCGGCTGCGGGCAAACCTCGAGGAGCTGCGGCAGGCGCGCGACACGATCCGGGCCGAATATGACCTGCTGGTCCGACGCCTCGAGGCGCAAGCGGTCGTGGAACGTAACCTGAATCGGTTGGCGACCATGGAGCTCGTCGATGCGGCAAGCTACGCGCGCGGTGAACGCAGAGGCCTCGTCGGCGTCGGCCGCGGGATTCTCACCGAACCCGGAGTGGTGATTGACCCTGCCCCCGCGCCGGCCCCAGGAGGTACCGCGCAGACAGCGCCCCGGCAGCCCTACGCCTGGTCAGTCTTCGACGAGCAGGAGCAGCGCGGTTATTTGAATCTCTACCAACTGCCCGCATTGCCCGCGGAGCAAGGGATGCAGGTGTGGGTGAGGTCCGCTGACACCCCGGACTATCAGCGCGTCGGCGAAGTGCCGGCGCAGTACCACGGTGGCAATGGCAGCGTACAGTATACGCTGCCGACGGGTACGGGAGTGCCGGCCGAAATCCTCATCACAATCGAGCCGCGCAATGCACCACCCTCCGTGCCGACCGGACCGACCGTAGTGAGAGGTCCGTAGAGTGTCGGCGCCATGCGGTTTTATTTCCTGCTTATCCGGCCGGTCATCTCCCGCGCGGGTCGATTGCCAGCGCCGCCTGAGTTTTCTTCGGCAGTTTTGATACGACAAGATCGTAGCTCCGGCGAATGCGCCGCTCCAGTTCAGCCGCCGGCAACGCGGCCAGATCGCCGACGCGCACCCAATGCCGCTTGGCGCAATACGGCGCCTGCGTGACACCATCGATTTCCGTCAACTCATCGAACTCTTCCGGCGTGCACTTGAACACCACGCCATCGATGATTTCAGCCTCGAGCGCGATGATGAGAAACATTTTGCCCGCGACCTTGAAGACGAGGCATTCGCCCCACTGCTTGACCCAAGTCGTGTGCGGCAGCGACAGCGCGAATTGACGGAGAGCGGGAAGGCGCATGCTCCAGCCTTTGACGAACGCGCGACAGGCAGCAAGCCGGTCATGTTATCGGGCCCGACACCATTCGCGGCCTGCCGCATGCCAGCGAACGCGATCACCGCACGCGGGTGCTTCCACATGCCAGTCGTACTGTCCCCGGTCTAGTCGGACTCGACGAAGTCCTTCAGACGATCCAGTGCATCGCCCCACTGCTGCGACACCTCCTCGAGATATTTTCGCGCGCCGTCGAGCGGGCCGGGCGTAAACTCGAAGCGGATCTCGCGTCCCTGCCGCGCGCCCTGCACCAAGCCTGCCGCCTCCAGGACTCGGAGGTGTTTGGTCACCGCCTGCCTCGTGAGTTTAAATCCTCCGGTGAGCTCGGCGATGGAGTGCGATTGCCCGCGGGCAAGTTTCCCCACCAGCAGCAGGCGTGTGCGATCGCCCAACGCGGCGAAGATCGGCGCGTGCGCCCGCTCCGGGGCCGCCGGCTCCGACTTAACCCTGCGCGACATGGCGCTCGATGTTCGTCATCTGCTCGGCCCAGCCGCCCTCGTTGGACCGAAACGCCTCGGTCCGTTGCGGCTCCGGCAACTGGTCGAAGCCAGACTCCCGCACCACCAAAAGCGTGCCGCCGGCGATCGGCGACAGCCGGAACTCCACCAAAGTCCAGGGCGCCTTCGTCGTGTCGGCATTCGGGTCGGTCACATGAGGCCAGGTGAACGAGAAGAGCCGCTCCGGCTCCATCTTCTGCACGACTGCCTCCCACTTGAAGTGCTCGTAGCCCGGATACGTCATCATTCCACGGCTGGTTTTTCCCACCTCGAACGGTGCCTCCAGCTTCACCCGGAACCACTGCCCAAACTCGACGTGGTCGGTGAGCGCCCGCCAGACCCGCGCAATGGGCGCCTTCAACTCAATCCGCTTTTCGATCGTGTCGGTATTCATGATGCAACCTAGAGGTTGCACGTTTGGCCAGCCCGGCGAAAAGGCAACCGTTTTATTGCATATCTGCCGCGCGACCCCCGGGGCCGGGCGAGCTCACGTCTGCCGCCCCTGCCGTAACCGATCCACGAATACGGCGACGATGATCACGAGGCCGATGATGATCTCCTGGAAATACGTGGGCCAGCCCATCTGTTGCGAGCCGTTGCGCAGGACGGCCATGATCAACGCCCCGATCATCGAGCCGAGGACCGTCCCGACGCCTCCGCTCAGGCTCGCTCCGCCGATGATCACCGCCGCGATGATGTCGAGCTCCAGCCCTACCGCCACGGTGGGATCGCCCTGGCGGAGCCGCGACAGCTGAAACAGCCCCGCGAGGCCGAAGAATCCGCCGGCGAGCGCGTAGATGAGCACCTTCAGGCGCGTCGTGCCGATGCCGCAGAGCCGCGCCGTCGCCTCGTTCGAACCCAGGGCAAACACGTGCCGCCCGAACACGGTGTTGCGCAGCACAATCGCGGTGAGCACCGCCATTACCAGCGCGACCCACACGCCCGCCGGCAGCGCATAGCTGAACGGATCGGCCGTCGTCATCCAGCCGTTGATCGGCGACGCGTCGTAATTCACGGTTTGATTATCCGCCAGCCACTTGGCCGAACCGCGCGCGACGCCCAGCGTGCCGAGCGTGATGATGAACGGCGTCATGCGCATGCCCGCGATCGCGGCGCCGTTGATGAGGCCGATGACGCCGCCCGAGAGAATCATCGCGATCACCGCAGGCGCAGTGCTCCACCCTTTTTGAATCAGCATCGCTCCGACCACGCTCGTGAGCGCGATGCTCGAACCGACCGAGAGATCGATTCCGCCGCTCACGATGATCATCGTCATGCCCAGCGCGCCGATCGCGACGATCACGGTCTGGGTGAAGATGGTCTTGAAATTGTGATACGTGAGAAAGAACTCGCGCGTTTCGTTCGGGATCGAAAACAGGGCGATCACCACAAGCAGGCCAAGAAACGGACCGGCTTTGGCGAGGACGAGTCGGGCGGTGTCTTTCATGGGGAGAAGATCGGAGGGATGGGCCGCAAAAAGCGCAGGACGCGCAAAGACGAAGCGAACGAAACGGCTCGAGCGCAGCCCGTCTCGGGAGAGGCGGGAGAGACGCGACCGCAACCGCCGCGACACCCACCGCGGCTGCGGCGCCCATGCATCGACGATGCATTCGCCGCCAGCCCTCCCTGTCCTCCCGAGCAGGGCTGCGAGCATTCGGAAATCAAATGTGGCTGCGTGCAGGCTCGCCATGATGTCGTCCGCGGTGCCCGGGTTAACTTTCCTCGCGCTCGTTCGCGCTGCCGCTGCCCGTCGCCACGCGGATGATATCGGCTTCGTTCCAGTCCGCGCGCGGGCGCACCGCGGTCAGCTCGCCACGGCACATCACGCCGATCGTGTCGCACAAGCCGAGCAGCTCCGGCAGATAACTGCTGACCACGACGACCGCTTTCCCCTCGCCGGCGAGCTGCCCGATCAATTCGTAGATCTGCGCCTTGCTGCCAACGTCGATGCCACGGGTCGGCTCATCGAGCAGAAAGATCCGCGCAGGATGCTCGAGCAGCCGTGCAAGCGCGATCTTCTGCTGGTTGCCGCCGGACAGCTCGCCGATCGGCTGGGCCACGTCGCGGCACTTCACCCTCAGCTCCGCGATCCAGCGCTGCGCGGTGGCGCGCTGCCGGGCACCGTTGATCCAGCCGCCGCGGCCAAACTGCCCCTGCTTCGTCAGCGTGATGTTGTCGGCGATCGACTGGGTGAGCATGAGTCCCTCTTCCTTCCGATTTTCGCTGAGGAACCCGATGCCCTGCGCCCAGCGCTCGCGTGGCGTCGTCGTCTTTGCCGGCGAGCCGACCACCACCACCTCGCCCGCGTGAAGCCGGTCGAGGCCGAAGATCGTGCGCAACAAATCCGTGCGCCCGGCGCCGATCAGCCCGGCGAGGCCGAAGATCTCCCCGGCACGCAGCTGCAGCGATGCGCGCTTCAGCCGCGGCGCGCCGGCCGCGTCCTTCGCCTCGAGCACCACCGCGCCCGCGGCGTGCTGAGTTCGTGGATACAGGTCCTTGACCTCCCGCCCCGTCATTAACGTCACGAGCCGGTCGAGGCCCACCGCCTTCATCTCGCCGCTGCCCACCGTCTCGCCATCCTTCAGCACCGTGAACCGGTCCGCGATCCGCCGGCACTCTTCGAGGAAATGGCTGATGTAAATCACACTCACGCCCCGCGCCCGCAGTCGCGCGATCGTCTCGAACAACCGCTCCGTATCCGCCTGCGCCAGGCTGCTCGTCGGCTCGTCCATGATGAGCACCTTCGGATTGGTCAGCAGCGCGCGCGCGATCTCGATGACCTGCTGCGTCGCGATCGAGAAGGCGCCCGCTGCGCGGTCGAGGTCGAGGCTCTCGTGGCCGAGCTGGGCGAGAGCGGCCTGCGCCCGCTCGCGCGAACGCTTGCGATCGAGCCAGCCGCGCGAGGCCGATTCGGCACCGAGCAGGATGTTTTCCTGCGCGGTCAGGTGGAGCGCCAGGTTCAGCTCCTGGTAAATCATCGCGACGCCCTTGAGCCGGGCATCGTGGGGATTCGCCGGCGCATAGGGCCGGCCGCCGAGCTCCATCGCGCCGTCGTCGGGCTTGTGGGCGCCACTCAGCACTTTCATCAGCGTGCTCTTGCCCGCACCGTTCTCGCCGATGAGCGCATGCACCTCGCCGGGTGCAATCTCGAGCGATACGCCCCGCAACGCACGCGTCGCGCCGAACGACTTTCTGATGCCTGTCAGCCGCAGCGTCGCGACGGTCGCCGTCATCACTTCAGGTACGTGTTGAGCGGCGGGTTCACGATCTCGGCCATCTCCGGCGAGTCGAAATTTTCCTTCGTCACGAAGCCGACTCCGGTGTCGATGACCGGCTGCACTTTCCTGCCCTGCAGCACGTCGACCATCGTCTTCACGCCAAGGTAGCCCATCCGCATCGGATTCTGGACCACCATGCCCTGCACGTCCCCGGCCTTGAGTCCTGCGTTGAGCGTCTCGCCGGAATCGAAGGCGACAAACTTCACCTTGCCGCCCGCCAGGCCCGCGTCGCGCAGCGCGAGGAGCATGCCGGCGGCGGACGATTCGTTGGACGCAAACACGCCGTTCAGCTGCCGGCCGTAGCGGTTGAGCAGATTCTCGGCCGTGCGCTTCGCGGTGTCGCGCGTGGCGCCGGCGTGCTGGTCCGTGGACACGAGTTTGATGTTCGGGAAATCCTTCCGCATCACTTCGAGAAATCCTTCCTCACGCGCCTCCGTGCTCGCGGAACCGACCGCATAGCGCAGCATCGCCACGTTGCCCTTGCGGCCGAGCATCTGGCCGAGATTGCGCGCGGCGATCCGGCCGCCCTCGCGATTATCGGTGGCGACAAACGCCGCCGTGGCCTTCGAATCGAGGTCGGAATCGATGATGACGACGGGGATCCTGCCGCGGACTGCGGTCTCGACCGGGCCCGCGAGCGCCTTGCGATCGAGCGGTGCGAGGACGATGCCGTGCACGCGTTGCGCGATGAAATTTTCGACAACCTGCACCTGCTGCTCGCGGTCGTCCTCCTTCAAAGGGCCTTTCCAAATCAGATTCACCACCACGCCTTTGTCCGCGAGCTCGCGCTGCGCCTTGATCGCGCCCGCGTGGATGGATTTCCAAAACTCATGCGTCGTGCCCTTCGGGATCACGGCGATCTTGTAAGACTCCGCAGCGAACGCGAGCGATGCGCTGGCGACAGCCACGACGAGAGCGAGGAAGCGTGGTTTCATAGGGGATAAAGAAGAGCACCGCAGAAGCGTTCGAGTGCCGGGGAAGCGACCGGGAAACGAACCGAAGCCCATGCTACAGGCAATCGCCAACACGGAGAATGGATATTTTCGTCTCAACGATGGCCATCCTCGACCGGCGCGATGCCGGTCGACGGGACGGAAGCGCCACGCGCCGGATCGCTTCGGAAAGGCAGGCGGGCGCACAAACCGGGACTCGCCGCGGCGATGGGTGGCGCTATTGCTGCGACGATGCTGTTTGCGCTGAAGAAATTCGTCTCGTTCTGGCTCATGCCGCTGCCGTTTTGCGTCATCACGATGCTGGCCGGGCTCCTCCTGCTACGCTCGGCGAAACGCGCGCGGCTCGGCCGCGCGCTGCTCATCACCGGGCTCGTGCTGCTGATGCTGTTGAGCAACAAATTCGTCAGCCGCTGGTTGATCCGGCCGATCGAGACGCGTTATCCGGCTGTGCCCGAATTCGTCGCGGGCACGCCGCTGCCGGCGGAGATCGCCGCTTGCGCGTACGTGGTGGTGCTCGGCGGCGGTCACGGTATGACTCCCCACACCGCGGCGACGAATCTGCTCTCCGCCTCCGCACTTTCGCGGATCGTCGAAGCGGTGCGGATTCTCAAAGCATTGCCCGAAGCGAAACTGATCGTGAGCGGACCGGGAGCCGCCGGTCGGCCCTCGCACGCCTTGATCCTTTCGCGCGCCGCGCAATCGCTTGGAATCGCGCGGGAGCGGATCGTCCAGATCGAGGACGCGCACGACACCGAGGATGAATCACGCGCGACGAAGCGGCTCGCCGGCGATGCGCCCGTCGCGCTGGTGACCTCGGGCTGGCACCTGCCGCGCGCGATGGCGCTCTGTCGCAGCGCCGGGTTGAACGCGGTGCCCTGCCCGTCTGACTACCGCTCTCATTCAGATGACACGTTCTACTTCGACGATCTCTTCTGGGAGGTCGCTTCGCTGGAGCGCAGCACGCTGGCGATCCGCGAGCGCATCGGCTATTTATGGATTTGGCTGCGCGGAAAAGCGTAGCCGCCGGCGGAGCCGGAGAAATGTTTCGCAATTGTAACGCTGAAGGCTACTCAGCACGGCCAGCATGATCTCGCTCAAGAAGCTGTTCGGAAAAGACGACAAGTTCTTCGATTTGCTCGAAGCCGGTGCGGAAGAAGCCAGGACCAGTGTCGAACTGTTCAAGAGCTTTCTCGGAAAACTGGCAGCCGACACGGTGCCGGTCGGCTCGCTCGACGAGTTCATCCAGACCCGCCGGAAGGAAAAGCGGATCCGGCACACGATGACAGAGGAGTTGAGCAAGACCTTCGTGACGCCGCTCGAGCGCGAAGACATCGAAGCGTTGTCGTTCGCGCTGTATCGGATCCCCAAGCAGGTGGAAAAAATCGTCGAACGCCTCTCGATCTATCCGGGACGCGTGCCGCAGACGGCATTCCAGCGCCAGGCTGAACTGATGCTCCAGGCGGCAGACGCGGTCGTGTTCATGGTGAAGCAGCTGCGCGGCGGGACCAATATCGAGAAGATCCGCGAGGCCAACGACCGGCTGCAATATGCCGAGGGCGAGGCCGACAAGGTCATGCTCGCGCTGCTGAAGGACCTTTATCACGGGCCCTATGAGGCCAAGGAACTCGTCATCCTGCAGGAGCTTTACGAGATGGTGGAGCAGGCCGTGGACCGTTGCCGCAATGCCGGCAACATCGTCGTGCAGATCGTCCTCAAGCATTCGTGATCCGACTCACCGCGCGGCGGATGCGCGAGCGTCCCGGGAAAGTCTCCCAGCTGCGGCCCTAGACCCGTTCCATGACTCTCTTCCTTCTCGTTCTGTTCGCTGCGCTGGCGTTCGAATATATCAACGGTTTCCACGACACGGCGAATTCCATCGCCACCGTGGTGTCGACCAAGGTTCTCACGCCGCGCCAGGCCGTCGTCTGGGCGGCGTTCTGGAATCTGGTCGGCGCGCTGGCCGGAACCGCCGTGGCCAAAACGATCAGCACCGGACTAGTGGCGGCGAGCTCTGTGACGATGCTCACGGTACTCGCCGCGCTGCTCGCGGCCATCATCTGGAATCTCCTCACGTGGTGGCTCGGCCTGCCGTCGAGCTCGAGCCACGCGCTGATCGGCGGCCTGTGCGGCTCGGCGCTCGCCACGGCGGGCAGCGACTGGAGCGTGCTCATCTGGTCCGAGATGAATGAGAAGGGCCAGGCCGTCGGGCTCTGGCCGAAGGTCGTGCTCCCGATGTTCACGTCGCCCCTGATCGGTTTCGTCGCCGGCGGTTTGTTGATGATGCTGCTGACGGCGACCCTCCGGAAAGTGACGCCCCGCATCGTCGGGGTCGTCTTTGGCAAGGCCCAGCTCGCGAGCGCCGGCTTCATGGGCTACGGCCACGGCCTCAACGACGCGCAAAAAACCATGGGCATCATCACGCTCGCCCTCGCCACGGGCACCGCGTCGGGGGCGTTCGACACCCTGCCGGACTGGCTCGGTTTCCTGCGCCTGAGCGCGGCGGCCGATATCCCGCTCTGGGTCAAGCTCACCTGCGCCCTCGTGATGGCGGCCGGCACCGCGGCCGGCGGCTGGCGGATCATCCGCACGATGGGCCACAAGATGGTGAAGTTGCAGCCGGTACACGGCTTCGCGGCCGAGACGACCGCGGCACTCGTGATCCACGGCGCCTCGTCGATCGGCGTACCCGTCTCGACCACGCATATCATCTCCACCTCCATCATGGGCGTCGGTGCCACGAAGCGGCTCAGCGCCGTGAAATGGGGCGTCGTCGAACGTATTCTCTGGGCGTGGGTACTCACGCTGCCCGTGACCGCCATACTTGGGTACGGTACGGTGTGGTTCGGACACTTGCTCGGTTACTGAACGGCACATCCGAAGGGCGGGCGGTGGTTCCGCATTGTATAGCCCGCCGTGCGCCCCTGCCCCGCGCCGCAATGCAGCCCACCCGCCGCGCGAATTCCTGGTGAACTTCCGTCACTCCTTGGCCGAACCGACGAATGGTGCCGCCGAAACCGTGCCGCTCGCCGGATGCACGGGCCCCATGTCGGGCTGGCCCTGCGGCCGCTTGCGCTTTTCCACCAGCGCCAGCAACAGGTCGCTCTTCGAAAGGCTGCCGCGCAGAAGCCCGTCGGCCTCCACCACCGGCAGCCGCTCGGCCACGATTCCCAGGAAGCCCGCGAGCGCCTCGGTGAGCGGCTGATCGGGCGCGACCCGCGGGAAATCCTCCCGCAGTATGTCGCGCGCGATCACGAGCTCCGCGAGATCGGGCTCGCCAAGATACGGCTTGATGTCGTGCAGCGACACGACCCCTAGAAATCTCCCGGCCTCGTCGACGACATAGAGGTTGTTCACGCGCACGTTGAGGAACGTCCGCGCGATATCGGCAAAATGGGCCGTGGGCGAGACCACCGGTGGATTCGGCCGCATCATGTCCGCCACGCGGCCCTCGCCGAGCGTCGGATCCGGCACGGCGGCCGCCTTGCGCTTCAGCGCCTCACTATAAAGAGATGCGCCCTCCAGGCTCTTCGACGTGTAATACGCGATCACGCTGCACAAGAGCAGCGGCAGGATGATGTCGTAGCTCAACGTCATCTCGAAAAGCATGATGACCGCCATCACCGGCGCATGGCTCGCCGCCGATAGAAACGCCCCCATGCCGACCAAGGCGAACGCCCGCGGATCGACCGCCGCGCCCGGGAAAAACTCATGCACCGCCGTGCCAAACAGCAGTCCCGCCCCCGCGCCCATGAAGAGCGACGGCGTGAACACACCGCCCGGCGCGCCGGAGCCAAACGACGCCATGGTCGCGAGCCACTTGCACGCGAAGATGCCCACGATCGCGCTCCAGAGAAGGTTGCCGTTCACGATCTCGACGACCACCGAGTAGCCGTTGCCCGCGACGTGCGGGACGTTGATCGCGATGGCGCCCACTGCGAACCCGCCAAGCGCCAGCCGCGCGACCAGCGGCAGCTTCAAGGACACGAAGAAGTTTTCCGCGTGTTTCAGCGAGATCAGGAAAACCGGCGCGAGCACCCCGACGATGAACCCGAGAACAATGTATCCAGGAATCTCCCACAACGACACCTGCTGAAACACCGGCACCTTGTAGAGCACGTGCGCCGAAGTCAGCACCTGCACCGTGAGCGTCGCCGCGACGGCCGAGACGACCAGCGGCCCCAGACTTTCCATCGCAATGGTGCCCAGAATGATCTCCGCCACGAAGAACGAGCCGCCGATCGGCGCATTGTAAGCCGACGCGATTCCGGCCGCCGCGCCGCACGCGACCAGTAGGCGGAGCTGCGGCGGGGAGAATTTTCGCCAGCGTCCGATCGACGAAGCCATGACCGCGGCGAGCTGCACCATCGGGCCTTCGCGGCCGATCGATCCACCGGAGCCGATCGAAAAGAGCGCCGCCACGGATTTCACCAAGCTCGCGCGGACCGGCACGTTGCCGCTGCCGATCACGATCGCCTCCATGTAATCGGTCGAGCTTTGCGCGCGCGTGAGCCGCTGCCCCCAGCGCAGCACCAGGCCCGCGAGTGCGCCACCGAGCGTCGGCACCAGGAGGCAACCCCACCACGGCAGCCGCGCCATCGAGTCAACCACGCCCATCCGCGAATCGCCGAACCAGTCGTGGACGCGCTCCGTGAGCGTTGTGAAGACGATGGATGACAATGCGCCGAGGAAGCCTGCCAGCGCCGCCCACATGAGCGTGACCTGCCATTCGGTCGGCTGGAGCTTTTCCTGAATCCAGACCCGCCACTTCAAAAGGCGGAGCAGCCGGCGCATCAGAAGCGCCGCGGGATCAGTGACAACCTTCATCGCTTTCCGGTCTCGCGGCCGGACATCGGCGCGCAAAATCCGGACACGGCATTCCAACCTGCAGGAACTTCAGTCGGCAAACTCACGTCGATTTCCAGACTAGGGCGGATGCCGGTGGAAACAAGCTCGCGCCGATAAATTCTTGAGCCAACCCCGATGTCTGCGCCTGCTCCGGGGTTGTCGTCGGCCTTGCTTGTGACGTTGTCCAACGCAGCGCGGGCGTCCCGCCTGCATCGGAGTATCACCGAGAAATGCCGGCAGGATGCCGGCGCTACCCGACGACGGGTTTGTCATCCATTAGATGACAAACCGGCTACCGGGGAACTGGAAGCCGATGCCGGCGGGGCGCTTCACGCCTCCTGCGCAACACCTATTCGGGCGCACGCGGCCGGTCAGATTTGCAGGCCGCGACCTTGCAGGGGCGGCGGTTTTTTTCACGATCCCAGCTCGATGAGCGCGAAGCACTCGAAGAAGACGGGCCGGAAAACCTCTCCCGCCGAGCCCGCGAAGCCCGGGCCCACGGAGGCGGGCCCGGCCGGCGCCCTTGCCGGCTCAGCCGCGAGCGCGACCGATGGCGCGTCGACAACCGAAGGCTTCACGCCCTGGATCCAATCGAGCGACCCGCGCCGGCGGACCATCGGCAAGATCGTCCTGACCGGCGTATGGATCTACGTCGCCGCGCTTTGGTTGCTCGCGCTCGATCAGACGTTTCATTGGGGCATCTTCGGCCCGACCGTTCCGCCGGTGCCGTGAGCGGCGCCGCGCGCGCTTCGTGATCAGCGGTCCTGCGCCGGGCGCAGCGCCGGGTCGTCCAAGTCGAGCCGATACAGGATCTGATTATAGTCATAGCGCGGCGTGGGCGTTGGCGCGGGTTGACTGGTGAACAGGGTCGTGTAGGTGCCTTCAAAAATCAGGACCGGCGAGTCGTCCGACGTGAATTCAGGGTGCAGCCGCGGATTGTAGAACGTGTAGTTATCGTGCGAGAGGACTTTCACCGCCCTTCCCCACGGCCCGGTCGGCGCCTCGGATTCGGCATACCAGAGTTCCCCGAACGCCGAGGGCTTGCCGAACGACTGCATGAACACCGTCACCCAACGTTTCCGCCACGCATTCCACGCCATCGAGCCACTGTGTAGTTTGACCGGCTGCCCGTCTGTCGCTGAAACGAGGGATTCCGGCGGCGTGAACGTTTCCCAAGTCGACGCGTCCTGCCAGGCCTCGAAGGTCGCCGGACAACGCAGCGTGGGCAGCGGGTTTCCGAAAAGCACCCACGTCTTGCCCGCTCGATCGAGCCACAACGTGGCGTGGCCCTCGGGCAATGGCGGAGGCTTCGGCGACGCCTGCGACTTCGCCCACAGCACACGCAGGGGCTCGAAGTTTCGCGTATCCTCATTCCAAGCACACAGGCCCCACTGATAGGCTTCCATCGGCGGCTTCACTTTCACAAAGCTCGCGACGAGCCGCAGTGTCCCGTCGCGATCCGGCAGACTGATGCAACCGGTGAGCCACGTCGGACCAGTGCCGGGCATCTGCGCCACGGCGCGCGGCCGGCCTTGGTCATCCGTGAAGTAGTCCAGCGGCAACCGCACCGGCGGCTCGAGCGATCGCAACGGCTGCACCGCCGTCGTCGCACTCGTCGCATGGAAAATTCCGAGCGGATAGCGGGCGACGTTCGTGTCGCCCCACACCCAGTACAACCGGCCGCGATGCACGGCATTTTGAATGCTGTCGCAGCCCACGATGCCGGCCTCGCGCCAGTCGGACTCGCGACCAAGCTGCTGGCTTTCGGCGAAAATTCCCGCGCCCGTAATGCGTCCGAGGCGCCGCGCGATCATCGTGCGTGCGACCTCGATGCGCAGCGTCCCGCCCGGTTTCGGCGTCAGCCGCACGCCACGATAACCAAAACCATCCTTCCGCACTTCATAGCCGTGGCCGTGCACCCCAAACCACGTCTCGCGCCCCATCAACTCCGGCGCAGTGAGGGCGATCACCCCGGCGTTATCGGTCACAAACCGCAGGTGATGAGTGGTGCGCAGTTCCACGAGCGGCACTGGCCATCCGCTGCCGGTTTCCACGACTTCGATCCGGCACGGTTGCGCCGCGAGGATTGGGGCGCCGAACAACCACGCCGTCTTAATGATCCTCCGAATGAAACGCGGGAGCAGCTGCTTCGACATAACGGACGAGCTACCATCACGCGGGCTCGCATGACGAAGCAAATACGCGCCCGCTCCGCACGACCGCGCGCTTGGCGCAGGCGTCCCGCCTTGCCGATCGTAGCATGGGCGTCCCGCCCATGAGCATTGGAGGAAACTCACTTCACGTAGCCCTGCTCGGAAGAGCAGGGATCGGCCGCAGCTCGAGTGCCGGTTAATCCCGCCTCTCCCGAGGCGGGCTACAAGAGCAGCTCCGATTGGGTCAATTCACGCGCAGAGCGCCTCGCTCACGCCCACGGGCGGGACGCCTGGCGGAAGCCGGTCGGAGACCGGCGCTACTCCACGCTCGGATCGACGCCCACCGCAGCTCAGAACCGCAGGCCGACACTCGCGATCACGGTTCGCGGCTCTCCATATTGAAACGTGCCGTTCAGATAGTGTTCGTCCGCTATATTGCGTACGTTCACCCGCACATCGACCCCGACACCGCGGACTTTCGTGGCGTAACCCACGACCGCATCGAAGAGAACCACTGGCTCGCTCTCGATCGGCACGGTCCAGCTCGGATGCAGGCCGATCTTGCCGAGCGCGTTGCCTCCACCGCCAATATAAACGCCGCGCAGCGCACCGGTCGTGAAGGTATACTTGTTCCAGATATTTATTGTATAGCGCGGCACCGACTCGATCCGGCTGCCAACTTCGCGCGGCTCGGAGGGATTCGACTGCTCGTGGTAAGTGAAGAACGTGCTCGCGCTCAGCAGCGCCTGATAATTCGGCTTCGGCGTCCAGACCCACTCCGTTTCCAGACCTTCGGTGCGGGTCTCGCCAGCCGCCACGCGCACCGTGGCGCCCGGAAGTTGATACAGCACCTGGTTGGGTGTATCCACGTCGAGCCGCGCGGCTTCTTCATTGGAAAAATAGGTCAGCGTGCCGAGGAGCTTGCCTTCGCCGACATCGAGCTTGGTGCCGATCTCCCAGCCGCGACCGATCAGGTCGGCAGCCAGGAACCGATACGGAATCACCGCGGGCGGCCGATAGTCCGGCGAGGTCGGATCGCCTTGCGTCGCGCGGATCGCATCGAGGTCGGCCGTCTGCTGGCGCTGCGGCACGAAGGTCCGGCTGAAGCTGCCGTAAACGCTCAGCTTCGGCGTCAACCGCACGAGCGCGCCATAGTGCGGCAGGAGCTTGCGCGTCGTGAAATCAGCATCGATGCCGTCGCGATCGTCGTCGGTCGGCCGATGGCTGGCGATCTGCCGGCCGCCGATCAGCGTGCGCAGGCGGTCCTTGAAAAACGAGGACTGTACCACACCGTAGAACGCGTTCGAATGCCCGCCGCCTTTGCGCACGACACCGGGCTCGCGATAGCCGGCACCGTATTGATTCTGCAGGAGCTGCAATAATCGGGGCTCCGGCTGCGTGCGCGGATCGTAGGTGACCACCTGCGAGGTGGCGACCGTCACCGGACTGACCACATCCTTGCCGCCGTCGTGCTGGAAACCCGCCAAAAAATCGTGTTTCCCGGCCCGCCGCAGATCGCGCTTATATACGGCTTCGAGCCGCGCGGAAAACGTGACGCCACCCGGTTTGAAGTCGGAAATGGAGCTGCGGAGCCGCTGCCCGGCGACCGGCCGGAGGCCGTTGAACTCACGCCGCAGCCGGTGGCTGTCGACCTGTTGGAAAATCCCGCGCACCGCGAAGTCCTGCGACGCCACCCACTCGCCCTCGAGTGTCGTCGTCTTGTTTTCATAGCTGTCACGCCCGTCGGGACCGTTGTCATTATAGGAATCACGACCGAACATCTCGCGGGAATAGACGCCGGGATACGGCGGCTCGGCGGCCCCTAGCGTGCGCCGGATGAACGCATCCACGCCTTCGGGTGCCGGACGGCCGGTCATGATCGGCTGGCCGGCGGCGTCGCGCACGGCGCCGTTCTCGAGCTGCGGATAGCTGGGCGGGCGCGCGAGGCCGAGCCGGTCGAAGAGCTGGATCGCCTCGCGGTCGCGCTCCTGAAAGAGCGGATGACTGATGACGGTGTGCGGACGACGGCCCGCCTCGCGATCGAGCTCGCTATAGCGTGCGGTGAAGGTGAGCCGGTCGATCGGTTTCCAGGTCAGGCCTCCGCTATAGTAATCCTCCTTCGTGAAGACATAATCGATATAACTCTCCTCGTCCGTGCGCCCGTAGACAAAGCTATAGGCCAGTTTATCCTTGATCAGCGGCGCCGAAGTCCGAAGCACCACGCGACGGTGGTCGAACGACCCGAAGCTCGCATCGACGGAATGCCGGGGCGTGAAGCTCGGCTTCAGCTTGATCAGGTTCACGGTGCCACCCGGGTTGGAGATGCCTGCAAAGACGGCGTTCGGCCCCTTCACCACCTCGATCCGATCCACGTCGTAGAGCGTCAGGCCCGCGCCGGCCGGCAGGCCGTTGACGAACTGCGGGCCGGTGTAGCCGCGCACGAGGATCATCCATTCGTCCTTCACCTGGAGCGCGACGGAGCTGGCGCCGCGAAGCACGTCGATGAGCTGGTTGCCGGCCTGATCCCGTATCAACTCCTCAGATACGATACTGATGTTCAGCGGCGTATCCTTGATCAGCCCCGCCGTGCCGGTGCCGGTGGCGGCCGCACCCACGCGATAACCGTGATCCTGCGGGCTCCGCACCTCGAATGGACTCAGGCGCACCGTGCCGGACGCCGCGGGAGACGCGCCCTGACCGAAAACGGAGGCCAGGGAGCCAATCAGCCAGGGGAAAGTGCGGAGGGCAACCGATCGAAGGTGGAGCAAGGGAGGCATCACGGCTACGAAGTATGCACAAGTGGTCCGGCGGCAAAACGAATCCGCAAGATCTTCAAGTCCTGCCATCCCACCGTCCCCGCCTCCAACGTAGTCCGCCGCGGCATCCCCGTTCCCTGTCCGCGGTTGCCGGCTGGCCGCTGAGAGCGGTGCGCGAGCTCCACCTGCTGCCATGAAGCGGGTCCGCCCCCGACGGCGCCCGCAATCACTCCCCGCGCGAACGATCCAGGGCGGACGCCGCCACCGCGGGAAGAGTCGTCCGTTCGCGCAGTTCGGACGGCCGCACGGCCGCTTGCAGATGCGGCACGAGCCGCCGGGAAAACTCCACGGAATCCTCCGCCGAGAGGTGCGACCACTCGGGGCAGTCGAACGCGCGCAGCTCCGCATGGTCCGCGAAGTGAATCGCGGGCACACCGTTCTCGCGTACCAGTCGCTCCCACGTGGCGGCTCGCGGCGCGAGTTGCTCCTCGCGCTCCGCCAGCGGCCCTGTGACCGGGAGCCGGAGGAAGACCACCTGGCCGCCTCGCGCCCGAATGCGCGCAATATGTTTTGCCGTCTCGCGAAACCGCGCCTCCAACCCCTCCACCATCATTTGTTGGAACGCGGCGCGCGGGACGAAGCTCGGCGGCGGCGGGGGCGTGAACAACGGTAACCACGTACTGGATACCCGTTGTTGCAGCGGGCTTCCGATGACCGCGGACTCCGGCACCATGCGGGCACGGCGGTCGCGGTCCAGGGAGTAGAAATACGGCGGCATCGCCGGCGGTACAAGTGCTCCGGCGCGATCGGGCACCGGCAGACGCTCGAGCAGCCGGCCGAGGGTGAGATCCTCCTGTTGCAGGAACGCGAGGTGGTGCTCGAGCTGGAGCGCGAGGTGATGGCTCCAGCGTTGCGCGTGATTCCACGAGCGATAACGCCGCAGCGCTTTTTCCGACGCCTCGACCGGCGGGCTGCCCGTCGGGGCGAGATACATCGCCGGCACGATGTCGAGCAGCACGGTGCCGCGGAAAGACTCGTCCGCCGCGAGATCGGCGAGGATCGGAAACGGCGAGCTCCCCACGAGCGCGAGCTGCGTCGGCCGCCGGCCGAGCCCCCGCTCGAGTACATCGAGATCGATGTCGAAGAGCATGCGCGAGGTGCCGAGGAGCACGAGTGAGTCGGGCCGCACGCTCGCCCGTGCTTCCGACCAGAGGTCCGCGGTATCGTTCAGCGTGGGCCGATAGCCCGCCGCCCGGGCGTGAAGCTCCCAGGCCAGTGTCGCCGCGGTCGAGAGCAGCGCGACCGCGAGCAGCACGCCGCGCCACGGCACGTGTGGAACGGGCCGGACGTAATCAGAATTGGAAGTAGATGAATGCATTGCCGTTTCCTTGGGTGAGAATGATTCCGCCGACCATGGCCGTCCAAACGCTCACCAGGAGCGCGCGGGGCATCTTCGCGACGACCGTTTCCATCGTGGTATTGCGCAGCAATCCGTGCGCGAGAAGCAGGCCCGCGGTGACGAGTCCGACCTGGAGAATTTCGCGCGTCGGCAGAATCGCATCGCCGGCTGGAAGCGCGCCAGCCATCGCCTGCACGAGCCGTGTGGCGGTGGGAAAATCCGTCGCGCGGAAGAACACCCACGCCACGCACACGACAGCATAGGTGCCGAGGCCCAGGAGAATCTGCAGGCCGAGGGTCTGCGTCCAGGCCGCCGGCTTGAACCAGGCGCGTAATACCTTTTCCACTACGAGGCACACTCCGTGGATCACGCCCCAGACGACGAACGTCCAGGCCGCGCCATGCCAGAGCCCGCCGATGAACATCACGATCATCAGGTTGATCGCGGCCCGGACCGCGCCCGCGCGATTGCCGCCGAGCGGTATATACAGGTAGTCGCGCAGGAACGTGGAGAGCGAGATGTGCCACCGGCGCCAGAAATCGGAGAAGCCGATCGCGCCATAGGGAAAACGGAAGTTGTCCCGCAGATGAAAGCCGAGGCAGAGCGCCGCACCGATCGCGCAGGTGGAATAGCCGGCGAAGTCGAAGAAGATCTGGCCGGAGAACGCGAGCACGCCGGCCCACGCATCGAGGCTGGCGAGCGGCCCGCCGTAGCCGAAGACCTTTTCCGCGGAACTCGCGAGCATCGTGTCGGCAAGTACGGTTTTTTCGAAGAGCCCGAGCGTCATCAGCAGCAGCCCCCAGATGAAACGGCCGGCCTCCGGCTTTGGCGGCTGGGCCGCCTGCGGCAGGAAATCCGCGGCGCGCACGATCGGACCGGCGACGAGTTGCGGGAAGAACGACACCGCGAGCGTGAAGTCGCGCAATGAACGCGTGGGCTGCGTCGTGCCGCGATACACGTCGAGGGTATAGGACAGCGAGTGAAACGTATAGAACGAGATTCCGATCGGCAGAAAAAGATCGAGCTGCGGCGGCTGGTAATTGATGCCGGCCTGGGCCAGCAGCCACTTGAAGTTTTCGAGCAGAAAATTCCCGTATTTGAAAAAACCCAGCATGCTGAGATTCGAGGCGAGACTCGCGACGAGCCAGCCGCGACGCGCACCAGATGTGCCGGACCGCGCGATCCGGGCACCGAGATAGAAATCGAGCGCTGTCGTGCCAAAGAGCAGGAGCGCGAAGGGCGGATTCCACGTGCCGTAGAAAACGTAGCTCGCCACGAGCAGGAGGTTCTTGCGGGCCTCCCACGAACGCAGCGTCCAGTATCCTGTCAGCACAAGGACGAAGAAGAGGACGAACGTGAGTGAATTGAAGAGCATGGGGATCGGACGCGCTGCGGAGACATCCGCATGACGCCCGCACGCATCATGCCCGAGCGCCAGCTCCCGCGCACTGGGCCGTTCGCCGGAGAATCCTGGGGCGTTTGGCTAATTCGCCCGCGAGCCAGCTCCAGCCGCGTGCGCTCCGATCGCCCACGCGCGGAACGCATGACATCAGCCTAATGCCCTTGTAATCGCCCGCCGCCTTCGAAAGGTTGGCCGCGAGGTGACATCATGACTCCCAAAACCATTCTCGGCCTCATCGGCGGAGCCATTCTCATCTTTGTCGTGCTCGTGGGCGGCTCGACTGCGACTTACGTCGTGGATCCTGGCCATCGCGGCGTGGAGGTGATCCTCGGCCGCGTCTCGCCCGGCTTCAAACCGGAAGGCTTCGGCCTGAAGCTCCCCTTCATCTCGCGCGTCGTGCCTTTGCTGATACGCCAGCAGACGGCCAAGATGACCGCGGACTGCTATTCGTCGGACTTGCAGCAGGTGAAGATGGCCGTGCGCGTCCTGTATCGCATCCCGGAAAGCTCGGTCGTTTCGATTTTCCGCGACTACGCCGGTGAACCGTTCGAGGCGCTCATCAAGCCCCGCATCGCCGAGGCGCTCAATGAAATCACGGCGCTTCGCTCCGCCGAGCTGATCGTGCAGAAGCGCGAGGAAGTAAAAAGCCAGGCCCTCGAAAGCGCGCGCCGCAAGGTCGGCGATGCGCTCGTCATCGAGGATCTCGTGCTCGAGGACATCAATCTCACCAACGCCCTGGAAAACGCCATCGAAGCCAAGATGGTGCAGGAACAGGAAGCAGCCCGCTCGCGCTTCGCCCAACAGCAGGCGCAAACCGAGGCGAGTACCGTCGTAATCAAGGCGAAGGGCGAAGCCGAATCGATCGCCCTGCGCGGTGCCGCGCTCCGCGAAAATCCCAGCGTGCTCGAGCTGCAGGTGATCGAACGCTGGGACGGCATTACACCGTTGGTCGTCGGTCCGGGCGCCACGGGCGCGAACATGATGTTGCCGCTGGGCGATTTCAGCACCGGCACAAAAGCAACTGCGCAGGAGGACGTAAAATGAACCCACGTGGATTTGGCGGCGCCAACGACGGAGAACTGGACCCCGTGTTCATCAAACGCGGAGTGGGAGTCGCGCTCCTTCTCTTTGTACTCTTCGTGCTCGCATCATCGGCGACCTATGTCGTGCAACCCGGCTCGCGCGGCGTGGCCGTGACGCTGGGCACCGTTTCGCCCGATTTCAAACCGGAGGGCTTCGGCTTGAAGAAGCCGTTCATCACGCACATTCAGCCGATCTCGATCCGGCAGCAAACGCGACCAATGCCCGCCGAATGCTACTCGTCGGATCTGCAGCAAGTGAAAATGGAGGTGCACGTGCTCTATCGCATCCCCGAACACTCGGTCGTGAAGATCTTCCAGGAATACGCCGGCGAGCCCTTCGACAACCTCATCGCCCCGCGCGTGCAGGAAGCCTTGAAGGAAGTGGCGGCGACGCAAAGCGCCGAGCAGATCGTGAAGCGCCGCGAAGAGATCAAGACCCGCGCACTCGAGCTCGCACGCCGCAAGATCGGAGGCGAATTCCTCATCGTCGTGGATCTGGTCATCTTCAATCTTTCCCTTTCCTCCGAACTCGAGACCGCGATCGAGATGAAGATGGTGCAGGAACAGGAGGCCGAAAAAGCCAAGTTCACGCAGTTGAAGGCGCAGATCGAAGCGGACACGGCGATCATTCGCGCGAAGGGCGAAGCGGAGGCCATTCAGGTTCGCGGCGCCGCGCTGCGCGCGACGCCGGACTTCATCAAGCTGCAGATTCTGCAAAACTGGAACGGTCGCTCGCCCCTCGTCGTCGGTGGCGGCGACTCCAACGTGCTCCTGTCGCTCGAGGAACTCAGCCGCCGCGGCGCCTCACCGCCCACGGCGCCCGCCCGACCGACTCCAGCGCCAGCCGCCTCGAGACCGCGATGAATCCGCGCCTGCGCGCCACTCTCCAGCTCCTCGTGCTGGCCGGTGTCGTGGCGCTGCTGTTTCTCATTTTTCCTCGAGCGCTCGCTTTCGTCGAGCTCGCCGCCCGCGAGCTGCGTTATCTGTGGTGGCTGATCCTCCTCGTGGCGCTCGCCGTGTGGCTGATCTGGGGCGCCAACCGTCGGCCGAAGTGAGCCTCCCCAGCGGCATGAGCAGGGGCAGGTGAACCGCTTCGCGCCACGCATGGGCGAAGTTCCCATCCGAGAAACCGGCCGCGCCCCCGTGGCATGGAGACCCGCGCTGGCTAAAGTGCCCCGCGGCCGGTTCTCGCGCCGCCCACCCGTAAAATTACCAACCCACAAATCCCATGAAACATAAACGACTCTATACTCGAATGTTCATCGGCAGTCTCTCGTTGTTCGTCCTGCCATTCGCGCTGGCCAACAAACCCGATGACAAGTTTGCCAAAATGGATACGGATGGTGACGGGAAAATCTCCCGCACCGAACACGCGGCAGGCGCCCAGCGCATGTTCGCCGAGATGGACGCCAACTCCGACGGAATCGTCACCGCCGCCGAAATGGACGCGAAGAAAGAAGCGAGGCCAGGCGACAAGATGTCCGCGAGCGAAAAGATCCAGATGATCGATCAAAACGCCGACGGACGCCTGACGGCCGCAGAACATACCGCGGGCTCCGAGACCATGTTCGGCAAGATGGATACCGATGGGGACGGCTCACTCATCAAGGAAGAGAAAGCCGGCCACAAAGGGATGATGAAGCATTGAAGCCGACCCTGCCTGGTCGTGGCCACCAAGCCCGCGATCGATGAGATCGCGGGCTTTGCTATATATGAGGTAAATGAGAAATCACGCCGGCCCGCTCAAATCATCCGGCCATCGGTCTCACGTTTTCAGAATATCGTCCCAGCCTTTCCGATACGCCGGCCGCTTGATATACGGCGCCGCTTCGGGGGCATTCGTGGCGCGCAGGTTTTTATAATCCCACTCGAGTTTCTTTCCCGTGCGATAGGCGACGTTGCCGAGGTGATTTGTCTCGGTCGTCCAACCCGAATATTGGAAATTCGAACCGGGCACCGGTCCGTTTCCCTTCGCATAGTTCACCCACTCCACCCAGTGACCGGGCGAACGAAGCAGCGTCTCGGGCGGCACCTTGAAATCCGTGAAACTCTCCTCGGGCAGCAGCTTCCCGTTGCCGAGCAGCATGCCTTTGTCGCCCATGAATACACACGAGCGCCGTCCCCACGCGGGCACCCAGCCCGGCGGTTTGCTGTCGCCCTGGTGCCAGACGAGCTTGAGCGCGGGCTGCTTCCCCACCGCCGCGAATTGAAAGGTCGCCATCAACGTCGCCGGCGCGAGCTCCTTGTGCGCCACCGGCACATTCGGCGATACCGCCTCGACCGATAGCGGCGCCAGCACCCGCCCGCCCTTGCCATCCGGCCGCCAGAGGTCGAGCACCGTGAACGGCACGTCGTTATCATGGCTGCCGAGATCGCTCATCGTGCCATTGCCGAACTCCCACCAGCGATACCACCGCGGACCGGGAAAATACGTCGCGTGAAACGGCCGCACCGGCGCGGGCCCCAGCCACAGATCCCAATCGAGGTTGGGCGGAACCGGCATCTCTTCCTTGAACCGGTCGACGACTTGCACACCGTTGTAGAAGCCGTGCGGCTTGTCGAATTTCTCGGCCGACGCCGCGTCCTGCAGGCCCCAGGCGCGGTCGGCCCAGACGTGGACTTCGCGCACCGGGCCGATCACGCCGGTGTCGAGGATTTCCCTGATCAGGCGTCGCGCAGGAGCGGCGTGCCCCTGGTTGCCCATCTGCGTGGAAAGCTTCGGATATTTCGCGGCGGTCTCACGGATGAGCCGCGTTTCCCATATATTATAGGCGAGCGGTTTCTCGCAATATACATGCTTGCCCAGCGTAAGCGCGAGGTAGGTGGCAAACGCATGCGTATGCTCCGCCGTCGACACCACGACCGCGTCGAACTCGCTCGCGCGATCGAACACGCGCCGGAGATCGGTGAACGTCTTCGCTTGCGGATAACGCTGCTTCGCGGAGTCGAGCGCGATCTGGTTGATGTCGCAGAGCACCGTGACGTTCTCGTCCGGATGCGGCCCGGCCGCCGGATCCACGGGCACGTTGCTTTTCTTCCCGCCTTTGCCGCCTTTGCCGGCCGCGCGACCGGGCACCAGGGTGAGCTCGTTCAGGTTGGTGTTACCGCGGCCTCCACAGGCAATGAACGCGATGTTCAACTTGTTGTTGAGATTCTGCCCGCGCAGGAACGCCGGCGCTCCCGTAATGACTCCGGCCGTGGCCAGGGCCCGGCCGACAAACTGACGCCGCGTCATTGGACGCAATCCGCTTTTCATTGAGGTCTTCTTCATGGGGTAAATTCAGGAGGACGGCACGAGAGCCTTGCCTCATCGCCGCCGTGGCATGACGGATGGACGAACCGAACGGATGCAATCACTCCGCCGACTTTCGCGCCGTGGCGAGTTCTCTTTTTTCACGAGGCGGGGACGCGCAGCCTGCGCGTCCGAGGACGGGCGGGCCGCCCGTCCCGCTGCACTCCGGATGAACGAAAATTCATCTGCCGTTCAACCGCCGTTCATCTTGCCGCATTATAGTGTGTGATGTTCCACCGCCTCGGTCTTCTGCTTTTCGCCGCAACCCTCAGCGCCACGCCACTCTTCGCCGCCGAACATCTCCTCGCCCTCGACCCCGCCCAGTCCCGCATCGATGTCGCGGTCAAAGCTTCCCTCCACTCGTTCACCGCCCATCTCACGACCTACGACGCGACTGTCGCCCTCGATGACCAGGGCCGCGTCGCCGCGGCACGACTCACGTTTCCGTTTCGCGCGCTCAACACCGGCAAGAGCGAGCGCGACAAGGCCATGCACACGTGGCAGCAAACCGACACGTTTCCCGAGGGGCAATTCGTCCTCACCCGTTTGCAGCCTGCGACGAGCGGCGATGCCTTCGATGTGACCGGCCAGTTGACGCTCCACGGCGTCACGCGCGAGTTGCACTTTCCCGTCACGATCGGCCGCCAGGGTGAAAACTACCTGATCGATGGCACCGCACCCATCGACACCCGCAACCACGGGCTGCCCGTGATCCGAATGTTCGGTGTGCTCCGGGTCGATCCCATGGTGCACGTGCGTTTTCACCTCGAGGGCCGCCGCACCTCCTGAGTCGATGAACACCGCCATCCTTCCCCGGCTCACCGCGGCGCTGGTCCGCCACACGCCCGTCTCTTTCGCGCTCGAACCCCGCCTGCACGCCGCACTCACGCAACTGATTCAGCGTCCCGGGAAACTCGTCCGCGCCCAGCTCGTGCTGGTCGCCGCCGAACGTCATGGACTCCGCCCACGTGCCGCCGAGGAACTCGCGTGCGCCGTCGAGTTCTTCCACACCGCGTCACTCGTGCTCGACGATTTGCCGTGCATGGATGATGCCACGACGCGGCGCGGCCAGCCGTGCATCCATCGCACGCACGGCGAGGCCACCGCGATCCTCGCCGCGCTCGCGTTGATCAACCGCGCCTACGCTCTCACCGGCGCCGCGCTGGCCAGTCAGCCGGGCCGCCTGCGCGTCGCCGCCCAAACCTGCATCGAGCGCGCCCTCGGTGCCGCCGGCCTCGTCGGCGGCCAGGCGTGGGATCTCGCCTTCGCACGCACCGATCGCTCCGCCGCCCTCACGAGCCGCATCGCGCAACAGAAAACCGGCGCGCTGTTCGCGCTCGCCATCGGCCTGCCCGCCGTCCTCGCGCGGCCCACGCCGGAGGAAGCACATCAGCTTCACGCCCTCGCCGTTTATTGGGGTCAGCAATTTCAGATCGCCGACGATCTGCGCGACGTCCTCACCTCGAGCGCAGGCTCCGACAAGACCACCGGCCGCGATCGCGCCCTCACCCGCCCCAACCTCGCGCTCGTGCTCGGCGTGCCCGCGGCTCGCGCCCGGCTCGCGCGACTCGGCCGCCAGGTCACGCGCACGCTCGAAATGTTGTGCGCCGCCACCGGCGATCGCTGGACTTATCTTCGCGCCTTCAACACCGCGCTCGCCGCCGCACCCGAGACGGATTCCGCCGCGGCCTGACCGCCCGCGCCCGGAAAACTCCATGGAAATCCTCTCCCTCGTCCTCACCAATCTCCGGCGTCATCGCTGGCGCGCGCTCATCGGCACCGCCGGCATCGCGTTCGGCGTCGCCGCAATGCTCACGATTCTCGCGATCGTCTCGGGCGCGATCGGCATGTTTCAACGCATTCTCGCGAGCGACAGTCACTACCTCGTCTTCGAGCGCAACGTCTCCGATCTGTTCTTCAGCTCCGTCACCGCCGCGCAAGTCGCCGCGATCCGCGCCGAGCCCGACGTCGCCTCCGCCCATCCCGTTCTCTTCGGCTTGGTCTCCGCGCCCGATCATCCCGTCATCACGTGCTTCGGCATCGAAGCAACGGATCCCCGGCTCGCGCACGCGACGTGGCTGGCCGGCAACCGCGCGAGTTTCGGCGCGAACGAAAACGAGGTTTTCCTCGGCGCCCGCGCCGCGGAATTTCTCGGCGCCCGTTACGGCGAATCGATCGACATCGGCCGCGGCCGCTTCCGGGTCGCCGGCATTCTCAAAACTGAAAACGGCTTCGAGGACGGCGGCGTTTTTCTTCCGCTCACGGCCGCGCAATCTTTTTTCCACCGCGGCGACGCCGCCTCCGTCGTCAGCGTGAAGCTCCGCGATCGCAGCCGCGGCGCCGAATTCAAGCGCGCCATCCAGGCCGCGCAGCCGGGCGTGATCGCGCTCGAGAACCGCGAGTTCAACTCGAGCTACAACAGTTTCAAAATCCTGAACTTCACCGCGTGGGCCGTCGGCATCTGCGCGTTCTGCCTCGGCGGTCTCGGCGTGGCCAACACGATGCTGCTCTCCGTCTTCACGCGGATCCGCGAGATCGCGGTCCTCCGCGTGTGCGGCTTCTCGCGGCCGCAGGTCGCCACGCTCATCTTCGGCGAGGCCGCCGCGCTCGCGGCCGCCGGCCTCGTCGCCGGCTTCGCCCTCGGGTTCGTGCTGCTCGCCGGCCTGCAACGCGTGCCGCAATTCCAGGGCTACGTGCGCGCCGACCTCGATCCGCTCGTGCTGCTCGGCATCGTCGCGACGGCGTTCATCACGGCCGGTGCCGGCGCGATCTATCCGGCGCGTTTCGCGTCCCGCGTCCAACCCGCCGAAGCGCTCCGCTATGAATAAAACCCCGCGGGTCCTCGCGCGCGCGACGCGCGTTTCCAAGAGCTACGACGAGGGTCGCATCTCCGTGCTGCGCGACGTCAGCCTCACCGTGCACGCGGGCGAGCTCGTCGCACTCTGGGGCGCATCCGGCTCCGGCAAAAGCACGCTGCTGCACCTGCTCGGCGGCCTCGACGCCCCGGACCGCGGCGAGCTCAGCGTCTGCGGCCTCGACCCTGCGCCCGAGCCCAACCGCCTCACGCTGCGCCGCCACCGCATCGGTTTTGTCTTTCAACTCCACAACCTGATCCCCGACCTCACCGTCGAGGAAAATCTCCGCGTGCCCGCGCTCGCCATCGGGCGCAACGGCCGCGAAACGCGCGCGCGCATCGCCACCCTCGCCGGCCAGGTCGGCCTCACGCACCGGCTCGGCCACCGCATTCAAGAGCTCTCCGGCGGCGAACGCCAACGCACCGCGATCTGCCGCGCGCTCATGAACACGCCTCAGCTCCTCCTCGCCGACGAACCGACCGGCTCGCTCGACGAGACGACCGGCGCCACGGTCTTCGAGCTCCTGAAGAATCTCGCGGAGCGCGAGGGCATCGCGGTCATCCTCGCCACCCACGAACGCCGCTTCGCCGAGGCGTGTCATCGCATTGTCCGCGTGCGCGACGGCCAGCTCCAGGAAATCGCCGCATGAGCTCCGCCGCCGCCCACCCGCCGTCGTTCGGACGCGCCGTCGCCTTGCACAGCCTCGGCTGGCTCGTCGCGGCCAATCTCGTCGGCGTGTGGCTCGGCATCTCGCTGCTCTGGCCCGCCGCCGGCGATGTGCTCGCGCCCTTCACATTCGGCCGCTGGACACCGCTCCACATGAACTGGCAGCTCTACGGCTGGTGCGCACTGCCGGTTGTCGGCGCGCTATTCGCGTGGTGCCTCGATCGCGCGCATCCGCACGCGCGGCGACACGCCGTCATCGCGCTCGCGGCGTGGTCGCTGGCCCTCGCGCTCGGCGGCGCCGCGTGGCTCAGCGGCAGCGTCAGCGGAAAACTGTTCCTCGACTGGCATGCGTGGACGCGCCCGTTACTGCCGGCCGCGATGGTGCTCCTGTGGAGCGTGCTCGTTTTTCACACGTGGCGGCGCTGGCCCGGGCTGGCGCGCGGCGGCCGTATCGCTCGCACTAGTCTGCTCGCGTTGCTCTTCGCCGTTCCCGCCGTGCTGCACTTCGCGAGCGGCCGCGGCGTGTATCATCCGATCAACCCCGACAGCGGTGGCGCGACCGGCGCCGCGGTGCTCGGCTCCACCCTCGGCATCGTCGCCATCTTCATGCTCCTGCCCGCGCTGCTCGGGCTGCGCGCACTCAAATCCACGACCAGCATCAAGTGGACGCTCGCCGCCGCGTGGCTCGCCTTCGGCGTGATCGATCACGGCAACACGTCGCACCACTCGGCGGCGCAGATCGTCGCCCTCGCGACGCTCGTCATCTGGATTCCGCTGCTGCCGCTCTATTGGTTTCGCCACGAATGGCCGCCCTTCGCCCGGCCCTGGCTGCGCGCCGCGAGCGTGTGGTGGACGCTGCTCGTCCTGACCGGCTGGACCTCGTTTCTCCCTGGCGTCTCCGAAGCGCTCAAGTTCACGCACGCGCTCGTCGGGCACGCGCACCTCGCGATGGCCGCGCTTCTCACCTGCGTGAACGCCGCGATCCTCGTCACGCTCACCGGCCAGCGCACGGGTCGCTTCGTGTTCTGGTCGTGGCAGGCCGGCTGCGCGGTCTACATCGGTTCCATGCTCGTGCTCGGCTACGGCGAAGTCGGGCACATCGCCGAGCTCTTTCGCAGCGAGCCATGGACACAGGCGTTGCTCGCCACGCGGCTCGGCGCCGGCGTCGCGATGACCGCCGGCTCACTCCGCTGGCTCGCGCAAACTCTCCGCAGATGACGCAACCCGCTTCACCGCTCACGCGCGTTCCGGCTCCGCACGATTCCGCAACCGCCACCCACGCGCGCCGTTCGTGGTTCGCCGCGGTCGTCGCGACGGCGGCGACGTATTTCTATTTCCTCATCTTTGCCGAGTTCGCGTTTCTCGAAATCGCCACGACCGTCACAGCCGGCGCCAGCCAACTCCGCCTCTTGCTCGCCGCGCTCGGCATCGGCGGAGTGGCGGGCGCGATCCTCGGCGCACGGAGGTTTCGTCCCGACCGCGCTCGCGCTCACCTCCAGTGGACGCTTCGCGCCTGCGCCGCCGCGGCCCTGCTCGCTTTTGTCGCGACCTCTCCGGCGGCAATCCTCGTCGCCGCGTTATCCGCCGGACTCTCGCTCGGCTGGCTCACGGTCACGCTCGCGGCGACATTGCGCGCCGCGGCAGGGCCGGTTCACACGGGTCTCTGCATCGGCCTCGGCACGGGGCTGGCCTACGCGGCGTGCAACGTTCCCGCGCTCTTTCAAGCCACGCCTCGCAATCAGGCGCTCGCCGCGGTCGCCGTGGCGGCGCTGGCTTCGTTCACGCCGCGCTGGATGCACACCGCTTCCGAATCCCCTCCGGCGTCACCAAACTCTGAATACACGCCCCTCGCCCTCACCCGCTGGATCGCGGTCCTGCTCGCGCTCGTGTGGATGGATTCCGCAGTGTTCTACATCATTCAACACGCGCCCGCGCTCCGCGCCGCGACCTGGGGCGATCCCGCCAGCCTGTATTTCAACGCCATCACGCACCTCGTGGCATCGGTGCTCGCCGGCGTCGCGCTCGACCGACACCGGCGCGGCGCCGTGGCGATCACGGCCGTCGGCGCCCTCGCCATCGCGTGCCTCGTCCTGCGCGGCACGTTGCCGGGTCTCGCCTGGGCCGGACTCGGCTACGCGGCCGGCGTGTCGCTCTACTCCGCGCTGCTGGTCGAGTTTCCCGCGCGCAGCGGCAATCCGCGGATCGCCGCCGCCATGTTCGCCCTCGCCGGCTGGGGAGGATCCGCCCTCGGCATCGGCATGGCGCAGGATCTTGGCGGCATCCCGATCCCGTTTGTAATACTCGCACCCGCCACCGTTCTGGCCGCGCTCGCCTGGCGCGCTGCCATACTACGACGCATTGCGCTCGGCGCGGCTCTGCTCGTCGGCGTTTCCGCTTTGCCGTCACGCGGCGCCGACACCGCGGTCGACGCCGATCCGCTCATCACTCGTGGTCGCGAGGTCTACATCGCGGAAGGCTGTATTCACTGCCACTCGCAGTTTGTGCGGCCGCGCGCGCCCGACGATGTCGAGCGGTGGGGGCCGGTCACGCCGTTGTCCGATGCGCTCTCCGCCCGGCCTCCGCTCTTCGGCACGCGTCGCCAGGGTCCCGATCTCGCCCACGTCGGCAACCGCCGCTCGCCCGCGTGGAACCGCCTCCACCTCATCGCGCCGCACGCCGTTTCGCCCGGCTCGCGCATGCCCTCGTATGCCCACCTCTTCGCCGCCGACGAGGATCGGGGTGAGGCGTTGATCGCGTATCTGGCGTCGCTCGGCGCCGAGACCGTCGCCGAGCGCCGCGCCCAGATTGCAGAATGGACTCCCGCGACTGAGCGCGCCCTCGAACCAGCCGCCGCACGCACCTTGTTCCTCCGGCTCTGTTCCTCGTGCCACGGAGAAACCGGTCGCGGCGACGGCCCGCTCGCCGGCCGCCTCGGCGTGCGCCCGCCCGATTGGAACCGCGACGGCTGGCGTCATGCTCGTTCGGATACAGACATCGAAACGCAACTCGCGCGGATCATCAAATTCGGCCTGCCCGGTCTCGCGATGGCGGGCCACGAATACCTGCCCGATGCCGAAGTGGTTGGGCTCGCACGCTTCGTAAAGACATTACATAACCAGGGCGCCGGCGTTCCAACCGCCGCGCTCCAGCCATGAAAATTCTGATCGTCGAGGACGAGACCCGCGTCGGCCGGTTCATCGAACGCGCGCTCAACGAGCAGGCCTACACCACGCGACTCGTCCACCGCTGCGCCGACGCGCGCGACGCCCTCGCCGAATCGCCCTACGACGCCATCGTGCTCGATCTCGGCCTGCCCGACGGCGACGGCCTCGAGCTCCTTCGCGAATGGCGCGCCAGCGGTTTCAACGAACCCGTCCTCGTCCTCAGCGCGCGCGATGCCGTCAACGATCGCATCCGCGGCCTCAACCTCGGCGCGGACGATTACCTGCCCAAACCCTTCAGCGTCGACGAACTCGTCGCGCGCCTGCGCTCGCTGCTGCGCCGCCACAGCACCGGCCCGCGCGCCACCGTGCTCGAACATCACGGCGTCCGCCTCGACCTGCTCTCCCGCATCGCCAGCCTCGACGGCCGGCCCGTCGAGCTGACCTCGCGCGAGTTCGCGCTGCTCGAGCTGTTTCTCCAAAACCCGCGCCGCGTCCTCACGCGGACGTTCATCGCCGAGAAAATCTGGGAGGCCTCCTACGATCTCGAGACGAACCTGATCGATGTCTACGTCCGCCGTCTGCGCCAGAAATTCGACCGCTCCAAGACCGAGCCCTTCATCAAGACCGTGCGCGGCGCCGGTTATCAACTCGCGTGAAATCCTTCACCGTCCGGCTCACGCTGCAGTTCGCCGCGCTCGTCACCGCCACCACGGCCGCCGTGCTCGTCGCCGGTGGATTTCTCCTCGACCACGAGAATGAGCGCGGGCTCGAGCTCCTGCACGCGATCGAGGCTCGCGAACTGGGCGAACTCATCGGCCGCGATAGCGCGCTGACGGCCACGGACATCGCAGATCGCATCAAGCACGACGCCGATAGCGACGCCGCGCTCTTCGTCATCCAGGTCGCCACGGCGCGCGGCGATGTCGTGTTTCGCTCCGACAATCTCGGCGACACGATTTTGCCGGATCTGCCCGACGACGAGCCGCACTGGACGACATCGGTTCCGCTGCTCGGCCGCGTACACCTCACCGAAGCTACCCACGGTCCGTGGCGCATTCACATCGGCAGTCCGCTCGAGCCGTCAGAGCGGCTGCTGCGCGATTACATCCGCATCAGCGTTCCCCTGGTTTTCGGCGCCGCCCTGTTGAGCGTGGCGCTGGGCTACGCGTTCAGCCGCGCGACGCTGCGACCGGTGCGCGCCATCGAGTCGATCGCGCAACGCATTCGCGCCGACCAGCTCAGCGACCGTATTCCCGTGCCGGCGGGCCACGACGAACTCGCGTCGCTCACCACGTTGCTCAACCAAATGTTCGACCGGCTGCAGAGTTCGTTCGAACAGGTCCGCCGTTTCACCGCCGACGCTTCGCACGAGCTGAAGACACCGCTCGCGCTGATCCGCCTCAACGCCGAGAAACTGCGCTCCCGCGCGCAACAGGATCCCGAATGCGCCGCCACGGTGACGGACATCCTCGAGGAAATCGCCCGGCTCCAGCACATGATCGATCGCCTGCTCTTCCTCGCGCAGACCGAGAGCGGCGCCTTCGCTCCTGCGCTCCGCCCCCTCGCGATTCAGACGCTCATCACCGACTTCGCCGCCGATGCCACGGCGCTCGCGGAGGATCGCAACACGCGCTTTGCAGTCGGGCGCAATGAGCCCGGCGAGCTCCGCGGCGAACCCGACCTGCTCCGTCAGTTGCTCCTCAATCTCGTGGGCAATGCCGTCGCCGCTTCGCCTCCCGGCACGCTCATCACGCTCGATTCGTTCCCCGCCGTCGATGATCACTGGCATTTCGTGATCACCGACGAGGGGCCGGGCTTGTCGCCAGCCCAGCTCGAGCGCGTGTTTGACCGGTTCGCGCGCTTCGAATCGCCCGACGCAGCCTCGTCCAAACCGCGCGGCCACGGCCTCGGTCTGGCCATTTGCCGGAGCATCGCTGAGCTCCACCACGGATCCATCCGCCTCGAGAACCGCCCGGATCGCAGTGGCCTGCGAGTCACGGTCGAGTTGCCGCGCTGACGCGTGACGCCCGCCCCGAACCACCCAGTCGTCCGTGGCGGTTTGACTCGCGTCCACACTGCGATTCCCTGCGTGCTTCCCTAAATGGCAGATTTTCTCACCGATAAACCGACCAACCTCGAACGCGCCTTCCTCGTGGGCGTCCAGACTGCCGAGATGAAGGACGGCGAGGCGGCCGAGCTCCTCCTCGAGTTGAAAGAGCTCGTCGAAAATCTCCGCATCACCGTCACCCATTCGGAGCTCGTCAACCTGCGCCGCCCCACGCCCTCGCTCCTGCTCGGCAGCGGCAAGGCCGAGGAGATCATCGCGCTCGCCAAGGCCGACGGCGCCGACGTCATCGTCTTCGACGAAGCCCTCTCGCCCGCGCAGCAGCGCAACTGGGAGGAGCTCTCCGGCCTCGCCGTGATCGATCGCCAGGAAGTCATCCTCGAAATCTTTTCCGACCGCGCGCACACGCGTGAAGCGACACTGCAGGTCGCGCTCGCGCGCATGGAGTATTCGCTGCCGCGCCTCACGCGCGCGTGGGCCCACCTCTCGCGGCAGCGCGGCAAGGGCAAGATGGGCGGCGAAGGCGAGACTCAGCTCGAGCAGGATCGCCGCATCGTGCGCGACCGCATCACGCACCTCAAACGCGAGCTCGTGAACGTCGTGCAGCAGCGCGATGTCCAGCGCCGCAAGCGCCAGCGCGTGCCGATCCCGACGTGTGCAATTGTTGGATACACCAACGCCGGCAAGTCCACGCTCCTCAACTCGCTCACCGGCGCCGTGGTGCTCGCCGCCGACAAACTCTTCGCGACTCTCGATCCCACGACGCGTCAGCTCGTGCTGCGCGGCAACCAGAAGCTGCTCGTCACCGACACCGTCGGCTTCATCCGCCGGCTGCCGCACGGCCTCGTCGAGGCGTTCAAGGCCACGCTCGAGGAAGTGATCGTCGCCGATTTTCTCGTGCACGTGATCGACGCCACGAATCCCAACTTCGAGCAGCATCACGCCACCACGCTCGCCGTCCTCACCGAGCTCGGCGCGGCGGATCAGACGATCGTGACGGTGTTCAACAAGATCGACGCCGCGACGCCCGAGATGCTGCGTCGCGCGCGCCAGCTCGTGCCCGACGCGCTGTTCGTCAGCGCGCTCACCCGCGAGGGACTTGATGCGCTCGAAGCGCGCTGCCTCGAGCTGATCGCCGAAGCGCACGCGTCTACCGAGTTGCTCGTGCCGCACGGGCGTTACGACGTGATCGCGCGACTTCACGCGATCGGTCACATCCAGAGCGAGGAGCAGGAAGACGGCGCGGTCCGCCTCCGCGGCCGCTACCCGCCAGCGCAGTCCGCCTACTTCGCACCCTTCGTGGTGAAGTAGCGCCGAGGCTTCCTGCCGGCTTTGGCCGCTTCACGTTCGCCACCCTGAAAGCGTGGCCGCTGATGGCCTGCTCAAAAACGCTTCCGGCTGCGGCAGTGGCCGCTCTCTGTTTTTTCTCGCCGCCACCGCTTCCCGCCGGCCTTCGCCCACCAGCGTCTGCAAATCCTTCACGAGCCGGTCGAGTGCGGTCGTCTGCGCCAACAATTCCCCTGATGCACTCGCGCTCTCCTCGGCGCCGGCGGCATTCGCCTGCACCACCTTGTCCATCTGACTCACGGCTCCGTTGATCTGCGCGACACCCTGGCTTTGCTCGCGACTCGCGTTCGCCACGCTCGCGACCAGCGCGTCCACCTGTCGCACTTTATCGACGATTTCGCTCAGGCGGAACGCGACCTTCCCGCTGATCTCGACGCCCTCCGCCGCTTTTTCGACCGCCGCCTCGATTTTTGCGGCGGTCTCCTTTGCGGCGGCCGCGCAGCGTTGCGCCAGCGATCGAACCTCCTCCGCCACCACCGCGAAACCCATTCCAGCCTCCCCGGCGCGGGCAGCTTCGACCGCGGCGTTGAGCGCGAGGATGTTCGTCTGAAACGCGATCTCATCGATGGTCTTGATGATCATTGCGCTGTCGTCGCTCGATCGCTTGATCGCGTCCATCGCCGCGCTCATCGCCTGCATGTCCGATGCGCCGATGTCGGCAGCCTTGCGCGCCAGTCCGGCGAGCCCGTGGGCCTTGCTCGCGTTTTCGGCATTGCCGCTGGTCATGCCTGCCATCTCCTCCAGCGAGGCTCCCGTTTCCTCCAAGGCCGACGCCTGCTCGGTCGCTCCATCGGCCAGCGCTCGACTCGCATCGGAAACCTGCGCCGCAGCCGCCTCGATGTGTTCACAGCTCCCGCGGATGCCCCCGATCGCGCGCACGATCGGCCGCGAAATCGTCCGCGCAAACCATACCCCCGCGATGCTCGTCAACACTGCGACCACCGCCGCCGCCGTAGCCAGCTTCGTGAGAATCTCCCGCCCCGACGACGCGATCTGTACACGCACCTCCGCAAAATCCTCCTCGTCCGCGCCGGCCACGATCACCCAGTCCCACGGCGCAAAAGCCGTGACCGCGGAAAAACGCGTGCGCCGCCCCGGCCCCTCCGCTGCCTGCGTCTCGTCGACCGGCAAGGCGTAGGTCGCCCAGGTCGCCGCACCCTCGCGCGTCTCGCCGGCTTGCTTGATCAACAAGCGGGCGTAGTGCGCGCCGTCCGCGTCCTGGGCATCCCAGAGACTCTCGCCGACCGCGCGGCCGCGCGGCGGCACCAGGAATCGTCCACGGTCTCCGCCACCCGCGCCGAGCACGAAGACGCCGCCGGTCTTGCCGACCACCATTTGCGTGATCGCATCGTGCACCTCGCGGTTGATCGCACTCATGCCGATGCCAACGTAAAGCATCCCCACGACGCGCGACTTGTCCGCGTTCCACAGTGGTTCGTAGGCCGAGGCGTGCCACTCGTTCACCACGAAAGCGCGACCGCGATAAGTCTCGCCCCGCAAGATCGTGCGCACGATCTCGCTCTCGGTACCGTCCGGATTCTGGACTGGTATATAGGTGCCGATCGCGCGCGCACCGTCGGCTTTCACCACGCTGGTGGCGACGCGGAGCATGTCGCCGGCATCGTTGATCCGCTGGAACACCGTGCAAAAGCCTCCCGTGATCCGGCTCACTTCGTCGACGATCGCGACGGTCTCCTGCGCCGACGTGACCTGGCCAAGCCACCGCGAACCGATCAGGAATTTGGGCAGCGTGACGGCGAGCGACTGGTGGCTCAGCTGGTTTACCGCCGACCAGGCCACGATCTCGTCGGAAAGAACCACGCCGCCGTTCTGAGACAGCCGATCGTGCGCGATCCGCAGGTTACGGTTGAGCTCACGCTGGTTGCGTTGTTCCGAGCCGAGGCAGAGGAGATAGACGCTCCGTGCAATCTTCGCCGCCTCGCTGTAGGCCTGTTGCTCCAACGTCCCCGCCGCCTGTCGGTCGATCCGCGGCTGCAACACGAGCAATGTCACAAGCGTGATCGCAAAGGCGCCGAGCACAGGGCCGACTGCAATCCCAAGAATCTTCGTGCCGATCTTGATGCGGAGCATAAGAGGCGGCCCTGGGCCGCACCTTGTCGCAACGGCACGAGGCCGACACGGCTGAAGAATCACGGTCACTCGCGCGTCAGGAATAAGCGTTCCTTGCGCTATCCATACGCCGCGCAGCGACAGGCGCGCGCGGCTGTCCACGGGCGGGGTTCGGCACCCGACGCGCGCCCGTTTTAATCGAATCCGCCAGCGCCGCGATCATCGCGGCGCCACTCGCTCACTCGTTCAGTCACTCACCCAGTCACTCACTCCGCGTCGTAGATCTGCACCCGCGTCCAGCACGACTTGAAGTCGCTGATGAACTTCAGGTGGATCGGGTCGACCTGATACGCATCGTGCGCCGCGATGTCTTTGCAGAGCACCGTAAGCGCCACCGAGTACGAGTCGTCGATGATCGGCCGCTTCTCCGTCTTAGCCGGCGTGCCGACGTAGATTTGATCGACGGACTTGATGCCGCCGAGCGACTCCACGCCCTTGCGGAATTCGGCGCGCTCCTGCGCGGTAAGGTCGGGTCTCAGCCAGAAATAAACGGTGTGAACGAGCATGTCGGTTTTGGGTTTTGAGTTTTGAGTTTTGGGTTCGCAATCACAAACCCGGCCGAAAAGCCGAAACTCAAAACCCAAGACTCCGCCCCCAAAAACCAGCGGCGCGACAGCGGGTTGGCCGCACACATCACCTCGCGTCGAGTTTCGCGAGTTCCTCGCCGACGTTGAAGTTCATCGGCACGTCCGGATCCGGCGAGGGCACCGCCGACAGCAGGATCTTGGTGTAGGGATGCTGCGGCTTGGAAAAAATCTCCGTCGCCGAAGCGATCTCGACGATGCGGCCTTTCCGCATCACCGCCACGCGGTCGCAGAATCCGCGCACGACATCCAGGTTGTGCGCCACGAAGAGATACGTGAGCCGGAACTCGCGCTGCAGCTCCTTCAACAAATCGAGCACCTGCGCTTGCACCGATACATCCAGCGCCGACGTCGCCTCGTCGCACACGATCAGCGATGGCCGCATGATCAACGCCCGCGCGATCCCGATCCGCTGCCGCTGTCCGCCGCTGAACGCATGCGGATAACGCGAGCGGTGCTCCGGCTTCAACCCCACGCGCGCCAGCACGTCCGACACCCGATCGTCGAGCTCCGCCCCGCGCGCCAGCCGGTGAATCACCAGCGGCTCGCCCACGATGTCGCGCACCGACATCCGCGGATTCAGCGAGGAAAACGGATCCTGAAACACCATCTGTGCGTGCTGCCGCACCGGCTTGAGCTCGCGACTCGAGAGCCGCGCGAGATCGACCGTGCGACCATCCGGCAGCCGAAACCACACCTCGCCCGCCGCCGGATCGATCGCGCGCAGGATGCAGCGCGCCGTCGTCGTTTTGCCCGAGCCGCTTTCGCCCACCAGCCCGAGCGACTCGCCCGGCGCCAGATCGAAGCTCACGTTGTCCACCGCGTTGAGCAGCCCCGTGACTTTCCGCCGAATACCCGGACTGTAGAGGGGAAACTGTTTCGAGAGTCCGCGCACCGACAACAACGGCGCCGCGCCTGGTCCCGGTCCCGGATCTGGCAAAGCCGCCTCGGCCCTCGTCCGCGTCATGCTCATCTCACCCGTGCTCCGCTGCGGCCGCCGCACCGCTCGCCGCAGACGCACCACTTGCCGTCGCGCCGCTCGCCGCGGTCAGCTGTGCCGCCGCCGCCTGACGTGCCGCATGGCGCCGCGCCGGCAACGCATCCAGCAACGCCCGCGTATACGCGTGCTGCGGATTCTTCAGCACCGCACGCACCGTCCCGCGTTCGACGATCTCGCCGCGTTGCATCACCGCGACGTCGTCCGCCATTTGCGCGACGACGCCGAAATCGTGCGTGATCAACAACACCGAGCAGCCGATCTCGCGTTGCAGCGTTTTAATCAACGCGAGGATTTGCGCCTGCATCGTCACATCCAGCGCCGTCGTCGGCTCGTCGGCGATCAACAGCTCCGGCCGGCACACCAGCGCCATCGCGATGACCACCCGTTGCCTCAGGCCGCCCGATAATTCGTGCGCGTATTGTTGATAGCGCATCGCCGCGTCCGCGATGCCGACCTTGTGCAGCATCTCGAGCGTGAGCCGCTTCGCCGCCGCGCGACTCACGTCCTGGTGCATCAGGATCGCCTCGTCGACCTGGCTGCCGATCGTGTGCACCGGAGACAGCGCCGTCATCGGCTCCTGAAAAATCATGCTCATCAACCCGCCGCGCACCTTGAACAACAGCCCGGATTTTTCATCCAGATGCGCGACGTCGATTTCTCCCAGCCGCTGCGAGCGGAGCAGAATCCGGCCGGCGACGATCTTCCCCGGCGGCTGGATGAGCCGTAGCAGCGAATACGCCGTGACGCTCTTGCCGCTCCCCGACTCGCCGACCAGCGCCAGCGTGCGCCCGCGTTGGATGGAAAACGAAACGTTCTGCACCGCGCCCACCACCCCCTCCTCCGTCGCGAACGACACGCGGAGATTCTGCACGTCCAACAACGGAGTGTCCGCCGGGGTACTCATGGGGTTGAGTAAGGGTCGGACGCATCGCGCAAACCGTCACCTAAAAAATTAAACGCGAGCACCGTCAGCACCACCAGGACCACGGGCATGAGCAGCCACGGATAATTCGCCACGGTCTGGATGCTGAGGCAGTCCTGCAACATCACGCCCCAGCTCACGATCGGCGCGCGCAAACCGAGCCCGAGAAACGAGAGCGACGTCTCGCCCAGGATCATTCCCGGCACGCTCATCGTCAGCACCACGATGATGTGGCTCGTGAAGCCCGGCAGCAGGTGCCGGAACAAGATGCGCGCGTGGCTCGCGCCGAGCAGCCGCGCCGCCGTCGCGTAATCCTCCTCGCGCAGCGCGAGAATCTTCCCGCGCACGACCCGCGCGAGCCCCGTCCACCCAAGCAGGCTCAACACGATCGTGATCGCAAAATACGTCGAGAGCGGCGCCCAGTCCGCCGGCAGCACGGCGCCGAACGCCAGCCACAGCGGAATCTGCGGAAACGCATTCACGACCTCGATCAGCCGTTGTATCCCCGTATCGATCCAGCCCCCGAAATAACCCGAGATGCCGCCGATCGTGACGCCGAGCACGAAGGTCACCGCGATCGCGACGAGCCCGACCGAGAGGCTGATCCGGGAACCATATACCAGGCGGCTGAAAATATCGCGGCCGTGTTTGTCCGCACCGAGAAAGTAGAACGTCGGCCGCGTGCCATCCTCCCGCAGGACGGCGTTTCCCTTTACGCCGAAGAAGCGTCGTTCGGCCGGAAGCACGCCCCAGAGTCGATACGGTTCGCCGCGCACGAGGAAACCGAGCGTGATCACATGACTGGTCTCTTCGAGATACGTTTTCTTGAACGTGAGCGGATCGACCGTCACGCGCATTGCCGGCACATGCAGCCCGTGTTGCCACGAAATCCGCGGCAGCTGAGGCGGACAATACGCCTGCGAGAGATCGCGCCACTGCCGCGAATAAGGCGCGAAAAACTCCGCGCCCGCGGCGAGTATATAGAGCACGATCAAAAGAAACAGCGACGCGACCGCGAGCCGGTGACGGAGGAATCGCCGGCGGATCAGCGCCCATTGAGACAACGAGCCCGGCTCCACCATCGGGGCCGGCGGCGCAAACGCGGGGGTATCGGCTGCGAGAGCCATCGCGCCGGAGAGAAAATCTCCCCCTCGTCCGCCGCAAGCGGCAACTCATCGCTTCGCGACGGGAAACCCGATCGTACTGCCCCGCAACCCCTAGCGAGGCGAGCCTCAGACCTTGAACAGAAGTTAACAAAGCGAACGAAGAAGGCTGAGCCATCGTCCCGCTTTCAGCTCTTCGTTCCCTTCGTTGCCTTCTGTAAAACGATCGAGCTCGAGTTTGGAAAACTTGACCTATTCACCCGTGCCAAGCGCGCCACCCGAGGCGCGAGTTGGATCAATGGTCGTTTTTTCGAAACCAAATTATACCGCCATCCGTCCACTTGTCCGGGCCGGTTTCCGCCCCCGAATCGGACGGACGGCTGCGCTAAACCCCGTCTGTTCACTGGACTAAATCGCCTGCTTCATGATCAGCACACCCCAGAATACCCGCCGCCATCTTCAGTTCATCCTTCCGGTCGCGCTGCTATCCGCCGCCACCGGCCTCGCGCAGGTGACTCCCGCCGCACCGGCCGCAAGTGCGGCGACAGAGGAGGAGGTGATTACCCTCTCGCCGTTCACGATCACGGCCGAAACGGATAATGGGTATCAGGCGCGCTCGACGCTGGCCGGCAGCCGCCTCAATGCCGACCTCGCCAACGTGCCGGCGCAGATCAGCGTCATGACCAAGGAATTCCTGGACGACATCGCGGCCGGTTCGCTCGAAGACGCGCTCCCCTTCTCGCTCAACGTCGAAGGCATCGGTGAATTTTCGTCGGCCGAGGCCGGTCGCCGCAACTTCATCGACAACCTCAACGACGGCCAGAGCAGCCGCGGGCGGGGGCTCACCGGTGTGGGCACCACGATCAATTTTTTCCCGACCGATATTCCCATCAGCAGTTACAATATCGACCGGTTCACCTTCCTCTCCGGCCCGAACGCCATCCTCTATGGCAGCGGCTCGCCCGCAGGTATTGTCGACGGCTCGCTCCTCGCCGTCCGCAACCTCCGCGAAAAAAAGCTGCGGCTCTCCACCCGCACCGACAGCGATCAGTCCTGGAAACACACCGTGGATTTCAACCTCCCCTTGAAACGCGATTTGCTGGGCGTGCGGATCGCCGCACAGAACGAGGACACCAACAGCTACAAGCGCCCCGCCGGCAATCGCGACGACCGGCTCTACGGCACGTTTCTCTTCCGCCCGTTTCCCGACACCACGATTCGCGGCTGGGCGGAGGCTGTACGCATCAAATACACGCCCGTGCGCACCACGCAGATCTTCGACAATGTCTCGCACTGGCTCGCCGCCGGGAAACCTCTCTATAACAACGCTGTCGGCCGGCCGCAGCCGCCGCTCAACGGCGAGCTCCTGGTCCGCGATAATATCAACGCGGTTCGCCCGGTATTTATAGCGGGCCAGACCGCCAGCCCAATTCCCGCGATCTCCTGGCGCGGCTCCGCCACGCTCGCCTCACTCGAGGAATCCCGCCCGGCACCGGATGCCTTCTGGCAGGCCGTGCTCGATCCCAATATCTACCCGCGCGACGTGAGCTTCTGGGGCAATGCCTTCGGCAGCCGCACCAAAGGCGAATCCGGCGGCTTCAATCTCGAGCATCGCTTCACCCCGGCTCTTTGGACCGAGGTCAGCCTGTTTCACCAGGAGTCGACCCTCCGCCTCGCGCGCACCATGTCGCCCATCGACATGGTCCTCCGGGCCGATCCCAACATGTATATTCCGGGCACGAACACCCCGAATCCGAACGTGGGGCGTTACTATATTCAGAGTGAAGGTGGACAGCAAAACACCCGGGAGCGGCGGCAGCAGTCGCTCCGCGCCACGTTGGTATATCAACACGACCTGACGCGCCAGCGGCCCTGGCTCGGGCGGCATCGCTTGTCCGCCAGCTTCGAAACCGGCCGGAATGACGCCGCCAACCAGACGATCGCCAGCCGCATCACCAGCCCGCTCCCCGGCGTGAGTGGCGACCTGGTCAACACGGCCGGCGAAGGCACCCGCCGACCTGTCTGGCGCTCGTATGTCGACGATCCGCAGGACCCGAATTCCGGCGGTATATACTCCGTGAACCTGCCGTTCGATATATTCGCGAGGACCGTCACCGTCGACGGCGCGACCGTGAACCTCTGGGATCTCGAGCAATATGGCTCGGGCAATCAGGGGACGTGGACGCGGACCAACACGCGCGGCTATGTAATCGCAGACGAGAGTTTCCTGTTCCGCGACCGGCTGGCGGTGACGGCCGGGTTTCGGCACGACGAATCGAAAATCCGCCGCGCGTTCTCGGAAAAGCTCGGCGACCAAACCGTGAACTCCGGCTACGAACCTTTTACGCGGCTGAAACACAAGCTCGGACGGGCCGAGCGGCAGGAAGGCGACACCGCCAGCGCCGGCCTGGTGTTTCACCTGCGGAAAGGTCTCTCGCTCTTCGCCAATCGCTCGAAGACCTACACCCCGCCACCGCAGGGCTTCAATCCCGATGGCAGTACACTCGAGGGCTCGTCCGGCGTCGGCACCGATTTCGGCGTCATGATCGCCGTGCTCGAGAATCGGCTAAGCCTGCGCGCAAATGTATATACCAACACCTCGGAAAACGTGGGCTCGAGTTTCCAGACCGATATCGCAGGTCGGATTTACGACATGGAGCGCACCGTGGTGCTCGCGGGAGAGCCGTTGGACGCCGGCGGCTACAACCCGATGATCGACGAAGGCAGTTACTATGTGCGCGGCAGCCGCGAGGCGGAAGGCGTCGAACTGGAAGTGATGGCCAACCCGACCAAGAACTGGCGGCTGCTCGCCACATTCGCAAAGTCGGAATCTCACGAGAGCGACGTGGGACAATCGTGGATCGACCTCGCGATGCGACGGGTGAGCGTCTGGTCGCGTTATCCAACCGCGACGATCTGGGACGGCTCGGCCGTCTTGCGCAATCGCTTCAATGCCGCGGCCCCCGCGCTCGTCGAGATGATGGGCCTGCAAAATCTCCCGGTCGAACAGACCCGCGATTGGCGGATCAACGGCACCACGCGCTATACATTCGACCGAAGCTGGCTGAAGGGCGCCTTTATCGGCGGCAGCGTCCGTTATCGCAGCAAGAACATCGTGGGCTTCGCGCAGAAGGCAGTGGAAAATCCCTTCGCTGCTTTTCCCGGGCAGGGACCGACAATCGGCATCAAGGATTCGGCGCGTCCCTACTTCGGAAACCCGCAGCAGAGCTTCGACACCTTCGTCGGCTACACCCGCAAGCTCCGCTGGGCGGCCGCCACGACCTGGCGCGTGCAGTTGTCGGTAAAGAACGTATTCGACGACGGCACGCTCCAGATCCAGGGAGTCTACTCGAATGGCGACCGCGCGAATTTCAACATCCCGGAACCACGCCGCTGGCTCGTCACGACGTCATTCGACTTCTGAGAGTGAACGCGCGTTCCGAAGGGATGATCACAACCCCAGACCTGAATATGCCGACATCGCTGCGATCCCTGCGCTGGGCCTGAACAACGGGTACATCTGAAGTTTGGCGTGGCCAGGCCTCCATTCGCACCAAACCTTCAGCCACTCGAAACATGCCCACATCCGAGCTGGAACTTCGGTCACTCACCCTGGACGACGAACACACCTTCCTGGAAGCCGTCGCCGAGTTTCAGCGCGACGATCCGTCCTGGGATTTCGCGCTGGGACTCAGCGACGCCGCCAATTTCGGCGATTACATACGGAGGCTCGATCGTGCAACCCGAGGGTTGGATCTGCCGGTGGGATTTGTGCCGGCCTCGTTCTATATCGGCGTGGTCGGCAGGACGGTGGTCGGAAGGGTGTCGATCCGGCACCGCCTAAACACGTCTCTTGCCCTCGTGGGAGGGCATATAGGATATGGCGTGAGGCCCAGCCAGCGCCGGCGCGGCTACGCGACCGAAATGCTGCGACGTGCCCTGCCGCTCTGCCGGGCGCTCGGAATCGAGCGGGCGCTGATTACCTGTGATGTCGACAACATCGGGTCAATAAAAGTGATCGAACGCTGCGGTGGAGTCTTCGAAAGTGTGACATCCAATCCGCACCTCCAGGTCCAGAAGCGACGCTATTGGCTTGGCCCCGAAGTTACTTCAAACCGTCCGTGACTCTAAAGACCGCGCAAGAACTGGCACCCCTCGTAGACATTATACTGCGGGAGGTTTCCGCTGAACTCGATACCCTATTACCCAGGGCGGAGTTCCATCACATTGGAGCCACCGCGCTTCCGCACGCTTTGACGAAAGGCGATATTGACGTGCTGCTGCGCGTACCGGCTTCCGAGTTCGGGGCCGCGGTCGAGGTATTGCGGCAGCACTTCGCCATCAAACAGCCGGAAAATTGGGACCCTTATTTTGCGAGCTTCGGACGTGACTCGAGCTATGCGCTCCCGCTCGGCGTGCAGCTTGTAGTAAAAGATTCCGAGGCGGATTTCTTCCTCTTTATTCACGACTACTTCGTTTCCCATCCGGAGAGCTTGGCTGAATACAACCGGGTAAAATCAACCGCTTCCACCGGGAGTGCAGCAGAATATTGGGCCGCCAAGAATCGCCTCCTGGCGCGCATCGTCGCCCTAAGGAAAGCATAAGAACAATCGCCGAGCACTCACCGCTGGACCACACCGGGGCTTCGAACCGAAGCGGTTCGCCGCGGCCGCGAATTCGATATCTTTTGAGGCCCCAAAAACCGTCTTTGCGAAACCGACATGAGTCACAGTGCGATTCTCCGTCTTGGTGCCGACGTTCTGCTCGTAACGCATGTCGCGTTCGTTGGCTTCGTGATATTCGGACTGATCTTGATCCTGTGCGGCGGCCCACTCAAATGGAGTTGGGTCCGCAACCCATGGTTCCGAGTGATGCATCTCGCCGCCATTGGCATCGTGGTCGTCCAGACGTGGTGCGGCTTGATCTGTCCGCTCACGACGTGGGAGATGCACCTTCGACAACGAGCGGGCGATGATACCTATGAAGGATCCTTCATCGCCCACTGGCTCCAACACCTGCTATATTATGAGGCTCCGGCTTGGGTGTTCGTCGTTTGTTATACTATCTTCGGCCTTCTTGTCGTAAGCACATGGATCACCGTTCGTCCCCGACCGTTTCGTCAGCGACGCCCAACCTAAGATGTCTATATAAAGGCAAGGCCGCTGTGTGACCTAGAAACGGAGCGGCAGGGGCGAACCGTCCCCGTTGAGCCGTCGCGGCACGGCTCGGCGAGGACGACTCGCCCTACCCGCAGGCAATTCCAATATGGGCCACGGTCTTGCTCGCTCCGTCCTCAACGCCGCTTCGGCTGCAATTCACTCAGGCGCAACCGGTGCTCGATTCGCGGCTGTCCGGCGACATCGATGATCTTCCATGTTATAACCGGGTCGGCTGCGCCCCAATCGATGCGCAGATGCCCCACGTTCACATCATGATAAGTCGTGGCGATCGCACGGTAGTTGTTTTCCGATGGCGTGCCGCGCGGATGCTTTTCCGTCAGCGAACTCGCGGTGAGATCATATAGCGGATAATCTGTCGGGCCGTCCATCCGCGACAACTCGCACCAGTGCCGATCACCGCTGACAAACAGCACTCCCGCGGCCTTTGTCTCCCGCAGCAGAGCGAGCATCCGCTGCTTCTCGTGCGGCAGGTTCGCCCATGCCTCGGCACCCGAGAACTCGGCCACGAACTGGATGCTGCTCACGATCAGGCGCAGCTCGGCCGGCTGCGACAACTGCTCCTTCAACCAGCTCCACTGCGCCGTCCCGAGCATCGTCGACGACGTATCCGGATTCGGTATATAAGCGCCACCGATCCGCTTCTGCTCTGCTTTCGAAACGCGCTTCAAGGGCCCGCGAAACGTGCGTGTATCGAGCAGAATAATTTGGAGCCGTTTGCCCGGCGGACCGAAAACTTGGGCATCGTACACACCCTCGCGTTGTCGGCGCACGGAATCCGCGGGCTCGTCGAGCCAGCGCAAAAACTCCTCCTTCGCTTCGCGCCGTTTCGGATAGTCCGCGCCTGCGTCATTCGCGCCCATATCGTGATCGTCCCAAGTCGCGAGGATCGGCACCCGGTCGCGCAGCGCGCGGAAGAAACGGCTCGCTTTGAGCGCATCGTATTTCGCACGCATGACCGCCATGTCCTGTGTGTTGGCGTAGATATTATCGCCGAGGAAAAGAAACAAATCCATCGGCAGCGTCAGCGCCCGATCCAGCATCGGGTGCTCCACATCCTTGATGCACGAGCCGAACGCAATCTCGTCCACGATCTGCGCTCCTCGCACGGGGAGCACGACGGCGGTGAGTGTACAGAGAAAGCCGAAGAGAACGAACGGTTTCAACATTGGCGGCGGGGAATTCGCGTCAGCATGCCTCGGATGAGCGCCCGCAAGCGAGCGCCCCACCACGCGCAGCGCGTCACTTCTTCTCGCCGCCACCAAACATCGCTGCGGCGCGCTTCTTCAATTCGTCCTCCGGTACCGTTTCCTTGTTCGTCGCGATGTGCCACTTGTGTCCGAACGGATCGACCACCGTGCCGCTGCGATCCCCGTAAAATTGATCCGCCACGGGCATCGCCACCGTCGCACCCGCCGCCACCGCCTGATTGAAAACCGCATCGCAGTCCGGCACGTAAATCATGAGCGACACCGGCGTGCCGCCCAACGCCTTCGGCCCTTTCGTCTGCCACTCCGGCGATTCGTCCGAAATCATGATCCGCGAATCGCCAATCTGGAATTCGGCATGCGCGATCTTTCCGCCCGGCATGTCCATCCGCATCACTTGCGTGGCCCCGAATGCTTTTTGAAAAAACTCCAACGCGCGCGCGGCGCCATCAACGACGAGATACGGCGTGACCGTGTGATAACCTTGAGGAATGTAGGATTGGGTGGGCGAGCTCATGGTAACGAAGAGTGGGTTCGGAAGTAAGGTGCGTTCCGCCGAACTGCAAGGCCGCCCACCAACCACACCGGCCCCACGCGAAGACACGAATAACGGCGCAAAATCGCCGCCACGTTCCCCGCAGAATGGGCTTGGCCCGGACGCGAACCTTGCTGATGCATGTTCGCTGCGCACACGCGCATTGGATCCCCTTATGAAATCGCTCCTCCCCCTCCGAACGTTCTTGGTGTTTTCATTGGCTGCGCTGGCGTTGCTGCTCGCCGCGGCAGGCTGTACGAAACCATCCGAAAACGCCGGCGGCAGCAGCGGCGGCGGAACCACCAAGGCTGACGCGATCAAGATCGGCTTCTTCGTGAAGCAACCCGAGGAGCCTTGGTTCCAGCTCGAGTGGAAGTTCGCCGACCAGGCCGCGAAGGATCTCGGTTTCACCCTGATCAAGACCGGCGCTCCCGATGGCGAAAAGCTTCTCTCCGCGATCGACAACATCGCGGCCAACGGCGCGCAGGGCTTTATCGTTTGCCCGCCCGACGCCCGGCTGGGACCCGCCATCGTCGCCAAGGCTCGCGCCGCGAATCTCAAGCTGCTCGTCGTCGACGATCAGTTCCTCGGCGCCGACGGCCAGCCGATGAAGAACGTGCACTACCTCGGCATTTCAGCGCGCAAGATCGGCGAGAAAGTCGGCGAGACCCTCGCCGCCGAGATGAAGAAACGCGGTTTCAATCCCGCCGAAACCGCCGTCTGCGCTGTCACCTACGACGAGCTCACGACCGCCAAGGAACGCACCGATGGCGCAATCGCGACGCTCACCGCGGCGGGAATTTCGCCTGATCGCATCTTCAAGGCCCCGATGCGCACCACCGATATTCCCGGCGCGCTCGATTCGACGAACGTCCTGCTCACGCAACAACCCAACGTGAAGCACTGGCTCGTCTGCGGCACAAACGACAGCGCCGTGCTCGGCGCCGTCCGCGCGCTCGAAGGCCGCGGTTTCCCCGCGGAGAGCTGCGTCGGCGTCGGTATCAATGGCACCGACTGCATCGTCGAGCTCGAGAAAGCGAAACCAACTTCCTTCTACGGTTCGATGCTCCTGCAGGCAAAAGCGCATGGCTACCAAACCGCCGAGATGATGTACAAATGGATCAAGGACGGCGTGGAGCCGCCCCTCGACACCCGCACCGTCGGCGTGTTGATCACCCGCGAGAATTTTCGCCAGGTCCTCAAAGAACAAGGCATGCGCGACTGAGCGGAAATCGAACTCCGCGCAGTCGAGAGCTGAGAGTTGAGAGCTGAACATCCGGGTCAAAAACCCCTTCAGCTCTCGGCTCTCAGCTCTCAGCCCTCAACTCTCAGCTCTCAACTCTCGTGCCCCCCGCCCTCGCTTTCGACCGCCTCTCGATGGAATTCCCGGGCGTGAAAGCGCTCCAGGATGTCTCCTTCGATGTGCGTGCCGGATCGGTCCACGCGTTGATGGGCGAAAACGGCGCCGGCAAATCCACGCTGCTCAAAATTCTCAGCGGCGCTTACCGGCCGTCCGCCGGCGGCGTGGCAATCGACGGCCAGCCGCGTGCGTTCGAGAGCACCGCCGACGCACTCGCCGCTGGCGTCGCGGTGATCTATCAGGAGCTCCATCTCGTCCCCGAGATGAGTGTCGCCGAAAACCTTTTCCTCGGCCACCTGCCGCAACGCGCCGGCCTCGTGAAACGGTCCGAGCTCGTCACCGCCGCGCGCAAGCAGCTCGACCTCATCGGCGAAGCAATCGATCCGGGCACCAAGGTCGGCCGGCTCCCGCTCGCGCAACGCCAGATGGTCGAGATCGCCAAGGCGCTCACCCGCGGCGCACGCATCATCGCGTTCGACGAACCGACGAGCAGTCTCTCCGACCGCGAAGTCCGCCGGCTCTTCACCATCATCCGCGACCTCAAGGCCCGCGGCTGCGCGATCCTCTACGTGTCGCATCGCATGGAGGAAATCTTCGAACTCTGCGACCGCATCACGATCCTGCGCGACGGCAAACACGTCGAGACGACGGAGCTGCGCTCGATCACGCGCGACGACGTTGTACACAAGATGGTCGGTCGCGAGCTCGCCGACATCTATAATTATACAACGCGCCCACATCGCGGGCCCGGCCTCGCCGTCGAGGGCCTCGCGGGCCCGGGACTCGCCGAGCCCTGCTCGTTCAGCGCCGCCGCCGGGGAGATTTTCGGGTTCTTCGGGCTCGTCGGCGCCGGCCGGAGCGAGCTGCTCCGGTTGGTTTTTGGCGCCGCCACGAAGACCGCCGGCCGCGTGAGCGTCGCGGGCCGGCCGGTCGAGGTTGCGTCACCACGCGACGCGATCGCCGCGGGCATCGTGCTCTGCCCCGAAGACCGCAAGAAGGATGGCATCGTGCCGGTCCGCTCCGTGCTCGAGAACATCAACCTCAGCACGCGCCGCCGCCAGGCGGTCGCCGGTATCCTGATCAATGATACATGGGAGCGGTCGAATGCGCAGCAGCGCATCGATCAGCTCCGGGTGCGCACGCCTTCCGCACGCCAGCTGATTCGCAATCTCTCCGGCGGGAACCAGCAGAAGGTCATCCTCGGCCGCTGGCTCTCCGAGCCCGTCAAAGTGATTCTCTTCGACGAACCCACGCGCGGCATCGACATCGGAGCGAAGAGCGAGATCTACACCATCATGCAGAACCTCGCGCGCGAGGGCGTGTGCGTGATCATGGTTTCCAGCGAGCTGCCGGAAGTGCTCGGCGTGGCCGACCGGATCGCGGTCATGCGCCAGGGCCGGATCGCCGCGATCGTAGACCGCGCCGAGGCCAATGAGACGAAGCTGCTCAAGCTGGCGCTGCCGCTGGAAACCGCCACCGGCGTCCTGCCTCCGGATCCGAACCACCGGCAGGATGCCGGCCCGACTTCCTAGCACTTTTCATGGCTACCACCGCCTCCGCTTCCACCGTCCCCATTGCCCGGCATCCGACCGCGATCGGAAACTTCTTCGACAAGGCCGGCATGCTGCTCGTGCTCGCGTTGTTGTTTGTCGGGTGCGCGGTGTTCGTCGAAAATTTCCTCTCCGTCGCGAACATGAAGGGCCTCGCCCTCGCCGTGTCGATGACCGGCATGGTCGCCTGCACAATGCTGTTCTGCCTCGCGGCGGGCGACTTCGACCTCTCGATCGGATCGGTCGTCGCCTGCGCCGGCGTGGTCGCCGCACTCGTGATGAACAGCACCGGCAGCATCATCATCGGCGTGCTCGCCGCGCTGGGCTGCGGCGCCGCCTCGGGATTCATCAACGGGTTCGTCGTCGCGAAGCTGCGGATCAACGCCCTCATCACTACGCTGGCGACCATGCAGATCGTCCGCGGCTTCGGCTATATAGTCTCCGACTATAAAGCCGTCGGCATCGTGAAGGAAGAGTTCTTCCTGCTTGGACAGTCGCGTTTTCTCGGGATCGACGCGCCGATCTGGATCACGGTCGCATGCTTCCTCGTCTTCGGGTTCATCCTCAATCGCACGGTATTCGGCCGCGACACGCTCGCCGTCGGCGGCAACCGCGAGGCCGCCCACCTCGCTGGCATCGCCGTCGATCGCGTGAAGATCGCCATCTTCACCGCGCAGGGTGTGATGGCGGCCTTCGCCGGACTCGTCCTGGCATCGCGCATGACGAGCGGCCAGCCGAACACCTCGCAGGGTTTCGAGCTCGATGTCATCTCGGCGTGCGTGCTCGGTGGCGTGTCGCTGACCGGCGGCATCGGCAGCATGGGCTTCGTCGTCGCGGGCGTGTTGATCATGGGCATCGTCCAAAACGCGATGAACCTGCTCAATATAGCGCCCGGCTATCAATACGTGGCCCGCGGCGCGATTCTCCTGGCGGCGGTATTGTTCGACCGCTGGAAACGGCGGAAACAGGCGGTGTGATTCGCCGGGAAGCGGAGAGTCTCGAACCGTGCCGGGGCGGGCTCTCCGAACCGGGCTCCACCTTGGCTGCAGCGGCCACACTGAATTTCAAACCGCTCTAGAGACCATGGATGGCACGGATAAGGGCAGGATTGAATCCGTGTTATCCGCGCCATCCGTGGCATCCGTGGTTTAACAGGGTCTGAGCTCTGCCCCGCTCTGGTCCTGCTCTCAACTCTCAACTCAGTCCTTCACCGGCCGCAGTGTCTTTCCCTCGTTCCACTTCCCCTCGACCATCAGCGTCGTCGCCTGCTCCGGCAGGCCGCGCTCGTGCCGCTCGACCATGCTGATGAGCGTGTCCGCCGCGAGCGCGCCAATCATCCGTCCGTTTTGATATACGCCGCTGCACGCGTCACCCATGCCCGGGCACGCCAGCAACGCGAGCCCGAGGTCGGCGGGGATCTCTATCCCTGCGCGCTCCAGCGTGCCGGTCAGCACATCCGCGGCGGGCGTGATGAGCACGTCGGGCTTCTCGCGCTTCAACCAAGCGAGGATCGGCGCCACATTCTCCCAGTCGTCCACGTAGAGCGGGCGCGCGAGCTTCAACTCCGGCAGGAATTCGCCCCCCACGAGAAAGCCCGCTTCCCAGCGGCCTTGAAAACGCATCTGGTGCGCGCGGCGCAACACCAGTCCTGGCCGCCGATAACCGCGCCGGTGACACTCACGCACGATCTGCAGACTCGAGAAATAGTGATCGTTGCAGACGGTCGTGATCGTCAGTGACGGCAGCGGCACACTCAGCCCCACCGACGCGAAATATTCCCAGCGCAGCGCCGGCGTCGGGTCGCCCTCCGCGAGCGGGCCGACCAGCAATCCCTGGATGCCGCGGGCATGAAGCATCTCGGAGAACCGCTCGTTCGACATGCCTTCGCGGTGCAGCCAGAATTCCTGCGCACGGTAGCCCCGCATCGTCGCGCGCTCGAACGCCCCTTCGCGCATCTGCCGGATCGTCGGCGCCGGGTGATCGCGCCAGCCGTTCGCCGTCCGTTGCGCGCAGACGAGCGCGAGGGCCGGCTTGTCCTTCAGCGGCTTACCCTGCCGCCGCATGCGCATCAGAGTCGAGACGTAGGGGTTTGGCTGATACCCGAGCTTCCCCGCGATCGCCTGGATCCGCTCGCGCGTTTTCGCCGGAATTCGCGGGTTGTTCGCCAGGCTCATCGAGACCGTCGCCTGCGTCACCCCCGCATGCTCGGCGATGGTCTTCATCGTCACGCCGTTACTCATTGTTTAAGGATGAAAGCATCGGTGCGCTTCTGTCGCCAAGCGTAAACGAAATTCTCTTCCACCACTCGCACGCGTCCCCCCGCGCGCACCCCAGCCCATCGCGCCGATCTGTTTTACCGTCGCCGTTCGTTTTCACCCTGACCCACCATGAAACCTCGACTCGCTCCACCCTGCCGTCATCTCGCGGCCACGCTCCTCTTGTTGCTCGGTTCCGTCGTCGGAACGCGCGCCCAAAGCGCCCCGCCGCCTCGGCCCGCCCCCAGCGAGAACGTCGTCACGCTCTCGGAATTCAGCGTCAGCGCCGACGCCGATCGCGGCTACGTCGCATCCGAGACGCTCACCGGCACGCGCGTGCGCACGCCGATCATCGACCTTCCTTATACAGTGAATGTACTCACGAGTGAGTTCTTCGACGACTTCGCGATCTTCGAGCTCTCCGATAATCTTGTACACGTCGGCAGTTTCACCGGCCTTGATATTGGCGGCGGCTTCACCCTGCGCGGCTTCGGGTCCAGCTATCAACTCCGCGACGGCTTCTTCCGCCTCGGTCGTTATGGCTCCAGCAACATCGACCGCATGGAAATCATCAAGGGCTCCAATGCCGCGATCTACGGCCGTACTTCCCCGGGCGGCATGGTCAACATGATCTCGAAGCAGCCCAAGGCACGCGCCGGCCAGAAGGTCACCTTCAATTATGGCGACTACGGCACCCAGCGCATCACGGCCGAATCGACCGGCCCGATCGCCAGCACCCGCTGGGGCAAGACGGCTTACATCGCAACCGGCAGCCATTATCAGCGCGAATTCGATCAGGACTACGCGCGCAACCGTAATCACGAATACTACCTCGCGCTCACGCACACATTTCCCGACAAATCCAACCTCTTCGTTTCGGCAGAATATTTTTTCCAGGAGCGTGATGCGCCCAACAATCCCGCCCCGCTCGTCATCGACCTGAAGGGCACGGCGACCAACACGGACGACGAGGCGATCGGCTACGCCAAGAATCTCGCCGCCTACAATCCCTTCGGTCCCAACAGCGAGCTGCACCGTGGCTACTCCGGCATCACCGCATTCTATGACAAGCGGCTGAACGACATCTGGAGCTTTCGCGCCGCCGGCAATTTCTACGGCGCACGCCGCTGGGACTATAATCAGAACACCGGCTGGGGTACGATCTCGATCAACCCCGCCAACCCCGCGACTCCGGTCTCCTCCGCACGCGGCGCGACGCCGAGCAAGACCCTCATCATTGAAGACGGCGGCGGTGTACAGGCGGACCTCCTCGCCCACTACTGGCTCCGCAATCGCACGATCGAAAACCGCACGCTCCTCACGCTCGACATCAATGATTACTGGCGTTGGGACCCGACCCGCAGCTACGGCAACGCCGCCAACCCCGATATCATCGCCTGGAATGCTGTGCGAACCGTACCGCTCGACGCCAACCTGCGGCCCCTTGCACCGATCCCGTATTTTCCGAAAAAGCTCCAGTGGGGCAACGAAGTCTCCACCCGCATCCGCAAGATGCGCGCGACCGTCACCGGTGGCCTCATCCGCCATCAATCCGCGTTCCTCAACGGCGATCTCCTCACCTATGCCGGCGCCCGCTACGACTCCGTGCGCTTCCGCCATCGCGACTTCATCGCGCCCCCCGCGGGCTTCGCGCCTGGCGAGCAGCTCGACCGCACCTTCACCGAGCTCAAGCCAAACATGGGCGTGAATTACAAGCTCACGCCGAAGCTGCGAATCTTCGCGAACTACAGCGAAAGCTACTTCGTGCCGCAGGCCGATGCTCCCGCCACTGTGGCCGATCCCGATTATCAGTCGGAAACCGCCGAGGGCTACGACTACGGTTTCAAGGGCGGCTTCCTCAATGATCGCCTCAACTTCACCGTCAGCGGCTTCTACGCCACCCGCAACAACGTGAGCGTGACCGAGGTCGAGGAAGAGCCGGTCGGCTCCGGCAACTACGTCACCCGCGCGCGGCGCGATGGCAACCAGCTCGTCCGCGGCTTCGAGATCGACGTCAACTGGCGCGCGACCGACGAACTCTCCTTCGGCGGCAGTTGGGGCCACGTGTATTCGATCTACACGGACTTCGGCAGCGCATTCCCGCTCGCCGTGGGCCGTCGCGTCAACGGCGTGTCGCCCCAAAACGGCAGCGTCTACGTCCGCTACGCCGCCGCGCGCGGACCGCTCCGGGGATTCTCGGGTAACCTCGGCGTCACGCACGTCGCCTCCACGCCCACGTACGCGCCCAACGCCGGCGATACCTACACGACCACGCCGACCGGCGAGCGGATCGTCACGCGCTCGACCTATCAATGGCGGCTTCGCTCGGGTGCCTACACGCTCGTCAACCTCGGTCTGCGTTACCGGTTGCCGGACACCGACCGCTTCACCCACAGCGTCGGCATCAATGTGAACAACGTCCTCGACAAAGATTATCTCCGGGCCAACCGCCTCCTCGGCGAACGTCGCGCATTCTACTTCACGTATACGCTGGGTCGCGTTTCCGGCAGACGCTGAACAGTCCCCTTCGCGACATCAGCCACCCGCCCTCGCGCGCTCGAAACCCGCCGGATCGCCGGCGGGTTTTTTATTTTCTGTCGATCACGCTCCACCCTCGTACGAACGCGGGCCCCATTTTTCGGCGTGTGTGACGCAGCCGTTTTTATCGGCACCGGGATAATCCCGCCCCCGTTAACGGGAGCTCCCTGATTTACGCCACACGAGGGATTCACTATGCTCGACTCGTCTTTCGGGCCGGGCTTGGTGGAGTGAATACCCCGCATTTCACTTGGCCGTCGTTTCGGCGGGCCCGGCCCGGAAGACGAATCGCACAGGGCCTCGTCTCGCCGGGCCTCGCACCTATGAACCGCGCAGCTCGATTTCGAGCAACGCATCGTTGATCGCCACGGCCGCTTCCGCACCTTCCGCGGCGGCAGTGATCGCAAAGTGCAGCCCGCCGCGGACATTGCCTGCCACGAACAGACCCGGCACGCCGGTGGCCGCATGCCCTTTGCAAGCGACCCCGCCCGAAGCATCGAGCTCACAGCCCAGATTCTCCGGCAACGCGGATTTCTGCGGGCAGTCCGAAACGAAAAACAACGCGCGGCACGCTCGCACTTCGCCACTAACCAGGCGAATGGCCGCCAGCCGCCCATCCGGTCCCGCCTCCAGCCGCGCGACCTCCGTCTCCACAATCTGGATACGATTTTCCGCCAGGCGGTGCCGTTGGCCGTCGTCGAGCCCGCACGGGCCGTCGCTGCAAAGCGTCACTTGCCTACTCCAGGTGAGCAGCTCCAGGGCGATGGCACAGGTCTCGTCTCCGCGACCGAACGCCACGAACGGTTCGTCCCGATTTTCCCAGCCGTCGCAGAACGGACAATGATACACGCCGCGTCCGTAGAGCTCGACGAATCCCGGGCGGTCCGGCAGCACGTCGTCACGGCCCGTGGCGAGCAATAACGTGCGAGCGTCGAAGGTCGCGCCATCCTCGGTGCGAACCCGAAACCTCGTCGCAGGTGAAGCGTCCCGCGCCACGGTGATCACCTTCCGATCGCAAAACTGCACCGTCGGATACCTCGCGACCTCCCTCCGGGCCATTGCGCGCAGCTCCATCGGAGGCGTGCCATCACGCGTCAGAAAACCGTGCAGCCCACCCGACGCCGCGTTGCGAGGCCGGCCCGAATCGAAGACGACAATATCGCGCCGGCACCGGCCGAGCATCAATGCGGCGCTCAAACCCGCCGGTCCTGCACCGATGATGGCAACGTCACGCATCGAGGTTACCGAGACCCACGGTATGGACGGGATTCGTGGAGTGTCTTCATGCTGGCACGGACAGGCCACCCGGCGCGTGGTTGCTGTAGGTACCCGAGCCGATGTCGTGCTGCCAGGGCCAGTTCACCACCCATCGTGGCACCGTTTTCCATCGGTGAGACGGAAAATTATCCCGCCATCGAATCGGGTGACGTCCCAGGGGTTGGGCATGGCACGCATGGACGCTTCTCGCGTCTAATGAGCCCGCCTCCGGTCCGCCGGCAGGCTGACCACACCGTCCCTCACATGCCTGAAGTCGAAGCAGCGGCCCGAACGGGAGTTCCTTCGCACTACAAGCTCGGGACGGACAACCACTGAAAATGAATCCCTGGGGAGGCAATACGATGAAAAGCACTCAATTGAAACTCACGTTGGCGTCCGCAGCCGCTGCGCTCGCACTCGGCCTGGCCGGCTGTAATCGCGATACAACGCGCAGCAACACCGACACCGGCCCGGGCACCGACACATCCACGATGTCGGGCAGCGCCAGTGGAAGCATGAGCGGTAGCGCAACCGGTTCGGCCACCGGCAGCTCGACTGGCACGACCACACCGAGCTCGACCGATACCAGCACCACCGGCACGAGCGGAAGCTCGAGCTCCGGCACGAGCGGCACCTCCAGCTCGAGCACCGCGGATCCGCAACGGAGCGGCGCCGACCGCTGACACTTGGGGGAAAGTTGAAGAGCGTTGAAGCGCGGTAGGAATCTGCCGCGCTTCTTCGCGTTGTGATTCCATCGCGCGGGGCGGTCTGCCCGATCCGCCGTTGTCGCAATCAGCGCCGCGATCTCGGGATGCTGCATGAGCTCGGCGGGATTCCGCCGAAGCATTCACTCCCCCTTCGCGGCGTCGGTCCGAGGCCGCGCGTCACCCCACCATTCAAGGCGTCCCCGCACGCACCGGCAGCTTGGCGCGGCTCGTGTCAGGCGAGGCCGCCGGCAAACCGCCGGCGTGAAGCATCGCGGCGACACTCGCGCAGAGCTGCCCAACTTCGAACGGTTTCTGCAGCGTCAGCGTCACGTCCGCATCGGCAAAACCATCCGATCTCTGCTCCTGGTTGTGCCCGCTGATGAGCACCGCCGGAAGCCGCGGACGAAGCTGGCGCATCGCCGCGATTGCCGCCAGGCCGCCCATGCGTGGCATCGTCAGGTCGAGCACCACACCGTCGATCGCCGCCGGATCCTGCCGGAAAATCTCGAGCCCCTGCATCCCATCGTCGGCCGTTACGATGTTATAACCGCACCGGCTCAGCGCTGACGCCACCACGACCCGCACGCATTCCTCGTCGTCGACCACCAGCAGGCGCCCCGCGGCTTTCTCCCTTGGCGGAGGAGCTGGCGGGGCAACGCGCGCCGGAGCCGCATCCGCCAACGGCAGATAAACCCGAAACGTCGAGCCGCAGCCTGGAGCGCTCGCGACATCGAGCGCGCCGCCATGGCTGCGCACGATGCCATGCACTGCACAAAGGCCAAGCCCGCGTCCTTCGAACTTCGTGCTGAAAAACGGCTCGAAGATGCGTTGCACGGTGTCCGGCGACATTCCCGAGCCTGTATCCGAAACCTGGATAATGACGAACCTGCCGGGTTCCGCGTTCCCGCCGAAGGCGAGCTGCGCGATCTCCGGCGCTCCCAGCCGGCGCACGTGCGTGGCGAGGTGGAGCCGGCGGGGCTCCGGGCCCAGGGCTTCCGCCCCGTTGATGAGAAGATTCATCACCACCTGCCGCAACCGCGCGGGATCGCCGCGGACGATCGGCGCCGCGGGATCGAGCTCGATGCGAAACTCGGCATCGCGCGGCACGGTGGCGCCCACCAGCCCGCCCATCTCCTCGACGAGCTGATTCACGTCGAACTCGCGCACGACCACGCGACCTCGGCCGGCGTAGGCCAGCATCTGCTCGCACAGGTCCGCCGCCCGGCGGGAGCAAAGCTCGATCGCATGCAGATGGCGCTCGATCTCCGACTGCGGCGCCACGTGCTCGCGCGCGAGCGACGCACGCCCGAGGATGCCGGTGAGAATATTGTTGAAGTCGTGCGCGAGCCCGCCGGCGAGCACGCCAAGGCTTTCCAGCCTTTGCGCCTGCTCGAATTTCCGCTCGAGCGCGCTGCGCTCCTCCTCCGCCCGCAGCCGTTCCGCCGCCTCCTGTTCGAGTTGCGCGAGGGTCGACTGCAGCTTCTCCGTCCGTTCGGCGACCGATGCCTCGAGGTCGGCACGGCGGGCCGTCGCGAGTTGCTGCAAGCTGCGCTTCTCGACGAGCGAAGCCGCAAGCTGGAGCACTTCGATGTTTTCAAACGGTTTTTTCAACAACACCCAGCGCTCCGGCGCGCCGAGCTGGGCCATCATGTCGGTCCAGGAGTAATCCGTATAAGCACTGCAAATCACGACCTGCAGCTCCGGGTCGATCGCCCACAGCCGACGCGCGGTTTCGATGCCGTCGATCCCCGGCGGCATCCTGATATCGAGGAACGCCACGGCAAACGGAAGGCCGGCTGCGACCGCCTCCCGGGTCAGCTCGACCGCTTCCTCCCCCTGCGAGGCGGCCGTCAGCGCGAAATCCGGCGTCGCCGGTTCGGTCGCGCCGAACAGCAGTTCCTCCGCCGCCGTGATCGCTTCTTCGGTCGCACCGGCTCCGAGTACTTTGCGGAAATCATCGTGAATCGACTGGTTGTCGTCGACGATCAGCAGGCGGTTGTTGCGCTCCAGGATCATGAGTCTTTTTGAATGGGAATTTCGAGGGTGAACGCGGCGCCGCTTCCCGGCCCGGGACTGGAGGCCACGAGTCTGCCGCCCAGCTTGCGCGCGGCGAGCGCGCCACTATGCAGACCGAAGCCGTGCCCATCGTGCCGGGTCGTAAAGCCGTGTTGAAAAATACGAGTAAGATTTTCCGGTGCGATGCCCACGCCATTATCGGCGACGCGGATTCGCACCGTTTGTTCCGCCGTCCGAATGAGCTCGAGCTCGATCCGCCGCTGACCAGGCGGCACGCCGGCCTTCACGGCATCCTTGGCGTTCTGGATCAGGTTCACGAGAATCTGCAACACGCTGTGCTTGTCGACGGGAAAGACCGGCACCTCGCCATAGCGACACTCGACCGCGATCATGTGCCGCTCGAAGGAATCGGCGTTCAACGCCAGCGCGTCGTCCACGACCGTGGCCAGCGGGACTTTCTCGAGCACGCCGACGGATTTCGCGAGGCTTTGCTGCTCCGTGACGATCTCCTTGATATGGGCGATGTGCCGCCTCACCAACTCGAGCTCAGTGGAGATGCCGGCGCGTTCGGTCGCGAGCAACCGGGCAAGTTGCGGCAGATAATCGAGCAGCGCGCGGCCTTTGGGATCGGCGGTGAAGAACGGTCCCAGCATCGCCTCGTTCTGCCGCAGCAGCTCGCCGGTCTGCGCGATTTTTTCAACGCGCAGACCGCGCAGCCGGTCGACCGCCAGGGTGGTCGAGACGATCACGCTGTTGAGCACATTGCCCACGTTGTGCAGCACGCTCGTGGCGACATCCGCCTGACCGGCGCGGCGCGATGCTTCGACCAGCTCGCGATGCGTCCGGGCGAGTTCCGCCTCCGCGGTGCGCCGCTCCGTGACGTCCTGCAACGCACCGATCATCCGCGTCGGATTTCCATGGGGATCGCGCAACACATACGCGCGATCCAGGACGGTCGCAAAACCGCCATCCGCGCGGCGGAAGCGATATTCCTTCGACCAAAGGTGGTCGCGGCCCTCCAGCACCGCCGCGAGGGCGGCGACCACGTGCGACGCTTCGTCCGGGTGCAGATGCGGCGCCCAGGAGTGGGCCGACTTCATGCCGCTCTCCGTGCGATAACCGAACACCTGCTGAAAATTCTCGTTCCACCAGATTTCGTCCGAAGCGATATCCCAATCCCAGACCACGTCCGTGGTGGCCCGCGTGACGATCTCGAAGCGCCGGTTGCTTTCCCGCAGCGCGGCCTCGGACCGGCTTCGTTCGGCAATCTCCTCCTCCAGCTGCCGCGTGCGCTCGGCCACCCGCTCTTCGAGCAGCTCGTGCGCGGCCTTTAGCTCGACGTCGCGAAGCTGGATCTGTCCCAGCATGTCGTTGAACGCATCGATCAGCCCGCCGACCTCGTCATCGGTCTCCTTCCGCGCGCGCACCGAGTAGTCTCTTTTGCTCGCAACCATGCCCGCGACGGCGGAAAGGTGCGAGATGGGGCGCATCGCGCTCTTGTGCAGCTGGTGCGCAAGCAGCAGCACGCCGAGCGACGAGGTGGCGAGCACCGCGAGCGCGATCAACAGGTAACGCCAGACCCGCACGCGCATCTCGCGCAGATCCGACACGAGCTGGATCGCGCCAATGATATCGTCGCCCGCGGAGATGATGCGGGTGAGCTGAAGATGTGTTTTCCCAAAGTGGTGACCGATGGGCGGCACACTCTCGGGCGGGTCGAAGGGCGGCGCCGTGAGCGACCGATAGGTGGCGAACACATTGCCCGCTTCGTCGTAGATCGCCGCCGCGACGATGTGGGGCTCCGCCGCGAGCGAGCGGAGCGTCTGCTCCGCCGCGACGGGATCGCGGAAAGCAACGGCAGCGGAGCTGTTGTCGCCGAGGATCTGGGCGGTACGGCCGAGGTGGTCGAGCAGCGTGCCACGGAAGACGACGACCTCGTACGTGGTGAAGCCGATCCCCGCCAGCAGCAGTGCCACACCACTGGCCATCATCGTGATGACCGTCAGCTTGCGCTTGAACGGCAGGTGTTCCAAGCGGCGCATCTGTTCAGCGGGGGTTGCGCACGTTCATGGCGAGTTTCTGCAGTTGCGCACTGACCTTCAGTCCGGCGTGCCGTGCCGCCTTTATGTTGATTGCAAAGCGCAGCTTCGCCTCTTGAAACACAAACGCGATCGCTCCGCCTTGCTCGAGAAACTCCTTCGACTCGCCCACCGCCAGCACGCCATATTGCCGGCAAGCCGCGCCCACTTCCGCTTCCGCCGAGCCGCTTACGAACACGATCTGCACGGTCGCGACGTCGGCCACATCGTCCAACACCCTCACCTCGACCGACCGGCCATTCACCTTCCGATCGCGCACGACGTTCCGGAGGTTGGTGACAAAGGAGTCGCGGCCGATCACTCCGATCACGAACGGCCCTGGCGCGGCGCCATGACTCTCGGGCGGCCATTCGATGAACTTGGTGAAGTTATAGAGGAACGCCGCCTTCACCTCGTACTCTTTCGCCGCGGGCAGTTCGCCAGCCGCCGGACACCAGGCCGCGAGCAATGCCATGATCAGCCACGCCCGGAGACCGGGCGCCGAGCAAAACCGTCGGGGGGCAACGAAGCTGGAAATTCGCGGTGTCACGGGTGCGAGCGAGATTGGGGTTGGGTTCGTGGTCGCGCTCAGAAACGGCGGATGATCTCGAGCCGCAGCAGGCGCCCCGGTTGAGGGATGATGTCCTGCAGGTGGTCTCCAGCTCCTGGATACGAATAGCGTTCCTCAAAAAGATTGCCCGCCGTCGCCGAAACTTCGCAGCCCGGGATCAGCGTCGTCGTGCGGAGGTGGAGGTTGACGACCAGGAAAGCCGCGGCCCGTGCGCCCGCGAGCGTGCGCACCGACGATTGATATTGAGCTTCCAATCCCGCGGAGAAGCCGTGCTGCGGCGGCGACCATGACAGATTCAAACGGCCAAGCCCGCGCGGCGAGCTCGAGAGCTCCGCCCCGCTCACGCGCTCCTTGCTGCGCTGCAGCGCGTAGCTCACGCGGCCGCGCCAGCCGGATTCGTACGTCGCCTCGAACTCCGCCTCCACGCCGCGCGCCTCGGTCGAATCCGCATTGTGGAAATAGAGATCGAACGTCGTGGTCTCGGCCTGCGTGATCAGGTTTTCGGCCTCATAGAAATAGGCCGAGAGGTCCATGCGATAGTTCGCACCCCAATAACGCGCATAGACTACCTCGGAGGTGCGCACCCGCTCCGGGCGCAACGGCGGCTGCTGCGCCTGCCCGATGTAGTAGAAACGCTCGTAGGAGGTCGGCGCACGAAACGCCCGCCCGTACAGTAGCTTCAACGCCGACGTCTCCGTCGGGTTGTAGATGATGCCCACACGGGGATTCAACGTCCCGCCGAAGCTCCTGAAATAATGGTCGTAACGGACTCCCGCGGTGAGCCGCAGATTCTTCCGCCACTCGGCTTCCCATTGGGCAAACACGCCCAGGTTCCGCGTGGTACGGTGATCGTGGAGATCGGTCGCGGGATCGCCCGTCTCGGCAAACTGGTCCTCGTGGAAGCTGTGTCGAAACTCGAAGCCGCCGATGAGCGAGTGCTGCGCCGAAAGCGGGAGGTTCACCTGCCATTCGGTTCCCGCCCATTCGGCGTTGGCCCCATCCGGCGAGACGAACAGATCCAGCGCCTCGCCCGGCGCCGCGTAATCGTAGGGATACCAGCCGTTGTACCGATAACGGTCGTAGAAAACCCGGCCGAGCAGCCGCGCGTCATTCGCGCCAAAGGCGTGGTCGAGCTTCGCGTCGATGTACCCGCGACGATCGACGGTGCGCGCGGCGGGATGATTGAAGAGCGTACCAAACGACGCAGTCGGGATGTCTTTTCGACGCCGATTGATGAATGCCGAAATCGTGAGCTCGCGGTACGTGACGCGGGTGAACGCCTGCGCCGCGCGCTCACCATCGACGTCCTCCGCCACACCGTTATTCGCCGCCCCAGGCTCGGTCGAACGCCTCGGATCGAACTCTGGAAAATAAATCTCCGACTCACCCGTGCTCTCATGATAGGAGCCAGACACGAGCCATTCGACGCCATTGCGGAAATTCCGGCCAAACGAGAGCCGGCCATCATAGGTCCCGAGATTGCCGGCCGAGAATGCCGCCTCACCGTCAGCGAACTGACCCGGACGTTTCGTGACGACGTTGACCACACTGAAGAATGCGCTGCTGCCGTAGATCGAAGAACTCGGACCGCGAATGAGTTCGACCCGCTCGATGAGCGCGGGATCGATGGTATCGCGACCCACGTAGGATCCGTCGTAAACCGCATCGTTCATCCGGTGCCCGTCGATCAAGACGAGCACCCGCGTGTTGTAATCGCCCGGCCGCTGGAAGCCGCGGACCCCGACATACGAGTAGTTGCGATCGTCGGCCACCTGGATTCCGCGCATGCTGCGGAGCACCTCGCCGAGCGTACGCCAGCCGAACCGTCGAATCTCGTCTGCCGTGACGATCGAAACCGAGGACGGCGCGTGGGTGACCTTCTGCACGTGGCGCGATGCGCCGTACACGCGCTCCACCTTCAGCTCCATCAATTGCTCGATCGTGAGGTCTGCATACGCGGTGCCACCGGTCGGCGGCGCAGCGTCCTGCGCCAGCGATGCGGTGGCTGTCAGGATCGCCACCGCGGGTGCGAGTTGCTTTCCGATCCGCCCGCCCGACATCGAAGGGTATGAGGCAGCGGCGAGTGACGGGATTAGAAGGGTTATCCGACGAAGAAGAGCCATGGCAGTAGAACTGATTCGTGAAGCCAAACCTGAAGCTGAAGAGACTCCACAAAAGCTGAGCGAAGGATGTGACTCCCGCGCACCGTCGTCACAACACTCGCCGCAACGATGCTCAAGCACCATGCGAACGAGCATCATCACTTCGAATATCGGACGCTACGCGGGCCAGTTGATAACTATGTTTCCCTTTCAAGTGCGGGCTTATCACCCGCTGGCCTCGCGCTTGCGCAGCTGGGTAAGCCACAGCGCCTTTCGCAGGTCCGCGGCTTTTCTCATCGCCCCACCCGCTTGAGATGCGCCAAGTCAACGCAGGCGCGCCAACTCTTTAGGGGAGTTATACGTAGTTCCCGCATCGCGCCTGGCGCCTCGCTTGAGATTCGGAAGACAACCTGCGTCAGGATCTCCACCCAGATGAAAAGCGAAAAACCGCCCACGGCCAAAAGCACCGGGGCGGTTGAAGAGTAGAGCGCCATCGGCGCCGTCATGATATCCAGGTTAGAACGACCCCTTGATTCCTGCGGTCCAGAGCGAGGCATAGTCGTCGCGCTGGCGGAAGTGGGCATACTCCGGCGTGTCCGGCCCGTAGACCTTCTGGTCTTCGGTCGCGCTGCCGATGTTGCGAATGGAGATGAATAATCCGAGCGAGCGCTTGATATAGTATTCGGCGCTCACGTCGATATAGAGCCGCTTCGGCCGGTAATTATACGTGCCCGCCTGAATGCCGCGGCCAGTGATGGCGCCGCGACGCTGAATGCCGCGGTAGTTCTCGTTGATCCGGATGTTGAACTTCGGCCGCACCAGGCTGAGACCCCAGTTGACCGTCAGCGGATTCATGTCCTGCAGGTAATGGAACGAGTTCTTCGCACGCTGGGAGCTGAAGTTGGCGAAGAAATTCATGCCGCGCGCAAAGTGCGGCAGGAACGTGAGGGCCTGCCGGTAGCCAACTTCGATGCCCTTCATCCGGATCGGATTCTGCACGTTGAACTGCGTGCTGACCTGGTAGATCCCGTACGAATCCGGATCCAGGCCGTAGGCATCGAGGAATTCGGACGTCACCGGGGAGACCACGCTGCCAAACATATTGTCGTAATCGCGGATGAAATACGCGAGCGAGAGCTGGCCGACGTTGTTGGCAAAATAGTACTCCATCCGCGCCATGTAGGTCTCGGCCTGCCATGCCTTGATCGACACGTTGTTGACGGTGATGCGGGCGTTCGGGTTGACGTTCTCGATGTCGGGCAGCGTGAGTCCGCCAGCGTATTGGTTGAAGTCGGGCCGGCCGACCGTCTGGTAATACGCGACGCGACCGACGAAGTTTTCCAGGAAATTATAGTTCAGGTTGATGCTCGGAAAGAGCCGCAGGTATTCCTTCTTTGCCTTGGTGCCGCGCTCGATGATCGTGAGCTGGTTGTATTCCAGCGAAACCGGAGTGGGCGGCACAATGAATTGGGGCTGACCGGCGGCATTGCGAATGACTGCGCCGCTGGCGTCGCGCTGGTAGGCCAGCGTCGGATCGGTCTTCGGCCCTTCGGCATCGATGTTGGTCTGTTCGCCGCGCAGGCCCGCCGTGACTTTCAGCCGGTTGTTCAGAAACGCGGCATCCGCGCGGAAAAATGCCGCGGAGATCGTCTCCTCGGCGCGGCGGGAGAAACGCGCGTAAGCTGAATATTCGGTGGCCGCGTTGCGCGTCCAGTGCTCCGGGTTCGACTGGTAATCCTGCCACAGCTTCTTGTTGTCGACGTGCTCCTGCCTCGGCATCCCGAAATCCGGGATGCGCTGTGAGAAGGCTTCGTCGATATAGGGCGCCGGGCTGTCGTCGTTCGTCACTCCGGCCTGTGTGTAAGGCATGTTGCTGGTGCGACCGTCTTCGCCGACCCAGGTGTAGGTTTCCAGGTTGCCGCCGGGGCCGCGGAGGTCGCGCACTTTCTGGCGAACGTCAGCGCCCACCTTGAGCGTGACGGGAGTGTCGCGGACCATGAACTCGCGCCGGATGTTCGTGTAGGCCTGCTTTACGGTATCGTAGGTTTTCTGCCGGTTGCTGTTGGCCGAGATGATCGAGTAGCTGTCGAGATCGGTCCAGTCGACCGGCTGGCCGAGGTGATCGAGCACGGTAATCTTGCCCGGACGGAGGTAGTTGATGTCGTCGAAGAGGATCTGGACGTTCTGCCGCCGAATGGTCACGCCATTGAACGCGCCGAGATCGATATCCTGATAATGGATACGCGAGTTGCCGTAGGAGACACCAGCGTCGGACTTCCACACGGGGCCCTCATGCAGCCAGCGCAGCGAGGGCGAGATCGTCCTGCCGGGGCGGATACGGCCGCTGTTGGCGATCTGGATCTGGCCGGCGTTCACCGGGGTGCCGCTCGCGGGATAGGTCGGATACATGCCCCACGTGTGGGTGGGACTCCAGTTGCCCGGAACCACGCGGTTGATCTGGAAGGTTTGGGACCGCGTCGCGAAATTTTCCTTCAGCATGCCGTATTGGAACCCGAACGACAGCCGGTCGTAGCGCGCCGGCTTCCAGTCGATCGTCGTGGCGAAGGAGTGGCGGGTCGTGTGCTTGCCGCTGTCGCGCCACGAAAAGGTCCCGAGGTAGGGATTATCGGGCGTGGTGTCGGGCCACCAGTTGCCGGTGCCGGTCGGGGTCGCGGTGGCCGACTGGTTCGTCGTGACGGCGGCGCCGCGCCACTGCATGGCGGCATTGGGCTGCGGCGTGTATTGCAGCGAGTAGCCGGCCGAGACGCTGAAGCCGAACGTCTTCGAAACGGGCACGACGGCCGAAAGGTCGAAGCCGGGGTTGACCTTGCGCGTCCACTCACCCCAGCGCGGACCGGGCGTCTCGGCCAGCGTCGACTCGGCGTCCTTGAACATCCACTGCACATTGTAGCGGTAGCTCGGCTTGCTGCGCTCGAACGCGCTGCGCGGCACGAGGTTCACCGAGCCGGCGAGCGCCGCGCCGGGCGTGTCGGGCGTGGGCGAGCGGTTGATCTCAACCCGCGAAATGTTGTTGATCGAAACCTGGTCGAGCTCGACCGCGCGCCGCGTGCCGGCGCCGGCCGCGCTGGCCATCTCGAAACCGCCCATCGAAATCGGCACGTTGTCGGCCGGCGCTCCGTTGATCGAGACCCGGCGGGCGTCGCCGCCGGTATAGTCGCTCGTCATGCCCGGCAGGAATTTCATGAACTCGCCGATGCTGCCGTCCGCGATCGTGCCGAACTCGTCGGCCGAGACGACCTGCATGATGTTCGACGCGAACCGCTCCTCGTTCAGTGCGACGGCGGCGCCGTCCATTTCCTTCGATGATGAGATGACGAAGGTGTCGAGTTGCACGACGTCGCCGGGTGCGGCGGCAGCTCCGCGGTTGCCGAATGTGATGTCGTGCTGCGTTGTCTGTCCGGCCGCGACCGAGACGAGCTCCGTCTGCGAGCCGAGGCCGGTGTAGAAGACGACGACTTTGGTCGCACCAGCAGGAACGTTGGTGAGACGATAGTTGCCAGTGCCGTCGGTGAGCACCTCCTGCTTGGTGCCCTCGACCGTGAGGCGCGCCTTCTCGAGATACTCGCCGCGGCGGGGATCGAAGACGCGGCCCTCGATCGTGCCAGTCGAAGGCGCTTGGGCCGCGAGCGTCGCGGCAAATAGGAGAGCAGCGGTGGCGCAGCCAAAGCGCGCAAGGCCGGCGAAGGACCGTCGAAGGGATAAGTTCATTGCATATTGGGCCGCGGAATTACGCGCGACAAATCACCGGGGAAGGCGATAGGGCAGCACGCGCAATTGAACGCGGGAAACCGGTTGGTGTTATGAGTAATCCGATCCTGCTCGTGCAAGTACACGACCAATGACCGGGAGGCGCCGGGAACCTAGGCGGGGCAAGCGAACCCACAAGAAAATATTCGGAACATTCATAGGATGCCCCGCCGTATTCTCGCATATATATTCACGCCCCATCGCAACTCGCTACAGCCCTCCTCCATGAAGCTGTCTGATCCGGACGGCGCACGCCTTCGACAGTGAACGTGCGCCCGCCGAGGTGCTCGCAGTTTCCCACGAGACCGAAAATCATCGGCAGGGTGCGGGACGCCCGGCTGTCGTCCCCGCTGGCCAAATGTTCCTCCGCCCTTCCTCTGTCGCGCTCGCTGCACTGGGTGGCTTGCGGGCAACGACGGCACCGCGTCGCAGCTCAGTCTCCGCGCGGCTGGTCTGCCTCGGGACGCGGGAGCGGCGACGGGAGGAAGCGGCCGGTCCGTCGTTGATAGGCTCGATAGGCGTCGCCGAATTTCTCGACCAGCCGCTGTTCTTCGATCCGGCTGCGCAAGGCGAGGAGCGCGAACATCGCACTGCCGCCAATCAGAACCACGGCGTTGGCCGTGAGCAGCGTGTCGGCGGCGACCAGAATCAACGCCGCCGTATACATCGGATGGCGGATCCACCGATAGGGTCCGGTCGTGACAAGCGACGCATTGCCCCGCGGCATCGACGTCGACGTTACATTCAGCCCGAGGTGGCGAAACATCCAGGCGAACAGCGCCAGCCCCGCGAGGCCCGCCGGCGCCCCGAGCAGACGCACCCGGAACGGCAACTCGAGTTTCGCGAAATCCACCCAGCGCGGCTGGAAAAGGAAAGCCAGGCTGACCACCGCCACCGCCGGACCGACGACTCCCATCCCGATCCAGAACCACGCCGGATCGACGCGCGGCGAGACCGGACCGCCCGCGCGTTCGGCGCGCAGCCGATGCGGCACACCGATGCACGCCGCCCCGAGAAACATGCAACCGACCGCGATGCGGCAACCTGTCTCGGGATCGAATGCCATGGCCGCGAGAATCCGATCTTCAGGCCGTCGTGTCAAAGGCACGCCGGGATGCAGCCGGATTCAAATCCGTGATCCAACACGACGGGCGAAAACGCGTTCACCGGGCCGCGATCTCGGGAAACGCCGCCGCCAGATCGAGCGTATCGCCGAGTTCGCGTTGCAGCTCGAGCAGCCGCCGGAACAGTCGCCGCTTCGTGTCGGCATGCTTCGGTTCGCCCGCCAGGTCGTTCATCTCGTCCGCGTCATTGGAAACCTGATACAAGCGCATCACCTTCGCCTCGGGATAGACGATCAACTTATAGCCATCGTCGATCACCGCGCGCTGCAGCCGCAGGTAGGCGCCGTAGATCGAGCGATAAGCCGGGGTGTCGTTCCGCCCGCGCAGCAGCGGGAGGATGCTGTTGAAGAACACGTGCGCTGGCTTCGGCGCGCCCGCGAGCTCGAGCGTCGTCGGCATCACGTCCTGCAAGTAGATTGGCGCCGTGATGCGCCGGTTCTTCGCCACGCCCGGTCCCGCGACGACGAACGGCACGCGCAGGCTGTGTTCATACATGTTCTGCTTGCCGAACAAGCCGTGATGCCCGACCGCGAGCCCGTGATCGGCGGTGAAGAAGATCCAAGTTTTCTCCGCCTGCCCGGATGCCTCGAGCGCATCCAGGATCCGGCCGATCTGCGCATCGAGGTGCGTGATCAGCGCGTAATATTCCTGCCGGTGCACCTGCACCGCATGCGGTGTGCGCGGGAATGGCCCGAGCTTCTCGTCCCGCAGGCCCGGGCCACAACCGATCGCGTCCTTGTGCGGATATTCCGGCTGAAAATTCCGCGGCACCGCGATGCGTTCCAGCGGGTAGCGCTCGACGAACTCCTTCGGCGATTGCCGCGGATCGTGCGCCGCATTGAAGGCGACATACATGAAGAACGGCTGCGCGCCACGCCCTTTGTCACCGATGAACTCGATCGCGTCGTTCGCGACGACCTCGCTCCAGTGGGTTCCCCCTTCCCAGAAGCCACCGAGGCTCCGATCATACGGGCTCCACGCATCCGGTTGGCCGGCGTGCGGCCGGTTGTAGGCGGAAGGCGTGTCCTTCGGCATGCCGGCGCGCACATGTTTCGCCACCGCGAACGCGTGCTCGACCTTCGCGCGGATGTGCCACTTGCCCGTGAAATAAGTCGCGTAGCCGCGCGCCGCGAGGAGCTGCGGCCAGAGCTGCCCCGCTTCGCGTTCGCGATCGGTCGTGTTGTAGATCGCCTGCGCGTTCCACACGCTGCGCCCGGTGACGAGCATCGTGCGGCTCGCGACACAGACGGCGCCACTCCACGAGCCCATGTTATAGGCGTGCGTGAACGTCGTCCCGCGCGCGACGAGCCGGTCGAGATTTGGCGTATCGATATCCGTATGACCAAACGCGCGGATCGCCTCGAAACTCAGGTCGTCGGCGAAGAGAAAGAGGAGGTTCGGCTGGCTCGAGTCCGCCGCGGCGAAACCGGACGGGACTGGAAACGACAACCATCCAACGGCGAGCAGCAGGGCGAAACGGAATTTCATGATGCGAGGGGCGCGTGGGCGCAGCGAGGGGTTCGCAGAGTTAATCGCCGCAACTGCGCCGCGCTTCAAGCGCGCGCTGCGACTCCACTCCGAGGTGGGGCTCCGCTCTCCGAGCGGGCTTGGGTTGTCTCAAAGCGATTCGCTCCCTGGAACTCAGGCCGGTTCGGAGAACCAGCCCCACCCTCGATCCCCGTGTCCGCCCTCACCCGCCTCCGTCTTCACGGCAATTCTCCCGCGACAATCAGCCGAATCGAGTCCAGCCGCAGCCGCGCCTGCGCGATCGCCGCCTGCGTGCGCGTGAGTTGCTCGGTCACGAGCGCGACTTCTTCCGGGCGCACGTGATCGTTGATCCGCTGTAGATCGATCAATCGCTGCCGCTCGGCATTGAGCGTGGTGTCGGCCGCGGCGGCGGCCGCCTGCTTGAGTTTCTGCGCTCGCTCGGTCGCCCGCTCCTCCGCGCTTTCGAGCATCGACTTGAGCACGGCGCCATTGAACTCCGGCCGCTCGAGGAAACGATGGATGTCGTCGTCCTCGAGATCGGCGGCGAGCGACTTCGCGTCGCGCTCGTCCGAGAGATCGCTGCCGCGCAGATCGACCAGCACGCGCACCGGCGTCGGCGCGAGAAACTGATCCACGTGCCAGCGCGCTTCCGCGACGGTCTCGAGCACGAAGATCGTTTCGAGTAGCAGATTCGGCTCGTCCGCCGGCACATTGCCGAAGGCGGTCGTGCCCGCCTTCGATTCGATCAGCAGGTCGATCGCATCCTGCACCAGCGAATGATCCGCCGAGAGAAACCGGATGTCCTCGCGCGCGGTCGCCCGCTGGCGGTCGAACGTCGCCAGCATGCCGTCCGCCGGAATCGACGGGAACCCCTCGAGGTACGCGTGCGCCGGATCGAGAAACACATCACCTGCCTCGTGTTCCTTGATCCGCACGCCGAAATGATCGAGTAGCTCGACGAGAAAATTCCGGAGGAACGGATCCGCATCCACTGCTCGGATACGCTCGACCACCCGCGAGGCGGCCGTGCGGTCGAAGGAATTGAGCTCGAGCAGCCGGTCGCGGCCTTTCCGCATCCGCTCCGCCAGCTCGCCGCGAAACGCGATCGTCTCCGCGATCAGCGCCTCGCGCTGCGCCGCGCTCGCTTTGCCGCCGTCGCCAAACGCGAGCGCCAGCGCCAGCAGCCGCGCCTTGAATTTCTCCTCGTAATCGTTCCCGCCGTGCAGCGGCGTCTCGAACGCGTCCAAGCCGCGATGATACCAATCCGCCACGACTTCGTCCGCGCTGCCGGCGACGAATGGCACGTGAATCCGGATCGTCTTCGTCTGCCCGATCCGGTCGAGCCGGCCGATCCGCTGTTCGACCAGCCCGGGATTGAGCGGCAGGTCGAAGAGCACGAGATGATGCGCGAATTGGAAATTGCGCCCTTCGCTCCCGATCTCGGAGCAGATCAGCAGTTGCGCGCCATCCGGCTCGGCAAACCACGCCGCGTTACGGTCGCGCTGCACGAGCGCCAGACCTTCGTGAAACAGGCCAGACTTCACCGCCATTTTTTCCTGCAGCGCCGCCTCGATCGCGAGCACCTTGCGCTGCGATTTGCAGATCAGGAGGACTTTCGCGTCCCGCTGCTCCTTCAGAAATCCCACGAGCCAGTCGATCCGCGGATCATCCTTGAAGGACGGCCGCACGCTCGCCTCGGCGCCCGCTTCCTCCGCCTGCAACTCGCGCGCGATTCGCGCGAGCAGCGTCAGGTTGTTGTCCGCGCTGACCGGCGCCGGACAATATTTCCGCTTCGGAAAACCCGTCATCGCCGCACGCGTATTGCGAAACACCACGCGCCCCGTGCCATGCTGGTCGAGCAGTGTCCTGAGCAACCCCTCGCGCGCGCCCTGCTTGCCCGCCGCGAGCGCCTCGAGCAAAGACGCCAGCCGCGCGGGATCCTTCGTGAAGATTTTCTTGAGCGTCGCGTGGTCTTTCGCCGTGAGCGTTTTCTGCTCGATGATTTTCTCCGCGATCCCCGCCACGGCCACATAGCCGTTCGCCTCGGCGACGAAGCGCTCGAAGTCGTCGTAGCGACTCGGGTCGAGCAGCCGCAGCCGCGCGAAGTGCCCCGTCAATCCGAGCTGCGTCGGCGTGGCCGTCAGCAACAGCAAGCCCGGCGTGCGCTCCGCCAGCTGCGCGACGAGCGCGTATTCGGAACTCACATGCTCCGGCGTCCACGCGAGATGGTGCGCCTCGTCGACGACCACCATGTCCCACCCCGCGGCCAGCGCCTGCTCACGCCGGCTGTCGAGCGCGGCGAGAAACGTGACGCTGCACAGCACCAGCTGCGAAGCGAGAAACGGGTTTTGCCCCGGATCGCTCTGCTCGAGCGCACCGCAACGCTCCTCGTCGTAGATGCTGAACCAGAGATTGAAACGGCGCAGCAGCTCGACGAACCACTGGTGCACGAGCGATTCCGGCACCAGGATGAGCACGCGCCGCGCCTGGCCGACCGCGAGGAGCCGCTGCACGATGAGGCACGCCTCGATCGTCTTGCCCAGGCCGACTTCGTCCGCGAGCAACACGCGCGGGATCTGCCGCGAGGCGACTTCCCGCAGGATATAGAATTGATGTGGGATCAACTCGATCCGCCCGCCCAAAAACCCGCGCACATCCGACTGCCGGAAACGCGCCTGCGCCTGGAGCGCCCGATACCGCAGCTCGAACACCTCGCCTTCGTCGGCCTGCCCCGCCATGAGCCGCTCCTGCGGCAGGCTCAAGCTCGTGACATCCGAGAGCGCGTCTTCGCGCACGCGTTTGCCGCCGCCGACATAGACGAGCAGCCCCGCCTGCTCCTCGACCGCCTCGATGGCAAACGCCGCGCCATCGCGCGTGGTGATCGTCTCGCCGGCGCGAAACTGCACGCGTTTGAGCACAGCCGTTCCGAGCGCGTAGAGACGTTTCTCCTTCGTCGCGGGAAACTCGATCGCGATCCGGCGCGACGAGGCGTCCACACTCGCCACCACGCCGAGCCCGAGCTCGGGTTCGCGTTCACTCATGCAACGTTGCCCAACGACACTAAGAGACATGCCAGTGATGAGACGTGCCCGGCCGCGAGTGACAAGTGACGAGTGGAAAAAGAACCACCCGTGATCAAAAGAACGCGACGGGGCGTCAGCCCCTTTACGAGGGGTTTGTCATCCATTAGATGACAAACCGGTCATCGCGAAACTGGCCGAATTCCAAGCGGTCGCACTGAAGTCCCTGCCGTGTTCTTGGCCACCCGACGTTTCACCCGCGCGGTTGACGCCGCGACGCAATCGAGGACCGTATGCCCATGAACCGCGTGCTCCCCTTCGTGATGTTCTTCGGCGTTCTCGCGGCGGGCTGCAGCAATGGTCCCGGCCCGCATTATACAGACCGCGCGCCTGCGGTCTTCGGAAACGTTGCGTCGTACGATGCCTACGTTGAGCGACGCACGAGCGACTTGATGCTGATGGGTGTGACGAAAGATCGCTCCGCCGCGGCTTCACAAGCGCAGATCGATGCCCAGCGCCGCTACGGCCCGCGGACGCCGAACGACTCCGCCGGGATTTCTTTCGGCGGCGCGAAAAAGCAGCCGCTGAAGATGGCGCAAATCGACGAAGCGCTCGCAAAGGCGAAAGACCCGGAATAGCCGCACGCTTCCTGCCGCATTCCGAAAAACGGAAAAGCCGACAGGATGCGGCCGCTACCGCGAACGAACACCTCGACCGAACGTCGCGCGCCGGATCACCACGCGATTCCGTAATCCTCACCGTGGTCCGACGCCGCGCCTTGAAACGCGCGGCGCTCCTGATCGATAAAGATCGCGGTGATCGGCCCCGACGTCCGCGGCTGCATCTCGACCCGGTAACCCATCGCAGTCAGCTCCGCGCGCACCCACGGCGGCATATCGGCGCGCACCACGAGCCGCCCCGGCTCGGACGCATGATCGTCGAACGACGACTGCAACTGGTAGCTCTCGAAGTTCGCTGCCTCGGCCGCTTGCTGCACCGTCATCCCGAACTCGATCACGTTCAGGAAAAACTGGAGGAGATTCTGCTCCTGCGAGTCTCCGCCCTGCACGGAAAACGCGAGGATCGGCTTCCCGTTTTTCAACGCGAGCGTCGGCGTCAGAGTCACGCGCGGACGCTTGCCGGGCTGGAGCACGTTGAACGGATTCATCCCGCGATCGAAGACGAAGCTCTGCATCCGTTGCGACAAACCGATTCCCGTCGAGCCGGCGATCACGGCCGGAACCCACCCGCCGCTGGGCGTCACCGACACCACCCAGCCGCTCGCATCCGCCGCCTGCATCGAGGTCGTGCCGGCGTGAAACGCCTCGTCGCGCGCCGTCGCCGAAACTTGAAAACCTGGCGGCGGCTTCCGTGCCGTCGGCGGAATCGGCGTCCAGTCCTCGAGCAGGTCGGCGAAAGGATTCTTGTCTCCTTGAAATGGATACGGGTCGCCCGGCCGCGCATATAAATTGTTTTTCTCCCAGTCGATCGTCTCGAAACGCGCGCGCGCGTAGTCCTTCGAAAGCAATCCGCGAATCGGCTCCGCCGGCGCGAAATCAGGATCGCCGTAGTAGAAATCGCGATCGGCGAACGCGAGGTTCATCGCCTGGTAAAGCGCGTGAACGTAGCGCGAGCTGTTGTAGCCCATCGGCCGCAGCTCGACGTTTTCCAGGATGTTCAGCGCCTGCAGCATCGCGGGCCCTTGCGTCCAGTGCGTGAGCTTGAAGACCTCGACACCCTTGTAGGTCGTCGATACAGGCTCCTCCAGCTTCACGCGCCAGCGATCGAGGTCGGAGAGCTCGAACAACCCGCCCTGCGCCTTCACGCTCTGCACGATCTCACGCGCGATGTCGCCGCGATAGAAACGGTCGTAGGCGGCCATGATCGCCGCTTTGCGATCCTTGCCCGCGGCGAGCGCCGTGCGCTCGGCCGCGACGAGCTTGCGCAACGTGGCGGCGAGCTCCGGCTGGCGGAAAATGTCGCCCGCTTTCGGCACGCCCATCGGGTTCGCGTCGTCACGGTGCGGCAGGAAAACGCGCCGCGAGTCCGGCCACTTCTCGAGCTGCGCGCGGTGCTTCCGGATCGCGTTCACCGCCTGCTGCTCGATCGGGTAGCCGTCCGCCAGCTCGAGCGCGGGAGCCAGCACGTCGGCCAGCGACATCGTGCCGAACTCCGCCAGCATCACCATCAGCCCGCCCGGCGTGCCTGGCGTGACCGCCGCGAGCGGCCCGTATTCAGGCGGGCATGACATTTTTTGCCGCCGATAAAACGCGACCGTGGCGCGGCTCGGCGCGACACCCAGCGCGTTGACGCCGATCACCCGGCGCGTGTGCGGATTGTAGATCAACGCCTGCGTTTCTCCGCCCCACCCGAGCGTGTCCCACACCGTGCACGCCGCCGCGAGCATTGCGCACGTCGCATCGACTGCGTTTCCGCCGCGCGCGAAGATCATCGAGCCCGCCGTGGCCGCGAGAGGCTTCCCCGCGATGCCGACCCAGTGCGTGCCGTGCAGCATCGGCTTGCTCGTGCGAAGTGGCTGCGCGACGAGCAGCGATCCCGCCGTTATCACGCAACCGAGAGACAACAGGGCGAGAATTCGAGCGGATGAAATGCGCATCGGGAAAATCGGGCCGCAACGTGGAGGACGCGGGCACGAAAACGGACACACGGATATGCCCGACGATTCGCAGGGTCAACCTACGCGCGCCTGAAGAAGCCCGCCGCTATTCCGCGAGCGCGACGCGACAATCCTCACCGCCCAATCATTCGGTAAACGTCCGGCCCCGCGGGCAGCGTCTCGACGTACCCGAACGTGCCGCCGTCTTTGATTTCCCGCGCCGCCGCGATCAGGCCAGCAAACGCGGCGCGATGCAGCGACGGTCCGACACTGATGCGGCGGACGCCTGCCGCCGCGAGCTCGGCCACCGAAAACGTTTTCCCGCGCAAGCCGCACATGAAGCTCACCGGTTTCGTGAGTGCGGCACACACCGCACGCACCGCGTCGAGACTCGGCAGCCCGGGCGCGAAAAGGACATCCGCGCCCGCGCGCTCGAAAGCCTGCAACCGCCGGATCGTGTCCTCGAGGTCCGGAATCCCGTGCAGGAAATTTTCCGAGCGCGCCGTCAGCGTGAACGGAAAGGCGAGCCCCCGCGCCGCTTCGACCGCCGCGCTTACACGTTCCACGGCTTGGTTGAAATCAACGATCGGGCGAGCCGCATCCGTCGTTGAATCCTCGATCGAGCCGCCGACCAGCCCAACCTCCGCGGCGAGCCGGATTGTCTCCGCAACCTCCACCGGAGTATCGGCAAACGTCTTCTCCAGATCGGCCGAAACCGGCAGGTCCGTCGCGTCGACGATCGCACGCGCATGGGCCAGCGCCTCGTCGCGCGTGACCTCGTGATCACGCCGGCCGAGCACGACGGCACACGCAAGGCTCGAGGTCGCGAGCGCCGGAAAACCGAGTCCGGCCAGGAGCCGCGCGGACGCAGCATCCCAGGGATTCGGCATCACGAAGGTTTCGCGCGCTTCATGAAGTGCGCGAAAGCGCCGCGCTTTTTCGAGTTGGGTGAGGCTCATGCGAAGGAGGGATCAGACATATCAATTCAATTAATTAAGGCACCAGAGAGGCCCACGGAACACACGGAAGTGAAATAGCATGAATCTGGGACGGTGGATCGGGCGCGACGTTCTATTCAGAAAGCCGAATGATTCCGAATGACTGCACAGCGTTTTTATTCCGTGTAGTCTGTGTGTTCCGTGGGCAACTCCGGTCTGAATTGATCTGGCTCAAACAGACGCTGTGGCGGAGGCGGGAAGCGTTGCCACGTGGCGAAGTTTCTCCGGATTGCGGACGATGTAGATGGCGCACACGCGATCGCCAGCGAGCTCGAACGAAAGCGTGCGATCCACCCGGCCACCGGTGGTCACGAGCGCGCCGGGGCGGCCGTTGACCTCGGCGAAATGGATCTGCTGATCGGCGGGTGCGCGGGTGCGAATCCCCACGAAGAAACGGCTCACGCGGTCGGCCGTTCGAATGGGCCGACCCGCCGCGTTCACGAGCCCGCCGCCATCGGTGTAGAGCGTCGCATCCTCCGTGAGGAGCGCGAGCAGGTCCGCGACTTCCCCGCTCGCGGTGGCCGCGAGAAATCGCCGCACGACTTCGCGCGCCTGCTGCGTGGGCGGCACGCTTTTCGCGCTGTCGGAAATCGTATGATTATCGGCCAGGCTCGCCTTCGCGCGGCGCACGATCTGCCGGCAGTTCGCCTCGTTCTTACCCACGATCGGCGCGATCTCGGCGTAGTCGTAGTCGAAGACTTCGCGCAGCAGAAACACCGCGCGCTCCGCCGGCGAAAGCGTTTCCAGCATCAGCATAAACGCCATGCTGAGCGAATCCGCCATCGCCGCGGAATCGCTCGGCGATGGCGCGTTCGACTCGACGAGCGGCTCCGGCAGCCACACGCCGTAATACTCCTCGCGGGCCCGTCGCGCCGCGCGGAGCTGATCGATGCAGAGCCGCGTGATGGTCGCGACGAGCCAGGCTTTCGGCGACTGCACGTCGGCGGGGTCCTGCCGCTGCCAGCGCAGCCAGGTTTCCTGCACCATGTCGTCGGCCTCCGCCACGCGGCCGAGCATCCGGTACGCGATGCCGAAGAGCAGAGGCCGATGCGTGGTGAACGTCTCGATCACGAACGGGAAGCGGAGCCGGGCGCAGGCGCTTCGACACCGGCCGGATGAGAGGCGACCGGCCTGCCATTGGCTGCGGGCGTGGAGGCGTTCGCCAGGGATTTCGACACCTTGAAATACTCCGTCGCCTCCGGCGGCACGCGGAAGCCGACGTTGAAACGGTTCCAGCCGTTGATCGTCACGATCGCGAGCGTGAGGTCGAGCAGCTCGGCTTCGCTGAACTCGGCGCGCGCGGCGGCGTAGACTTCGTCGGACACCGGTCCGTCGGAGAGCCGGGTGAGCGCCTCGGTCCAGCGCAGCGCGGCGCGTTCGCGTGTCGAATAAATGGATACGTCTTCCCACGCGTCGAGCAGATGGAGCCGCTCGGCGCGCTCTCCGCGGGCCAGCGCGGTGCGTACGTGCAGGTCGATGCAGTAGGCGCAGCGATTGATTTGCGAGGCGCGCAGCTTCACGAGCTCGAGCAGCGGCGCGTCGAAGTCGCTACGATTCACGGCCTGTTGGAGCGCCATCATCGCAGCCCAGGCTCCCGGCGAGGCCTGGGGATTCTGCAAACGCGGTTGAGCGTAAGCGGGAGTGGACGGAGTGGTGTTGGTTTGAGCGGATGCGTTCATGTCGCAATCCAGACGAATCAGCCATGCGGCGTGTGACACAAATCGCAAATTCGCGCGCAGAAGGACGCAGTGTCAGTCCGTAGCCCTGCTCGGGAGAGCAGAGGGACAAAGGTTTGGCCAATTCTCCGATGGCCGTTTGTCATCCATTAGATGACAAGTCACTCGAAGCGAAAAGCTCAGCCCGATCTGTTTGTCATCTATTAGATGACAAACTTGCCCTGCTCGGGAGAGCAGGAACGGAGACTAGGGACTTTTGGTCGCCCTCCCGCCTTTCCCGAGGCGGGGCTACGCTGAGGATCGCTGCACCCGGTCCACCCTATCGCAGGCTCGTCCACGAAACGTTGCCCGTCTCGGACACCGGAATGCAGCCTTCGAAGCGGCCGGGTATGGGATCGTAGCGCAGCACGTGTTTGCCGACCTGCTCGGAGGTGAAGTAGCCGACGAGCGTGAGCTCTTTGAGCTGGTAGAAGAATGTCTTTTCCTTGTTCTGCGAAGCCGTCGCCATCTGCTCGAGCAACCGATCCTGCTCGGCGCCCGAGAGCTGCGCGAACCCGCGCTGATGCGCCTGGCGGCTCGCCGCCTCGGCGTCGGCCAGCCCCTGCGTGAAGAGCGCGATTTCCTCCGGCGTCATGTAGCCGCCAACCATCAGATCGATGAACGCCGGCACGCCGACATCGCGCGCGCCCGGCGTATCGGTGCGCGGGATGATCCGCTCCGTGAGCGCGGCGGCGGTTTCGAATTGCGCCTTCGTGAGATGGAGGGGCGCAGCTTTCACCGCGTCCGCGGCGGCGGATGCCGTCTGCGCCTGCAACGCGCCCGCGAGAATCGAGGGCGTGATCGCGGCGCCGAGCATCAATGCGACCCGTTTCAGCGCGTCGCGCCGCGTGAGCAGCGATGCAGCGGGCGAAGCCGGCCGCGCCGGGGAAAAGGAGGAATTTTCAGGCGAGGAAATCATGGGAAACGCCTTTCAGCTCAGGTTGTTTTTCTTCAACTCGCTCACCGCGTGATCGCAGGCGCGGGCGGTCAGCGCCATGTAGGTCAGCGACGGGTTCACGCACGAGTTCGAGGTCATGCACGCGCCATCGGTCACGAACACATTCGGCGAGGCGTGGACCTGGTTGTGGCCGTTGAGCACGGAAGTCTTCGGGTCGCGGCCCATGCGCGCCGTGCCCATTTCGTGGATACACAGTCCGGGGGCGCTCACGTCGTCGAAGGGCGTGACGTCCTTCAGGCCGGCGGCCTCGAGCATCTCGACGGCGGAGGCCTTCATGTCCTTGCGCATCGCAAACTCGTTTTCCTTCCACTCGCAGTCGAACGTGACGGTGGGCTGGCCCCATTTGTCGCGCACCGCGGAGTTCAGATAGAGGCGGTTCTCGTGATACGGCAGGCACTCGCCCCACGAACCGATGCCGAAGCGCCACGGGCCGGGCGCGATGAGGTCGGCCTTCAGCTTCGAGCCGAAATGGTTCAGCTCCTTGATGCCGCGCGTCCAGTCGCTGCGGCTCGCGCTGCCCTGATAGCCGAAGCCGCGCAGGTAGTCCTTGCGCGCGGTCGCCTTGTTCAGGTTGCGGAAACGCGGGATGTAGATGCCGTTCGGCCGCTGGCCACGGTAGTACCGATCGGAGAAATCGTCGGACAGGCCGGTGGCGCCGACCTTGAAATGGTGGTCCATCAGGTTGTGCCCGAGCTCGCCGCTGTCGTTGCCGAAGCCGTTCGGGAAACGGTCCGATTTCGAGTTGAGCAGGATGAACGTGGACGCGACCGCCGATGCGCAGAGGAAGATCACCTTCGCGTGGTAATCGATCGTCTCGTGCGTCTCCGCATCGATGATACGCACGCCGGTGGCGCGGCCTTTCGCCCCGTCATAGATGAGCTGATGCACGATCGAGAACGGGCGCAGCGTGAGGTTGCCCGTCGCGTAGGCGGCGGGAAGTGTCGCGGCGTTGCTGCTGAAGTAGGCGCCGTAAGGGCAGCCGCGGATGCAGCGGTTGCGAAACTGGCAATTGCCTCGGCCGTTGTGCGGCTGCGTGAGATTCGCGGCGCGTCCGATGATCATCGGGCGGCCGTCAAACGCCTTCGCGATCCGACCGCGCACCTGTTGCTCGAGGCAGTTCATCTCCATCGGCGGGAGAAACTGCCCGTCGGGCAGGTGCGGCAGGTTTTCCTTGCTGCCGCTGATGCCGGCGAAGCGCTCGGTATAATCATACCAGGGCGCAATGTCGGCGTAGCGAATCGGCCAGTCGACGGCGACGCCTTCCTTCGCGTTGGCCTCGAAATCGAGGTCGCTGAACCGATACGACTGCCGGCCCCAGAGGAGCGAGCGACCGCCGACGTGATAGCCGCGCATCCAGTCGAAGCGCTTGTCCTCGCTGTAGGGATTATCGATGTCGTCGACGAACCAGTGCGCGGAGGCGGGCGCCGTGGTGTAGCCGGTGCGGTTCTGCTTCTCCTGCCGTGCGACGCGCGTATTGGAAATCCTGATGCGTCCCTCGAATTCCCACGGATCCAACATGGCGGTCGGATAATCGCCGTGCTTCACGTCGCGGCCGCGCTCGAGCACGAGCGTCTTGAGCCCTTTCTCACTCAGCTCCTTCGCGGCCCAGCCGCCGCTGATGCCGGAGCCGACGACGATCGCGTCGTAGGTGTTCTGTTTCGTGCCTGCGCCTTGAAGATTCGCCATGGGGATCTGACTCGGGGTTGAGGTTCGCGGAAATGCTGGCCGCCTTGGTTCAAGGCGGGCGATCCGCACTTTGCAACCCGAGGTTTGCTTGGTCGCGCTCCGCGTCGAGATGTCTCCCGCGTCACGGGCCGTGGCGCGTCGCCGGGCGCTGCGGAGAAGCGCGACGAACCAGGGGGCGATTGAGCTGGGCGTGAATCGCGGAAAGCAGCGAGCGTTCGCCAGAAGCATCCTGGTCGAGTGACCAGATCATTATCCCTCCGAGCCCCTGGTCGGAAACGAATCTCGCTTTCGCCTGAATGGTGGGGATGCCATTATACCAGATCGTATTTCCAGCCTGGTCCGCGTTTTCGGCATTGCGATGCCGTTCCACAATCTGCGCGTAGGGGTAGCCGCGTTTTTGAAATGCCGCGCCAAACCCGTAGCCATAAAACGGGACGCCGAGCACGGCCTTGGCCTTCGGCAGGCCGCGCCCGATCCAGTAGGCTACGTTGTCGCGCGCGAACTGCAGCGAAGCATGCTGGCCCGGCCGCGTCGGTGCGAACGGACCGGTTTCGTCGTATGCCATGATGTTCACGAAATCGAAATGCCGCAGCGCCGAGACCGGCACCTTCGCGCCGCCATAACCGCGGGAGAGCGCAGCCGTGAGCAGCTTGCCGCGCCGGTGCAATGCCATCGCAAGCTCCCCGACAAAACCACCGTAGTCGCCATTGATGGCCGGCCCCTCGAGATCGAGATCGAGCCCGTCGAAACCATGGCGCGAGACGTAGTCCGCGAGTTTCGCGACAAAGCGCGAGCGGTTGGCCGGTTTGATCAGCGCGAAATAGCGCAGCTTTAGCGCGGCATCGTTGGCCGCCGCGCCGCCACCGATCGAGACGAGAACCTTCACGCCATGCCGATGGGCTTTCGCGACCAGCGCGGCGTTGCCCGGCTTGAAGGATAAATCGCCGCGCGCGTCGGTCGGATTCTCGAACGCTATATTGAGATGCGTCACCTTCGTATAGTCGATCGATGCGGCGAACGCCGGCAGGTCGATCCAGTTGGGAACGTAAGCGACCACCTTCGGCCGTGCGACCGCCGTAGCACACAGCAAGGCGACCGCCGCACCGAGCCCGTAGTGGAAAAGCAAGGACGGAGAAAACACAGGGAATATCCGGAGAGAGAGTTCCCCTCTACGCGAGCCGATCTGCCCGGCCAGCCGCATCGCACGGGGACGCCTGCACGGCGCCGGTTATTTCAGCGGCGGGGCGTTCTGCCGGATGAACTCGATATCAAACGTCTGCTGCATCTGCGGCTGCGTATATTGGCCCACCAGCCGGTCGGTCGCCGTATCGTGCGACAGTACATAGGTCGCACCGGGATAGCCCACATCGTTGAGCTCGACCGCGACCTGCAAACCCGAACCGCCCTGCATCCAGATCGCCCGCGAGACCTTGATCGGGTTCGGATTGAAGTAGCCGGCCTCGAGCTTGCCACTGAGGTCGGGATTGCGGAGCTCGAGCACATAGCCGCCATCCGACCGCACCCAGCGGCCGGTGACTTTGTTCACTGCGTCGGGCACGGATGGCGCTGCCTTCGAGGGCGCGGCCGCAACGGGCGCCGTTTTGCTCGCGCCGGGCGACGTCTCGGCGGAGGCCGCGGCGGTCGCCGCCGGCTCGTTTTTCTTGCATCCGTTGACGACGAGAACGATCGCAAGCGCGGCGCCGCAAGCGGGGATTTTTAAAA
>JAKFEQ010000055.1:0-86865 GCA_036675625.1 Opitutaceae bacterium | reverse complement strand
CAAGGACTGCGTCGTGGTGTTCGACGCCAAGGGGAATTTTGTCCGGTCCTGGGGCGATCAGTTCTTCGGCGGCGCGCATGGCTTTGACCTGATCGTCGAAGCGGGCCGCGAAGTCCTTTACCTCACGGATCTCCAGCGCGGCCTGTTCAAGATGACCCTCGACGGCAAGCTGCTCTGGCACGTCGAGAAGCCGGACTGGTATAAAGACCACCCGGAACTCAAATACCGGCCTTCGAACGTGGCCGTCGCGCCGAACGGCGATGTCTATTTATCCGACGGCTACGGCTCATACTATATACATCACTACACGCGCGACGGCCGCTATGTCCGCACGTTTGGCGGGCCGGGGCAGGAGGCCGGCCGCACACAGCATCCACACGGGCTTTTTGTCGATCGCCGCGGCGCCGAACCGTTGCTGGTCATCGGCGAGAACGACCCCAAAGGCGCGCAGCCCGGCCGCCTGCAGGCGCTCACGCTGGAGGGCGAGCATCGCCGCTTCCTGCCCACGCCGGTCCGCTCGCCGCGGCATTTCGATCAACTCGGCAAACTGGCGGTGATCCCGGATCTCGATGCACGCGTGACGCTCGTCGACGAAAACTACCGGACCGTGGCGAACCTCGGCGACGGGTGGACGAACAAGACGGAAGTGCGCACTCTCCGCACCAAGACGAGCGACCATTTCACCCCGGGCAAATTCGTCTGCCCGCACGATGCAGCCTTCGATCAGGACGGCAGCCTGTTCATCGCCGAGTGGGTGGCGTATGGCCGGTTGGTGAAACTGGAAAAGCTCTCCGCGTCGTAACCGGCCGCAACTCAGCCCGACGCCGAGGCCGGACCTCGCAGCGGGGCGATCGTGCCACACGGCCCTCGCGGTGCGAGCCCGCGCGCGGCTGGTTTGGAGAATCCGTCCCATCCGGTTAAAACCATTGTCCGGCCGCTCCTCACCTGTCCTTTTGCGTCGCGCATGATTCCTTTCGCCCTTCCCGCCGGCTACACCCGCATCCAGCAAGTGAATACGTTTGATGAGCTGATGGCGACGCCGTTTGCCGACGGCGTCAACGCCCTCTGCTGGCCGCGCACGCTGCGCGGTGATTTCGGCGAGGTCCTGGAGCAGCTGGGCAGTCGCCTCGGCGAGGGGATAACGACACTCGACGACGCATGCCTGCGGGGGCTTGCGGTGAGCGCCGCGGGCCGAACCGCCATCGACCTTCTCCTCGAGGACCAGCGGCTGCTCCGGGCGCATGGTCTCTCCCCTGAGCTCAATTGCATCCAAGGCTACCCTCGCGACGAGGAATTGGCCGGCGTGCGCACCGACGTTTACTCGTTCCACGCCGACAGCGCCACGGCCCCGGCCGATACCTGGCTTTGCACTTACCATGGGCCGGCGAGCGAAGGTCTGCGCAACGACGAGGCCCAGCCGCACGTGAGCATCCCCGCAACGCGCGCCGAGCTCCTCAAATGCTTCGGCGGCGATGATGACGAAACCTTCCACGAGCACCTGCGAGAGAACTGCTACGACCTCCACTATGCGCCGATTCCCGAAGCGCAGCCTTTCACTTTCGGCATAGGCAATCTCTGGCGCATTGCCGTGGCTTATCCCGGCAGCCCGGTCCCGCCCTGTATCCACCGCGCCCCCGAGAACTGCCCGGGCCAGCCGCTGCGGTTGCTGCTGATCAGTTAAGTCCGGCCTGAGCTGGCTGGCGGCGGTGTGGGTTCTTTTCGTTTTCAATATATAGAGTCTGACGCCGTGCCCTCCTCGCTCGAGCAGGGCGACACTGATCGAGCTTCCTCCCGCCGATAAGGTGAGTGTCTATAGCCGGCTGCCTTTACCTACATCGCCGCTGGCATTGAAGAAACCCGAGGTGCGTCCGCCCAGGTGCCGCGCGAAAGAAAATGCTTTTCCTGCCGCCGGCTTCGCGGTTGAGTCCGCCGCCCCCTCCCAGTGTGACCCTCGCCTTCCCACCCCGGAAGGAAACTTATGAACACCCATGCCCCCTTCGCGGACTACGCTCCGCGTGTCGTTTGTCGCGTGCTTTGCGCGCTGTTTCTCGCCTGCCTCCCCGCCTCGCTTCGGGCTCAGACGGCGGGGTCTGGCTCCATCTCCGGTCGCGTGCAAAATGAGGCCACAGGCCAGTACCTCAGCAACGCCCGCATCACGATCAAAGGCACCGGCCTCACGACGCTCACCGACGAGTTCGGCACCTTCCGCATCTCCGGAGTGCCCAGCGGGGCGGCGACGCTGGAAGCCTTTTATTCGGGCCTGGATCCCGTGGAGGCGACGGTGGAGGTCCGCGCCGGCCAGAACACGGAGCGCGATGTCGGGCTCACGAATCGCGCGACCTATGGCACGCAGACCGGCACGGTAAAACTCGACGCGTTCGTCTTGTCCGCGTCCAAGCTCACCGAAGGCGAGGCGCTCGCGACAAACGAGCAACGCTTTGCTTCCAATATCAAAAACGTCGTCGCCACGGATGCGTTTGGCGATGTCACCGAGGGCAATGTCGCGGAGTTCATGAAGTTTCTGCCCGGGGTGACGGTCGACTACTCCGATGCCTCGCCCAACGCCGTCGCGATCCGCGGCTTCGATCCGAACATGACGGGTGTGACGGTCGATGGTTCGCAGATGGCGAATGCCTCCGGCAGCGCGGCCAATCGCTCGTTCCTCTTCACGCAGGTTTCGATCAACAACACCTCGCGCATCGAGGTCACGAAAGTCCCCACGCCGGCCAATCCGGCCGACGGCATTTCCGGCAGCGTAAACATGATCAGCAAGAGCGCGTTCGAGCGCAGCCGCGCCCAGTTCAACTACCGCGTGTTCGTGTCGGCGAGCAGCGACGGCCTGCAGCTCAAGAAGCAGCCCTATCCGTTCGACGAACGCATCTATCGCTGGAATCCCGGCTTCGACTTCGACTACACGCTGCCGATCACGAAGAACTTTGGCATCGTCTTCACCGGACTCACCTCGAAGCAGTGGAACGAGCAGAACATTGTCTCGAAGACGTGGAACACCAGTGCCGCCAACACCGGCGCCACGCCGCAGCGGCCCTACCTGCAAAGCGTCCAGATCGTCGATGCGCCGAAGTGGTATGAACGCCACTCGACGAGCCTCAAGGCCGACTGGCGGATCGCCCCCCACTCCGTGCTCTCGATCGGCGGCCAGGCGACCTATTACGTCGACAAAAACGGCAACAACAGCCGCACCGCCACCGTGGGCACGAACCCCGCGCCAACCCCCGCGACCGGCACGCGGCTCAGCTACGACGAAGATACCGTCCTGGGCGCCACCGGCCGCGGCGGTGTCACCTTCGGCGGCAACTTCATCCATATCGCCGCACGCACGATCGGCACCAACGCCCGCTATCGCTTCGACAGTAACGACTGGCACTTCGACGCCGGCAGCCATGTGTCCAATTCCAAGACGTGGCGCCGCTACCACGAGAAGGGCAGCTTCCAGGCGCTGAACAGCGCCATGAACCAGCCGGTCCGCGTCGAGTTCCACGACATCGAGCTCGTCCGCCCCACGACCATTCGCGTCTTCGACAACAACAACCGCGAACTCGATATCGACGACATCAACAACTACCGGCTGAACACCGCCACGTCGAACGACTACCGCGACCACAAGGAAAACGTTTTTGGCGGCGACCTGAATCTGAAGCGCCGGCTCAGTATCCTCGAGATGCCGACCAGCGTACAGATCGGCGGCCTCTATCGCGCCCAAGTACGCGACCGTCGCGAATGGAACCGACAGTGGACCTATAATGGCATGAACGGCAATATATCGCCCGCGCCGTTTGTCGGCCAGGTCTACAGCCACCGCCCGAATTATTTCAGCTTCGACAACATTCCCTGGACCTCGACGAATCGCGCCGTCGACGCGTGGGAACAAGACCCCGGCCTCTTCACCCAGACGCCCGCCCAAGTCGTCGCGCAGGAATCGAATCGCCTCCAGGAATCGGAATGGCTGCGTGAGACCGTCACCGGTCTCTATGCCCAGACCGAGTTCAAGCTGCTTAAGAATCGACTCACCGTGCTCACCGGCGTGCGCTATGAAAAAACCCACGACAAGGGCGAGGGTCCGGTCTTCGAGCCATCCGCGGTGTGGGTGCGCGATCCCGACGGGACGTTCGCGCGCGACGCCCAGAACCAACGCATCCGCCGTCCCGAAGCGGGTGCCGTCGGTTCGATGGAAGAGCTGCGGCTCATCCGACAGGAACGCGCCAACCTCGCGAACCGCGCTTACGACGGCTACTACCCGAGCCTGCATCTGACGTTTAACGCCACGGCCAATTTCCTCCTTCGCGCCGCCTACGCCAAAACCTACGGGCGCCCCGATTTTAGAAACATCGTCCCGAACGCCACCATCACCGAGAACGACATCGAGCTCTCCACCGATCCCAACGCGCTCCCAGGCATCATCACCGTGCGCAACACCGGCCTCAAACCGTGGACCGCGCAGAACTACGATCTCTCGGCGGAATACTACACGGAGAACGGCGGCATCATCACCGCCGGCGCCTTCCGGAAGGACGTCACCGATTTCTTCGGCACGCTGCAGACCATCGCCACACCCGAGGTTCTCGACGAGCTCGGGATAGATCAGCGGTACGTCGACTGGCGGATCAACACCACGATCAATTCCGGCGACGCGCGCGTTTCCGGCGTCGAATTCAACGTGCGCCAATCGCTCACGCACCTCGGCAAGTTCGGCCGCTATTTCAGCGTGTTCGCGAACGCGACGAAGCTGAAACTCGAAGGCAGTCGCACGGCCGACTTCAACCGCTTTCTACCCAAGAGCGCCAACTGGGGTTTCACGTTCACGAAGAAGCCCGTCACGTTCATGATGAAGTGGCATCATCGGGGTGAGCAGAACCGCGGCCCCTCGACCGCGCAGGGACCCGACGCGAGGCTCTATCAGGACGCCCGCACGACGCTCGACGTCAACCTGACCTACCAGGCCTTCAAGCGGCTGTCGGTCTTCGTGAATGGCCGCAACGTGCTCAACGAGTGGTTCACGCAATCGCGGTATCAGGCCGACACGCCCGAGTACGCCCGACGCAGCTCCACGAATTCCTACGGCGTGCAGTGGGCGGCCGGCGTGAAGGGAACGTTCTAAACCTGAACGTTCTAACCCGATCTCGGCGGGAAAAGCGCCTGAATTGCCCGCGGGTACAGTAGGCCGCCAGCCCTGGCGGCGGCCTGCGGGATCTGCGCATGCAGATTCAAACATGGCCGGAGGCTCGTGGTCGTGCTGACGCGGCACTGAGTTGCCATTCGGCCAGTGCCGTTCGAGATTCCTTTTTCATCAACATGTCCGGCGACCTCTCCGAGCTCTACCAGCAAGTCATCCTTGATCACAACAAACGCCCGCGTAACCGCGGCAAGTTGCCCACCGCCAACCGAGTGGCTCACGGCGACAACCCGTCTTGCGGCGATCAATGCAACGTCTACCTGCGCCTCGACGGCGACCGCATCGCGGACATCTCGTTCGATGGCTCCGGCTGCGCGATCTCGCAGGCAAGTGCCTCACTCATGACCACGCTCGTAAAGGGCAAGACCGCCGCCGAGGTCGAAGCAATGTTTCAGGATTTCCACAAGATCGTGACGACCGGCGAGGCGCCGGAAGAGATCAGCGATCTCGCCGCCTTCGCGGGCGTGCACGCGTTTCCCGCGCGCATCAAGTGCGCCACCCTCGGCTGGCACGCCGCGCTGAACGCGATCCACGGCGACCCGGCCACGACCACCACCGAAAGCCATACAGACTGACGAAACACCGAACGCCCAACGCTCGACGTTCACGCTCTCTCCTCTCCTCCCGCCTCCGCGCCTCCCTCCATTGAAGTCTCCCTCCTGGCCCACTGTCCGCGACGATTTCCCGATCCTGCACCAGACCGTGCACGGCAAGCCGCTCATCTACCTGGATAACGGCGCAACCGCGCAAAAGCCGCGCTCCGTGATCGATGCGCTCGTGCATTACTACGAGCGCGACAACAGCAACGTCCACCGCGGCCTGCACGCGCTCTCCATGCGCGCGACCGATGCCTACGAAGGCTCACGCACGCGCATCGCGAAATTCATCAACGCCGCCGATCCCGCCGAGATCATCTTCACGCGCGGCACCACCGAGGCCATCAACATCGTCGCGCGCAGCTTCGCTGCGATCTTGAAGCCCGGCGACGTGATCCTCGCCACGGAAATGGAGCACCACTCGAACATGGTGCCCTGGCAACAAGTCGCCCGCGCCACCGGGGCCACGCTGCGTTACGTGCCCGTGCTCGGCGAGGACGCCGAGGGCGGCCTCGACCTCGCGGCGCTCGATACCCTGCTCACTCCGCAGGTGAAGATCTTCGCCTTCACGCACATCTCGAACACCCTCGCGACCGTGAATCCCGTCGAGGAACTGTGCCGCCGCGCCCGCGCGGTCGGCGCCCTCACGGTGATCGACGCCGCTCAGTCGATCGGCCACACGCCGGTCGACGTCCGCGCGATCGGCTGCGATTTCCTCGCGTTCTCCGGCCACAAGATGTGCGGGCCCACCGGCATCGGCGTCCTCTACGGTCGTCGCGCGCTGCTCGATATGCTCGGCCCGACCGAGACCGGCGGCGGCATGGTCGTGAGCGTCACCTACGACGAGGCGAAATGGAAACCCGCGCCCGAACGCTTCGAAGCCGGCACGCCCAACATCGCCGACGCGATCGCGCTCGGCGCCGCGTGCGACTACCTCGATGCGCTAGGCCGCGACCAGATCGCGCAGCACGACAACGAGCTCGGCCGTCTCGCCTACGAGAAACTCTCCACGCTTCCGGGCATCCGCATCATCGGGCCGCGCGGCGGCCGCGGCGGGCTTGTGAGCTATGCGTTCCCCGATGTGCACGCGCACGACGTCGTGTCGTTCGCCGACCAGGATGGCATCGCGCTGCGCGGCGGTCATCACTGCAACCAGCCGTTGATGCGCAAACTCGGCCTCACCAGCACGACGCGCGCGAGTTTCTATATCTACAACACCGCCGAGGAAATCGACGTGCTCGTCGCGAGCATGCACCGGATCCTGAAATTCTTCGGAGCCGCGTGAGCGGTCTCAGGCAGGAACCCTTCGAGGCAATGGTTTGAAGTAGCACGGGCGTCCCGCCCGTGGTCCACCCGTGCTACGAAGGCGCCATCACCGTGCCACCGAGGGCATCGCCTGCAAGCGCCCTACCGTCCTGGATCGAAAAAACCCACGAACGCCTTCGGCACGATCGCGGCCGTGCGGCAGTTCGACGCCGCCAGCACTTGCTTCGCCCATTTGTTCACTTCATCGCGCGTGACTTCGTCCATCAGGCCGTTGTGCAGCGCGACGATCTCCTCGATCTCCTTCGGCCGCTCCTGCGCGCGCATCAGCACGCCCGCCAGGAAACTGTTTTCGCGAAACGCCCGCTTCAACTGGCTCTTCAGGATTCCGCGCGCCCCGATGAACTCCCCTTCGCGCACCCCTTCTCGCGCCAGATCCGCACCGATCTTCTGGATCAACGGCCCGACGCGCGTCGTGTCGTTCGGCGCACAATCGATCTGCGCCCGCAACATCGAGAAGGTCGGAAACCCGTCGTAAGGCTGGAACTCCGCCGACGGCGAATAGGCGAGCCCCAGATTCTCGCGCAACTCCGCGCGGACGCGCAGCTCGAGGACCTTCGCCAGCAGCTCCATCGCCGCCTGATCGCGCACCGACAACTCGGTGTTCAACGGCCAGCTGCCGACCACCAGGCCCATGTTCTGCTCACCGACGAATTCGATCCGCGTGAACCCGGGCGACGCCGACACCTCGACCGGTTTCGGCGGGGTCGTCGTGGTCTTGGTCGCGGCGCGCGGCCTCAACGCCCCAAGCGTCCGCGACATCGTCGCGACCGCGGTCTGCTCCGGCACATCGCCCACGATCGTCACCTCGACGTATCCACGCGCCAAGGACGGCTCCATCCAGCGCTTCACGTCGAGCACGCTCATCGAGAGATAATCCTTCGGCGAGCCCCACGTGAACCGCGCGTCGCCCTTGAACAAATGATCCGTCAGCGCACGCATGCCCTCGCCCATTCCCATCGTTGACGACGCGCGCCCCATCGCCGCACGCAACCGTTCCTCGCGATGCACGTAGCTGTTGAACTGCGGCGCATGCAGGAAATCCGCCACGATCCCGAGAAACGCCTCGAGCTGCTCCGCCGCCATCATGCCGCGAAAGCTGAACGCGTCGCGATCCGTGACATCGAAGCTGAAATCGAGAAACCGGTCCTCGATCAGCGCATTGAGTTGCTCGGGCCGGAAGTGTACCGCGCCGCTCGCGAGCAGCGTATTGAGCCCGAATTCTTTCAGGGCCGGCTTGTTGCCCGGCATCTCGAGCAGGCCCGTGCCCACGCGCACGACCGCGTGCAATAATCCCGGCTCCTGCCGGCTCGCCGCGAAGTTGAGCCGCACATTGTTGCCGAAGCGCATGAGCTTCGCGCCACCCAACGTCGAGAGTTCGCTCTGCTCGACCACTCCCGTGGGCGTGGCGAATTTCGGCAGCACGAAGCGCGTCGCGCGATGCTGGCGCGGCATCACGGTGGCCAGCCCGTTCTTCCGCGACTTCAGCACTTCCTTCACGACCTTGTCCTCGTTGAGCTCCATATCGACGCCCCCCGAAACGTGAAACGCCATCGTCGCCGGCGCCCAAAGTCCGCGAAACACCTGCTGCGCTTCCGCCGGTGTGAACTGCTCGAGCCACTCGCGCATCCACGTGAAGCGCGACGCGAAGCCCGGGAAAACCGTGTGCGCCGTGATCGAGTCCGTGAGCGATTCGCACAGCATCCCGGGGTCCAGCGTCGGCAGCTGGTCGAGCATGTGCATCGCCATCCTCAATTGCCGCCGCCGGTGCTCCGCGATGTCGGTCGGATCGAGCCCCCGCTCGAGCGTGAGCCGCACCATTTCATCCAGCGATCTCACGCCGGCCGACCACTCGTTCGCCGGCACGCGGACCGATGCGAGCGCCACACCGTTGCCGAGCAGCTCTTCATACATCGCTTCGCCGCCCATCCCCTCGGTGATCTGCGTGCGCAGCCGTTCGGAAAACACGTTCATCACGAACTCGCGCCGCTGCCGCTCGACCAGCGCTGCGCGCGTGTCCGGTTTGCCATTGCCCGGCACGACGGAGGCGACCTCGACCGACGCCGCGCCGAGGCCATTGATCCGAAACACTCCCGCGCGCAAACCCCGCGCATCGAGCCGGCCCTCGATGCGCTCCGGGATCGGTTCGTTCGGCCGCACCATGTCGCCAAACATCGTGCGCACGACCGCCGCCATCGCCGGCGCGTCGATGTCGCCGGCGCCGACGAGCACCATTAGGTCGGGCCGGTAGTTGCGCCGGTAGAACTCGAGAAATTGCTCGCGCGTGAACTTCGCGATCAACGCCTCGCTGCCACCCGGCGCGCGCTGCGGAAATTGCAGGCCGCGAAACACCACCGGCAGCGAAGCCTGCTGCTGCTGCCCCGAGAGCGTGTTGCGATTGCGCAGCTCCGCCAGCACAACGCGGCGCTCCTGCTCGATTATGCGCGGCTCGAAGCTCACGCCATCGCCGAAATCGCGAAACAGACGCAACCCCTCGTGAATCAGCGCCGGATCGCTCTCGCGGAAATCGAGCCGGAAAGCCGTGTAGTCGAAGGTCGTGATCGCGTTGACATCGCTGCCGTATTCGACGCCCAGGCGCTGGAAGAGCGACACCATGTCCTCGGCCTTGAAGTGCCGCGAGCCGCCGAACGCGAGATGCTCGATATAGTGGGCGATCCCGAGTTCGTTCGGCCGCTCGTCGAGCGAGCCGGCGAGGACCACGAGCTGCAGCGTGACGCGGCCCGGCACGCCCTTGTGCGGCAGCAGCGCGTAGCGGAAGCCGTTGTCGAGCTTGCCCCAAAGCACCTTCGGATCCGGGGCCTGGCTGCGCGGCGTCTCATGCGCCCAGCTACCCGATCGCGGACCCGTAATATCGGGGGCGCGGGCAGCGAAGACGTTGGCAACAAAACCGAGGGCGACCGCGAAGAGGAAAACCGCGCGCATAATCAAGAGCCGAACCCTGCGCCAAGTGGACTGAGTTTCAACTCCGACAATCTGTCTTCCTCGTCAGAAGAAGCTCGTTCTTCGTAATCGTTCTTCGTTCTCCCCTTCCGATTTGGGGGAAAACGAGAGAACGAAGAACGATTGCGAGGAACGAGAACGACTGACATTGCTTTGGCCCACGCTCCCCACGCCTTCCGACTGGCAATCCCGCTCACCCTGAGCACCTTCGAGCCTCTATGAAACGTCGTTCCCCTGGCCCGTTCCGGGTCGCCGTCGTCCTCACCGTCTTGTTTGGCGCCGTCACGCCTCCCATGCTCCGCGCCGACGAAGGCATGTGGCTCTACACCGCTCCGCCGCGCGAGCAGATCAAAACGAAATACGGCTTCGATCTCACCGCCGACTGGCTCGAGCACCTCATGAAGGCCTCCGTGCGCTTCAACAGCGGCGGCTCCGGCTCGTTCGTCTCCGCCGACGGGCTCGTGATCACGAATCACCACGTCGCCTCCGACGACCTCCAGAAGATCAGCGACGAGAAAAACAATTACCTGCGCGACGGCTTCCTCGCCAAGTCGCTCGCCGACGAAAAGAAGCTCGTCGATCTCGAGCTCAACGTCCTCCAGTCGATCGAGGACGTCACCGCACGCGTGAATTCCGGCGTGCCGGCAGGGGCGACCGGCGACGCCGCCGCGACCGCGCGGCGTAAGATCATGGCCGAGATCGAAAAGGAATCGCGCGACCAGACCGGCCTGCGCAGCGACGTCGTGACGCTGTATCAAGGCGGCGCGTATCATCTTTATCGATTCAAGCGCTACACCGACGTCCGTCTCGTGTGGGCGCCGGAACAGCAGGCCGCGTTCTTCGGTGGAGATCCCGACAATTTCGAGTTTCCCCGCTTCTGCCTCGATGCCGCCGTTTATCGCGCCTACGAAAACGGCCAGCCGGCAAAAATTCAGCACTATCTGACGTGGTCGAAGAACGGCACGAAGGAGGGCGACCTCACCTTCGTGTCAGGCCACCCTGGCAGCACGAACCGGCAGTTCACGATGGCCGAGCTGACGGCGTTGCGCGATGTGCAGTATCCCTATATCAACCCGCGGCTGAAGCGCCTCGAGGTCCTGCTCAGCGCGTGGAGCAATCGCAGCGAGGAAAACGCCCGCCGCGCGAAGGACGATCTTTTCGGCATTCAGAACGCGCGCAAAGTCTACGACGGCCGGCAAGCCGGGCTTTACTCGCCCTCGATCATGGACCCGAAAGCCGCGGCCGAGAAATCGTTCCAGCAACAGATGGCCGACCGCGCCGACGGCAAGGAAGTGCGCGCCGCCTACGAGCGCATCGCGACCGCCGTCGCCGCGCAGTCGCGGATCTATGTGCGCTATCGATTGCTCGAAGGCGGCCAGGCGTTTCTCAGCGACTCCTTCACACTCGCGCGGAATCTCCTGCGCGCCGGCGACGAGCGCCCGAAGCCGAACGGCGAGCGGCTCAAGGAATTCGGCGATGCGCGCAAGGAATCGTTCGAGCTCGGGCTGTTTTCCGACAAGCCGATCTACACCGATTTGGAGATTCTCCTGTTGAGCGATGCCCTCACGCTCTTCGCCGAGGAAGCCGGCTTCGATGATCCGCTCGTGCAGAAAGTCCTCGCCGGTCAGTCGCCTCGCGAACGCGCCGCAGCCTTGATCAACAACACGAAAGTCCGGGACGTCGCCACGCGCCGGAAGCTTTACGAAGGCGGCGCCGCCGCGGTGAAAGCCGCGAACGATCCGCTCATCGAACTCGCGCGCCTCGTCGACCCGGAAGCGCGGACCTTGCGCAAGCAATGGGAGGCCGCCGATGAAACGAAGCAGCAGGCGCACGCCATTATCGAGAAGGCGCATTTCGCGATCGAGGGCCCGACGCGTGCGCCAGACGCGACGTTCACGTTGCGGCTCAGCTACGGCCCGGTGAAGAGCTACATGGAAGCGGGCAAGAAGGTCCCAGCCTACACCCAGATCGGCGGGCTCTTCGCGCGCAGTGCGGAGCACAAGAACAAGGAGCCGTTCGACGTGCCACCGCGTTGGGCGGAAAAAAAGGCGGCGCTCGATCCGAGCGTGCCCTTCAACTTCGTGCACACCCCCGACATCATTGGTGGCAACAGCGGCAGCCCGGTCGTGAACACCGCCGGCGAGTTCGTGGGCATCATCTTCGATGGCAACATCCAGAGCCTCGTCGGCGATTTCGCCTATGAAGACGAGCAAGCCCGCGCGATCAGTGTCGACAGCCGGGCAATCATGGAAGCGATGAGCAAAGTCTACGGCGCCGATTCGCTCGTGCAGGAACTTCGCCACGGCCGCCGCCCGTAGCGCAGCCCCTGGGCGCGCCGAGCTCCAGCTCGGCCTTCCCGTCCCTGCTCTCCCGAGCAAGGCCACCAAACCGCGATCCATTCCATCGCACCGCCCTCCGCCTCCTCCTCTCCTCCTCTCCGCCCGCCCTCTCCGCCGCTTCTTCAAGCTTCCCACCCTCCGGTCGTTGGCTAACTTACGCTGGCGAGAATGTCCCTCCCGTCACCAGCCCCCTCAGCGGACAGCGATGCCGCCGCTGCGTTGCGGTCGCGGACACGAGAGCTTGAAACGATCAGCGAGAACTTCCCGGAGGGTGCGCTCTATCAACATGCGATCACGCCCGATGGCCGCAGACTGCTCACGCATCTCGGTCGCGGCGCCGTGCGAATTTTCGGCGAACTGCCACCGACCCTTCCCATCGACATCGCCTGGCTCTCCGCGAGGATTCATCCCGACGACGAGCCGCACATCGCCGCCGCCGGTGAACGCTCCCATCGCGAGCTCTCGCCTTTCAAACAAGAGGTGCGCATCCGCGCGAGCGACGGCGCCGAACGCTGGGTCAGCATCCGCTCGCAGCCGCGCCGCGTCGACGATGGCAGCATCGTCTGGGATGGAGCCATCATCGACGTCACCGAGCGGCGCCACGCCGAGGAAACCGTGCGGCGCCAGGCCGCGTTTCTCGCGACGCTGAACGAGACCACCCTCGAGCTCCTCGGCCGGCGCAATGTCAACGAGCTCCTGCCCACCCTCGCCGAGCGGGCCGCGACGCTCCTCCGCTCGGCGCACGCCGAGATCTTGCTCCTCGAGGGCGGCGAGCTCGCGGTCCGCGCGTATTCAAGAAGCCATGACGCTCATGCCCGCCGGCCCACGGGCAGCGCCGAAACGCGAGTGGTCTGGCGCGCGATCGAATCCCGATCGCCCGTCGTGATCGATTGCGCGATGGAGCCCCCGCCTCCCGCTCCCGGTGAACCGCAGCGCGAAGCCGGTGGTCATGCCACGGCGGTCTTTCCCATCATGCGCGGCGACACGTGCGTGGGCGCGCTTGGCGCAATCCGCGAGCTCCCGGGCCAGCCGTTTACGCCCGAGGATACCCGCGAGGGCGTTCTCCTCGCGCAGATGGCCGCGCTCGTGTTGCATAACGCCGCGATCCACGACGAGGCGGTCCGCGAGGCCGAAGAGCGCACCGCCGCACTGCGCGAGAGCGAGGAGCGTTTTCGCGGCGTCTTCCACCAGAGCCCGATCATGATCGGGCTGGTCTCGTTGCCCGATGGGAAATTCGTCGAGGTCAACGAGGCCCTGCTCACGACCTTCGGCTACTCGCGCGCCGAGGTCATCGGCAAGACCACGCTCGACCTCGGGTTGTGGGCCGATCTCGAGTTGCGCGACGCTTATCACGCGAAGCTGGTCGCCGCCGGATCGGTGACCGGCTTCGAAGCCGAGATGCGACGCAAGAACGGCGAAACCATCACGGTGCTCGTCAGCGGCTGCCTGCTCACGATCGCCGGCAAGACCTATAGCTTCAGCTCCATCCAGAACATCACGGCGCGGAAACTCTCCGCCACGGCGCGCGACCGGACGCTGGCGTTGATGCGCGCCACACTGGAGTCGACCGCGGACGGTATTCTTGTCGTCAACGCCGACGGCCACATCGAGACCTACAACCGGAACTTCGCGGAGATGTGGGGCCTTACGGTCGACTATGTGCCCGACGCCGCGCACGAGGCCCTCGTGCTTCATGCCGTGCTCAGCCAGCTCGAGACGCCCGAGCTCTTCCTCGCCAGCGTGCGCGACTTGTATTCAGGATCTGAGGACGAAGTCTTCGATGTGCTGTATTGCATGGACGGCCGGGTGTTCGAGCGCTTCTCGCGGCCGCAGCTCCTCGGCACGCGGCCCGTCGGTCGCGTGTGGAGCTTCCGCGACATCACCGACCAGCGGCGCGCCGAGGCGGCGCTGCGCCAGAGTGAGGAGCGTTTCCGTGTGCTCGCAGAGGTCTCGCCGGTAGGCATCTTCAGCTCCGATCCCGGCGGGCGCACCGTCTTCGTCAATCGGCGCTGGTGCGAGCTCGCGGGCCTGACGCCGGAGGAAGCAATGGGCGAGGGCTGGCAACGCGCGTTGCATCCGGACGATCGGCAGAGCGTGGCCGATAACTGGGCGGAAGCGGTGCGGCATGGCGAGTCCTCCGCGGCCGAGTTTCGTTTCGTCCGACCCGATGGCTCGATGAGCTGGCTCGTGGGCCAGTCGCGCGCTCAACGCCATGCCGATGGCACGCTCGCGGGCTACGTCGGCACGATCACGGATGTCACGCACCTCAAGCGCATCGAACAGGAGCGCGAGCGCCATGAGGCGCAGCAGCGGCAGAGCCGCAAGATGGAGTCGCTCGGCACGCTGGCCGGCGGGATCGCGCACGATTTCAACAACATCCTCACGGGCACCTTCGGCTGCCTGGAGCTCGCACGTAACGAGCTCCCGGACAACCATCCCGTTCATGCCTGGCTGGATCGCATCACCGCGTCATCGCAACGCGCGCGCGATCTCGTGCGCCAGATCCTCACGTTCAGCCGCAAGACCGAAGGCGAGCGCGTCCGGCAGCAACTCCACCTCGTCGTCAGCGAGGCGTTGCGCCTGCTCGAGTCCACGCTGCCGCCGATGGTGACGCTCCAGTCGAACATCTCGCGCGATTCGCCGGCCGTGCTCGCCGACGCCACTCAGATCCATCAAGTCGTGCTGAACTTGTGCACCAACGCCTGGCACGCCCTGCCTCCGCGGGGCGGCCGCATCGTCGTCACGCTCGAGCCCTGCACCGTGACGGCCGAACAGGTTCGTCTGCAGCCCGATTTGCGCGCCGGACCCGGCGCGCGACTCACGGTCTCAGACAATGGCTGCGGCATGGATGCGACGATGCTCGAACATATCTTCGAGCCATTCTTCACCACCAAGGAAACCGGCACCGGCACCGGCCTGGGCCTTGCAGTGGTCCACGGCATCGTGAAGTCGCACGAAGGCGCCATCGCGGTGCGCAGCGGACCCGGCGCGGGCTCCATATTCGAAATCACCTTTCCCGCAGTCGCCGCCGAGACACCGCCACCGCCGGCCGCGTGCGCGGAATTTCCGCGTGGCCACGGCGAGCGCATCATGGTGGTCGACGACGATGCAGTAAGCGGCTTCGCGATCGAAAAGACGATCGAGAGGCTGGGTTACTCCGTGAAGCGACACAGCCGGCCGGAGGATGCGTTGGCGGAATTCACTGCGGCACCGGACTATTACGACCTCGTAGTCTCGGACCTCGCGATGCCCGGCATGAACGGCTCCGAATTGATCGAGCACATGATCCGCCTCCGCGCGGATCTGCCGGTGCTCGTGGTGACGGGCTTCATCGAGACGGAACGGCAGCGTGGGCTCGAGCGCACCGCCGCCCGCGCCGTGTTGCACAAACCCGTTTCACGCGACGAGCTTGCCCGCGCCATCGCGCAGCACGTGCGGAAAAAGACCAGAGACTAAAGACTAGAGACCAGAGACGAACCCTCACCCCGCTTAACCTCAGCGGAGGACATCGGTCCGCGGTGATTGGTCATCAACTCCCTAGTCTCTGGTCTCTGGTCTCGGGTCTCTGGTCTTCGCCCCGCCCGCTCTTTTCTTTTGCCCCGCGCGCGAATCCGGCATCAGTGTAACCGCGCTTTTTTTGAATCCGGTGCCCCCTCGCCGGCTTCTCGTTCCCAACCCGCGCTTCCCCTCAGCGCCACAGTTACCCGCCATGAGCACTTCTGCCGCCGGTGAATCCGCCCCTGCGTCGAAACCCGTCATGCCCAAGAACAGCGCGCCGCCGTCGGCCGTCGCGGCAGCGCGAGCAAAACCGAAGTATCCGGGCATCCGCGTCACCTGCAACGGCAACCAGCTCGTCACGCAATATGTCGAGACGCGCGTGACCGAAGGCGGTGTGTTTTATCCGATCACGCCGTCGACCGAAGGCGGTGAAATTTATCAGGGCTCCTATGCGGCAGGTGAGCTCAACGTCTGGGGCCAGCAGAAAGTCGCCGTCGAAACCGAGGGCGAGCACGCAGCGCAAGGCGGCGCGACCGCCTACGCGGTGTGCGGCCGGCGCACCGTCAACTTCACCTCGGGCCAGGGCATCGTGTACGCAATGGAACAATATTATCACGCGCCGGGAAAACTCTCGACGATGGTGCTCGAGGTCGGCGCGCGCGCGCTTACCAAGCACGCCCTCAACGTCCATTGCGGCCACGACGATTTCTACGCCGCGCTCGACACCGGCTGGACGATGCTGATCGCGAAAGACGCGCAGCAGGCCGCCGACCAGGCGATCATCATGCGCAAGTGCAACGAGCTCACGCTGAACCCCGGCATGAACATCCAGGACGGCATGCTCACGACGCACAGCGAGCGCATGTATCTCGCGCCCGAAGCCGGGTTTCTCCGCGAATACCTTGGCGCCGCCGACGATCTCATCGACTGCCCCACGCCTGCGCAACGCGAGCTGTTCGGACCGCGACGCCGCCGCGTGCCGCAGATGATGGACTTGAAAAACCCGGTGCTGCTCGGGCCCGTGCAAAACCAGGAGCACCACATGAACGGCGTCGTCGCGCGCCGGAATAATTTCAACGAACACATCCTGCCCATCTTGCAGCAGTGCTACGAGGAGTTTGGCCGGCTCACGGGCCGCCATTACGGCTTCATCCACGAATACAAAACCGAGGACGCCGACACCGTCTTCGTTTCCCTCGGTTGCGCCGCCGACAACATCGAGGCCGCCTGCGACTACATCCGCGAACAACGCGCGGGCAAAGTCGGCTCGATCCACATCAACGTCATTCGCCCGTTCCCCGAAGCCGCCGTGATCAACGCCCTCCGCGGCAAGAAAAACGTGATCGTCCTCGAGCGCACCGATGAAGGCCTCGCCGGCGACAACCCGCTCGCCCGCGACATCCGCGTCGCCCTCGGCAAGGCCAACGAGGCGGCGCGCTTCGAAGCAGAAACAGGCGACGGGCGGCCCGCCCGTCCGATTGCGGACGCGAATGGAAACGGCGAATCGGATCACGCCGCCAAAGACCGCGCGGGCCGCGGATACCTGCAGGCCATCCCCGCTCTCACCCCCGCCGAAACCCCGCGCCTCTTCCGCGGCGCCTACGGCATCGGCTCCCGCGACTTCCGGCCCGAACACACGCTCGGCGCCTACGAGTTCGTCGTCGGCCAGACCGCGCGCACCGACGGACGCACCGCCACGGACGGCGAAACCTACTTCGTCCTCGGCGTCGACCACCCCTACGCCGTCATCAGCAAAGACACGCCGTCGCTTCTCCCCGAAGGCGCGATCGCAGTGCGTTTCCACTCGATTGGCGGCTGGGGCATGATCACGACCGGCAAGAACCTCGGCTCGATCATCGGCGACTTCGGCACGTTCATCTCCGAACAGAATCCGAGCTACGACGCCGACGGTTTCCTCGTCGACAAACTCTTCGTCATGGCGAACCCGAAGTACGGTTCGGAGAAAAAAGGCGCGCCGACGAATTACTACCTCACCGTCGCGCCCTCGCCGATCAAGGTGAACTGCGAGCTGAATCACGTCGATGTCGTCCTCTGCTGCGACCCCAAGGCGTTCACTCACACCAATCCACTCGAGGGTTTGAAGAAAGGCGGGAGCCTCGTCTGGGAATCGAGCGAATCGCCCGAGGTCGCATGGGAACGCGTGCCGACGAAATACCGGCAATGGATCGTCGAAAACAACATCCGCATTTTCATCCTGCCCGGGTTCGACATCGCGCGCCAGGCCACCACGCAAACCGAGCTCCAGCTCCGCATGCAGGGCAATTCCTTCCTCGGGGCCTTCTTCCGCGTGTCGCCGTTTCTCAAGACCTTCGGCATCTCGGAGGAGCAATTTCAGGAGGTCGTGCGCAAACAATACGTGAAGAAATTCGGCCGTTTCGGCGACGCCGTCGTCACCTCGAACATGACCGTGATGAACGAAGGATTTTCTCGCGTATCCGAAATTAAATACGGCCGCCCTTCCGACGCCGACCGTTCGTCGATGCGCAATCCGCTGCTCAAGCCGATTGGCGAGCATCAGATCATCCCGACCGCCGGTTGCGCCGCCTCCGGCTGCTCCTCGATCCCGATGCCCGCGCAACAACCCGCCCGCGCGCCGTTCCAGACGCTCGCGAAATTCGACTCCGAATTCCGCAGCGGCCTCGGCTACCACCAGCCCGCCGGCGCACTCGCTTCCGTCGGCGTGATGGGCGCCGGCACCGGCGCGACGCAGTCCAAATACGTCGCGCGCCGCGAGACGCCCGTCTACATCGCCGAGAACTGCACGCAATGCATGGAGTGCATCACCGCGTGCCCCGACACCGCGCTGCCCAACACCGCGCAGGACGTCACGACCGTCTTGAAAACCGCGGTCAACAACTACGTCACCGATCGCGAACAACGGCTCAAATTCGGCGCCGAGCTCCCCGCCCTCGAGCAACGCGCCCGCGCTCGCATGAACGAAGCAGTGAAGACGAAGACGAAGCTGCCGTTCAAACAGATCATCCGCGAAGAAGTCACCGCCCTCACGACGATCTCGGAGCCGGCGAAAGCGGAGTTCACCGGCATCATCGAAAAACTCCCGATCGCCTACGGCAACGTCCCCGCGATCTTCCGCTCGCTCGAAGCAAAGACGCCCGGCGCCGGCGGACTGTTCTCGATCTTCGTCTCGGACCTCTGCAAAGGCTGCGGCGAATGCGTGCAGGTCTGCGGCGACCACGACGCGCTGCGCATGACGCGCGAGACCGAGGAGCTCAACGCCGACCTCACGACCGCGCAGGTCTTCTCGCGTCTGCTCCCCGACACCCCGCAGAAGTTCCTCGGCCTCTACAACGACAGCGACGCCGCCAGCTCACGCGAAGCCGCGCTCCGCAATCACCTCATGGTCCGCCGCAACTACGAGGCGCTCGTCTCCGGCGACGGCGCCTGCGCCGGCTGCGGCGAAAAGAGCATCCTCCGCGCCGCCGCGAGCGTGACCGAGGCTTACATGCGCCCGCTGTATCATAAAAAGGCGGACAGACTTCGCGCGAAGGCCGACCGCCTCGAGACGGAAGGCGTTGTCCGGCTCGAAGCCGTGAAGCTCCGCAATCTCACCGAGTACGAGCTGTTCCGAAAAACGTTCGCCCATGTGGTGATCGGCCTCGGCGGCGAGAGCGACGAAGACACTGCGAAGCGCATCGCGGAGCACGAGGCGAAGCACGGCCCGATCACCGACGAGCAGATCATCGGCGGCCTGGTCGCGGTGTTGCGGCAGGATGCGTTCAACCACCGCGAACTCCAGTCGGTGGATGGACGCCGCGCAAACGGCATGTCGGTGATGATGATGGGCGCGAGCACCGGTTGTAACACCGTTTACGGCTCCACGCCGCCGTCGAATCCGCATCCGTATCCCTGGATGAATTCGCTCTTCCAGGACGGCGCCACGATCTCGTGGCTGATGGCCGAGTCGACGATCATCAACCACGCCCGCCGCAGCGTTGTCCCCGAGCGGCTCGCCGACACCTTGCTCGAGCGCGCCGGCAGTGGCTCCGGCTTCCAGCCGGAGAGTTCGGGAAATCACCGGCAAGATGCCGGTGCCACTCCGGTCATGAGCGAGGCCGACTATTTCACGCTCACGCATCTCGACGATGCATTGATGACCGAGCAGGAAATCCGCGAGCTGCCCAAAGTCTGGGTCATCGGCGGCGACGGCGCACTCGGCGACATCGGCTTCCAGAACGTATCCAAGGTCATCCTACAGAACCGGCCGAACGTGAAGATGCTGATGCTCGACACGCAGGTCTATTCGAACACCGGCGGCCAGAACTCCGATTCGTCGACGATGCTCGGCGGTTACGACATGAACCAGTTCGGCGTGGCCTCGCAGGGCAAGCTGATCGAAAAGAAGAACGTCGCCGAAGCCTTCACCAGCGGCCACGGCTCGCCCTTCGTCGCGCAGGTCTCGATGGCCAACGCGGCGAAGCTCTACAAAGCGATCCTAGACGGCCTCGAATATCGCGGGACGGCGTTTTTCCAGAGTTACACCTCGTGTCAGCCGGAGCACGCCGTCGGCGACAACATGAGTGCCGATCAGGCAAAGATGGTCCGCGACGCCCGCGGCATGCCCGAGTTCGTCTACAACCCGCGCAAAGGCGAAACGTCGCAGGAAGCGTTCGATCTAAAAGGCAACCCGACGCCCGAGCGCGACTGGTGGCGGACGAAATTCGCGAGCAACGGCGAGGAGTATGCGTTCACCGTTGCGCACTGGGCCCTAACCGAAGGCCGCTTCCGCAAGCACGTGAAAGCGATCAGCGCGGAAGACGCGGCGAAACTGACGCCCATGGACGACATGCTGCTCTTTATCACACAGGACGACGTGATCCACCGTCGGGTATTCGACAAGAATCACCGCAGCTTCGTCCCGAACTTCGGCTGCTATATAAAGAGCGAGCAAAACGGCGTGATAAAACATTACGCGGTCTCACGCCAAATGGTACTCTTCGCCGTCGAGCGCCGCAAAGCCTGGCGCATGCTGCAAAGCAAAGCAGGCGTAGTGAACAAAGACTACCTCGCGCAAAAAGCCCTCCTCGCGAAACTCGACAGCGGCGCCCTTTCCCGCGCCGACGCCAAAACCCGCACCCGAGAGCTGATCGCAGCTGAGTTCCTCGCGGCGAAATAGGATCCTCGCAGTCGTCAACTCGCCCAGCGTTGCGGAGCGGCGGGTTGGGTTCGAATCTGGAGATTCAACGACCCATTAGGGCCATAGCAGCCGCCCACGCCCGTCGTTTTTGCCAAACTGCAACCTCCGGCCTTCCGATCCATCTTCCCCCGGGGCGAGATCGATGCGTTGACGCGTCTGCATAAGCAGCGTCGCGAAACGCTGGCGATCGTGATCGGAAGCCTCTCGTTCTTGCGCGTCGATTGCACGATTCAGATAAGCGAGCGCCCCCTGCAGACTGCCGCCTTCAGGTGAAACATGTTTCCACCAGTCCATGCGGAGATTCTCCGCGATGAGACCGAGCTGGAACAGAGCCTCGAGATTTGAAATCGAACACGCCACGGCGTTCGCCCGCGCGAGCTCGAGCGGCTGAGCTCCATCAGGCTGGATCTGTAATCCGACGCGAACAGTCAGCGCGGTGCGCAGAATCTCGAGTGCCTCGGCACGTCGGTTCAACGCCATCGCGATCCGGACGACCTGCACGTCATGCCATGAACCGTGGTGATTCGGCATCGCCCGCTCTGCGATTCCTTGTTCGCTGGTGGTCAGCCACAGATAGTAGTCGCGTAGCCACGCTCTGAACGCGTCGTCATCCTGCGCCGTCCATGCATATGATCGGTGCAAGAGTGCGACTGAATCGAGTACCCGTATGATGTCGCGAAACTCGAAAATACCGTTCCCCCGCACATAACTCGTCCCCGGAACAGTCGCAGCATGCCGCAGGTGCGGGTTCATCCGGGTGGCAGGATCGACGAACCACACGCGCAAAAACTGGGCCGCCTTTTTCGCATAGCGCTCGCGCTCGGTAAAAAAATAGGCCAGCGCAAGCGTCTCGACACCCTCGCCCATGCGAGCAAACGAAGTCGCATCGACACGGCCGGCCCGATTGCCAGGGTTGGCCACACCGTCTCGCCAGATATAAGGCCGCCCTTTCGGCTGTTCCGGATCGGGCCACCAGCATGGCGAAACGCTGAAGTAATCATGTTTGTCGCCGCTCGGAGCGATCACGGTCTTGTCGAGCACCGTGGGCGGCGATTTGCGCAACAATCGGTCGGCATCCGCGACCAACTTCTCTCGCGCCGGTCGGAGGGAGCGATCTCCTCGCGCGAGACGGATACGTGCAGCGTCGAGATTGTTAGGCAGCAGCGCGATCACCGGGTGGCGAGCATGCGCGACCTCCACAACAAGCAGCAGACCGACGAGGATTCCGGTGGTCCGGCTCAATCGGGTAAACGTGTCGCACCGGCGAAAGCCGCGGTCTGCGGATTCAAGGTTCGTCTTCATGCTGCCCGCGGCATTCGCACGGCCTTGCCTTCGACCATCGTGACTGGACGCGTCAACCAGCCCTGTTTATTGAGCGTGCAAAGCGCATAGAACTTAACCGCCGATAACCAAAACGTCATTCCGATGAAGAGCGGCAGCAGCAGCACATCCGCCGGTCGCCTATAAAGGTGAGGTGCCAGCTTGATCGCACGACTGACGTGCCACCAGCCGATGAGCGCAACGGCCGTGGTTGGCGATGCGTAAAGGCAAACGAGCAGGAAGAAAAACGGTCCGTTCAATTGCGTGAAGAGCGCGAGATGTTTATCGACGAGCAGGAACGCGAGATAGGGATGTCGCCAGATCCAGCGGCTCATCAAAGCGCGCAAATCGCTCCGGAAGCTGTTCCGCTGCCAGCGAACCCGCTGGTTGATAAAGCCCTGGTAATCCGTTTTGAACGTCGAGTATACACGAGCGTTGAGCTGATGCCATGTCTTGAATCCTCGTTCGAGAATCAAAGTTGTATAGCGCTTGTCGTCACCGCTCAGGCAGGGCTGTCCATTGAAGGTCTCGTTCAGCAGCGGTTCATGCAAGTCTTGTAGCAATGAAGTCCTATACGCTGCAGTTCGCCCCGACAAACAACTGACGGCGCGTCCCCATTGCGTCGTCGCCGGCACTTCGGCCGTGTAGCGAAGATCAAGATATATGTCTGCAAGTCGCTCCCATATAGTCGGCCGGCCGGCTCGCGCCGGAATCATGTGCGCGCGAGCGCTCACGCCGCCGATGGAGGAATCCGCAAAGGGCATCTTGAGCAGGCGCAATACATTGAATTCCCACAACACATCGCTGTCCACGAGCACGACAATATCCGTCTCCGCAGCCGCGACGCCGGCGACCAATTTCGGCCGTTTTCCGGGCGCATGATCCACGATCACCTCGACCTCGGGATATTCCCGAGCGACAGCGAGACACGCATTGTCCGTCACATCGATGACCGCAATGATGCGATCCGGTGCATTGGCAATCCAGGACTCTAGCGCACACCGAAACAGCACGGGATTTTCATCAAACACCGTCGCCACGACTGTCGCGGTGCAGTCGAAATTATTTTCAATCGGCCGGTAAAATAATGCCGGGATGATCTTCGCCAGCCACATCGACCATCGCCACGCTCCGATCGCGCCAATTAAGACCAAGCCCGAGATCTCCACTATAATATCGAGGAACTCGTTCCAGAAGTAGTGGATCATGGCGTCACGTCCAAGGCCTGGTCCGTTGTTTCTCTTCAGACCGATTCAACCGCGGATTACGCGGATAAGGACAGTGATGTCCCTTGAGCATCCGCACTATCCGCGGTTGAATCGTTTTTGGGAAACTTGACCCTGTTCACAACATCTTTCGTGGTGCACGAACTCTGGTGTCTGGTTCCTGGTCCTCGGAGGCTTCGATTGCACTTCTACTCGACCGCCGTTCGAATGAAGAAAGTGCGTTGCTGGCCGTCAATGTGGGCCTCGAGCTCCACGGTTCCACGCACTGCGATCGCGGTGGATTTCGGGGAAACAACGATTCGATAAAGGCCGACGATTAAGTCGGGCTCCAGTCGCGCAGTGAAGGTTTCCTCACGCGAATGCAATCCACCCAGATTCACGTTGCGTCCGGCCGCTATGTACACATCGACAGCCTTTTCGGCAGCGGCACCACCGAGCGGCCATGAGATCGAATGTGTGCGCAACCTGACGGGCGAAGCAGCGCCAGCCTTGGACGCAGGTTTATTTATAGGAACCGCCGACCTCGCCGTTTTGGGTCGTTCGGGAGCCGATTTCGACTGTGAGGCGCTTGATATATTCTGCGTTGCAACAATCGCACCTGTCGGTTCCAGCACGAGCCGCAACACAGTCGGCTCGCCCTGGTCCGTGACGACGCGCACCTCTTTAACCTGCTTCCCGGCGCGGGCTCCCACCGGCATCTGCACGCGAATCACGCCGGACTCTCCGGGCGCAAAAACGTCTTTCGCCATCGTTGCCTTCAGGCAATTACAGAGCGGCACAAGCGAGACGATTTTCACCACCGCCGCGGTTTCGTTTCGAAATGCAAACTCGGTGGCGACCACCGGAATCGTACGGGGAGGTCTCAGCACAATCTCCGAATTTTTCCACGTGAGCCCCGATGCAAATCCGAGGTTCAGCGCACCAACGCACGCAAGAACAAATATGCCCCAGCGCAAAGCACGCCCGCGAGGAATCGCCGCAGGATATTGATATTGGGTCATCGGGATTCCATATATTCTATTTAACCGCCGCCTGTAGCACGACGACCTCCGGACGACCGTCCACGATCGCGTTGAGCCGGATTGTCGCTTGGGCCAGCTTACCCGTGTTCGTCGGAACAACTGTAAGCTGAAATCGATTCGGCTCCGTGCGAGGGGAAAGTCGACCGGTGAACGACTCGTTAGCGATATGAACATCTGTCAACCGGACCTTCGCCGCACCATCGAGGACGATGTCGAACTGCTTTTCGTTGGGTGACTCATCGACACGCCAATAGAGTGTCCGCGGCTCAATCCGGATTGGTTCCGGCAAAGTAACAATGAGAGTAAGCACAGCCGCGTGGTTCGGTGCATCGTCGGTCGTCACGAGGATGGTGGTCTCCTGCCGCCCCTTCTTGCCGCCAAGCGCATATTCAGCGCGAATGACGCCGGGTTCCCCTGGAGCATACATCGCCTTATCTGCACGAGCGGTCACGCAATCGCACCCAGGTTTCACCGCAGAGACACGCACCGGCTTGTCGCTCGCGTTTCGGAATGAATATTCCGCCACGGCCACTCCGCCTGCGCTGGAGCTCGTGGCGACGCGCCGGGTGGTTTCATGCCAAGCCACGCCCAGAGCCTCGCTCGATGTCGACACCAGGAAAACGACGGCAAAAAAACAGTAGCGGATAGTGTTCATCGTATGATCAGTTATTGTTTTTTATGCGGCAATTCGATCGACGGTGAAGGGAACAGCGGGGGAGCAAATCTGCTGCGCGAGTTCTCCGTTGCCGCACCGCCCTTCGGCGGAGGGCGGCGCGGCGCACGGCCCTCGAGTTTCGCGCGCAAAACTTCGGCCGCCTGTGCCACCCAGCGATCTGGCTGGAGCGACTCCAGCTCGGTGAGCAATTGCTTTGCGGCGTCAGGCTGATTCACGCGCACGCGCACGAAGGCGAGTGCCAGCACGGTGCGCGCTTTCTGCTGCAGAGCCGGAAAGTGCGTCTGCACCAGATTCACATTTGCGATCACCGGTTCGGGCGCGAACGCCTCCACCCACGCGAGCATTTCATATAGGGATGATTGGTCCGGCCCATACTCGATTGCGCGCAGGAGCCGCGAACGCAGTCGCACCGCATGCTCGGACGGCAGTCGAAAATAATAGTCGAACCGCCGGAACCAATCCCGGCTCTCCATCAGGGCCAGTTCGCGGTAAATCGCGATATTGCGCGTGCCCGCCTCGATGGCCTGCTCCCATCGCTCGCGCACGGTCACGAAATCGCGGTCGGCAAGGGCATCGCAGCCCAGCGCCTCGAATGGCCGGGGATCAGATTGATCACCCGCCACGAAATCGAGCAGCACCAGCTTCGCGGCGCCTGATCGATTTACGCGCAGCGCCAATTCCGCCAGCCGCAGGCGCATCTCATCCCGTGATACAGCCCGCGAGGCGTAGGTTTTTGGCGCGGCGATCACCGGTGCTGTTTGCAGGCCGAAGCGGTAGCTTCCACTCTGCACATAGCTTTCGAGCCGCTGCTCCATGCCCGGATAGTCCATCCCGAGAAGCTCTCGAAACGCAGCCCGCAAGTCCGGTCCGACCAGCCTCTGGTCGCACGCGCTGCGCACGAACCGGTCAATGGCGGCCCGCGAAACACCCGACTGGCCGAAATACCAGTAGTGCAGCAGCGCCCACGACTGGGCATAAAATAGCCCTGTGTGATCGTTGGCGTTCGCGCGGTAGATCGGCGAGGTATGCGTCACGCCGAAAAGCGTTTCCAGGGGCAGCAGTTTCGCGTGCTGCAGCGTTCGCAGGCGGGCCTCGTTGGGCCGGCCGATTTCAAGGTTCTTTCCCGCCACGTGAACGGTCGACAGCAGATCCGCCACACCCTCGTTGAACCACACCGGCGCCTCGTAACCCGTCGAGCGAAACAGGTGGTGCACGTATTCGTGATAAATCAGCCGCCGTGCCGCCTCTTCGTTTTCGACCGGGGCGATCATGATCACGGCACGATCGGGCCGCCAATGATAGAACGCCTGGAAGAACTCGTTCGCGCGATAAGCCTCAGGAAGGTAGGCGCGAAGGTCCTCTCTCGTCCGGAAGAAATAAACCGTCAGATCGAGCCGCACCCGCTCCACGAGCTTGAAGCGTTCGATGAAGACCGCTCGCAACAATTCCAAATCCTGCAGCAAGTCTCGCGAGTCCCGGTCGCGATTACGGGAAAATAATTCGAAATGGGGCGAGGCGCAGTGGTTCCATTTCTCGTCCACCGCCGGCAAGAGTTCCTTCTCGGCCGCTGCCGTCCTCGGCGCGAACAGCGTGAGCGCCAGGAAGGCTAGGCACGCCAGACGAATAACACCGGGGCAATCGGGCGTTCTTTGCCCTCCGTTCCGACCAGAGTGAACTGTTGGCCTATGGCTCAATTGAAGGACTCAGCTTGCTCGCCCGGGGACATCTTTGTATTGTCAATAATGACCCTTTCGTCGGTTCGAACCGCGGGTGCGCAAAAGAGCAGCACGCCGAGTCCTTGTCTCAGCCCTTGCGAAACGAGACGCGTCGTCACCATGTGAGCCACTCCTGTCCCTTGAGCACCAGAAGAGCCAAGTTCATCCGCTCCCACTCGGGCTCCGCCGAGGAGGTTCGCGCAATCAGCCGCCCCAGCCAGTCCTTGAACCACTCCACTTGCGGCTCCGTAAGCCGCTCCAGCCGCTCCTTCCGGAAGGACATCAACCCCGGATCGCCATCGGGAATGATGATCGTGAGCAGATTGCCCACGAAGAGTTCGGCGAACCCCGCACCGGCTTCCGCCGCGCGCAAAAACGCAGGCAGATAGTAGTGGAAAGCGTCTGGACGAAACCAGAAGAGCGCGTCGCGATAACGATGGGCGAACTCCCGGTCGATCTCGGACCAACGCTTCCCAATGAAGGCGTTGGCCTCTTCATAGGCTTCGTCCCCCATGCTCGCGGAGAGGTTGCCGTCCGGAACTGGCGTGAGCGGAAACACTTCGGTTATTTCGTGCACGCCTGGATCAGTTTGTCGCAATTCGCAATGGCGCCATATGCATTCGCAAGCGCAATCTGGTGCCCGAGGTCTCCCCCATCGAAACAGGTCTCGTTCATCGTCGCACGCGCTGCCGCCAGATCGAGCCAGGCCCGCTTCTTGGCCGTCAGCATCGACAGGCCATCGTTCGACGAGCAGCCGCCGAGATTCGCCGACCGGTCCTTCGCCGAATCTACGGCAGCTTTCAGCCCGTCGTATTGCTGTTGTTGACAACGCCCCGGCGGCGCCAGCGCTTGCGCATTCGCCCGGGAACTGACCGCGTTGAAGATCGACTGGCCCATGGCCTGAACCGCCGCCCGGCAATCTGTGGAGAGGAAACACGCCGCGGCTGTAATTGCCACGCCGCCGATCACGACGACCGCGCCTTCGAAAAGGATGGCGACCGACTCGCCGTAGGGATCGGTGAAGTTCGTGGGGCTACCGAGGGTATAGGCGTAGAGATTCACTCCGCCGTGGAAGCCGATCGGATCAGGCGACGTCCACCGGCCGAGGTCCGGAGAATAATAACGCCGGCGGTGATCGTTGAGCTCGAATCCGCCCAGCCACTCGCGGGCAGTATAAAGCAACCGATAACTGGAGCTCGACGCGGTTCGATAGTCCGCCGTGAACGTCCTCGGCCGCCCATAGGCGTCGTAGCGGAACCGCTCGGTGATGTTTCCCTTCGCGTCGCTCAACGCCACGACGCTTCCGAGCGCGTCGGTAAGCGGATAGGTTAGCTGCGGCGCGCCCGCGCCTTCCGCGACCGCAACTCGCAGCACGTCGTCCGCCTTGGCGCCGAGCGTATAGTTGGTTTTGCGGGCTTCATCGAGGCTCCGCTCGTGTAGCAGATTCCAGTGGTTGTCGTAGGACATCGCCCGGCTCTCCGCCGCGCTTAGCACCCACTGACCCTGACTACCCTTCGTGTAGCAGCGGCGCAGCACGCAATAGCCACGCCCATCATAGAAGAATTCGCCCCGCAGCCCAGCCGCCTCCACCTCGACCAGCCGATTCTCGCTGTCGTAGCGATATTTTTTCACCCCATCATTGATCAGGTTCCCATTGCGATCGTAAGAATGGGTCACGCCGCTCACCGCGCTGAACTGGCTCAGCGCATTGCTATTGTATTTGGTGATCGCATTCACGGCGCCGGCCATCGCACGCGTGACAGCGCCTCGATTGCCCGCCGCATCGTATTCGAAACTTTCCCGCCGTAAGGTCGCATCCCCATATTCGACCCCGGTGAGCCGGCCGGACGCGTCGTAAGCATAGCGTTCCGTGCCGCCGTCCTCGCGCGACTGGCTCAAACGCCGTCCGCCTCGGTCATATGTGTAGCGCGCCGTCGCCAGCGTCCGATTTCCGACGAGATGGGCAATTTCCGTCAGATTGCTGCGCGTGTCGTAAGCGAACTGCGTGGTGACGCCGTTCTCGCGCTTAACCGAGCCGGGGCGGCCCCGACGATCGTAGTCGTAACGCGCTACCACCTTGCCGTGACGATCCGAGACCGCCGTCAACCGGCCGCGCGGATCGAAGTTATACGCCACCGCGCTCTCGTCCGGATAGACGAGCCCGGTCCTCTGACCATGCCGGTCATAACTGTAACGGACGGTCGCAGGCGTCAGGCTCGCGACGCGGGCCGCAAGATCCGTCGTCTCCGCCGCGAGGCGCCCGAGCGTATCGTAGCTGAAGGAGATTCGGGTGGAGCTGTTTTCCAATCTCGAGATCTGCCCGTCCGAGTTATAGGTATAAGACACCTCGGCGGCCAGCGACGTCACCGTGGCTGCCGCCGGCTCCGTCTGAGCCCATGTCTCCCGCAGCGGCAATCCGTGGGTGGCGTAAGTCGTCGTCTTGGTCTGCCCGGATCGGTTCGTGTAGCGCACGACCCGGCCCATCGCATCGTAAGCCCAGCGCTCGGCGGAATTGTCGGGATAAACGATCTCGGTCTGACGACGCATCAGATCATGACGGAACGCATACTTCTGCCCCCGAGGATCGAGCACCGCGGCGACATTGCCAGCCTCGTCATAGGCATACCGCGTGACGTTGCCCGACGGATCCGTGGTGGCCACGATGCGGCCATCCGGCCCGTAGGAGTTGGTGAGCCTGCTGCCATCGGGATGGACCAATTCGAGAATCCTACCGCCCGGCCCATGGGTGATCGTGGTGACCCGGTCCGACTGGTCCTTCTCGGTTGTGCGATTCGCGACGTTGTCGTATTGGAACGTCTTCGCGCCGCCGGCCGAATCGGTCTGCGAGACCACGCGATCCCGGAGGTCGTAAGTGAAACGCATCTCGAGTCCGTCGCTGTTGGTCGCCTTGATCAGACGCCCCACGGCATCGTATTCCCACGTCTCGCGCTTCCGGTCGGAATACGTCGTCGCGACCTTGCGGCCCGCTGCATCGTAGGTATGCGTCGTCACGCCGCCGTCGGAGTCCGCCTCCTGCAAAATCCGACCGCTGCGGTCATAGCTGTAGGTGACGGCATGGAACGTCCGCGCGTCCGGCGAGTTCTTCAGCCGGCTGTCGGAATTCCAAGCGCCGCGATCCGTGTAGCGCCGCACCTCCAGCAGCCGTCCCAGCGGATCCCTGCGGAACCGGGTCATGACACCGTCGAAACCGAGCACGCTTGCCGGTTCGCCGTGCTGATACGTCCACCGTGCAACCCGGCCAGCCGGGTCTTTCGCACTGAGGCGCTCGCCCTTTGCGTTGTTCTCGAACGTGGTCTTCTGCCCCAAGCCATCGGTGCTCGCAACGAGTTGCCCGCGCGCATTGTAAGCGTGACCCGCCGTGAAACCATCGGGCTGCGTAATGGCGATCTGCCGCCCGGTGGAATCGTAGGTATAGGTGGTAGTAGCGGACATTGCGGTGTCGGCGTTCTCCGTAACGGCCAACAACCGGCCTTCGGTATCGTACAGCAGCCGGGTGGCACGCCCATCCGGATGGGCAATCCGCGTGGGCCGATCTGCAAGCGTACAAGAACCGCAACTGTTCGGCAGCTCGGAATATTCATACTGCGTCGTTCGGCCCGCAAAATCCGTCCCGCGCGTCTTCCGAGCGAGCACGTCGTAGGCATAGGTGGCCTTGCGCCCGTCGCGGTTCGTTTCCGCCACCACTCTCCCGTAATTGTCGCGCACAATCGAATGCTGCGTGCCGTCGGAGTAGATTGTCTTGAGCAACTGGCCGCGTTCGTCCCGCTCATGACGCGTCGTGCGGCCGATCGGATCCTGCTCGTACGCGAGATACCCATGCGCGTCGTAGCCGAAGCGGGTCACATTTCCGAGCGGATCCGTCCTTGATGTCCGGCGGCCGGCGGAGTCGTAGGTGAAACTATACTCACGCCCCTTCTGAGAGGTTTTCACGACGCGTCCCTTCTGATCGTAGGTGAAGGTATTTTCAGCGCCATCCGCGAAGCGCACTCGCTCGACCCGGCCCTGCCCATTCCGGTGCGTTTGCATCGGGCGACCTGAGGCATCCTTCCTCCAGATGGTGCGACCTTTTTTTGGATCCGCCTTCTTGTCGTCCACCTTCTTGATCGCGGCAGCCTTTGCAGGCCTCTTCCGTTCATCGCTGCGCTGCACTGCCACGGCACGACCCCGTTCGTTCAGGGTGAACTTGGTCGTCTTCCCGGTGTGATCGCGAACAGCATGCGCGGGCCCATGATTGCGTTTCGAATAGCTGTAGCTCGTCTTTCGCCCCAACGAATCCTTGCGTTCGGCGATACGCCCTGAGCCGTCCGCCAGCATCCGATATACGATGGCCCGGTCGTCCGAATAGTGTACAACGCGCTTGTGCGGGTCGCTCGCCGAAAGCTCCAGCCGCGCCCAGGCCGCACCGGTCACCGGGTGCTTTTCCGCCTTGATGACACCTGCCGGCACTCGATCGGTGACAGATGCGTGATACTCGTAGGCAATCTGTTTCGCACGCCCGGAGTAACGCGGGTCGTCGGCCTGCACCAGCAGCGGACGCGTCCCGATTTTTGCTTCACGAGTGGAATAGCGATAGCTTGCAGTCGTGGCATCGCCGTAGCGGGCGCGCGTCAGCGCGAGTTGCTGCTCTCCGCCCGTCCACGCCATTTTCTCGTAGTCGTAGTTCACGGCGAGCCCGTCGCTCGTCCGCACGCGGCTCAATACCGCCAGGCTGCGCTTAGGCGGCTGAACAAGCCCGATTTTTACCTGCGTTCCGACGAGCCGGGTCTCGGAGCCGGTGACAGACAACAGACGTACTTTTCCGATGCGCACATTGGTTCCCAGAGGCAAGTCGACCCGTAGCATAATACTGTCCCTGGCATTCGGATTCTTGAACGTGGTCTTCGGATTGCCATCGAATGCACCCGCCCCCACGCCACGATAAACCGTACCTGTCATCGGCGTGTTGCTGCCAACCGGGTAGAGTTCGACCTCGGCGATATCCGCCTGCGCCGGCACCTGCAACCGCACGCTCAAGACCCGCGCCGACGCGCTGGTCTGCGCAACGCGGATCTCGTGCCACTGGCCGCGCGCGGGAGCCCGCACGACCTGGCCCACCCGCACCAGTGGATTCGTCTGCAGCGCGACCGTCTTGTAGTCCATGCGAATCCAGTCGCCGTTCGCGGCCTTCACCTCGACCAGTCGCCCCATCTTGTCGCGGCGCAGGGTGAATTTTTCGCCGGTGGGTTTCGTAATCAGAAGCGCATCGTAGCGGGGCTTGCGATTGACCTGAGAACGCGGAATGAAGAACACGCGCGAATTGTCCGCAAGCGTCACCTGCACGCCGCCATTCATCAGCCGTCCCTGCTCCGGCAATCCTCTCGGCGACCTAAGCTCGTTCGATTTGACCAAATAGAGTATGCGACGATCACCCGAGGGATAGATCAGCTCGAAAGTCACGCGACCGGTCTTCGGGTCGGTCTCCTCGAAGAGCTCATATTGCCAATTGCTCCGCCACGAGCCCGCGGTCCCGAATGACTTCTGGTTGAAATCGATTGCGCCGCGCGGAATCGAGTTGTGATAGCGCTGCCAGGTAAAATCGGCTCGGCCGGCAGCTTTGAGTTCATCGATCCGGCGGCGCACGTTGCCATCGTGAACTGTAAAGGTATTTACTCCTTCGCCCTCGGACGAGCAGTCGGGAGGAGGAGCAGGTGGTGGTGGGCTACTCGGCGGCGGCGTGCTTCCGCCAACGTCAATTGGTGGAGGCGGCGGCGGATTGCATCCGAGCAGCGTCACGGAGCCGTCGTCGCATACCCGATAAGTGCAGGTGCCGTCGTAGTCCTCATGGCATGTTACTGTCGTTTCGAATGGCGGCAGTGATTCCGGACAGCCGGAGCCGCCATCGCAAGATGTGCCGCCGCAGAGCGAGCACCCCGGAGGTAGACACATGCAGGGATCTTGACCGCAATAGTCGCAAACGACCGGGCATACGCACGACATTTGCCCGCAGTTGGGACAGCCTTCATTACATATGCACGGATCCTGACTACAATTCGCACACACCGACGGGCAGGAACAGGGATCAGTTCCACAGTATTCGCAGGTCTGGCATTCCCCACCGCAATAGGCGCTGCCACAATATCCGCACGCCTCCACACATTCGCAGGGATCGCTCCAGCATGTCGTGCATCCCCAAAAGCAATCGCAGGGATCGTTCCCGCACACTTCGCATACCGTCGGGCAGGTGCACGGATCGCTGCCGCACCACGAGCAGTTGCCACACGTGCAGGGGTCGCTTCCGCATGTCCCGCAAGGCTCGCCACACGAACACGGGTCGTTGCCGCATTCGGAGCATGCCGCCGGGCATGAGCAGGGATCGCTTCCGCAGTAGGGGCACCCAAGCGTGCACTGGCACGGGTCACTCCCACAATTCGGACAAGTCTGGCAACTCCCACCGCAGTCCGTGCTACCGCAATATTCGCAGCCAGGTTCTGGTTCAACTGGATCCGGCTCGGCGAGCGCACCCGGAATGGCGAACGACAACACAAGGAGCAATATCGAACCAAAAACAACGCGACCAAATGAGGGCAACTGGCGTGCAATGAATAGAGTGCTCATAAACATGCGGGACTGCGGGGCATGTCGTCATGAGAACCACGATCATATCGTGGCAAAGCACATAGATTGTTCTTTTTGAACTACTACGTAGTCTAAAAAGAGTATGCGTCTGGCGGCGTCTGGTTTGCTATAACGCTCAGAATCTCAAACCACGCCCACTAACTAATAAATTCCACTTTCTGAAGCAGCGGGCAATAAATAGACATGCTCGCCGCGATCCTCACCACGTCACGTTCGTTGCAATCCGTTCGTCGCTGTCGGCACGAGGAAACTTTTCCAGATAGATCAGGCCATCACCCCGCCACCACATCTACGCAGTGAACCCGTCGCCGTTTGAGCGTGAGCGAGTCTCCCGCTCAGCCAGCTCTCGTTCGAATCCAGGACGAATCACAGCGTCAGAGGTGATGCGAACAATCCCACGCTGGATGGCCACACGCATGAGTTCGACGCGAGTACGCACGCCGAGTTTCGCCATGATGTGCTGCCGGTGGCAGTGGACAGTCTTCGCACTTAAACGGAGTCGCTCTGCCGCCTCGGTATCATCGGTGCCATCGCCAATAACCGCGAAGACTTGAAGCTCAGCGCTCGAGAGAATTCGTGAGAGTTGCGGCACTGCCAGGCAATTCCCTGCAGCGGGAAATGGAAGGGTGACCCAAAGCGTACCACGATCCCGCAATTTTCGTAGCGCATCGTTGAAAACCATTTCGTCGCTCGTCGTGCTGTCTACGTAGCCATCCAGCCGCATACGCCCGAGCAGTTGTCGCGCGCGCTCATCACGCCGGCCGGAAACAACAAGGATGCGCGATACGGTTCGTTCTTCGAGAACCGTCGCTAGCAGATCCAAGCCATCCATATCAGGCAGCGTAAGTCCGAACACCCCGAACTGTGCGTGATTCGCCCGCAATATGCACAACGCTTCAGCGGCGGTGGGACACACAATAATCTCCGAGTGAGTGAATATTTCGGCGACGAGACGCCTGATCATGTCAGCCCAAAGCCGATCCCACTTCACAATGACGACCCTCGACATAGGCCCCTCAGAGGGAAGGTGCGCAGTGGATGTTAGCTGGTTAGTGAGAGAACACATGCCGGGTGGGGCTATGCAGCGTATATTCTCAGAAGAAAAACCACCGCCAAGTGTCCCGTATACCGGAAATCCGGTATACCTCCTGCAAATTATCGGCGCAACCAAGACGACCGTCTAAATCGCTCCCCAAGCCGTCTGCCGCTCCATCTCCTCGCACAACTGCTCGAACCGCACGCGCAGCCTCGTCGCGTTTGGCACGTCGTAGTGGCCCGGCACCACCCAGCGCGCGCCGATCGCCCGCGCCTTCCGCATGCTCCCCGGCACGAGCGACACGTCGTCGCTGAAGATTCGCGGCGAGGCCTGCGTCCGCATCATGAAGCGCACCCACAGGTCGCCGCTGAAAAGCAGATCGTGTTTCGCCGAATAAAACCCGCAATGCCCCAAGGTGTGCCCCGGCAAATGCACCACACGCAGCCCGCCCCAGAACGGCAGCTCATCGCCGTCCGCGATCACCACGTCGATCCGGCCCGGCCGGTAACCCGTCACCGCCCTCCCCGCCGCTTCGAGCGCGCCGCAGACTCGCCCGAATCCGTTATACGGATACGCGCCGTCGATGTGCGCCTGCTCCAGCGCATGCGCATACACCGGCGCGCCCGTCCACGCGTGGAACTCCGCGAGATTTCCCGCGTGGTCGAGATGCCCGTGCGTAAGCAGAATCGCGCGCACATCCCGCGGCCCCACGCCGGCCGCCGCCATCACGCGACGGATCCGCTTCACATCGCCCGGGAAGCCCGTGTCGAGGAGCACCGCACCATCGGCATCCACGAGCACATGCGGCACGCTCATCAGGCCGCGCACGTGATGCAGGCCCGGAGGCCAATCGGAATCTGCATGCTCTGTCGCATTCGCCACGAAGCACACGGATGTCACACCTGGGCCAAGCTCCAAGCCCAAGATTCGGGAGCCACGGCGCTCGCCGATTCTACAGCTCCCGCGCGATGGATATCGCACCAGCCGCGCAGTTCGATCGTCGCATGGGAGTGTGCTCCCGTCTCGCCTCGGCCTGCTGCAAACGCACCGGCCACTCGCTGCGTGAATCTCCACTCACCCAATGCGGCCCTTCGGTTCATGTCGGCCGCACGCCAAGCCCTGCCCGGAAATTTTCCTGCCAGCAAACTCCCTCAGCACCCTGCCAAATCTTCCGCAAGAGGCGACGGAGGAGCAGAGGCGAACCAGCGGCCCAGGCACTCCGCTCACTCCGTCCCTCGGATAGCCCGCTTACTTCTTCGCGCGCTTCGCGGCTTTCTTTTCCTTCGGCGTCTTCGACGGAGCTTTGCGGGTCTGTTTGCGGGAGTTTTGTGTTTTAGCCATGCGGAATTCTCTTGTGGCGCATGGGAAAAAAATTGCGAGCGCTCAGTGATGCAGACGCGCCAGCTCGGCCGGCGTAGCGAGCTCGTAGCTGATCTTCCGTTCGATGATTTCGCGCAACGCGGTGTCTTCCGCCGAAAGCTTCTCCAGTGATTCCACCAGCGCGCGATTGCCCCGCTTGAGTTGTTTCACCCGACGCGAGACCACGTTGATCAGCACATTCGGGTCATTGATGACTTCCAGTGCCGCTCTCACATATTCATCTCGCATGTTGGGAATCAGCACGCTGTGCCACGGTGAAGAAGCAGCATGCTTCTCTTTTCCGGGTCCGGCGGCTGTTGGGGGCGATCCTGAAAAATTGCCCGTGAAACACGACACAAATATGCCCCCGACCGCTGGCGGTCGCGCAGCCAGCACCAGGCGAGCCACATGGCGAGGTCGTCGAGCAGACCATAAGCAGCTCCTTCCCAAGCTTGGCGCCCGGCGTTTGGCACATTACCACCTTGCCATGCCCCGGCTCCTTCTCCTCGCCGCATTTCTCATTTCCGCGTCGCGCGTCTCGCTCGCCGCGGACTTCGACCTCATCATCCGCCACGGGCGCGTGCTCGATGGCACAGGCGCCGCGCCGTTCACCGCGGATGTCGCGATCCGCGGCGACCGCATCGTCGCCATCGAGAAAACGATCTCCGGTTCCGCGCGCACCGAGATCGACGCTGCCGGCAAGATCGTCGCGCCCGGGTTCATCGACGTTCACACTCACTCCGAAGACGTCGCAGACCTTCCGCTTGGCGAAAATTTTCTTCGCATGGGCGTGACGACGATCGTCACCGGCAACTGCGGCGGCTCGAAGCTCGATGTCGGTAAGCTCTTCGCGTCGGTCGTCGAGGCCAAGGTCGCGCTGAATGTCGCGACGCTGATCGGCCACAACACCGTGCGCGGCCAGGTCATGGGTGGCAGCTTCGCGCGGCCGCCGACTGCCGCTGAGCTCACGCAGATGTGCGCCCTGACCGAACAAGCCATGCGCGATGGCGCCGTTGGGCTCAGCACGGGGTTGATTTATCTTCCGGGCACGTTCGCGAAGACCGATGAGATCGTCGCGCTCGCCAAAGTCGCTTCCGCCCATGGCGGCATTTACGTGAGCCACATGCGCCACGAAAACGCGCGCATCCCCGATGCCCTCGCGGAGCTCCTCACGGTCGCACGCGAGGCCGGCATTCGAGCCGAAGTTTCCCACCTCAAGCTCAGCGGGCCGGCCGCCTGGGGCCGCGCCGACGAGATCATCGCCTCGCTCGATCGCGCCCGCGCCTCCGGACTGGCGGTCTCACACGATGTCTACGCCTACACGGCATCGAGCACCGGGATCGGCGCGCTGATCGCGGCCGAGTTTCGCGAAGGCGGCCGCGCGCAGTTTCGCGAGCGCCTCGCCGATCCGGCGAAGAAAGCCGCGATGTTTGCCGAAATGAAAGCGTCCCTCGCCAAGGCGAAGCGCACCGACTTCACGTACGCCGTCGTCGCGAGCTTCAAACCCGATCCCCGACTCAACGGCAAAACCATCCCGCAAGCCGCACAGATCCTCCGTGGCTCCGACACGCTCGACGACCAGATCGAAACGATTCTCCACCTCGAGGCCCGAGGCGGCGCGCAGGGAGTTTTCCACGGCATGAACGAGGCGGACCTGCAGAAGTTCCTCGCCCATCCGTTCACGATGGTCGCATCCGATTCCGGGATACGCCGGTTCGGTGAAGCCGTCCCTCACCCCCGCGGTTACGGCAACAACGCACGCGTGCTCGGCCGCTACGTCCGCGAGCTCCGCCTGCTCACTCTCGAGGAGGCCGTGCGCAAGATGACCTCGCTGCCGGCGCACACCTTTCGGCTGAAAAATCGTGGCGAGCTCAAGTCGGGCTTCATCGCCGACGTCGTCGTGTTTGATCCGGAAATCGTGTCCGATCCGTCCACCTTCGAAGCGCCGCACGCCTACGCCCTCGGCTTCACCCATGTCGTAGTCAATGGCGTGCCCGTGATCCGCGACACGCAGTTCACCGAGGCGCGGCCCGGCCGGCCGGTACGCTTGCAGGACGAGTGATGCGCGCAATGACGCCGTCACCGGATCCACGGATTCGCGGTTTCCTGTCGGCGAAGGATTGACCAGGCTCCGCGTTCCTTCGTGCGCATCGTCCTCGTCACCTTCGGCTCCCTCGGCGACCTGCATCCGATCATCGCGCTCGCGCTCGCCCTGCAGCGTCGTGGTCATCGCGCGGAGATCGCAACGAACGACTACTACCGCGCCAAAATCACCGCGCTTGGCCTGCCGTTCCATTCGCTCCGGCCCGATCTGTCGCTCGCGAACGAAGCGATCGTGCGCACGATCATGGACGGCGTTCGCGGCTCGGCACGACTGATGCGCGATCACGTCTTTCCAGCCGCGCGCCAACAGTACGCGGATCTCCAGCCGATCGTCCACGGCGCTGATCTCGTCGTGACGAGCGAGCTCGTTTCCGCCGCGCCGCTCCTCGCGGAGAAAACCGGCATGCCTTGGGTCTCGTACGTGTTGGCGCCGGTGTCGCTGATGTCCGCCCTCGATCCACCGCTGCTTCCCGGGCCACCCGGCACGCGATTTATACAGTCCCTGGGACCGGCCGCCAATCGCGCCTTTTTCGCCCTCGCGAAACTCGTGTCCCATGGTTGGTGGCGCCCCGTGCGCGAGCTCCGTCGCGAGCTCGGCCTGCCGCCCGGCCGCTCGCCCCTTTTCGAGGGCAAGCACTCGCCACGGCTGAATCTCGCGCTCTTCTCAGCGGTACTGCAATCGCCCCAGCCGGACTGGCCGGGCAAGACCTTGCAAACGGGTTTTTTGTTTCACGACGAAAAGGTCACCTCACGGACGGCGGGCGCGCGCCTCCCGCCGGCGGTACAACGCTTCCTCGACGCCGGGGAACCGCCGATCGTGTTCACCCTCGGCTCCGCGGCCGTGAATCTCCCGGGCGATTTCTACGCGCAGAGCGCCGCCGCCGCGCAACGTCTCGGGCGCCGTGCCGTGCTCCTGCTCGGCCGCAATCCACCGCCGCCGAAACTGCCCGCCTCGATTCTCACGTGGGACTATTTGCCGTACGCAGACATCTTCCCGCACGCCGCAGCCATCGTCCATCAAGGCGGCGTCGGCACCACGGCGCAGGCGCTTCGTGCCGGCCGGCCGATGCTCGTCATGCCCTTCGCCCACGATCAATTCGACAACGCCACCCGGCTCTGCCGGCTGGGAGTCGCCCGCCAGCTCGCGCGGTGCCGCTACTCCGCGCGCAACACCGCCCGCCACCTTGCGCTGCTGCTCGCAAAGCCGCACGTTCGCGATCGTGCCGCCGCCATAGCGTCGCAGATTCGCGGTGAACCCGGGGTCGACCTTGCCTGTACAGCGCTCGAGGACGCAGCCCGCTGACGGTCGTCCATTTGTTCTTCGCGGTCACTCCATCCGAGCGAGCCACGGAACATCACTTCAGAATCGCATACGCCAGCAAAGCCACTCCGAGTAACGTCACGGCCGGTCCGCTGCAGCCGATCACCTGGATTTTCCAGCGCGCCTGGTCCTCCGTCAGCTCACCGTCCTTCGCCCGCTCTTCGATCGACATTCGGCGCCGCGGCGAGCTCCAACACAGCCGGGTGCCGACCAGCGTAATCACCGCCGCCAGCACGAAGATCGCTTCGTGGATCACGATAGCCGACAGGAAAAAAGCGCCGATAAACAAAAGCTCCATGTAAGATTAATTCGTGCGCGCCACCGGCTCATGCGCGATCCACGCCATCGTTTTCTCCGCCAGCCGGTCGAGCGCCGCCACACACAACTCGAGATGCTCCTCCTTCGTATCCTCGATCTTGTTATGGCTGATGCCGTGCAGGCTCTGTACAAACATCATCACCGTCGGCACGCCCGCGCCCGCCATTTCCGCCGCGTCGTGCAGCGGCCCCGATGGCAGCCGGTGCGAGATGCCCGCCGTCTCCTTGATCGCCGCATCGCACAGCTCGATCAGCTCCGGATGAAACGGCCGCGGCTCGATGTGCCAGAGCCGCTTCCACGTCACGGTCACGTTGCCTTCGCGGGCAAACCGCTCGCTGGCCTCCCGCGCCTCCGCCAACATCCGCGCGAGCGTCGTCGCATCGAGATGCCGTTGATCGAGCGTGATCCGGCACTCCTCGACCACGCTCGTCACGATCCCCGGTTTGGTCGTGCAGGAGCCAATCGTGCACACGCCATTCCCGCTGCGTTCGGCAATGCGATAAATTTCCTGGCTCATCTTCGCGGCGGCGAGCAACGCATCCTTCCGCCGGTTCATCGGCGTGCTGCCCGAATGCGCCGCCTGACCGCGGAACGTGATCGCGTGCCGCTCGACGCCAAACGTCCCGAGCACCGCGCCCAGCGGCAGATTCAAATCGAGCAGCACCGGGCCCTGCTCGATATGCAGCTCGATATAGGCGGCCGCATTCTTCAGCTCCACGCCCGACTGCTTCACGTCGGCGAATTCAATCCCGACATTCTTCAACGCATCCGGAAGGCTGATACCATCGCGGTCCCTCAAGCCGCGCGCTTCCTCCATGTTCAACGAACCGGAGCAGGCCGAGGACCCAAACAAGCTCTTGCCGAAACGCGCTCCCTCCTCGTCGGCCCAATCGACCACCCGCACGGTCACCGGCGGCTCGCCGCGATACTGCGCGTTGATCCGGCGCAAAACCTCGACGCCTGCGAGCACGTTGAGACAGCCGTCGAGCCAGCCGCCGTTCGGCACCGAATCCATGTGCCCACCGATAATCAGCGTGCGGTCGGACTTGCCGCGCAGCGTCATCCAAAGATTTCCCGCGGCATCGGCCCCGATCTCGACCGGCAGCCCCTGCAATTTCTCCCGCAGCCACGCGCGCGCCTCGAGCCAGGTGCTGGTGAAAGCCACGCGCTGCGCGCCATTGTCGTCACTCGTAAGGCCTCGCAACTCCTTCAATTCCGCCACGGTGCGTCTCGGATCCACATGCGCGCTCATAACGAGAAAGACCGCGGTCCGTCAGGCGTGTGCGCGAGAGAAAAAAGGGAGGCTTCGGGAAATTCCGCGGCGTGCATCCGGAATTGGAATCAGCTTTGCGGCTTGGAAATTAGAAGCCCTCGAATCACATTCAACCTGCACCTGCTCCCAATCCGATCGTAGTTTTACGCAGGAATATCGCGCCTGATCGACGACACGCCTGCGGTCCAAAAGCAGCGCGCACGACACCTGCTTCGTTCCCCTCCAACCCATTCCTCCCATGCCAACCCTCGAGACCACCGTCGACGGCCTGAAGCTCCCCAATCCGTTTATCATCGGCTCCGGCCCGCCCGGCACAAACCTCAGCGTGATCCAGCGCGCCTTCCGCGAAGGCTGGGGCGGCGTCATCGCCAAGACCGTCAGCCTCGATGCGTCGAAAGTGATCAACGTCACGCCGCGTTACGCGAAGCACTATGCGCAAAGCGGCGAGGTCATCGGCTGGGAAAACATCGAGCTGATCAGCGACCGCCCGTTTCACCTCTGGATCGACGAGTTCAAGAAGTGCAAGGACGTCCAGCCGAAGGGCGCACTGATCGCGTCGGTGATGGAAGAATATAACAAGGACGCGTGGATCGAGATCATCGAGCGCTGCCAGGACGCCGGCGTCGACGGCTTCGAGCTGAACTTCTCGTGTCCGCACGGTCTGCCCGAACGCAAGATGGGCGCCGCGATGGGCCAGGATCCCGACATCCTCGAGGAAGTGTGCGGCTGGGTGAAGAGCGCTGCGAAGAAGCCGTTCTGGGCCAAAATGACGCCGAACATCACGCACATCGAAGAGCCGGGGCGCGCCGCGCTGCGCGGTGGTGCAACCGGCCTCAGCGCGATCAACACGATTCGCAGCGTGACCGGCGTGAACCTCGATACGCTCCGGCCCGAACCGACCGTCGAAGGCTACACGACGCCTGGCGGCTATTCGTCGCGCGCGGTGAAACCGATCGCGCTGCGCATGGTGATGGAGCTCGCGACGATGACGCGCGCCGAGTTTCCGGATCGCTCCCTCTCCGGCCTCGGTGGCATCGAGAGCGGTGAAGACGCCGCGCAGTTTCTCCTGCTCGGGGCCGACACGGTGCAGGTCTGCACGGGCGTGATGAAGTTCGGCTACGAATGCGTGAAGCCGATGCAGGAGCAGCTGCTCGCGTTCATGGCGAAGCACAACTTCGAGACGCTCGAAGACTTCAAAGGCAAAAGCCTCCCGTACTTCACGACGCACGCGGACCTGGTGAAACGTCAGGGGGAGCGCAAAGCCGCGCAAAAGATCGCCGCCACCGCCGCGGCCGCGGCCGCCTCGACGATCGCCGCCAACGGCGCCCCCACGAAAGTGGTGAAGAGCGACGCCGAATGGACCGGCGACGAATTCGTGAAGCAATCCGACGCGCTCTCGCGCGGATGACGCGCACGAAGGGCGCGTCAAATCACCTGAACCAATCGCTCCCCTTGTTCTATCAACTGGACGATCGCCGGCAATCGAGGCTCGAACCAGGCTCGAAGCGCAGGATTCGCCGCGTTGCCGACTCGCAGCCAAACGATGACTGGCGCTTCAGCCTCACCCGGCTGCGTCGCACGCGCAGGAAAATCTTCATCCTTGGTCAAAATAACTCCGCCGGTCGCCACCGCATGCACCCAGATCGCCTGATCCGTTGCGTCGCGCATGCCAATATCCTCCACATGCTCCGCTTGGTATCCTGCCTCACGCAACCAGCGCGCCAGCGCAGGCGGCAGTTGTGCATCAACGATAAACTTCACCTGGCGATCGTGGCCGTCACGACGCCGTGGTTCACCGCCGCCGCAGCATATTCGAGTGACGCCTGAATATCTTCACGCTCGAGATAAGGAAAATCCTTGAGAATCTGCGCCTCGGTCGCGCCACCCGCCAGCATCTCCAGCACGTCCTTCACCCGAATTCGCATCCCTCGAATGCACGGTTTACCGCCACATTGGTTCGGGTTGAAAGTGATCCGGTGCAATTCGCTCATGCGACCACCTTATCTTGCAACCCGGACGCGGCAAGTTCTCTCCCACTCATGACATCGTCCCTCTCCCCCTGTCCCAACTTCATCGGCGGCGAATGGCTCGCCGGAAAAAACGGCGCCACGCCCGTCTATAATCCCTCCACCGGCGATGTCATCGCCGAGTGCCCCGCGGGTGGCGCCGCTGAGGTAAACGCCGCGGTCGAAGCCGCGCACGCCGCTTTCCCCGCGTGGCGCGAGACGCCCGCCGTCGAGCGCGCACGCGTGTTTTTCAAATACCGCCAGCTCGTCGAACAAAACTTCGACGCCCTCTGCCGCACCGTTTGCCGCGAACACGGCAAGACTTACGCCGAGGCGCGCGGCAGCGTTTTCCGCGGCCTCGAAAACATCGAGTATGCCTGCGGCGTGCCCTCGCTGCTCTTTGGTGACACGCTCGAGAACCTCGCCCGCAACGTCGATTGCGAGACGATCCTCCAGCCACTCGGCGTCTGCGTCGGGATCACGCCGTTCAACTTCCCCGCGATGGTGCCGCTCTGGATGTTCCCACTCGCGATCGCGTGCGGAAACACCTTCGTCCTGAAACCGAGCGAGAAGGTCCCGCTCAGCGCCGTGATGCTCGGCCAACTCCTCGAGCAGGCCGGCTGCCCCAAAGGCGTTTTCAATCTCGTGCACGGCGGCCGCGCGTGCGTCGACGCCCTGCTCACGCACCCGAAGGTCCGCGCTGTTTCCTTCGTCGGCTCGACCCCGATCGCCAAATATATCTACGAGACCGGCACGCGAAACGGAAAACGCGTACAAGCCAACGGCGGCGCGAAAAACTATATAGTGATCATGCCCGATGCCGACGTGCCGAAAACCGTCGAAGCGCTCTCCACCGCGGCGTTCGGCTGCGCCGGCGAACGCTGCATGGCCGGCTCGACCGCCCTCACCGTGGGCCAGGCCGCCGAACGCCTGCTGCCGTCGCTGATCGACGCGGCCCGGGCGATCAAGGTCGGCCGCACCGATCAGCCCGCGCCCGCCGCTCAGCCCGACATGGGGCCCGTGATCACTGCGCAGCACCGCGAACGCGTGCTCAGCCTGCTCGCGAGCGGCGAGCAGGAGGGCGCGCGCATCATCGCCGATGGCCGCGAAGCACGCGTGCCTGATGCCCCGCGGGGATTTTATCTCGGCGCGACGATCGTCGACGGCGTGCAGGCCAACATGACGCTCGCGCGCGAAGAAGTCTTCGGTCCCGTGCTTAACGTCATGCGCATGGACGATCTCGATGCCGCGATTGCGCAGGCCAACGCGTCGTCGTTCGGCAACGGCGCCGCCATCTTCACGAACAGCGGCGCGGCCGCGCGCGAGTTCAAGCACCGCGTCAAGGCCGGCATGGTCGGCATCAACGTCGGCGTGCCCGCCACGATGGCGATGTTCCCCTTCACCGGCTGGGACGAGTCGTTCTACGGCGATCTGCACATTCAGGGCCGCGAAGCTGTACAGTTTTATACCCAGCAAAAGGTCGTCACGACCCGCTGGTTCAGCGGCGAAGTCGGCGATGTGTGGAAGAAATAAAAGCTCCAAGTTCCAAGCTCCAAGATCCAGAGAACATTCAATCACCAAACACCAACCGCCCGCCCAATTGAGCATTTGATTACTGAATATTCTCTGGAGCTTGGATCTTGGTCCTTGGAGCTTTCTCCTCTATGCCTCTCCTCATCAAAAACGGCGAAATCATCACGGCCGACTCCCGCTATACCGCCGACATTTTCTGCAAAGGCGAAACGATCACTGCCATCGGGAAAAACCTCGCTGCTCCCCCGGGTGCCGAGGTCATCGATGCCACCGGCAAATATGTTTTTCCGGGGTTCATCGACCCGCATGTGCACATTTACCTGCCCTTCATGGGCACGTATTCAAAAGATAACTACCAGACTGGCTCGAAAGCCGCGGTGGTCGGTGGCACCACCACCCTGATCGAGATGTGCTGCCCGGCGCGCAAGGACGACGCGCTCGCCGCTTTCGACTTATGGATGTCGCAGGCCGTCGGTGAGTCCGCCTGCGATTTCACGTTCCACATGGGCGTGACGAAATTCGACGACAACACCGAGTCCCAGCTCCGCCAGATCGTGCGCCGCGGCATCAGCTCGTTTAAAATCTTTCTCGCTTATAAAGGTGCGTTCGGCATCGACGACACCGAGCTCTACCGGACGCTCAAGCTGGCCAAGGAACTCGGCGTGATCGTCACCGCCCATTGCGAGAACGAGACGCTCGTCGCGGAGCGCTGTCGCGAGCTCCTCGCCGCCGGCAAGACCGACCCGGCTCAACACCACGAGAGTCGCCCGCCCGCCGTCGAAGCGGAAGGCGTGCATCATCTGATGACGTTTGCCGAGCTCACCGGCGCCGCGACCTATATTGTACATCTCAGTTGCCAGGAAGCGCTCAGCGCTGCGCTGGCCGCGCGCCAGCGCGGCGTCCGCGTCGCGATCGAAACGCTGATCCAATATCTCGTCCTCGACAAAACCTACGCCGAGCGGCCGAACTTCGAGGGCGCGAAATACGTGATGTCACCGCCGCTGCGCGATGTCCGAAACCAGGCCCTGCTCTGGAACGGACTGCGCGACGGATTGATTCAGACGGTCGCGACCGATCACGCCCCGTTCGACTTCGCCACGCAGAAGCCGATGGGCAAGGACGATTTCACCAAGATTCCGAACGGCATCCCTTCGCTCGAGGAGCGGATCAACCTGCTCTATACTTACGGCGTAAAGGCGGGGAAGATCGATCTGCACACGCTGGTGAACGTCGCGAGCACGCAGGTCGCCAAGCTCTTCGGCCTGTTCCCGAGGAAAGGCGCGATCCAGCTCGGCGCCGACGCGGACCTCGTTGTTTTCGACCCGAACTATCGCGGCACGATTTCTGCGAAGACCCAGCAGATGAACGTCGACTACAGCGCCTTCGAAGGCTGGCCCATCGAAGGCTGCGCGAGCGCCGTCGCCGTTCGCGGCGAGATCGCCGCCCGTGACGGCAAATTCACCGGCACGGTCGGTCGCGGGGAGTTTCTGAAGCGCACCCCACATCATTTTTAGCGCTCACCGCCCTCCAGCCAACCCTCCAGCCAATCTGCCGGCAGGATGCCGGCGCTACGACGATGCCATCCCCACTCGCCGCCAACGCCCCCGACGTCGAAGCCGACCTCATCCAGGTCCAAAACTCGCGTCTTTATAGCGCCGACCTCGCGCCGGTGCCGGCAAGTGGCCGCAAGTGGGGGCTCGCCTCGTTCGCCGCCTTGTGGATCTCGATGTCCGCCTGCATCCCTACCTATATGCTCGCGTCGTCGCTGATCGGCGGCGGCATGAACTGGTCGCAGGCGATCCTCACGATCTTCCTCGGCAACGCGATCGTCGTCATTCCGATGATCCTGAACGCCCACGCTGGCACGAAATACGGTATTCCGTTTCCCGTGTTCTGTCGCGCCTCGTTCGGCACGGTCGGCGCCAATGTTCCCGCGCTGCTCCGCGCCTTTGTCGCCTGCGGCTGGTTTGGCATCCAGACGTGGATCGGCGGCAATGCCATCTATAAAATTCTCGCCGTCTTCTGGCCCGCGCTCGCCACCGGCTCGACCGACAACGTCCTCGGCATCACCGGCGCGCAGTTCACCTGCTTCCTCTTCTTTTGGTCGATCAACATGTGGGTCGTCTATAAAGGCATCGATTCGATCCGGCTGCTCCTGAATATAAAGGCGCCGCTGCTCATCGCCCTCGGTCTGCTGCTGTTATGGTGGGCTTATCGCGCGGCCGGTGGTTTCGGCCCAATCCTCTCGCAACCGTCCGCCTTCGATCCCGGCCAGCCGAAGGCGGGCCAGTTCTGGAGCTTCTTCTTCCCCGCGCTCACCGGCATGATTGGTTTCTGGGCCACGCTCTCGCTCAACATTCCCGACTTCTCGCGTTACGCGAAAACGCAGCGGGACCAGGCCCTCGGCCAGGCCATCGGGCTGCCGTTCACCATGGCGCTGTACGCATTTATCGGCGTCGCCGTCACCTCGGCCACCACGATCATCTACGGCCAGACAATCTGGGATCCCGTGGATGTACTCACGCGTTTCACCAATCCCGTGCTGCTGGTCGTTGCGATGCTGGCGCTCTGTATTGCGACGCTCGCCACCAACATCGCCGCCAACGTCGTAAGTCCGGCCAACGATTTTGCCCATCTCGCACCGAAGAAGATCTCCTTCCGCCTTGGCGGTCTCATCACCGGCGTGATCGGCATCCTGATGATGCCCTGGAAACTCGTCGCGGATCCGAGCGGCTATATCTTCACCTGGCTGATCGGCTATAGCGCGCTGCTCGGCCCGATCGGCGGAATCATGATCGCGGACTATTTCGTTTATCGGCGCCGGGTCTTGAGCGTGCCTGCGCTTTATCTGCCGGCAGGCCCGCACCACTATACAAACGGCTTCAGCGTCGTCGCACTCATCGCGCTCATCGTCGCGGTGCTGCCGAGTCTGCCGGGTTTTTTTGCGACCGTGAAGCTGATCGATGCCGCCTACGTGTCGCCCTTCCTGCTGAACCTCTATCATTACGCGTGGTTCGTCGGTTTTGCCGTGGCCTTCGTCGTTTATCTCGGTTTGCGGAAACTCGCCCCGCAGAGCTGATCGCGATTTCGCGGATTGCGCGAACGGTTTGAACCGAGTGCAGATCGGGAGGCACGGGCGGTGTTATGGGAGGACCGGTAGTGCGTGGCCGTGAGAGCACTTTGGGATATCGCTCGGGCGATCGCCTGCCCAGATATCGCCAGGCGTACCCGGCCGCGGTTCGCGGCGTTGACCTGCAGTCAAGAGACAAGAACTGACGTTTGTGCGTTCTTCAGGCGATCCGCACACAAAGGAAGCCCGAAGGTTCAGCGAACGGAGAGCGACCGCACCCCACAGGATGGTGACAGGATGCCCACAGGATCTGCATTGCCAGAGAGGGGGCCCGGATCTGCCCCGGTTGGAGCCGTCCTACAAGGACTCTCAACCATGGCGAAAGCGGAACTGCAAACAACACGTTTCGGAAATCACCGTGAAGCGCCGTGTCGGCAGCATCCTCAAGAAGCTCGGCACGAGCGATCGCACGCACGCCGCGACTCTTACGATTCAGCGGGGAAACGTACAGCTCACCTGACAGGTCCGTCCCACGAATCCCGGAGCCACGCGCGCGGCTGCGGTAATCGGGCCAGGTGCCCGGGCCACCGGCGGACCGACCGCGCCATCCAGAAACTGAGATGCGCCCTAACCCGCAGAAAGCTTCACTTGTCTCTCGTCACCTGTCACCTGTGGGCTCCCATGAACATCGCCCCTCCACCACCTGCCCCTGCCACGGTGCCCCCCGGACTCAAGCCCATCGCGCTGCCGCCGACGTCGTATTCACCCCAGCCCTACACCGGCCCTTCCGCGGAGCATGTGCTCGCGCTCCGCAAGCAATACCTGAACCCCGGCCTCTTCCTCTATTACAAGAAGCCCATCATGATCGTCGAAGGAAAGATGCAGTGGGTGTGGGACGACACCGGCAAACGCTACCTCGACGGGCTCGGCGGCATCGTGACGATCAGCGTCGGCCATTGTCACCCGCACGTCGTCGCCGCCACACAGAAGCAGAACGAAACGCTACAGCATTCGACGACCATCTATCTGCAGCCGCGCATCGCGGAATACGCGGAGAAGCTCGCGTCGAAAATGCCCGGCGATCTCAAGGTCTGCTACTTCGTGAACTCCGGCTCCGAGGCCAACGACCTCGCGCTGATGATGGCGCGGCTCTACACCGGCAACTACGACATGCTCGCGCTGCGCAACGGCTATCACGGCGGCAACGCCAGCGGCATGGGCGTCACGGCACACAGCACCTGGAAATTCAACGTGCCCCACTCGTTCGGCGTGCACCACGCGATCGCGCCGTATCCCTATCGCGGCGCCTATGGCTACGACGATCCCGAGGCGGGCCGCAAATATGCCGATGATGTGAAGAACCTCATCGACTACGCCACCCCCGGCAAAGTCGCCGGCTTCATCGCCGAATCGATCCAGGGCGTCGGCGGTTTCGTCGTGTTTCCCGACGGTTATCTGAAGCACGTTTATGAACACGTGCGCGGCGCCGGCGGCGTCTGCATCGCGGATGAAGTCCAGACCGGTTTCGGTCGGACGGGCACACACTTCTGGGGCTTCGAAACTCAAGGCGTCATTCCCGACATCGTCACCATGGCCAAGGGTATCGGCAACGGTACTCCGCTCGCCGCAGTCGTCACCACGCCGAAAATCGCCGCCGTGATGGCGCAGAAAGTCCACTTCAACACCTTCGGCGGAAACCCGATCGCCAGCACGATCGGCAAGGCTGTGCTCGAAGTGATCGAGCAGGAAAACCTCCAGGCCAACTCGCTTGAGCTCGGCGACTACATCCTCGCCGGACTCGAGAAGCTGAAGGCAAAACACAAAGTGATCGGCGACGTCCGCGGCAAGGGCCTCATGCTCGGCATCGAGTTTGTGAAGGACCGCGCGACCAAGCAGCCCGGAAAAGAAGAGTGCGCGCAGGCCGTCGAGAACGCCCGCGAGCTGGGCCTCCTCCTCGGCAAAGGCGGCCTCTGGGGCCAGACGATCCGCTTCGCTCCGCCCATGTGTATCACGAAAGCGGATGCGGACTTCCTGCTCGCCGTGCTCGACGAAGCCATCGGCGCAGTCTGATCGCGTCGCGCTGCGCGCGAAAGCTCCAAGATCCGAAGATCCAAGCTCCAGAGAATCGCCACGGACCAACCAAGCTCCAATCGGCGTCCCGGCCGCGGCACCGTAATTGGTTATTGATCGCTGAAGATTCTCTGGAGCTTGGTGCTTGGATCTTGGAGCTTCGCTTTCGGCGCTCGCCCCTCTCCGTCCTTGCGGCCGCGCCGCACTCGCGCGTTGATTTCCCCGTGTCCGCCAGCGCTTCTCCTCCGCCGCTCGACCGCGATGCCGCGATCCTTGCGATCCAGCGACCCCATCCGCACCTGTTCACGTACTACTGGCTCTCGCTCCTCGCCTTTCCGCCCATCCTCCCCGTGTTGATCCTGCCGGTCTGGTTTCGGTATCACACGATGCGATACAAGTTCACCGATGAGGGCATCTCGATGAGCTGGGGCATCCTCTTTCGGCGCGAGATCATCGTGAACTACGCGCGTATCCAGGACATCCATCTGCGCTCGAATTTTGTCGAACGCTGGCTCGGTCTCGCGCGCGTGCTGGTCCAGACCGCGAGCGGCAACACCCGGGCCGAGCTCACGCTCGAGGGCTTGAAGGAGTTCGAAGCCATCCGCGATTTTCTGTATTCCAAGATGCGCGGCGTAAACGATCCCTCACGTCCTGCTTCCGCCGCTGTCGCTTTGCCCACGGCTGCCGCGGCGGTCGACGCCACGCTCGCCGCCACCTTGCGCGAGGTCGCACAGGAGCTACGCGCGACCCGACTCGCGCTCGAAGCGCAAGCCGGCACGACCCGGGACCGGCGCGATGTTTAACTGGGTCCGCACTCCCGTCCTGCGCATCCTGCGCGTACCGCACGACCCCGATCCACCGGCCGGAGCGCCCGGATCCGTGCGGGTTTTTCGAGCGGGGAGAAATTTCTACAAGCTCCGACTCCTCGGCTGGAGCCTCGGTCAAGTCGGCGCGCTCGCGGGCATCGTGTTCTCGCTGCTCCTGCTCGCGCGCTTTCAGCACGACGTCGACGCCGTGCGCGCCGCCCCGCGTCCGCCGATCGCGCAAACGCAGCCGACTGAAACCTCGAAAGCCAAATCACCACGCGTCCCGCAGCCACGCACTCCCTCCGCGCTCCAACAGATGGCGGAGCGGCGGCCAAGCTGGCTGTTTCCCCTGCTCACCTTTTTCGAATTCGTCGGCATCGGACTTTACGTCGTACAGATCCCGCTGACGTATGCCCTGGTCCGACTCGATTACGAACTGCGGTGGTACATGGTCACGGACCGCAGTCTGCGCATCCGCTCCGGTCTGGCCTCCGTACAGGAAACGACGATGAGCTTCGCCAACGTTCAGCAGGTCGTCGTCACCCAAGGGCCCCTTCAGCGACTGCTCGGCATCGCCGACGTGCGCGTGCAATCCGCCGGCGGCGGCGAACCCGAGCACGGTGCGGGTGCGGCGGACTCGCTGCACACCGGCGTGTTTTACGGTGTCGACAACGCCAGTCAGATTCGCGACCTGATCCTCGAGCGACTGCGTCAGTTTCGCGCCGCCGGGCTTGGCGATCCGGATGACGCCCAGGCGGAGGCACTCGCCGTCACAGCGCCCGCCGTCCCCGTCAATGCGAACAGCGATGTGCTCGCCGCGGCGTCAGCGGTGCTCGAAGAGGCGCGCGCTTTGCGCAGGATAATCTCCGGCGGAGGCTGACGGCCCTCTTCAGGCAAAGTGCCAGGCACGTTCAAAGAGCCCGCACCGAACACCGAGATTGGCGGCCGCGGCAGCTCGGCCGCCGGCCCCAAATCATGAAAAAACACTGCGGGAAAAACCTCCCGCAGTGCGACAATCGAACAGGTGTTCCAGTCTTCTAGCTAGAGCCGTTTCCGGCCGCTCAGGAGCGAGAACAGAAACAGCACCAGAAACACCACGAAGAGAACCTTCGCGATCGTGGCCGCGGTTCCGGCGATGACGCCGAAGCCGAGCACGCCGGCGAGGATGGCAATGATGAGGAAGACAAGCGCGTAGCTAAGCATAACGAGGAGGGTTTGAGTTGTTGCGTCTCGGACCGCCGACCTTCCCCCAATCCGCCCGTCGCCCACTACAACCTTGGGCATGAGATGGATCGGAGACTTATCAACGGCCCCGTTTTCTCGTTCTCATAGACCCGCGCGGGAATACCCGGAGCGCCATCAACGCGCGTTTCTTTCCGGCCGGCGGCCGGAGTCAGGGCCCTCCAACAACATGCGTAAAATCCATGCCGTCGTGTCGTGAAAATCGGCGAGCCTTTGCAGGAGTTCCGCCGTTGCAGGATCCCCAAGTCGCACGACGTCATCGCGCAATTTGCGCGACAATTGCTCATGCCTCGTCAGTAGATCATCGATCATCTTCCTGGCCGGCAAGCCCGCACCAGATGCGGTCGATCCAGCCACACCACGCGCCAGATCGTCCAATCGCTCCTGACGCGTGAGCCCAACTGCTCGCGTGCGCTCAAAGATCTGAAAGAGCCATTGATCGAGTTGCCGGCGCTGCTCCTCGAAGAGCTTGTGCAGGCTGTGAAAATTCGGGCCGGTGACATTCCAGTGATAGTCACGCGTCGTCGCGGAGAGCAGACACTCCTCCGCAAGCACGTGGTCGAGGATCTTCGTGAGCGTTTCGCGGGCTTTGCCCGGGAGGCTGAGAGAAGGCTTGGGCTGCATGCGGCGTGAAAAAAACAACTGGGGTCTACGACCCATGTTCCGCCTCCGGGTTTCGTCAGGTTATTCACAGCGCTGTCCGAGCAGCTCAAAATTCCGCCAGCTTCAACAACCGCTCGCCAGCGGCGTGCAGAGTCGCGGGCTTCTTTGCGAAATTCAGCCGTATGTAACGATTCTCGCCCGGCGCAAAAAAACTCGATCCCGGCACCGGTGCGACGCCGATCTCCCGCGTCATCCAGTGCGCAAACTCGACGTCGCTCGCGTAACCAAACCGCGCAATGTCGACCATTACGAAATAGGCTCCTTCCGGTCGCGTGTAGCTCAACCCCGTGCGATCGAGATAGCTCAACAATACCTCACGCGACTCCGCATACTCCGCCACCAAGCCGTCGTAATAACTCGCCGGAAAATTCAGCGCGGTCACCACCGCGTGTTGCAACGGCGCCGCCGCGCCCACCGTCAGGAAATCGTGGACCTTCCGCGCCTGCGCAATCACGTCGGGTGCGGCGTGCACGTAACCGAGCCGCCAGCCGGTGATCGAAAATGTCTTCGACAGCGAGGAGCACATCAGCGTGCGGCGCGCCATTCCCGGCAGCGTCGCGAAATACGTGTGCCGGTGCGGAGCGAACACGATGTGCTCGTAAACTTCGTCGGTGAGAATCCACACATCGAACTCCTCCGCGAGCGCGGCGATGTGCAACAGCTCGTCGCGCGTGAACACGCGACCGCACGGATTCGAGGGATTGCAGAGCACGAACGCCTTCAACCCGCTCGCAAACACGCGCCGCAACTCGTCCGGATCGAAGCGATACTCGGGCGGATGCAGCGGCACGTGCACGGGCAACGCGCCCGTGAGAATGGCGTCGGCCGAATAGTTTTCGTAGAACGGCGAGAACAAGCCCACGCGGTCGCCCGGATCGCACACCGTCATCATCGCGACCATCATCGCCTCGGTGGCGCCGCAGGTGACGACCAGCTCGCGTTCGTGATCCACCGGCACGCCCATGAAACGCGTGAGCTTGGCGCCGAGCGCGGCACGCAGTTCCGCTGAGCCCCAGGTGACCGCGTATTGATGCCGATGGGAATCCATCGCGTCCTTCGCTGCCTGCACGAGCGCGGCCGGCGGATCCCAATCGGGAAAACCCTGGGCGAGATTGATCGCGCCATGCCGCGCCGCCACGCGCGACATCTCGCGAATCAACGACTCGGTGAAAACAGAAGTGCGCTGGGACGTGCGAGGCATGGAAAGCTGCGCTTCAGTTTGGAGCTCGGAGTTTCGGGTTGGGCGTTTGGATCGCGAGCGATGACGCCGAAAACACGGCCATGCACCGCCGGCCCAAATCCTACCTCCCTAATTTTCCCAAACTCCAAACTCATCCCGTTCACGGAATCCGCAGCCTCATGCCGGGCTGCAGCGGCGTGTTCACGCCATTCGTCAGCACGTCGGGATTCGCCTCGATGATTGCGCGCATCTTCTGGCTCGGATTCTTGGAATCATATCGGCGCGCGATCGCGAAAAGCCCTTCGCTCTTCTGCACCGTGTGCGTGCGTCCGGACATCGTCGCGGGCGCGGTGGGCCGCGGGTTGGCGGCCCGCGACTGCGGCGATTGAAGGAATTGCGTTCCCGGCGCCGGAGCTGCGTTGGCCTGCATCGGCGACCGCGACTGCGCCGGAGCCGGCATGATCCCCGGCTCCGCCACCGGCACCTGCGGCGGCGGGGTCGAACGCTCACGCGAATCCACAGGCAGCGTGATCAGATTCCTTGCGGCCCGACCGTTCATCGCCGCACCGCCACCGCGCAGTGTCTGCAGCTCGGCCCGCAACTCGTCGTTCTCCCGGCGCAACTTGGTGATCTCTTCCGCCGCCGCCAATCGCACCGACTGGTCGTCGGCCGGCCGGCCGGGAAAACGCCGTGCGATGTCGCGCAGCGCCGCGTCGACCATCCCGCGCACCCGCGGGGCCTCCTTCGAATTCGCCTGCAAATCGAGATAGCGCTTGAAGTGATAATACGCGAGGACCGGATCCTTCGTGTGATTGAGATAAATCACGCCGACCTCGAGGTGCGATTCCGGCGCGCCGCGATCGCCGCGTTTTTCAATCACCTTCAGAAACGAAGTGAGCGCCTCGCCGTTGCGCCCTTGCTTGTTGAGCTGCACGCCATCGACGTAGAACGGCTCATCCATCTCCGGAATCATCGGCGCATCCCGGTCGCTGCAGCCCGCGCCGAAGAGCAACGCGCAGAGCGCGGCAACAGCGAAGAGAAGACGGCGCGTCATGTCGCAGGGAATGGGATTGAACGAGGAGTCGTTCGGCCTAAATTCCGCGCCTTTCCCGACGACTCAACTCTAAATGGCGCTGCAACCGAAAACCGTTCTCTCCCGCGCACGGGAGTGCATCCAAATCGAGGGCAATGCGCTGGCCGAAACCGCACGGAGCCTCGGTAAAGAGTTCATCGCCACTGCTCGCGCGGTCGATGGGGTCCGCGAGGCCGGCGGCAAACTCATTTTCTGCGGCGTCGGCAAGAACGCCCCGATCGCGCAAAAAATCGCCGCCACCTTCAACAGCACCGGCGTCTCGTCGTGTTTTCTCGACGCCACGCAGGCGCTGCACGGCGATCTCGGCCTCGTCTACGAAGGCGACCTCGCGTTCCTGCTCAGCAACAGCGGCCAGTCCGACGAAATCGTGCGGCTCGTGCCGGTGTTGAAACGCTTCGGCGTGAAGATCGTCGCCTTCACGAGCACGCCGGATTCGGACCTCGCGCGCAACGCCGACCACACCTTGTTCTATCGGGTGCCCCGCGAGGCGTGTCCGCTCGAGCTCGCGCCGACCGCAAGCACCACCGCCGCCCTCGCCCTCGGCGATGCACTCGCGATGGTGCTGATGACCGCGCGCGGACTGACACGCGCCGACTTCGCGAAATATCATCCTGCCGGAAACATCGGCCGCGTGCTGCTGCTGCGCGTGAAGGACATCATGCGCAGCGGTGACCGGTTGCCCGTCGCGCCGGATTCCGTGACGACGCAGGATGCGATCCTGCGCATGACGAAGGCGAAGAGCGGCAGCATCGCCCTCGTGGAGAAGCGATCGGGCCGGCTCACCGGCATCCTCACCGACGGCGACTTCCGTCGGGGCGCGCTCACCGGCGCGAATTTTCTCCAGAAACCAGTATCGACGTTCATGACGCCGAAGCCGAAGGTGATCGCCGAGGACGCCCTCGGCGTCGATGCGTTGCGCTTGTTCGAGGCGCACAAGATCGACGACCTCATCGTGGTCGACCCTCGGGGACGACCGGTTGGTCTGATTGACGGTCAGGATTTGCCGAAACTCAAAATTGTTTAATGCACGCCGAAGCTCCAGGCCCCCAGCTCCATTGAAGCTCCATGAAATAATACCGGTCACGAGTCGTTGGAGTTTGAAGCTTGCGGCGAGCGGCAGCCCTCGCACCAGGAGCTTCCGATGAAGCCCCCCATTCGCATCGGCATTGTCGGCATGGGGGGGTTCGCCGGCTCCCACCATCATGCGATCGCGCGGCTCGAGGAGCGGCATCACGCGAAGTTGATCTGTACGTGCGATCCGAATCCGGCGGCGTTCGAAGGTGACCAGCAGGCCTGGCGATTCGCAGCGCGCGGCGTGCAGGTCTTCACCGATTACCGCGCGATGCTCGAGGCGTGTCACCAGAATCTGGATATGGTCGTCGTGCCGACGCCGATACAGCTGCACGCCGAGATGCACGCGGCCGCGACATCATACGGCATCCCGGCCTACCTCGAAAAACCTCCGACCCTGGATTACGCCGAGCTCGAGCGCATGATCGCCGCCGACGCGCGCGCCCGCAAATCGTCGCTCGTCGGGTTCAATTTCATCATCGAAAAACTCCGGCTCTCGTTGAAGGAGCGCCTGCTCGCGGGTGAGTTTGGTGCGATCCGCGGTGCGACGCTCAGCGCATTGTGGCCGCGGCCAGCGGGATATTTTTCGCGCAACGAATGGGCGGGCCGGCTGCTGGCGCCCGACGGGCGCATCGTCCTCGATTCCTGTTTCGGCAACGCGATGGCGCACTTCGTGCACAACCTGCTGTTCTGGACCGGCGGGCCCGAACTGTTGAGCTGGGCAAAGATCGCCGCGGTGCGCGCGGAGCTGTATCGCGCCCACGCGATCGAAGGCGCGGATACGTTTTTCGTCGAAGCGGACACCGCGAGCGGAATCACGCTGCGCTTCGCGCTTTCGCACGCCTGCGCGGGACCGAGCACGCACAGCGAAATCGTGTTCTGCGACAAGGCTGTCGTACGCTACGCCGTCGGTGGCCATCTGGAAGTCCGCTGGACGGACGGCCGCGTCGAGAAGGCGATGCTGGAACCGTTCGACCCGCTGCAGGAAAATCATTTGGAGTATTTCCGCTATCTCCGCGGCGAGACGCCGCGCCCCGCCACCACGCTCGTCGACACGCGTCCGTTTGTGGCGCTGAACGACCTCGCGCACATCTCGAGCGGCACCATCACGACGATTCCCGCCGCGTTGGTGAGCGGCATCCGCGATGAGAAAGAGCAGAAGGATTACCTGCAGGTGAACGGGATGCCTGCGGTCCAGGAAGCCTTTCTCGCCCGCGGGGAATGGCCCAGCGCAAGCGGCTGGGGTCGCGGCCCTGCGGAGGTCGTCACGCCGGCGGACCTGCCGCGGTTTCACGACGTCGTCCGCGCACTGGCGGGGAAGTAGCCGCGATGCCGGCGACCAGCGGCCGAACTTAAGAACGCCAGCGCGCTTCCGCCGCCACTTTACTCGCCGCGAAAACTCCTCAGGATTTTCGCTCTCATGCCAACGCCGCCCTTCGTCTACCAAGAACCCCTGCCCCTCGGTACCGACACCACCGAGTACCGCCTCCTCTCGAAGGAAGGCCTCAGCACGGCAAACTTCGAAGGCCGGGAAATCCTGAAAATCGCGCCCGAGGCGCTCGCGTTTCTCGCGCAGCAGGCATTTCACGACACATCCTTCATGCTGCGGACGAGCCATCTGCAGCAAGTCGCGGCCATTCTCGACGATCCGGAGGCCTCGGACAACGACCGCTACGTCGCGCTCACGCTGCTCAAGAACGCCGAGATCGCGGCGCGCGGGATTCTGCCCATGTGCCAGGACACGGGCACGGCCGCCGTATTCGGAAAGAAAGGACAGCAGGTCTGGACCGGTGCGAACGACGCCGAATGGATTTCGCGCGGCATCTACGAGTGTTACACGAAAGAGAACCTGCGCTACTCGCAGACGGCGCCGATCGACATGTGGAAAGAGGTGAACACCGGCACCAACCTGCCGGCGCAAATCGATCTCTTCGCCACGGAGGACGCGAAGTATGAATTCTTGTTTGTCGCGAAGGGCGGCGGATCCGCGAACAAGATGTTCCTGTTTCAGGAGACGAAGGCGTTGCTGAATCCGAAAAGCTTCGAGAAATTCGTCGCCGACAAGCTCCCGCTTCTTGGGACCTCGGCATGTCCGCCTTATCACCTCGTGTTCGTGGTCGGAGGCACGAGCGCGGAAGCCTGCATGAAAACGCTGAAGCTGGCGTCCGCGAAATATCTCGATGCGCTGCCGACGACCGGCAACGAGCACGGCCGCGCTTTCCGCGATCTGGCGATGGAGGAGAAAGTCCTGCAGATTGCGCGATCGACGGGCATCGGCGCGCAGTTCGGCGGGAAATATTTCGCGCTCGATGTGCGTGTCGTGCGGCTGCCGCGTCACGGCGCGAGCTGCCCCGTGGCCCTGGGCGTCTCGTGCAGTGCGGATCGCAACATCAAGGCGAAGATCACCAAGGACGGAATCTTCCTCGAGCAGATGGAGCCGAATCCCGGGCGCTTCATTCCAGAGGCGCTGCGCACGTGGAAGGACAACAACATCGTCCGCATCGATCTCAACCGACCGATGGCCGACATCCTCGCCGAGCTCGGGAAACATCCGGTGACAACCCGCGTGTCGCTATCCGGGCCGTTGATCGTCGCCCGCGACATCGCGCACGCGAAGCTGAAGGAGCGGATCGATGCAGGCCAGGGCCTGCCGCAATATCTCAAGGATCACCCCGTGTATTACGCGGGGCCCGCGAAGACGCCGACCGGTTACGCATCGGGATCGTTTGGACCGACGACGGCCGGCCGCATGGATAGCTACGTCGATCAATTCCAGTCGCAGGGCGGCTCGATGATCATGCTCGCGAAAGGCAATCGCAGCGCGCAGGTGACGAACGCGTGCAAGAAACACGGCGGATTCTACCTCGGCAGCATCGGTGGCCCAGCGGCGATCCTTGCGCAGGAAAACATCAAGAAAGTCGAGTTACTGGAATATCCGGAGCTCGGGATGGAAGCCGTGTGGAAGATCGACGTGGAGGACTTCCCGGCGTTCATTCTCGTCGACGACAAGGGTAACGATTTCTTCGCGAACGGCTGCGGCGCGTGCCTGCCGAAGTAGCGCCGGAATCTACAGGTTCGAAAAACGCAGCGGCGCTACTCGCCCATCACCGTCACGACGACCGTCCGCGAATGTGCCGCGCGACGGTGCTCCCAGAGAAAAATCCCCTGCCAGGTGCCGAGCAGCATCCGGGCATCAGCGAACGGAACCGTTTCGCTCGTGCGCGTGAGCGCCATCTTGATGTGGCTCGGCATGTCGTCGGCACCCTCGAGCGTGTGCTCGAAATGCGGATCGTTTTCCGGCACCAGCCGGTTCAACCACGCCTCCAAATCGTGGCGGGCCGAGGGATCCGCGTTTTCCATGACGACGAGCGAACAGCTCGTGTGCTGGCAAAACACGCTGACCAATCCGCGTTGCAATCCGCTGCGCACGACCTCGCGCGCCACCGCCTCGGTGAGCTCATGCGTGCCCTGACCGTGAGTGCGTACCGTGAGAGTAGTTTGGTGAACAGGCATGCTTTGGACATTGGAGCCGCTCCGCGCGCCGGCGCAAAACCAACCTTAGCTAGTTGCCCCCGAGGGCGCGCCCAATCGCGGGATCAGCCGCGTCCAGGCAGGAGAATTGTCCACGAGACACACGAAAAACACGTAATCCCAAAGCTCGGGCCGCGGTTTGGACATGCCGATGACGTCACGTTCCGGTGAGGACGAATCGCGATGGTGGCTGAATTCAAAACATAGTTGTTTCGTATCCTTCGTGTGTTTCGTGGGCTCCTCCGATCGAAAGGCTGCGGCTCAACCCGCGCCCGCTCCCGGCGCGCCTGAATTCGGCTTCGTCATCGCCAGCGGATCGAGCACGCGATCCAGGGTCGCGGCATCCATCAACTTTCGCGCCAGCACGATTTCGCGCAGCGTCTTGCCCGTCGCGAACGCCTCCTTGGCCACCGCGGCGGCCGCATCGTATCCGATATGTGGATTCAACGCGGTCACGAGCATCAGCGACCGATCGACGAGCGCACGACAGCGTTCGGCGTCGGCCTCGAGGCCATTGACGCATTTCTCCACGAAGGTGGTTACGCCGTTCGTCAGGCAGTGAATCGCCTCGTGGAGGCAATGCGCCATCAGCGGCAACGTCACGTTCAGCTCCAGCTGCCCGTCCCGGCCACAGAGCACGACGGTTTGCGACAGGCCATGCACATAGAGGCACACCTGAACGAGCATCTCGCACATCACCGGGTTCACCTTTCCCGGCATGATGGAGGAGCCTGGCTGGGTGGCCGGCAGCTTCAGTTCCGCGAAACCCGCGCGGGGGCCCGAGCCGAGGAGCCGGATGTCGTTGGCGATCTTTGTCAGACTCGCCGCGATCGTCGAGAGCGCACCGGCGACCTCGACGCAGTCGTCGCGCGCGCCCTGCGCCTCGAAGTGATTCAGCGCCTCTTCAAACTCGATGCCCGTCTCCACTGTCAGGATACGACACACGCGCGACGCAAAATCCGGGTGGCAATTGAGGCCCGTCCCCACCGCCGTGCCGCCAAGGGCAAGCGCGCGGAGCACGGCGACGGCGCGACGAGCCCGGTCGGCGGCCTTGTAAGCCTGCACCGCATAACCGGAAAACTCCTGACCCAGCGTCAGGGGCGTCGCATCCATCAAGTGGGTGCGGCCAATCTTCACCACGCCGGCGAACAGATGCGACTTCTGCTCGAGCGCGAGCGCCAGCCGGTCGAGCGCGGGTGCGAGCCCCGATTGCAGGGCAACCGCCACACTCACGTGCAGCACGGACGGGATCACGTCGTTCGACGACTGCCCGAGATTCACATCGTCGTTCGGATGCACGGGGCGTTTCGAGCCCAGGGGCTGCCCGACGAGCTGACTCGCACGGTTGGCGATCACCTCGTTCGCATTCATGTTTGCCGATGTGCCCGAACCGGTTTGAAACACGTCGATCGGGAAATGCGCGGTCAGTTTGCCGTCGGCGATTTCCTGCGCGGCCTGCTGGATGAGCGCGCTCTTCTCCCGGCTGAGCAGCTGAAGCTCTTCGTTGGCCCGCGCGCAGGCATGCTTCACGAGCCCCAACGCGCGAATGAACGGCACGGGCAATGGCCGACCGCTAATCGGAAAGTTCAGCACCGCGCGTTGAGTGCTGGCGCCATAGAGCGCGTCGTCGGGGACGGGCAGTTCGCCCATGGAATCTCGCTCGGCTCGCATGCGGCAGAGTAGCGCGCGACAACGAGAAAGCAAAAGGCCCCGCATCGAGCGGGGCCCAAAAAACAGCGCCCGTCGGGCGGCCGGTTAAAACTTCACGTTGAACCCACCCTGCCGCGCGCCGAAACGACGAACCTGATCGTAGAGTTCGTCGGCAGAGATCCGGTTGGCCATGCGCTCTGTCGTCCGCGCAGAAGACACTGTCGTGGTGGCCGAGACCATCGTCGCGATGTAACGGGTCGCGCGCCGCGCTTCGCCGGGCGGCGTCATTTGTTGCAGGGGCTCGACCGTTGTGGCGCGAGCCGGAAGTGCACGCGATTCGAACCCATGCGAAGCGGACAAGAGTGTGGGCCCGACACCTTCGAGGCTCTGCGCGGCCGCGAAGTTGGCCGCGATAAAGCGGGCCGATGGACTGGTCTCCTCCACCGTCGCGCGTGAACCGGTAAGCGCCTCGAAAGGCGAAACAACATCTGCCACATCCATCGGCCGTTCGCGCTCGATCGCCACAGTCTCCTCGGAAATTGGCGCGTCCGACACAAATTGTGCGACCGTACTCTCACCAGTGTCATAGCCCACCCCAGCAAGCTCGGTCGCCGGCCTTTGTTCTGCGATCGTGTCCTCGTTGGTGGCACTTGCTCCTGCTGACGCAGCGGTCGAGGTCATGCTCACCAGACGAGTCGGTACAACCGGCTGAACCGTCTGCGGCGAACCAGCTTTATCGTCGCGCATGACGACAAACGTCAGCACCAGCGCCGCCGCAGCACCCAAAGGCAGCTGATAGCGGCGAAGCTGCGCGAAGAACGCATGATGAATGCCATGCCACCACGGACGCTTCTCGACCAACGCCGCGAGTTGTTTCGCCCGCAACTGCTGATCGAATTCGGCCCAAAATTCCGCCGGCGGCCGTTCAATCCGCTTCAGCCGCAACAGATCTTCCAAGGAGACGCTTCGCTTTTCGTGATTCATCGGCGGATGTAAGGCTGCAGTTCCGACTGCAACAGCTGCTTTGCATAGTGCAGCCGGGAACGGACGGTACCCACCGAACACTCCATAACGTCTGCAATCTCCTGATGGCTTAAGCCGTCGATTTCGAAAAGAGTCACCACTGTACGATGCTTGATAGACAATTTTTGGAGCGCATCGTTCAATTTTTCCTGAAGCTCCCGAACGTAAGCGTCCCGATCCACTCCGGTCTTATCGGTGAGCGCCGCAATGACTTCCTTGGAGAGCGGCTCCTCGGGATTGATGCGTTCCAAGCTAAAGAACGACCGCAACCGCGCCTTCCGCAGGTGGCTCAACGTGGAATTGACGGCGATCCGATAGAGCCACGTGAAGAACGACGACTGGCCTCCAAAGCGGTGGATCGACTGGAACGCCTTGATGAACGAGTCCTGCGTGAGATCCGCGGCATCTTCACGGTTCGACGTCATGTTATAGATGATGCCGTAGACGCGTTCCCGATACTTGGAGATCAGCCGGTCGAAGGCGGCGACATCGCCTCCCTGCACCTGCCGCACAATGACGAGATCGGCATCCGCCTCCTGGCGGCGCTCTGGCGACGCGACGAGCGTCTTGCCCAGAACTTTGGTGGCTTCGATCACAGCGGCAAAAAATCCCAATCTCCGCGCCGGCGCAAACCGAATCTCACCAAGGTAGGTGATCAACCCGCACGTTGCAGGCCCGCGACTTGAGCCTGCAGCACGTCGCACAAACCGAGGAGCAACCTCGTCGGCGGTTCTTCCGGCCAGGGACGCAGCGCGGCGACCGCTGCGGCAACTTCCGTCTGCACTGCCTCCGCGACGGACTCGAAAACCCCCTGCTCTCCCATCTGCCGCAACCGTAACGCCAGCTGGGGCGGGCGCTCGCCAGCGATCTCGCTTCGCAGCACCGCGACTTCGTGTTCCGGCAGGCGGTCCAACAACGTGAGCAACGGCAGCGTGAGCTTGCCGCTCGCCAGATCGGTGCCGAGCGTCTTGCCGATCCGGGCCTCCTCGCCGAAGAAATCGACGAGGTCATCGTAGATCTGATACGCGATGCCGAGGTGCCGGCCAAAATGGCTCGCGGCCTCGACGTACTCTCCAGAAAACCCGGCGAGCCTCGCGCCAAGAAAACACGATACGCGAAACAGCTCCGCGGTTTTCAAGTCGACGATCCGCTGATAATCCGCGCGCGTGATATTGGTCGAGCGGCGCCGCAGCGTTTGCACGATCTCCCCGGCGCAGACCCGGCGCGTCGATTCGGAAACCGCCGCGCAAATCTCCGTGGTGGGAAATTGCGTGGCGAGGTGCAGTGCGTGGGCAAACAGCGCGTCCCCCAGCAGCACGGCAGCCGTGGCCCCGTATTCGCGCGCGGCGGTGCGCCGATTGCGGCGCACGTCGGCCTCGTCCATGATGTCATCATGCACGAGCGTCGCGAGATGCACGAGTTCCACGACGGCGGCGACCCGCACAAGCTCTGCCTTCACCGGGTCTTCTCCCCGCCAACCGCTGAGAAACACCAACGCCGGGCGAATGCGTTTGCCGGAGGTATCGATGCAGTAATCGACCATCCCGCGAATCTCCGGCTCGAATGCGCCCAGCTGCCCGTGGAGAAATCGATCGAGTTCGGCCATGTGCGGCTGCAACAGCGCGAACACAGGGGCGAAGGCGTGTGGTTTCGCCGACGTTCCGGGACGAGCGGAATGGATGGAATCGGCGGCGGCACTTCTGCTCATGAGAAGTCAGGAACGTAGGCGCGAAATTGGAAATGACGAATCAATAGTCGCGGCATAAGGAGGGCGCCGATCCTCGATCAGCGGAGTTGCGCCACGCGGCGCGAACACGCAAAGAAGCCAGCGCATGAATCACCCTCTCCTGCTGCTCGCCCTGACGGCCGCAGGAGTTTACATTGCGAAGCTCTGGCGGGACGACCTGCGCACTGCGCAAGCCGGCCGGCCGAATCCCGGGGCCTTACCGGGTGCGACGCCGGCTTCGCGTCGCGCCGTATTCATCGCGATCGCCGGCGCATTGTTCATCCTCGCGATCGAGACCGTGGGCGAAGTGAGGCTCGGGCTGGCGGACGAGCAGTCGCGGATGACGTGGCTCTTCGCGCTCTATTCGGTATGCGCGGCGCCGATCATCGAGGAACTGATTTTCCGCGGCTGGCTTGTAGTGGAAAACCGGGGACGGACCGCGCTGTGGGCCGGTGCGGTGCTCGCCTCACTGGCGTTTGCCGCGCTACACCCCTTCCTATGGGAATGGGAGGAGGAGGGGTTCAGGCTCACGTTGGGTGCGAAAGGTGTTTTCAGCACAGTCGTGATGTTCGCGGCCTCGCTGTGGTTCTACGCCGCGCGGCTCGGGGCATGGAATCCGACGCGTTCGTTGCTCCCGTGCTTCGCCGCCCACGCGGCGAAGAATGCAGGGGTTGTGATGGTAAAGGCCGCGATGGGGTTCATGGGCGGCTGGTGGTGAACGGGCGACGACAGCATTGGCCTGCGGAAACCAAAAAAAGGCCGCGCATGCAGGCGCGGCCTCGGAAATGAGCCGGCAGATTGCCGGCGCGCTTTCACCTCACGGAACTTCGTAGACTTCGATCAGCGCGACGCCGCCGGTGTTGTTGGCACCCGTGACTTCTGCGGAATAGGTTCCCGGCGGCAAGCTGAGGAGAATTGCCGCGTCCCGGCCGCCGGCAGTAAACGGGAATGCGCCGATCGTCATGGCTGCATCCGCCACCAGCACGGAATCGTTGCCGGTTTCCCAATTGTCGTTCTCCCGCACGAGCAAATTCGATCCATCAACGTGCCGGATGAGCCGCAACACCGGATCCGAGAGCGCTCCACTACCGAGGCCGAGGGAGCTCAACGCCGGGCCTGCACCGCGGACGAGGACTTTTTTGGCCGTGGTGCCGTCGATCACGAAACCCGCGATCAATTGTTGTCCAGCCCCGGTGCCAACGACACCGCGAGTGGCGACATTCATAATCTTCTGTGCGGCGAAGGGAGTCGATGCATCGACGTCGTAAAGCTCGAGAAGCGAGACTCCCGTGGCTCCACCGACCCCACTAATCTGAACAGTATACGCACCCGGCTCTAGTGTCACGAGCAGCACGGCATCGCGCGCGCCGGCGGCAAGGGGGAAAGCTCCCACGCGCGCAGAAGCCATAGCCACCTGCGCATCGCCGCCCCAGTTATCGTTCCCCGCAAGTCTTGTGTTGCCGCTGAAGATTTGGAGCTCCGGATCGCTCAAGGAGCCCGAGACTCCGAATCCCGCCAGCGACGGACCGATGCCGCGCACCAACACCTGTTTGGCGGTCGAGCCCTTGAGGACAAATCCGGCGATCAGTATGTTGGCTCCGGTGCCGACCTGACCGCGCGTCGAAAGATTGCGCAGCGAGCCGTCGCTGAACGCGGCGCCGGAAGCCCGCGCTGCAGTGAACGCGCCCCCCGGCCCACCGGTAAGCGTGCCCGTCACAAACCCTGTCCGGTTATCGATCGTGCCGGTGAACCGACTGCCCGCGGGTGTCGCGACATTGAAGGCACCTGCCGCGGTCACAGGACCGCTGCCCGCATCGTTGAACGAACCGTCCGCACCATAGATGAAGATCGTGCCGTCCGAAGCGACAATCGCCGCAATCGTACTGGCACCACGGCCATTCAAGCTGCCGCTGTAATAACCGGGCGCAACCGAGCTGCCACTGCTGGCTGGCACGATTGGTCCGATGAACGTCAATCGCCCGCCGTCAAAGGTGCCGGCTACGCCGGTTTCGCTGGTTGTCGCAGTGATGATCGGCTGACCCGCGGCATTATTCCCCGAGAAGCCACCGCTCGCTCCGGGGGTGAGACCGGGGAAGTAATAAGCGCGCCCTGAAGCGGTCGTCGGAACGCCGATGAGGATCGCGTCACGTCCACCGACGTTGATGGCGGCAAAGCGGCCGTTCTCCCCCAAACCTGCGAAGTTGCCAGTGAAGACCGCGTCGCTGGCCCCGGCGACCGGCACCGCAAGGACCGTCACAGCCGGCGAGCTGGTGCTCAAACCCGCGTTGTCTACCGCGGTCGCAGTAATACGATAAGCCCCTTCCGTCGCGGGCGTCCACGAAGTCGTAAATGGTGCCGCCGCAACGGGAGCACCCACCGGCGCTCCGTTGGCAAAGAATTGCACTGAAGCGATCGTACCGTTCGAAGACGTAGCAGTCGCACGCAACGATTGGGACGAATTTACCGTGACCGAAGTGCCTTCAACGGGACTCGTCACGGTCACCACCGGCGGCGCACCCAGCACAACGGTCACCGGAATGTTGGCGGAGATACCCTGATTGCCGAAAGAGTCAGTGACCAGCGCACTCAGCGTGAAGGTGCCCATTCCCGTCGGCGTCCACGTCGCTGTATAAGGGAACGCGGTATCTACCGCGTCGAGGCTCGTGCCGTTGACGAAGAACTGTACACTAGCGACTGAACCCACGGTGGTCGTCGCGGTGGCATTTACCGTCAACGCCGTGTTCACGGGATAGGAACTGCCCGCCTGCGGATTCGTGATCGTTACGACTGGCAACACAGCAGAGTTCGGCAGCGCGTTGATGCGACGATCGAAGAGAAAGACGTCGCGAAACGTATTCAGATCGGGCGACAAACGGTTGGTGGTTGTGTGAGCCAAACCCTGCGCGCCATCGGAGTCGGTCGGGAAGGCGACCCAGCGTCCGTCGGCGCTGATCGACGGATAAATATCCGACGCGGCCGTGCTCGGCACACCGAGGATGCGCAATGTCTGATAGCCGAAGCGATTCACGCTGACCATTTGTGTTGTGACATTTCCAGCCACATCGAACACGCCGCTGCCACTGGCGTCGCGATCGCGGACGAAGACATCGAGCGAGCCGTTCGCATCGGTCGGCCAATACTGGCCGGCGCCATCGCCCGGCGTCAGGTTATTCGCCAGCGAGGCGAAGGCGACATAGCGGCCCGTGGCGCTGATGCTCGGATTGAGACTGCCGAGATGCGAACCGGTCACCGTGGGGTTCGTAGGATCGACACCCTCTGCACCGGCGGTGGAGAGGCTGATGCGGGTGGTCGTGTTCAGGACGCGGTCGCGCACGAAGATGTCGCTGATCGCGTTGGTATCACCGGCGACGAGATTCGTCGCCTGCGACATGAAGGCGACATAACGGCCGTCAGACGCGTCGCCCGCATTGGCATTGAGGGAGGGCGCCCCGCTCGCGCCATTCGCCTGCCCGCCGCCACTGTCGACCGACACGCGCGTCAGCGTGCCGGAAATCGTGTCGCGCACAAAAACGTCGCAGACTCCATTGGTGTCATCGACGACGAGGTTGGTCGCATCCGACGCAAAGGCGATATACCGCCCGTTGCCGCTGATCGCGGCCTGCAAGCTCACATTATTGCCGGCCGCTCCGCCGGATTGAGAAACCAGCGTCGTCGTCCCGGTATTGCGGTCGCGAAGATATATCTGTGTGACGCCGACCGGAACGCTCGTGCCGAGATTGGTCGCCGTCGACTCGAACACTATATAGCGACCATCGGAGCTGATCGCGGGCCGGAGGCTCGAACCGTTCGCTTGTCCACCGCCGGTCGCGACGCTTTCCCGGACGACAACGCCAGTGACCGTATCGACGACGAAGATGTCGGTGAAGCCATTGTTATCGCCGAAGACCAGATTGGTCGCATCCGATGCGAAAGCGACCAGGCGACCATCGCTCGAGATCGCAGGATTGGCCGAGTCGCCGTTAGCCTGCGCGCCTTGTTGCGAGAGATTCACCCGCCGCACGAGCGAAGTCTGATGATCGAACACAAAGATGTCGCGTTTCAGATTTGTGTCTCCCGTCACAAGGTTCGATGCCGCGGACATGAACGCCATATAGCGGCCGTCCGCGGTCACGACCGGGTTGTCGCTGAAGTTGTTGCCGCTTGCGGTCCCGGCGAGGCTCGCGAGATACACGGTCGGAAACGACGTCGGCTGGAGTGCGATGCGCGTGCCAGCCTCGTCATACCAGACGTTGTTACCGTTGATCGTGAAGTCGTCGTCAGAGGTCGTCTCTTCAACTTTCGAAAGCACATCGATCTTCGCCAATAGGTAATACGACCCAGCGTAATTGCCTGGCAGCAGTTGATTCCATGTGAGCGTGCGATCGATGTTGTCCGCATCGATTTTCGTGAACACGTCGAGGAACGTGAGAATAAAATCGTCCGCATCGCCAAACGTCGGGTTAGTCGAAAGGACCACGTCGATCCTGAAGTATGGCGCACTCGCAGCCGGGACGAACGGCACGTTAGCCGTAGCGTTGCTTGACGCCATGTTCGTATAGGTGAGCGCCATCGGGATGACGTCACCTCCTTTATAAGAAACCCCGGCCGGATACGTCACGCTCGTGATTCGCAGGTCGGGAGTTCCCGTAACAGTAACGACAGCCGTGCTAACGGAAAACGATCCGGCCGTTCCACTCGCGGAGACGCGATACGGCCCCGCCTCCGTGGTCTGCCGAGGAATCGTGATCGTGACATCGAATGTGCCCACGCCCGGCGTCGGGGCGCTGGTCTCGGTGCCAGCCGTAACTGCGGGAATGAGCGTCTTTGGGCTCACTCCGCTTGCATCGACGGTGAACGAATAACCCGTAGTGATGTTCGTTAGGAGGAAAGAAAAATTCGCAGTCTGCGCCGGCGTGAACGCCCCCCCGTTATTGCTCACCGCAAGACTGAGCGTAACATCATCGCCAGGCTTGGCAGACGATGGAGAAGCGGTGATGCCGGTTATACTGAGCGCGGGAGCCCCAGCCTGCCCGAACGCAGTCGCGACCAGGCCGAGAGCGGTCAACGCGCTCATTAAGATTCGAAACGCAGGTTTCATGGATACACCTCGTGAGTTGAGAGTGGGAGAGGCTTGCATCGCCCTCTTACTTCTTGGCCGGGTTCGCGATGGCGGCCGTCGGAGGACTCACGAAGGGGCTCGATCCATCCCGGTAGCCCGGCAGTTCGTCGGGGGTCATCTCGAGCTTGCGCACTTCGCGCGAGTCGAAGAGTTGCTCGAGCGGCGCGCCGTCGGCGCTGACCGTCTTCGCCGTGATGAAGATGATGAGATTGCTCGACTGGTGGTTCTTCGCCTTGTGGCTGAACAGCCGGCCAAGGAATGGCACCGAGCCGATCACCGGGACCTTCGCGTTGGTGTCGCGCGACTCGGCGCGCATCAGGCCGCCGATGCCCATGGTATAGCCGTCCTTGATCTGCACCACCGTCGAGGCTTTGCGCGACTCCACGATCGGAATCGACGCGCCTTGGAAATTCGCATCGCGCGTCGACTGGCTGACCTCGGGTTCGACCATCAATTTGATCGTGCCGCGCGCATTCACCTGCGGCGTCACTTTCAGGATGATGCCAATCGGCCTATATTGAAACCCGCTCACTTCATATACACCCCGCTCGGAGTTATACGTATACGACGGAATCGGGCGCTCTTCGCCGACGTTGATGGTCGCCTGGGAATTGTTCAGGGTCACGATGGTCGGATTCGAAACGACCTTCGTGTTCTGCAAGGTCTGAAGCGCACTCAGGACGAGGCTGAAGTCGCTCGCGGAGAACACGGCGTTGAGCGAGCGGGTCGTGCCAACGTCGTTCACGAGCGAAAGCAGGTTGGTCAGCGTGCTGTCATTGGTGTCGGTGGTCGTCGATGTCGTCCCGTTGGTCGTGGTTACGCCGTTGCTGCTGGTAAGACCGCCGGTCGTCCCCGTGGTGGAGGTGGAGGTCGGCGTGCCGTTGGTGGAGGTGACGGTGTTCGAGTTCGTCGAGCCGCCAGTCTGAGAATTCGTGCTCGTCGCGATCGAGCTGTTGTCCGTGCCGTTGATGGAGTTTCGACTGTTGGTGTTCGTCGAGTCGATGCCGCTGGTGCCGGTCTGTCCGCGGGTGCGGGTGAAGTCGCCGCCGAGCTGACCCGCTGATAGTTGATAGTTCGCGAGCGACGACCAGTTGACGCCGATGTTCTTCACATCGCTGCCCGATACTTCGACGAATTTCGATTCGATCATGACCTGATCAGTCGCGCGGTCGAGCTGCTCGATGATGGCGCGGATGCGATTCATGCGGGAGGGGCGCTCGGTGATCACGAGGCTGTTGCTGCGCGAATCGACGACGATCCTGCCGCCGGCCGCCGTATCGACGAGCGAGGTGACCGTCGGGAGGATGTCGGCCGCACGCGCATAGTTGATGACAAACACATCGGTCGAGACGGGCTCCTGCAGGAGGCTCTCGTTGCTGACGATTTTGATGATATTGCCCTCCTCGCGATAGGTGAACCCGACGGGGGTGAGGACGCTCTCGAAGATCTGGCGCCACGTCACATCGCGCAGCTTGATCGTCGTTTTGCCCTGCAGCGTCTCGGGCATGATGATGTTCAGCTCGAAAAGATCGGCGACATTGCGCAGGATGTTGCGGATGTCTTCGTCCGGGAAATCGACCGATAGCGTGTCGCGGCCCGAAGCGTCCCTGCTTTTGGAGGCGGCTCCCGCTCCGGCGGCGTCCGCCGGCTGGGCGGCGACTGCGGCATCAGCCGCGGGTTTGTCTGCGAGCGCGGCTTCGGTCTGGTCCGGCGTCGTGGCAGGTGCGTTCGCGGCGGGCGCAGCGTCCGCGGGGGCGGGCGTGGCCGGCGCCTGAGCCAGCACGCGAGCTGCCGGCAGCATGGCCAGCAACGCAAATAGTGTGATCGGCAGGGGCGTGCGGGTGCTCATGGTGGTTACTTAACGGGTTTGATTGGCCGGGTAATTTCCTCGCCGCGGTAACGCAGCTTGAAGGTGGTGCGATCGATCGCGACGAGCTCGAGCTCGTAGTCTTGATCGTTATACGTGACGATGAACTTGGTCCCGACTTCGAAGCGGTTGCGCTCGATGATCAGGAATGGTTTGCCGCCGAGCGCGATCGTGCCCGAGGGCGTGAGGCGCATCGCGAGCGTTTCCAATATTTCGCGGTCTCCCGGCGGGCTCACTGGCTGCGCGGGACCGGCTGCAGCGGGCGCCTCATGCCGGGGCGCGCCGGGTTCCGGTGGATCGAACGTGGGAGGGTTGAAGGGATTCGGAAGCTCCGCCGGCACCGGCTCCGGCAAGGGACGCTGCGCCAGCCGTTCGGCTGTATCCACTACGGCCTGACGCCGCTGCGGTGGGAGGATGTCGGCCGCAGCCTTCGCCGCCGAAAGCCGGGGTGCGAGGCCGAGCGCGCACAGAGCGGCGGTCGCCGCAACGAGGGTTCGACGATTCATGGCAGGCCGAGCAATTCGAGGGTGAGCGAGAGCGTAAGCGGACCGTTGCGCGCAGCAGCGTTGAGGCTGTAGTGCGCCGAGAGCACGCGGCTATAATGAGTGCCGTTCTCGAGCTGCCGCAGGAAATCGAGCGTCTGCGGCAACGTGCCCTGCACGGCCACATTGAAACCGATCGGAAGGAATGCCGTTTTCGCGCCTTTTGCCGCGCCAGACTGGCCGAACGACACGAGCTTCACGCCGGTCTCGCGCTCGAGCTTGTAGAAATACTGCGTGTTGATGCCCTGCTGGCTGGCCCGGGTCAGTCGCGCATCGATCGCCTTGTTCGCAGCCACGAGCGCCTCGTGCTGCTCCTTCAATTGCGCCGAATAGGTGATGTTCAGCGCATGCTTTTCCGACGCGGCCGACTTTTGCGCCAGGTCCGTCTCGGCCGCAGCGATGTCTCCGCTGCGCAGATACAATCCCACGACCACCGCCAGGGTGATGGCACCGCATACCACCGTGACGGGGTTCTTCTTGATCAGCGCCTTGAGTTGGTCGTTGGTCATCATTTTTTCCCCTTCAGATGGAGGAAGAACTCCACCGCCATGCGCCCGGTCGCGGGATTCGGCGTCGGTGTGCTCGTGAATGCGAACGTGTCGAAAATCGCCAGCTCCTTGTCCGCCTTGAGCTGTTCGAGATACTGGGTCGCCATCCCGCTGGCGGCGTCCGGCGCCCCACGCACCGAGATGCGCATCGTCATGCCGGTCTCGCGAAAATCCAGGGTGTCGATCGCGATGTTCGGCGGAATGGTCTCGCCGAGGCGCATCACAATTGTGGATACGATCGGTTTCGAGGTCACGAACGCGTCGACCTCCTTGATCTTCGCCTCCTCCGCCTGGAACTTTCGGAACAGCGCCACGGCCTGGTCGCTCGTCTTCTTGTCCCGGTCGATCTGCGCCTGCACCTGCGCGATCTGCTGGCGGATGCCGCGCAGCCGCCACTCGTCCAACCCGAAATAAATCAAGGCCGCGACCGCGATCGTGATCGCAGCCACATTGATGAAGAATGCCGTGCGGACGACCTTCGTGTCCGGCAGCTTCTCGAAGTTGCGGAAGTTCGGGTGCCACGCCGGCACCACGGGCCCGGCATCGGCCTTACTTTTTTTCTTCGGCAGGGGCAGCATGGACAGTGTTGTAGCGGGCCATCAGGCTCAGCAGGCCGAACCAGCGGATATCCTGCGCATTCTTCGCCAGCGCATCCGGCACCGTGACGTTGCGCGCCTGCAGCCACGGCACAGGATCGAGCCGCAGGCTTGTGATGCCGAGCGCGCCGGCAATCGCGGCCTCGAGCCACGCGAGCTTGGGCGAAAGCTGGGTGCACAACACCTGGCCGACCGACTGGCCCGTCTGTACTTCGTAGAAGCCGATTGACGATTGGAGCTCCTTCAGCAGGCGCTTGACCAACAGCGGACCCATGCCCGTGAAATCAAAGGTGTTGGAATAAAAAAGCTTTCGTGCCGACTCCTCGTCCTTCAGCCCGAGTTCTTTCTGTACAATGGGCACCATTGCATCCAGCCCCTGCGGAATCGGCCGGGATGCCTCCACCCCGCCGGCTGTCACGATGAACGAGTGCGTCGCATCCGCCCCGATCTCCAGCACCAACGTGGGGGTCTTCGATTTCGCGTGAGCCAGGCAGTCGACCATCGCGCCCAGCGTCGCCACCGAGCCCAGCTCGAGCCGCTCCGGATAGATTCCGCCTTCCAGCAGCGCCACCTGCGCGGCATCCGCGTCTTCCGTCGGCAGCCCACAGAACAGCACTTCCTTCTGCACCGCGCGGGCGGGATCGAAATCGATACCGTCGGTCGCGTTCAATATCGCGATTGTATACTTGTCCGGCTCGATCCGAAATTGCTGGGTACAGACCTCCGCCAGATAACCCGGCTCCTTCACGCGTTTCAACTCGAGCGCGTGCCGGCGCATCAGCCGCTTGCCGGGATATATTGCCACTATAGCATGCAGATAGCCACTCGGCGCCTTCTTCGGCTGGATCTGATTGATCGCAGCCGCAAGCCCTGCCGCATCGTTCGGCGCACACTCCTGCATCTCCTCGATGGTGAAGGGAGCCGTCGGGCTGGAGGTTCGCGCCAGCGTGACCGCATGATCGTTCACCTCGACAAAAAAGCCCTTCGTTTTTTTGGAGAAAAACATGCAGTTAAACAATCGCAGTAAGCCTGAGGCAAATGACCAAACCGAAACGTGGAGAAATTTTTACCGAGAGAAAAATCGGCAGCTGATATGTAAAATATACAGCGTAAACCGGGCGCGGACCGTCCCAAATCGATAGGGAGCTTACAAGGTTAAACATCGGGGTTTCCCTGAGCGGTCGGGGCATTTACGCTTTCTTGAGCAACGGGTATATTGTTTCCCTCCGCCATGGTGGATTTTTGGATACGCTCGATTCCCCTTATCCACATTCGTCGGGCGTGCTTTACAGTCTGGCGCCTGCGCCCAGCCACCGGCAATTCAACCGAGTCACTCCGGAGTCAACCTCTCTGCGTCGCACCTATCACACCGGAGGCGCACGGCGAGAGGCCCGACCGGTCGCACCCATTCCTTGTGCCCAAAACTCATCAGCGCAGCGTAAGCTTCTGAGCCGATCGATGGGCGGGAGCGGCTCCGAATTAAGGAGCCGCGGTGGTTTCCACCTCACGCTCCTTCTCGCGCCATGGGACGCCCCGCATGAATCGCCGCGTTCCCGCGCCGCCGGTTTTTTGCCGACGAGATGAGGCCATCAGGCAGACCGCGCAGGTGCGCCAGTCCGGCCGCTGAAAAAAGAAAACCCGCCGCGAGGTGCGGCGGGTTTGAAAATCCAAGGTGTGAGTCTCGCGTGAACCGCGCTCACTTCTGCCAGGTACGCTTCTTATGGCGATTCGACTTCAAGCGCTTCCGGCGCTTGTGCTTGTTCATCTTCAGACGACGTTTCTTTTTCAGATTGCCCATGGTGATTTAATTTCGCGAACGGTCACGGTGCGGCCCCGCCCGCAGGCTGTAAAGCGTGAATTTCCCTGCGATTTTCATCTGCCGCCAATCGGCCCCCGAGCCACTCACTGATTCACCCAATTGTTTATCGCGGATAACGTTACTCGTTCGGCACCCTCGCCGCTCGCTGCACGCGCGTAAACACCAGCTCGCACCGCACCGCCGATTCCGGCAACCCCGTCAACACCGCCGCCACCCGCCGATATAGATTCAGCTGCGCCGCATGGCGCGTCATCGCCAGTCGCATATCGGCCTCATTCTCCACGGCATCGCTCTTGAAATCGTAAACCGTCGCGCGCGTCGCCCGCGCCACTCCCCTGGTTCCTTCGCGTTCCACCACGACCCGATCAAAGACTCCCGTCACCCACACATCGTCCATCACGATCTCGAACGCCCGCTCGCGCCACACCTCACCATTCGCCGGCTTGCGCCATACGTGCGCCAACGCCTCCGCCCCCACACACGCGAGCGCCTGCGCCGTCGCGCCGCGATCCAATCCGCGATCAGTCCACGCCTCTTCGAGGGCCGGCACCGCACTGCCATCAACCCACTCGACATCGGCAAGCAACGTGTGCACCGCGCTGCCAAACTCCGTCGCCGCGCCGCCTTCCAGCGCAAACACCTGCGCCGCCGCCACCACACCCGCCTTACCCGCCGAAGGCCGGCGCGAGGCTCTTCGTGGCGCGGGCGTCATTTCCGGCGGCAAGTCCGTCGCCACAGCTTCCGGCGGCGTTTCGATCGCGATCGGCGGCGCCACGATTGATGCAAACCAGTCCGGCGAGCCGCTGCTCCAGGTTCCTTCAACCGACATTTTCCCGACGCGCACCACACCGTGCCCACCCGCACCGAGCGTCGAGGCGAGCAGCTTCGGATAGTTGCGCGACTCCGACGTGCCCACGGGTTTCGTGATCACATACATCGCCCGCTTTGCGCGCGTCATCGCGACATACAACAGCGAGAGTGCCTCGTAACACGCCATCGACTCCGCTTCGCGCACATGCCCGCTCAGTGTCTCGTCCTGCGCGTAAAACAATTTCGGCGGCAACTCCAACACCCACTCCACCGCGCGGTCCGCCGCGCGTTGCACCGCCAGCCCGCCGCGGCGCTGATCCAGCCGCTGCCCCTCGAGATCCGGCAGCACGACCACGTCGAAACCGAGTCCCTTCGACTTGTGAATCGTCATCACGCGCACCACGCCGCCCGCCTCCGCATCGCGCACCGCATGCCGTTGCATGAACGAAACAAACTCCGCGATTTCGCGGCTCCCCGTCGCATCGAACAACGCCGCCGCAGCCGTGAACTGCCGCGCCCGCTCGCGACTGAACGCATCATCGGGCGCGAGTACGTTCTCCACGCGGCGCACCCAATACTCCATCGTGCGCTCGAAACCCTCCGCATGAATCTGCGCCAGCAACCGCTCCGTCAGATGCTCCGGATGCGTGATGCCTTCCCGCGCGAGCACGCCTTTCAACGGCGTCATCCGCCAATGCTCCTCCGCGAGCGTATCGCCCGGATGCGCCGCCGCCTGCACCAGCGCCAGCAGCGCCGCCCCGAGCGGATTGTCCGTACACACGTGCAGATCCGACTCCGCGATCGCCGGAATCTCACCGACCCGCCGCAGATAATCCGCCAGCTCCGCCGCCATCGTGTTCGTCTGGGTCAGTACCGCGCAGTCGAGCCCGCGCTGCAGCGGCGCGATCTCCTGCAATAAACGCACCGTCAGCGCAAAGCGCGCCTCCTCGTCTTCCCCGTGCAACCACGCCGCCTGGCCGGTCAGCTTCGGCCGCGCCGATTCGTGCGCGCGCCACTCGCGGTTCCACGCCTCGCTCGCCGAGCCGGGAAACATCTCCCCGATCACTTCGCCGCGACCAAACACCGCGTTCACCATTTCGATGATCGCCGGCCCCGACCGCCACGACCGCACGAGATGCTCCTCCGCGATCGTGCCCGGCGCCGCGCTATTATAGTGCTGGAAGATTTCCCGAAACAGCCGCGGATCGCCTTCGCGCCACGTGTAGATCGCCTGCTTCACATCGCCCACGCAGAAGAAGCTCCGCACGCCCGCCGGATCCTGCACCGCTTCGTCGATCAGGTTCCGCAACACGCTCCACTGCCCGAAGCTCGTGTCCTGAAATTCATCCAGCAGCCAGTGGTCGAACTGCGCATCGAGGCGGAAATCGATCATCAGCCGGTTGGTCGCCCGCGTCTCCGCCGCGTTCTCCTCTTCCGCTCCCACCCCGCCCGCGCTGCTCAACATCCGTCCGCTCGTATCCGGTAACAGGAGACGCAACACATCGCCGAACGTCAGCTTGCCTCCGCGCCGCACCGCATCGTGGTAGACCGCCTCGTAGCCGCGCAGCACCGCGTGGATTCCCCGCGTCGCCTCCAGCCGCCGCGTCAGCTCCGCGCACACGAGATGCCGCACAATCGTCGCGAGCTCCGCGCATTCCTCCGGTCCGAGCGCGAGTTTCCTCCGCTCGATCGTCACTTCGGCGGCCCCGCGCAGCACGTCCGCCCAGACGGCAAACGCATTCTTCAATATATATTCCGCCGGATCCGGCAGCGTCGCCCCGGGCAACCAGTCGGGCAACGCAACGAAGAACAATTCCCACCGCGCGAACTGTTTCTCCGGCAGGCCGCGCTGCCGCAGCAGATCTCGCAACGCTGCGACGGCTTCCTTGAGCGGCTTCGCGCCCGTCTCCAGCCACGCGCAACCTTCCGGCCAGATCCGCGCCTCGTCGCCCCAAAGCCCCGGTGCCGCCGCCGCGAGAAACGTTTCCTGGTGCTCGTCGAGAAACGCATCGAGCCGGCTGCCGAGCCGCTTCTCCTCCGCGCCAAAGGTCGCGCGCTTGAACGCCTCGATGAATTCCTTCTGCGCCGCGTCCAGCCCGCCCGGCGCGCGCGCAAAGATCCGCTGCAACACCCGCCGCCGCTCGATCCGCACCGCATGCTCCTGCAGAACCTCGAACTCGCCCGTCAGGCCCAACTCGAACGGAAAAGCCCGCGTGATCCGTGCGAAGAACCCGTCCAGCGTGCCGAGCCGCAGGCGGTGCATCGCATCGACCACATCGCGCAACATCCGCAAAAAGTCCGCCGCCCGCAGCTGCGCCTGCCCCACGTCGCGCGCCAGCTGCGCCGCAAACACCTCATCCTGCGCCGCCCGCGCGAGCTTGTTCAGAATCTCGTCGAAGAACTCGCCCGCCGCCTTGCGCGTAAACGTCAGCGCCACGATCCGCTCCGGCTTCGCGCCTTCGGCCAGCAGCTGCACGAAGCGATTCGTCAGCGCGTAGGTCTTACCGGATCCCGCCGACGCCAGGATCATCACATGCCGCGCCTTCATCGTAGCGTAGGCGTTCCGCCCGTCTCCTCCGCCCCGGGAACGCCGAGCTCCAGCTCGGCTTGTACCGCCACCCGCCGATCCGCATTCCCCCGCGCCCTGTCCACCACCAGCCACCCGTCTTCCACGCTCTCCACCGCCCCATGATGAAACAGCGCGGCAAACACATCCCGCTCCGCCGCGATTTCCTTCGGCGGCCAGAACTCGCCCGCACGGATCGCCGCCGCCACGCCGTCCGCACACGCTCCCGCCGCCGCCAGCAACTCGTCCGCCAGCTCCGGCCACACCACGATGCCGGTCTCGCCCACCGCTTTCGGCAGATTGAAATAACCCGCCAGCCGCGGTCCCGCGGCTTCCGGCTCGCTTTCGAGCGCGCGCAAATACAACGGCAGCTGCAGATCCGCCCACACGTAGTCGCGCCCGTTCAAGACGAGCCGCATCCACGCCGGCAAATCCTGGTCGTTCACACGCAACGGCCGCACATGCGCCTTCAACGGCGGCACCGCCGTGTCGGAGGTCTTGTAATCGAGCACCCGCCGGACACCCGAGCTTTCGTGACGATCAATCCGGTCGATCTTCCCGCGCACCTCTAACCCGCCAAGCTCCAGCGAGAACTTCCATTCCGCCCGCTCGATCACCCAACCCTCGGCGCGATCGCGTGCCTGGATTGCCGCCGCCCGGGCCAGCCGCTGCCGCGCCGACTCGAGCTGCACGACGAGCGGCAACGCGTGTTGCTCGCCGAAAATCTTCCGCGCCGTGCCATCGAACCGGTCGAGCAGAAACTCGCGCAACACCTGCTCGTCCGTGCAGTCGCGCAACGCCGGCGCGCTCGCCATCGCCTCGAGCGCCGCATGGCACAACGTGCCGAAATCCCGCGCGTCGAGCTCGCTCTTCGCCGGGTCGACCGGTTCCATCCGCAACACGTGCGCCAGATAAAAGCGAAACGGACACGCCAGCCACGCTCGTAGTGCAGTGACGGATACGCTCGCCGGCGGCGGTTCGCGGCGCGGCGTCAGCCGCCACGCGCGCGTCCACGGCAGGTTCGTCCGCGTCGTCCCGACGGCTCGAAACAAAAACGCGATCCGCTCCGGCAATTCCTCGTCGGCGCAACTCAGCAACAGGCGCGACGGCCGCAGCGGATCGCCCGCCGCCGCGGTCTTCGCAAAGAACAGATCGAGCTGACCACCCTCACCCGCGCGGCAAGCCGCGAGCGCCTGCAGCAGATACGCATCGCGCGCGAACCGCGTCGCGTTCGTCTTCAATCCAAGCCGCTCGCGCAGCGATTCCGGCAGGAACGCGTCGCCCACGATCGCCTCCGGCACCAGGCCGTCGTTCAACCCCGTCACGAGCAGTTGCGGCGCGTCCTCCCACAACAGCTCCAGCCAGCCTTGCAGATCCAACGCGCCGGGAAATTTCTCCTCGGTCCGCCGGCTCTCTCCAAACATGCGCAACGCGATCTCCCACCACTCCGCTGTCTTCACCGCCGGGAAGTCCGCCCGAACGGCCGCAATCTCCCGCATCACTTCCCGCCACGCCCCCGCCCCCTCGGCCGCCCGCGCATCATTGTCACGCGAGAGATCGAAGCGCCGATCGCGAAATATCAATCCAAGTGCCGCCAGCGCGTTCCCCGGAAATGTCCCGCGCGTCAGCGCCGCCTCCAGGTCCGCCACGAAGTCCAGCCCCGCGCGCAGTTCACCTCCCGCCCGCGCACTCCGCCGCGCCGCTCCGAGATCGGCCGGCAGATGCCGCGATCGCAATGCGTCGAGCTCCTTCAGCCATCGCGCGGCCGATGTGTTCGGGCCGCCCCGGGTGGCCAGCGCCGTGAGGAAATCCGGACAACGGGCGAGCGTCGCAACCGCGTCGAAAGTTGCCTCGCGGGCGAGCGCGGCCAGCGCCGAAAGCAACGCATGCAAACCTTCGCTGCGCCGCGGGCGGCCTTCGGGATTGTAACTGGCGAGGCCTGCGCGGGAGAGCCCGTTCTCCAGCAGCGGCAAGGTATCCGGATCCGCAATACCGATAGCCACGTAGCCATCCGCCTCCGGCCCGTGGCGTGCGGCCATCGCGGCCGCCCGCTCCGCCTCGTCCGCCGGATTGGCGCAGAGATGCACGTGCGCCTTCCAATCCGGCAGCACCAGCGCCCGGCGCTCCCACGCCGCCGGCCGCGGCCGGCCCCACTCGTCGAAAGCCTCGGCTTCGGCTTCCGGCGCAAACACCACCACATCCACCGGCACTTCGCGCGCCAGGCGCCCGATCGTCTCGATCGCGAGCGGCAGCGGATCGGCCGCAGCGATCATCACCACGCGTGTAATCCCGGCGGTCAGTCGCGGAGCCTGGGCAAACGCGCGTCGCGCCGCATGCGGCTCGCGCCGGCCGAGGCTCGCCAGCCGCCGCACCTGCTGCTCCTCCAGCCATGCGAGCTGCCGCCAGCGTTCCGCCTCGGGAAATTCCGCGCCAGCCCGCGCCGCGACATCCGCCAGCGCAAGCCCCGCCTCCATCAGCTGCGTCTGGAGCCGGAAGAAGTTATCCGCCAGCCGATACGCCCAGGCAAAATCCCGCCGCGGCGGCGCCACCGGCAGCACATCGGACACGCGATCCAGGTCGATCGCACCCAATACATCCGTCCAGGCCAGCAACGCCTCGAGCCGCGACGCGACCTCCGGCGCCGCGGCGCCTTGCGCAAGCAGCGTATCCGGAGTCTGGACACGCGGAGGAAACACCGCCGCCTTCCGCGTCGCCGCGTATTCCGCCAGCGCCTCCCGGAGCCGCCGGCCCGACTGCCGCGTCGGCACGATCGCCAACACGTGCGAAAGATCGAGCGCACCCTCGCCGCTCCAGTCGTGCGCCAGCCATTCCGCCGCCTGCGCCAGCAGCGGCCGTTGCCACGACAAAAAGTGGCGACGGACGGTGGCGGGCAGGTTCGGCATGAACGCGGATGATGAAAGCGCGTTTCTTGCCCCTGCAAGGAGAGTTCCACGCCGAATGCAGGCCCCGAACGCGGCCCGCCTCCCAACCCGTTGAGAGGCGCGTAGCCCGAACAGTTCACGGAAGCATCGGGTCCGGGACGTAGCCCTGCTCCGGAGAGCAGGGACCCGGACCAGCTCGCGCGCCAGTTCACCTCAGCCTTGAGCACAATTGCGTCACGCAGCGGCATGCGGGACAAAGATCCACCCGCGACGCCCGCGGGGAAAAAAACAAAAACCCCGCGGCGCACAGGCGCCGCGGGGTCGGAGAAAATCTGGATCGCGCTCGGTTACTTCGCAGCGAAAACCTTGGCAGCGTGTGCCTTGGCGCGCGACGCCGCATTCTTGTGCACCACGCCTGACTTTACGGCCTTGTCCATCGCGGAGACGTATTCCGCCGCAGCGCTCTTGCTGGCGGTGGCATCCTTCGCCGCGATCGACGTATCGAGCCGCTTGCGCAACGTCTTCAAACGAGTCTTAACCCCGCGGTTGCGTTCGGTGAGGCGCACAGTTTTGCGCGCGGCTTTGATAGCGGATTTGGTGTTGGCCATGGTCTGCGAAAGATTGGAGCTGGCCAAAGACTCAAACGCCCGGAGGAGAGTCAAGGGTGTTTTTGCCTTGGTGGTCGCAGGAGCGCGCAGCGGGAGCATCGCCCGACGCTGCAATCGCCGCACAGCGCGCGGGACTTTGTCCGGCTCGCCGGCGTCGAGGTGCCCGCGTATCCCGATCGCGGCCGGCGTTCTCGCCGGCCGCTCCCGCGGGGACTCTCAGTGCGGCGCCGCCGTGGCGACGCCCGCCGTCGTCGACGCGTCCTTCGGCGGATGGAAGAAGAGCGCGAGCGCCACGGCCGCGGCCGAAGCAGCGATCAGCGGAACCATGAACAGGCCCTTGAAATCGACCACGCCGTTCGCGGTGTAGACGCTCTGGATCAGCCACGGGCAGATCGAATTCGCCAGGAGCGCGCCGATGCCCAGAATCTGGAGATTGAAGAGGCCTTGTGCGCTCGAGCGAATGTCCTTCGGGAAATACGCGTCGACGAAGATGTATACCGTCGCGAAGAAGAACGCGTAGCAGATGCCGTGCAGCACCTGGATCAGGATGATCGCGCCCGCGCTCTGCGGCATGAAAGCGTACACGGCGAAACGCGCGGCGTGCCCCAGGATTCCCACGATCATCGTGGTGCGCCAGCCGAACTTCTTGAGCGTGGCCCCGAGCACGAACATCGTGAGGATTTCCGCGATCTGACCGATGCTCATCACCGGTGTGATCCAGTTCGACGCGATGCCGACACCGCCCGCCGCTTCGGGCGTACCGAGGAAGACGCCGGTCCAGTTGAAGTAGCAGTTGTGGACGAAGGAATCGACGAGCGTCACGAGCCACAGCACCAGCACGAACGGGTGCTTCAGCAACCGCAGCGCCTCGAGCCACGCGAGCTTCTCTGCCACGCCTTCCTGCGCCTTCCGCGGCGGGGTGTGCGGCAACGCCAGGCTGAACGCCGCCAACGCGAGCGAGGCGATGCCGGCCACCACGAAAGTCCATTTCGTCGCGACCTTGGCGGCATCACCGGTGAGCGGATTCGCGAGCGCCTTGCCGAGCCAGTCGACGAGGCCGCTCGGGTTGAGGGCGCTGACCGCCTCCCAATTCACGAAGATCAGCACGAACGGCCACGCGGCGAGGATCCAGCCGATCGTCCCGCCCATGCGCACGATGCCGAATTCCTTTTCCGGATCCTTCATGTTGGCGAACGCGATCGCATTCGTGATCGAGATGGTCGGCACGTAGAGCAGGCAGTGCACGAGCATCAGCAGGAAGAACGGCATGAATTCCTTCGTGAAACCGCAGCCGAGGATCGCGAGGCCGCCGATCAGGTGGGAGAACGCGAGGAATTTCTCCGCCGCGAATTTGCGGTCGGCCCACTGGTTGCTGAAGAACATGCCGATGATCGACGCGACCGGAAACGCGTTGAGGATCAGCGACTGCTGTCCGGGCGTGAACCCGAGGCTCGGCAGATAGCCGAAGATCAGAGGGAGCCAGGCTCCCCAGATGAAGAACTCGAGCGCCATCATCGTAAAGAGACGGCCGCGAAAGGATTCGTTGGAACTCATGGTTGAAGTGGAACGTTTAAGTTTAAGGTAATGGTGCCGGAAATTCGAAGGGTGAGAGGTCAGGGAGCGCCCGCTTCAACTTCAACCTCGAGCTTCAACTGCGGCGCGCGTGCACGGCTAAGGTCTCCACGTGCCTTGCGCGACCGCAGGAATAAACGTATCCAGTCCGGGAGGACGGAACTCGAGCGTGCGGCCCTGCTCGGCACTCATATAGGCCGTCATCAGGATCTCGACCACCTCCAGTCCGTCGTCGAAGTTCAGGTCCGGCTGCACGCCTTTGCGGAAGCAATCCACGAAGTGGCGATTCTCGTTCTCGTAGCCGTATTCGGCCGCCTCGTTGCCGACGATCGGCATCAGGCCCTGCTCCGCGTTTTGTTTCTCCACCAGATCCTCGCCCGCCTTGCCCGCGATCCGGCGGCTGAGAAACAACTGGCTGCCGGTCGTGAGCGTGTTGTGCGCAAACGAATACTCCGGCCCCAGCAGCTCCGAACTCAGCCGCAGTCCCGCGCCGACAAAGCTCCACGACGTCGTCACTTCGCCGATCAACGGCAGGCCGGCGTCGTCCACGTATTCGATCGTGGCGCGGGCAAAATCCTCCGACGGCCGTTTCGTGTAATCCACTTCGGGCCCCATGGTTTCGCGGAGGAGCTGCGCGTATTCGGGGCGCGACCACTTCAGGCTCGCGATGTGCGCCGTGATCTTCGTCGGCCGGATGCTGCGCCGCGGCTTTTTCGGGTCGCTGAGGAGGAAGCGCACGACCTCGACGCTGTGACACATCATGTCGTTCAACACGCCGCCACCTTGATGCTGGCCCTGCCAGAACCACGGCATGTGCGGACCGCTGTGTTCCTCCGCGGCGCGCGCGAGATAGGGCCGGCCGGCGACGGCGGCGCCGCGCGACCACGCGAGCGAGCGGCCTTTCAACAGCGACGGCGTGAAGAGCTGGTCTTCGAGATACGCGTGCAGCACACCCGCTTCCTTGATGAGCGCGACGCAACGCTTCGCCTCGGCCACGTTGCGCGCGAGGGGTTTTTCACAGGCGATGCCGATGAGTTTGCCTTTGCCGGATTTCAACGCGGCCACGATCTCCTCGAGATTCTCGACGCGACGATGATTCGGGCCGCAGATCCAGATCGCATCGATCGCGGGGTCCGCGACCATCTCGGTGATCGATTTGTAGGCACGGGCTTCGCCTACATTCAGCGAACGCGCCAGCGCCGCGGCCTCGGCGGCGTTGGCGGAGTTCGGGCTCCACACGCCGAGAATGTCGGCATCGCGCACGGCGAGCCACGACTGGATGTGAAATCGGGCAATGAAACCACTCCCGATAAAACCGACTCCAAGACGTTTGGGCATAGAAAGGTGCGGTGATGAAGCACGACCAGTGGGTCCATGAGAACTTCAAAATGAAACGGCGCCGCTCCGCCTGATACGCGCCTCCTAAAAAACGCGCAACGCACCCCGCAGCTGCGACCCTCGGCGCCAGCTCAGCCGTGCGGGAACGGTTTGCCGTTCGAAAACGTCAGGCCGGGGTTCTCGTTCGGCGGCGCCGGCGGCCGAGCATAGCCTTCGAGGCGCTTGAGCTGGTCGGCGAGCGGCGCGGGATCCTGCAACAGCAGGCCCGCTTCAGGATCGTCGGGAATCGAGGGCCGGTCGTAGGCGCGCCACTCCAGGCGCCCATCGGCGACCCGCTCCACCGCATCGGTGTAGCCGTCGCGTGAATACCGATTCAGCAGATGCTGCTTGAGCCGGTCGCGATGCCTCGCACACGCCGGCTCGGCCGCGAGGTTCTCGGTCTCGCGCGGATCGACGGCGGTGTTGAACAGCCATTCCTTCGCGTCCGGCGCACTATAGATATATTTCCAGTCGCGCTCGGCCGCCAGATACAGCCCGGTCGCGCGCTGGGAAAACTGGCTGAGCACGTGCGTGCGTCCGTTCCCGCCCCGCGCCACCAAGGCGAGATCGGCGGAGGTCTCGCCGTCCACGCCGCCCGCGCCGCCGGCCGCCGCGTTGAAGGTCGGAAACAGGTCGAGCAGCGACACCGGCTCGGCGCAGCGCCGGCCCGCCGCGAATCGCCCCGGCTGCCGCACGATCAGGGGCACGCGCGCCGAGGGCTCGAGCATGCTGCGTTTCCCATAGCAGCCGAAGTCGCCGAGCAACTCGCCGTGATCCGACGTGAACACGACGAGCGTATCGTCCACCTCCGGGCCGAGCGCCGCAAGAATCCGGCCCATCTGAAAATCTATAAACGAGATCGCGGCATAATACGCGGCGCGTTGCGTCCGTTGCAGGTGGCGGTGCGCGCCGCCGTCCATATATTTATAGCGATTCTGTACACGATTCCAGAACGTGAGATTCTCCGCTGCGTTTTCCGGCACAAACGGCGCGGGCATTTCGTGCGACCGATAAAGCCGGTTCCACGGGTTCGGCGATTCGAACGGCGGGTGCGGTTTGATGAAGCTCGTCCAGAGGAAAAACGGTCGCGCGCGATCGCGCCGCCGCAGAAAATCGATCGAGCGGTCCGCGACCCACGTCGTGCCGTGCAAGTGCTCCGGCAACTGCGACGGTTGCGGCACATAATAATATTCGCTGCGCAGCCCGTGCGGATCGAGCACGTGATTATAGCCGTGCTGGCACAGATACGGATAGTAATCGTCGTCGAGGCAGCATTCCTCCTGTAGATCGCGCGATTCGAAGCCCCAGTTTTTGCGCCAGTCGGCCTGCGGCACGAAATGCATCTTGCCGACGCCATGCGTCTGATAACCGCGCGCCGCGAGCACCTCCATGATACTTGGGTCGGCGGGCACGTTGGCTGAGAGATTGTCGGCCACACCGGTGCGATGCGGCGAGCGGCCGGTGGTGAGCGCGTGGCGCGCGGGCACACACACCGGCGACGGCGTGTAGGCGCGATCGAAGGCGGTGCCTTCGCGCACGAGCCGGTCGAGATGCGGCGTCCGGATCAGCGGATTGCCGAGCGCGGCAATCGTATCGGGGCGCTGCTGATCGGTGAGAACGAAGAGGATGTTCGGCGGGCGCGTCACGTGACAGTACGGGGAGAGCGACGGATCGCGGCGAGCCGCGCGGCCGTCAGGGAATAAGGTCCGAGCAGAAGGTACGCCAGCACGGCGAGGCCGACCGTGCCGCCGGTGAACCAGAGGCGCATCGCGAAGATCGTTTCGGGCGACTGCGCCGCGCCGGCCGACGCTTTGAATCCGGTGAGTGCGATGATGGAGCCGGAGAGCAACATCAGCGCGGAGGTGCAGAATTTCAGGAGCCAGTTGAACGTCGCGACAAACATCCCTTCGCGCCGCACGCCGTGCTCCGCCTCGTCGACATCGCACAGATCGGCCAGCATCGACGGCCCGAGCATCAGCACGGCCGCAAGACCGGGTGCGAGTAGCGCCGAGGGCAACACGACCCACCAGCCCGCGCCGGGAAAGTAGCAGAACCATTTGCTCACGCCCGCCACCACGACCAGCACCATGCTCCAGCGCGCGACCGTGCGCTTGTCGTATTTGCGACACAGCGCGGCGAAGAACGGCAACGAGATCAGTCCGCCGACCTGAAACACCGTGCCGCTCACGCCTTTCAAGAGACCCGCTTCCTTGAAGTCGCCGTCGCACACTTGAAAAATCGTGAGATAGAAGCCCACCGCATCGACCATCATCACGCTCGCGAGCAGCGCGATGTTGGAGAACGCCAGGAAGCGAAAATCACGCCGCGCGAATGCCCCGCGAAATGATTTCCAGAAGGGCTGCCGCTCTTGATGGATCACCTGTGCGTACGCGGGCTCGCGCAAGGTCAGCGCCGGCAGCAGTCCGAGCCCGATGACAACCACGCCGATGATGATGCCAAGCGTGCGCGCGCCGGAGAGAATCCCGCCAAAGACCGCAAGCTGGGCCAGCGCGAAGAGCCACTGGTTCGCGACGCCGGAGACTTTATTGAAGCCGGCGCGCCAGCCCATGAGCGCGTTGCGGTCGCGATCGTTCGTGGTCAGCTCCACGCCGAGCGCGTAATACGGCACGGTGAAGAGCGAATGCGACACCGCGAGAAACAGTCCGGCGATCAACAGGAACGCGGCGTAGAATGTCGTCGATTGCCCGGAGGGCGGCCACCAGATCGACGCCGCCGCGATGCCGGTGAGGATCGCGCCGATCGCGATGAAGCCGCGACGGCGCCCCCAGCGCGAACGGTGGTTGTC
>JAKFEQ010000052.1:0-3307 GCA_036675625.1 Opitutaceae bacterium | reverse complement strand
CGAAGCCGGATGCTTTTCAATTAGCGCGAACTCAAATTCTAAATTCTGTACCGATTGACCACAGATTACACGGATAACACGGATAATAAATTCAAATTGCCTCGGACCGGAGTTCGATTGCTTGCATCCGTGCGATCCGTGTAATCCGTGGTAAAAGGTCTGGACTAAAAGACTAAAGGACTCGGACGGCTGCTTGTACAACTCTAAATCCAGAACTGCACCGGTTGCCGCGAAGACCAGGGACCAGGGAGCAAAAGACTAAGGAACTAATGGACTCGGATCGCCTCGAAAATATTTTTTAACCGCGGATAGCGCAGATGGCGCGGATGACAGAATATAACATCGATCTCCTGCCGCTTTCCATTCGACCGGCTCAGGATTCTTGGACGCGGCAGTCGAGGTGTTCGCCGCGCGATGCGCGGGTATCCGGCGGAGCCGGATGCTTGAAGTGACTTCGTGCACTTCGTTTTCTTCGTTACCTTTTGTTCAAAAGATTGGAGATTGGCGTAAAACCCGAGCGGGATGGCTCGGGTTTTTTTGTGCCTGCCTTGGTGGGGTTTTTGCGATTTCGACGCCATCGCTCGACAGCGGCGATCGGCCACAATTTGCTCGATCGTATGGTATTCTCGTTCGCGCGATCTCTGATCTCGGCCGCTGTCGTTGTCGTCGTGGCTGCTGCGTCGGTGATGATCAAGCCTCGAGCGTACGTCATCCAACCGGAGCGGTGGTTTATGCCTGGCGCACTGGGCCATGAGCCGGCACGGGTGCACGCCGTATCTGCGCTCGTGGGAAATTTGTTGCCGGCCGGCCCGACCCAGGCGGCGCAACCCAGCGCGCAACGCGGTTTTTTCACACGGGTGTTCAGTGAATTGCGCTTCGCGGCCGGCCAGCAATGGGGGGAGCGGAACGGGCTTGGGGGGAACTTGCCGTTCTCGCATAATCTCACCCGGGTGTTCCCGCCGGAGCTGTATAAAACGCATCCTGAATTTTTTCCCTTGGAAGGTGTAAAACGGATCCAGCCGCCAAAGGGGTCCTATTTCTGGAATCCGGATATTGCCCGGGCGGACGTGGCGCGGTATGCCGCCGAGAGCGCTCGGAAACACTTCTCCCTGCGGCCAGACGCGGTGAGTTTCCCGCTGGGCGTGAATGATGCCTTGATCTGGGGCGAGTCGCTCGAACTGCTGGCGCTCGCCACCCCCGTGCGGTGGTTCCGCGAGCGGCCGGATTACTCCAATGTCGTGTTCACGTTCATGAATCGTGCGGCAGAGGAGTTGTCGCTGACCCACCCGGACAAGTATCTGGGCGCGCTGGCCTATTATTGGTGCGAGAACGTGCCCGGGTTTCCATTGCATCCGCAGGTGATCCCTTTTCTCACGGCGGATCGGTCGCAGGGCTATGACACGAGCTTTTGGCGGGAGGAGATGGGCCTTCAGGCGCGATGGGGGGCGGCGGCGGGCGGCCCGCCGCAGTTATCGGAGGAGAGTTATCGATTATTCGCGGGGACACCCAATCACTTCCAACGAGTAACCAATAACGGCGGCACTGGCGCCGCACCGCCGCGACGGCTGGGCTTGTACGACTATTTATATGGAGGTGGGTTTCTTATCCCACGTCTACACACGAAACTGCTGGCGGAGAATCTTCGGCATGCCCGAAAGGCGGGCTTCACCGATTATTACGCCGAGGTGTATCCCAATTGGGGGCTGGATGGGATTACGCCGTGGCTTACGGCCCAACTGGTGCAGGATCCGGAGCAGTCGGCGGAGGCGTTGCTCGATGAATATTATCGACGCTATTTCCGCGAGTCGGCGCAGCCGATGCGGCGGTTCTACGAGCGTTGCGAGGAGCAGTGGATGCAACAGCCCGGGCCGGCGTATTGGCTGAAGCACTACCGCAACGAGTCGCAGGCCATCGTGTTTCCGTCCGAAGTCTGCCGTGAGCTACGGGAGACGCTGGACCAGGCGGTCGAGCAGGCCCGCAGTGCGCGGGTGAGGGCGCGGGTGCGGCTGGTGAGCGACGCGTTCGGCGTCACCGAGCGGTTGGTCGAGTTCAACGAGGCTCGCGCCCAGCTGTTGCGGCTCGCGCTGCAGGGTGGCGGCGGTGAAGCGCGCGAGGAGGCGATCGCCGGGGCGTTGAAGCGTTACCTGGAGGCGCGGAGGGATTTCATCCATTATACCGTGAGCCTGCAGAAAACGCAGCCGCTCGCGCTGCATCCCTTCCTCTGGGATGATTATCTGAAGAACGATCCGGTGCCGACGGCGTTGTTTGCATTGCGTACAGCGCGGGCAGACGGGGGTGGGCGCGGGGCGGGCGGAAGGGCAGAGGCTTGGAGCAAGATCGGGGGGCATTCGTCGGTGGCGGCGTTGTGGCCGGCGATCGTGGAGGCGCCCGAAATGCCGGGTTCTCGCGAGCCTGGCGTCGGAAAGGAACTGCTCCACGATGCCGAGATGGCGGGCGCTTTACTGCCGGCGAGATCGATGGCGGGTCTCCCTTATGGCGTGAGCCTGCCGGCGGGGTGGCAGAGCCGGGTGGAACCCGCACACTATCATCGTGGCGTGCTGCTCGAGGGGAAGGGCGGGCGGGTGCTTCGGATCGAGCGTACGAAGGATACGACGGTGTCGCAATGGTGCCAGCCGGTTGAGGGCGGGGTGTATCGTGGCAGGATCGCGGTGCGTGGGCGGGTGTCGCCCGGAGCGGCGGTGAGCCTGATCTTCGCGTGGCTCGACAGCCAGCACCGGCATATGGGCTTCAAAGCCGTGCGCCTGCCGGATGGCGACTGGCCGGAATGGGTGACGTTGCGCCAGGCGGGGCATCCCCCCAAAGGGGCCGTCTGGGTGGGACTGGGTCTCCGGGTGCAGAATCAGGTCGAAGGCGATTGGGTCGAGGCGAAGGGATTCTCGCTGGCGGAGCTATCGGCTACCGACCGCTGACGGCGGCGGATGGGAGCGCTTAACGCTTAAGTTCGGAAGGGGTTAACCACTAATGTACACGCATGGGCACTAATAGAAACTAGAGACCAGAGACCAGATACTAGGGACTAGGGACCAATACCTCTAAAACATTTTTTAACCGCGGATAGCGCGGATGGCGCGGATGACAGAATATAACATCATCTCCTGCCGCTTCGCGGCAGTCGAGGTGTTCGCCGCGCGATGCGCGGGTATCCGGCGGAGCCGGATGCTTTAGTTGTGTCGGTCAAGTTCAGCAAAAAGCCGTTTCGTGGAGTGGTGGTTTGGTGAGATAAAAAGATTTAAGGGGAGGGTTTAAGGGAGGGGGCTTGGCTCCCTCCCTTTCGTGGATTGAGCTG
>JAKFEQ010000043.1:0-20987 GCA_036675625.1 Opitutaceae bacterium | reverse complement strand
CGAGCCTCAACGGCATCAGCAGATGCGCCGGAGCCGGTTCGCCTTCGAACCGCACGTCTTCGGAAACAAAGGACAGGAGGTCGTCGTAAACGTTGAAGAAACCCGCCAAGTCCAACGACACCCGCTTGCCCAGCTCGGCGCGATAACCCGCCTCGTAAGCCGTGAGCGTCTCGGAAACCGCATCGCGATTGCCGAGGAGAGCGAGGAGCATCGTCGGGCTCGAGGGTGGTTGAAACGCCGCCGCATTGATCCGGCTCCCGCGGTCGTAACGCGAGGGCGTGCGCACCGCGCGTGAGATCGAGCTCCAGAGCGTTTGCCGCCGCGACGGCGTCCAGAGCAGCCGCACGCCGGGCTGCACTTCAAAACCGACATGCTCGTGATGCTCGAGCTTCGAACCGACCGTCAGCGCGAGGCGGTCGGGCACGAACGTGATCTCGTCCTGCAGAAAAAAGCTGAAGAGTTGCGCCTTCTCCCGCTCGGGCGTGAAGCTCAAGTAGAACGTCGGCGTCAGGCGATCGGTGGTCAGGCGATAACCGCCACCCCAGATCACATCGTGACGGCCACCCGGCGAAAAACGGTGGCTCAGCTCGAAGTCGAACGTGTCGCGCGTCTCGGCGCTGTCGCCATCCCCTTGATGGAAACGATCGTAGTAGACCTGCGCCCTCAGCTCGGACGACGCGGAAAAATGATGCGTCCACCGGCCCAGCACGTTTCCGCCGAAGTTGTGATGGCTCAGGTTGAGGTCGGTCGAGAAGGGCGGCGTGAGCGAGACGCCAGCGAAATGCTCGCCGACGGAGCCGTGGTAATAGTCGCCTTGCAACGTGAGAAGATCCGCCTCCGTCGGCTCCCAGTCGACGCGGCCGCCGAAGCGCAGCATGCTCCAGTCGTCCGGGTTCACGCCGTTGTTTTTCTCCGCGAAACCATGGCGCTCGAATCCGCTCGCACTGACGCGGTAGTAGAGGTTCGGCGCGAGCTGCCCCCCCTGGCGCACGGTGGCGGACGGGCGTTCCTCGGTGCCGAAGGTCGTGCTGATGAAGCCGCCCTGCGTCTGCTGGGCGGGTTTCGTCGTGACGTTGATCACGCCATTGACGGCATTCGCCCCCCAGAGCGTGGCGCCCGGTCCGCGAATCACCTCGATGCGATCGACATCCTCGAGCACGACGTCCTGCGCGTTCCAATACACGCCGGCAAACATCGGGCTGTAGATGGAACGGCCATCGATCAGCACGAGCAGCTTGTTCGCATACTGGCCGTTGAAACCGCGCGAGCTCACCGCCCATTCGTTGCCGTGGATGCGGGCGACCTGCAGCCCCGGCACCAGCCGCAGCAGCTCGGGGAGCGAAGTGTGGCCCGTGCGCTGGATGTCTTCCTGGGTGATCACCGCGATCGCCGCCGGCGAGTCGCCGACCTTCGTTTTCTTGCGGGACACGGATGTCACCGACTCGTTCAACAGCTCCTCGATGCTGAGATCGGCAAACGTCGCGCCCGGAGCCGCTGCCGTGGAGGCATCGAGCGCGACCGTGATGGCTGCGAGTAGTGCGAGCCGACGCCTGAGCTCAGTGATACGAACTTTTCTCATTTTCAAAATCGGCCTTCAGAAACGCCAGGTAAGGCGACCCATGACGCTGCGCCGAAACTCGGTTCGCTGCGACGTGCTGTAGGTGGTGAATTCGGGATGCTGACCGTCGAAGAGGTTCTGGCCCCAGACGCCGAGCTCACAGTGATCGGAGGGGCGCCACATCAGTCCGACATCGAAGCGGAGATAGCCCGGCGTCTCGGTCGGAACGGAACCGAGCTGGTTCACAATGGAGGAGACGTAGTAGGCGGCGGTGTTGAATTCGACCCGGCGCGACAGCGAGAGACTCGAGCGAAGGCCGGCCTGGTTGCTCGGATTGGCCACGGCCATGACCTCGTCGCCGTCCACATGTATATCCAGCCGGGTATAGCTGGCCGCGAGCTGCCAGCGCGGCACCGGCTTCCAGTTCATCGAAATCTCGGCGCCGTGGGAGTGGCCCCGGCCGGCCGCGCTCCACTCGAGCGGCACCACCATGTGGCCACCCGCGGCGCTGGTTTCAAACCGTGGCGCGCCGGGGGCGGTGAGGCTGATGTCGCGATGGCGACTAAAAAAAGTCGCGACGTCGAACGAGAGGTTTGACGCCGGCTCGATCCGGTAGCCGAGCTCGAAGGCATCCTGCGATTCGGACTTCGGAGCTGGATCTGGCAGCAGCATGGTGGCGAAGACGGGGCCAGCCGGATCCGGCCGAAAGGTCGACAGCATCAGCCGCGCGTCGCGGATGGTGCGATTTGGCGTGCGCACGGCGCGCGACACCGCCGCCCACACAGTCTGGTATGCGGTGGGCAGCCACAGGAACCGCGCGCCCGGCTGCACCTCGATGCCGCTATAATCGTTGTGCTCGAATTTGGAACCGAGGGTGACGGAGAACCGGCCGGGGACGATGGCGATCTCGTCCTGCACGAACGCGGTGTAGAGATCCTCGTTCGCGCGCGGTGGGCTCCAGCTAAGGATCGGGGTGTTGTTGAACGCGTCTTTTGAAAAACGATAGCCTGCACCGATTGTGAGAACCTGGCGGGAGCCGAGCGGCCGATGGTATTCGACTTCGAGATTGGAGGCCTCGCGCTCCTCGACCGTAAACCACTGCGAGTGACGCGAACGATCGAAGCAGGCTTGGACCGAAAGGCCGGACTCGTCGGCAAACGTGCGAACCCAGCGGCCGAGGAGGTTGAAGCCGCGGTTGAGGTTCTGTGTCACGGCACTGCGGAGCAACGGCGCGGTGAGCGACGGGATGTCGACCTGCTCGCTCGTGTGCTGCTCGTAGAGGTCGCCCTGAAACGTCACCACATCGGCCGCGGTCGGCTGCCAGTCGGCGCGAAAGCCGCCCCGGAGTGCATCCCAGGAATCGGCAGCGACGTCGCCGGCGGCCGTGCGCGCGCCGGCGCGATCGAAATATTTCAGGTAAACACGGTAATGGAGATCATCGGCGATCTGGCCGCCATGGCGGATCGCCGCGGCAACGCGATCCTCGGTGCCGACGGTCGTCGTCACGACCGTGCCCTGCGTCTCGCGCGCAGATTTGGTGGTGATGTTGACCACGCCGTTCACGGCGTTCGCACCCCAGAGGGTGGCGCCCGGGCCGCGGATCACTTCGATGCGATCGAGGTCCTCGAGCATCGTGTCCTGTACATCCCAGAACACGCCGCCGAAAGACGGTGTGTAGACGCTGCGGCCGTCGACGAGGACGAGCAGCTTGCGCGCGTAGGCATTGTTGAAACCGCGCGCACTGATCGCCCACTGGTTGCTGCTGATGCGGCCGACGTTCATGCCGGGCACAAGGCGAAGGGCCTCGGGCAGGCTGGTGATGCCGAAGCGGCGGATGTCTTCGGGCGTGACGACGCTGATCGCGCCGGGCGAATCGGCGAGGCGTGTCTCGCGCTTCGAGACCGACGTCACCGACTCGTTCATCAGTTCCTCGATGCTGAGATCGGCAAACGTCGACGCGTCGGCCGCCCGCGAGTCCGGCGACGCGGCAACCAGGACGCTCAAGGCGCCGCTCGCGATCGCGTGAATCCAACCGCGCGCAGGGAAAAACCGTGAAGGACGTGGCATTTCGGGTCGTTTAAAATTTGTAGGTCAGCTGCACCCGGAAGCTGCGGCCGTCCTGCGGAATGAGATCCTGCCGGTGCCCGGTCGAGCCGGGGTAGCCATACTCGCGGTCGAACAGATTATAGAGCGACGCCGACACGGTGAGGCCCTCCGCGAGCACCCGGCCGGTCAGCGTGGCGTTCACCACCGTGAACGCGGAGGCGCGCGCGCCACCGAGGGTGTTCACGCTGCCGTGATGCTGCACTTCGACACCGGCGTGCAGCCGGTCGCGGAAGAGCGGCAGGAGGGCGTTGAGCCTGGCCAGGTGCCGCGGCGAGTTGTCGATCTCGTCATTGGAGTCCTGATACACTGCGCGCTGCCAGGCATAGCTGCCGCGGACCAGGAGCCCGCCGGCATAGCGGCCCTCGAGCTCGAGCTCGGCGCCGTGCGCGTGAATGCTGCTGCCGTTGCGAAAGACAAACTCGCCGTCCGCCGGATCGAGTTTCTGCCCGATGAGATCGTCGAGGTCGTAAAAATAGGCCGAGACGCCGAAGCGGTGATTTTTCGGCAGGTAGTGTTCGTAGACGGCCTCGAGGGTGCGGATCGTCTCGGGTTCGAGCGTGAGGTTGGCTTTATTGTAGCCGGGCGAATCGAGGTAGGACTCGTAGGCGTTCGGCGCGCGGTAGGCGTCGCCATAGAGGAGCTTCACGGCCGACTTCGGGCTCGGCGTGTAGATCAGGGCGATGCGCGGGCTGAGTTTGCCACCGAAATTGCTGAACGAATCGTAACGCAGGCCCGCGTTGAGAATCACGTCGTCGCGCAGCGCGATCTCGTCCTGCAGGAAAAGCCCGGTGGAGTGTCCCGTGTAGTCGCTCGAGAAATTCGTCGAGCCGTCGGCGTTGTGGTTCGACTGCAGCAGCGAAAGGTCGCGGCGATGCTCGCCGCCGAACACCAGCGTGTGACGATTGCCGATCCGCTTCGTGAGCTGAACGTCGGCGCCGACGCCTTCGCCATGCGTGTCATCCTGGCTGATCACGACCATGCGCGCGCGACCGCGGCCGGCATAGTTGTACGGATAATCGGCGAGATAGCTGTAGTAGTCGTAGTAGGCCCGGCTGCTGAGCTCGAGGCCGTTCGCGAGCTGGCGGGTGAACTTCAGGTTGGCGAACGTGCGGATGTCCGTCGTGACCTCGCGGCCGTCGTTGAACGCCGTGCCAAAGGACCCCGTCGGCACTTGTTTCTCCCGCAGCGAATGCCCCGCCGCGAAGGTGAAGTCGCGCCACGTCACGCGGCCATGGAAACTGTTTGTCCGCTCGCTATCGGAGTTCACCGCCACGCCGTCGTTGTTCCCGGGCGTATCGAGCTCCGGATAATACAGCCGCTCGTGGCCGGCGGAGTCCGAGGACGAAGCGGAAACCACCACCTCGACGCCGTTCCGGAAAAGTTTGCCGTACGTCACCCGCGCCTTGCGGGCGTCGAGGCTGCCGGCCTCGGCCGCCAGCTCGAGGCCATCGATCTCCCGGCCCTTGCGGGTGACGACGTTGATCACGCCGAAGAACGCGCTGTTGCCGTAAATGGATGAACTCGGACCACGGATGACTTCGACGCGCTCGACGAGACCGATATCCGTCACGGCCTCCGGGCCAACGAGCGCGGAGCTGTAGAGATTATCGTTCATCCGGTGCCCGTCGACGAGCAGCAGCACGCGCGTATTGAAATCTCCAGGACGCGCGAACCCGCGCATCCCGAGGTTCGCGTAATTGCGATCGGAGGTGACATACACGCCGCGCATGCTGCGCAGCACATCGGCGAGCGTGCGGTGGCCGAATTTCTCGATCTCCTCCGCGGAGAGGATCGTGACCGCCGCCGGCGCACGCGTGACCTTCTGGTCGTATTTGGACGCGCTGAACACACGCTCGATCCGGATTTCCATCAACTGCTCGAGCGAGAGATCGCCGAGCGCCCCCGGGGGCAGGTTGGACGCCGGTGCCGCGCAGGCCACCGTGGCGGCAAGCAGCGCGAGAAGCCATGCACCCGGGCCGAAAGCCGCCCGGCAAACCTTGCTCCCGCGTGATCTTGGAAAGTGCATGGAAGGATTTCTCGGGGTGGACGCGGTCAGGCGACGGCGCTCTTTGCGTCGAGCGTTTCGCGCACGATCTTCGCCAGCGCGCGCGGTTGATAGGGCTTGTGGATGAAGCGGGCGCTGGGGCACGCCGCGAAAACCTGGTTCGCCAGCTCCTGGCTGTAGCCGCTGGCGAACACCACCGGAAGATCCGGCTTCTCCGCCCGGAGTCGCGCCGCCAGCTGCGGTCCCGACATGTCGTCCGGCATCACCATGTCGGTCAGCAAAAGGTCGATCCGTGCGGAATGGCGCAGCCACACCTCGAGCGCGTCCAGGCCCGAGCGCGCTTGCAGCACGCGATAGCCGTAGAGGCGCAACACCGAGACGGTGAACTCCCGCACGCCTTCCTCGTCCTCCACGACGAGCACGGTTTCGCGGCCGCCTTTGACCTTGGTGCCCGCATCCTCCGTTTTCGGAGTCGTGCTGCGCGGGGCCGCGGGCAGGTAAATATTGAACCTCGTTCCCACGCCCACCTCGCTATCCACCTCGATCCAGCCGCCGTGTTGCTGGACGATGCCGAAGACGGTGGCGAGTCCGAGACCCGTGCCTTTGCCCACTTCCTTCGTCGTGAAAAACGGCTCGAAGATCCGCCCGATCACATCCGGGGGAATGCCGCAGCCGACATCCTGCACCATGATGCAAGCGAAGCGGCCGGGTTGCGCGGCGCAGTTCGCGGGAATATCGGTCGCCGCGCGATCCACCGCCCGGGTGTGAATCCTGATCGGGCCGCCGTGCGCCATCGCATCACGCGCGTTGATCGCGAGGTTGATCAGCACCTGCTCCAACATGCCCGCATCGGCATCGACCGCCGGCAACGCCGGGTCCAGCTTCAGCTCGAGCGTGATGTCCTCGCCAATCAGCCGGCGCAGCATCGCCGCCACTTCGTCGATGATGAGGTTCAGCTCCAGCGACCGGCGCTGGATGGCCCGCTTGCGGCTGAAGAACAGGAGCTGGCGCGTCAGGTTCGAGGCGCGCTCGCCCGCCATGTAAATCTGTTTCAACGACTCCGTCACCTCCGACGGCAATCCCCCACTGTCGAGCAACAGGCCCGCATGCCCGTTGATCACGGTCAGCATGTTGTTGAAATCATGCGCGATGCCGCCGGCGAGCTGGCCCACGGTTTCCATCTTCTGCGAGTGCCGCAGCTGTTCCTCGACCTGCTTCCGCTCGGCGCGCAGGCGCCGCTCGTCGAGGGCGTTCGACACGGCGAGCCCGAGGCGCTCCAGCCGGTCCTTGAGCAGGTAATCTGTAACACCTTGCTTGATACACTGGGCCGCGAGCTCGTCGCCGAGCGCGCCGGACACGATGATGAACGGGATGTCGAGCGGAGGCTCGAACTGCTGCAGCCGGCGCAGGGCCTGCAAGCCGTCGAACTGCGGCAGCCGGTAGTCCGCGAGGATCACGTCGAGCGTGGGATCGAGCCGGGCCACGAAGTCCGCCTCCGTCTCCACCCGATGCGCATCGACCACCTCGAAACCGGAACGCCGCAGCTCCATCAGGACGAGCTCCGCATCCACGGGCCGATCCTCCAGCAGGAGCACGCGAATCTTCCTTCGCGAGGCCGGCGCGGACGCCGGCCGCGCGGCGGTGTCGCCGTTAGTCGCACGGGAGGCCAGGCCGGCCGCAACTTCGAAAGGGTTGGTCATGATGTCGGTTCCGCGCCCGAGGGCAGCGTGAAATAGAAGCGCGCGCCGCCGTTCACCTGGCCCTCGGCCCACGTCCGGCCACCGTGCCGTTGCACGACCCGTCGCACCAGAGCCAGCCCCGCGCCCGCACCCTCGAAATCTTCCTGGCTGTGCAGGCGCTGAAACACGCCAAACAACCGGTCCGCATAACGCTGATCGAAACCGACGCCGTTATCCGCCACGCAATAGACGCTCTCGTCCTGCTCGATCCGTCCGCTCACCACGATCTCCGGCGTGGCCTGCCGGCCCGTGAACTTGATCGCGTTCGCCAGCAGGTTCGTCAGCGCCCGGCGAATCAGCCCGCGATCGCCAAACGCCAGCGGCAGCGGCCGCCTGACGACAAACGCCGGGGTCCGCGACACGCCGGCCTCGGTAAGTTGTTGAAAGGTGTCGGTCGCCAGATCCGCCATGTCGATTTCAGATGGATCCAGCGGCTGCCGCCCGACGGTCGAAAACGCGAGCGCGCCTTCGATCAGCAGGTTCATGCGCCGCGTCTCGTCCCGCACGATCCCGAGCAGGCGCAGCCCGTCCTCGTTCAACGTGGCCGAGTGGTCCTCGAGCAGCGCCCGGGTAAAACCAGCGATGCCGCGCAAGGGCGCGCGCAAATCGTGCGCGATGGAATAGGAAAACATGTCGAGCTCCGCCCGCAGCGCGACCATCTGCGCCGCCTGCTCCTGCATGCGTTTCTCGAGCGCACCGTTCAGCGCGCGAATGCGTTCCCATTCTGCCAGCAATGCCGTGTCCGCCCCCGTAGCCAACGGCTCCGACAGCGCGGGGCGACAGCCACTGGCGGAGGATGATGCGGTTTCCATCCCGATAGTATGCCGGGGAATCACCGATCCGACTATGGCCGGAAACCTGATTCCAAAGTAGGCCGCGAACACATCGCCATGTAGGCCGCGGCCTACAAATCCAGCCGGCCACTTCAGCCGGCCCCGCCGCCCGCATCAACTGATCCCATGCTCGCGGGCGTAATGGGCGAGCTCCACGTCGTTGCGCAGTCCCAGCTTTTCGAATACGCGGCTGCGGAAGGTGCTGATGGTCTTCGAGCTCAACGCGAGCTCCGCCGCGATCTCCTTCACCGATTTCCCCGCGGCGGTGAGCTTGAACACCTGCAACTCGCGGTCCGACAGCAGATCGTGCCGCGGGCGGTCGCCCCCGCGCCGCAGCTCCGTCACGAGTCGCGTGGCCAGCTGCGGGCTGATGAACTGGCCGCCGGCCACCAGCGTCTGCACGGCCTCGACGAGCTGCTCCGGCGCCGTCTGCTTGTTGAGATATCCCGCCGCCCCCGCCTTCATCGCGCGCACGCCGAGCTGATCCTCCGGCGTCGAGGTCAGCACGAGCACGGCCACGTTCGCAAAACTGCGCCGCACTTCGTCGAGCACCTCGAAGCCGTTCCGCCCGGGCATGTTGATATCCAGCACGAGCACATCGATCGCGTGCGCGTGCAGGAGCTCCAGCGCCTGCGCCGCATTCGCCGCCTCGAAGAATTTTGCGCCGGGAAAATCGTCGGCCAGGATCTGTTTCAGACCCTGCCGGAGGATGGCGTGGTCGTCGGCCAGCAGGATCTGGATCATCGGGAAGAAAGGTCGACTGCGGCCGGCACCGGGATCCGCACGGAAATCGTCGTCCCCGCACCCTGCGCCCCCGCAAACTCCACGCCGCCGCCAAAGGCCTGCGCGCGCTCGCGCATCCCAATCAGCCCGATCGAGCGCGGATCGCGGCACTCGTCGGCCGTGATGCCGCGTCCGTCGTCGCTCACCGTCAGCGTCACCGCATCCGACTCCTCCGCGAGCCGCACCTCCACCGTCGATGCCTGCGCGTGGCGGGCGACGTTCGTCAGGCTTTCCTGCAGGATCCGAAACAGCGCCGTCGCGCGGTCGCGGTCGAGCGGCGTCACTCCGCGGGGCGCCACCGCCCGGCAGGCGATGCCCGTGCGCCGCGCGAAATCCTCCGCCTGCCATTCCACCGCCGCCGACAGCCCGAGGCTGTCGAGAATCACCGGGCGAAGCTCCGTCGCGATCCGCTGCACGGTGGAGATCGCGATGTCCGTTTGCGCCGTCGCATCCGCGATCCGTTCGACCAGCGCGGGCCGCATCGCCTCGTCGACCGGCCGGGCGAGCCGCCGCGCCAGCCACACGAGGTCGATCTTCAGGCGCGTGAGCTCCTGCGCAAACACGTCGTGAATCTCGCGCGCGATCGAGGTGCGTTCCTGCTCACGGACGCTCTCGACGCGCGCCGCCAGCGCGCGCATCTGCTCCGTCGCGGCCTTCAGTTGCGCCTCCGCCTGCTTGCGCTCCGTGATGTCGCGCCAGATCGCGGCCAGATAGTGGCGGCCGCGAATATGAATCCTTTGCCGGCTGATGTGTACATCGCGCCACGAACCGTCCTTCCGGCGCTGTCGCGTTTCGAAATGCTGGCCCGCCCGCGTGCGATACCGCTCCGCTGCGTCGTCGCCCGATGCCGCTCCCGCCGCGAGGTCGACCACCGTCAACCGGGCGAACTCCTCGCGCGAATACCCGAGGCCGGCGCAGGCCGCGTCGTTGAACTCGACGAAGTGCAACGTCTCCTCGTCGATCAGCACGATCGCATCCGCCGCCTGGTCCACGATCGCGCGATAGATTTCCTGGCGCTCCGCCAGCGCCGCCTCCGTCTGCCGGCGCTCACGGCGCAGCCGGCCCTGCTCCAGCGCCTGAAGGATCGCCGGACCGAGCCGGGCCATGCGGTCTTTCAGCAGATAGTCGGAGGCGCCTTCCTTGATCGCGGCCACCGCGGTGTCCTCGCCGATCGCGCCGGACACGATGATGAAGGGCAGATCGAGCCCTCGCGCCTTGAGGAGCTGCAACGCCCGGAGGCCGTTGAGCTGGGGCAGCTCGTAATCCGAGAGCACCAGATCGAAGCCGTCCTCGAGGTGCCGCAGATACTCCTCCTCGGTCACCACCCGCTGCCAGTCCGGCTCGAAACCCGCGCGCCGCAACGCCCGCACCAACAACTCCGCATCCCGCGGATTATCCTCCACCAATAAGACCCGCAACGGTTGCGCCATGGTTACGATGCCTCAGGCGCCGGCAGCTCGTTCAGCAGCAGCCAGTAAAAGCCGAGGTCGCGCACGGCCTGCGCGAACCGCTCGAAATTCACCGGCTTCACGATATAGCTGTTCACCCCCAGATTATAGCTGTCCACCAGATCGCGTTGCTCCTTCGAGGACGTGAGGACGACGACCGGAATGCGTTTCGTGCGCGGGTCGCCCTTGATGCGCCGCAGCACCTCGAGACCGTCGATCTTCGGCAGCTTCAAATCGAGCAGGATCACCCTCGGCCGATCCTCGATCTGGCGTCCCGCGTGCGCACCCTCGCCAAAGACATAATCCAGCGCCTCCTCCCCATCGCGCGCGATATGGATGCGATTCGTGAGCTTCGCCTGCTGCAACGCCCGCAAGGCCAGCTCCAGGTCCCGCGGGTTGTCCTCCACCAATAATATTTCAATGATGTTCGAGTTCATGCGGAGCTTTCTTCGAGGGTTCCAGGCAGGGTAAAATAGAAAGTCGCGCCACGATCCACCGCGGCTTCCGCCCAAATGGTGCCGCCGTGACGTTCGATGATGCGCTTCACAATCGCAAGGCCGACGCCGGTGCCGTCAAACTCGTCCGCGCGATGCAGGCGCTGGAAAACGCCAAAGAGCTTTTCGGCATAACGCATGTCGAAGCCGGTGCCGTTGTCGCGGACGAAATAGGTGTTGAGGTCGCTCCCGCGCGTGCAGCCGATCTCGATTACGGCGCGCTCGCGGCGGCTCGTGTATTTCAGGGCGTTCGAAAGCAGGTTGATCCAGGCCTGCTTCAGCAGCGGCCGGTCGCCCAGGCACGACGGGAGGGCGCCGAACGCGATCTCGAGCTGGCGCCCCTCCTGCTGCGCATGCAGGTCGGCGAGCACCTCGCGCACCAGCGTATCCGTATTCACCCTACGCCGCTGGAGCGGCTGCCGGCTCAGCCGGGCGAACTCCAGCAGGTCGTCGATGAGCTGGCCCATGCGCTGCGTCTCCTGCCGGATGATGTCCAGGTAGCGGTGTCCTTCCGCCGGCAACTGGGATCCGAAATCGTCGATCACCGCCTGCGAATACCCGTCCATCGCCCGCAGCGGAGCACGGAGGTCATGGGAAACGGAATACGAGAACGCCTCGAGCTCCTTCACCGCCGCCTCCAGTTGCGCCGTGCGCTCGACCACCCGCCGCTCCAGATCGGCGTTCAGCCGGCGGATGGCCTCCTCGGCGCGTTTCTTCTCCGTGATGTCGTGCCCCATGCCCACAATGCCGGCCACGCGTCCTTCCGCATCGCGCAGGGGCACCTTCGTGGTCAGGATCGTCTCCGTCACGCCATCCGCCCGGGAAAACGTCTCTTCCCGGCCGGTGACCGGCGTCCCTTCCAGCACCTTCGTTTCCTCCTCGCGAAACTCCGCCGCCCGCTCGACGGAAAAAAAATCCGTGTCGGCCCGGCCGACCAGCTCCGCCGTTGTCGCCACGCCAAATCGTCGGGCGCACGCCGTATTGCAGAGCACGAACCGGCTGTCCGTATCCTTCACATAGATATACTCCGGCAACACATCGATCAGCGTGCGCAACAGCGTGCGCTCGACGGCCAGCGAATCGGCCGCCTTGCGCCGTTCGCCCATCGCGCGGTTCAACGTCAGCAGCATCGCAGAGATGAGCAGCACGCTGATCAGCGTGCCTGCCGGGATGAAGCGCATCGCCGCATTGAAATCGCGCCGGGATTCCTCCTCGCGACGCCGGAGATTCTTCGCCTCCTCGGCATCCATCCTATCGAGCAGCACCCGCAGATTCTCGTAGGGAATCTGGGTGGCGCGTGCCGCCCTCACCTGCGCATCGCGCGTCGATCCCTCCACGATGCCTGCCACGATATCGCGCACAATGGCGTCGGCTCGCTCCAGCTCCGGCCCGATCTCGCCGCCACCTGCCGTCAGGAGCTGCGTAAGCGCGAGCTGGTGATTCACCGCTTCGCCCGCCGCCGTCCGCGCCGCCTCGAGGTAGCGATCCTGCACCGTCAGGATGAACGCCCGCTGCGCGGCGATCGCCTCGCCGATCGCGCCCCGGAGATCCAGGATTCTGGCATGCACCCGGTTCGTCTGCGAGACCGTCGCCGCCGTGCCCGAGAACGATTTCAATGTCCCGTAGGTGACCACCCACACCCCGAGCAGGAGCGCAATCGCCACCATGAAATAGCTCGTGGCCGCGCCATCGAGAGCCCAACCCGAGCCCGGCTCCTGCATGGCCAGCGCCACCAGTCCGATCCCGAGCAACGCGAAGGCCGCGGCGGTGTGGACGGCAATCGCAGAATGGCCCCACCAGGCCGACTCCACGATCAGATTGCCCGCATGCCCCACGAGTACAAAGCCGCCGAAAGCCGTCACCACCGCGCCGAGAATCGGCACGACGACGGTCATCCGACGCAGCGCGAGCAACCCCAGCGCACTGCCGCCCAGAACCAGGCAAACCGCAGCGGCAAACGTCATGCGGCCCGAATCGGCCGGGCGGATCGAAGCCGCCGCATCGCGCGGCATCAAACGCTCCATCCAACCCTCCGACGCCTGAAGGTGATGGAAAACCGCCCCCAGGGCGATCGCCAGAATGACGCCCGCGATCAACCCCGCACCCCATCGCCGCCGCTGCGACCCCGGCTGCCGCAGCAGCCACATCGCCACGCCGCCCAGAATGAATGAAAATGCCGTCGCCGTCTTCATCGATGCGGCATTCGGACGCGCTCGCTCCAGAACCGTCTGATCCAGCCCCCATCTCGCCAGCACCACCGCCGCGATCGCAGTCATCGCAGACGCGGCGAGCAGCGGAAGCCATCGCGGTACTGTCGCTGCCGATGCGTGGGACTGCGTCATGCGTGAGAGTGCTTCATTCGGTGATCGGCCCGGTGGATCGCTCGGCGGAGGTTTCGGTTCGGATCAAGGAGGCGGCGGAGCCCCGCCCTTCGCAAGAACCGGTCAAAAGCTGTCGGGTAAACGCCGTGTAAATTCAACGAGACAGCCAAAAACCAGGGGCAGGAGGGGTTACGCGCGAGCATGTGCCACCGGCGAATGCGGTCAACCGGCATTAGCGCCGAAAAAGCCCCAGGGCAGCTTCAGCTCAAGAACTTAACCGCCAAACGCGACTCTCGGCTCCAGACTCCGGTCTCTCAGCTCTGGACTCCGATCTCTCAGCTCCAGAAACTCTCAACTCTCAACTATAAGAGAGGTGCATGGGCTGCACGAGTTATGCCGCTCAAAAGGGTTGGACCCGGACCGCGGCACGCGCCTTTATTCAACTCACCCCCTTGAACAATCAGCAGCACTCTCACTATGACCGCGACGGTGCTCGAATCTAGCAGACGGGTACTCATCGTGGACGACAGTCGTGCGATCCATGAGGATTTCCGGAAGATTCTGTGCCGGAAAGATGCTCCCTCCGCAGCGAGTGCGGACGAGACCGAGCTGTTTGGGGCCCAGCCCCCGTCGATGACTGCCAGCTTCGAGTTGGATTCCGCCTATCAAGGCCAGGAGGCCGTGGAGATGATCGCGCAGGCCCAAAACGAAAAGCGCCCTTACACCCTCGTCTTCCTCGATATAAGGATGCCTCCAGGCTGGGATGGCGTCGAAACCGCCCAAAGAATCCTCCCGCTCGATCCCGATCTGCAAATCGTCTTTTGCACGGCTTACTCGGATTATTCGTGGACAGAAATGGTCGCCAAGCTCGGTCGCTCCGACCGGCTCGTGATCCTGAAAAAACCGTTCGACACGGTGGAAGTCCTGCAGCTGGCCGAGGCGCTGACCCAGAAATGGAAATTGCTCCGGGAAAATCGCTGGCAGCTCGCGAAAATGAAAAGCCTGGTCGACGCGGCGATGCGCGACCTCCACGCCATCAACACGGCTGCCGAAGGGGCCGAAGGTTCGAGGACCACGTTTCTCACCGCCGTAGGCCAGGAATTGCGCACGCCCACGCTCGAGGTGGTCTCGCTCTGTCACCTGTTGCTGAGTACCGACCTCGCGCCGCAGCAACGAGCCTACGCCGAAAAAATTCTCAGCACCGCCAATGCGTCGCTGAAAATCCTCGATGGTATCTCGGCCGGCATCACCCCCGGTTCCGAACCGCCCTGATACCCTCAGCTCAGTCGCTCGACTCTCAGCTCTAAGCTTACGTGGTCCGGCGCCGTTCCGTCTCTCAACTCTCAACTCTCAACTCTCAACCCTCAACCCTCAACTCCTCCCCGCCTGCCCGGACTGCCGGAACAATCGCCTCGCGCACTGCCCGGAGAAGTTTTTCCACCGGATACGGTTTCGTGAGGATTGCACTGACGCCGATCGCGTCCAGCTCCGTCCGGCGTTTCTCCGCCCCGCTGCGCTCGGCCAGACCCGTTGAAATGATGATCGGCAACGCCGGGTTCAATCGCCGCAGTACACGCGCGAGGTTGACCCCATCCATCACCGGCATGTCGAGATCCGTGATCGCCAGCTTCACGCCCGGATTCGCCGCAAAGACAACCGCCGCCTCCACTCCGTCCTGCGCCGTCAACACCCGGTACTGGTGCCGCTGCAACATGTCGCGCAACACCGTCCGGATGCTCTCCTCATCGTCGATCACCAGGATGAGCTCGCCCGTCCCTCCCAGAGCCTTCGCCGGCCGTTTTGTCACCCCCTGGTTCGAGCTGCCATCGAGGCTGGCGGGGAAATAAATCTCGAATGTCGTCCCCCGGCCACCCCTGCTTCCCATGCGCACGAAGCCGTGATGGCTTCTGACGATCCCTACCACGTTCGAAAGACCCAATCCTGTTCCTTTGCCCGGCTCCTTCGTCGTGAAGAAGGGATCGAAGATCCGGTCGGCGATTTCCGGCGGGATTCCGATGCCCGTATCCGCCACTTTCATGACCACGTATTTTCCCGGCTTCGCATCGGGATGAAGCGCCGCGTCGTTTGCCTCGAGGTCAAAATTGTCCGCCGACAACGTGAGCTCTCCACCGTCGAGCATCGCGTCGCGGGCGTTCACGCAGAGGTTCAGCAACACGTGGTGCAGTTGCGTCGCGTCGCCCCGCACCATCCAGACCTCCGGCGAAACCTGGGTGGCGATGCCGATGTTCTTCGGAAACGTCTGCTCGGCGATCTTGCGCACCTCCCCGATGACGTCGGCCGGCCGCACCGGGCGGCGTTCGCCTTCGACGCCGCGACCGAAGATCATGAGCTGGCGCACCAGCGCCGCCCCGCGCTGCGCGCTCGTCTCGATCGTGGAAAGCGTTTTCTCCACTTCCGCCGGCGCGAGGTTCATGCGCAGCAGCGGCGCACACATCATGATCGGCGCCAGGATATTGTTCATGTCGTGCGCGATCCCGCTGGCCAGCCGTCCCACGCTGTCCAGGCGCTGGATGCGGTTCAATTGCGCCTGGAGCACCTTGCGCTCCGTGATGTCCACGATGGTCGTCAGCAGCATGGGCTCGGCGCCGAGTTGCAGCACCTGCACCGATAGCAACGCCGTACGGATCTCGCCGGACTTGCGGCGAAACCTCACCTCCTCCTCCCGCACCGATTCCCGCGCCTGCAGGCTTTTGCGCACCAGCGCACACTCGTCCGGATCGGCCCAGAAAACGATTTCGTCCAGCGCGCGACCGATCAGCTCTTCGCGTGGATAATCGAGAAACGCACAGAGCTGATCGTTCACGTCCGCAAAACGCCCCTCGATCGTGCCATAGGCCATCGCCACCGGCGACGAATTGAAAATCGCCCGCGTGCGCTCCTCGCCGACGCGTCGCTCCTCCTCGGCCCGCCTCTGCTCCGTGATGTCATTCGCCAGCACCAACCGGGCCCGCCGTCCCTCGACCGCGAGCTCATGCGCCGTGATTTCGACGTCGATGAGCGTGCCGTCTTTTTTCCGGTGGCGCCACACGCTGCGCCGGAAATCCTGCGGCATACGTTTCAACCACGCCTCCATTTTCGGCACTTCCTCCGCCGGGCGGATATCCCGGATCGTGAGGGTTAGAAACTCCTCCCGCGAAAACCCATAGTGCCGCACCGCCGCTTCGTTGACCGCCAGCACCCGCAGCGTATCGGCGTCGAAGACCCACGCCGGCATCGGATTGCTCGCGAACAACTGCCGGTATTTCCCCTCCGACTCCTGCAGTTCCTCGTACAGCCGTTTGCGTTCGGCGATCTCGGCCGTCAGTGCCGCTGTCCGATCGCGCACCGTTTCCTCCAGATTTTCATTCAGTCGCCGCAGTTCCTCCTCCACGCGCAGCAGCTGCCTGCTGCGGAGCACCGCCGATTCGTAGGTCGACAGCAGCAGGTGCAACATCTGCAACCGGTCCGCCGTGATGAGATGCTTCTTCCCGCCCAGTGAGATCTCGAGCGAGATCGGCGTGCTCTCCAGCGAACGCAGATGGCGGTTGGCCATGATTTGGCGGATCCGGGAAAGCAGATGCTCCTCGTCGAGTGGCTTCGTGACGAAATGATCCGCCCCACTCTCCAGCCCGCGCACCACGTCCTCCGGATCGGAAAGCGACGTCAGCAGGATCACCGGCAGTTCCGCCAGCGCGGGATCGCTCCGGATGCGACGGCACAATTCGTAGCCGCCCATCTCCGGCATGTTGATGTCGCTGATCACCAGCAGCGGCACCTTCTCGCGCAACCGCGCCAGCGCTTCGTGGCCACTCCTCGCCTGGCGCACCGGGTAACCATGCCGCTCCAGCGTGAACGTGAGTTGCTCCGCCTGCGTCGCACCATCTTCGACGATCAGGATATCGCTGGGCTCGGGTTGGACTTTGGACATCATGCTGAAAGGGAAACGCAGGTTCAGGACCGCAGCTATCTCGCCGGCCGGCAAGACATGGGTTGCGCCATCGAGCCGGATCGCATTCACCCGGCATGCCGTGGACGACCCACGTCGCCCCTGGTCGATATCGCACTTCACCAGATACGTATTCGCGCCGGCGTCGATGCCCCGCTCGCGGTCGCCGCGCAAGGCCACCGCCGTCAACAGGATCCCGGGAATTTCCGCCAACAGCCAGTAGGTCACCAGTCACTCAACTCTCAACTCTCAGCTCTCAACTCCGTCTCGCAGCTCCCCGACTCCCACCACTTTTCAGTCTTCCAGACCTTCCACCTTTCAGCTCTTTTCCCAGCCAGTGGCCTCTCCGACACCCGAACCCGACACGCCTGCACGGCAGAATACCCTCGAGCAGTTCCGCGCCAGAAAGCCGAGGCTCAAGGTGCACCCGGCCGAGAAGCGGGTCGTCGCGGCGGTGGGGCTTCACCTCGTCTTCCTCTCGTGGGCGCTCGGCGGCATGCCGCCTTGGACGCAGTGGATCAGCCTGGGATTATCGGCCATCGGCTTCATCCTCGCCCTCCTTCCCCGCAACTACACGGAAGATCAGACCAGCGGAAACGAGTTCCGGCTGATCATGTGGCCGAAGCTCTTCAAATTCCCGATTTTCTGGCTCGGAGCCGCTCTGCTCGGCTTGGTCGCCACCCAAGCCCTGAACCCCGCCTGGCAGTATCAAACCGACGGCAAGGGCTGGTGGATGACCGCCATCCCACACGTTGGCTGGCTACCCACCGGCGTCGAGGCCCCCTTCTTGAAATGGAATCAGTGGCGGATGCTCGTGTTCTATTCGGCGGCCTGGCTCACGGTCTGCACGATCTGGATTGGCCTCACCCGTCGCCGCAGCGTGCAGGCATTGCTTTTTATTCTGGCGGGAAATGGCCTGCTGATCGGCGTCTTCGGCCTTGCGCAGCGACTGCTGGGCAACGGGAAAATCTTCTGGTTCTACGAGTCCCCGAACCCTTCCTTTTTCAGCAGCTTCATCTATAAGAACCACGGCGGCGCCTATCTGTTGCTCGGACTCGCGGTGTCGAGCGGCCTCGCCGGCTGGTATTACCTGCGCGGGCTCCGCCGACTGGAGAAATCCAATCCCAGCGGCGTCCTCGCGTTTTTCGCGACCTGCATCGCCGTGAGCATTCTCACGAGCTACGCCCGCGGTGCTACGATCACCATGTTCGCGTTCCTGCTCGTGTCCGTCGCCGCCTTCGTCTGGCACCAGTTCCACGCCCCAAGCGAGAGTCGGAAGCCCATCGTCGCCATCGCCCTCATCCTGATTTTCGGCTACTTCCTCAAGAACGGTTTCGAAGCCCTGCGTTCGAAAGAAGCCTGGAGTCGGCTCCGCCAGGGCATTACACGGCAGGATGGATCGCTCGATGCTCGCGAGCGGGCCACCGTTGCCGCACAGGAAATGCTACACGATCACTTCCTTCGCGGCACCGGCGCCGGCAGCTTCCGGTATCTGTTTCCCATCTATCAACACCGCCATCCCGAGCTGGTGGCACAGAACGGCAGACCTATGTTCTGGGAGCACGCCCACAATGATGTTCTGCAAATGCCGATAGAGCTGGGTTTGGCGGGCAGTCTATTGCTGCTGACCAGCGCTCTTTATTGGCTGGTACGGCTCGGAAAGAATTTCTTCTGGGAAAATCCGCTTTCGGCGAGCGTGGTGCTCGGCGCTGTGCTCGTGGTGGTATATTCGTGGTGGGACTTCCCCTTCCAAAACCCTGCGATCCTCGTCACGTGGTGCGCGCTGTGGCCCCTGGCCACCCTCTGGAGCCAGTTCGGTGAGACGAGTGGAGGCACCTGAGTTTGGCGCGATCTCGAGCCCCGGGTCTCTGGTCTTCGCGGCAACCGGTGCAGTTCTGGATTTAGAGTTGTACAAGCAGCCGTCCGAGTCCTTTAGTCTTTTAGTCCAGACCTTTTACCACGGATTACACGGATGCAAGCGACCGAACTCCGGTCCGAGGCAATTTGAATTTATTATCCGTGTTATCCGTGTCATCCGTGGTCAAGTTCGAGTTAATTGAAAAGCATCCGGCTCCGCCGGATACCCCGCGCTTCGCGCGGCGAACACCTCGACTGCCGCGAAGCGGCAGGAGACGATGTTATATTCCGTCATCCGCGTTATCCGTGTAATCCGCGGTTAAGAAATGTTTTAGAGGTATTGGTCCCTAGTCCCTGGTCCCTGGTCTTCGCGGCAACCGCTGCAGTTCTGGGTTTAGAGTTGTACAAACAGCCGTCCGAATCCTTTAGTCTTTTAGTCCAGACCTTTTACCACGGATTACACGGATCGCACGGATGCAAGCGATCGAACTCCGGTCCGAGGCAATTTGAATTTATTATCCGTGTTATCCGTGGTCAATCTGTACAGAATTTAGAATTTGAGTTCGAGTTAATTGAAAAGCATCGGTAGCGTCCGAAGAGTTCAGCAAAAAGGCGGATCATGGTAGGTGGTTTGGTGAGCAACCAACAACCACCCGAAGGAAATAAAACCATGACCCGCCCGAAGCGGAACGATGAGACGATTAACCTCACGAAACAAGAACTGCTGCGCGCCCTGAGCGAGGACGACGCGTTGAAGAAGCTGATGCAGACGCTCCTGCAGGAAGTGCTCGAAGCGGAGATGGACGAAGCGTTGCTCGCCGGCAAAGGGGAGCGCACCGCCGGCCGGCTCGGCTATCGCAGCGGGCATTACACCCGTTCGCTGGTGACGCGCGTGGGCAAGCTCGAGCTGCGCGTGCCGCAGGACCGGCAGGGGCGCTTCTCCACGGAGCTGTTTGCCCGCTACCAGCGCAGCGAGAAGGCCCTCGTGGCCGCGCTGATGGAGATGTATGTGCAGGGCGTGTCCACGCGCCGCGTGAAAGCGATCACCGAGGAACTCTGCGGCCACGAGTTCAGCGCCTCCGCGGTCAGCGACATCAACAAGAAACTCGACGAGGAGCTGACGCGCTTCATGACCCGCCGACTCGAGGAGGAGTATCCCTATCTCATCCTCGATGCCCGCTACGAACGGGTGCGCGAGAACGGCGTCGGCCACAGCCGCGCCGTCCTCATCACCCTCGGCATTGGCTGGGACGGCCGCCGCCACGTGCTCTCGGTCGAGTTGGCCAACCGCGAGAGCGCCAGCAGTTGGAAAGACCACCTGGTGCGCCTGAAGGAACGCGGCCTGCACGGCGTGCGCCTCGCCGCCAGCGACGATCACGCCGGCCTCAAACGCGCGATCATGGAGACCCTGCCCGAAGCACACTGGCAGCGCTGCTACGTGCACTTCCTGCGCAATGCGCTCGACTATCTCCCGCGCAAACAAACCGACGACTGCCTCACCGAGCTGCGCTGGCTCTACGACCGCCACACCGCCGAGGAAGCGCGCCGCGATCTCACCCAATGGCTCGCCCGCTGGCAGGACAGGCACCCGAAACTCTGCGCCTGGGTCGAGGCCAACATCGACGAGACCTTCGCTTTTTACCGGCTGCCTCGCGAGCACCACAAGCACCTCAAATCGACCAATATGCTCGAACGGCTCAACCAAGAGATCAAACGCCGCACGCTCTTGGTGCGCATCTTCCCCGACGAGCCGAGCTGTCTGCGGCTGGTGCGCGCGCTCGCGGTCGAGATCCACGAGGAATGGGTCGACGAGAACCGCTACCTCGACATGGAACTGCTCCGCGAACACCTGAAACGAAACGCCTCTCCTCAACCCAAAGCCGCCTGAAAAAGGCGG
>JAKFEQ010000072.1:0-21359 GCA_036675625.1 Opitutaceae bacterium | reverse complement strand
CGCCTCGATCTCCTCCGGCGTCAGTTCGTCCATCAACGCGGCCAGCTCCGCATCAACCGCCGTCGCTGGCTCGCCCACGCCGCCACCGACCAGCCGGGCCAGCTCCGCAATCGTGGGCTGCGCGAACAGCTCGCGCAGCGACACCGTGACGTTGAGCACATCCTCGATCCTCGCCCGCAGCCGCACCGCCTTGAGGCTCTGCCCGCCGAGATCGAAGAAGTTGTCGTGCACGCCGATCGCCTCGACCCCGAGCACTTCGCGCCAGAGCACTAGCAACGCCCGCTCCATATCGTTGCGCGGTTGCGCCGTCGCGTGCGTCCCGCCCGCCGCCGCACCCGGCTTCGGCAGCGCCTTGCGGTCGACCTTGCCGTTGCCCGTCAACGGAACCGCCGGCACCCATTCCACGTATCCAGGAATCATATACTGCGGCAGCAGCGGCGCGAGGGCCGTCCGCAACTCCACCGCGCTGCGCGCCGCACCGACCAGATACGCGACGAGTTCGAGCTGCCCGGCCGCCTGCTCGAAGGGCAGCACCACCGCTTGCTCGATTCCCGGCAGGCGCAGGCACGCCGCCTGGATCTCGCCGAGTTCAACCCGGAAGCCGCGCACCTGGACCTGGTGATCGTTGCGACCGAGATACTCGAGCCGTCCGTCCTCGCGCCAGCGGCCGACGTCTCCCGTGCGATACAACCGCCGCTCCGGCCGCCGCGGATCCGCGATGAAACGCTCCGCCGTCAGCTCCGGCCGGTTCAGGTATCCAAGCCCGACCCCCGTGCCGCCGACATAGAGTTCACCCGCCACGCCGATCGGCAGCAGCCGCCGCTCCGCATCAAGCACCCACACGTCCGTTTCCGGCAGCGGCCGGCCAATGATACTCCGCCCGCCACCCTCGCGAATCTCGTTCTCCGTCACCCGATGGAACGTCACATGCACCGTCGTCTCCGTGATCCCGTACATGTTGATCAACGCGATCCGGTCCGCGCCAAACCGCTCCACCCACGGTGCGAGATAGTGCGGCTCGAGCCGGTCGCCGCCGAAGATCACATAACGCAGATGCGCCGCGAAATCGTGCGTCCGTTTCAACCCTTCTTCGCTGAACGCATAGAACGCCGCCGGCGTCTGATTCAGCACCGTCACGCCTTCGCGCATCACGAGGTCCACCAACGCCCGCGTGTCGCGCACTTCGTCGCGCGGCGCGATGACCACGCGTCCGCCATTCAGCAGTGCGCCGTAGACTTCCCACACCGAAAAATCGAAGCAGAACGAATGCGCCACGATCCACACGTCCTGCGGGCCAAACTCGAAATCGAAACGATCGTTCCGCAGCAATCGCACCACATTGCGGTGCGAAATCAGGCAGCCCTTCGGCTTCCCGGTCGATCCCGAGGTGTAGATGATGTAGGCCGCGTCATCAGCTTTTGGATACGCCGCACGCTCCTTTGTCTTCGTCGTCTTCGCATTCGCATCCCCTACCTCAGCCGGCCCATCGACCAACACTTCAGCCACATCCACAAACGCACTCCGGTGATCGGAGCGCGCCACCACCACTCGCGCGCCGCTGTCCTCGAGGATGAAGCGCAGCCGCTCCTCCGGATACTCGGGATCGAGCGGCACATAACAGCCACCCGCCTTCAGCGTGCCGAGCAGCGCCACCACCATGTCGCTGTCGCGTGGCAGCCAGATCGCCACCCGGTCGCCTCGCTGCACACCCGCCGCCCGCAACCGGCCCGTGAGCTGGCGCGCCGCGAGATCAAGCTCCGCATACGTCCGGCTGACGCCCGCCGTCGTGATCGCCGCGCGCTGCGCGTGCCGCGCCACCTGCTCGTCGAACAACGTCACGATCGTCGCGTCCGCCGGATAATTGGCGGCCGTGTCGTTCCAACGCTCGAGCTGCTGCCGCTCGTCGTCCGGCAGCCAATCCACCTCGAGACACGGCGTCGCCGGCTGCGCCGCCAACACCTCGACCAGCCGCACGAAATGAGCCTGCAAGCGGCGCATCTGCGCCGGCGAATACACCGCCTCGTTATACGTCAGCTCCACGTCCAGCCCCGCCGGTCCTGGTACGGCGACCAGCGTGAAATCGAGATGCGTGCGCTCGAAGCTGTCCACCCGCGAGAGCCGCGGCCGCGCGCTTTCACCGGCCGCGCCGCCGCCGCGCAGCTCTTCTTCCATCGGATAATTCTCGAGCACGACCAGATGATCGAACAACTCGCGCAGTCCCGGCGCCTGCTCGGTGATTTCCGCCAGCGTCAGATGCTCGTGGGCCCGCCGCTCGATCGCCTCGTCCTGAAACCGCCGTAGCGCTTCGCCCAGCGTCTGACCGCGCTCGAAACGCAGCCGCACCGGCAGCGCGTTGACGAACAGCCCGACCATCTTCTCCACGCCGGGCACATTCTCCGGCCGCCCCGACACGATCGTGCCGAATACGACGTCTGACGTGCCGTTGTAACGGCCGAGCAACAGTCCCCACAGAGTCTGCAACAGCACCGCCGTCGTCGCTCCGTTCTCCGCCGCGATTTCCTGCAACGTCGCCCACGAGTGCCCTTCGATCCGCAACTGCTCCTTGCGGCAGCGAAATTCCGCCGGTCGCGCCACCGCCATGCGCGGCACCGACACCAGCGTGTCGTAGCCCTCGAGTTGCCGCCGCCAGAACGCCGCCGCCGCGCCGCGATCCGATGTATTCAACCACTGGATATAACCGCGATAGTCGGCCGCCGGCTCCAGCTCCGCGACCGAGCCCGTCGCCCGTGCCGCGTAGAAACGCATCAGATCCTCGTAAAGGATGCCGACGCACCAGCCGTCCATGATCACGTGGTGATTGCTGAAAACGACTTCGATGCGGTCGCCGCCCAGCGCGAACAGATGCACCCGCAGCAACGGAGCCTCGTCGAGCGCGAACGGCCTCGCGCGCTCCGTGCGGCGAAACACCTCGATCGCCGCGTCCTGCTCGCTCTCCGGCCAGCCCGCCAGATCCGTCACGTCGACGCGCAGTTCGACGTTGCGCAACACCACCTGCACCGCGCTCTCCGCGCCTTCAGGTTGGACAAACACCGAGCGCAACGCCCCGTGCCGCGCCACGACATCGCTCCAACTTTTCCGGAAAGCCGCCACGTCCAGTTTCCCCTCCAGCCGGAATGCCGTCTGCTCGAAATACGCCTCGGACCCCGGCGCCCGCAACGCTTCGTAATACAGCCCCTGCTGCATCGGCGTCAGCGGGAAGATGTCCTCGATTGCCTCCGGCGACCACCCACGCCGTTCCACCAGCCGGTCGATCGCCTGCACGCTCAGCCCCGGATGCGTGAAGTCCGCCGCGCTCCGCAATCCCGCCGGTGATCGCTCCGTCAGCGCCGCCACGTCCGCGAGCGCCCGCAGAAACCCGTCTCGCAGCCGCTCGATCGTCGCCGCCGGGAATCGCACCGCATCGTAATCGAAATCCCAATACAGCGTATCGCCCTGCGCATAACCCGAAATCGCGATCGCATGCGGGATCGGCTGCCGCGGATCCTGCGCGTGCGGCGGCCGTTCCGCGCTCAACGTGAACACCGTGCCTTCGCCACCGTCGCCCTCGTGCCCGCCCAGTTCCCCGAGGAAATTAAAACTTATCTCGGGCCACGCACGGTCGCGCAGCGCCGCATTCCCTGCCCCATCGCGCAGCCATCCGAAACCAGCACCATTGCCCGGCACGCGCCGCAATTGATCCTTCGTCTCGCGCACGAGCGTCGCCCCGGCCACCGCCCCACTCCCAAACCGCACCGGATAAACGCTCGTGAACCAGCCCACCGTCCGGCTCACATCCAGCTCGGCCAGCGAAGCCTCGCGCCCGTGACCTTCGAGCATCAGCGCCAGTTCCTCGCCTGGATTCCACTCCGCATGCGCCACTCTCAAAGCCGACACCAGCAGCTCGATCCCCCGCGTCCCAAACGCCGCATGCGCTTCGCCCATCAATCGCCGCGCCGCATCTCCGCTTAACCTTCCCGAAACTGTCGCGAGGTCCGCCGCCGTGCCGCGGGCCCACCCTGAATCGTCCGGCAGCCGCGGCGCCGGCCGCGACGTCACTTCGAGCCAGTAAGCCATTTCGGAGCGCAGCAAGCCGCCCTCGACTGCCGTCCTCACCGTTCGCGTCCACTGGCCAAACGCCGCCGTCCTTTTCGCCAATGCCACCGCGCGCCCCGCGCTCGTCGCGCGATACGCCGTCGTCAGATCCTCGAGCAGGATCCGCCACGAAACGCCATCGACCACGAGATGATGCGCCGTCCACAAGAGCCTGTCCTCCGCCTCGAGCCGCACGATCAACGCCCGCACGATCGGCCCGTGCGCGACCCGCAACCCCGTTTGCTCTTCCTGCACGAGCTCCGCCAGCCGCGCGTCCGCCGCGCTCACGCCGCGCAGATCGATCACGCGTATCGAACACGCCGTCGCGCCGGTCGCCGCGCTTTGCCGCCATCCGTGCTGGTGCCGCTCGTAGCGGAAACGAAACGCCTCGTGCGCCTCGACTATGCACCGCCACGCCGCCGTCATGGCGTCCACGTTCCACCGCGGCCGCGCGCACAACCAAACCGCCTGGTTGAACTGATCCGGCTGCGCGCCCAACACGTCGAAAAACCAGCGCTGAATCGGACCAAGCAACACCTCTTCGCCCGGCTCCGAGGTCCATTGCACCGCCGCGGCGCGTGTGGGCTCGAGCTGCGCCGCCAGGCCCGCAATCGTCGGATGACGAAACAGGTGCTTCATCTCCAGCCGCCACCCGCGCGACAGCAAACGCGAGATGATCTGGATACCCTTGATCGAGTCGCCGCCGAGCCGGAAATAATCCTCGTCGCGCCCGAGCGTCGGCTGCCGCAACACCTCGCTCCATACCGCCGCCAGCGCGATTTCACGCAGGCCGCGCGGCGGCTCGCCGGTCGCACGCGCCTCGATCGCCGCCGGCAGAGGCAACGCCCGCCGGTCGACCTTGCCGCTCGTGTTCAATGGCAGTTTCTCCAGCCGCACAAACGCCGACGGCATCATGTAAACCGGCAGCGCTCCCTGAAATGCCGCGCGCACCTGCGCCTCGTCGTATCCGTCGCGGACGGACACATAAGCGATCAGCTGCGGCTCGCCGCCGATCGGCGCGACCTTCGCGGCCGCCGCCATCACGCCCGGCTGCCGCCGCAGCAAGTCCTCGATTTCCTCGAGCTCGATCCGATACCCGCGCAGTTTCACCTGACCGTCGCGCCGTCCGAGAAATTCCAACCTGCCATCCGCCCGCCACCGCGCCTGGTCGCCCGTCCGATAGATGCGTCGCGCCGGATCCCACGGTGCCGCCGTGAACGCCGCCAACGTCAGCTCCGCGCGATTCAAATAACCGCGCGCGAGTCCCGGCCCGCTGATGACCAATTCTCCCGGGATGCCGACCCCGCACAACTCGCCGTTGTCCTGGATCACGTGCACGTGCGCGCCCGCGATCGGCCCGCCGATCGTGACCGCTTCGTCGCCCGCAAACAGCTCCGCGCACGTCGTGACGACGCTGTTTTCCGTCGGCCCGTACTCGTTGAACAATCGCACCCGCGGCAGCCGCTCGAAATGCGTTCGTACCAGCGCGAGCGAGGTCGATTCGCCCGCGACCGTGACGAAACGCAGCCCCTGCATCGCCGGCGCGATTTCCTGCAGGTAAAGCGCATGCAGGCTCGGCGTCAGCAGCAGGTTTGTCACGGCCTCGGCGCGCAGCCGCTCCGCCTGCCCGGCGAGGTCGCGCTTCTCCGCCGCGCTCACCATCACAAGCCGGCCACCGACGATCGACGCCGTAAACAGATCGAGCAGCGACGCGTCGAACGCATACGACGGCATCAGCAGCGTCACGTCCGTATCCGAAAATCCATACGCTTCCCGCCGCCACTGCAGCGCGTTCGCAATCCCGCCATGCTCGACCAGGACGCCTTTCGGCTGTCCCGTGCTACCCGAGGTGTAGATCACATACGCCAGATCGCCGGGCTCCGGCGCGACCGAAGCCGGCAACGCACCTTCCGCACCCAACTCAGCCGCCAGTTCCGAGATCGCCACGGTAGCGACCGGCGGCCCGCCCGTCCGTCCGGTCGCACCCGCATCATCCGCCCCGCCCGTCCATTCCGCCCGCGCTTCACCCGCCGCCGCCCCATCCACCACGAGCACTCGCGCGCCACAATCCGCCATCAACACACGCACGCGCTCCGCCGGATTCGCCGGATCGATCGGCACGTAGGCCGCGCCCGCCTTGAGCACGCCCAGGATCGAGAGGAACGTCCACTCGCTCGCTTCCAGCAGCAGCGCCACGCAGTCGCCGCGCTGCACGCCATGCTGCCGCACGAGACGCGCCGCGACCGCATTCGCACGCGCATCGACTTCGCGAAACGTCAGTCGCCGCCCACCGCCCACGAGAGCCACCGCATCCGCGTGCGACGCGACGGCCTCATTCCACAACGACACCAGCGTCGCCGGCGGATACGGTTTCGAGCCCGCGTTGAAACCCACCGCGATCTCCTCGCGTTCCGCCGCGGTCAACAACGGCAGCCTCCCCAGCGGCGCGCCCGGCTGCTCCAGCACCGCGTCGAGCAGCCGCGCGAACATCCGGCTCCAGCGCTCCACCGTTTCGCGCCGGAACAGCCGCGTCGCGAAGTGAAAGCGCACGTTGAGCGCGCCGGCCTCGCGGATGATGTCGACGTTGAAGTCGAACATCCCCGAGCCTTCGAACTGGTCGATCGTCCGGATCTCGAGCTCGCGCGTCCGCATCACGCGGTCGTCGGCATTCTCGTAGGCAAACATCACGTCGAAGAGCGGATTGCGGTCGGGATTCCGCGGCAGATCCAGCCGCGCGACCAGCTCGCCGAACGCGTATTCGGAATGGTCATACGCACCCAGGCAGGTCGCGCGCACTTCCGACAGGAACGCCGCGAACGACACCTCGGCGCGCGGCCGGAGCCGCAGCGGCAGCGAGTTCACGAACATCCCGACGACTTCGTCGTTGTCTGCTCCGGGCCGGCCCGCGACGGGCAGGCCCACGATCACATCGTCCGTCGCCGCCAGCCGGTGCAGCAGCGCGCCAAACGCGCCGAGCAGCACCATATAGAGCGACGCCCCATGCTCGCGCGCCAGCGCCTCGAGTCGGCGCGTCCGCTCCGGCTCCACGCGCAACAGCAGCTTCTCGCCGCGAAAATCCATCTCGCCCGTCCGCGGCCGGTCCGTCGGCAGTTCGAGCACGGGCACTTCGCCCCGCAGTTCCTCGAGCCAATACGTTTCCTCCGCGCGATAGCCCGGCAACTGCCGGCGCTGTTCCACCTCGTCGATCGCGTGACGATACTGCCGCTTCACCGGCCGCAGCTTCTCCCCGTCATAGAGTCGCGCGAACTCCTGCAGGATCACGTTCATCGACAGCCCGTCCGCCGCGATGTGATGCACGTCGATCAACAGCAGCGCGCGATCCGCACCGAGCGGCGCAAAGCCCACGCGCAGCAGCGGCGGCTTCTCCAAGTCGAAAGGCCGGATGAACGCTTCGAGCACCGCCTCGGGCGTGCGGCCGGCCGCATCGAGCGTTTCGAGAAAGAACCGCGGCTCATCGATCACGTATTGGCACGGCTGGCCCGCGATCACGCCGAACGCCGTCCGCAGGCTTTCGTGCCGCCGCACGATTTCGTGAAACGCATCCTGCACCCGAAACGCGTCCACCGCCCCGCGCATTTCCCAGATGCCCGACAGATGATACGGCATCTCCGCGCCTTCGCGCTGGCACAGCGCAAACAGCCGCTCCTGCACCGACGACAGCGGCAGCACGCGTCGCGGCGCCGCCGGTCCCGCCTGAATCGCAAACCCGCCCGCGCGCATCTGCTCCACGCCGCGCCGCACCGCCACGATCAACCGGTCGATCTCCTCGTCGGTGTGCGCGGTCGACAGACAGCAGATCCGCTGCTCCCACGTGTAGAATCCCTGCTCCGTCAGCAGATAGAACAGCACCTCGAGATCGAACGGATCTCCGAGCGCCTCGAGCCGGAATTGCGAGCCGAACCACGCCGCGCGAAACGAAACCGCCTCCGCTTCGAAGAACGCGTTCAGCTCCTGCGCGAGCCGCGCCGTGCGGCGGTTGACCGCCTCGTGCAACGCCGGGCCCGACGCGATGAGATGATCGAGCGTCGCATTCGCCGCCGCGAGCGCGAGCGGATGCCGGTTGTGCGTGCCGCCCGTGAAAATCGTCCGCCCCGCCGGCCCCGAATCGTCGCCGTATTGCCAGAAACCGCCGTCGATCCAGTCGAGAAAACGCGCCTTGCCCGCGATCGCACTCAGCGGCATCCCGCCGCCCACGATCTTCCCATACGTCACCAGATCCGCCTCGATTCCGAACCACGCCTGCGCGCCCCCGGCATGAATCCGGAAGCCGTTGATCATCTCGTCGAAGATCAGCGCGATATCGAGCTCCGCCGTCAGCCGCCGCAACCGCCGCAAAAAACGCTGCGGCTGAAAACCCGGCCGCCGGCTCTGCACCGGCTCGACGATCACCGCCGCCAGCTGACTCGCATGCGTGCGAATCCACTCCAGCGCCTCGTCGCTGCCATAGTCGAGCACCTGCGCGTTTTCCACCACACTCGGCGGAATGCCCGGTGACAACGGCCGCGAGCCTTCCTCGCCGCCGACCACGAGCACCTCGCTGCCGATGCCGTGATACGCGCCGGCAAACTGCGCGATCAACGGCCGCCCCGTCACCGCGCGCGCGAGCCGTTGCGCCAGCATCACCGCGCCCGATCCCGTGATCGCGAGGCTCGCCCGCTCCGCGCCGGTCAACTGGCAGATTTTCCGCGCCACCTCGCCCGCGAGATCCGACTGCGGCCCAAGCGCCGCCGTGCGGTCGATCTGCCGGTGCAGCGCCGCGTTGATGAACGCCGGCGCGTGCCCGAGAAAATGCACGCCCATCCCGAGCGCGAGATCGACATACTCGTTGCCATCGATGTCCCAGATCCGGCTGCCCTCGGATCTGTCCGAGATTATTGGATACTTGAGCTCCTTGAGGCTGCGCTTGAATTGCAGGCTGCCTTTCCAGTCCGCCAGCTCGCGCCGCCACGCCTGCGTCTGCTCCTTCGAGCGCCGAGTCTTCGCCGTCAGCCGCTCGATCAATCCGCGCAGAAACTCCTTTTGCTGCGCCGTCAGGTTTTCCTCTTCCCGCAGATTGATGCCGGCAAAATTCGTCGCCATCCGGCTGTCCATCGGCGCCGACACCCGCTGCGATCCGCCCGCCGCAGTTGGCGCGCGCGTCGCGAGATATTGCTCCATCAACCGGAAATGCGCCTGCATCACCGGGTCGAGATCCGACGCGATTTCATCTGCCGACACCGGCGTCACCGCCGCGCACGGCCTCTCACTCAGAGGCCGCGCCTCCGGCTCCGCCGTCACCTCGAGCACCGACGCCGACGCGTTCGCCACCAGAAAATCCACCAGTGCCCCGATCTGATGCAGCTCTTCGTAGAAACGCTTGATCGAGATCGTGACCTGAAACCGTTTCTCGATCACGCGCCCCGCGCGCACGAACATCAACGAGTCGAGCCCCATCTCCAGCAGGTTGGCCTCGCGCAACAGATCCGCCGCCTCGAGCCCGCTCACTTCGCCGATGATCGCCTGCACTTCCGCGAGCACGCGCTCCGCGCTCAAACCGATCGCCCGCTCAACCGCCGCCACCGGTAAAGATTTCTCCGTCGCAGCAAACTCCACCGGCGCCGGCACCTCTTCCGCAAAATCGAACCAGTGCCGCTTCCGCTGAAACGCATAACCCGGCAGCGCCCCTCGCCGCAGCCGCCGCCCCGCGTGCACCGCCTGCCAGTCGATCGTCGCGCCGCCCGACCAGATGCGACCGACACTATCGAGCATCGAGCGCACATCGTCCTGTCCGCGACGCAGGCTCGGCAGCCACTTCGCGTGCGACGCCGCTTTTTCCCGCACGATCCGAAAACACAAATCCAGCCCGAGCAGCGTCGGCTCGGGTCCGATCTCCACGAGATAATCCAGCTTCTGCGCATGCAGCAGCGTCATGCTCTCGCAGAACCGCACGCTCTGCCGCAGATGCCGCACCCAGTAGTCCGGCCGGCACACCTCTTCGTCCACGAACCCGCCCGTCACATTCGAGAGCAGCGGAATCTTCGGCCGTCGCAGCGTGAGCGATGCCGCAATCTTCCCGAATTCCTCCAACACCGGCTCGGTCAACGGCGAATGAAACGCCTGCGCGATGCGCATCCGCACCGTGCGCAGTTCCGCCGTTTCGAAACGCGTCACGAGTGCGTCGATCGATTTCTCCGCGCCCGAAACCAGCACGATCCCCGGCCCGTTCACCGCCGCGATCGCGACCGTCTCTGCATACGGCGCGATGATCGCGTTCACCGCGTCCTCCTCGCCAAACACCGTGAGCATCGCGCCCGGCGCCGAGCGCTCCTGCATCAAGCGCCCGCGCGCCAGGATCAGCGTGAGCGCATCGTCGAGATCGAACACGCCCGCGATACACGCCGCCGCGTATTCGCCCACGCTGTGACCGAGCGTCAACTCCGGCCGCACGCCCCACGATTCCCACAAGCGCGCGAGCGCATACTCGATCACGAACATCCCCGTCTGCGTGAAAATCGTCTCGTCGATCTCCGCCAGCGCATCGCCATTCCGCGCGGCATCCAACACCGAGCGCACCACGCCGTCCGGCGTCGTCGCCGCTGCCACCGCAGCCGGCTTCGCCTCCGCAAACATCACCTCGCGCAGATCGCGCCCGAGCGCCGGCCGCAGCTTCGCCGCGCACGTGTCCACGATCTCGCGAAACACCGGATGCGCCGCATAGAGCCCGCGCCCCATGCCGGCGTATTGCGCGCCCTGTCCCGTGAAAACAAATGCCGCGCGAATCTTCTCGCGCGCCCGGCCCGTCGCGAGCCCGCGTGCTTTTCCATTCTCCGCGTAGTGCCGCAAGCATGACACTGCTTCCGCCTGCGTCGCCGCCGCCACGCTCAGCCGTTCAGCGAGCGCCACGCGCCCCGTCAGCGACGTCCACGCCGCCGCCGGCCACTCGCCCGCCGCCAGCGTCTCGATCTGCGCCGCGACACGCGCGGCCTGCGCGCGCAGCGCTTCCACACTCTTCGCGCTCAGCACGAGCAACTCCGCCCGCGCCGGCTCCTCCGCAACCGCGGCCACCGCCGGCGGCTCCGCGAACACCACGTGCGCATTCGTCCCCGCAAATCCAAAGCCACTCACGCCCGCGACGCGCCGCTTCGCGCCTCGCGGCCACGGCTGCAACGCATCGACCACCTGCAACGCCGCGCTCTCCCACTCGATCGCGCGACTCGGCTGCGCGAAGTTCAGATGCGTCGGAATCGCTTCATGCCGCAGCGCCTGAATCACTTTGAAACAACTCGCCATTCCCGCCGCCGCCTCGAGATGGCCGAAATTCGTCTTCACCGAGCCGATCCGCAACGGCCGTGTCCGCTCGCGCCCCGGCGAGAAGACTTCGCTCAACGCATTCGCCTCGATCGGATCGCCGAGCGGCGTCGCCGTCCCGTGCGTCTCCACATAATCCACCTCGGCCGGCGCCAGCCCCGCCGTCGCCAGCGCGCGCCGAATCACTTTCTGCTGCGCCGGCCCGCTCGGCACCGTCAATCCGCCCGAGCCTCCGTCCTGATTCACCGCCGACCCGAGGATCACGGCATGAATCGTATCTCCCGCCGCCTCCGCGTCGCGCAGCCGCTTCAAGACCAGCGCGCCGCCGCCTTCGCCGCGCGAGTAACCCTGCGCGCGCTCGTCGAAGGTGTAGCACTGTCCATCCGGGGCGAGCAGCCCCGACTGCGCGAAATTCAAGGTGATATCTGCACCGAGGATCCGGTTCACTCCCGCCGCGAGCGCCGCCTCGCACTCGCCGCGCCGCAGGCTCTCCGCCGCGAGATGGATCGCCACCAGCGCCGACGAACACGCCGTGTCCACGACCATCGATGGTCCGGTCACTTTCAGAAAATACGACAGCCGCCCCGCCGCCGGACTCAGCGTCGAGCCCGTGCCGAAATACGGATCGATCCGTGCCCGGTTCGCCGGCGCAAACAGCTTCAGCGCGTAGTCGATCCCGCTCATCCCGACGAACACGCCGACCTCGCGCCCCGCCAGTGTATCCACGGGAATGTTACTCGATTCGAACGCCTGCCACGCCAGCTCCAGCAGCAGTCGCTGTTGCGGATCCAGGCTCTGCGCCTCCTTCGGCGAGATGCCGAAGAACGCCGCGTCGAACAAATCCATGTCGTCGAGATACGAGCCGAAGGTTCCCGTCGTCCCCTCCGCGCGATCCGTCGGGGTCGGCCGAATCGCCGACCGCCCCGCCGCGAGAAAATTCCAATACGCTTCCGGATCCCCGCACTCGCCGGGAAACCGGCACGCCAGGCCCACGACCGCGATCGGTTCGCCCGCGCCCGGCTGGTTTTTCAGCGCCGCATTCTCCGTCTTCAGCCGCCGAATCTCCGTCAGCGCTTTCGCCAGCAGATCCTTCGAATCCTCACGCATGGAGCAATCCTCCCAGTGTCGACGTGATCTCCAGATATGAGGGCAGCTCCGGAATCCGCTCGAGATCCGCTTCGAGCAGCGCCAGCCCATCCGCCTCGTTCACCTCGGAGAAGCCGGCAAATTTGTAGGTGATATACATCATACGATTTCGCTCCGTCGCCCGAAAATCCGCCAGCAGCCGCACGCCCGCCGTGCGCGCTTCGCGCCGCAGCAGCGTGATCAACGCGCCGCCCACGCCGCGGCTCATCACGCGACACGACATCAACAGCAGCTTGATCGTCCACGTCGTGTCCGCGCAGTGCAGCAGCACGACGCCGATTTTTCCGTAGCTGCCATGCTTGTCCGTCAACTCCGCCACGACCAGCCGATGCTCCGGCGAGACCCGCAACGCCTCGAGCTCCGCAAACGAATACACCTTGCCCGTCGTATTCAGCTGATTGGTGCGCGCGACGAGTTCCTCCACGCGCTGCAAGTCCGCCGCTCCCGCCGGCGCCACCGACAACGTCATCGCGAGCGTCGAGAGGAATGCATCATTCGTGCCCTTGAACGCGCTCTCCTCCTCCTGCCGCACGATGTCCGCCTGATACATCTCGCGCCGCCGCCGCGCATCCTCCGTCACGCTCACCGGCGTGAAGTCCGGCTGGCCCACCAGCGTCGTCACGTCCGCCGCATCATAGGTGCGCACCTCCGGGATCGAGAAGGCCACCTCGTCGCGCTCGAACACCTGGTCGTCGACAAACGCAAAGGTATCGATGCCGATGTTCAACCGCTCCGCGATCCGGCGCAGCGACGCCGACTTCGGCTCCCAGCTGATCTGCGGATGCAGGAAATAATGCGCTAATCCGAACCGCTCCAGCTGCGCCCACGCCGCACCGTGCTCGTTCTTGCTCGCGATCGATTGCAGGATGCCGCGCTGGTCGAGCGTTTCCATCGCCTCGCGCACGCCCGGCCGTACCGTGAGCGCATCGCCTTCCAGCAACACGCCGTTCCAGACGGTGTGATCGAGATCCCACACCAGGCATTTGATTTTCGGACGCGTCATGAAGTCGCTTTCCGTGGGCGCGCGGCATATTCCCGGCACGCCTCGTGCGCGATGAGGATTTGCTGCATCTGGTTGCTGCCTTCGATGATCTCGCCGATCCGCGCGTCGCGGAAGAAACGCTGCACCGGATAATCGGGCCCGCAGCCGTTGGCGCCGTGGATCTGCACCGCGTCATTCGCCGCGCGCGACGCCGCGGTCGACGCGAAATATTTCGCGATCGTCGTCTCCGTGATCGAGGCCGGATCGCTGTCCGCGCGCAGCGTCGCCGCGTGCCGCCACAACGCCCGCGCCGCCTTATGCGCCGTCGTCATCTCCGCGAGCATCGTCTGGATCATCTGGTGCGCGCGCAGCGCCACGCCGAATTGATGCCGCGCCCGCGCATAATCGACACTCTCGCGCACACACGCGCGGATCAGTCCCGTGCAACCGCACGCGATGCAAAACCGGCCCGCGTCGAGCGCCAGATTCGCGACGTGCGAAAATCCCATCCCTTCGCGCCCGATCGTCAGATTCTTCGGCACCGCCACGTTGTCGAAGACGAGCTCGCCAAGCTGCGCCGCGCGGAATCCGAGCATGCCGTCGATCGGCATGATCGACAGCCCCGCGGACTCGCGCGGCACCAGGATTGCCGTCGGCCCCGCCGCCGTTTTTCCAAACACGAGAAACACATCCGCGATCTGCGCGGCCGAAATCCAACGCTTCCGTCCCGTCACGCGCCAATGATCGCCGCCGTCCTCGAGCTGCGTCTCCACATTCCTCGCATCGCTGCCGGTCGCCGGCTCGGTCAATGCAAACGCCCCGAGCTTCGCGCCCGACGCGAGCGCCGGCAGCCAGGCGGCCTTCTGTTCCGCTTCGCCCCAACGCTCGATCGCGTGCGCACACATCGTGTGCACCGTCAGCACGCTGAGCAGCGACATGCTCGCCTCGCCGATTGCTTCGAGCGCTTCGCCCCACGCCAGCGGCGCGAACGCACTGCCGCCGTTCGCCTGCTCGATCACGGCGCCGAACAAGCCGTGCCCGGCCAGCGCGTGCACCGCCTCGCGCGGAATCCGCTGCGCATGGTCCCACGCATCCGCCTGCGGGATGACGTCCCGCTCGAGGTGTTCCCGCAGCGCAGTCACGTCAGGCGGAAACAACCGCGCCGCGCTGCTCGAGCAGCAACGTCATCGCGGCGATCGACCGGAAATTCTTCAGGTCGAGATCCTGGTTGCTGAACTTCATCGCGAACTCCTTCTCCAGAAAGAGCACGAGTTGCATCGCCATCAGCGAGTTCACGAGCCCGAGCGCAAAAATATCGTCCTCGTCGGCGAACGTATCGTCCTGGATGAACTGCTCCAGAAAGCCGCGGATGCGGGTCTTGGCGTCTTCGTTTCCCATAAAAGTGAGTGCAGGTGATCGGTGGGCGTAGGTGGACAGGGGGGCGCAGCTCACACCGGATATTTGTAGAACCCCTCGCCGGATTTGCGGCCATGCAGCCCGGCGTCGACCATCTTCTGCAGCAGCGGACACGGCCGGAACTTCGGGTCGCGATACGCCGCATGCAGCTCGTCGAGCGAGTATAGGATCGTGTCCAACCCGATGAGATCGCCGGTCTCGAGCGGTCCCATCTTGTGGCCGAAGCATTGCCGGAATATCTTGTCCACATCCGCCGCCGCCGCGACCTGGTCCTGCACGAGAAACACCGCCTCGTTCACCGTCAGCATCAGCACGCGGTTCGAGACGAAGCCCGGCATGTCGTTCACCACGATTCCCTCCTTGCCCATCTGCGCGAGAAACGCCTTCCCGCGCGCGAGCGTTTCCTCGCTCGTGTGATGTCCGCGAATCACCTCCACGGTGTTCTTCATCGGCACCGGGTTCATGAAGTGCATCCCGAGCACGCGGTCCGGCCGCTGCGTCGCGCCCGCGATCTTCGTGATCGAAATCGCCGACGTGTTCGCGGCAAAGATGCACGCCGGCGGGCAGATCGTATCCAGTTTCGGATACACTTCGCTTTTCACCGCCCACTTCTCGACCACGTTCTCCACCACGAACTCCACGTCGCCGAGCCGTTCATAATCGGTCGTAAACTCGATGCGCCCCACGGTCTCCTCCGGGTCCGCCACAGCCGCGCCGCGCTGCATCATCGCCGCGAAACGCACCGCGTTGAAAATCCCCTCGCGCGCCTTCGCCAGCGCCGCGTCCGAGACATCGACCAGCACGGTCCGGATGCCTTTCTGCGCGAGATTCTGCGCCACACCGGCGCCCATGACGCCCGCGCCCACGACTCCCACCTTCGTATATGTCATAGCTTCGTTTTCCATGCGTCAGCCTTTCAGCTCCTGCTCCAGCAAATCCTCGAGCTCCGCCGCCGAAAGCTCGTCGAGCGCGTCCGTTTCGAGCGCTGTCGCGACCGCCGCCACAGCCGGCGTTTCTGGGAAGAGCGTCGTCGCGAGGTGCGCCGCCATCGCCGCCGCCGTCGGATAATCGAACGCGATCGTCGTGCGCAGCGTCTGCCCAAACGTTTTCTCGAGCCGGTTCTTCAGGTCCACCGAGGTCAGCGAATCGATGCCGAGATCGAACAAACCCCGGCCGCGCTCGACGTGCTGATATGAATCCAAACCAAGGATACTCGCAACAGCCTCGCGAATCAGCCGCTCGATCGCCTCGGTCCGCGCCGCGAGCGACAAGGTCGCGAGCCCGCGCTTCGCGTCGTCGGCCGGCAGCGGAGTGGGACGCAGCTCCGATTTGAAAATCCGCCGGTAAAACGCCGGCACTTCCCGGCCCAGCGATCGCCGGTAACGCTCCCTCTCCCACGCAAACACCCCGACGCAGCCCTGCGCGCCGCAGCCGAGCAGCCGGTCCATCGCCTGCAGCGCGGCCGCCGGCGCCATCAACCCGAGCCCGCGTTCCTGCAGCCGCCGCCGATCGCGTTCTTCGAGCCGCGCGCTCATCCCGATCTGGTCCCACGGCCCCCACTGAATGCTCAGGGCCGGCAAACCCTCGCGCTGTCGTTGCACGGCCAGGCCGTCGAGAAACGCGTTCGCCGCCGCATAGTTCGCCTGCGCCGGCGAACCCAGCAGCGACGCGATCGAGGAAAACAGCACGAAACAATCGAGCGGCCGCTCCCGCGTCGCGCGATGAAGCTCCCACGCGCCGCCCATCTTGGCACCAAATACACTGGCAAACGCCTCCGGCTCGGCGTGCCGCAGCAGGCCGTCGCGCACGCTGCCCGCCGCATGAAACACACCGCGCAGCGGCGCCATCGCCTCCGCTTGCGCCACGAGCGCGCGCACCGCCGCGCCGTCGCTCACATCGGCACGTGCATAGTCGACCCGCACCCCGCGCGACGTCCACGCCGCAATCCTCGCGTTCAGCTCCGCATTGGCCGCCCGCCGCCCAGCCAGCAGCAGGGACCGTGCGCCCTTCGCGACCAGCCAGTCCGCGACCGCCAGCCCGAGCGCGCCCGCGCCACCGGTAATCAGGTAGGTCGCCTCTGCCCGGACGCGTATCGGGCGTTCCACTACGCTCTTCGTCACCAATCGGGCACCGCGAATTTCATCCGCACGCAACGCGATCCGGCTCTCCGTCGATGCACCATCGAGCAGCCAGGGAACCAGGCTCTCCATGTTCGTCGCCGCGTCCGTTTCCAATTCCACGTGCAACGGCCGCCACTCGGGAAACTCGTGCGCGAGCCCCGCCGCGAACCCACCCAGCGGCGCCTGTGCGGCCGCACCGCGCACCACTTCCGTGAGGAAGATCCAGCGCGGTGGCGTTTCCGGCGCCGCACCGCCCGCCGCCGCACGCACGCACGCGAGCAGGTTTTTCCACCCGATCTCGGCTGGCGTCTCGACTTGCGTGCTCCACGCGTAGACGACTCCGCACCACGCCCGCGTGCGCAAGAGATCCTCCGCCAGGCTGGTCTGGTGCGGCAAAACCGACACCACCGTCGCACCCGCCGCCTGCAACGCCGCTGATAGATTTTCCGCGATCGCGCCGCCATCCGACAGCACGAGCCACGCTCCGGGTTGCTCCGCGACCTCCGCGTCCGACGGCGCTTCGAGCCGCTCCCACGCGACATCGAAACATTCCGGCTCACCCAGCGCCGCGCCCGTTGCCTGCAGATCGGCCGGCTGCAAGCCACGCAGCTCGAACCCGAGCGCCTCCACCAGCAACGCGCCCTCCGCATCGTAAAGCCGCACGTCCGCGCGAATCGTGTCCGCATCGCGCGCATCGCTCCGCCGCTCCGCGTGCGCGAACAACACCTCACCCGCCGGCGCCGCGTGAAAAACCACCCGTTCGACGCTGAAAGGAATCCGCGTGCGCACGCCATCCAGGCCCGCCGCCGGCACCGTCGCCTGCAAAAACGAATCGACGAGCCCCGGATGCCACTCGCGCCCCGCCTCGATCCCGCGCGGCGCCTCGAGTCGCAGCAACGCCACGCCGTCTCCCGCGCGAATCTCGCTGATCCAGCGGAAGCTCGGCCCGAGCCGCACCGCCATCGCGTCCATCACTGCATAGTGAGCCGCGACATCGCGCACGCCTTTCATCCCCGAGCGGAGCCTCGCGAGATCCGTCACTTCCGTCGCGCGGACATCCTGCCTGCCATCCGCCAAATGCCGTCCGGACGCCCGCGCTACTCCCGTCACATGGACCGCGACAACCTCCGGCTCGTTTTCATCCCAGCTCAGCACCTCGAAACGAAACGCGCTTCCGTCCGCCGCCTCGTCCGGCGTGAAAACCGTCTGCACCGTTCGGGCGCTCTCCGGCGAAATCACCATCGCGCGCACGAACACGACATCGCTCAACGCCGCCACGACATCTCCCGAGGCACCTCGCGCCCCCCGCAGCAAATCCGTCGCCTGCCGCGCAACCTGCGCGAGATAAAGCGCGCCCGGCGTCACGACGCGATCGTGCACCCGGTGTTCCGCCAGATACGGAATCGCCGCCAGATCGAACCGCGTCTCGTAAACAATCTCGCGCACCCGCGGCGACTGCCAGCGACGGCCCAGCAGCGGATCCGCTCCCGCCTCCGCAGCCACCGCCGTTACCGCCCGCGCTGGCGCCGGACGCCGCAGGTCCGTGCCTTCGATCCAGTAAGCGTGATGCTGCCACGGATACGTCGGCAACGCGACGCGCCGGCCCGGCCGCGCCTTGCGACCGGCGCTCCACTGCACCGGATAACCAAGAGTAAACAGCGTCCCCACCACTTCCGGAAAATCGCCCGCCAGCAACCGCGCCGCCGCCTCGGCGCCCGCCTTCGCTCGCACCAATTCACGCAACATCGCCCGCGGTCCCACCTCGACCCACATCCGGTTATCGGCCGTCAGCCACGCCGCCAGCGTTTCACCCGGGATCGCAGCCTCCGCCTGCGCGTGGCGCACCCAATAGCCAGCCTCCGCGATCTCCCCGTCCACCCACGAGCCCATGAATCCAGAAAACAGTTTCCGATCCGGGCTCGCATAGGAAACGCTCTCGGCCACCGCACGGAAAGCTCCCAACGCCGCCTCGCGCGAGAACGCCGCGTCCAGCCGCCCGCGCGCCGCTGCCAACCGCAACCCGTCTTCCAGCGAAAACACCCCCGCGCGACACGCCGCCGCATATTCGCCTGCGCCCAACCCAACGAGACACGCCGGCTCGATGCCATACGACCCGAGCAGCTCCGCCAGCGCATGCTGAAACGCGAACAATGCCGACCGCGCAAACTCCGGCGCCTCGATCGGCCGCCGCACGCCCGCCGGCGTCGCGTCGTCCCAGAGCACGCGCAGGAACGGCACCTCCAACTCCGTATCCAGAATCATCGCACAGCGATCCAGCGCCGCGCGAAACACCGGCTCGTCCGCATAGAGCGCTCGGCCCATCGCCGCCTCCTCGCCTTCACCGGCAAACGCGAACCCTGGCCCGTGCTGATCGAAATTGATCGCCGCCGGAATCTCGCCCGCCCCCGCCGCAAACGCCCGCAACGCACACCCCAGCTCTTCGCGCGTGCCGCCCGCGAACGCCGCCCGCACAGGCAGCGTCGCCCGTCCCACCTGTGCCGTGTAAGCGATGTCGTCCAGCGACACCGTCGTCGCCGCCGTATCCAGAAAATCCGCATACCGCCCCGCCAGCTGTCGCAGCGCGTCCGGATGCCGCGTCGAAAGGGGCAACAAGCATCTGCCGCCTGGCTGCAATTTTGGCGATGCGTCCGCCACCGCCGCCGCGGGCGCTTCCTCGAGGATCGCGTGCACATTCGTGCCGCCGATGCCGAGCGAGTTGACGCCCGCGCGGCGCGGTCCGCCCGCGGATTCCCACGGCAGCGTCTCGCGATTCACAAAAAAGGGCGTCGTCGCAAAATCGATCCGCGGATTCGGCTGCTCGAAATGCAGCGTCGCCGGGATCGCGCGATGATGCAGCGCCAGCGTCGTCTTGATCAGCCCTGCGATCCCCGACGCGATTTGCAGGTGGCCGACATTCGTCTTCACGGAACCGAGCGCGCAGAAGCCCGTGCGTCCGGTGTGCCGGCGAAAGGCCGACGCCAGCGCGTTCACCTCGATCGGATCGCCGAGCGGCGTGCCCGTGCCATGGCCTTCCATGAACGTCACCGAATCCGCGCTCACGCCCGCCCGGGCCAGCGCGTGCGCGCACACTTCCTCTTCGCCCGTCGCGCTCGGCGCCGTGAAACCCACCTTGCCCGCGCCGTCGTTGTTGGTCGCGGTCGCCTTCACCACCGCGTAAATCCGGTCGCCGTCCGCCAGCGCCGCCGCCAGCGGCTTGATCAGCACCACGCCCGCGCCGTTGCCAAAGATCGTGCCCTCCGCCTTCGCGTCGTACGCGCGGCAATGTCCGTCCGGCGAGTTCAGCATCCCCGCGCTGTAGACATGCCCCGCGTGCTGTGGGAGCTTTATGGATACGCCGCCCGCCAGCGCCATCTCGCAATCGCCCATCAGGATCGCGTTGCACGCCTCGTGCAGTGTCAGGAGCGTGCTCGAACACGCGGTCTGCACGTTGATGCTCGGGCCGCGGAGATTCAACTTATAGGACACCCGCGTCGGCAGGTAGTCCTTGTCATTGGTGATCATGATGTTGAACCCGTTCATCGAATCGACGGTCAACATCCTCCCGCCGTTTTCCTCCCGCAGGAACGTCTCGTTCGCCAGCAGGTTGTTCGCGAGATACGTGTTCATCCCGGCCGCGGCAAACAGGCCGACTTTCCCCGGAAAACTCAACGGATCGTAGCCGGCATCCTCGAACGCCTCCCAGCACACTTCGAGAAACACGCGCTGCTGCGGATCGATCATCCGCGCCTCGCGCGCCGTATAGCGAAAGAACTCCGCGTCGAACGCCTCCGGCGCGTCGAGCATCGGCGCCGCCTTCACGTGGTTCGGATCGCGCACCAGCGCCGGATCGACGCCCGCCGCGAGCGCATCTTCCGCCGTGAAAAAGCGAATCGTTTCCCTTCCTTCGGCGAGCACTTGCCAGAACTCCGCCGGCGACGATGCGCCGGGGAAACGCAGCCCGATCCCGATGATCGCGATGTCGCGCGAGCCGTCGGCCCCGGGCGTCCGCACCGCAGCCGCGGCTGCGCTCGCCGGCAAGCCGTCAAACTCCGCCGCAAAGTGTCCCGCCAGCGCTCGCACCGTCGCGAAGTTGAACAGCTCCACCACGGGAATCGGCCGCCCGATCAGCTCCTGCAGTCGCGCCTGCACCTGCACCACGAGTAGCGAGTGCCCGCCGAGCTCGAAAAACGTTTCATCGTAGCCGACTGACTCGACGCCGAGCACATCCTGCCAGATCGCCGCGATCGCCGGCGCCAGCTCACCGCGCGACCGGCCGCGCGCGGGCCGCGGGGCAC
>JAKFEQ010000014.1:0-3492 GCA_036675625.1 Opitutaceae bacterium | reverse complement strand
AAACGGCGGCACGCTCCTCGGCGAAGTCGCCGACCTCTCGTCATTGATGGTCCGCACCAACATCAACGAGATCGACGTCGCGCGCCTCAAGGTCGGCGATGTCGCCCGCGTGCGCGTCGACTCGATGCGCAGCGTCCTCATGGCAGGGACGATCAAACGCATCGCAACCAGTGCGCTCGAAAGCAACGTCGACCGCACGCGCGTCTTCCCCGTCGACGTCATCCTCGACGAGGCCGACGAACGCCTCCGCCCCGGGATGTCGGCCACGGTTATGTTCACCCTCGCCCGCGTCGAGGAGACGCTCGCGGTGCCGTTGAATGCCGTCTTCTCCACCGCCGAAGGCGCGCGCTATGTTTTCCTTCGCCAGGGCGAGAAATTCGCCGCGCGCGGCGTCGAGATCGGCATCGCGGACACACGCTACGTGCAAATTCTCTCCGGACTCGCACTCGGCGACGATATGGCCCGCACGCGTCCGCTCGAGTATGAGGGCGAGCTGCCGATCGTGACCGCCTCTCCGCCTCCGAAAATGCGCGCAGGCAAGCCACGCAAGGGCGAGCCAACGGCCCAGGTCCCGGCCGGAACCGCCCAGCCCGAGACCGGCCCCAGCGCCAAGCCGATCCGCGGTTCCTGAGGCCGCCATGCGTCTGCTCTACATGGGAGTGGCGAGCGGGTGCCGCGAGGTCCTCGCGCACAAGCTGCGGTCTTTCCTCACGCTGTTCGGCATCGTGCTCGGCGCCGCCGCGCTCGTTGGCATGCTCGGGGTCGTCAAAGGCCTGCTCCGCGGCTGGGAAACGATGATCTACGAAACCGGTGGCATCGAGCGCATCAGCGTGCACACGACCCGCGCGCCCGAATATCAGCGCGAGAAGGCACCGCTGTCCCCCGGCCGTACGCTCAATGACGTCGACGCCATCCGCACCGCCGTCCCGCTCGCGCAACGCGTGACGGCCGAGGTCACCATCCCCGGCGGCGCGCGTTTGTACTTCCAAGGCCGCGCCATGAGCCTCGGCGTTCGCGGCGTGCTGCCCGAGACGTTCATCATGGATCGCTTCGACGTCGCGCAAGGGCGGCTGATCGGCGATCTCGACCTCGAATTCCAGACGCAGGTCGTGGTGCTCGGCGCCTCGATCGCCGATTCGCTTTTCCCGCGCGGCATCGACCCGCTCGGCCGCGTGATCACGATCAACGCGCAACCCTTCACCGTCGTAGGCGTGTTGAAAGACTACCGGCTCGGCGGCGGCGGCGGCCGCGTGAGCTCGAAGAACTCGGCCGTGTTCATCCCCCTCACGACGGCCCAAACGCTCTACCGCATCGACGAACGCGTGGACACGTTGAACGTCCAGCTCGCCGACGTCGCCGACATGGCGCAGGCGCAGGACCAGATCCTGAATGTCCTCACGCACACGCATCGCGGCATCCAGGATGTGCGGCTCGAGACCCGCGAGGATCTGCTCCAAAGCTTCGAGAAACAGCGCGACAGCTACATGTATTCACTCGGTGGAGTCGCGCTGATCGGACTCATCGTGGGCGGCGTCGGCATCATGAACGTCATGCTCGCCTCGATCAGCGAACGCATCCGCGAGATCGGCGTGCGCCGCGCGCTGGGGGCGAAGCGCATCGATATCTTCGTCCAGATTCTCGCGGAATCGCTGACCCTCGCCATCACCGGCGGACTTCTCGGCGTGGTTGCCAGCATCGGCCTGATCAAGCTCCTGGAAAAAGTGGTCGTGGAGACAAACCGCCCGGAGCTCTCACCGGTCGCGCTGGCCATCGGAATCATCTCCAGCGGCGCCGTCGGCATACTCGCTGGCCTCTATCCCGCAATCCGCGCCTCGCTCCTCAGCCCCGTCGAAGCCCTGCGGACCGATTGAGATTCGCCTGTGACTTGGGTCTTTTGCCTCTGGTCTCTGGTCTCTAGTCTGTAGTCTCGACTCTCCGGCCGGCGTTCACGCCAGGTTCACCGGATCCACATCGAGCACCTGCGTGATGTCGTCCGGCCACGCGAACTCGCTCCGCAATTGCACAAGCACCGGCACGACCTTCGTCACCGCGTTGGTGAAATACCACAGCTGCCACCGATACTGGTCCTTGATCTTTTCGATCGGCGAAGCCGAAGGCCCGCGCAGCTCGACGCGATCGCCGAACGTCTTCTCCACCAGTTTCGCCCATTGCTCCGCGAAGAACTTCAGCTTCTCAGGATTCGGCCCGCGAAACAGATGATGGATCAAGTGACGATACGGCGGATAGCTGAAGTCCTTCCGGATCTTGAGCTCCGACGCCGCGAATCCCGCGAAGTCCGCCTGCCGCGAAAACTGGATCGGCTCCGCCTGGGGCGTGAACGTCTGCACGACCACCTCGCCCGCGCGATCTCCGCGGCCGGCGCGTCCCGCCACCTGCACGAGCAACTGAAACGTCCGCTCGTTCGCCCGAAAATCCGGAATGTGCATCGAGATGTCCGCGTCGATCAGCCCGACCAGCGTCACGTTCGGAAAATCCAGCCCCTTGCCGATCATCTGCGTGCCCACGAGCACATCGATCTTCCCGGCACGAAACTGCGCGAGCACTTCGCGAAACCGGTTCTTCTTCGACATCGTGTCCGTATCCATTCTCTCGATGCGCGCGCGCGGGAGCACGCGTTTGACGGCCTCCTCGACGCGCTGCGTGCCGAGCCCGCGCCAGCGGATGCCGGGCTCGCGGCACTTCGGGCAGCGCGACGGCGCCTCGTGTTGCGCGCCGCACAAGTGACACCGCAGCATCTCGTCCGCGCGATGGTACGTCATCGTGATGCTGCAATGCGCACACTCCTCCACGTGCCCGCATTTCGTGCACAGCATCGACGACGAGTAGCCGCGGCGGTTGATGAACAGGATCGTCTGCTCGCGTTTCTCGAAACGGTCCTGCATCGCACGCACCAGCCGGCCGGAGAGCGCTGGCAGCGTGCGCTGCTTCATCGCCTCGATGCGCATGTCCACCACGTCGATGAACGGGAGCTTCCGCGCATCGACCCGCTGCGTGAGCTGGAGCAGCCGATATTTCCCCGCTTCCACATTCGTGAAGCTCTCGAGCGAGGGCGTCGCCGAACCGAGGAGGCACACCGCACCCGCCAGCTTCGCGCGCATCACGGCCACGTCGCGACCGTGATAACGCGGCGTCTCGTCCTGTTTGTAAGCCGGCTCGTGTTCCTCATCGACGACGATGAGCCGTAGGTTTTGCACCGGCGCAAAGATTGCCGAGCGCGCGCCGACCACCACGCGCGCCTCGCCGGTCGCGAGCGCCAGCCAGCCATCGAGCCGCTCGCCCTCGCTCAGGTGACTGTGCCACACGACGCAGCGCTGGCCCGTCGACTGCCCCGCGCTGGTCGCGAGCGCGATCGCCTCCAGCCGCGAGCGCAACCGCGCGACCGTCTGCGGCGTGAGCGCGACTTCCGGCACGAGAAACACCACGCCGCCGCCACGCTTCAACGCCGTGTCGATCGCGCGCAGGTAAACCTCC
>JAKFEQ010000026.1:0-259168 GCA_036675625.1 Opitutaceae bacterium | reverse complement strand
GGTTGGGCACGAAATGCCCGTCCATGATATCGAGGTGGAGCCACAAGAGCCCGAGGTCGGCGGCGCGTCGCGCGCTGGCGGCGAGGTTGGCGTGATCGCCGGCAAGAATCGAGGGAGCGAGGACGGGAGCGTGCGACGAAGGCATGACGTTAATGCCGCCATCGGAGCGCGTGCGTGAAAAAGCTCAATCGCGGAGTTTTTCGCGAGCGCGCTGAGGCGGAGTGCGGCCGGGGGCGGCCGCGGTCCCAGGCGCGGGCCCGATCCGCCGGCGAATCACCAAACGTCGAGAGCCGCGTGGGCGACCTTCGTCGCCAGCGCTTCGGCGAGCAGGGGGAGCGTCTGGTACTCGGCCTGGAGCTGGCCGCTGTCGGTGAAGACTTCGCGCACGGCTGAAATCTGCCGGCGTTCGAAGATGAGTTTGCCGCTGCGGTTGTCGCGGAGTGTGCACGTCGCGCCGAGCGTGATGTTGAATTTGCGGGCGAGTCCGGTGTCGTCTTCGCGGCTGGCGGCCACTTCGCGATGGTGGTCGTCGAGGACGACCGTGAGCGTGGCGTCGGCGCCGGTGGCGGAGTTTGCGAGGGCAACGCGGCCGTCACGGGCAAAGGTCTCGCGGAGGTGGGTCGAGAGCAGCGGTTGCGCCTGCGGGATCAGAGTCTTGTTCGCGACCGGTTCGACGTAGAGGGTGCGAAACGTCGGCGCGCTGCCGGTGCCGAGCTGATAGTGTGCACAACCGGTGGCCAGGCCGAGTGCGAGGACGAGCGCGAGGTAAAGGAGACGCACTTGAGGATGCAGGCGGGGCGCCCGCGCTACGTGGGGCTCAGAAGAAGAAGAAACGTTTCTTCTTCTTGGGTTGCTCGCCGGTGGTCGTGGCCGGTGCGTCAGCCTCGGGCTGCATTTTCGCGGCGCGGGCTTCGACTTCGGTGAGGCGGGACTTGGCGCGCGCTGCAATGGCGGACTCGGGATAGGCGGTGATCGCTTCGTTGTAGAAGACGCGCGCGGCTTTGATGTTCGAGCGTTTGTAGAAATAGAAGTCCGCGATCTTCATTTTGCTCTCGGCGAGCATCGTCTTCATGCCGTCGAGGCCTTTTTCGGCGGCCGCGATATTGGTGTCGCTCGGGAAGAGCAGCATGAAGTCGGTGAAGTAGGTGATCGATTCCTGCGTGGAGCCTTGATCGTAGTAGGGGCCGTCGACGAGCGAAGCGTGAGTCTGCGCGAGCTTCAGGTAGGCATCGGGCGCCAGGAGGCTTTGCGAGTAGCTGTTGATCATGCGGTCGAGCGCATCGATCGCGTGCTCGATATTGCCGAGCCGCTGGTGGCCGCGCGCGATGTTCATCAACGAGAGCGGGGCGTAGTCACTGTAGGGGGCGTTGACCAGGATCGTCTCGAAGAACTCGATCGCCTTGTCGCGCTGGGTGAAGCCGGGGAGCAGGCCGAAGAGCATTCGGCCGCGGGCGCCGTCGAGCATGGCGCTGGCGATGCGGTATTGCTCGCCGATGATTTCGTTGAAGCGCGGGGTGTTCGGATAGCGACCGAGCACTTGCTGGAAATCCTCGAAGGCCTTGGCGTAGTCTTTCCGCGAGAGGCGAAGCCGCGCGGAGCGGTAGAGGGCCTCGGGGGCGTAGATCGAGTTGGGATAGCGTTTTGCGATGCGGGTGTAGGCGCGGATGGCGGAGCGAGCGCTGCCGTCTTCTTCATCGGCGCGAGCCTTGTTCATCTGATCGAGGGCATTGCGCCCCTCGACGCCGGCAAGTCCGGAGAGCGCGCCACCTTCGACGCGCCAGCCAGTCTGCTTGGTCCATACGAGGTCCGCTCGCGCTGCTGTCGTCAGAAGACAGAGAACAGCGAACAGAAAACTGAGTGCGGCAAATGCGCGGGCGGGATGGAAACGCATCGAAGGGAGTGACAGTGAAAGTGAAGGTGAAGGTGAAAGGGCGTAGAAGAGCGACGAAAGCGATGTGCCAGGGAGGGTGTTATCCACTTTCACTCTCACCTTCACTTTCACTCCCGAAGGGCTCACCAGCGAATCAACGCACTTCCGTAGGTCAAGCCCGCCCCAAATGCGACGAGCAACGTGAGATCTCCGGGCTGAATGCGGCCTGCGCGACGGGCTTCGTCGAGGGCGATCGGAATGGAGGCGGCGGACGTATTGCCGTAACGGTCGAGGTTCACGAAGAAACGTTCCATCGGGAGCTCGAGATATTGGGAGATGGATTCAATGATCCGGAGATTCGCCTGGTGCGGGATAACGAGGGAAATCTGATCAGCGTGGATTTGGTGTTGTTCCAAAATATCACGGGCGGCCTCGTCCATGCCGCGGACGGCGAGTTTGAAGACTTCCTTGCCCTTCATCTGGAGGCAGTGCCCGCGAGTCGCGATCGATTCGGCGGTCGAAGGCGCGCGGCTGCCTCCGCGTGGGATGCAGAGCAGCTCGGCGCCTTCGCCAAAGCTGCGGAGGCACGTGCCGAGGAGGCCGCGTTTCTCGGGTCCGTCGCTGATGCCGATGACGGTCGCCCCGGCGCCGTCGCCGAACAGCACGCAGGTCGTGCGATCCTGCCAATCGACGATGGCGGAGAGTTTTTCGACGCCGATGACGAGGGCTTTCTTGTAACGGCCGGACTCGAGCATCGCGCAAGCGGTGTCCAGGGCGTAGACGAAGCCGGAGCACGCGGCGTTGAGATCGAAGCACGCGGCGTTCGAAGGAATGCCAAGCTTGTATTGGATGAAGCACGCACAGGCCGGCATCGGCATGTCGGGCGTGACGGTGGCGACGATCAGGAGGTCGATGTCCGCGGCGGTCAGGCCCGCATCGTCGAGCGCGCGTTGGGCGGCTTTGACGCCCATGTCCGACGAAGCCTCATCGGGTGCGGCGATGCGGCGCTCGCGAATGCCGGTGCGAGTGCGGATCCACTCGTCGGAGGTTTCGACCGAATGGGCCAGATCTTCATTCGTCAGGATGCGCTCGGGTGCATAGGATCCGGTGCCGAGGATGACGGTGGAGCGGGTGGGCATCAAAATTTAAGAAGGTGAAAACGTGAAGCGCGCGGAGGAGACCGACGGGCGGCGACGCGGCGGAACCGGCGGACCGTCGTCGATCGCGAGACACGGACCATGATGTTTACGAGAATGCCGGTTGCCCGAGCAGTTCGTTGGCGCGCGCGATATCGGCCACGATGTGCTGGTTCATGTCCGCCTTGACGATTTCGTTGGCCGCGAAAATGGCACTCTTGATGGAGCGGCGGTTGGAGGAGCCGTGGGCTTTGAGAATGTGGCCGTTCAGCCCGAGCAGCGGCGCACCGCCGTAGCGTTCGGGGTTGATGCGTTCCTTGAGGGCATTGAAGGCGCCCTTCGAGAGCAGCGCGCCGGTGGCCCGCATCGGGTTGGCCTGCAATTCCTCCTTCAGCATGCTGGAAAAAAACTTCACGAGCGACTCCCAGCTCTTGAGCATGATGTTGCCGACGAAGCCGTCGCATACGACGACGTCGACGTGCTCGGCAAACACATGGAAGCCTTCGATCGGGCCGGCGTAGTTGATCAGGTCGCCGACGCGCCTGAGCTGCTCGTTGGTCTCGGTGATGAGCGCGTTGCCTTTGCCTTCTTCGGTGCCGATCGTCATGAGGCCGATGCGCGGTTTTTTCGCACCGAGCATGACGCGACAGTAATGGCTGCCCAGAATGGCGTTGTGCACGAGATGCTCCGGCTTCGCCTCCGGGTTCGCGCCGGCGTCGATCAATACGAAATGACCACCTTCGCGGGGACAGATTGCGGCGAGCGCGGGACGCGCTACGCCTTCCATCGTGCGGAGTTTGAGCGTGCCGCCGGCCATGAGGGCGCCGGTATTACCGCAGCTCACCACGACGCCGGCGTCGCCACTCTTCACCAGCTCGATGGCGCGAACCATCGAAGAATCCTTCTTCCGCTTCAACGCGTTGAGCGGCTTGTCGTCCATCGTCACGACCTCAGAGGCGTGGTGGATGGACAGCCTCGGTCCGCGGTGCAGACCGGCCTGAGCGAGGAGCGGCACGAGCACGGCCTCGTCGCCGACGAGCGTGATCGGATTGAGCGAAGTGGAGCGGCCGAAGACGAGCTTGATGGCCGCAACCACTTCAGCGGGGCCTAAGTCGCCGCCCATCGCATCAACCGCGATGCGCCCCGCGGAGCCGGACGTGGTAACCATCGCTGGGATGGCGGAAACTGGAGAACGAGGCTTAGACCTCGACGTTGAGCACCTGACGGCCGCGATACATGCCGTTCTTGGGGTTCACGCGGTGCGGGCGGAACATGCTGCCATCGGTCGGATCCTTGGCGAATTCAGGTGCCTTGAAGGCGTTGGCCGCGCGGCGATTGGCACTGCGGCGTTTGGACTGTTTGCGTTTCGGATTGGCCATGGAAGTAAGTGTGTAGAGTGCGTGCGTCGCTAAAAACGCCCGCGGGTTTTGAACGAAAGGGTCGGAGTAAAGAGTGGGGTCCGAACGCGTCAAGCGTCATATCGTCACGGATTTTCAGAGGTAAAAAACGACGCCGAGCACCGCGGCCACGGCGAGTCTATACCAGGCGAAGACCGCCAATCCGTGCCGGGTGAGCCAGTGGACCAGGAACCGCACGCAGATCGCGGCGGTGATCGCTGCGACAACCCCGCCGACGATCACATTGCTCCAGCCGAATACCTGGATCATCGCGGCGCCGCTTTTGTAACCTTTATATACAGAGGCGGCGCTGAGCGTCACGAAACCGAGCAGAAAACTGAACTCGGCCGCGCGGCGGGGGTCGAGCCCGACGAAGTAGCCGCCGACGATCGTCATCATGGAGCGGCTGGTGCCGGGCCACAGTGCCCCGCATTGCAAGAAGCCGATGGTTGCGGCTTTCCCGAATGTGAGCTCGGTCGAGGCCGCCGTGGTCGGGCGGCGCCGGCGCCAGTGCTCCGCGTAAAACATCAGGAGCGCTCCAGCGACTTGCGCGATAATGACCGCGCCGATCGAAAAGAGATGGGTGTCGATCCAGTCATCGAGCAGAAACCCAATGCCCGCCGCCGGAACGAACGCGACAACCACATAGAAGAACAACCGTAGTCCGGCGGGATCGCGACCGAAGAGACCGCGCAACATGGACACGAATTGCGACCAGTAGAGCAATGCGACGGCGGCGATGGCGCCAACCTGGATCACAACGAGGTAGGTGTCCGTCGCGAGCTTGACGGTAAGCGGTTCACCGGCGGGATTTTTCTCCGAGGGCTTCTTGTACCAAAGCGGCTGACCATCAGCATCGGCGAGTGGTTGCTCGGACTCGAGGCGGAGCGCGCGCGAGGCGATGATCAGGTGGCCGGTCGAGGAGACGGGCAGGTATTCCGTCACGCCCTCGACCACGCCGAGGATGATCGCATCGGTGACGCTGAGCTCGGCGAGTGGAGCGGCAACGGGAAGCGGCGGTTCGGCGGCGGGTTCGGCGAGCGCCATGGACACCAGCGAGGCGAGCAGGAGAGCTGAAAGACCACGGGAAAGTTTGCGCACGCGGCGTTGGTTTCAGCTTTGGGAAAACGGCGCAAATTTATTTCGGCCGGCCGTGTTTCTCGTTGCCGCAAGTGAGTCGAGCCAGCAATTCATCCTAAAATGTGGCGCGCTCGACCCCGGCGGCGGCGCAGAACGCGCTCCAGAAATCTCCATTCCTACAAACCCACTCTCAACGATGTCCCTGCTTGCCGAGCTCACCGCCCACCTGTCCGCCCGCCGCGATCTCAATGCGGCGCAGATCGAGGCGGCGGCAGCCGCGCTCGCGGGGACAGGCGAGGCGGATGAAGCGAAAGGCGAGTTTCTGACGGCGCTCGCACAGAAGGGGGAAACGCCGGCGGAGGTCGCGGCATTTGCGGTGGCGTTTCGCGCGCGGGCGGTGAATCCCGGCGTCGAAGCCTGGGCCGCGCGCGCGATCGACATCGTGGGCACCGGGGGCGATCACGCGGGCGGATTCAACATCTCGAGCATCGTCGTGCTGGTCCTCGCCAGCGCGGGGGTCGTCGTGATGAAGCACGGCAACCGCGGGATTACGTCGCGTTGCGGCAGCGCGGATTTGCTGGCGGGACTCGGCGTGAACCTCGAGGCGTCGCCGGCGAAAATCCGCAGCGCGCTCGACGAGCTGGGGTTCGTTTTCTTTTTTGCGCCGTCGTATCACCCGACCTTCAAGCACATCGCGCCGGTCCGAAAGGCGCTTGCGGCGAAGGGGCAGCGGACGGTGTTCAACATTCTCGGGCCGCTGATCAATCCGGGCCGGCCGGCGCACGTGCTGCTCGGCTCGTTCTCGGCGGCGTGGGTGCCGAAGCTGGCGGAGGCCCTCGATGCGCTCGGCGCAAGCGCCGGCATGGCGGCGCACGGCGTGATCGATGCGACGCGCGGCATCGACGAGCTCACGACGGCGACGGCGAATCGCGTGCGGGGCTTCGGCGCACGACGCGATGTCGACGGCGAATGGCTCGCGGAAGACTTCGGGTTGAAGCGAGCGCCCTTCGCGGAGCTGACAGGAGGCGACGTGGCGGCGAATCTCGCGCTCGTCGATTCGCTGCTCGCGGGCCGCGGCGCCGCGGGGCTGGTCGATACGATCGTGCTCAACGCAGCGGTGGCGTTGTGGATCGTGGGCAAGGTCGCGAGCGTGCGCGAAGGCCTCGAGCCGGCGCGTGACTTGCTTCTCGGCGGCGCGGTGCAGAGGAAAATCGCGGCGACGCGGGAATTTTATCGTTCATGAGCAGAAAATATTTTGGGACGGATGGCGTGCGGGGAGCTTACGGCGGCCCCGTGGTGAACGAGGAATTTGCCGCGCGGCTCGGCGCCGCGGCGGTCGCGTGGCTGCGCGGGCCAGGGGAGCGGCGTGACCGCCCAGCGGATACGGAAGACCTGGCGGTGGAACGGCGCGAGCTGTCCGGCGTGGGGCGCGTGTTGATCGGGCGCGACACGCGCGCTTCCGGCGTCGCGCTCGAGGCGGCGGTGGCGCGCGGGTTGCGCGCGGCGGGCGCGGAGCCGCTGTCGCTCGGGGTGTTGCCCACGCCGGCCGTGGCGCGCGCGGTGCGGAAGACGGGCGCGCGGCTCGGCGTCGTGATCACTGCGTCGCACAATCCGGCGGGAGACAATGGCATCAAGTTTTTCGGGCCGAACGGCATGAAGCTGACGGATGCGGACGAACTGATGATCGAGAGTTTTCTCACAGCAGCCATCGACGCGCCGATGGTGGCGGTGCCCAGCGTGAACGGTGCGGTGGGCGACTATATCGCGACGGCCAAGGCGTTGCTGCCGGCGAACTCGCTCGACGGATGGAAGATCGTCCTCGATACGGCGAACGGCGCGACCTGCGGCACCAGCGCGGTGGTGTTGCGCGATCTCGGGGCGAGCGTGGTCGGAATCGGCGATTCGCCGGATGGCACGAACATCAACGCGGGTGTTGGCAGCGAGCATCCGGAATCGCTCGCGGATAAAGTGCGCGCGAGTGGCGCGCGGCTCGGGATCGCTCACGACGGTGACGGTGATCGTTGCGTGTTGTGCGACGAAAACGGTGGCGTGCTCGATGGCGACGAATTGTTGACGCTGCTGGCGACGCATGCGCTGCCGCTTGGGCGGCTCGCAAAAGGCACGCTGGTCGTGACGGTGCAGAGTAATCTCGGCGTCGATGCAGCGATCGCGGCGGCGGGCGGGCGCGTGTTGCGGACGAATGTGGGCGACCGCTATGTCATCGAGCGGATGCAGGCGGAAGGCGCGACGCTCGGCGGCGAGTCGTCGGGCCATATCATCTGCTCCGACATCTCGCCGACGGGCGACGGTCTGGTCGCGGCGCTGAAAGTGATCGAGGTGATGCTTGCGACGGGGAAGCCGTTGTCGGAATTGCGCAGGGCGTTGCGCAAGTTTCCGCAACTCACGGGGGCGTTGAAAGTGCGCGAGAAGATCGCGATCGATGGGCTCGCGACGTTGCCGGCAACGATTCGGGATCTGGAAAACGAGCTCGGAGCGCAAGGCCGCGTGCTGGTGCGTTATTCGGGCACGGAGCCGAAGTTGCGGTTGCTGATCGAGGGGCCGACGGACGCGATCGTGCGCGCGGGGATGGCGCGGCTGGAGAGCGCGACGCGAGCGGATCTCGACGTGTTGGGGTAGGGCGCCGCGCAGGGTAGAAGGGGGCGTGGAACACACGCGTGGCAGGAAACTTTCCGGCGAGGCAGCCGTCATGGCGCCAACTTCCGATGAGCTGAAAAGCCGCGGGAGTCCCGTTGATGTTGATTCAGATTCAGGTTCAAAGTGCGCGACGAACGCACACCGGATCGGCACGCGATTTGCGCGAATGAAGATCCCAAAGGGTCCCAGGAAGGTCCCAGACAGGTCCCAGGAGGGTCCCAGCCATTCCGAGGCTACAGCGAACGCATCCCGAATGCACAGGCTGGTTACCAGCCGGTAGATCGCGAGAAGGGATGTTGGCCGCCAGGCGCAGTGTCCGTCGGCCTTCGGTGGACGTCGAGCGGCGCCGGGTGGGCGTCGGGCCGCGAACATTAATCAGGTCATCGGAGCCGTTCGGATCGGGCACTGTGCCAAATTGTCTACCCAAATTCCGGTAGTCAGCGTACTCGATCGTGCCTGGGATTTGCGATTGCTGAAGGGCGTGATGATTCGATGCGCGCTCGCGCCTTTCTGCGATACGACCCCAGCGGCTACCGGATTTCCGGTAGTTTGCAGCGTGGTGGGTCGCAGTTGCCTGGCGATTGTCGCCGCGTCCAAGACCGCGTCCAAGACCGCGTCCACGGTCTAGGACGCGTCAGTTTTCAGCCCTTCAGTCGGTCCGTCCTTCAACTTTTTCTATGAAGTCCCGTCGCTTGTTTGCGCGCGCCTGCGCGGTGTTGTTTGCTTGTTTTATAGGTTCGTTTGCCTCGGCTCAAACGGCCGGCACGGCGCTCGTCCGGCATGCGCCGGCTATCAATAGCGGGACGGTCGACGGCTCTGTACAGCAAATGCTGGCCGAGAGCATCACGCTCAACGGCGGCGGGGTCGTCACCGGCGATCTCTTCGTGCCGGGCACGCCAATGGTGCGGCTGAACGGCAAACCCAGCTACGGCGGCACGCTCGACGGCACAGGCGCGACGACACCGACGAACTATCAAGTCACGCTAAACGGCAATGTTCGTCTCGGTCACGTGGTGCGCCGCACCAACGCCGTCACGATCCCCGCCGTATCCGCTCCGCCATTACCGACTGGCACGCGCTCGATCGTGATCAACTCCTCGGGGCAAAGCGCGGGCGATTTCGCGACGCTGCGTCATCTCACGCTCAACGGCAACGTGGGCCAGTTGGCGATACCACCCGGCACATACGGTGATTTCGCGGCCAACGGCGGCAGCGGTTTCACGCTGGGCATCGCGGGCGCGACGCAGCCGAGCGTCTATAATTTCCAGCGGCTGACACTGAACGGGCAAACCCAACTGCAGGTGGTGGGCCCGGTGATCGTGAACGTTGCGAATGGATTTGCGGCGAATGGTGCGCTCGGTGCGCCCGCCGGCCCGTCAAGGCTCACGATTAATATATACTCCGGCGGCTTCACGCTGAACGGCGGCTGTAGTGTCTATGGTTATGTCAACGCCCCAAATGGGACGGTGATCGTCAATGGCAACAGCCAGCTCATTGGCGGCGTGAGCTCCGACCGACTCACGATCAATGGTGGCGGATTGCTGCGGTTGCAGGTCGCTCAGCCGACGAACCAGCCTCCGATCGCGATCGCGCAGTCGGTCGCCGTGCAGGAAGACACGGCCAAACTAATCACACTTGCGGGCACCGACGCCGATGGCAATGCGCTGACCTTTACGATCGTGACGTCGCCCGCGCATGGCGTGCTGACGCCAACCTCCGCGCCGGCGATTTCGACCTCGGCGGTCTTCACGTATACACCTGCGGCCAACTTTAACGGTGCGGATAGTTTCACCTTCAAAGTGAACGATGGCGCGGTCGACTCCGCCTTGGCGACCGTAGGGCTCACGATCGAGGCCGGGAACGACGCTCCGATCGCCGACGCAAAGACGATTCCGCCGTTCGATGAAGACACATCTGCGAGCATTGTGCTTACAGGCTCGGATATCGAGGGAAGCCCGCTGACCTTCACCGTCACCACCGGGCCGCAGCACGGCATTCTCACCGGGACCGGCGCGTCGCGTACCTATATACCGCATGCAAACTATAGCGGAAACGACCAATTCTTCTACGTCGCGAATGATGGCATCGCGTCCTCCATAGCGCCGGCCCTCGTGACACTCGCCATCCGGCCGATCAACGATGCGCCCGTTGCCGCATCGATCACCCGCTCAGGCACTGAAAATACCAACATCGCCATTACCCTGAGCGGCACCGATATCGAGAATGCCGCACTGACCTTCACGGTTTTGTCGCAACCGGCACACGGTACACTCACGGGCACGCCACCCGATCTCGTCTATCGCTCGACCCCCAATTTCAGCGGCATTGATTCCTTCACCTATAAGGCGAACGACGGGCAGGCCGATTCGTCCATCGCGACGGTCACCCTGGCGATCGACAATCCGAACGATCCGCCTACCGCTTCGCCCCAGGCAGTTGCCGCGGTCGAAGACACGCCGAAGACGATCGTACTCACCGGCAGTGACCCGGACGGCAGCACCCTCACGTTTGAGATCGTGACGCAACCGCTGCACGGAACGCTCAGCGGAACTGGCGCGACGCGCTTATATACCCCAGAGGCCGATTACAATGGCCCCGATGCCTTCACGTTTCGCGTCAGCGACGGAACGTTCCAATCGAGCACCGCAACGGTGACGCTCAGTGTCGCCGCCGTTAATGACCAGCCGGTCGCCGATGGGCAATCGGCGCAGACGCCGGAGGACACGCCTGTCGCGCTGACGCTCACCGGTTACGACGTGGAGGAGAGCGCTCTCGCGTTCACGATCCTGACGGCGCCTCAGCACGGCACGCTCACTCCGAGCTCCGTACCCCAAACTCCAAACTCCGCTTCGTTCACCTACACGCCCGACGCGAACTTTAGCGGCTCCGACAGCTTTACGTACAAGGTAACCGACGGCGCCAGCGATTCCACTGCTGCGACGGTCTCGCTCAACGTCACGCCCGTAAACGACGCACCGGTCGCCACCGCTCAAAGCGTCACGACAGTCGAAGATATCGCGGTCACACTCACGCTCGCTGGCGTGGATGTGGAGGGAAGTGCGCTCACGTTCAGTATTGTTACACCGCCGCAGCAAGGCACGTATTCGCTGATCGGTGCGACATTCGTTTATACGCCGGAGGCGAATTACCACGGCCTCGATTCATTCACCTTCAAAGCAAACGACGGTGAGCTCGACTCTGTGCTCGCCGCGAGCGTTTCGCTCACGATCACGCCGCAGAACGATGCGCCGGTCGCGATCGACCAGACGCTGAACATCCCCGAGAACGCACCCAGCACGCTGACGCTCGGTGCGGCCGACGTCGATGGCGACGCGCTCACCTATACTTACACACAGCCTGCGCATGGCGCGCTCACCGGCGCGGCGCCGAACCTGACCTATACACCCGTGCCGAATTATGTCGGGCCGGACAGCTTCACGTTCAAAGCAACCGACAACGCGCCGCTCGATTCAAACACGGCGACCGCCTCGATCGTCGTCTACGACGTCAACACACCGCCGACGGCCGCGAACCAGGCCTTTGAAATCGACGAAGATACTGCACGCATCTTTACGCTTACTGTCGCAGACGCGGACAACGACGGCCTCACGTATACATTAATCACGCCACCGGCGAACGGCAGCCTGGCGAACTTCCCGATCGGCGCCACTGGGACTGCGCCGAGCATCACCTACACGCCGGCGGCAAATTTCTTTGGCACCGACAGCTTCACCTACCAAGTCCGCGACGGGAGCGCGACGCCCGCGCAAGCGACCGTTACGTTCACCGTGCGGCCGGTCAATGATGCACCCGTCGGGGACGCGCAGGCGCCGACCACGGCTGAAGACACGCCGCTCGTCGTCGTGCTCACCGGCACCGATGCGGAAAACGCGGCGCTTGCATATACGATCATCGCGCAGCCTACCCGCGGCACGCTGACCCGCAACGCTCAACCCGCAACACTCAATTCCTATACCTACACGCCCTTCGCGAACGTCTTCGGTAGCGACTCGTTCACGTTCAAAGTCAGCGACGGCCAGCTCGAGTCAGCGCCGGCGACGGTGGCGATCACGATCACGCCGGTGAACGACGCGCCTACCACATCAGGGCAGACGTTGAGGCTCGCCAATGCTGGAGCCGTTTCAATCAAGCTCGTCGGCAGCGATATCGACGGCGATACCCTCAATTACACAATAGTTCAAACGCCAACACATGGGATTCTAACGGGTAATCCTCCAGATCTTACATATACGCCAGGAACTGGCTTTGTCGGCTTCGACAACTTCATGTATATCGTCAGTGATGGAACCTACAGCTCCCCTGTCGCAGAGGTTAGGATTGAAATTTCCGCATCCGGTGCGCCACCGGCGCTTTATGCGGGTGGAGAGAGATCCGTGTTCGTCGGCGCAGCGATGCGAAATCATTCAGGTACCGTAGTGGTCAATAATGATGAATGGACGTTGTCCGACAGCGGCTTCAGCCAGGCACCGACAGTCGCCCATTTTGCTCGTAACCTAGCCAACTGGTTTAAAAGGGGCGAGACCGGTCGTTTCCTGGTATATTCTGCCGATTTTGGGCTGACGGGACGTCGGCTGCAGGATGTGATGCTGGACGCCGGACACCTCTGGGAAATAAATTCTTCGCTTCTACTATCGCTTGAGGTGCTCAGCCAATACGACGCTATATTTCTCGATGGAATAGCGGTGGCACCGGCGTTGCTGCACGAATTCGTCGAGCAAGGCGGAAGCGTTTACCTTTGTGGTCGAGGGGTAGGCGCAGACATCACCCTTTGGAATGATTTTCTGGCCCGTTATGGATTGAGTTTTGGAGGCATGAATCCGGTGGTCGGCGTTGTCGCGGTGAGCAGCGGGCATCCTCTTTTCAAGGAAGTCACATCGTTGTTCTATTATAATGGCAACACTCTGGAAGTGTTTCCACCAGCCAATATTACGAATACCGAGGTGCTGCACAACAGTGGATCGCAGAACCTCGTGGCGGCATCGGTAACGGCGCGCTTCAGCGTCGATTTGGAGGGCAAGTTCGTGAACGCGTCGGATGGTTTCGACCCGTCTGGGACCGTTTTCGCATGGTCCGTGCTCGAGCAAGCTGGATTGGTTCGATTCGCGAATGGCGGTGCTCTGTCTACACGCGCCTATTTCGAAAAGGAGGGCAGTTATCGATTAAGGCTTTCGGCGACGAACGCGGTCGGCAGCTCCTCCGCGGAGTTACTCTTGCATCTAGTGTTGAACGAACCTCCGCGTGTGCTGGCCGGACCAGATATAACTCTATCGTCGATCGCTGAGACCGCGAATTTGAACGGAACGATTGCCGATGATAACAAGCCTATAGGTGGACCACTCACTCTTCGGTGGAGCGTTGATGAGGCGCCCGAGTTGGCCGCTGCTGAAATCTCGTCGCCGACCGCTGCCGCTACGACGGCTTTGTTTTCCAAACCCGGGCGTTACCAGCTGAAACTAACCGGCAGCGACACTTTGGATTCAGTCTCGGATTACCTCGAAGCGCGCGTGGGAGTTTCGATGCTGAAACTACCTCCTGGAGCGGCTGCCTGGTGGCCTTTTGACGGGCACCCGCGTGAAGTGATTCACGACAGTCACACCGTTCGAGGTGCTCGTTATGTGACAGGTAAAGTTTTGAAGGGAATGCGATCGGATGGCGCTGATCGGCCAATGGTCTTGGCACACCCTAACCTCGATATCGGCACCTCGCCTGCCGGATTGTCCGTCGAGTTTTGGTTCAAGGCCGACACGAAACGCGACGAAGTATTCGTCAGCTTCTTTGGTGGTGGTCAGCGTGGGCTTACGATCCAACGGGAGTGGTATGGAGGCCAACGACTAACGTTTCGGATATACGATGCGAATGGCGTAGTAAAAATGTTACAAACGGGGGATTTGTTCCTCACTTCGTCCATACCTTGGTCTCATGTAGTGGCGACTTACGATCGAGCCGGCGGATTGGCCCGACTCTATCTAAACAACGTTGTTATCGCCTCGGGTGATTGGGGCGTTGCTGCTGCGCAGACGCTCAAAGATGTCTATTTTGGCTGGTCTCCAGATGGGGGAGGAATACTCAACGGAACACTCGACGAAGTGACGTTGTATAGGCGACCGTTGGAGGCAATTGAGGTGGCGGCGCTTTTCCGAGCTGGCACGGACGGCAAGGCACCGCCCGACGGCGATGTGCCGCCCATCGTGAATGCGGGCCCTGATTTGCAGGCAACGCCCGGTATTCCTGTGACAATCGAGGGTAGGGTCACTGACGACAATCGACCTTTGGGTGCTCCGGTCGCATTGTGGACGGTGGTTGATGGCCCTGGGGTGGTCTTATTTGATGACGAAAATGCCGCTGTGAGCAGCGTTAGTTTTTCGGCACCGGGTACATATCTCCTCAAGCTCACTGGCAGCGATCGCTATCATGCGCCCGTTTTCGACTTGGTCGAGGTAAGGGTAGCGACGGCGGTCGTTCCGATTCCAGCCGGTGTGGGGGCATGGTGGCCGATGAACGGGCATGCTCGCGATGTAATCCACGACACTCATCAAGCGGAATTACTTAATGGTATTTCATATGATCAAGGGAAAATATCAAATGGGCTGCGATTCAATGGCTCGACGCATCGGGCCGCGGTGCCTGCGCATCCCGATCTGGATATCGGCAGTTCAAATCGCGGGTTTTCGATCGAGTTTTGGTTCAAGGCCGACACGAAACGCGATGAAGTGTTTCTGAGTTACTATGGAGCCGGCCGGACCGGGCTCATTGTCCAGCGAGATTGGTATGGCGGGCAGCGTTTGGCGATACGGGTTTACGATGCAGATGGAAACGAAAAGAGAATTCAAACTGGAGATCTATTTCTATCTCAGTCCATTTCTTGGACTCATGTGGCGGCGAGCTATGATCGAGTGAGTGGACGGGCCCGACTATATGTTAACGGGACAATAGTCGGGGAGGCCAACTGGGGATCTGTCTCGGTCCAAACATTAAAGGATCTTCATTTCGGATCCTCCCCCGCTGGTGGCGGAGTGTTGCAGGGAGTCTTGGATGAGGTTGCGATATATTTCCGGCCCCTCTTTCCTTCAGAGGTATGGAGTCTATATAGTTCGGGCGTTGATGGCAAGGCGCCGCCGGAGAGCGGGCAGGCTCCTATCGTAAGTGCCGGTCCCGATCAGGTTGTCGCCGATATTGGTGAGCGGGTGAGTTTGGCTGGGAGTGTGGCCGACGATGGAAAACCATTTGGGGCGCCGCTCATTTCATGGTCGACTGTGGCAGGTCCAGGAACCGTGACGTTTTCGGACAGCTCATCGGCGACCACGGAGGCGACATTTTCTGCGCCCGGCACATATCTGATGGAGCTTAGAGCGAGCGACCGCTATTTCATGCCGGCGTCCGATCTTGTTGAGGTGAGGGTTGGCTCGACCGCGGTGCCGTTGCCGGCCGGCGCAGTGGCGTGGTGGCCGTTAAACGGCCACCTGCGCGAGGTGCTCAATGGTGGCCATGACTTGGAATTGGTGAATGGCACCGGGTTTTCCGCCGGCCGTGTCCTGCATGGTCTCGGATTCGACGGGACTAACGATTTTGCCGTGACGTCTGCTCATCCCCAATTGGACATCGGCGACTCTGCATCAGGACTGTCGATAGAGTTCTGGTTCCAAGCAGATGTAAAAGCAGATCAAGTAATGTTTAGTTACTATGGCGGTACAGGCCGCGGATTAATAATTCACCGTGATTGGTATGGTGGTCAACGTCTCTCATTTCGACTTAGAGACGCAAGCGGAGGAGATAGGGTTATTCAAACGCCGGACCTGTTTCTCTCGTCGACGGTACCTTGGACTCACGTCGCGGCGACGTATGATCGGACAATGGGCATTGCGCGCCTGTTTGTTAATGGCAGCGTGGCTGCTTCAGGCAACTGGGGCGACGTGCAGGCCCAGACGTTGAAAGATATATATATAGGTGCTTCACCTGAAGGTGGTGGCGGCCTCAAAGGCAGTCTCGACGAACTGACGCTCTATCGTCGCCCCTTGAGTGCTGCCGAAGTGACTCAAATCTACCACGCTGGTGCGGCAGGGAAATTGCCGCCAGTCGGTAATGTTGCGCCGATAGCCGTGGCAGGCCTCGATCAATCGGTCCAAGTCAATACGCCGCTCACGCTTGCCGGCACGGCGGTTGACGACGGGCTCCCTAATCCGCCGGGGGCGTTGAGCTATGAGTGGACGAAGCTCAGCGGACCAGGCACGGTTACATTCTCTGCTGCCACAAATGCGGGCACGAGCGTCATGTTCAACGCCGTGGGAACTTATGTGCTTCGTTTCTCGGTTGGAGACTCGGAACTCCTTCACTCAGATGATGTGAGTATTACGGTTACCGGCCCGGCGTCCGCGCCCCCGGTGGTTGCATTCCGCGAGCCGATTGAAGGAGCAACATTAGCGGCGTCCATCGGCTTTGAGCTGGTCGTGCGTGCGACAGATAGCGATGGCACGATCGCAAAAGTCGAATTCTTCCAAGGCTCGGTGAAGCTCGGTGAGCAAACTGCACCGGCCGCCGGCGACCCCACGACCTACTTCTGGCCTGTGGCGAACGGGCTTCCGATCGGCAGCTATACATTCACCGCGAAGGCGACGGACAACACCGGTGTCAGCACCACATCGGCCTCCATCGCTCTCAACATTATTGCCGATCCAGGCCCGCCGTTTGCCGAAATCTTATCCCCCTCCGAAGACGGCCGACTCACGGCGCCTGCCGGAGTTACTGGAGTCGCCGCGAGTGTGTTGCTCCGCACCTGGCAACTCGATTATCGCCTCAAAGCTTCCGACGGCGCTCCCGTCGAACCCTGGACGAGTTTTGCGACTGGCAATAGTTCCGTTGGTACACCCCCCGTTGGAAGCAATACGCCTGCGGTGTCTGGCACCCTCGGCAACTTCGATCCGACGTCGCTCATCAACGGCATCTACGAACTGCGCCTTACTGCGACCGACACCGCGGGCCGGATGACGGTCGCCGGGCCGATCACCGTGGTCGTCGAAGGTAATATGAAGATCGGCGCGTTCTCCCTCGCGTTCGAAGATCTGAAGCTGCCGGTCGCCGGTATCCCGATTACCATTACGCGCACCTATGACAGCCGCGATACGCGGGTAGGGGACTTCGGCCCGGGCTGGCGGCTGGCGCTGAATAATATTCGCGTGCAGAAGAATCGCCACCTCGGCACCGCCTGGTGGCAGACGCCGCAGTCGGGCGACGGAATCCAGTTCTACTATGTGGAACCGCAGCGCGACCGCATCGTGACGGTCACGATGCCCGATGGCGAAACTCACCGCTTCCGCGCGGGCGCCCTTGTGAAGGTCCGCGAATACGATCCGGACAACGCGTCCTTCGGTGTCGTAGTCAGGGCGGGCAAATATCGTTTCTATCCGATCGGCGACACCACCTCCAAACTCGAGCCGCTCAACACCTCGAACCAGCTCGCAGAAGACTTCTGGATCGACGGGACGCACGAACAGGACTTGCGCGCGGAGGATCCCGGCTCGGATCCGTTTGCGCCTGAATTCAACACCTCTCGCTATCGGCTCATCACCGCCGACGGCACCGTGTTCATCCTGGATGAAGCACTCGGCCTGCTCGAGATGCGCGATCTCGACGGCAACACGCTCGTCCTGAACCGCGACGCGCAAAACCAGGTGAGCGGTGTCACGTCGACCCAAAACCTCCCGGCGGCGGCTGGCGGTCCGATCGCCCGCTCGGTCACAATCGTCCGCGACGCCACCGGTCGCGTGGACTACATCCGCGATTCGGCCGGCAGGGATCTCGACTATATATACGACGCCCAGGGCAGGCTCGCGTCGTTCACAAATCGCGAGCTGAACGTGACGCAGTTCCGCTATGAGAATACCGGGTTTCCGTATTATCTCACCAAGATCATCGATCCGCGCGGAGTCACAGCGCTCCGCAGCGAATACGATTCGACCACCGGCAAGCTCGTGAAACAGATCGATGCCGATGGCAAAGAGACGATCTTCAATCGTGGCATCGATTCCACCGGTCGCTTCGAGAAAGTGAAGGACCGGCTCGGTAACGAGACCACGTTCTATTACGACGACCGCGGTAACGTCACTCTTAAGATCGATCCGCTCGGCGCGCAGACAAACTATAGCTACTACCCGGACAGCGATTGGGTGAAGTTCGAGACCGACCATTACGGCAATGTGAAATCGATGGCCTACGACGCCCGCGGCAACGTCACGGTGCAGACCATCGGCGCGAGCACGTCCGAGAACCCTGCGAGTCCAACCACCGGATATACGACGCGCACTACCTATAACACCCTGAGCGCGCCGACGCAGATCACCGATCCCGATGGCCGCGTGCAGTCGTTCACCTACGATCCTGCGACCAACAATCTCCTTACGCACACACTCGGGGTCGGTGGCCCTTCGCCCGTCACGACGCTCTATACGTACCATTCCGATGGCACGCTCGCGACGATCACCGATGCGCTCGGCAACACGACGAATCACACCTATAATTACGCCTTCAATGACGCCGCGTATCCCGGAGCGGTCAAGCAGACGACGGTCACCTTAACTGATCCCGCCGGCGCCGCGGGCTCCGATCCGGCCAACGTCACGGCGACCGTCCTCCGCACCACGCGCACGCTCGTCGACGCGCAGGAAAACCAGCTCGCGCAAGTCGTCAGCCGCACGCTGCCCGATGGCAGCAGCGAGGACGTCGTGACTCGCTATATCTACGACGCGGAAAACCGGCTGAAAGCGACAATGATGCCTGACGGCCGCGTGTCCGAGACGCGTTATACTTCGTTTGGGAAGGAGGACAAAAACGTCCTTTGGAAATCCCTCGCCGATTACGAGGCGCACAACGATGCCGCCGCCCGGATCACGAGTTATAGTTACGACACGCGCGGCAACCAGGTATCGATCACACACGCTGACGGCACAACTGAGTCGATGGCGTTCGACCTTGAGAACCGCAAAACGTGGTCGCAGGATCGGCGGGGCTACCGGACGTTCTTCAGCTATGATGACGTCGGGCGGCTGCGCTTCACGATTCATCCCGATGCCAGCGACGGCACCGGCGCCGCCGCGCCCACCACGCCAGCGGACTCGCGGGTCGACGACAATTCCCGTACGGAAACACGCTACGACCTCATCGGACGCGTGCGTTTCCAGATCGACGAGCGCGGCGCCAAGACCGAGTTCACGTATGAGGACGGCTGCGGGTGTGCGATGCGCCGCAAGCAGATGATCCAGCACCACGCCGCCGGCAACCTCGTCACCCATTATCAATACGACCAAGCCGGCAACGTACGCTTCGTCACCGACCCTCGCGGCAATATCGTCGAGACCCGCTATGACGAGCAAGGCCGCCCGCGCGTTGTCGTCTATCCTGCGACGGACGAGCACCCCTCCACCCAGACCGAGACTAAATACGACGCCGTCGGTCGCCGTGCCGAAGTCATCGATCAGGAAGGCAAGACGACCCGCTACCGCTACGATGCCCTCGGCCGGCTTGTCGAAGTCCGCCAGTATCTGGACGCTTCCGCGGCGCCGTCCGATGCCGATTTCAGCCTCACGTTCTCCGACGCGCGTGTCGCGATCACGCGCTACGCGTATGATCAGATGGGGAATCAAGTCGGCCAAACCGACGCCCTCGGCCGAGCGACCACCTATTGGACCGACACGCTTGGCCGGCGCACGAAACGCATCCTGCCGAAGGATGCGGCCGAGTCCGCGTTCCTCTCCGAGACGCTGCACTACGATGAGTGGGGCAATCTCTGGACGCGCACGGACTTTGCCGGCAAGACCACGACCTTCGACTACGACGCGCTCAACCGCCTCAAGTCGAAGACCGCCGACTCCACGCACCCCTCGCTCGCCTATAGTCACGCGATCGCGCGCATCGAATACGACTACGACGCCAATGGCGCCCGGATCGCCGCCCGCATCTTCAACGCGAGCAACACCCAGCTCTATACGGAGAGCACCCCGCGCGACGAACGCAGTCGCCTCGACTATAAAGACACCGCCGCCGGTCGCCTCGATTATAGCTACTATGCGAACACCCTGTTAAAAGACGTCGTCTCCTCAAACAACGGTGGCGTGAACGTCGGCTATCGTTACGATGAGCTGAACCGCCTTGAATTCGTGGACGACGCCTCGACCGGCCTGCCGACCCGCACGACGAGCTACGCGTACAACGCAAACGGCTCGCTCGAGACCATGACGCAGCCGAACGGCGTGGTGCACACCTACGGCTACGACGCGCTGAATCGCCTGCGCACGCTCCAGGTAGGGCGAACCATCCCTGGTGAGCCGCTCCTGCATACCTACGACTATAAGCTCCGAGCCAGCGGCCACCGCCGGCAGATATTGGAGACGCTCAGCTCTCAACCCTCGACGCTCAGCTCACCGCGAACGACCACCTACACCTACGACGACCTCTATCGCCTGACCAACGAGTCAGTAGCCGGAGATCCGAACGGCAACAACGGCGATATCGGCTACCAGCTCGATAAAGTTGGCAATCGCTCCTCGCGAACGTCATCCGTGCTTCCCGTGTCAACCGTGGGCAACCAGACCTACAACGCCCGCGACTGGCTGGCCGGCGACACCTATAATGCGAACGGCAGTACTCAGGTAGGGCAAACCGTCCTCGGTGAGCCGCCGGCCACCGACACCTATGATTTCGAAGAACGCCCGATCCTGCGCACGAAACCCGACGGCACGACAATCAACATCAGCTACGACGCCGACGGCCACCGCATCGCGAAAAACATCCTCAACGCGAGCGCCCAGCCCGTCTCCTCCACGACGTGGCTCGTAGACACGAACAACCTCACCGGCTACGCGCAGGTCTTGGAGGAGCGGACGCAAATCGCCAGCCCCGCATCTCAAACCACGAAGGTCTACACCTACGGTTCCGACCTCATCAGCCAAGCGGTCTCACTCAACTCCCAACCCGCGAGCCTCAGCTACTTCGGCTACGACGGCCACGGCTCAACCCGGGAGTTGACCGACGCCAGCGGCGAGGTGACGGACCGTTACGACTACGACGCCTTTGGGAGCCTCGTTTTTCAGTCCGGAACGACCGCGAATGCGTATCGGTATTGCGGCGAGCAGTATGACGCCGACTTGGGGCTCTACTATCTGCGGGCCCGTTATCTGAATACGGATTCGGGCCGGTTTTGGTCGATGGACGAATTTGAGGGGAAGGGCGGCGACCCTGTTTCTCTCCACAAATACCTTTATGCAAATGCCGATCCGCTCAGATATAGAGATCCGTCAGGCAGAATGGGCGTGGCCGAAGTTGGGTATAGTGCCGGTATAACAGGGAAGTTTGCTGGTATCGCGATTCCTACCATTGTAGCTTCTGGCCTGAAGGCAGCTGCGGTCATCGCTCTCACTGCAGTAGGAACTGGAGTGATGATCGACGCAGCGTATACGGTCCATCAGCGGGTAATCGCCCAAGCAAAGCTTGAGGCTCAGAAACGTGAACAGCTGAGAGGATGCCCGAGGATTGTCTGGTCGAAATCTGATCCTGCAATTAACGAGATCGCAGACCACATCGAAGATAACCAGACGGTAACCGGGCTAAAGCGACTGCACAAACTAACCGATCTTCGGTATCCGTGGACATACCTGATTGCAGCCGCGAATCGGGTGAGAGCTCTGTGGGGGCAAGGATCTGCAGGCAGAGGGAAAAGTTGGGACGAGTATCCATTCGCCTCCTCTATGGAAGGTGGAAACCCTGCGACCGTGACGGTTCGAGCCGTTACTGCCCGTCAAAATTCCGTTCAAGGTGGGCGGCTGCGGGCTTTTTATCGGCAGCACGATCTCAAACTTGCGGACTGCTTTGATGTCGAAATCACTCCGTAGTCTTTTAATTATCGGTGGGTTGGTAGTTATCATTATGGCATCTTTTCGCACCCGCATGGGCAAGCTGTTGGGAGCTGCGGTCGGAGCGGACCGAGTGTATACGCGGCTGATTGCTGAGCAGTATCAGCTGACTGAACCAGCGCAGCTAAAGTCTGCGTGTGAATCACTTCCCCCTGGTAAGTTGGAGGTGGGCATTGCAGTATGTGCTTTAGCCGAGCAGGGGTATTCCTCGGATGTCTTTTCGATTACTAAGGCGCGCCTTTTCGCAGCGATTGAAGCCGGTTCCGAAAGCAATGAGGCATTTATGCTGGGGAAGGCAGTTGTGATGTGCGGTGAGGGAGCCCTGCCGCTCCTTGATGAATTAAGTGCGAACCCAAACCCAAAGGTGCGGAAATGGGCGCTGCTGAATTACGGTTTTATTCGAGATTCGGACGCGGCGCTGAATCGACTTGTTGATCGATTACGTAGGTCAGAAGGGGAAGAGATGAAGACCATATTGTTTTCGATTTCCCAGCACGGCAGTGTTCGTGCCGGTGTGACGATTCTGGAGATGCTGAATAAACTTCCCACAGAGACGAGAATCGCGGCCTCGAGGTTCTTGATGTCGTGCCGGCTGGACGAATCTCTCCGGCATAAGGCACAGGTGCTCCATGATTCCGAGCATGACATGGAGGTTAGACGTAACCTTGAGAATTTTCTTGGGCGTTTTTAAGGCGAGGAGGGGAGCTGAGCCACGGCTCACGAGCCAGCATAGCGCTTAACCTGGCGGCTTGTCGGACTTGTCGGAGAGGAGTCGAATGGTGATGCTGGAGACGAACGGCTGGGACGGCTCCAGATTGCTGTAACGCTCGGCGAGCGGCCAGACGGCGGTCAACTTGTGATCGCGCAGGAGGTCCACGAGGAACGACAGCCGCGCACCGAACACGACGACATCGGCGGTCGAGAAGGCGAACACCAGCCGCTCCTTCGGCCCCGGCGAATCCAGCGGGAGCTCGGGATCGGGTTCGAGCGTGTAGTGGAGAAGTTGCGACGCCGAGAAGCCTTGGCGCGTGCGCGGGTTCGGGCGGAACTCGATGAATGACGCGTTGCCGCTTTCGTAGCAGCGGCGAGGCGCCGCGCGTTTGGCCTCCAGCTCTTCTTGAAGTGACGAGGCTCCTTCCCGACGTTCGGCCACAATGTTTTTGAGCGAGGACATAAGGGCAGGAAAACTCACATGCGGATGCCGCGAGACTGCGACTGACGTTGCGCCGCGCGCTGCGATTGCGCGATGAACTCGCGCGCGCGCTGCGTCTCGGTGCGCTCGACGCCGAGCTTTTGATCGAGCCAGTGGCGGAAGGACTGCGCGACGCGCTGCACCGGAGCGAGCCGCTCGGTGCGCAGCTCGCGAAGCTGCCGCACCACACGCCCGATCGTCTGCTCGACGCGCACCGTCATGCGCTGCGCTCGGGTGGCACGTTCCGTCTGCGTCTGGCGTTCGCTCGCGCGCTCGCGTTCGGTCTGCTTCTCGCGCTCGGCGCGCTCCTCTTCCTCTTCTCGCGTTCGCCGATAGCCGGCTTGCCGCAGCGCTTCGCGCAAGCCTTCCAGCTCGATCGCGGCTTTGCGCGTGTGCGTGTCTTCGACGCGACGGCCGAGCAGCTCGGCGTCGTCGGTGTAGATGCGCGCGCGTTCACGCGCCCTCGAAATCGACACGTAAAACTGTTCCTGCGAAACCGCCGCGAACGAACGTGACGAGGCAACCACCATCACCTCGTCGACTGTCTTGCCCTGCGGCGGAAAAAGGTCAGCGGAAAAAGGGGTCAAACTTTGCACTTTGCACTGGACGGGTCAGCGGAAAAAGGGGTCAAACTTTGCACTTTGCACTGGACGCGTAGGGGCGTTGCCCGCAGGACGGAAGGATGCCGCGAAAACTTAGGCTGGAATTTGAGGGAGCGGTTTACCACGTGATCAGCCGTGGCAATTACCGGGCGGATGTCTTTGGGCACGAATCCACGAAGGCGGCGTTTCTGAAATGCCTGGGCGAGGCGAGCGAGAAGGCGCAATGGGTGGTGCACGCGTGGTGCGTGATGTCCAATCACTATCACCTCTGTGTGGAGACGCCGCGGCCGAATCTGGTACAGGGCATGCGGTGGTTACAGGCGACGTTTGCATTGCGCTTCAATCGGCTGCGCGGCGAACAAGGACATTTGTTCCAAGGCCGTTATAAGGCCTTGTTGGTAGCGCCGGAAGCGGTTGGTGCGGTGTGCCACTATATTCATCTTAATCCGGTGCGCGCCGGTCTGACCGAAACGGCTGCACTGCCGAAGTGGCCATGGACAAGCATGACGCACCTCATGAAGGCACGAGGGCGGCCCGCGGGGCTGTCGTTTTCTGCAGCGCTGGAACATGCGGGCGGGCTGGAGGACACGCCTGCGGGGCGGAAGAACTATGTCGCCTACCTCGGTTGGCTGCAGGAGGATGAGGAGGGTAAGAGGGAACTCGAGTTCGAGCGATTGTCCAAGGGTTGGGCGGTGGGCACGCGTCAGTTCAAGAAAGATTTGGTGAAGGCGCATGAGCACTTTGCGGCACGTGAAGAACGAGGCGATGCGAGTCCGCGCGAAATCGCGGAGGAGTTATGGGAAGAGCGGATGGGAATCTATCTGGCCGCCTTGAGGAAGACGGAGCACGATGCCCGGGCGGACGCGAAGGGAGCTGCGTGGAAGGTCGCGGTGGCGGCGGCAATGAAAAGCGCGACCACGGCATCGAACCCGTGGCTGGCGCAACGTCTGCACATGGGTAGCCCCTTCCGACTTAGCCGGCTGGTGACGGAGTGCCGTAATGAGCCCGCGGCGTTTCAGCCGCATGTGCAGACGATTGCAAAGTGCAAAGTTTGACCCCTTTTCCCTCGACTCCTTTTCCCTCGTTCGAGAAGGTGAATTGCTGGCAAAGAGTGACCCATTCGGTCGGTAAAAAAGGCCAAAAGGGGGCATGCTTTGACCGGTTCGAACCTTTTGCTTTTTGCCGATCGCATCCGCCGTGGAACGCGCCACCCGGAAGCCGTAGAAATTACATAAGGGGTGATGTTTGCCGATCGATCCCGAAGCCCGGCGACTCAAACCCGAAGCCGCTGAGGCATCTCAGCCGGGTAGCGGTCGTGTCGACGACGCACGTTTCTGTTCCTTGCGGCGGGCGCGCATCGCCCGATAGCCCACGAGCTCCCTGCGTTCTTCATCCCAAAGCCGGAGGAACAGTGAGCGCAGACTTGTGCGCAGGGTGATCGGTTTGACGTTCTGGGCGAGCAACAGCTCTCGGTGGCAGCGCTCCAGATTGTAGTTGGGGATCCGAGCGCTGAGATGATGGATGTGGTGAAAACCGATGTTGCCGGTGAACCACTGGAGGATGCGCGGCAACTTGTAGTAGGAGCTGCCTTGCAGAGCGGCGGCGGCGAAATCCCACTCGTCACCACGTTCCCAGTGCACATCTTCGAACTGGTGCTGTACATAAAACATCCAGACACCGGCCGAGCCTGCCACTGCCATCACCGTCAGCTGGATCATGAGATAAGTCTCGAGTCCGATCAGCGCGCTCAGCCCAGCCGCCATCGCGACGATGGCCAGATCCATCCAGAGAACCGACTGGCGCTCGCGACGATTGGCTTTGCGGGAGGGAAAGCGCTGGAGCACGACGAACAGAAACAGCGGCGCGACCAGGAACAGCACGAACGGGTTGCGGGCCATGCGATAAGCGAAGCGTCTCCAGCGCGATGCCTCGAGGTACTCCTGCACCGTCATCGTCCACACATCACCGGTACCGCGCTTGTCGAGATTGCCGGCGGAAGCGTGGTGAATGGCGTGTTCCCAACGCCAGTGATAGTACGGGGTGAACGTCAGCATGCCCGTGATAAATCCCACCACGTCGTTCGCCGTTTGATTTTTGAAGAAGGAACCGTGGCCGCAGTCGTGGAAAATGATGAAAACGCGCACGAGCACTCCGCCGGCGAGAATGGCCAGCGGCGCGGCCAGCCAGTAGGAAACAGCCAGGCTGCGAACGGTGAGATACCACAGGAGCGCATACAGCCCGAGCGTGTTGACGAGTTGCCAGAGTGCCCGGGGCAAGGAGGGCTGTTGATACAAAAGCACCTTCGCCTTCCACGTGTTGTCGCGGATTGGACGCGAACCACTCGTTTCATCTTCAGTCATCATGGGGATCCCTCTCCAGAAAGTGTGCGACGCCGATGGACGAGAGTGCCCTTCAGCGCGCTTGCTTCTTTGGTTCAGCACGCAGCGAGCTGTCGAAATGCCGGCCGCGTATGCGTTGCCGGGCTTCACCGGCCACAACGTCGAGGCGTGCATCGCGAGGCTTTTGCCGGTCGTGAAAACGATGGGTGGGATCACTGAGGCCGGTCGCCACCGCGCCTTGGATTGAGAAATGAGCGGAAGACGAGGACTCAGCCGCGGGCTGGTGCTCGGTGGCATGCGACGCGGCGGCGAGTTGTTCGCGAGCCCAGAACCAGTGCGCTTGGTCGTCGCCGTCGGGGCGACCGAGGTCGAGCCACCTAAAATAAGCGCGTTCGCGGATCAGATGCTGCGGCAGGGCGGGGTCGGAGAGTGAGAGAGACGGGAGCGAATTCATGGGGGCCTCGGTTGACGCCAAACTTACGCTCCATCCGCCGAGTTGCTGGGCATTGTTTGGCTTTGACGCCGCGAATATTGGCTGACGCCGGTCCTCTCGCATGGGTCTCCCGCAAAACGGGGCAGCTAAATGCACCGAGTGGAAGGTGACAGTGGCGGCGAGGTTGCGGCGCGAGGCAGGAGCCCCCAGGCTTGGATCGCTCAGAAACTAACTAAGCACGCGCAGCCTAACTCTTTGCGGCCGTATTTGAATCGCCGGGCGTCGGAGATCGATCAATAAACATCAGCCGACCCCTTTCGAAATGGAATAGACGGCGTTGTGATCGCTGACGGTTTCGTTGAGCGATGGCCCAACCGATTGGTGCCTCCTCCGCGCTGTTCCGCGCGCTTGATCGAAGAATCGTTTCTGTTTTCGCGACGGACTTGCCGACCACTTGGGCGCGGCCCAAGGCGCCGGGAAAGACAGGGAGATGCGTCTGCGCAGATCGCGCGGGGCCTTCGGGAGACTCTGGCGTTGACCGCACTCGGGGGCGCTACTTCGCTGCGCATCCCAGTTATGCCCGAAGTCCCCGTCTCCTCGCTCGACCCTCGTCACCAGAAACTGATCGAAAATGCGCGGATTGCGCTCGATCGCGGGAATCTCGATTATGTGATCGAGGTGACGTCGCAGGTGTTGAAGATGACCCCCGGCTGCCTGGCGGTGCGCAAACTTCAGCGCGTGGCGCAGCTGCGGCAGCAGCGGGGAAAGAGCGGCGGGTTCATGGGCAAGGCGTTGAGCGGGCTGACGTCGCCGTTCTCGTTCGGTGGCTCGAAGAAAGATCCGGCGAAACAGCTCGAGACCGCCGAGACGTTGCTCGCGAAAGATCCGACTAACGTCGGCGCGCTCAAGATGCTCGCAGAGGCCGCGGGCGGGCTGGGTTTCCTGGAGACAGTGGCGTTCGCGCTCGATGCGGTGCGCGAGCTCGATCCCGACAATCGCAACAACCTGCTCGCGCTCGGCGAGGCGTGGCTGGCGGCGGGGAAACCGGCCGACGCGCTGCGGATCGCGGACGAGATTCTGAGGACCAAGCCGGCGGATGCCGAAGCGCAGGCGTTGATGCGCAAGGCTTCGATCGCGCAGACGGTCACGAAGCACAATTGGGATCAGCAGACGAATTTCCGCGACAAGCTGCGCGACGAATCGCAGTCGGTGTCGCTCGAACAGGCGGCGAAGATGGTCACGGGCGATGCCATGACGCAGCGGCTGCTCGATGAAGCGCTCGGGCGCGTGGCGAAGGAGCCGAACAACCTGAATCACTACCGGAGCGTGTCGCAGGCGTACAAGCAGAGCGGCAATCTGGAGGAGGCGTTGAAGTGGGTGAGGAAGGCGCGCGAACTGCCGGTCGGGAAGAGCGATGCCGCGCTCGAGAAGCAGGAGTCGGAACTCGCGACAGCGGTCGTCGAGAGCCACTTGAGGGCGGCGGAGGCCGCGGTCGCGGCGGCGCCGGACGATGCGGGCGCAAAGGCGAAAATGGACGCGGCGCGCGCGGAGTTCGCGAACTTCAAGCTGACGGAGTCGAAGCGTTACGTGGAGCGCTACCCGAACGATCATGCGGCGCGTTACGCGCTCGGGAATCTGCTGCTCGAGACGGGGCAGACGGACGCCGCGATCGGGCAATTTCAGCAGGCGCAAAAAGGACCGCAGGTGCGCGTGGGGTCGTTGATCGGCCTGGGGCGCTGCTTCAAGGCGAAGCGGCTTTTCGATCTCGCGGTCACGCAGCTCAACACGGCGAAGAATGAACTGAGCGCGATGGACGACACGAAGAAGGAAGTGATCTACGAGCTCGGCACTTGTTTCGAACTGATGGGCAAACCCGATGCTGCGATCGAGGAATTCAAAGTGATCTATAGCGAGGACATCGGATTCCGCGACGTGGCGGACAAGGTGAACGCGTTTTACTCGAAGGCGTGATTGGGACCGCGACCGCCCAAGGAGTCGTGGCAGCGGCCGCACGTCGGGCAGGATCGACGCCAAAGTTTATCCCCATGAAACGACCAGCCTCCCAATTATTCGCCGCGGCCCTCGCGTTCGCTGCGACCGCGGCGCTTGCCGATCAGAAGACGAAAACCCTCGATGTTTATTGGGTGGATTCGGAGGGCGGCGGCTCGACGTTGATCGTCACGCCCGCCAACGAGTCGGTGCTGATCGACACGGGGAATCCCGGCGGTCGCGATGCGCCGCGAATCGTCGCCGCGGCGAAGGCGGCCGGGCTCACGAAGATCGATCACGTGTTGATCACGCACTGGCACATCGATCATTTCGGTGGTGCGGCGGAGGTGGCGCAGGCGATCCCGGTCGGGACGATTTATCAGCGCGCGATTCCCGAGCGGGATCCGGATGGTCGGAAGCAGTCGCCGTTTCAGACGCAGATCAAACCCTACCGGGAGATCACGGCGAAACGCGTGACGCTCACGCCCGGCCTGGCGATTCCGCTGCAAGCGGCCGGCAGTGGTCTCGGTGCCGCAAAGCTGGAACTGCGCTGCATCGCGGCCGACCAAAAATTCGTCGCGCCCACGGCTGCGCAGAAGAAAATGAAAAACCCGCTCGCCGGCTCGGTGGAAGCGAAGGCGCCCGATGCGAGCGACAACGCCAACAGCGCGGTCTTCGTGCTGGAGTTTGGGCCGTTCCGGTTTTTCGACGGCGGTGACCTGACGTGGAACGTCGAGGAGAAACTCGTTTCGCCTTACAATCTCGCGGGCATCGTCGATGTGTATCAGACAAACCACCACGGCCTCGAAGTGAGCAATAATCCGCTGCTGGTGCAGAGCCTCGAACCGACGGTCGTGGTGATGAACAACGGCCCGATGAAGGGCGGCCAGCCGGGGACCTTTTCCGCGGTGAAATCGGCGAAGTCGGTGCAGGCGCTTTATCAGGTGCACAAGAGCTTCAGGGTGCCAGCCGAGGAAAATGCCGTGCACGAACACATCGCCAATCACGAGAATCTCACCGGACCCGCGGCGGCGAATTGCCCGGCGAACCTGATCAAGATGTCGGTCGCGCCGGATGGGAAGAGTTACACGATCAGCGTGCCGTCGACGGGACACTCGCGGACGTTCCGGACGAAGGGGATTTGAGCCGGAAAACCTACTTCCTGGCGAGCCACACGGCAAAGCCGAGGACACCGAGGCTGGCGAGGAGCGGGAGCAGCGGGGCGCGTTCGCCGAAGAAGACCAGCGAACACGCGACGCCGAGCGGGACTTTCACGTTGTTCATCACCGCGAGGAGTCCACTGCCGACGCGCGTCGCGCCGACATTCCAGAGGAAGAAACCCACGCCCGAGGCGAGCACGCCGAGATAGAGCAGCGTCCAGGCTTGGGTGCTCGTCACCGTGAGGGTCGAGACGTCGACGCGCGCGAAGAGCGCGGCGAGCGCTACGATGCACGCGCCGGCGTAAAGCAGCCCGAAGACATCGCGATCGCGCAGCGCGGGCTCGCGGCGGCGCAGGCGTTGATATGCGATCTGGCCGATTGCGAACGCCGCGTTCGAGAGCTGCACGAGCGCGATGCCGGTGAGCGTCGGCGCGATAGCGGTGGAGCGGACAACGATGAACGCGGCGCCGATTACGGCGAGCAGCGCGGCGGCGAGGGCCCGAGCGCGGAGCGTGCGGTCGAGCGCGTCGGCGAAGAGCGTGACGAGAATCGGCGTCGTGATGGTGAACAGCACGACCTCGTAGGCCTGCAGGTAGCGGTAGCTCTCGTTGAAGGCGAGATACATGAGCCCGAACTGCACCGCGCCGATGGCAGTGAGCGTGGCGCCGGTGCGCAGCGACATCCCTCGGAGACGCAGAAACGGGAGAAACACGAGCAGCGCGAGCACGAGACGCGCGGCGGAGATGAAGGCGCTGTCGAGGCCGACGAGCTTGCCCTTGGTGAGGCCGAACGAGAACGCCCAGATGAAGGAAACGACGACGAGGAGGATCACACGAGGGGGTGGGGCGGGGCGGTAAGTTGAGAATTGCGGGGGCGATCGCGGGCGAAGGGATCTCGAGCCGGAACGCTCAACGCTCAACGTTTAACGCTGAACGCTCGATGATGAGATCGGCGAGCCGCTCGATGGCTGATTATACGCGGAAGAGCGCGCCGAGTTTCTTGCCGAGAATCAGGCTGAGGCCGGCGATCGTGACGCCGAGGAAAAGCATCGCCCACACACCGAGCGCGCTCGCGATGAACTTGCCGTCACCGAGGAGCTGGAAGAGCTCCATGATCGCCTTCGTGATCGGATAGAACGCCTGTTTTTGCGCGAGGATCAGCGAATCGCTCACTTCGAGCATTGCGAACGCGAAGGCGAGCAGGCCGCCGGCAATGAGATTCGCCATGATGAGCGGCAGCGTGATCTTGATCACGGCTTTGAGCGGCGAGGCGCCGAGATTTTGCGCGGCTTCCTCGAGCGTTTCGCTGGTTTGCTGGAAGCCCGCTGCGGCGGAGCGCACGACATACGGCAGCCGGCGGATCGAATACGCGATGATGAGCAGGATCGTCGGGTCGCGCGTGGGATTGAGGAAGTCGAAAAACTTTCCGTCCTGCGACATCGCGACATAACCGAACGCGAGCACGAGACCGGGCACGGCGAGCGGCAGCATCGCGAGGAAGTCGAGCACCTGGCGGCCGGGGATTTTACTGCGCACGACGACGTAGGCGATCGCGACGCCGAGCACGAGATCCACGAGCGTGGAGATGCTGGCGAAGCGGAGGCTGTTCGCGATCGCGGGCACGGTGAGGTCGTGACTGAGCGCGAGCTGGAAGTTTTCCAGCGTGTAGTTTTGCGGGACCACGGTGCCATACCAGTCCTGAGAGAATGCGACGAGGATCACGCCGAGGTGCGGCAGGACGGCGACAAACGTGATGCCGGCGAACAGCGCGGTGCAGAGCCATGCGTTCAAGGTCGTGGGGCGGTGCGCGCCGCCGGAGTGAGTGGCCTTGGCCATCATCGCGTGGCTCGCGCGGCCGAAGAGGCCTTTGCTGAGCGCGTAGAGCGCGATCGAGCACACGAGCATTACGGCCACGAGGGCGAAGGGAAACGGGCTGCCACCGATATCCTTCAAACCGTAATAGATCTGCACGCTGGTCACGCGGTCGTAGTCGAAGATGAGCGGCGTGCCGAGCTCGGTGAAGGACCAGATGAAGACGATCGTGCCGCCGGCGAACAGTCCCGGACGGATGAGCGGCAGGGTGATTTTCCAGAAGCGCCGGAAGCCGGTGCAGCCGAGATTCTGCGCGGCCTCCTCCATCGCGGGGTCGATATTGGCGAGGGCGGCGACGGCGTTGAGATAGATGATCGGGTAGAGCGAGAGGGCCTCGACGATGGCGATGCCCCAGAACTGATTGGCGGCAAACCAGTCGATCGTCGCGCCCGGCGCGAGCAGGCCGAGGTGATGGAGGAGGGCGTTGAAGGCGCCGTATTGACCGAAGATTTGTTTGATGCCGATCGCGCCGACGAACGGTGGGAGAATCATCGGCACGAGCACGAGCGAACCGAGCAGGGCTTTTCCGGGAAAGACGTAACGATCGCTGACGATGGCGAGCGGCAACGCGACGAGCAGCGCGAGCGTCGTCGCGGCGCAAGCGAGCAGGAAGGAATTGCGGAGCCCGCCGAGGTAAACGGGATCGGCGAGCAGGACGGCGAGGTAGGCGAAGGTGACGTGGCCGTCGGCGTCGATGAAGCCGCCCTTCAGAATCTGCGTGACGGGCCAGATGAAAAACGCGGCGAAAAACAGCGCTGTGGCGATGAATACGAAGCGCGCGAGCGAATGCGACATCGCGCGCAGTGTGCGAGTTGCGTCAGCGGAGCGGCAAGGGGGAAGTGGGGGCGGCGGCCACTCGTCGGTTGGAGTCGGTCGGCATGGGCGTCGCCCATGATCACGGCGGGACGCCCGTGCTACGACGGAACGGATGCAGGCCGCGCTGCTTTCAGCCCTTCCCCTCCGGTTCGACGAGGATCTTGCCGGCGGCGGCGATGCTCAACGGAATCGCGCGGCCGGTGGGCTTGCGCACCGTGACGAGGCCGGCGGTGAGATTGCGATCGGTGACGCGAAGGGATGTGCCGGGTTGCAGCCCGTGCTGCTCGGCGAACTGGAGAAATTCGGTCGATTGTTCCGTGACGCGCACGATGCGGAGCGAACGCTCGGTGATGCACGTCGCGAGCGTCGCGTAGACTTGGGAGCTGAGCTTGCCCTGGCGGCTGGGAATCGGATCCCCATGTGGATCCGTCTGCGGGTGCCCCAGGAGCGCATCGAGGCGATCGAGGACCTCATCGGAGATGGCGTGCTCCAGTTGCTCGGCCTCGTCGTGGACCTTGGCCCAGTCCATTTTGAGCACGTGGACGAGGAAGGTTTCCACCAGCCGGTGCTTGCGCAGGACGTTGAGCGCGACGCGCCGGCCCTCGCCGGTGAGGCGGACGCCATGGCGGGGCTGATGTTCGACGAGTCCCTCGTCGGCGAGAGCCTTGACCATCGTGGTGGCGGTGCCGGGCACGACGGCCACCGCGGCGGCGAGCGCCCCCATCGGCACCAACGCTTCACTGCCGTCGGAGAGCAGCAGGACGTGCTTGAGATAATTTTCAACGGTGCTCGTCGCCATGGCGCACCGATAGCTTCTCTGGAGTTCGAGGCAACCAAAGTTTTATTTTGACTATTCAAAATTGCGACCTTTAGTCCCCGAGTTAATGGCCTTTGCAACCTTGCAGTGTCCCAAATTCCTCAGCGTCCTCGCCGTCGCGGTCGGTGCGGCCGTGGCTTCGGCCACGGCGGCGGAGAGTTCCGGCCGCGCGACGCGCGAGCTCACGACGGACCGGCCGGACTCGACCGAGACGCCGTTTACGGTGGAGCCGGGCTTGGTGCAGCTGGAGATGAGCGCGGCGAGCTGGACGCGCGACCGGCTCGATGGGGTGCGCACGACGGAGTGGGAGCTGGCGCCCTTGAACGTGCGCGTCGGGGTCACGCGGACCTTCGAGGCGGGCTTGTTTGTGACGCCGCACGTGCACCGGACGGAGCGCGTGCGCAACGGCCCGAAGGAGACGGTGCGCGGGCTCGGCGACACGACGTTGCGGGCGAAGCTGAATTTCTGGGGCAACGATGGCGGTGCGACGGGCTTCGGCGTGATCGCGGATGTGAAGCTGCCGACCGCGGCGACCGGCCTGGGCAACGACCACACGGACTTCACGGTGGCGTTTCCCGCGGCGTTCGAAGTGGGCGGCGGGTGGGACGGAGCGGCGATGACCGTCATCGAATGGGCGTATACCGACACGCGGCACGAGGCGGCGTGGACGAATACGTTCTCGCTGGCACGGGAGATCGCGCCGGAGCTCGGGGCGTTTTTCGAACTGGTTTCGACGACCGGTGTCGGCCGGCACGTGCTGCTCTTCAACAGCGGCCTCACGCGCCGGCTCGCGCCGAACCTGCAACTCGACGCCGGGATCAACATCGGAGTCTCGCGCACGGCGCCGGACCTCGGCGCATTTGTCGGCCTCGCGCGCCGCTTCTAGCACTTTCATGAAAACACGTCTTCGTATCCGAATTCTGGGTGCAACCCTCATCGTGGCGCTGCTGCCGATGACGCTGAACGCCGCCGCGGCGAAGAAGCGCATCGTGACGACATTCACGATCATCCAGGACATGGCGCAAAACGTCGCCGGCGATGCGGCGATCGTGGAGTCGATCACGAAGCCGGGCGCGGAGATTCACGGTTACGAGCCGACGCCGCAGGACATCGTGAAGGCGCAGCGCGCGGACCTTGTACTGTGGAACGGGCTGAATCTCGAGCGGTGGTTCGAGCGTTTTTTCCGCAATCTTCGGAAAGTGCCGAGCGTGGTGCTCACCGAAGGCATCGATCCGATCGGCATCGAGGAAGGGCCCTACACGGGGAAACCGAATCCGCACGCCTGGATGTCGCCGCAGAATGCGTTGATCTATGTGGAGAACATCCGGAAGGCGCTCGTGAAGCTCGATCCTGCGAATGCGAAAATCTATAACGCCAACGCGAAAGCCTATGGCGCGAAATTCGCCGCGATCGAGGAGACGGTGCGCAAGGAGCTGGGCAAGATTCCGGAGCACCAGCGGTGGCTCGTGACGAGTGAAGGAGCGTTCCCGTATCTCGCGCGGAGCTTCGGGATGAAGGAGCTGTTTCTCTGGGCGGTGAACGCCGACCAGCAAGGCACGCCGCAGCAGGTGCAGAAAGTGATCGATGGCGTGCGCAAAAATAAAATCCCCGTCGTGTTCAGCGAGAGCACGGTGAGCGACAAGCCCGCGCGGCAGGTCGCCAACGAAACCGGCGCGCGTTATGGTGGCGTGTTGTATGTCGACTCGCTGACCGCCGCGAATGGCCCCGCGCCCACCTATTTGCGAATGATGGAATATAATGCGCGAACGATCGTGAAAGGGTTTGGGGATAAATGAGCTCCCACGACGAAGCTCGATACGGCATGACTGCTGCGACCGCTTTCCGTTCGCCGAAGGATCAGCGGTCCAATACGGTTGGAACTCAGGCCGGCTCGGAAAGCCGGCCCCACCTTGAATAATGCCCGCCAATAATTCCCTTCTCAGCGTCGACGTCAGCGGCGTGACGGTCAGCTACGCCAACGGCAACGTGGCGCTCCGCGACGCGTCGTTCGCGTTGCGCGGCGGCTCGATCTGCGCGCTGGTCGGCGTGAACGGCAGCGGCAAATCAACGCTGTTCAAGGCGATGATGGGCATCCTCGAGCCCGCGGCAGGGCGCGTCGAGATTGCGGGGCTGAGCGTCCGGGTGGCGTTGAAACAAAACCTCGTCGCGTACGTGCCGCAGTCGGAGGAAGTCGACTGGAGCTTTCCGGTGAGCGTGTGGGACGTGGTGCTGATGGGCCGTTATGGCCACATGAATTTCCTCCGGATCCCGCGTGCGGCGGATCGGTCGATTGCGGAAGAGAGCCTGGCGCGTGTCGGCATGCTGGAGTTTCGGGAGCGCCAGATCGGCGAACTCTCCGGTGGCCAGCGCAAACGCGTGTTCCTCGCGCGCGCCCTGGCGCAACGGGCGCGGGTCATTCTTTTGGACGAGCCGTTCACGGGCGTGGACGTCACGACGGAAACGGCGATCATCGCGCTGCTGCGCGCTTTGCGGGAGGAAGGGCACATCATGATTGTGTCGACGCACAATCTCGGGTCGGTGCCGGAGTTTTGCGACCAGGTGGTGCTGATCAACCGGACGGTGCTCGCGTTTGGACCGACGGCGGACGTGTTCACGGAGGAGAATCTGCTACGGGCGTTTGGCGGGGTGTTGCGGCACTTCCGGTTCGACGAATCGACGGTGCAGAAACACGATGGCCGGGCGGTGACGCTGCTGACGGACGACGAGCGGCCGCTTGTATTCGGAAAAGGAGGACACGTGGAGTACAGCCAGCGCCGCGGTCGCGAGGACGTGGTGAAGAAGCGGGCGGAAGGGGAGGAGGACGATTGAGGTAGGGACGCGCAGCCTGCGCGTCCGGACGGGCCGCCCGTCCCTACCAGCTCACGAACACGCCATGATCGAGACGCTCCTCACACCGTTGCAGTACGACTACATGCTGAAGGCGATCTTCGTGAGCGCCGTGATCGGCGGGGTTTGCGCGTTTCTCTCGTGCTTCATCACGCTGAAAGGCTGGTCGCTGATGGGCGACGCGCTTTCGCATTCGGTGGTGCCGGGCGTCGCGGTGGCGTATTACATCGGGTGGCCGTTTGCGGCGGGGGCGTTTGCGACCGGGCTGCTTGCGGCGGTCGGGATGGGCTTCGTGAAAACGAAAACGCGACTGCGCGAGGACGCGGTGATCGGCGTCGTGTTCACGGCGTTTTTCGCGCTCGGGCTGTTTCTGATTTCGCTGTATCCAGCCGAGATCGACCTGCGTTCGATTGTGTTTGGCAACATCCTCGGAATTTCGAACCGCGATGTCGTGCAGGTGCTGACCATCTCGGCGGTGACGCTCGCGGTCCTTGGACTGAAGTGGCGCGATTTTCTGCTCTTCTGTTTCGATGCGAATCAGGCGCGCGCGCTTGGGCTGAATACGACGGTGCTGCATTTCACGCTGCTCGCGTTGTTGTCCGCGACCGCGGTAGCGGCGCTGCAGACGGTCGGTGCGACGCTGGTCGTGGCCATGCTCGTGACACCGGGGGCGACCGCTTATCTCCTGACGGACCGATTTGGGCGGATGATCGGGCTGGCGGTGGCGATGGGCGTGGTGACGTCGATGGTGGGCGCGTATGCGAGTTATTTTTTCGACGGCTCGACGGGTGGCTGCATCGTGACCCTGCAAAGCACCCTGTTCGTGGCCGCATTGGTCTTCGCCCCGAAGCACGGGATGATTGCCGCGCGCGCGCGACGCCGGGAGGCGAGCCTGGCGGCGATCCCGGTCAACACGAGCGCCGGGCCGGTCGCGGCGAAAACCACGGGCGAGACGCCCGTGCTACGTTAAAATGGAAACGCTGCTCCAACCGTTCCAGTTCCCGTTCATGGTCGACGCGATGATCGTCGGCCTCGCGATCGGTGCGGTGTGCTCGGTGCTGTCGTGTTACCTCGTGTTGAAAGGCTGGTCGCTGATGGGCGATGCGGTCTCGCATGCGGTGTTGCCGGGAATCGTGATCGCGTACGCGATGCGGATCCCGCTGGCGATCGGCGCATTCGTCTCGGGGCTGCTGTGCGCCGTGCTGACGGGTTACATCAAAGCCAACAGCCGCGTGAAAGAAGACACGGTGATGGGCGTGGTGTTTACCGGGTTGTTCGCATTTGGGCTCGTGATCTTCACGAAGGTAAAAAGCGACCTGCACCTGGATCACATCCTGTTTGGCAACATCCTCGGGCTCGCCGACGGCGATCTCCGCGACACGCTCATGGTCGCGGGCATCACGCTTACGGTGATCCTGGCGCTGCGGCGCGATCTGCTGCTCTACTGTTTCGACGCCAGCCATGCGCGCACGGTCGGGCTGCGGACGTCGGTGTTGTATTACCTGCTGTTGTCGTTGCTGGCGGTGACGATCGTCGTGTCGCTGAAGGCGGTCGGGATCATCCTCGTGATCGCGATGCTGGTCACGCCGGGCTGCATCGGGTACCTGCTGACAGATCGTTTCAACCGCATGCTCGCGATCGCGGCGGTCAGCGCCACGAGCTCGAGTTTTTTTGGAATTTACCTGAGCTTCTTCATCGATGCGTCGACGGGGGCGTGCATCGTACTTTTGCAGGCGATGATTTTTCTCGTGACCCTGGTGTTGGCGCCGAAACACGGGTTGCTGGCGGCGCGCCGTCAGCGGGGAAACGCGATCGCGACGCGCGACCGCGGCTGGCCTGATGCCGGAGGCGCCGGAGCCCAAGATAGCGGTGATTCGCGGCCGCAGCCGCGAAAGAAAGGAACGCCGGTGGTCTCGTCCTGAGGGCAAGCGACGCCGCCCGGAATTTATCCCAGACAAAAAACCGCGCAGAAACCTTCATTCCCACACTTGAGAAAAGCGGGGGAGGGAGCATCACTCTTTTTCATTCGAAGCGTCTACCTCAACGCGTCGTCACCGCTTCCCTCCACGCTCCCCACCCGATTGCATGACCGGCACTCCGAAAGCTCATCTCCCGCTGGCAGCATGGTGGATGTCGCTTCAATGGTGCCGGCCGCGGGCCCTGTTTGCAGCGCTGGCGATTTCTGCGCTGGGAGCGGGCGTTGCCCGTGCGGTTGAGCCGGCGGACGCGGAGCGCGAGCTGCTCGCGGGCAATTACACCACGGCCATTCGCCAGGCCAGGGCGGCGCTAAGCACGCCGGCCGATGCGGCCAGCAGCGCGTGGTCGCTGGTGCTGGTGCGGTCGTTGCTGGCCGTGGGACGCAACGCGGAAGCGGATGCGGCGATGACGGAGGCGATGAGCCGCGATCCACGGAGCATCCGGTTGAAATGGCTCGCGCGCGACGTCGCGTTTGCGAACGGCCGGCCGGAGGAAGCGGCGCAGCGGCACGATGAGATCCTTCAGGCGGTGCGAGTGAGCCAGTATATTTACCGGTCGCCGGCCGATCTGGTGGTCTTTGGCCGGGCGGCCTTGCTGACGGGCCTGGATCCGAAGGACGTGCTCGAAAAGGTATTTATTGGTGCGGCGCAGAAGGCGGATCCGAAGTTGCGCGATGTCTATCTCGCCCGCGGTGACCTCGCGTTGGAGAAGCACGATTTTGCTCTCGCGGCGCGGGCGTTCGAGGAGGGTTTGAAGCAGCTGCCCGACGATCCCGATCTCTTGAGCGGTCGCGCGCGGGCCTATGCCAACAGCGACCGCGAAGTCGCGCTCCAATCGCTCGAGGCAGCGCGGAAACATAATCCGCGGCATGTGCCGACCTTGCTGCAATACGCCGATCACCACATCGATGCCGAGGCCTACGATGAGGCGACGAAAGTGCTCGATGAGATCATCGGCATCAATCCCACACAGCCGGATGCCTGGGCCTATCGCGCCGTGATCGCGCATCTGCGGAACGACGTGGTGGCCGAGAAATTCGCCCGTGAGCGCGCGCTCAGCTCGTGGGAGACGAATCCGCGCGTCGACTATCTGATCGGCGAAAAACTCGCCGCGAAATATCGCTTCGCCGAGGCGGCCGCAGCGCAACGCCGCGCGCTGGCCTTCGACCCGAATTACATTCCCGCGGCGGCGGAGCTGGCGACGAATCTGCTGCGACTCGGCGAGACCGACGAAGGCTGGAAACTCGCACAGGTCGTCCATGAAAAAGACGACTACGATGTCGAGGCGTTCAATCTCGTGACGCTCCGCGACACGATGGAGAAGTACGCTTCGCTGAACGACGAGGACTTCGTCATTCGGATGGCCGCGCCCGAGGTGGCGGTCTACGGGCCGCGCGTGCTCGCGTTGTTGCGCCGGGCGAAGGCGGCGCTGGTTTCGAAATACGGCGTCGAGCTCGCGAAGCCGACCTTCATCGAAATTTTCGCGGACCAGAAGGATTTCGCGGTGCGCACGTTTGGGCTGCCGGATGTCTCGGGTTTTCTTGGCGTGTGCTTTGGCCGCGTGGTGACGGCGAACAGTCCGGCGACGAGCAGCTCGGCAACGAATTGGGAATCGGTGCTGTGGCACGAGTTCTGTCACGTCGTGACGCTGCAGATGACGAAGAACAAGATGCCGCGCTGGTTGAGCGAAGGCATTTCGGTTTACGAAGAACGGCAGGCGAATCCGTCGTGGGGGATGCGCATCGATCCGAAATATCGCGAGATGCTGCTGGGTGACGACCTCGTGCCGGTGAGCAAGCTCAGCGCCGCGTTCCTCGCGCCGAAGTCGCCGCGGCACCTGCAGTTCGCCTATCTGGAATCGTCGCTGGTGGTCGAATTCATCATCGACAAGTTTGGGATCGAGAAGGTGCGCGCGATCCTCACCGATCTGCGCAACGGAGTCGAAATCAACGCTGCCCTCGCGAAGAACACGGCGCCGATCGAGACGCTGGAAAAAGACTTCAAGGCCTTCGCACACGAGCGGGCGAATGCGATGGCGCCGGAGCTGGATTGGGCGCGGCCCGACGCGGATTTGTTGCTGCCGGAAGGCGCGCTCGAGCTGGCGGCGTGGGAACGCAAGCATCCGGACAACTACTGGCTGCTGCGGCTGAAAGCGCAGCGTTTGATCGAGCAACAGAAATGGGAGGAAGCGAAAGTGCCGCTGCAACGGCTCGTCAAATTGTACCCACAGCAGAAGGGCAGCGATAGTGCGTACCGCCAGCTGGTCGCGGCACAGCGTGCGCTCGGCGACACGGCCGGGGAACGCGCGACGCTGGTGCAGTGGGCGGAGTTCGACGACGAGGCGACGGACGCGTACGTGCGGCTGATGGAAATCGGCACGACGGAAAAGGACTGGGCGATGGTCGCGCGAAACGCCGAGCGTTATCTCGCCGTCAATCCGCTGGTGCCGCCGCCGTATCGCCATCTCGCCCAAGCCAGCACGCAACTTGGCGACCTGGCGACGGCTGCGGTGGCGCTGCGGACGTTGATTCAGCTCGATGTGCCGGATCGCGCCGACGCGCATTACCAGCTCGCCGAGCTGCTGCACCGCCGGGGCGATCGCGTCGAGGCGCGACGGCATGCCTTGTTCGCACTCGAAGAGACGCCGCGGTACCGCGCGGCACTACGTTTGCTGTTGGATATCAAACGAGCATCGATTGAAGAGGCCGAGGCGCCCGCGCCGACAGACTCCTCCGGTCTGCAACGCGTGACGCCTGAGCCGCCACCGGCGGTGGAACAATCGCGCGCTCGTGAGATTCCGACTCCCGCGTCGAAACCTCCGACGGCTCCGAACCAACCCCAGAGCCGATGAAGCGACTCATCCCCACCTTATCGCTTTTTCTCGTGCTGGCGGGCATGGTGGTCGCGCAGCGTTCGGGCCGTTTTGGCGGGTGGAACTGGCGCAGCAACGACGGCGGCGGGTACGGCCGTCCGCAGACGGCTCGTGAGCTGGGGTCGCACAGCACGGGCACGCCGCTGTGGACGAATCCGAAGGCATTCGAAAAGGACGTGTTTACGTTCACGCGGATTCAATGGTCGAGCGGCGGCGGCTACGGCAGGTACTATCGTCGTGGACCGGACTGGAGGACGGATATGCCGGACAGCGACCTGAACCTGTCCTATCGACTCCAGCAGATGACCTCGATGAAGGTGGATCCGGACGGCCGCATTCTGGACCTGACCGATCCGGAACTCGTGAACTTCCCCTGGATTTACATCGTGGAGCCGGGAAACCTTTACCTCAACGAGATCGAGGTCGTCGCGTTGCGGAAATATCTGCTCAATGGCGGATTCCTGATGCTCGACGATTTCTGGGGCGATTCGGCGTGGATGAACGTCGAACGCGAACTGAAGAAAGTGTTTCCCGATCGTGCGTTCAGTGAACTGCCGCTCGATCACCCGCTCTATAGTTGCGTGTTCCAGATCAAGGCGAAGGGCCAGGTGCCAAACTACGGAACCGGCGAGAGCAGCCAGCACACCGGTGTCACCTGGGAGGACAATCACGACGGCGATACGCGCACGGTGCACCATCGCGTGATTGCGGACGACAAAGGCCGGCTGATGGTGTTTGCGGCGCACAACACGGACAACGGCGACGGCTGGGAACGCGAAGGCGAGTTCCAGTACTACTTCGAGCACTTTTCGGAAAAAATCGCGTATCCCCTCGGCATCAACGTGGTGTTCTACGCGATGACGCATTGATGAACACGGTACGAAAATTTCTCGTCGGCGGAACCGGCCGAAGCGGAGAAGCAGCGACGCGCCACCTGTGCGTCCGTGGACGGGCGGGCCGCCCGTTGCTACCTCTGGGGCTTGTCCTGATTTGCGTGGCGACGGGCTTTGCGCAATCGCCGTCCGCCCAGCCGCAACCGGCGAGCCCGGGGCCGACCTTCATGGTGCCGGGAGGCTGGGGCAACGAGAACGATCTTGGTGGTTCGCTCGTGCGTACGGAGGGCAGCGGCATCATCGACGAGGATGCGGTGCGCACCGCGCGCGAAGTGGTTTCGCACAGCACGGGCACGCCGACCTGGACGAACCCGAAGGGGTTTGAAAGCGACGTGTTCACGTTTGCGCGCGCGATCTTCAAGGCGCGGCCCACGACGTCACCGATCCCGCGGTTTCACTACGGGCGGAAGATCGGCTGGTGGGTGGATTTTCCGGACGCGGATTTGAATCTCTCGTATCGGTTGCAGCAGATGACATCGATGCGCGTGGACCCGGATGGTCGCGTGTTGAAGCTGAACGATCCCGAGCTGCACAACTATCCGTTCCTGTTCATGGAGCATCCGGGGTACATGGTCCTGCGCGACAGCGAGATCGCCGGCCTGCGCAAATACCTGCTCGCCGGAGGCGTCCTCGCGATCATCGATTTCTGGAATTCGGTGGAGTGGGCGGGCTTCGCCGCGCAAATGAAGAAAGTGCTGCCGGAGCGCGACTGGACCGAGCTCACGATGGAGCACCCGCTGTTCAACTGCGTCTTCAAGCTGCCCGGCCCGATGCAGCGCCTTCAAGTGCCGACCATGCAGTTCTGGAACCGCGATCACGACCCGAAGAATCCGGAGGCGCCGCTGCAGATCGATCGCGGCGAAAACTCCGATCGAATGTCGGTCCGCGCGTTGCACGACGACAAAGGCCGGCTGATGGTGATTGCGTTTCACAACACGGACATCAGCGACGGATGGGAGCGCGAAGGAGAGCACGCGGATTATTTCGCGACATTCTCCGAGAAGATCTCGTACCCCCTTGGCGTTAACCTGATCTTTTACCTGATGACGCATTGATGTAGCACGGGCGTCCCGCCCGTGTTCCGAAACCCACGGGCGGGACGCCCGTGCCACAACACTCCCTTTCCCAATGAGCATTCCGATCCCACCCGTCCTGGAAACCGCGCCCCCTTCGAACCTCCCTCCGCCGACGCCTGCGACAGGATTCGACTTGGAGCGCGAGACCGCCGAGCGCCTCATGGCCGGCCGCGCGAAGATCGATGCCGAGCTTGCAAAGGTGATCATCGGCCAGCGCGACGTCATCGAGCAGATCATGATCGCGCTGATGGCGGGCGGCCATTGCCTCATCACGGGCGCACCCGGATTGGCGAAGACACTTCTCGTTAAATCAATCGCGCAGGTCTTCCACCTGCGTTTTCAGCGCATTCAGTTCACGCCCGATTTGATGCCGGCCGACATCACGGGGACCGAAATTCTTCAGGATTCGGGGGACGGAGGCCGCCGGCTCGCGTTTGTGCGCGGTCCGGTGTTCGCGAACATGGTGCTGGCCGACGAAATCAATCGCACGCCGCCGAAGACGCAGGCTGCGTTGCTCGAGGCGATGCAGGAACACCAGGTGACCGCGTCGGGCGTCCGGCATCCGCTCGAGGAGCCGTTCTTCGTACTCGCGACGCAGAATCCGATCGAGATGGAAGGCACGTATCCGCTGCCGGAGGCGCAGCTCGATCGTTTCATGTTCAACGTGGTGATGGATTATCTGCCGGAGGCAGACGAGGTGCGTGTCGTGGCGGAGACGACTTCGGGCCGCCCCGCGCCGATCGAGGCGCTCTTCACCGGCGAGGACGTGCTGCGTTTCCACGACCTCGTGCGGAAGGTTCCCGTGGCGGAAGAGATGGTGCGTTACGCGGTGCAACTCGCCGCTTCGTCGCGGCCGCACCAGCCAGGCACGCCCGACTTCATCAACGAGTGGGTAAGCTGGGGCGCAGGCACGCGGGCAGGGCAGTTCTTGATTCTGGGCGCGAAGGCGCGGGCGCTGTTGCGGGGCCGGGCGCACGTGACCGTCGACGACATCCAGGCGCTGGCGGTGCCGACGCTGCGTCACCGTATTCTGCTCAACTACCGCGCCGAGGCGGAAGGCATCCGCGTCGACGACGTCGTGAAGCGCTTGCTCGCGGCGGCGAAGCCACCCGTGGCGGTGGCGCTTCGGAAGTAGGGCGCGCGGAAGTAGTGCGCGGAAGTAGTGAGTAGCGAGTAGCGAGCATATGAATACCAATTCCAATCGGCCCAAGAGACTCTCATGCCCGCGGCGTTTCGGCGCGTTCCTGCCGTCCTACTCACTACCCGCTACTCGCTACTCGCTACTTCCCTAATGGCCACTGCCGCAAATCCCGCGCTCTCGTCGGCGAAGCTGATCGATCCGCAGGCGTTGATGACGATTCGCAGCCTCGAGCTGCGGGCGCGTGCCGTCGTCGAGGGCTTCTGGAGCGGACTGCATCGCAGCCCGTACCACGGCTTCTCGGTCGAGTTCACCGAGTATCGGCAATACACGCCGGGGGATGATCCGCGCTATCTCGACTGGCGGGTGTTTGCGCGGAGCGACCGGTATTTCATCAAGAAATACGAGGATGAAACCAACCTGCGCTGCTACGTGCTCGCCGACCAGAGCCGGTCGATGGATTACGGCTCGCGCAACTACACGAAGGCTACTTATGCGGCGACACTCGCCGCGACGCTCGCGTATTTCCTCCACCTGCAAGGCGACGCGGTGGGGCTGCTGACCTTCGATGAACACGTGCGCGAGTTTCTGCCGGCGCGGAATCGCGCGGGGCACTTGCGGCAGGTGATGCTGGCGCTCGAGAAGGCATCGGGCGGCCGCGCCACCGATCTCATGGCGCCGCTCGAACGGATCACGTCATTGATCCGCAAGCGTGGAATGGTCGTGCTGATTTCCGACTTCCTCGCGCCGCTCGACCGACTCGAGCGCAGTCTGATCGCGCTCACCGCGGGCGGGCACGAGGTTACGATTTTCCAAGTGCTGGATCCTACCGAGCTCGATCTGGCGATCGAGCAGGCGGCGGTGTTCGAGGATGCGGAATCGTCGCGCACGCTCTACATCGATCCGGTGGCGGCGCGCGCGGGTTATCTGAAAAAATTCGAGGCGCACAACGAGTCGCTCCGCAGCGTGTGCCGCAAGCTCGGCATCGCGCATCATCTGATGGCGACCTCGCAGCCGCTCGAGATCGCGCTCTTCGAATTCCTGCAGCAACGCATGCGTCGCGGACGGCAGGTCCGGCGTGCAGCCGGGGCCACGGGAGGCCGGTCGTGAGGACATTGCGTGCAGTCCTGCGCAGCCCGACGCCTGAGCGGCGGGACGGTCACAGAGTAGTGCTGCCAGTCGGCCGGTCCCCTCGAGGGGCAGGCTTTTCATCCAATATTTTCATCCCGTCCCGCCTCTCCCGAGGCGGGCTACCAGAGAGCTCTTTCGCAGGAGATAACATATGAGCTTTCTCACGCCGTTGTTCCTCCTTGGCGGGCTCGCGATTGCGGGGCCGATTATTTATCACCTTGTGCGCCGCACGACGCGGGAGCGGACGGTGTTCAGCTCGCTCATGTTTCTGTTGCCGAGCCCGCCACGGCTGTCGAAACGCCACCGGCTCGAACACTGGCTCCTGTTGCTCCTGCGCTGCGCGGCGTTGTTGCTGCTGGCGCTCGGTTTCGCGCGACCGTTCCTGCGGCAGGCGCCGGTCGTCGACCCCACGTCGGCGGCGCCGAAGCGGCAGGTCGTGCTGGTCGATCAAAGCGCGAGCATGCGTCGCGCGGGCGCATGGGATTCGGCGCGGGAGCGGGCAGCGGAGATTTTGCGCCGCGCGGCGCCGGCGGATCAGGTCGCGCTGTATACGTTTGATCGCCAGGCGAGGCCGCTGGTTTCGTTCGAGGATTGGAATCGCACGGCGCCGGGCGATCGCGCGGCGTTTGCCACGGCGCGGCTCGCTGCGCTGACGCCGGGCTGGGGCGGCACGCATCTCGGCAATGCCTTGATCACGGCCGCGGAAGCGCTCGCGGAAAACGACGGCACTCAAGACCGGGGGCCGCTCCAGATTGTACTCGTGAGCGACCTGCAGGTCGGGAGCCGCATCGACACGTTGCAGGCGTACGAATGGCCGAAGGGCGTCGAGTTGATCGTCGAGCCGGCGAAAGTCACGAATCCGACCAACGCGGGCGTGCAACTCGTGGCGGAGGCGGCTGATTCCGCTCGTGCGGTGGATGCACCGGTGCGCGTGCGCGTGACGAATGCCGCGGAATCGAAACGCGAGAAGTTCACGCTCGCTTGGGAACGCGGAACGGTGGCTCGCAACGCATCCGATGAAGCCAACGAGAAACGCGCGTCGCCCGCGAGCGGCTCCGTGGGGGCGGCGATCGATGCGTACGTCCCACCGGGACAGAGCCGGGTGTTTTCACTGCCGCTGCCGAAAGGCGCGGATGCGGGGGGCGTCGAGCGGATCGTGCTGCGCGGCGACGACGAGGCGTTCGACAATACGGTCTACGTCATTCCGGCGGTGCAGCAGCGCGCGTCCGTGCTGTGGATCGGGCGCGATGTGGCGGAGGATGTGAAACAGCCGCTGTTCTTTCTCCGCCGGGCGTTCGTCGAGACGCCGCGCGTGGCGGTGAACGTGATCGCCAATGCGCCCGCGGCGGCGTTGAAGCCCGAGGATGTGGCCGCGGCGAGTTTGATTTTCGTAAGCGAAGCGCTGCCTGAATCCGCCGCGACAGGACTGCGGCAGGAAATCGAAGCGGGCAAAACCGTGGTGGTGGTCGCTCGCTCGGCGCAGATCGCACCGACGCTCAACGCGCTTGCCGGCACGCCGGGCCAGCCGCTGCCGATGGAGGAAGCGCGGCCGGCGAACTACGCGATGTTGGCGGAGATCGATTTTCAGCACCCGCTCTTCGCGCCGTTCGCGGATCCGCGTTTCAGCGATTTCACCAAGATTCACGTCTGGAAGTACCGGAAGCTCGATGCGACCCCGTTGCCGAACGCCCGGGTCGTCGCGAAATTCGACAGCGGCGATCCGGCGCTGGTCGAGGTGCCGGTCGGCAAGGGCCGGGTCTTCGTGCTCGCGATGGGCTGGCAGCCCGAGGACAGCCAGCTCGCGGTCTCGTCGAAATTTGTGCCGCTCCTGTGGTCACTGCTCGAGCTGGCGGGCGGAGCGGCATCGGTGACGACGCAGTTTGCGGTGGGCGATACGCTCCCGCTGCAACCGGAGCGTGGTGCGATCGCGATGCGCGCACCCGGGGGGGGGCCGATTGCGTTGCCGGAAAAAGCGACTGAGTTTGGCGGCACGATGCAGCCGGGAATTTACGAGGCGAACGGAGGACCGGGAACGCGCGCGCAGCGCTTTGCCGTGAATCTCGATGCGAACGAGAGCCGGACGACGGCGCTCGGCGTCGACGAGCTCGAGCAATTTGGCGTGCCGCTCGCGAAGACGGAGCCGACGCCGGCGGTGCAGACCGAGCGCACGACCTTGCTGCAGGGCGTGGAGGCGGAGAATCGGCAGAAGCTCTGGCGCTGGTTCATCGTGGCGACGCTCGCGGTTTTGCTTTTCGAAACGGCGCTGGCGGGGTGGACGGCGCGCCGCTCGGCGCTGCAAACAGAGGAGGCTGCATCATGAATGATGATTTCCTGAAACTTCGGCTTCGCCGGGTCGCGCGGCGCTATCAGTGGCTCGGTTTCTGGCGCAAGCTCGCGGTGTGCTGGGCCGCGGCCGCGCTCATCGGCGTGGTGCTGGTGTGGATACAGCGTTCGACCGGTTCGCTCTCGCCGCTCGTGCTGCCGGTGTTTCTGGCGATGGTGGCGGGGACGGCGACCGCGCTGGGGTTGCTGCATTTTCTGCGGGAGCCGGACTACCGCTGGATCGCGCGAAAGATCGAGAAAGCGCATCCCGAGCTCGACGGCGTTTTGTTGACGGCGGTGCAACAGCAGCTCGATGACGCGCACGCGCCGGGCTATTTCCAGTATCGCATCATCCAGGAGGCCACGACGCGGAGCCAGCAGCAGGACTGGCGCGATGTGGTGCCGGGGGCGCGGCTTGTGGCCGGGCATGTCGTGCACCTGATCGCGCTCGGCTGCTTGATTTATGCCGTGGCCGGGCTGCGCGTGGGCCGGATTCATGGCGAAACGCCGAACTGGATCGGGAGCGACGGACTGGCGGTCACGCCGGGCGACACGTCGGTGGAGAAAGGCGAAAGCGTGGTCGTGCTCGCGCGCTTCGGCGGCGCGCTGCCGCCCAACGTGAATCTGGTCGTGCGCGAGAGCGGCACCGCGCCGCGCTCGATTCCGCTGGTGAAGAGTCTCGCGGATCCGGTGTTTGGCGGGAGCATGACCGACGTCGCGAACGATCTCACGTATCACCTCGAATACCGCGGCGAGCGCACGCGGGATTTCAAGGTGACCGTTTACGAACATCCGAAGCTGGTGCGCTCGGATGTGAGCCTCACCTTTCCCGATTACACGAAGCTCGAGCCGAAGCGTGTCGAGGACACGCGGCGCGTGAGCGCGGTAGAGGGCACGAAGCTGGATTTCGCGTTGCAGCTGAACAAGCCGGTGAAGTCGGCGAAACTCGTGTCGCGCCCGGCGAAGGGCGAGAAGAAGACGGAGATTCCACTGACGGTCTCGCCTGACCAGGCGGTCGCGTCGCTGCCGAATTTCGTGCCGGAAAAGAGCGGGAATTACGACCTGCAGCTCGTCGATGCGGAAGGCCGACCGAACAAGGTGGCGTCGTCATTCGTGATCAATGTGCAGCCGAACCGGACGCCGGAGATCAAGCTGGTCTCACCGCGCGGCGATGTGCGGCCGTCGGCGCTGGAGGAGATCACCTTCGACGGTACGGTGTGGGACGATTTTGGCACGCCGGCTTTTGGTCTGGCTTACTCGGTGGCCGGAGCGGAGACAAAATTCATCGAGCTGGGGCAGGAAACCAAAGCGAAGGAGAAGCGCTCGTTCGCGCATCTGCTGAAGCTCGAGGAACTCGAGACGAAGCCGGATGATTTGATCTCGTGGTATGCGTGGGCCGACGATGTCGGGCCGGATGGAAAAGTGCGTCGCACGAGCGGGGATTTGTATTTCGCAGAAGTGCGGGCGTTCGACGAAATTTTCCGGGAGAGCCAGAATATGGAATCGGGCGAAGGCGGCGGTGGCGGTGGCGGCCAGGAAGCGCGCAAGCTGACCGAGCTGCAGAAACAAATCATCAACGCCACGTGGAAACTGCAGCGTGAAGGCAAGACGCCGAAATACGCGGAAGACGTGAAGGTGGTGACGGACGCCCAGGAGCAGGCGCTGGCTCAGGCGAGTGAACTCGCGGGCGAGGCGAGGGCTCCGCGCGATCAGGCGATGTGGCGCTCGGTCACCCAGGAGATGGAAAAGGCGATCGAGCAGTTGAAGAACGCGACCAAAGATCCCGCACCGCTCGCGCAGGCGTTGCCGCCGGAGCAGGCCGCCTATCAGGGATTGTTGCGGATGCAGGCACGAGAGACGGCGGTGACGCGGCGTCAGCGTCAACAGGGCGGCGGTGGCGGCGGCCAGCAGGCGAATCAGCGGCAGATCGATGAGCTCGACTTGAAGCAATCGGAGAACCGTTACGAGACGCAGCGGCTCGCGAAATCGCCGCAGAATCCGGAACGGCGCGAACAGCTCGCCGTGATGAACCGTTTGCAGGAGCTCGCCCGACGGCAGCAGGATCTCAACGAACGGATGAAGGAGCTGCAGACGGCGTTGCAGGAAGCGAAGTCGGAGCAGGAGCGCGAGGAGATCAAACGCCGGCTCAAGCGGCTCCAGGAAGAGCAGCAACAGATGCTGGCGGACGTCGACGAGTTGCGGCAGCGCATGGATCGTCCCGAGAACCAGTCGCGGATGGCCGACGAGCGGCAGCAGCTCGAACAGACGCGCGAAGACATTCAGAAGGCCTCCGAAGCGGCATCGGAAGGTTCGGTCGCGCAAGCGCTCGCCTCGGGGACGCGCGCGCAACGGCAGTTGCAGGAAATGCGCGACGACATGCGGAAGGAAAACTCGAGCCAGTTCGCGGAGGATTTGCGCGAGATGCGGCAGGAAGCGCGCGATCTTGCGCGGCAGCAGGAGCAGCTCGGCGAGAAGCTGGAGCAGCTCGCGAATTCCGGCGCGCAGCAGAAGCGCTCGCTGAGCGATGCGGGCGGGGAGAAGGAATTAATGGATCAACTCGGGCAGCAGAAGGAGCGGATGAGCAATCTCGTGGACCGCGCCACGCAGGTTTCCGAACAGGCCGAGAACACGGAGCCGCTGCTCTCGCGGCAGCTTTACGACAGCATTCGCAAGGTCAGCCAGGATGATGCGAGCGCGGTGAAGCAAGCGCGGGAGGAGTTGCTCAACAGCGGCCGGATGACTCGCGATCTGTACGAGCGGCTGCAACGAACCGCCGAGCGTGAAGGGGGCGGCAAGGCGATCGACGTCACGACGGATTTGCTGCGCGAAGGTTATTTGCCGCAGGCGCGGCAGGCCGGGCAGAACGTGCGCAACGAAATCGACGAGCTGCGGAAAGGCGTGGAGCGCGCGGCGGAAAGCGTGCTCGGCGACGACGCGGAGCAATTGCGGCTCGCGCAATCGGAGCTGGATCAGTTGACGGAACAGTTGCAGCGCGAGATCGCGCAAGCCGGCGGCCAGCAGCAGGGCGGTGAGCAGCCCGGTCAACGCGACGGCCGGCAGGCAGGCCAGCAGCCCGGCCAGGGCGAAGAAGGTCAATCTCCCGGTGAGCGCGCGAAGCGCGGAGCGGGTGGCCACCAAGCGTCGAACGAGCAGAAGGCCAGCGGTCAGCGCGGTGAGCCCGGCCAGGAAGGACAACCGGGCGCGGATGGCGACGAGCAAGGCCAGCAGCCTGGTGGTCGGCAACCCGGCGGCGAGCGGTCGCCCGAACGGCTGGCGCAATCCGGCCAGCAACCGGGCGGGCAACAGCCCGGCGGCCAGCAAGGCGAGGGCGAACAGGAGAATCAGGGGCAGGGCCAAGGTCAGGGACAAGGCCAGGGTCAGGGGCGGCAGCCTGGCGAATCGCAGCAAGACGGTGAAAATGGCCAGGGCGGAAACCAGGGGCAGAGCGGCGGACGCGGCCAGCTCGCGGATGCGCGCAACAATCGCAATCAACCCGGTGGCCGGCGTCCGATGTCGATCGACGATTTGATGCGGGGGAACAGCGAGGGCAGTTCGGATGGCGCTGGCGGCGGCGGTCCTGCCTTCGGCGGAGAATTCGGGGGCTGGAATGGCGGCTATCGTGGCGGGCCGTTGACGGGCGAGGATTTCGGGCGCTGGAACGAACGTCTGCGGGACGTCGAAGAACTGCTCGAGGAACCGGACCTGCGCAACGCGGTCGCGGCGGCGCGCGAACGGGCGCGATTGGCGCGAAAGGAAGCGCGGGATTTGAAGAAGCCGGACTGGACGGTGGTGAAGTTGCAGGTGTTGCAGCCGCTCGTCGAAGTGCGCAGCCGGGTGGCCGAGGAGCTTGCGCGACGCGAGTCGAAGGACTCGCTGGCGCCGATCGATCGCGATCCCGTACCGAACCGTTTCGCCGAGTCCGTGCGGCGTTATTACGAGGAGCTCGGCAAAGACAAATGACCACGCTGCTGCGCGGAAACTCCAAGTGCCAAGATCCAAGCTCCAGAGAATGATCAAATTCAAATTCCACCAAATGGCCGCGCTGCGTGATTGGATAACTGGATCTTGGAGGCTCTCTGGAGCTTGGATCTTGGCACTTGGATCTTTTACCCCGTGCCTACCTCGCTGACATTCTCCGGCTGGAACTGGCTGTGGCCGGCGCTCGGTTTCGTTGTAGTTGCGGTGCTGATACTCGGCTGGAGCTATCGCAGCTCGGTGGGGCATCCGGCGCGGTTGCGATGGGCGTGCCTGGCGCTGAAGGCCGTCGGCATCATCGCGCTCGCGCTGTGCCTGTTGGAACCGCTCTGGCTTGGCCAGCGCGCGCGGCCCGGCGCGAATCTCTTCGCCGTGCTCGCGGACAACAGCCAGGGCCTGCAGGTCCACGATCGCGGCGACACCAAGAGTCGCGGCGATGCGCTGCGGACGCTGGTCGACGCGCAGGCTTCGCCGTGGCAGGCGACGCTCGCGGAGAACTTCGACGTGCGGCGGTATCTCTTCGATGCGCGTTTGCAGGCGACGAAGGACTTCAACGAGCTGGCGTTCGATGGCCGTTCGACGGCTCTCGGCTCGGCGCTGCGCACGGTGGCGGAGCGTTTTCAGGGGCGGCCGCTGGCGGGTGTCATGCTGCTCACCGACGGCAACGCGACCGATCTCCCGGCCGGTGCGCCCGATCTGCGCGGGCTGCCGCCGATTTATCCGGTGGTGATCGGAAAGCGCGACGCGGTGCGCGACATCGCCCTGCAAACCGTCTCCGTGACGCAGAGCTCGTTCGAGGATGCGCCGGTTTCATTGCAGGCCGACGTGACGACGGCGGGTTATCGCGGGCAGCCCATCGTGGCGCGCCTGGTCGATCGCACCGGCAAGACCGTGCAGCAACAAACGGCCACGGCGCGGGCCGATGGCGAAGCGCTGGCGTTTCGGTTTCAGCTGAAGCCGGAGCAAACGGGGCTTTCGTTTTATCAAGTGCGCGTCGGCGCGGCGAACGAACCGGAACCGGTTCCGGCCGCCACGACTTCGGCGGCGAAGGAAAAGTCGGATGATTCCAAGGCTGCAGTGACCACCGCGGCGTCGGACGCTTCCCGGACGCAGCGCGAAGCGACGCTGGCGAACAATAGCCGGGTGTTTGCCGTGGATCGCGGGCAGGGGCCGTTTCGCGTGTTGTATGTTTCGGGTCGGCCGAACTGGGAGTACAAATTTCTCAATCGCGCGATCCAGGAGGACGCCCAGGTGCAGCTGGTCGGTCTGATCCGCGTGGCGAAGCGCGAGCCGAAATTCGATTTTCGCGGGCGCGCGGGCGAAACGAGCAATCCGCTTTTCCGCGGCTTCGGCGACCAGTCGCCGGAGGAGGTGCAGCGCTACGATCAACCGGTGCTCGTCCGGCTGAACACGCGTGACGAAGTCGAATTGCGGGCAGGTTTTCCGCGTACGCCGGAGGAGCTGTATGGTTATCACGCCGTGATTCTCGACGACGTGGAGGCGGAGTTCTTCGCGCCGGATCAGGCGTTGTTGCTGCAGAAATTCGTGTCCGAGCGCGGCGGCGGTTTCATGATGCTCGGTGGCATGGAGAGTTTTCAGGACGGGAAATATCTACGCACTCCGATCGGCGACATGCTGCCGGTCTATCTCGACCGCGACGACGGCTCGTATGAGCCGCTTGGGCCGGTGCGCTTCGAACTCGCGCGCGAAGGCTGGCTGCAGGCTTGGGCGCGGCTGCGCGACAACGAGGCGGACGAGCGCGCGCGCATCGAGAACATGGGGAATTTCCAAGTGGTGAATCGCGTGCGCGCGCTGAAGCCGGGCGCGAGTGTCATTGCCAGTGTGCGCGACGACAAAGGCGCGGAGCTGCCGGCGCTCGCGATCCAGCGATTTGGTCGCGGCCGGTCGGCGGCGCTCATGGTCGGCGACCTCTGGCGCTGGGGCCTGCGGGATGAGGCGGCGCACGCGGACATGGATCGCGCGTGGCGCCAGCTTGTGCGGTGGCTGATCGCGGATGTGCCGGGGCGAGTGCAGACGACGATCGAGCCGCTGGCCGCGGATGCGAACGGCGCGGTGCAAGTGCAGGTGCGCGTGCGCGACGAGAAGTTTCAACCGGTCGATGACGCGAGCGTGAGCGTCGAGATCGAGCCGGTGGTCTTCGAGGGCACCACCGGGGCGAGTGGCGGCGCGATCAAGGTCGAGGCCGAGCCGGCGCTGAGCGAGCCCGGTCTGTATCAGACCACATATGTGCCGCGGCAGACGGGCGGTTTCAAGGCGACGGCCGTCGTGAAGAACAACGCCGGTGCTGATCTCGGACACTCCTCGGCGGGCTGGAGCTCGGACCTTGCGGCGGAAGAGTTTCGTTCATTGCTGCCGAACGTGGCGTTGCTCGAGGACATCGCGCGGAAGACGGGCGGCCGGGTGATCGCGGCCGCCGATCTCAATGCGTTTGCGAAGGAGCTGCCGCAACTGCGCGCGCCCGTGATGGAAACCTGGTCGTATCCGGCCTGGCATACGCCGTGGATGTTCGTGTTTGCGCTCGCTTGCCTGCTCGCGGAGTGGGGGCTGCGCCGGTGGAAAGGAATGCCGTGAAAAAGACCAAAGGACCAAGCGACCAAGGGGCCAAGGGACTCATGCGATTTCGGGGCTGGTGCCTCGGTTTGCTTGCGCTGCTGGCCGTTGGCGGCGCGGCTCTTCCCATGCGGGCGCAGCAGGCGACGGTGATCGTCATTGTGGGCGCGCCAGGCGATCAAGAGTTCGCGCCGGATCTGCAATTGCAGACGGCAGCGTGGAAGAAAGTAAGCGAGCAGGCCGGAGCAAGCTACACCGTGATCGGGGCCAGCGAGGGTGGAGCGCACGAGAACGATCGCGAGGCGGTGAAACGGAGCCTGGACGTCGAGCCAAAAGAGGGCACCGCGGAGTTGTGGCTGGTGCTTATCGGGCACGGCACGTTCGACGGTCGCGAGGCCAAGCTGAATCTCAGCGGGCCGGACATCTCCTCGACGGATTTTGCGGAGTGGCTGAAGCCGTTCAAACGGCCGATGGCGATCGTGGACACGACCTCGTCGAGCGCGCCGTTCATGGCGAAGCTCGCCGCGAAGCAGCGTGTGATCGTCACGTCCACAAGAAGTGGATACGAACAGAACTACGCGCGTTTCGGGAAGTTTCTGGCGGAGGCATTGACGGACGCGAAGAGCGATCTCGACAAGGACGGGCAGATCTCGCTGCTGGAGTCGTTTCTCAGCGCATCGCACCGCACGACGGAGTTCTACAAGACGGAAGGACGCCTGGCGACAGAGCATGCGTTGATCGACGACAACGGCGACGGGCTGGGGACGCCGGCGGACTGGTTCCGCGGCGTGCACGCCACGAAGCGCCCGCGTGATGGCGCGGCGGCCGATGGAACGCGCGCGCATCAATTTCACCTCGTGCGCAGCGCCGAGGAGCAGCAACTCGTCGGTGAGCTGCGCGTGCGCCGCGACAAGCTCGAGCTGCGGCTTTCCGAGCTGCGCGGGGCGAAGGCGAAGATGAAGGAGGAGGTGTACCTGCGCGAGATGGAGAAGGTGCTGCTCGAGTTGGCGGAGCTTTACGAGGGGACCTGAGCGGGGTGGAAATTGCCGCGAGCACGGCAAGGCAGGCTGGGCCTTTTTTGGGCCCAACCGCCGGTGGGAGATTTCGCGGTTATATTGTGACTATAGGCGAAAAATCTTTCGCCGCCGGGCCCAGCGTTTGCTTTAACCGAGAGCATGTTGACCCGGTTTTCCGTTGCTCCGCTGCACACCATGACGCGAACGCTGGCCGCGGTGGCAATGGGACGGGCGGCACCGGATCTCGTGATCACCGGTGCGCGCGTACTCTCGACGTACACCGAGCGGATGCACCGCGAGCGTGAAGTGTGGATCAAGGGTGGCAGGATCGCGGCGGTGCAGCCGGCGGGAGCATTCAAGAAAGCGACGCTCAACGGCGCGCGAACCACGCTTTACGATGTGCGTGGCGGGATCATCGCTCCGGGGCTTGTCGATCCCCATGTGCACATCGAGAGCAGCATGATGACGGCGTGCGCGTTTGCCGAAGCCGCGCTGCTCAACGGCACGACCACGGTGTTTTGCGACAGTCATGAGATCGGCAACGTGTGCGATGTCGCCGGGATCGAGTGGATGCTCGAGGATGCGCGACACGCGCCGCTGTCGATTTACCTCACTGTGCCGAGCACGGTGCCGGCGACGAACTCGAAGCTGGAAACGGCGGGAGGCGATCTCACGCCGGCGAAGATCGGAAGGATTTTCGACCGCTGGCCGGAAGCGGCGGCGCTGGGCGAAAAGATGGATTACATTTCGGTCGCCACGGGCGACACGCGGAGCCACGCGATTCTGGCGGAGGCGCTGAAGCGCGGCCGGCCGGTGTGCGGGCACATCTACGGTCGTGAGTTCGTGGCGGCAGGAGCGGCGAGTGGAATCACGGATACGCACGAGGCGATCGAGCGCGAGATTGCGAACGATTTCCTCGAGAACGGGGTGTGGATTTTCCTGCGCGGAGGAAATCCGCAGACGCCGTGGCATTCGCTCCCCGAGGCGATCAAGGCGGTGACCGAACTCGGCGCGAATCCGAAACGCGTCTGTGTCTGCACCGACGATCGCGATGCCGACGATTTGTTTCTCTTCGGGATGGACTGGGTGGTGCGACAGGCGGTCGCCGCCGGCCTGGGGACCGCGACCGCGTGGAGCATGGGATCGCTGCATCCAGCAACCCGATACGCGATGGATGGAGAGTTCGGCGGACTCGGGCCCGCGCGGCGCGCGGATCTCGTGCTGCTCAACGATGCGCTTGAAGTGCAGAACACGTGGTATGGCGGCGAGTTGGTCGTCGAGCGGAAAAAAATTACGCCATTGCTCGAGCGGTCGCTGGGCAGCCGGTACCGTTATCCGCGTGCGGCCTATCAAACCGTAAAGCTGCCAAGGCGCGTGACGCTCACTCCGCGGCTGCCGACGAAAGCGGTCACCGCGAACGTGATTCGCGTGGTTCCGCCGGGAATCGTGACGGCGCACGACCGGTTACGGCTCGCGCCGAAGGATTCGTGGGCGGCGCATTTCGAGGAGCACGATTTGTGTTTTCTCACCGTGGTCGAACGGCACGGAAAGAGTGGTGGCGCGGGCCACGGACTATTGCGCGAGTTTGGACTGAAGGACGGGGCAGTCGCCAGTAGCGTCGGGCACGATGCGCACAACATCGTGATCGCCGGCACGAGCGAGGACGACATGCAGCTCGCGTTGGCCACGATTCGAAAGCTGCGCGGCGGCGTCTGTGTGGTGCAGCGTGGCAAGGTGCTGGCAAGCGTCGCACTGCCGATCGCAGGACTCCTGTCCGACAAGCGCGCGACGGCAGTGGCGAAAGAGACAACAGCCCTGAAACGCGCCTGGGCCAAACTGGGCTGCAAGGTGCCTTACATGGGCTTCAACCTGCTGCCGTTGTCGGTGATTCCAGAGCTGCGGCTCACCGACAAAGGTGTGATCGACGTGCTCGGCATGCGTGTCCTGCCGTTGTTCGAATCGTAATACTCGGCGAGGCGGACGTTGGGCGCGGGGCCCGCTCAGCGGAAAGGCCAGATGTGGAAAAACTGGAGGAAGAACACGCCCGCGAGCACGTAGCCGAGGGACGTCATCTTCTTCGATTCACCGAGCGCCAGCGCAAGGATCGCCGCCGTGATGAGGCCGATGCCGATGCCTTCTGCGATGCTGAAAGTGAGCGGAATTGCCAAAATCGTCAGCACGGCGGGCGCGGCGACCTTGAAGTCGCTCAGGTCGATTTCGGTGATCGATTGCATCATGAACACTCCGACGATCACGAGCGCCGGCGCGGTTGCGGCCGCTGGGACGATCAGAATCAACGGCGTGAAGAACAGTGCGCCGAGCATCAGGAAGGCGGTGGTCGTGGCGGTCAGGCCCGTTCGCCCGCCGGCTTCAACGCCGGTGGTCGACTCGATATAGCTGACGACCGTCGAAGTGCCGAACAGCGCGCTGATGATCGTGGCAAACGAATCGGCGAATAGTGCGCGGCCGGCCTTCGGCAGCGTGCCATCCAGACGCAGAAAACCGGCGCGCTTCGTCACGCCGATCAGCGTCCCGATATTGTCGAACATATCGACCAGCAGGAGCGTGAGGATGATCGGCAGGACCATCAGGATCGCATTCGTGTTGGTGAGGAATTGGAACGTGAGCTTCAGGAAAATCGGCGCCGGGGAGGCCGGCGCCGACATGAAGCTGGCCGGCAAATCTGTCACCATTTTGCCGCCGCCGGCGCGGACGAAGAGTCCCGCGATGGTGACGGTCGCGATGCCGATCATGATTGCCCCCGGCGTGCGGCGGGCGACGAGGATTGCCGTGAGTGCGATGCCGGCCAGGCACAGTGCGACGGGGGCGGAGGCGAAGTTGCCGTGGGAGACGAAAGTCGCGGGGTTGGCGACGATCACGCCGCCGTTTTTCAGGCCGATGAATGCGAGGAAGAGACCGATGCCGCAGGTGATCGCGATTTTCAGCGCGTGCGGAATGGCGGCCACGATTTTCTCCCGTACGCCGGTGATCGAAAGCAGCAGGAAAATGACACCATTGACGAACACCATGCCAAGCGCCTCCGACCACGGAATCCCGCGGCCGAGGACAAGCGTGAACGTGAAATACGCGTTGATCCCCATGCCGGGAGCGAGCGCGAGCGGATAGTTCGTGAGCAACGCCATGAGCAGCGTGGAGATCGCGGCCGTGAGCGCTGTGACTGTGACGAGCGCCGCTTTGTCCATGCCAGTCTCCGCGAGCATCGCGGGATGCACGGCGAGAATATAGGCCATCGCGGCAAAGGTCGTGAGACCGGCCTGCAGCTCGCGTCCCACGGTCGTATGGTTCTCGTCGAGTTTGAAGAAGCGGTTGAGCATAGAGCGGTTGGAAGACCAGAGGCCAGAGACTACAGACCAAAGACCAGGGAACGGGACCGCGGCGAGCTTGCAGTGGCGTGACATGTTGTTTGTCCCTTGGTTTCTGCCGTTCGCTGTCTCTGGTCTGTAGTCTCTAGTCTTTGGTCTTTAGTTTCTGGTCGCTTTCCATGCTGATTATCGATGCCCACGTGCACCTGTATCCGCCAGAAGTGGACGGCGATCCGGCGGGCTGGGCGGAGGCCAAAGGCGAGCGGCATTGGGGCGTGCTCTGCACGCGCAAGCGTCGCGACGGGCGACCGGTGCAAAGCTTGCCGACAGTGGAACAACTCCTCGCCGCGATGGACGCCGCCGGCATCGAGCGCGCCGTGCTCCTCGGCTGGTATTGGGAAAACCACGACATCTGCACCTGGCAAAATCGTTTCTACGCGTCCTGTGTGCGCGCATATCCGGACCGTTTGTCCGCATTCGCGACCCTGCACCCCGCGGCGGGACGGGACGCGACGCTCGCGGAGTTGCGGCGCGCGCATGCGGACGGGCTGATCGGCATCGGTGAATTGTCGCCGCATTCGCAAAGCTATACGGTCGACGATCCGGTTTTCGAAGCGCTGCTCGCGCTGGCCGGCGAACTCGGCATGCCGGTGAATTTGCACGTGACGGATCCCGAGAGCCGGCCTTTTCCGGGGCGGATCGAAACGCCGGCGGCGGATTTCCTGAGCGTCGCGCGGAGATTCCCGGCGACGAACTTCATTCTCGCGCACTGGGGCGGACTGCTGCCGCTGCGCGAGCCGCGATTCGGCGAACTGCGCAACGTCTATTACGATACGGCGGCGTCCCCATTACTATATGACGCGACGGTGTGGCCGCGGGCGCTCAGTGCCCTGGGTGCGGAGCGCGTGCTGTTTGGCTCGGATTTTCCGCTGAACCTCTATCCAAAACTGGACGAGATGCCGACGCTCGTGCGGTTTGTCGGTGAAGCGCGATGCGCCGGAGTAGGCGATGATGTGCTGGCTGGGAATGCGGCGCGGCTGCTCAGGCTGTAGCAGGCACGCTGCCGTGGGAATCACGGGAAGAGCCTCTCCTTATAGGACCCTGCTTCTGGTCTCCGACTGCGTACGCAGGGCCTGAAAGCAAAACCTGGCGGGGTTACATTGTTGACCACCGATCCAGCGCCCAGCTTACCACCGGACTTTGCGGATCGTTGACAATGATCTGAAGACCGGTCGACAGACCATTCGGCAGCGGCACCGGAATCGTGAGCACGGGCAAGCCGCCGATGCTCGCGGGGGCCGTCAGCGTCAGGATGCGATTTCGATTTTCGAGGCTGAATTCCGATGGAGTGAGCGCCGGAACCGGTGCGGCGGGCAGCACGAGGAAGTCGTATTCAGCGAAGAAGTTCGTCCACAGCACCCGGATCGCCGCGCGGGTCGCGGTGGCGGCATCGATTTCCCAGGTCGAGAGACTCCGTCCACGTATCAGCCTTTGCCATACGACCGGGTCGTAGCGGTCGCGATACCGGTCGGCCCACGCCTGGTGTGCCTGCCAGGCCTCGAACGCGACCGTCGTGTGATAAGCTTCCAGGGCGCCGGAGAATCCGTGCACCAAATCTTCGCTCGTCGAATCGGGCGCCACGGGGGCCAAGCGTGCTGCGGCGGCACGGCATGCGGCAGCGACATCGGCGTTGAGATCCGCGAGCTCGAGATAGCAACCGCGGGGTTCACGCTCCGAGGTACGAGGCGCCGCGAACACATCGAGCATTGTACGCATGTCTCCGATGTTCGCTGTAAACCAGCCGGCCGTATCGAACGTCGGCGCGAGCGGAAACGCGTCGCAAATCCAAGAGTCGACCGGACGGAGGCGAAAACCATACAAGCCGCAGAAGGCCGCTGGGACGCGGATCGATCCGCCGGTGTCCGTGCCGAGCGCGAAGGGGACGATGCCAGCGGCGACAGCGGCCGCCGAGCCGCTGCTCGAGCCGCCCGTCGTGCGACCAGGGAAGCGCGGATGCTCGCAGTCGCCGTAGTGGGGATTCTGGCCGGTGATGCCGTAAGCGAATTCGTGGAGGTGCGTCTTGCCCGCGACGACGGCACCGGCGGCGTTGAGTGCGGCGACCGCGGCGCCGTTTTTCTCCGGAAGGCGGCGGACTTCCGGCAGGAATGTGGAACCTGCAAACATCGGCAGGCCCGCGACGTCGAAGAGATCTTTGACGAAATAGGGCACGCCGGCGAGCGGCGCCGCCGGGGTGGCCGCTTTGCTCGCGGCGAAGTCCTCGGCGAGTTCGCGTTCGGGCCGCAGCAGCGCGATCGCGGCGCGTTGTTGCGGCGGTGAAAGGCGCGAATGGACGCGCGCGTGAATCTCCCGCGCTGCGTTTTCCGGCGTCAATTCCTGCCACTCGCGAAATGTCATGCGCACGAAGCTCGGTCGCGGCGGAATATGACGCAATCCTTCAGGAATGTTGCTCGCGACGCCGGCGCGTGCTCAGTCTCGTCGATTTTCCGCGGCTGGCTGTTGCCCTTGGTGGCGCCGCCCGGTTGTTTTTTTTTGATCATGAACCCTGAAGCCAAACTCGCCGAACTCGGCCTCACGCTCCCGAATCCGCCCGCTGCCGCCGGCAGCTATGTGCCCACAGTGAGAACCGGAAACCTGCTTTATTGCGCCGGCACGATCTGCGCGATCGACGGGCAGATGACCCACAGCGGTCAGGTCGGAATAGAGCACACCGTGGAGAGCGGTTACAAATCAGCTGAAGTGTGCGCGTTGAACACGCTCGCCAATATCAAGGCCGCGGTCGGCTCGCTCGATCGTGTCGCGCGCATCGTGTTTGTGAGCGGGTTTGTGAACGCGGTGGACAACTTCAAGGACAGTCCGGCGGTGATCAATGGCGCGAGCGATCTGTTTGTGAAGGTCTTCGGCGAGGCCGGCAAACACGCGCGCGCGGCAGTCGCCGTGAACGGGTTGCCGCGCGGCTCGACGACCGAAGTGCAGGTGGTCGCGGAGCTGAAGGCGTAAAGAGGCAGGGCGGGCCCTCAGACGAGCCGCTTCACGAGCACTTTCGCGTTGCGGCCGCTCTCTTCGTACACCTTCAGCCGCACTTCCGGCAGTATGTCCTTGGTCGTTTCCTCGAAGCCGCAGACGTTGATGAAGAATCCGAAGCTCTGGGTGGAGAGCGCGATCAGACTGGTGGCGCCGCGTTCCTTGGCGACCATGCAGGCGTAGTCGACGAGTTTCTTGCCGATGCCGCGGTTGTGATAAAACGGCATCACGTAAACCGAGCCGACCTCGGCGAGTTGCGGCTTGTTCGGATAGAAATACAGCGTGACGCACGCGATGATGTTCTCATCGATCTCGTAGACGAAGAACTGGTCGATGTTCTTCTCGATCGCCTGCTGGGTGCGGTGCAGGAGTTCCTCGCGGCGCACGGCGGCGCGGGTGAGATTGTAGATGAAGCGGACGTCGCTCTTCCGGGCCTTCCGGATCTGCGCATAGTCGTTGCCGTAGACGAGCGAGCCGACGCCCTCGTTGGAAAAGATCTCGTTAAGCAGGCCGTCGAAGATCCGGCCGTCGACGATATGCACGCGCGGCGTGCCGGTCTCGATGGCCTTGATCGCGTTATCGGCTTTCGAGCGCCCCGGCTCGCTGAGCCGTTGCGGCTGCTCCTGCAGGATCTTGCGCAAGCCATCGATCGAAATCTCGCGGCGAATCTCGCCATCGATTTCGAGGCCGGGAGCGGGAGTGAGGTAGACGATCTTGGTGGCGTGCAGCGCCTCGGCCAGCTCGGCGGCGAGAAGGTCGGAGTTGACGCGCAGCGATTTACCATCGGGACCAAAGGCGACGGGTGAGACGACGGGCACGACCTGGAGCTCGATGAGCTCGCCAAGAAAGTCCTTGTCGATCCGCTCGACCTTGCCGGTGAACTGCTGGTCGATGCCGCGAATAATCCCGATCGGCAGCGCCCGAATGGCGTTTGTCGTGGCGCACTTGAGGGCATTCTGCGTGAGGCCTTCGACAACCGCGTGCGAGACGCGCGACGAGGCGCGGATCGCGAGATCGAGCGTGGCGGCGTCGGTGATGCCGGTGCCGTCGGAATTCGTGATCGGAATGTTGCGCGAAGCCGCCAGCTCCTTGAGCTGATGGCTGATGCCGTGCACGAGCACGAGCTTGATGCCGAGCGAACGGAGGACGGCGATATCGACGAGGAGATTGCTGAAGTTCTCGTCAGCCACGATCGATCCATCGATCGCGAGGATGAAGATCTGCCCCTGAAAACGCGGGACGTACTTCAGAATGCCGCGGAGGTCCGTCGGCTTGATCGTGGTGGCGATCGCGGAGGTGGAAGCGGGGACGTTGGCCGGGCCGTTGCCGTTGCTGGTGCTCATCAAGTGAAGGCGCGCTGTTGTCGGGCAAGCAATGCGACGCGTCAATAGTCGCGCGCAGGCGGTCGCATCGCATCGCCTCTGCGCACCCCGGCTTGCGTGGGATGCGCGGACAGGCCTGAATGGCGGCAATGTTGCAAACTTACACCGTGCCGGAAGGCATTCGCGCCCTGCGGGCCGACAAGGCGCTCGCGCATGCGTTTCCCGAGCACAGCCGCACGGCGCTGCAGCGCGCGTTCGATGCGGGGCGGGTCCTGTTGCGCGGCGTCGCAATCGTTCGCGATCATACCGTGGCTGGCGGCGACGTGCTGGAGTTCTCGTTTCCCGACGTCGTGCCGATGGAAATCAAAGCCGTGGACATCCCGCTCGACGTGATCTTCGAGGACAAGCACATGCTGGCGCTCAACAAGGCGGCCGGCATGGTGGTGCATCCCGGCGCCGCGACCGGCGAAGACACGCTGGTGCACGCGCTGCTCGCGCATTGCGAGGATTCGCTGAGTGGCATTGGCGGCGTCGAACGGCCGGGCATCGTGCACCGGCTCGACAAGGAGACGACGGGGGTGATCGTCGTCGCGAAAACCGACAAGGCACACCGGGCGCTGGCGGATCAATTTGCCACGCGGTCGTTGAAGAAGGAATACGTGGCGCTCGTGGCCGGCGTGCCGCAATTGTTGAGCGGCACGATCGATCGCGCAATTGCGCGTCACCCGACGCATCGCCATCGCATGACGATCGGCGAGGGCGGACGCCCTGCCCGCACGGACTGGGAGCGGGTGGAGGCGTATGGGGCGATCGCAGCGCAACTGCGCTGCCGGATCTTCACGGGGCGCACGCACCAGATTCGAGTGCACCTGAAATCGTTGGGGTATCCGATTCTTGGAGACGCGCTGTACGGCTGGAAACCGGTTGCGCGGCTGCCGGCGCAACCGGAGCGGATCATGTTGCACGCCGAGCATCTGGTGCTGACGCATCCGATCAGCGGCAAGGAGCTCGATCTCCGGGCGCCCTTGCCGAAGGATTTTCAGGCCATGATCAAGGTGCTGAAAAAGACGGCCGCGGCGACCTTGGAACCGGCAGTGGCGTCGAAACCGGTGCGGAAACGCGATGAGGACAAGGTCGAGGACCGGGGCTTGCGGCGGTGATCTGACGAGTGCCGCGACGCAGGATTCGCACAGATACAGATTCGCGACTCACGACAGCGCTTCGGCCGCCAGGCCGTAGCGCAGGTTGTAGACAGAATTCCGATACGCCGTGAATCCGGCGAGCTCCGCCACGGCAATGAACGTGGCGAGTGCCGTGGGATAGACGTCGGCGCGCGCGGGCGGCAGGCCGGCGACCAACTTGCGTTGCTCGAGCGGGAGCGCACCGAGCCAGGCCAGGAGCTCGCGGAGCTGGACGAGCGTGACAGTCGGATCCGTTTGCTCGAATCCCTTGCCCTCACGCGCGCCGAGGATTGAGCGCACCGTCGTGATTGTGCCGCCCGTGCCCACGGCAACCGCGCCGACCGGCAGGGAGAATGCGAAGCCGTGGCCCGCTATGGTATCGCGCGTGTGCGCGGCGATTCGCGCTTGCGCCGCGGCGGCGAATGGCGCGGCCGGATCGGTGACAAACCGTTCCATCAATCGCACGCAGCCGAGTGGCAGGCTGACGGCTCGCTCGATGTGGTGGTCGCGAAACGCGAGGCACTCGAGGCTGCCGCCGCCGAGATCGAAGACGTAGAAGTCACGCAGCTCGCGCAGGGCGGAATCGCAGGTGAGACCGCGGCCGATGAGATTCGCCTCTTCGTCGCCGGTGAGGATCCGGATCTCGTGACCGGTGGCGGCACGGACGCGATCGCGAAAATCCGCGCCATTCCGCGCATCGCGGACGGCGCTGGTCGCGACGAGAATGACCTGAAGCGGGGAGAACTCAGCCGCAGCCGCGAGCAATGTTTGAATGGCGTCGATCACCCGCGCCATTCCTTCGGCGGTGAGCCGTGGATCGCTCTTGCTGATACCGGCGCTGATCCGCGCGTCGATGGTGTGGATCTTCAGCGGCGTGAGGGTGCCACCGGCGGCCCGCGTCGCGACGAGGAGTTTTATCGAGTTGCTGCCGATATCGACGATCGCGACCGGGCCGGAAGACATGGCCCACGAAACACACGAAATACACGAAAGGAGAAGCCGGTTTTTTTGTACGCCAAAACCACAGAGTTCCGGACCTTGCTAGATCACGAAGCGATCATCCAGAAGTTGCCCACGGAACACACGGAATGCACGGAAAGTTAGGATCACATGGGATCGCGCGGAGGAACGGCCGCAGGTTGTTTCCGCGTGTTCCGCGGGCAACTACAGCTCGAAGTCGGGTGGTGCGATCAGGAGGACGAATTCGCCTCTGAGACTGGCCTTGGCGAGGCGGGCCTGCACGTCGGCAGCGGGGCCGACGAAGAAGGTCTCGTGCAGCTTGGTGACCTCCTTCGCCACGCAGATCACGCGCGTCGGACCGAGTGTGGCGACGATCTCGTCGACGGCCTTGTCGATCCGGTGGCAGCTTTCGTACAGGGCGAGTGTGTAATCGAAATTCCGATACTTTTCGAGGAATCCGATGCGCGCTGCGCTTTTGGGCGGCAGAAAACCGACGTAGAGAAATCCATTCGTCGGCAGGCCGCTCGCGCTCAGGACCGCGGTCAGCGCGCTTGGTCCGGGCACGGGCACCACTGGGAGCCCGCGCCGGCGGCATGCGCGGACGACGCGGAAGCCGGGGTCGCTGAGCGCGGGCGTGCCGGCATCGCTGACGACGGCGATGGATTTCCCGGCGGCGAGCTGATCGGCGAGTTTTTCGGCGGCCTCGGTTTCGTTGTGCTCGTGATAGGCGACGAGGTCCTTGCGCAGACCGAGGCGGGTGAGCATCGCGCCGGTGGTGCGCGTATCCTCGCAGGCGATCAGATCGACGGCGCCGAGAATGGCGCGAGCGCGGTCGGTGAGGTCGGCCAGGTTGCCGATGGGCGTGGCGACGACATAGAGATGGCCGGGCTGCGGCGTGAGCGAGGTGTTTTCAGACATCGGCGGCGAGGCGAGAGGGTCCACTGGCTCACGTTGGTGGCTACAAAAAAATCCGGCCGCGAGATGCGGCCGGATTGGAAAGTGAGGGGGGAGTGGCGCTCTTAGCGACCGCTCGGCTGGCCCATGCCGGGGATCTGTCCTTCCCAACCGGCGGGCTGGCTCCAGGGAATGGATGATTTCTTGGGGCTGTTGGTCGAACATCCACTGACCATCGCGCCGCAGGCCGCGAGCAATAGAATGAGGAGGGGCTTGGTGAACGAGCTCATGAGTTAGCGCAGTAATACGGCCGAATCGCCTTTCTGCAAGACCCCACGCAGCGTGTCGGGCAACACTTGGGCGACCGAGAAGTTAGCGCGGACATCGCTGATGAGAACGGTGGCGATTTCGGAAGTTCCTTGAGATACCGCGAGTTTCTGGCCGAGCGTCGCGCCGCGGGCGGAGCCGAAATTCAGAACGACAAACGCGTTCTCTGGTCCGACGGTGAGGATCGTCGCGCGACCGGCGCGGTTGGTGAACACGGCGGTCGACGCGGCCGATAGTCCGGGAGTGGCGGTGCCGGTCCGCGCGGAAGCCAGTTGTTTCTCGAGTTCCGCGATGGCGCTTTTATATGCGGCAACGGCTTCAGGTGATGCGTGCGATGCCCGGATGTCGGCGATATCCTGGCGCAGGGCGGTGATTTCCCCGGCGAGGGCGCGCGCGGTGAGCTCGTACACTTCGAGAACGCTTTTCGTCTGCGCGAGAGCGAGGTCGCCTTGGGTGACGCGTGATTCCGCGGTCGTAAGCTTGACGCGGGTGTCGGCGAGGTCGGCATCGAGCGCGCGCACCTGGCCTTTGAGCGCACCATTCTGTTCCGTGGCGGCGGCGAGATCGGCTTCGAGCCGGTTCACGCGGCTGGCCGTATCGGCGAGCCGGTATTCGAGGAGCTGTTTCGAATTGCCGATCTGAAAGAACAACGCCGCGGACGCGATGGATCCGAGCACGGCGACGGCGCACAAAAGGAGGGGAAGGCGGTGCATGGGGCTGGAATTCACTCGCGGGCGGCGCGCTGGCCCGCCCGCGGGGAATCTGATGCCGCGAGCCGAGCGAACTACATCCGATACGTCGACTCGAATACCGGCTTCTTCGCGCGTTTCTTGACGCCGCTGCTCTTGTTCGCGGCGAGGTGTTCGAGGATTTTGAACGCGAGCTCGGCCTTGTCCGGGGCGCCGACCTGTGTGGCGAGTGCCTCGGCGTTGAAGGATTCGCCCGGGGCGGCTTTGAGCGCGTCGACGAGCTTCAGCTTGAGCGCAATGACGGCGCCCGCTGCTTTCTTGCCGGCCTCGACGCCCGGCTGATGATAGGCGTTCACGTTGATCAGCGAGGCGTACAATCCCGTGACGCGTTCATAGAGCGCGAGGAGCATGCCGAGCGTGCGGGGTGAGACTTCGGGCAGGGTGAGGGTGACCGAATGGCGCTCCTTTTCACTGAGCGCATCGCGCGTCCCGAGGAGGAAGCCCTGCAGATAATCGCCGCTCGTGACGCCCGGCTCGACCTCGAACGCGGTCCTGGCGTCACGATCCTTGAGCACCTCGATGAAGGTGACGAAGAAGTTGTTCACGCCCTCGCGGAGCTGTTGCACGTACGCGTGTTGATCGGTCGAGCCCTTGTTGCCGTAGACGGCGATGCCCTGGTTGACGATGCGGCCCTCGAGGTCGAATTCCTTGCCGATCGACTCCATCACCAGCTGCTGCAGATACCGCGAGAAGAGCAGGAGGCGATCCTTGTAGGGGAGGACGACCATGTCCTTCGCGCCGCGGCCCTCGGTGGCGAAATGCCACATCAACGCGAGCAGCGCGGCGGGGTTCTGCGCGGTGACCGGATAGCGGGTGACGTCGTCCATCGCCGCGGCGCCGTCGAGCATCGCCTGGATGTCGATGCCTTGCAGCGCGGCGGGGAGCAGCCCGACGGCGCTGAGCTCGCTGGTGCGGCCGCCGACCCAATCCCACATGGCAAAGCGCGCGAGCCAGCCTTCGCCTTGCGCGACCTGATCGAGCTTGGAGCCGGCGCCGGTGATCGCGACGAAGTGTTTCGCGTGGTCGAGGCCGGCGGCTTTGAAGGCGGCGATGGCCTCGAGCATGCCGTTGCGCGTCTCGGCGGTACCGCCGGATTTCGAGATCACGACGACGAGGGTTTTCGCGAGCTTGTTGCGCAGAGTGGCGAGGACGTAATCGATGCCGTCGGGATCGGTGTTGTCGAAGAACGCGACGTCGAGTTCATCCTTGCGCGGATTACCGAGTGCGTGGTTCACGAGTTGCGGTCCGAGCGCGGAGCCGCCGATGCCGATGACGAGGAGGTTTTGAAACTTGCCCTTCGGGCCGGCGATCTCGCCGGCGTGGACCTTGGCGGAAAAATCCTTCACTGCGGCGAGCGTGGTGGTGATTTCACTCGTGATCTCCGGATTCGGCGCGAGGTGCGGTGCGCGCAGCCAGTAATGACCGACCATCCGTTTTTCGTCGGGATTGGCGATCGCCCCGCCCTCGAGCTTCGTCATCGCGTCGAACGCGCGCTGCATCTCCGGCTCCATGGTCGTGAGGAAATCGTCCGGAAACGGCATCCGTGAGATATCGAGGGAAACGCCGAGGTCGGCGTTGTGATAGAAATGAGTTTTGAAACGGGTCCAGTTCATGGGCGGAAGAGAATCAGGAATTAACGTTCGCGATTTCGAAGGCGAGCGGGGAAACGGTCATGAGGGTTGGACACTAATCGGGAGTGATCGCGGCCGGCGCGATGCCGCGTAATCCAGCTGGCCGGTCACAGCAGCGGGCTCAGCATGCGCGCGAAGGCGTCGCCGCATTTTTTATACCAGGACCGTCGCGCCCAGGCCTCGGCGGTGAGCTCGACGGATTTGCTCAGATCGTCCGCAAAGCTTGCGGCCATGCTCCGGCCGGTGGTGTCGTCGAGGATCAGCAGGTTGCACTCGTTGTTGAAATAGTAAGATCGATAATCGAGGTTCGACGACCCAATCATCGATGCCCAGTCGTCGGCGACGAGCGTCTTGGCGTGCATGACCGACGGTTGATATTCGAATATCCGTACGCCGCTCGCGAGCAGTCCGGCGTACGAACCGTGGCCGGCGCGCCGGACCAGCGGCATGTCGCTCTGGCCGGGCAACAACAAGCGGACATCCACGCCGCGGCGCGCGGCAGCGCACAACTGCTCGAGCACGCGCGGGTGCGGAGCGAAATAGGCGTTGGCGACCCAGAGCCGGTGGCGCGAGGCCGCCAGGGTGGCGATCAACACCGATGCCATCTCGGCATGGCCGCGCCCGGAACGGCAATCGAGCACGATGGTTTTCGGGCGTGTGGCGTCGGACGGCACGTGCAACGGCAGGCGCAGCGGAGCGCCGCCGGCGCGCACCCAGCCCTCATTGAAAACGATCGCCAGCTCCCACGCCGCCGAACCTTCGACGCGCACGTGAGTATCGCGCCAGGCACCGCCCGATGGGTGTCGTGCCGCGCTGTACTCATTGCCGACATTCATGCCGCCGGTGAAGGCGATGCGCCGATCGACGACGATGATCTTGCGATGATCGCGCAGGAGAAGATTGAGAAAATGGCCCAGCAGCGGGTGAAAAAGTCGTGTCTCGATCCCGTGGCTTTCCATCTGGCGTCAGAATTTCCGCTTGGTGAACCACGAGCCGGCGGCATCGGCGAGCACGCGGATCTTCACGCCCCGCGCGGCGGCTCGCGCGAGCAGCCCGAGCAAGCCCCGTCCCGTGTCGTCATCTTTGAGGATGTACGTTTCCAGCAGAATTTCCTCCCGGGCGTGCTCGATTGCCTCTCGGACGGAAGCCGCGGCGTCGATGCCGCGATAGAAAACCTCAATGCGATCGCCACCATGGAAAGGCCCGGTGTCGATTCGATGGACCAGTTCTTCGAACTCGGGCGCGCGGACGCCCGCGGGCCAGGCCGTCGCGAGGCGCGCCACGTTTTCCGCACGCAGATAGCGCGGTAATTTTCTGCCCACCCACGGGTGGAGCACCGCGCGCAGCCGCGCCCGGCCGGTCTTCAAGCGCGCGGCGACCCGCTGGCGAAGGGCCGGCTTCTTAGCGGCGGACATGGCGCGTGAGCATGGCGTTGAAAAAGTGCATTCCGGTCCGACGCGCAAATTCCTACTGAGGTGCCGACGGAAGATGCTCTGAATGCCGTAGCCCGCCTCAGGCGAGGCGGGATTTTTAAATGTTCGATCTCGCTACGTTCCCCGCTCTCCCGAGCAGCGCCACGCAAAGCGCGACGGCTTCTCACGCAAAGTTGGCGCATATGAGGAGGGCGGGGGGCGTTAACCTAATACAAGCTGGCAAGTAAACCACTGGTTACCCGGCTCGGCGGGATTGTCGTGGCGGCAGGAGGCGCGAGGCATATGATGGGCACATCGGTAGATCCCCGTTTAGGAACCCCAACACACCGTCACCATGAGAACCCCCTTGTCTGTTTGTCGCGCGTGGCTGGCCACCGCTGTTGTTATTATAGTCACAAACATAGCCGGAGCGCAGACGGCTGCAACGGGCACGCTGGAGGGCCGCGTCCTGAATGCGATCAACGGCGAGTATCTCGAGAAGGCGCGCGTGACGATCGACGCCGCCGGGATCGAGACGCTCACCGACAATAGCGGTTATTATCGCTTCACGAACGTGCCGGCCGGCCCAGCCGTCGTGAAGGCGTTCTATACCGGGCTCGACCTGCAGGTGGAGACCGTGATGGTGGCGCAGGGTGCGGTCGTGCGGCGCGACTTCAATCTCGGCAGCAACGTCGTGAAAATGTCGGAGTTTGTCGTCGCCTCGTCGAAGGAGATGGCGGGCTCGGCGATTGCGATCAACGAGCAGCGTTTTGCGGCGAACATCGTGAACGTCGTGTCCGCCGATGAATTCGGCAGCGTGCTCGAGAGCAATCCGGGAGATTTCCTGAAATATCTGCCGGGGATCACCATCGATTTCATCGGCGGAGCGGCGCGCTCGGTTTCGCTGGGCGGCGTGCCGTCCGAATATGTGCCGATCACCGTGGGCGGATTCGACGTGTCGAGCGTCTCGGGCGGGGGCACGGCGCGTAGTGTGGATTTCCATACGATCTCGATGAACAATATTTCGCGGCTCGAGGTCGTGCACTCACCGACGCCCGAGTCGCCGGGCTCGGCGCTTGCGGGCTCGGTAAACATGATTCCGCGCAGTGCGTTCGACCGCTCGCGGCCGGTGTTCAATTACAGTGTGTTCATGATGACGCGCGACAACGACCGGCACCTGTTCAGCAAGACGCCTGGTCCGCGCTGGATCAACACGCGCAAGGTACATCCCGGTTTCGATTTCTCCTATATAAAGCCGGTGAATGACCGGTTCGGTTTCACGTTCTCGGGCGGGAACACCAAGCAATATACCGAGGAGGCGCGCACGCAGAACACCTGGCGCGGCGGCGGCGCAGTGACCAACGGCGTCACGGCAACCACCGCGGCCACCTCGTATCCCGACACCATGCCAGGGCAGCCGTATCTCACCGATTACGTCGTGGAGGATGGCGGCAAGACCACGATGCGCACCTCGGCCGCGACGACGATCGACTATAAGTTTTCTCCCAACGATCGCGTGTCGCTTTCGTTCGAAGCCACGTTCTTCGATTCGCCGCTGAACCAGCGCACGCTGTCCTTCTTCGTGAACCGTGTCTCGCCCGGCGATTTCTCCCCGACGTTCACGCGCGGGCAGACGGGTCGCGGCGAGATCCGCCAGACGACGCAATCGCGGCACCATTCGCGCGCGAAGATCATGCCGACGCTCGTGTGGCGGCACGATGGACCGGTATGGAAAGCCGAGAGCGGCCTGGGCTACTCGCGCGAGCGGCTGCGGTTCCGCAGCGGCGACAAGGGCTATTTCAACCAGGTTGTCTCGACCCGTCGCAACGTCACCGTGTCCTTCGACGAGATCTTCTATCTACGGCCCGGACTCATTACAGTCACCGATGGCACCACCGGCGCGCCGGTCGATCCGTACAGCCTCGACAACTACGTCCTCGCGACGGCCAACGCGACGTTCCGCCGGACGCAGGACGTGAAGCGCAGTGCCTATGCGAATCTCCGCCGCAGCTTCGACCTCGCCGGCGTGCCGCTCACGCTCAAGGGCGGCGTCGATGTGCGCCAGTCGCAGCGCGACGATTTCCAGAGCGTACCGCCGTTCACGTTTCTCGGCGCGGATGGCAGCGCCAGTACTTCGCCCACGGCCCCCGGCAGCGATGATCGCGCGAGTGTGGTGCTCGACCCGGTATTCTCGGAGCGAGTGGCGCCCTATGGATTTCCCAAGATCCAATATACAAGCACGCAAAGCGCCTATAATCTCTACAAGTCGAATCCGGAATACTTCCGGCTCGATCCGAACAGCCTCTATCGCTCTGAAGTCACGAACTCCAAGCGGGCGGAGGAAATCGTATCCTCCGTCTATCTGCGCGCCGATGCCGCGCTGCTCGACCGCCGGCTCAAGCTCGTGGGTGGCCTGCGCGGCGAGCAGACGAACGTCGAGGCGGAGGGCCCGCGCACGGACCCGACGTTGAACTACCAACGTGACGCCAGCGGCCGCGTGATCCGCAACGCCGCCGGCCAGCCGCAGCTCATCATCCCGACGAGCGATGCGCTTGGGGTGTCGCAGCTCACGTTCCTGTCGCGCGGCACGGAGGTGGAGAAGGAATACCTGCGGCTCTTCCCGAGCATCAACGCGAGCTTCAACGTCCGCGAAAACCTGATCGCCCGGGCCGCATGGTATACGTCCGTCGGCCGGCCGAATTTCAATCAATACGCCGGTGGCGTCACGTTGCCGGATCCCGACTTGCCGCCGGCGAACAATAATCGGATCACCGTCAACAACGCGGCAATCAAGGCATGGAGCGCGCAGACGATCAAGGTGCGGCTCGAGTATTATTTCGAGGGCGTGGGGCAGGTGTCGGTTGGCGCATTCCAGCGTGAGTTTGAGAATTTCTTCGGCGCGACGATCTTCCCCGCGACACCGGAGTTTCTCGCGCTGTACGGACTCGATCCGGAGCTTTATGACGCCTATGATGTCTCGACGCAGCACAACGTCTCCGGCGTCGTGAAGACCACTGGGCTCGAGTTCGACTACAAGCAGGCCCTCACGTTTCTGCCGCGCTGGGCGCGCGGCTTGCAGGTGTTCGCCAATGCGAGTGCGCTGCGCACGACTGGCGATGAGACCGCTGATTTGGCGGGCTATGTGCCGCGTGTGTACAATTGGGGCATCAGCCTCACGCGCCAGAAATACAACCTGCGCGCAAATTGGAATTACCGCGGCCGCAGCCGCCAGGCGCCGGTCACGGGTCGCAGCATCGAGCCGGGCACGTTCACCTGGACGTCGAAACAGCTCTTCCTCGACGTGCAGGCTGAATATCATTTCTCACGGCGCTTCGCACTGTTCGCCAATTTTCGCAATATAGGCGACGCGACCAACGATACCCAAATTTTCGGCCCGAGTACACCCGAACACGCACAATTCCGCCAGCGCACGACTTACGGATCGCTGTGGTCCTTCGGCGTGAAGGGCACGTTTTGAGGAGGAATCGTCGGACCTGTATTTAGTGGGTTTCGAACTTCAATAATTCTCAAAACTCCCACGCGAGTCCCACACTCGGCAGAAACGGCAACTGCTCACGCGCTTCCTTCACGTCCGTGACTTGGGTGCCGGTGACTGTCACGTCGTGATCGTAACCGAGGAGATTCACGCGGTCGTAGGCGTTGAATATATCCACGTAGGCCCGAAGCTCGCCGCGTCGCAGCTTGAAGCGACGCGTCGCGCGCAGGTCGAGCCGGTGATAGTCGGGCAGGCGCAAGCCATAGAGCGGACCATTGGCGGAGACGAGCAGCCGGCGGCCGTTGGCAAGGGTCGCCAAAGAGTAGACGACATCCGTCGTCGGCCAGCCGGTGTGGAATTGCCACGCCGCGCTGAACTGCCAGCGCGCATTCATCGCATACGTCGCATCGGTATAGAACGCGTGCCGTTGATCGCGGGTCCGTGGCACCCGCCGGCCGCCGATGCGCTCCTCGGTGCGGGCCGCGACGTAGCTCACGTGCCAGTTCACGGATCCCGCGCCGCGGCTCGAGAGCAGAACTTCGATGCCGCGGGCGCGACCGCGATCTGGCGCCACCCGCACGCGATCGGACTGCGCTTCGGGGAAGAGATCGTATGCGTTGTCGAGATTCTCCCAGCGTGGACGCACCCGCGTACTTGCGCGTTCGTAGGCTTCAACCCGCAGCGCGACTCGCCGGCCGAGTGGATGCTCGAGCCCGAGCACGCGATGCTCCGCACGCTCGCTCCTGCGAAAACTCCTCTCGCCATCCGCCACGCTCAGCTCGTGCAAGCCGTGCGCCTGTGAGTGCAGGCCCCAGGCTGCGCGCACCGTGGCGCGGCCCAGTGTGAGCGCGGCGTTCAGCCGCGGATTGGTTTCGTTGTCGCCCGTGTGATCGTGCCGGTCGAAACGCACACCGGGCTCGACCACGAGCGCTTCGACCGGCCTGAACCGCGCCGTCGCAAATGCGCCGAATGAATCGCCCGCGGGACGCAATGCCGCGCTGACGTTGTTCGTCACGACCACCTGGGCGCCGTTGATGACCGCGTTGCGTTGCTGCGCGAGCGCGTAGTCGTAGCGGCTCCCGCCGGTCTTCGCTTCGACTCCGCCGCGCACCACGAGGTGCTCGCTCCACACCGTCGTCCATTCGTTCCGTAGTGCAGCAACGTTCAATCGGCGGTGATCGCGCAGTGAAAACGGAAACCGATCGAGCAGGCCGCCGCCGTCGCGTTGCCATGTGAGCCGCGTGAACGACAGCACCGCTTCGCCCGTCAGCCGCTCGCCCACCGCACCGTGCCAGCGTGTCCACACGTAGTCGCTATCGTAGGCGCTGGTGAGCGACGGTTTGTTCGTGCGGCGATAACGCAGCGCATCGCCCGCGTGCAAGGCATGCACCGACAGGGTGTGCGCCGGCGCGAGGTCGTATTCAATCTTTGCGTACACATCGTAGTAACGCGGCGACACATCGTTGTCGCGATCGGAGAGGCGCAGCGCGACGTCCGGATACCCACGTCGCGCCGCGACGAGCCAACGGCCGCGCGGGCCGGCAAACGTGCCCTGCGTGCTGCCCCCGATGCCCGTGAGACTGAAGCCGATCGAGGTGAGCGGCTGCTCCGGGCTCTTTGTATCCATCGTCAGCACGCCCGCGAGCCGGTCGCCGAATTCCGCCGTGAAGCCGCCGGTCGAAAGATCGAGGCGGCGAATGATGGCCGGGTCCACGATCGAGAGCGCGCCATCGACATCCTTGAGATGAAACGGCTCGATCAAATCCACGCCATCGAGTCGCGCGAGCAGTTGAGTGTGCGGAGCGCCGCGTACCCAGAACCCCGCCGAAATATCGTCGGCCGCGAGCCCGGGCAGCCGCGCAATCGAGCGAAATAAATCGTCGCCGATCTGCGGCAGAACTTCGAGCTCGGCGGCGGTGAGCGAAGCCGCCGCGGTGGTCGCGCTGTCGGTCACGCCAAAGCGGCTCGGCGTGACGACGACTTCCGCCAGACGCACGGGCGGCTCGATCGTCGTTTGCGCGAGGCCGGCAGGCACGGCGACGAGGGTGAGGATGAAAACAATAAAACAGGAACGCATGGCTGGAGGAGTTGAAGTAACCGTGACGAAGCGATGTCGGCACTACGCCTGCCGGAGCCGAAGATCAACGATGCACGGGGAGGCGGAGAGGCAAAGGTTCGCGTCCGGCCGACAATCGATGCGAGTTGTGAATTGGTCGTTGAGGCGGGCGATGGTTCGCACCTGAGTGAAGAGCCGCTGTTTGGTTAGGTCGTGAACTCTCGATCCGCCATGATTTGCTACGTCCCCGCCGAAGTTGCCCCTGCTGAGACTCGGGCCGCGCTCACGCCCGTTACGGCTCAGGCTTTGGTGAAATCGGGTATCGGACTGCAGGCGCAGCGCGGACTGGGGCGGGCGAGCTTTTATTTCGACGAGGATTATATAGCTGCGGGGGTGGCGTTGATCGACGATCACGCGTCGGCGCTCGGTGCAGCGGACGCGGTCCTTCGCGTGCGCAAGCCGTCGATTGACGATGTGCGGCGGATGAAGCGCGGTGCGTTGCACGTGAGCTTTCTCGACCCGTTCAACGAGGCGGAATTGCTCGCGGTTTTCGCGGCGGCGGGCGTCAGCGCCGTGAGCCTGGAAATGATTCCACGCACGACACTGGCGCAGAAGATGGACGCCCTGAGCTCGCAGGCCAGTCTCGCCGGCTATGCCGCCGTGATCGAGGCCGCGCGCGTGCTGCCGATGGCGCTGCCGATGATGATGACGCCCGCGGGCACGATCATGCCGGCGCGCGTTTTTGTGGTGGGCGCGGGCGTTGCGGGATTGCAGGCGATCGCGACGGCGAAACGGCTCGGCGCGCGGGTCGATGCTTTCGATACGCGTCCGGCGGTCGAGGAACAGGTGCGTTCGCTGGGCGCGAAGTTCGTGAAGATCGATCTCGGCTCCACTGGCCAGACTGCGGCCGGCTATGCGCAGGCACTCACGCCGGAGCAGATCGCGCGGCAGCAGGCGGGGATGGCGAAAATTTGCGCGCAGTCGGATATCGTGATCACGACGGCCCGCGTTTTCGGCCGCCGCGCACCGCGGCTCATCACGGCGGCGATGCTCGCCGGGATGAAGCCCGGCAGCGTCGTGGCGGATCTCGCAATCGACAGCGGCGGCAATGTCGAAGGATCGCGAGCCGGCGAAAACAGCATCACGCCCAATGGGGTCGTGCTGCTCGGGAATTCGTGTTTCGAGGGGACGGTCAGTTATCATGCGACGCAGGTGCTCGCGGCAAATTACGCCGCCTGGCTCACGCATTTCTGGGACGAGAAAACGCGTTCGTTGCGGCTCGATCTCGCCGATGAGATCCTGCGCGGCTGCCTGCTCACGCACGGTGGTGCGATCGTTCACCCGCAGTTTGCGCCGAAACCCTGAGTCGTTGCCGCCATGGAACTCATCCTTCTGTTTTTCATCTTCACGCTGGCGGGTTTTCTCGGATTCGAGCTCATCGCCAAAGTCCCGTCGCAGCTGCACACGCCGCTGATGTCCGGATCAAACGCGATCTCGGGCATCACGATCGTCGGCGCCATCATTGCCGCAGGAGCGGACGACGGGTCGTGGATCACGACGGTGCTCGGCACCGCGGCCGTCACGCTCGCGATGATCAACGTGGTCGGCGGCTACTTTGTCACCGATCGCATGCTCGGCATGTTCAAGAAACGCCGGCCGGCCGCTGAGCCCAAACCGGAGGAGCCTGCATCATGAGCCGCGAGATCCTGGTCAATTCCGCCTATATCATCGCCTCGATCCTGTTCATCGTCGGCCTGAAGATGCTGGGCCGGCAGGCGACGGCGCGAAAAGGGAATCTGCTCTCGGCCGGCGGCATGCTGCTCGCGATCGTTGTGACGCTGCTCGACCGGCAGGTCATCAACACCACGTGGATCGTCGTCGGATTGGCCGCCGGAACCGTGATCGGGCTCGCCTGCGCGCGGCTCGTGAAGATGACGGCGATGCCGGAGATGGTGGCACTGTTGAACGGCTTTGGCGGGCTCGCCTCATTGCTCGTGGGGGCGGCGGAGTTTTTCCGTATTCGCAGCGGCGCGGTGGTACCGGAGGGCGCACTATTCACCGCCGCGGTCATTTTCCTGACGATCGTGATCGGCGGACTCACGTTTACGGGCTCGGTCTACGCGTTCTGCAAACTGGCGGAGTGGCTCAGCGGCCGGCCCGTGCTGTTTCGCGGCCAGCATATCGTCAACGGCCTGCTGGTCGCCGCGACGCTCGGGGCGGGCGTCGTCTCGGCGGGGACTGGTGATGCGGCGCTGGCCCTGACGGCATTCGGCGTATTCACAATTCTTGGACTCGTGCTCGGCTGGACGCTGGTCATGCCGATCGGCGGTGGCGACATGCCGGTCGTGATCTCGATGTTGAACAGCCTCTCGGGCGTGGCGGCGTGCGCGGCGGGTTTTGTGATCCGCAACAACGTGCTCGTGGTGGCCGGCTGCCTCGTCGGCACGAGCGGCATCATTCTCACGATCATCATGTGCAAGGCGATGAACCGCTCGCTGGCAAACGTGTTGTTCTCCGGCTTCGGGGCGGGGAAATCCGCGGGCGGGGCGGGAGCCGCCGCCGGTGCGATCCAGGGTGAACTCAAGCCAATCTCGGCTGAGGACACGTTCGCCGTGCTCGAGGCCGCGAGCCAGGTTGTAATTATTCCTGGATACGGCATGGCCGTGTCGCAGGCCCAACACGTCGTGCAAGAGCTGGCGGAAATCCTGGGACAGAACGGCGCCGAGGTGCGCTTCGCGATTCATCCGGTCGCCGGCCGGATGCCGGGCCACATGAACGTGCTGCTCGCGGAGGCAAACGTGCCGTACGAGCAATTGGTGGAGATGGAGAAGATCAACCCGCTCATGCCGACGATGGATGTCGCGATCGTCGTGGGCGCGAACGATGTGGTGAATCCGGCGGCAGCGCGCGATCCGGCGTCACCGATTTACGGCATGCCGATTATCAACGCGCACGAGGCAAGGACGGTGATTTGTCTGAAGCGCGGCAAGGGCGCGGGGTTCTCCGGGCTCGAGAACCAACTCTTCCTGCTGCCGAACACGCGCATGCTCTACGGCGACGCGAAGACATCGCTGCAAGGCGTGATCGCCGAGCTTAAGAGCGTGGTGGCGTCGTAGCGCGGGCCGCAGGCCGGCGTGCTGGCGGCGACAGGATCAAGCCCAGCGTTTTGGGCGCGGCCGAAATCAATTCACCCCATCGGAGAAAACGTTCAACGCGCAACGTATACGTTCAACGCTCAAGTATCGGAATGCTCGCGAGCGGCGGAGCTCCTACTTGAACGTTGAACGTCGAGCGTTGCGCGTTTCCGGCCTTGGATGTTCGCGTATCCGCGTTACAAATACTTGTCCGTGACGGCTCCTTCGGAGGCGCTGGTGACGAGCTTGGCGTATTTGGCGAGGGTGCCGCGGGTTTCCTTCGGCTTCTTGGGCTTCCAGGCGGCGAGGCGGGCTTTCAATTCGCGCGGCGACAGGTCGAGCGTGAGCTCGTTTTTCACCGCATCGATCGTGATCGGATCGCCATTCTTGACGATCCCGATCGGGCCGCCCTTCGCGGCTTCCGGCGTGATGTGACCGACCACGAAACCGTGGCTGCCTCCGGAGAAGCGACCGTCGGTGATGAGCGCGACGTCCTTGCCGAGACCTTTGCCCATGATGGCGCTCGTCGGCGAGAGCATCTCGCGCATGCCGGGGCCGCCGACCGGACCTTCGTTGCGGATGACGATCACGTGCCCGGCTTTGACGCGGCCCTTGAGAATGGCATCGAGCGCGGCCTCCTCGCCTTCGAACACGATCGCCTTGCCGTTGAAGGTGAGGCCTTCCTTGCCGGAGATCTTCGCGACCGCGCCTTGCGGGGCGAGATTGCCGTAGAGGATGCGCAGGTGGCTGTCGCGCTTGATGGGGTTCGAGAGCGGGCGGACGACGTCCTGATCAACTGGATACGGTTTCACGCCGCGGAGGTTTTGCGCGACGGTCTTGCCCGTGACGGTGATGCAATCGCCGTGAAGCAGGCCGGCGTCGAGGAGCACCTTCATGAGCGGCGGGAGGCCGCCGATGCGCGTGAGGTGCACCATGCCGTATTTGCCGGAAGGCTTGAGGTCGGCGAGGACGGGCACGCGTTTGCCGATCTTGGTGAAGTCGTCGATCGAGAGCTTCACGCCGCAACTGTGCGCCATGGCGAGGAGGTGAAGCACGGCGTTGGTCGAGCCGCCGAGGGCGATCGTGACGGTGATCGCGTTTTCGAAGGCTTTTCGCGTCATGATGTCGCGCGGCTTGATGTCGGCCTTGAGCAACGCGACCGTCGCCTCGCCGGCACGGCGGCAGTCTTCCTTCTTTTCGGAGCTGATCGCGATCTGCGCCGAGCTGTTCGGCAGGCTCATGCCGAGCGCCTCGATGGCGGACGCCATCGTATTCGCGGTATACATACCGCCGCAGGAGCCCGCGCCGGGAACGGAGCAGGACTCGATCGTGTGCAGGCCCGTGTCGTCGACCTTGCCGGCGGCGTGCTGGCCGATCGCTTCGTACACGGAGACGATGTCGCACTCGGTTTTCGTCTCAGGATGGATGCCGGGGAGAATCGTGCCGCCGTAGACGAAGACGCCCGGGCGGTTGAGACGGGCGAGGGCCATGATGCAGCCGGGCATGTTCTTGTCGCAGCCGCCGATGGTCACGATGCCGTCGAAGCCCTCACCGCCGGCGACGGTCTCGATGGAGTCGGCGATGACTTCGCGGGACACGAGCGAGTAGCGCATGCCCGGCGTGCCCATGCTGATGCCGTCGGAAACGGTGATGGTGCCAAAGATAATCGCCTTGCCGCCTGCGGCGTTGGCGCCGACCTCGGCATCAAGTGCAAGCTTGTCGATGTGCATGTTGCAGGGCGTGACCATGCTCCAGAGGGAAGCGATGCCGATGATGGGCTTCTTGAAATCCTCCTCGGTAAATCCGACGGGACGGAGCATGGAGCGCGCGCCAGCGCGACTCGGGCCGTCGTTGACGATGGAGGAATACTTCCGGGTGTGATCGGGGGCTGAGCTCATGAGAAAGAGGTGAGGAGAGTTGGAGAGCGAAGGGCAGTGAGTCGAGAGTCGAGAATTTCGGGTGCGAACTACGCCGGCGAACGAGTGCAGCGGGCGCGAAAATATCCCGGCCGGTGCGATGGGTGTGCAGCTCGATCTGCGGACGGCCTGTGAACGCTGGAGCGGCTTTGCGCCGAGTTGGAATTCCGCACGCGCTCCCGGCGGAGGCGGGCTGCGACGGGACGAACTCAGTGCTTCTGGTAGCCGAAGGGGTGGGTGACTGGGTCCGTGCCAGTGGGGCCGGCAGCATAGCCGCCGGCGACGGCCTCGAGCTGCGCATCGTCGAGTTCACCGGCGGGAGCGGAGGGCGGCACATGCACGGCGAGTTTTGGCTCTCCCGTATCCTCGAACCTAATACCGACCTCGCGCGGCACCGTGAAACCGGTGGCGGCCTTGATGGCGGCGTGCGGATCGGCGAGGCACAGGGCGCGGAAGGTCGGGTCGACAGTGGCGCGGTCGAGGATCTTGGTTTGAGCGGCGAGCAATGTTTCTTTGGTCAGCATGGAGGCGGGGAAGAAAGGCAACAGGCGGCCGCTTGTCGCGCGTATTTATTTATTCAGTCACACCAAGCGGTGACAGCATCTTCGCGGCTCCCCGTGACAGATGCCGGCTTGCGAGGTACGGGCCGAGGCGACGGGCGACCAGCCGGCGCATCGCGGCGTTGCCGAGGCCCAGCATGAAGATGGCGCGACCGCGGCCGGTCACGGAAACGTCGTTGCATTGCTGCTGGATGGCGTGGGCGAGAAGTGCGATGTGCGGGGCATGGCGGCGCTCGCTCGGGTGAACGAAAAGGCTCGTGTAGCGCAGCGTGTCGGCGCCGGCGGCGTGCAGGAGCAGCCACCCGACGATGGTTTCTCCGCGGCGCAGGGCCAGGCTCGCGGTATGCGGCGCGTCGGGGAAACTTGCCGGATCGAGCTCGCGCGCATGCCAGCCGGGCTGCCCGGCAAGCAGGCGCAGACTGGCGGCTTGCGCGGGTGCGACCTCGGACCACGGTGCGATTTCGAGGTGGGGAGGCAGCCGGGCGGCGCGCAACCACGGAGCGGCGCCGATCGCCGGGTCGGAGAGCGTGATGAGTTCGTGGCGGTCAACCGGTGGCTGCCAGCCGCACCGGAGAAACGCGCGCTCGAGCGCCGGCGCGGTCGGCACATCGGCGGCGTAGGTGCAGCCGATGGATCGGCATCCGGCTTCGCGCGCGGCGGCCTCGAAGGCAGCGAGGAGCCGGCCTGCGTGGCCTTGCGCCCGCCAGGCTGGCGTGACGAAGATCGAATGGAGTCGGCCGGAGTGACCGGGACGAAGGGTGGCGAGCAGCAGGCCGGCGGCTTGCGGTTCGTCGTGCGTGGTCTCGAGGCCGAGGGCGAGCGCGGTCGCCGGGGCTTCGCGGAGCAGCGGACGGTGATATGGAAACGTGAAGTCGGCGAAAGACCCGACGTCAGCGGCGGCGAGCCGACGAAGGCGAAGCGGCACGGCGCCGGTGCTGGTCGGCGCGGGAGTCTTGGAAGGCAGGCGGAGCAATGAGAAAAGGAGCGCAGACGCGGCGCGAAGGCGGGCGCCGAGTCAAGGCTCGGGTCGTTCCGGCGCACGACGTCGCTTCGCCAAAATCAAGTTGCGTGGATCTCCACGGAACCGCATCACTCCCCGCTTTCCCGCATGGCATTCAATCTGAAAAAAGTGCTGAAGGCGCTGTTGCTGTCGACGAGCCAACCGCTCGCGATCAAAGACATCCAGGCGGCGTTCACGCGTTTTCATGAACAAGCCTCCGCGTTTACGACCGAGGATGAAGAGGCAAGTGTCGAAGGCCAGCCGGCGCCCGACAGTGCGGCACCGACGGAAAACATCCCGGCGGACGCGGGTGCCGGAGCCGTAGCGGATACGGAGCAGACGGGCGGGCAGCCCGTTCCTTCCGAACCAGTCGAAATGCCCGTCGACTCGGCGCACGATCCGGAGCTCTACGCGGACGTGCCGTCGCTGATCACGGCGACGCAGATCCGCGAGGCGATGGATCAGATCGCGGCGGAATTGCGCGCGAACGACGACGGGATTCTGCTGATCGAGGGCAACGCCGGTTTCCGCATCGTAACGCATCCGCGGTTCGCGCGCTGGGTCCGAATCCTGCGGCAGGAGCCGCCGCCGGTGAAGCTGACGCAGTCGGCGATTGAAACGCTCGCGGTCGTGGCATATCGGCAGCCGGTGACGCGTGGCGAGATCGAGACGATCCGTGGCGTATCGGCCGAAGCGGGCCTCAACAAGCTGCTCGAGCGCGAGCTGGTTTACATCGTCGGCCGCGCGGACGCGCCGGGCCGACCCATTCAATACGGAACCACGGATCAGTTTCTCGAGTTCATCGGCATCAAGTCGCTCGATGAGCTCCCGGCCTCGGATGTGTTGTCGTCGAGGCAGATCGACGAGTGGCTCAAGACTTCTTCGAACACGCACGCGCCGACTGACACCGACATGGGGCTTGCGGACGAGCAGCTGCCGCTCGAATCGGCGGCGGCCTCGAGTGAGCCATCGCCGGATGAATCGGTGGCGGAGCCTGCGGCGGACGAGACGGTGAACGGCGATGAAGCCGGGAAGAACTGATATGGACCTTAATCCGATACGGGAGAAAATCGATGCGCTGGACAAGCAGCTCGTCGAATTGCTGAACCAGCGCCTCGCGCTCGCGGCGGAGATCGGAAAAGTGAAACGCAGCGCGGGCGGGCAGATCTACGTCGCGGAGCGTGAGGATGCGGTGCTGCGCAAAGTCACGGGCCAGAACGAGGGTCCGATCAAGAACGAGGCGTTGCGCGCGATTTATCGCGAGATCATGTCGGCGGCGATCGCGCTCGAGAAGCCGATGTTGATCGCGTATCTCGGCCCGGAGGCGAGCAACACGCACGCGGCGGCGTTGAAGAAATTCGGCGCGAGTGTGGATTACCACGCGATGGCGACCGTCAGCGACATCTTCACGGCGGTGGAGAAAGGCGAGACGGATTACGCGGTGATTCCGATCGAGAACTCGACCGAAGGCTCGGTGCGCGAGGCGCTCGATAGCTTCGTCGAGAGCGACCTTAAGATCGTCGCGCAGATCTACCTCGAGATCAGCCACGCGTTGATTTCTCAATCGTCGCTCGAAAAAATCCAGCGTGTCTACTCGAAGGACCAGGCGCTCGCGCAATGCCGGCACTGGCTGCAGCGGCATCTGCCGCACGCGCAACTGGTCGATGCCCCGAGCACTTCGCGCGCGGTGCAGATGGCAAAAGAGGAGCCGGATACGGCGGCGGTGGCGGGCGAGCTCGCGGCGGAGTTCTATGGAGTGCCGATTCTCGAGCGCAACATTCAGGACCGTGCGGACAACACCACGCGTTTCTTCGTGCTCGGGAAAAAGGCCTCGGGGCCGGTTGGCAACGGCAAGGATCTGACGAGCCTGCTCGTGTCGCTCGGCGACGAGGCGGCGTCGCATTCGGGGGCGTTGCTGAAAATGCTGATGCCGCTGGCGGAGCGGGGCATCAATCTCTCGAAGATCGAGTCACGGCCGAGCAAACGGCGGCCGTGGGATTATTACTTCTTCATCGATGTGACGGGCCACTACGACGATCCGAACATGAAGGACGCGATCTCGCAGCTGAAGAAGTTTTGCCCGCTCGTGAAGTGGCTGGGGAGCTATCCGGCGGTGAGCTGAAAAAAAGCTCCAAGCTCCAAGATCCAAGCTCCAGAGAACTTCCAACTCCCAAACTCCAATTGGGATTGGGCATTGGAGATTCTCTGGAGCTTGGTGCTTGGATCTTTTGCGGTGCGGCGCGCGTTAGGGTTGACGCGCGCCATCGCCGATCATCCCAACAACACCTGCCACTGATTCTCGCGGGCGGCGCGCGCGGCTTTGAGGGCGCCGATCGCGACGTAGCGTTTGTAGTCCTGGCCGGCGAGTTTCACCTTCGGGGCTTCGTAGCCATCGTCGGCGAGTTTCTTCTGCAGCACGGCGTCGATGCCCTTGATCTGCGAGCCGCCGCCGGTGATCACGATATTCTGGAGGAGCGTAAGCACGGAGTCGGAGGGTGCGCGCTCGATCAACGTCGTGAGGGCGGGATAGATTTTGTCGATGAGCGTATTGCAGGCGCGGGCAATGGTATCGCCCATCTCGATGGTGTGGGCCTTGCCGCCCATGATGACTTTCACTTCGAGCGGCTTGCGCGACGGGCCGACGTAGCCGTGCGCTTCCTTGATCTCGCGGATCTTGAGTCGTGAGAGGCCGTTGTTCGGGTAAACGCGATCGAGCTCCTGGTGGAGAAGCTCGTCGATCGCGTCGCCGGCAAACGGGATGCTGATCTGATCCTTGCTCGTGGGGAAGCAGCCCTGTACGAGGCAGAGGTCGCTGGTTCCGCCGCCGATGTCGACGAACAGCGAGTTGACGACCGGATCGAGATAGTTCGGCTGCGAGACGCGGGAGTCGTCGCGAAAACCGAGCGCTGCGAGGAAGGGCTCGGGAATCAACAGCACGCGATCGAAAATACCGTACGCGCAGCGGCGGATATCCTCCCGTGCCTGCGGTCCGGCATTGGCAGGCACGCCGATGACGGTTCGAATCTCGCTGGTGCCGGCAGGATCGACCAGCCCGCGCAAATGCTGCAGGAAATCCCGCGCAGCTCCGTGGTCGATGATCACACCTTCGGCAACGGGTGCGACGAGCCGCACATGCAGCATGTTTCGCAGCGCATCCTCGCCGAAGATCGTCTGCGCGTTCCCAGCGATGATGCCGTCGACAATGCCGTCCTTCACGTAACCGACGACCGTGGGCACGACTTTGCTGACCAGGATGTCGGTGCCAGTGGGCGGGCCGGCGAGGACGCACGACTTGTTCGTGCCAAGGTCGAATCCGACCAGCATCGCTTTCGTTTTCGACGCTGTGACCCGTCCTGCAGCAGGAGCCGGGTTTGCGACGCTGATGGGCGTGAGGTTGTTCGCGGAGGGCGATTTTTCCAGGGTGGCTGTACTCATAGGTGTGTTGTTGTCTCCAAGTGGGGATTTCAGGGGGGAGAAGGATTAGGATGCGCGACGGAATACGTCGTCGTCCTGGGCGATCATCTGGTCGATGAAGCCGGCAATATCGGTCGGCGCCTGCGCTTGCGGCGGCGCCGAAGCGCCGACGTGGCTTCCCTCTGAATGCACTGCCGCGGTGGCGCTGCCGCGACCGAGCGAGAGCGGGAAACCCGCGCGTAATTCCTGGGTGAGAAGCGGCAACAGGAGCTCGGCGACGACCGCGGCGTTCGCGACCCGCTCTTCCTCGGCTGCGAAAATCGCCTCGAGCCGCGTCGCGACCTCACGCTCATCACCCGCCGCCGTGCGAGCTGCGATCAAGTCCGCGAGCTCCGTCGTGCGAAGCCGCTCCGCTTCTTCGCCTTGGCCGCGTTCGCGCAAAATACAAATCCGACGACAGACGCGTACGACGTCGTGCCAGGCGGAAGTCGAAGCCGGGGAGTTGGAGAGGGACTGATTGAGCAACACCGGCTCGACCGTGAGTTGCAACCGATGTTCAACAAAAATTCTCCCTGCGGCAAAACAGATGCGGGAGAATGGAGGGCGACGCTCAGCGATCGCTCAACGCAACGTAAAGAATCCCGACGACCACGATCAACAAGGCGAATGCCGCGGCGAAATAGAGGAAACAGCCCTTGCGGACGTCCTGCTTCACGGCCTCGGGCTCGAAACGGAATTGTTCGATGAGTGCATCGGGTGCCGGCGGCGTATCTTCGGCGGGGCCGCTCGGGGAAGGCGCGGACGTATTGATGCCAACGACAAACGAATCCGCGGAACGGGGCGTGGGCGTAAGGGTGGACGGCTTGGATTCCGGCAGCGACGGGCGCGTTGAATCGGAACCGGGCGTCGATGCGGGGGAGGTCGCCAGCAACGCGGCGAGCTCGCGATCGAGCCACGCCAGATGTTCCTGCACGAGCGCGCGCTGGCGGCGGAGTTCGGCAAGGCGATCGGACATGGCGGCGGACGCTGGGGGAGCGTCGGAAATCGGGCAAGCCCCGGAGTGAGGGCGCGCTTCCGGCAGCTCCCGGCGAATGTCGATGGACGGAAAGCAGAAGGGCCGGTCTTGCGACCGGCCCTTCGGGAAAGCGAACTGTGAGCCGATTAGGCGGCGGTGACGACCGACACGCGGCGGTGCGGCTTGTCGTATTTGACGGTGCCGTCCTTGAGCGCGAAAAGCGTCCAATCGCGACCGACGCCGACATTCTTGCCGGGGTGCAGCTTCGTGCCGCGCTGACGGACGATGATGCCTCCTGCGAGGATCGACTGACCGCCGAAGACCTTGACGCCGAGCCGCTGTGAGTGGCTCTCGCGACCGTTGGAAGATGTACCCTGACCTTTCTTGTGCGCCATGACGTTGTTCTCCTTAAGCGTTAATCGTATTGATCTTGATGACCGAAAGCTCCTGGCGATGGCCGCGTTTGCGCTCCATACCCTTGCGCTTCCTCTTCTTGAAAACGATGACTTTGTCGCCCCGCTTGTTCTCGAGAATCGTCGCGGAAACGGTCGCGCCGGAAAGGAGCGGCGTGCCGATCTTGAAGCTCTCAGCTTCGCCGGCCGCGAGGACGTCCTTGATCTCGACGGTAGAACCTTTTTCGGTGCCGGGATAGCGGTTGACGGTCAAAATGTCGCCCTCGGACACAGTGAACTGTTGGCCTTGGGTCTTGATGGTCGCTTTCATAAATAAAACGGCGGAATTAGCCGTTCGCGGGAAGTGAACGCAAGGATTTATTTGGAAAACTCCGGTGCGAAACGCAACGCGCAGAATTTGCACTCGCACGTCGGAAGTCGTTCAGCGATCGCGTGCGGCGAGCGTGCGAAAACTCATGCATTCGCATCGCCGCAGGATTCCGTGCGAATCGCGCGATTGCGCGACGCAAGCGCCTACGACCTCGCCATCCGGCCTCACGAATTGCTGCATCCCGAATCGCCGCAGGGTGCAGGCGGCGCGGGAAACTCCGCGATGCCGGGGTGCGCGGCATTGGCGGCGGCGAAAGGCAGGGCGAAGGCGACAGCTTCACGGAGCGATAGCTCGAGTGAGAACAAACCGTGCAACACGCACGCCAGCAGCACATCGCCGGACCCGGTGGGCGAAACCTCCTCCACACGCGGGGGCGTCAAGGTATCCTCGAAGCCGGCCGCGTCGCGCAGCCAGACGTCCGCGCCGCCGTCGGTCACCACCCATTGTTGCACGGCACGCTCGCGCGTGGAACTGGGCCGGGTGACCGCTGCGATGCCTCCGAGTGTGCGCAGCTCGTCGGCGTTGATCTTCACGAGCGCGAGCGGCTGCGTCGTCGCCCACGCCAGCGGCGGACCATAGGTGTCGGCAACGAGGATGCCGCGCTGGAGCCAGTGTTCGAGGGCGCGCCGCAAGGGATCGAACTGTGCGCCGGCCCAGCCCGGAAAGCTGCCGCAGAGGGCGAGCACGCTTCCGGCGGGTTGCGTATCCAGAAAGTTGGCACACGCGAGAAGTGCGGCGGCATCGGGCGCGGCGTCGGGCCCGAGAAACGTGGTCTCGGCGGGCGAGCCTTCGCGCGTGCGGACGACCGTGCCGGAGCGCGTGGGCGTCGAGGTCGCGAAGGCGTGGTGCGGGATGCCGCGCTGCTGGAGCCACGCCTCGCATTCCGCGCCGGGCGCCCCGCCGGTGAAGCAGAGGGCCGTATTCGAAACCTGGAGACGCGTGAGCATTTTCGAGACGTTGATGCCCTTGCCGCCGACCTGGAACGATTCCGCCCGCGCGCGCTGCGTGCGACCCGGCGACCACGTGTCGAACTCGAGTGTGCGCTCGGCGAGCAGGTTGCCGGTGAGCGAAAACATGTGTGGCGGGCGAGGGGCGTCCATGAGCCTGAAGCGCGAAATTAAAATGAAGCCGCGCCGTCAGCGCGACGGCGGTTCTTTTTGCGGCCGGTAAAACACGTAGTTCACGAGGAAGCTCAGGCCGAGCACGCCGCTGAGCGTGCGAATGTTGCGCATCGCGCCGAACACCATCGTGAGCGAGCTGGCCTGCGGTTCGTGCACCCGCAACAAGAGGGTGCACCCGGCGAGCGCGAGGACCGGCTGCAGGAGGAAACACACGTGGTGCACGGCGAACGGGTCGGACCAGCGCGCGAGGGCCCACGTCAGGACGGCGCCACCGGTGATTGGCGCGCTGGCGGCGACGAGCGAGGTGACGGCGAGATTGACGCCGATGGCGAGATTCTTGGCCTGCAAGGGAATCAACCGGAGCAGGATTGTGAACTGGCCGAGGATGAAGCCGGCACTCGTCGCGCCGCCCCAGATCCACATCGCGTAGAGGAGATCGCGATTCGTCGGCGTGAGGAAAAACCACAGGAAATTCTGCACCTGCCAGAGGATCAGTGAGACGGTCATCACGGATTTGTTGCCGTAACGATCGAGGAGGTGACCCCACGCCGGGAGCGAGAGCGCGCCGCTCAGCTGCGCGAGCGTGGCGAGCAGCCCGACGTGAAAAGCGGAGAGGCCGAGCTGGTCGAACATGAACACGTGATAGAACGGGCCGAAGCAGTTTGCCGCGAAGGACCAGACGGCGCCGAAGGCGATGAATACGAGCAGCGACTGCGAGCGCAGCACGATCCCGAGTTGTTCGCGCAAGGGCAGCTCGGGCCCGAGCGCGTGCTTCCGCGGCCGGGTGGGGCTGATCCACTGCCAGCGCAGCGAGAAGATGCGCAGGAGGGCGGCGCCGGCGATGATGAGCTGGAAAACGGGAATCGCGTAGTTCCACCGGCCGAGCGACCAGCCGGCGATGAGCAGGAACGCGGTCGTGGAGATCTGCGTGGTGCCGTTGCGCCGGCCGAAATATTTTCCGCGGATGCGATAGGGCACCCATTCCTGGATCCATGCGTTCCACGACACGCCGGCGACGGCCCCGAAACAGCTCGTGAGTAGAAACCACGCGATGAGCCAGTTGCCCGCGGCGGTCGGATCGTCACGCGGCAGCCAGGGCAGAAAAATCCCGAGCGCGCACCAGGACACGAGGTGACACGAGGCGGCCACGACGGTGATCGTCCGGGGCGGCTTCCATTTCGCGAGGAAGGAGGCGACGAAGATCTGGAGGAAATTTCCGACGAACGGCAGCGCGCTGATGAGGCCGATCGTGGTCTTCGGCAGGATGAACGCTTTCGCGACGAGCGCGGTCATGAACACGTTTACCGGCAGCGACATCGTCACGATCGGCATGGCCATGATCCCCTCTGCGGTGCAAAGGCGCAGCGAGCGCAGGAGGTCGGCCTTGTGGTGGTGCGCGGCGGCGCGCGCGGTGGTTGCGTTCACGATGCGTTCGAGTCGATTACGCAGATGAGCCGCAGGGTTGAAGTCAAAGTGCTACAACAGAAAAAAACGGTCGCGCTCGCGCGGTGGCTGCTCGGGAAGCATCTGGTGCGGCGTTTTGCCGACGGAGCGGAAGACGCGCGCATGATCGTCGAAACCGAGGCTTATAACGGCGAGGAGGACCAGGCGTGCCATGCCCGGGCGGGGCGCACGAAGCGTACGGCGGTGATGTACGGGCCGGGTGGCGTCTGGTATGTGTATTTATGTTACGGCATTCACGAGATGCTAAATCTGGTCGTCGGTCCGGAAGATTTTCCGGCGGCGATCTTGATTCGCGGCGTCGAGGGAGCCGTCGGACCCGGGCGCGTGACCAAGGCGCTCAGGATCGATCGAACGTTGAACGCCACGAGCGCAGTTGAAGACAGGAGCGGGTTGTGGCTGGAGGATCGCGGCGTGCGCGTGCCGGGCCGGATCGTCGAGGCGACGCCGCGAATCGGGATCGATTACGCGGGGCCGATTTGGACGAAGAAGCACTGGCGGTTCACGTTCGATCCGCGAGCGCTGCGAGGGCTGCCGCCCGAACTTCGGCGACGGGAATCAACGCCGGATCAGGCCCGCGCTGAAGCACGCGAACGTGCGGTGCAGGCGGCGCCCACATTCCCGAATCGGTAGGTCCGAAGAGGAGAACGCACGGCATACCGCACGCTGCGGCGAGATGGCTGATGCCGGAGTCGTGGCCGAGGAAGAGGCGGCAAGTGGCCAGGTGGCCGATGAGGGTTTCGAGGGGGGGCTGGAGGAGAATGTGTAGACTGGAACCCAGGCCCGTTCGGAGAGCGGCGCCCCACCTTTCGAGTTCGGCTTCGCCCAGGATGAGCGAGATCGGGGCGGGGAGCTGCGGCAGGAGCGTGGCCCAGTTTTCGACGGGCCAGTTTTTGCGCGGAGAGCCGCTGCCGGGGTGAACGGCGATGTGGCGGCGAACGTCAGCGAGTGGAGGACTCGACGCGGACCACTCGCTCACGCTCGCAGCTACAAGCGGAGCCACGGGAAAATGGTATTCGGGTGCTTCGATGCCCAGTTGGCGTAATGGCTCGCAGTAATGAGCGGCGGCGGGGGCGCGCTGCGGCATCGCGGCCGCGGAAAGGAAGGTCTGATCGGGGCGGAGCGGAAAACGCGATTGCAACTCGCGGTCCGGATCGGGCCAGTAGTTTACGATCAGGTCGAAACCGGCGAGCCACGCCGCGAAGTCGGAAGGCAGCGGCGCCGTGCCGTAGAGCATGCTCCAGCGGGCCTCGTGCTGCGAATGCACGGCGTCGAGGAGACCACGCGAACGCGCGAGTGCGGCGGCGGGGGCGTTGCCGACGAGTTCGATGCGGGCGTCGGGCCAGTGGCGGCGGAGCGCGGCGAGCGCCGGCAGCGTGACAATGAAGTCGCCGAGCGCGCCACCCCGCAGGATCAAGATCCTGCGGAAGTGAAAGTGAGAGTGAGCGTGAGAGTGAAAGGGGCCGACTTCGGATGCTTTCACTTTCACTCTCACTTTTTGTTTCCCGCCGCCGCGGCGGTCGGCGGGCGATACGCTTCGAGGGTGGCGGTGCCGGTGCCGATCTTGAACTCGACTTCGAAGCGCACCGGCAGCCGATGATCGTCCTGCGCGATCCACACGCGAACGGTGCTCCCGCGTTTGAACATTCCCTTCGGCGCGGTCTTGTCCATGCGCGGTTCGAGCACGAGCGCGTTGAACGTCCCGACTGGCGTGCGCACCGATTCGTAACCGGTGGCGTGAATCGTCAACTCGTAGAAATCGTCGTCGAAGAGCACGAGCGCATCGCGTTTCTCGCCGGGCTTCAGATTCCACGTGCGCGTCTGCAGGAGCGCCATGATGAGGTCGACGGGATCGCCCGACGGAATCGGCAGCGAACGCGCCGGGGCCGGCGGCACATGGCTCAGGTAGGCAGCCTCGCGTTTGTTGTAATCGAAGGTGACGCGATGCTCCGTCGGTTTGGCGCGCGTGATCGCTTTTTCGTGCAGCGCGAGGAGGTGTCCCGATTCCAGGTCGAACGTCGATTCGGCCTGCGCCTGGAACGGGAGAAGGAGTTTCGCGAGACCACGCGTCCTCGTGGAGGACGTGATGACGAGGCGATCCTCGTTGGTGCCCGCGTGCCGCGCATCGATTTTGATTTCACCGGCGCCGGGCACGATCGCCCACGACACGCGGTAGGTGAGGTGTTCGCCATCGCCGAGCGGCAGGGCGGCGCTCGCGCGTATCACCGGAAGCGTTACCAAGAGAAAAAGAAAACAGGACAGCGCGCGAAATATCATAGGGCGGACGAAGCATGAGCGCGCGAGGTGCGCGGCAGGGCGAAGATACGATTGGGCGCGATCACCCAGAGTGTGTCCTGAGCACCGAGGTGATCGTTCCACGGTGTGCCGGCGGCCCACGGGGAAAACGCGGGCAGAATCATGCGGTCGGCGCACGCGATCAGCGCGGGGAGCTTGAGACGCGAACCGGCCTGATCGCCCCAACTGACCGCGGGGTGATGATGGCCGATCACCTCGACGGATCCGGAAGGAATCGCGGGGCTGCGATCGCCATGATGAAAGAAAAACTCGCCGCGCCTGAGCGTGGCGGCGCCGGCCGCTCGCCAGCGACGGTCGTGATTGCCGGCGAGCAAGGTGATCGGAATCGGGGATTCGCGAATGAACCGCTCGGCGCGTGCGGCGCCTTCGGCGGCGTGCACGACATCGCCGAGCCAGAGCATTTCGACGGGATCGTACTCCGCGATGAGCGCGCGGAGGCGCGCCTCGATCTCGTCGTCGCCCCACAACGGCAGCAAGTTGCCCCGCGCGCGATGACTCGCGGCGTAACCCCAATGCAGGTCGGCCACCACGAGCGATCGCGCGCCCGCGATCCAGAGCGCGAGGCGCGAATCCAGCCAGACGCCCGGACGAACCTCCGTGCGAACGGAGGTGGGCGGAGGTGGATTCGAGAGCGGACGCATGCGTTGAGTGGTGAAAGTGCGAATGCGGCAGCGAGGTTCAAACGCAACAGCGATTTCTTCGCGGGTGGGCGCTTGGGCACGGCACGGGATGCTACAGGCGCGGAGCGGCACCCATGCAGGCGCGCCGCGGCGAGACACCCGGGTTACATGCGGCCGTACATTTCGTGGTAGAGCCGCTCGATCGTAGTCTCGGGATCCTCGAGCGTCATCGTCTCGCGGATACGGCTGACATACATGCCGAAGGAAAACGGGCTCACGCGTTCGAGCACGCGAAAATCCCAGGGCAACGCGGCCGCGGTTTCCATGAACGCGAGGGCCCGCGGCAAATCGAGGAAGCGAAGCGTCGCCTCGGCGTAGGCTTCGACGAGCAGCGGATGGTCGGGCTCATATTTGCGCAGCACTTCGAAAATAATTTCGGAGCTCCACTGCAGCGCACGCGCGCCGCGTTCCTGGCCGTGCACGCGGCGCGGCACCATGAGACCGGTTTGCGCGACGCCGCGGAACTGCCACTTCACGAGATTACTCTCGCTCAGTGCTTCGCGGAGCGCGGCCTCGGCGCCGGCGCGCGCGAAGAGCGGTTTCCACTCGTCGACCGACATCGCCTGGAACGGCTTCAACGTGAGCAGAAATCCGTAGTCATCGATCGTGGTGAGCGCATTGCCGCCTTTCGTCTCGTGCACGCGCTGCGCGACGATCCGGGAGAGCGCGTCGTTGGCCGAGCGGCCGATGAGTGAATGGAAAAAGTAGTGGAGATAGCCGCGCTGATCGTAGCGCTCCACGAGGAAAAACTCGCCGGTCGGGATGCGCGAAACGCGAGCCTGCAACGCGAAATGCTCGACGAGCGCGCGGGCGTTGGCGGCGGAGAGGTGGTAGGTGGATTGGAGATAATGTTGCGCAGATGTCGCGCCTGCATGTGGCGCAACTTCGGGAGCAGACGGGATGCGTGTGCGGCTGAGACGGTGCGCCAGCTCGGCGCGCAGCTTCACGACCTCGGCGGCCAGGCCGGAGGCGAGCGGCATCTTGTTCGCATACCAGCGCGGCACGGTGGGCACGGAACTGTCGGCCGCGGCGACTTTCGCAGTGAGCAGGCGGGTCTCGACGAGCCGGATCGTGCGGCCGTTGAGCACGAAGACATCGCCCGGACGCAGGCCTTTCATGAACGATTCCTCGACCTGCCCGAGGTTGCGGCGGCCGAGCTGGACCTGGACCATGCTCTCGGTCGCGATCGTGCCGATGTTTTGATAAAACTCGCGCGCGACGCGGGGCGACGTGAGCACGAGGCAGCCGCGATGATCGATGCGCACTTTGCCGAAAATCGCGGTGTAGTGCTTTTCCAAGGACGCACCGCCGCCTTGCAGATAATGCAGCACGCGATCGAAGCTCGGACGCTCGAGCTGGCGAAATGCGTAGCTGCGGCGCGCCAGCGCAAACGCTTCGTCGGGCGTGACGCTCTCGAACACCGCGAGGCCGACGAGCGTCTGCGCGAGAACGTCGAGCGGGTTGTCGTGGATCTTCACCGGCTCGAGCTCGCGGCGCTCCATCATGTGCGCGGTGACGGCGCACTCGGCGAGATCGTTGATGTTGCTCGCGACGAGGACGCCGTGGCTCGTCTCGCCCATCGAGTGGCCGGAGCGCCCGATGCGTTGCAGCGCGCGCGAGACACCTTTCGGGGCTGAGACCATCACGACGGTATCGATCGAACCGATGTCGATGCCCATCTCGAGCGAGGTGGAGCAGACGACGGCGCGAAGCTCGCCGCGCTTGAGCTTGTCCTCGACCTCGAGCCGGACGGTGCGATCGAGCGACGCGTGATGGACCTCGATCTGGTCCGCGAGCGCGGGCATGAGCTGCTTCAGCCGGAGTCCGATGTGTTCGGCGCCGCTGCGGGTGTTGGTGAAGATGAGCGTGGTGCGCTTCTGCCCGACAAAGGTCCCGAGCTCGGCGAGCATGCGGGAGGCGGTGTAACCGGCTGGCGGATACGCGTGATCGCGCAGCGGCGAGAAGACCTCGATGCGCGCTGGTTTGCGCTGCGTGACTTCGGCGATGCGGCAGGGGCGGCCGGGGCCGACGAGGAAGGCGGCGACGGTTTCGAGCGGGGAGACGGTGGCGGAGAGGCCGATGCGGGTGAGGGGCGCAGGCGTCCCGCCTGCATTCAGCGCGGAAGCAGGCGAGATGCCTGCGCTACTTATCACTTCCTCGAGTCGTTCGGCGGCGACCACGGCCATGCTGCCGCGCTTGTTTTCCGCGAGCGAATGGAGTTCGTCGAGGATAAGGAAACGCGTGGCCCGGAACGACGCGAGCCAGGCGGATTGGCTGAGGAGGAGCGTGAGGCTCTCGGGCGTCGTGACGAGAATGTGCGGCGGCTGGCGGCGCTGGTGGGCGCGCTCCTTCGTCGTGGTGTCGCCCGTGCGCGCACCGACGCGCAGCCAGTCCCAACCGAGTTCGTCGAGCGGCTGCTGGAGATTTTTGTGCAGATCGTAGGCGAGGGCGCGGAGTGGCGAGAGATAGACGGCGACGATGCCGCTGGGCGACAGGGCTTCGCGATCGCGAGCCCGCGCGAGAAAATCGAAGACGGCGAGAAACGCCGCGAGCGTCTTGCCGCTGCCGGTGGGCGAGGAGAGCAGGAGTGAGCGGCCGGCGAGGATCTCAGGGACGGCGATCGCCTGGGCGGGGGCGAGCGAGCCGAAGCGGCGCTGGAACCAGCGACTCAATTCGGGATGCAGCGCCGCGAAGAGCTCGGCCTCGCTTTGCGCGGGCACTGTGATGCGCGTGAACATGACTCACGCGGTGCGTCGGCGCAGGAGCCAGATGACCGGCCACGCGAGCAGCACGCCGCCGACACTCGCGACGATGTCATGCCAGTCGAACACGCGGCCGCGAATCCAGATTTGGGATACTTCCAGCGCGGTGCCGAAGGCACAGAGAAGCGCGACGTGCACCACGCGGCGGCCGACGAACAGGAAGAATGCAGCGCCGAGGACGAAGAACGCGACGACGTTGCGGAAGATGCCGTTGTGGTCCGCCCAAACACCCACCGGACGCGGCAACCACGGGATGTATTGAAGATATGGAGACGAGCGGAGCGCGAAGTAGGCGACGGCCGCGGCGAGGGCGACCACCGCGAGCGCGGCGATGAGGCGGTGGCGGCGCGATTGGAGGCTCATGTCGCGGTCGCGTTTGGGATCGAGGAATCCGCGAAGCTGGCGTTGGCGAGCCGGCGGCAGGTTTCGAGCGTGTCGATGTCGGCCGGTGTCTTATCGTTGCGGATACGCGCGATCCGGGGGAAGCGCAGCGCGTAGCCGCTGGCGTGGCGTTTGCTCGGCTGGATGAGATCGAAAGCGATCTCGAGCACCGTGTCGGGGACGACGCTGCGGTAGCGGCCGTGGACCTCGATGGTGTGCGCGAGAAAATGCTCCGTGAGCTGCGCGATCTCGACGTCGGTGAGGCCGGAGTAGGCTTTGCCGACGGTGAGCAGGCGGTTGCCATGCTCTTCGTCGCGAACCGCGAAGGTGTAATCGCTGAGCACATCGCGGCGCTTGCCGTGGCCGTATTCGACGCCGACCACGACCACGTCGAGTGTGGCGTACGCTTTCTTGAGCTTGAGCCAGGCGAGCCCGCGACGGCCGGGCGTGTAGATGCTGGAGGGATCTTTGGCCATGAGGCCTTCGTTACCGCGCTGCCGGGCGGCGAGGAAGGCGGCTTCGATCTCGGCGGCAGTGGAAGCCTGCTGGACGGGAGCGAGGGTGTAATGAGTTGAGAGTTGAGGGTTGAGAGTTGAGAGCAAGGAGGAGAGGAGCGTGCGGCGGGTGGAGAGAGGTTCTTTGAGGAGGGTGCGGCCGTCGTGCCAGAGGAGGTCGTAACAGGAAATGGATACGGGGATTTCCGCGCCGAGGAAGAAATCGTCGCCTTTGCGGCCGAGGCGCTTTTGCAGCTCGGCGAAAGGCAGTGCGCGACCTTCGCGCCAGGCGAGCAACTCGCCGTCCACGATGAAGTCGCCGGGCAGTGCCTGCGCGGCGCGGGCGAGGTCGGGAAACTGACCCGTGATGCGCTTGAGATCGCGTGAGAACAGCTCGACGCGATCGCCCTGTTTGTGGAGCTGGCAGCGGATGCCGTCGTATTTCTCCTCGACCCAGACGGGTGGGGCGAGGCGCTCGAGGATGGCCTCGGCGGTGGGCTCGGGGCTCGCGAGCATGAACTGGAGCGGATGGAACACGCGGAGCTGGATCGTATCGAGAGTGTTGTTACGCGCGGCCCAGGTGACTTCGGCGATGTCGCCGGAAAGCATGTTGGCCTCGCGGACGAGCTCGAGCGGCTGGCCGGCGGCGGCGGCAATCGCCTCCTCGACGAGACCTTCCTTCAGGCCGATGCGCAGATCGCCGGTGATGATCTTGACGAGATACTTGGCCTCGAGGGCAGAGAGCTCGAGGAGCAGCGCGTGCAGCAAATCGAGCTTGGCCGCCGGGCCGCGAGCGGTGGCGATGTCGGCAAAGAACGTCGCAACCCGCGCCAGCGTGACGCCGCCCGCGACCGGCAGTTTGTCATCTAATGGATGACAAACAGGTGGGGCGGATGGGCTGGGGCTGGGCGGATGAAACGTGGGGGGCGAAACGTGAGTCGGGCGCGGGGAGTGATGGGCGAGGAGGGCTTCGGCGGCGTCGCCGGCGTCCGCGAAACGGTGATACGCGGCGCGATAATCGGCTTCGCTCATCTGCGCGACGTCGAGCACGGCGCGTTTGATCACGGCCCAGCCCAGGGTGAGGACGCGTCCGTCGGATTGCGGGAAGGGGCGCGCGGTGAAGAACAGGGCGGCGAGCGCGGCGTCCTGCGGCGCGAGCTGGGCGAGGTAAAGGCCGAGGTGCTCGATCTTCTCGAGTTTCCTGGGCGTGGCCTTGACCTGTTCGGCGACGGCGGCGAAGGCGGTTAGTTGGGAGTTGAGGGTGGAGAGTTGGGAGCCGGGTGAGGGACGGGCGAAGGTGGGCGAGGCGGGCGGGCCACTTCTGGTGCGGCCGATGGGCAGCTCGAGCTGGTTCTCCTCGCCGATCGCCCAGGCTTCGATGCCGCGGTCGCGGAGCGTCAGAGCGAACTCTTGCGCGAAACCGTGGAGCGTGAGCACGCGGCTGGGCTGGACGAGCTCGACGAAACGCAGGAGGTCGGGGTAGTCGGCGTGATCGGAAAGCGGAAACGCGGCGTCGCATTGATAGCGGTAGATCGCGCCGGGATCCATCGCCCAGCCGGTGATCATCGCGGTGCGGCGGCGGGGGATGCGTTTGAGAAACGAGGAGTTGTTGACCTGCGGCGGGCAAATGACGACGTGGCCCGCGAGCTCGGCGTCATTGAAATCCCGATACGACGGGAATACGATGCCGAGCTCCTCGTAGATGCGCGTGAGGCGGAGCGTCTGCGGGTGGAGCATCACGGGGAGTTTCGCCTCCGCGAGGCCGCAGAGAAGTTCCTGGCTCTTGCCCAGGCTGTAGCCGAAGAGCACGGGCGTCTCGCCGTCGTCGAGGCAGCCATGGCAGAAGGCGGCGATGTCGCGGAGGATTTCGTCGGTGGGCGGAAAGACGTAGTGCGGACGGCCGAACGTCGTCTCCATGATCAGGACGTCGGCGCGCGGCGTGGCGCAGGTCTCCGCGGAGCGGCCGGGGCGGAGCTTGAAGTCGCCGGTGTAGAGGAGCGTGCCGTGGGTGTCGTGGGCGAGGAGACTTTGCGCGGAGCCGTAGATGTGGCCAGCGGGGTGCAGTGTGACGGCGCAATCGGCGGTGAGCTGCTCGCCATGGCCGAAGGGCAGGACGTGTTCCACGCGCTGGCCGGGCATGCGTGCCCGCATGAGTCGGGACGTGCCGGCGGAGCACAGGATCTCGCCATGCGGCGCGATGTGATCCGAGTGCGCGTGCGACACAAAGGAGCGGGCGACGGGAAAATGGGCATCGAGCCACCACTCGATTTGTGGCAGCCAGACGCCGGCGCGGAACTCGACTTGCCAGGGCATGGAGGCGACAAGGATTGAGCGCCGGCGCGGAAGCACAAGCCGGCGGCGGAAAAAGGATGCCTGATGACGGTCCCTGCTCTCCCGAGCAGGGCGACACGTGGAAATGCGGCCCGGTCGAAACAGGCGGGAAGGCCGGGCTACGCCAGGCCGAGGAACGAGACGACGAGCAGCACGAGTAACGCGATGCCGACGGCCCACCAGTACCAGGCGATGCCGTTGACGCGTGGGGGCGGGAGGGAGCGTTTTGCGTCCGGGGGGCTTTCGTCGTCCTCGAAGGCTTCGGCCGGCAGATCGAGGCCGTCGTAAGGATTGGTTTCGCGCCAGCCGGTGCGCTCATCGGCGCCGCATTCGGGACAGGCTTTGGCGTGACGCGGGATTGCGGCGCCGCAGTTGGCGCACTCGTCGGGCGGAGGCGGGTTCAAGGGCATCAGACCGGACGAAAATACTTCAATTTCGCGAGACGCCAGGCGGTGACGAAAAAGGCGGTGAGCGGCACGGCGAGCAACATGCCTAGGACGCCGCCAAAGGCCGTGCCCCAAAAGAAGATGGCGACAATGATCACGACCGGATGAAGACCGGTATGGTGGCCCATGATCTTCGGGGTGAGCACCCAGCTTTCGATAATCTGAACGATGCCCTTCACGAGCAGTACAAGGGCGAGCAGTTTCAAGCCGCCGCCGGGTTGGAAGAACGCGAGCGGCAGCGCGACGGCGAGGCCGAGGATCGTGCCGAGATACGGGACGATGTTGAGCAGCCCGAGCGCGATGCCGATGAAGAGGCCGAACTTGAGGCCGACGATCGAGAAGCCGATCGCGAAGAGCACGCCCATGCAAACGGCGATGAGGATCTGCCCGCGGAAGAAAGACTCGATGATCGAGACGAACTCGCTCGCGAGAAACACGACATCGTTGCGCACGCCCGGGCGGAGGAACGGGAGGTGGCGTCCGAGGGTCGAGGTCGGCTCGCCGCGCATGAGCAGGAAGAAAAACAGGTAAACCGGAATGATCGCGAGGTGTGTCAGGAAAGCGAATACGTCGAAGATGCCGCCGAACGCCGCGCGCAAGGACGGGATCGCGTGGGTGAAGATCGCCTTGCTCTCGGTGGCGATGGTGTCGGCGATCTTGCGGACGCTGGGGTTGTCGAGCTGGCGTTGCGCGAGCTCGATCCATTCCGGGTAATGCTCGGTGATGTAGTTGGAGGCGTTTTCCCAAAGGATCGGCAGGTAGGTGATGAAATCGATGAGCTGCTGTATGAGGGGCGGGAGAAAGACGATCAGCGCGCCTCCGGTCATGAGGACGAAAATGCCATAGAGGAGGACGACGGACGTGAGGCGACGGCGCTTGAGCTGGCGGCTGAGCGCCTCGACCAGCGGGCGGAGAATCAGCGCGAGGACGCCGGCGACGGCGAGAGGCCAGAGCACGCTCGAGAAAAACGCGAGCAGCCGGCCCATCACGATCACGGCGGTGATGAGCAGCGCGAGGGAGCCCAAAAATGCGGCGAGCGTGAGGGCGGAGCCGACGATGCGACGCTGACTTGGGGACAGGAGCGAGGTGGTGGGCTCGGGCACGGCGGCGATGAGGAGGAATTTCGCGGAGCGCGGCCAGACTGTATTTTGCGGGTGGAAACGTGGCGCGGGGTTCCAGCGAAAGGGGGAGCGAGGGTTGGCAGGGCGGGCGCTACTTTCGCATCGGGAAGGGTGCGGTGGTCCGGCCGGTGTGGTGGCGCCAGAACCAGCGGGCCATCGCGGGGAGGAGGACGATCGCGCCGGCCATGTTCACGAGGAACATGAATGTGAGCAAAAGGCCCATGTCGGCCTGGAATTTCAGATCCGAGAAAACCCACGTGCTCACACCGATCGCGAGCGTCAGGCCGGTGAAGACCACCGCCGCTCCCGCCGTTCTGAACGCGGCGAACATCGCGTCCTCGAAGTATTCGCCCGCCTGGAGCGCACGGTGCAGTCGCGCGAAAATATAGATGCCGTAGTCGACGCCGATGCCGACGCCGAGCGCGACGACGGGCAGCGTCGAGGTCTTCAGGCCGATGCCGAGATAGAGCATGAGCGCGTAGGCGAGATAGCTGACGATCGCGAGCGGGAGCACGATGCAGAGGGCGGCCTTGACGGAGCGGAATGCGACCAGGCACAGCGCGATCACGGTGCCGAAAACCCACAACAGGATGGGCTTCTCCGCGGCGGCGACGACTTCGTTGGTGGCGGCCATGACGCCGGCGTTGCCGCTCGCGAGGAGGAATTTCGCCTTGGGCGAAGGATTGTCGGCGGCGAACTGTTTCGTGGCGTCGGTGACGGCGCGCAATGTCTCCGCCTTGTGATCGGCGAGGAAGATCAGGATCGGCATGACGCTGCCGTCGGAATTGAGCAGGCCGGTGGCGGTCTCGATCGGCGACACCGCTTGCGCGAGCGCCTGCGGATGCCGTGGGAGCACGCGCCACTTGAGCGAGCCCTCGCTGTAGCCGGCGTTGACGATCTTCGCCATGGCGGCGAGCGAGACGACGGACTGCACGCCGGGGACGTTGCGAATATGGCCTTCGAAGCGGTCCATCAACATGACGACATCGTAGTCCACACAGCCGTTGGGGACGGACTCGACAATGACCGAGAGGATATCGACGCCGATGCCGAACTTCGAGGTGATGACCTGCGTATCGCGATTGTAGCGCGAATCGGGTCGCAGCTCGGGGACGCCGGCCTGCGTATCGCCGATGTGGACGTAGGTGGATTTCCAATACGCCCAGCCGCCGAGGCCGAGCGAGAGCACGATGATGACCAACGAGGGGCGCGGCTTCATGCCGCGTGCGAGGCGCGACCAAAACGCATCGCCGCGCGCGCGGCGTTGCGCGACCCACAGCGCGTAGGACGGCGGCAGGCGGAGATACGAGAGGAGAAGCGGCAGCAGCAGGAAGTTGGTGAAGACGATGACGCTGACGCCGAGGCTCGCGGTGAGCGCGAGCTCCTGGATCGTGGGGATTTTGATCACAAGCATCGTGAGGAAGCCCACGGTATCGGTGCAAAGCGCGACGATGCCGGGGACGATCAGCTGCCTGAACGCGGCGCGCGCGGCGGACGGGCCGTCGAGGCCCTGGAAGACCTCGTTGCGGAAGGTGCAGATTTTTTGGACGCCATGGCTGACGCCGATGGCGAAGACGAGAAACGGAACGAGGATTGAAAACGGATCGAGGCCGAATCCAAGGGCGGTCAACGCGCCGAGCTGCCAGACGACGGCGATGAGCGAACACGCGATCGGCGCGGCGGCGAGTTTCCAGCGCCCGGCGTAGCTCCAGACGAGCAGCGCGGTGACCAGCACGGATACGCCGAAAAGCGCAAGGATACCGCGTGCGCCGTCGCTGACATCACCGATCACTTTGGCGAAACCGATGATGTGGACGTCGACGGTGCCGCCGCTCTCGCGTTCGACTCGCTGCCGAATGGCTTCGAGTGCGGCGGCCACGCGAGGGTAATCGATTTTCTCGCCGGTGTGCGGATCGATTTCGAGCAGGTGACCGCTGACGATCGCGCCGGTGAAATCGTTGGCGACGAGCTGGCCGACCTTGCCGGATTTGATGATGTTGGCGCGGACGCGCGCGAAATTTTCCGGTGACGGAAAGAAGTCGGCGGGGATGACGTTTCCGCCGGTGAAGCCATCCTCGACGACCTCAATGTAGCGTACGTTGGGCGTGAAGAGCGACTGCACCTGCGGGCGATCGATCGCGGGGAGAAACGTGACCTCATCGGTGACTTTGCGCAGCTCGGCGAAGAACGGCGCGTTGAACATGTCGCCGTGACGGGCGACGAGCGCGACGAGCACGCGGTTCGCGCCGCCGAACTCGCGCTGATATTTCTCAAACGTGCGGATGTAGTCGTGATCGCGCGGCAGGGACTTGTTGAAACTGGCATCGACGCGCAGTTGGAACGCGAACCACGCCATGACCGCGGTGAGCACGGCGAAGACACCCACGAGCGGCGTGCGGTGGCGAAACATCCAGGCGGTGAAGCGCTCGAACGGTGCGGAGTTGCGGCCGGGGGCCGCCGCGGTCCCAGGGGGGCTCATCGGATGGGCGCGAGCACGGCGGCGCCGGATTCGCCGACGGCGAGAATGACGCCAGCGGCGAGCGGCAGGAGCTCGGCGACGGCCGTGGCGGGTGGCTCGGCGGCGGCGGTGAACGAAATGCCATCGTCGCGGCTGAGCAGGAGCGTGCCGGCGTGGCCGGCGAGGAGGATGATGTTTTCCGGAGTTCGAATTCCGGTCGCGAGGAGCGTGGGTTGGGGTGTGGCGATCGCGGACCAGGTGGCGCCGTCATTGGTCGAGCGATACACGTGACCGCGCAGTCCGTAGACGAGGAGCGTGCGATCATCGAGCGGCAGGATGCCGTAGAACGAGCCTTCATACGGAACGTGGAGCGGAAGCCAGGTGTCGCCTCGATCGAGGGAGCGGAGCAGCGTGCCGCGCTCGCCCGCTATATAGAGTGTGCCGGTGGGGCCGATGGTGATGCGGTTGAAATGATAATCCTCCGCGTTGAGTCTGAGCGGCGTCCAGGTTTTGCCGCCGTCGGCCGTGGAGACAAAGAGGCCGTAAGCGCCGACGGCGATGACGTGCTGAGAGTCGATGGCGAGCACATCGAGGAAGGAGTCCTCGAGGTTGTCGCCTTGAAACTGCTTCGTCCAGGTGCGGCCGCCGTCGGTCGTGGCGAGGATCAGTGCATCGTGACCGACGGCCCAGCCGTGGCTCGGCGCCGAGGGCGCAAGGGTGGACGCGGGAGCGAAGGTGACGCCGGTGAGTGTCGCGCGGGTGGGCGACGCGGTGCGTTGCCACGTGCGGGCGTCGTCGGTCGAGCGGAGGATGGTGCCGCGTTCGCCGACGACGACGAGGTCGGAGCCGGATCGGGCGGCGTCGAGGAGGAGTTGAGTGGAGGCGAGGTCGGCGGCGGGAGCGCGAACTGGACAAAGGGCGAGAGAGAGCAGGGAGAGCGCGATGATCCCGCCTCTACCGAGGCGGGCTACGGGGATGCGCGCGCGCATGATCCGGTTACCGCAGGCCCGCGCGGCGAAGCGAATCGGGCGTAAAATCGGCGGGCGTGAGCTTGGCCGTGAAATCATACATCGCGTTCTCGTTATCGAGGCCGACGGCGAGATAGCGGCCGTTCTGCAGATCGGTGTGAACCTCGAGCGTGCTCCAGAACGTCTGCGCATCATAATAGTTGATACAGTGGGCTTCCGAAACGCGCCACATCTGGCCGCGGGTGTCGTAATGGTCGGCGACGAGGATCTGCCAGCTATCCTCGTCGATGTAGAACGTGCGACGGGCGTAGAGATGCGACGTGCCGGGTTTCAGCTTCGCGTCGACGACCCAGACGCGGTGCAGCTCGTAACGGGCAAGCTCCGGATTGATGTGGTGCGGGCGCAGGACGTCGGAGGTTTTGATTTTGTCGCTGTGGAGCCGGTAGGAATTGTAGGGGACGATCATCTCCCGTTTGCCGACGAGCGTCCACTCGTAGCGATCGGGCGCGCCGTTGTACATATCGAACTGGTCGGTGGTGCGCTGGCCGTCGGCGGCGGTGCCGGGGTTGTCGTAGGCGACATTCGGCGCGCGCGTGACGCGGCGGCGGCCGGCGTTGTAGACCCAGGCGCGGCGCGGCTCCTTCACTTGGTCCATCGTTTCCTGCGCGAGGAGGATCGTGCCGGCGAGACGCGCGGGGGCGATGACGGCCTGCTTGTAGAAGATGAGCGTATTGCTCGACTCGAGCTCCGACGCGGTGATGTCGGGCCGCGTGTAATTGAAGAGGAACTCGTCCTCGAATTTCACGAGTTGATAGCCGCCGCCGCGCTCGACGGCGGCCTGATCGATGGTGCGTTTCGCCGCGATGCCGCGATAGCGGGTGAGGAAATTCCACACGACCTCAAGACCGTTCTGCGGAATCGGGAAAGGAATGCCGAGGATGGCGCCGGCGAGACCGTTGCCGTGGGAGACGAGGCGGGCGTTGGTGGCGTTGCGGCGGGTGGCGTCGTATACGTTTTGGGGATACGACGCGCTGCGGCGCGACGGGTAGACGTTGAGCTTGTAGGACGGATACGCGTTGAGGATCGCGCGCAGGCCGGCGCCGAGCTTCGCCTCGTGCTCGCCGGCGTTGGCGGCGGTGATCGTGAACAGCGGCTGGTCGGCGGCAAAAGGATCGGGGTGGTGATCGCCGGGCTTGTATCCGGTTGGTGGATTCGCGATGCCGCCGGTCCACGCTGGGATGGAGCCGTCGGCATTGGCGGCCGCCTCGGCGCCGAGAGGGGTGAGCTCGCGGCCGAGCTTGGCGGCGTCGGCCTCGCTGACAGCGGCGGAGGCGAGCGGGACGACGAGCAATGCACAGGCGAGGAGGAGGAGCGGGAAAGGGCGAGTGACCGGAAGGGAAAGGCGGAAGGGGCTTTTCATGGTGGCGCGGTGGCTGGTGGAAAGAGGGCGGACGGAGACTGGAACCCAGGCCGGCTCGGAAAGCCGGGTCCCACCTCGATCAGAAGGAGTATTTGATGGTGCTCGAAAAGTAGTCGCGATCGGAGAGGAGATTGTAGCGCCCGGCGTCGAAGAAGTTCACGTAACGCAGCTCGAGCGACCAGGCGTTGCGGTAGGCGAACTCGACGGAGGCGTTGATGCTCTTGCGGTCGCGGACGAAGTTGCCGAGCGGAAGCGGCGTGTTGCCGCGGACATCATGCGTGATGGCGAGCGTCGGCTGCATGTTCACGTTCGGAAAGATGTTGTTGTAATCGAGTCGGGCGAGGAGCTGGTAGCCCCACGAAAAATCGTCGGCAAACGCGTCGGACGACGTGGCGTTGAAGGTCGGGAAACCGGCGCCGTTCATCGACGCCTGCGAGCCCGAAGTGAAGGTGCCCGGGCCGTCGTAGCGCAGCGTGCTTTTGTCGGGAAGATTGGCCCAGACGCCGCCGACTTCACCGAGGAGCGTGAATTGTTGCGAGCCGAGCATGGGACCGAAGACCTTCGTGAGCGTGGTCTGGGCGGTCCACACGCGGTGGTGGCGGAAGCCGGAAATCTCGCGATTATACTGGCCGAGGAAATCACCGATCTGGTTGTTTGCCCCGAACTGCGGCGCGAGACTCGAGAGCGTGGCGAAGAGGAGCTCGACGTCGTCGACCTGGAGGGGGACATCGTTCTTGAACGAGATCTCGCCCTGCCAGGAGATGCCGGTTTTGCCGAGAGACGTGTTGAAGCTGACGCCGAACATATCGAGGCCTTCGGGATACTCGGTGAAGTAGTGGCCGGTGGCGGCCGCGGTGAGCAGTGCGATCTGGCGGGCGCCGGCGATCGCGGCCTGCACGGGGGCGCTTTGCAGCGTGGCGAGCTCGACCGGCGTCAGGGTCGCGGGGGCGACTTGAGAGCGCACGATGAGCTGAAAAATCGCCGCGGCCTGCGGACCGGCCTGAGCGGCTGGCACGCCGCCGCGAATGAAGGCGGCGGTGAGCGGGCCGGTGAGATCGGGGTTGATCGCGACGGTCGGCGTGCGGGCGCTGATCACGGGCGAGCGGCTGTTGTAGCGCGAGTAATAGAGACCGAATTCGGTGTTGTTCAGTGCGGGCGCGAGGATGCGGGTGGCGATGCCGTATTGGTTGTAGTTGGACGCGTCGCGGTCTTTCTCGCGCGAGATGCCTCCGAGCGGGCTGCCTTGATCGGCAATGCTGCCGAAGCCGAGCCACACGGTGTCGCCGCCGCGCGAGGCGAAATCGTTCGTCGAGAAAAACGTGCCGGCGGGCTCGAGCTCGTTGCGGCGAAATTCCAGCAACCAGAACGGCTCGAGCGTGAGATTGGGTGTCACGCCGAGGGAGGCCTTCAGCATGTTGACGGGGAGAAACGCCTCCTTCAGCTCGGCGCCGGGAACGCGAAGCTTCGAGAGATCGACGGCGTTCACGACGTTGATGCCGTTCGGAATGAACGTGCTCTCGCCGAGGCTCAGGACCTGCCGGCCGATGCGGAGATCGAGCGGCATATCGCCGCCGAGGGTGAACGAGCCTCGCACAAACAGATCGAGCAGCTGCGCGCCGCTGACCACGCGGTCCTCGGCTTGCTCGGAAAGCGGGGTGCGGAGCGTGTCGTCCGCCTTGAAGTCGTGAAACCAATAGCCGCGCACGAGCGCGCCGAAATTACCGAGCTTCAGCTCGAGGTCGTGGTTGCCCTTGAAGACTTCAGAAACCCAGCCCTTGCCGTAGTTCAGATTGCCGTCGTCGGTGTTCACGGAGTTCTGCCGGCCAAACACGCCGTTGAATGTGTTGCTCGTCCCGTAGAATCTAGGGTCGGGGTTCTCGAGCCGGTAAAGTCCACCGAAGGAAAGCGTGGAGTCGAAGCTGCCTTTGAGGTTGCCGAACTCGAATTGCAGGGCGTGCGCGGATGAGGCCAGCAGGGCGAGAGCGAAACCGGCGGTTACCAAGGCATGGGCAACGCGCGAACAGACACGGAGCCTGGGGTAGTCGTTCATGGCGGGTGTTTCGGACATCAGGCATGGACCTCGGTGTCACGGTTTTGGCGGGCTGGTATAATTTATCCTCCGTTGGGGTGAGCGAAGGCAAACGAGAGGGGGCGGCAACCGGAGCGAGCGTAAACCAGAGGGCGGCGGTGGCGGGGATGGGACAGCGGCAGCGAATCGCCACAGTGCGGCCAAGTCTGCTTTGACGCGCGGAGGAATTCCGTAACGTTGCGGGTTCTTTCATGCAGGCCGCCACGCACATTCACGTCAAAGGCGCACGCGAGCATAACTTGAAGAACCTCGAGTTGCGCATCCCGCGCGGAAAGCTCGTGGTCATCACCGGACCGAGCGGCTCCGGCAAGTCGTCGCTCGCGTTCGACACGATCTACGCGGAGGGCTACCGGAAGTATATAGAGTCGCTGAGCGCGTCGGCGCGGCAGGTGCTCGATCAACTCAAGCGGCCGGATGTCGACTTTATTCACGGCCTGTCGCCGGTGCTCGCGATCGAGCAGCGGACGGGCGCGGGCGGCCCGCGCAGCACGATCGCGACTGCGACGGAGATCTCGGATTACGCGCAGTTGTTGTGGTCGCTGATCGGCGAGCAGTATTGCCCGAAGGACGGTGGCCGCGTGGTGCAGCGCTCGCTGGACGACAACGTGCAGCGCGTGCTCGCGGAATGCGCGGCGGAGCGCGTGATGTTGCTGGCGCCGTTCATGCGCGCGAAGCCGAGTGTGCTGCGCGATGAGTTGCCGCGGCTGCGGCAGCGCGGGTTTCAACGCGTGCGGCTCGACGGCGAGGTGAAGAATCTGGATGAGCCGAATCTCGTGTCGGCGAAAGCGGGTGTGAAGGAAATCCAGGTGGACCTCGTGGTCGACCGGCTGGTGGCGAACATCGATCAGCGCAGCCGGCTGGCGGACTCGCTCGAGCTGGCGTTTCGCGAAGGCAAGGATCGCGCGATCGTGTTGGCGCAGAAAAGCGCCGACGCGCCGTGGAGAGAGCTGCACCTGAGCCAGTCGCTCTCGTGCGAGATCTGCGGTGATGTTTTCGAGAAACTCACGCCGCGGCATTTTTCGTTCAGCCATCGCGAAGGAGCGTGTCCGACGTGCGACGGACTTGGGCGGAAAATGAAATTCGTGCCCGAGCTGATCGTGGCGGATCCGGAGAAGTCAGTGCGCGAGGGGGCGCTCAAGCCTTGGCGGATCGGCGGAAAAAATCTCATCATCAAACACAACGCGTTGCTGAAGCAGCTCGCGGAGCAGCTGCCCTTCGATCCGGATGTGCCATGGAAAAAGCTGCCGGAAGCGACGCGGAATATAATTCTATATGGTGCGGGCGAGCGTCAGTTTGCGTTCAAGTTGCGCCGGATGCGTGAAGCGAAGGCGTCGACATTCGCCGGCGTGATCGCGGACCTCGAGGAGAGCTATCGTTATACGGACAGCGATGGGTTTCGCGCGCGACTGACGACCTTCATGGTGAGTGGGGAGTGTCCGGAATGTCGGGGCACGCGGTTGAATGCGCGGAGCGGCGCGGTCGTGGTAAAAGCTCCAAGCTCCAAGATTCAAGATCCAGGGAATGGTCGGTCTTCAAACTCCAAGGGCGAGGGGGGCGCTGGGCTCACGTTTCCCGAATTCATGGCGCTCGATGTCGGCGAGGCGCATGCGTTCGCGCGCCAGCTCGTGGCGGACCACGGCGAGAATGTGGCGTTGCGGGAGGTGGTGACGGGGGTGGAGCAGCGGATTCATTTTCTGCTGGAGACGGGCCTCGGTTATCTGACGCTCGAGCGCGACTACGGGACGTTGTCGGGAGGAGAAGGGCAACGCGTGCGGCTCGCGACGCAGCTCGGCATGGGGTTGATCGGCGTGATCTACGTGCTCGATGAGCCGAGCATCGGACTGCATCCGCACGACAACCAGAAGCTGCTCGAGACGATCGTGGCGCTGCGCGATCGCGGGAACACGGTGCTCGTCGTCGAGCACGATGAGGACACGATGCGGCTCGCCGACGAGCTGATCGAGCTCGGGCCGGAAGCAGGCACGGAAGGCGGGAGGTTGTTGTTTCAGGGGCGCCCGGAGGACTGCATGAAGCTGCCCGCGAAACTCTCGCGCACGGGACCGTATCTCGCGCGCACCATGGGTGTGACCCGCGAGGCGAAGGCGAAGCAGCCGGATGGCGCGTTTCTCACCGTGCGTGACGCGCGCGCGAATAATCTGCGCGGCATCGACGTGAAGTTTCCCGTCGGCCTGTTGACATGTGTCACGGGCGTGAGCGGCTCCGGCAAGAGCACGCTGGTGCTGGATATTCTTGCCGCTCAGGCCGCGCGAAAACTCAACGGGGCGAAGACGATTCCGGCGAAGCACCGGCACATCGAGAATCTCGATTTCTTCGAGAAGCTCGTGCAGGTGGACCAGGAGCCGATCGGCCGCAGCCCCCGCTCGAATCCAGCGAGCTACGTCGACCTGCTGCCGCTGCTGCGCGATCTTTATGCACAGGTGCCGCTCGCCAAAGTGCGCGGTTACAAGGCGAGTCGCTTCTCGTTCAACGTGCGTGGCGGGCGTTGCGAACGCTGCCAGGGCGATGGCGCGATCAAGCTCGACATGCAATTCATGCCGGACGCCTACGCGCCGTGTCCGAGTTGCGGTGGAAAGCGGTTCAACCGCGAGACGCTCGAGATTCTATTTCACGGCCGGTCGATCGCCGATGTGCTCGACATGACGGTGCGCGAAGCAATCACGCTTTTTCGCAACATCCCGCGCGTGATCGACAAGCTTCAGACGCTCGATGCGGTGGGGCTCGGTTACCTGACCCTCGGGCAGTCGGCGACGACGCTCTCGGGCGGTGAAGCGCAACGCATCAAGCTCTCGCTCGAGCTGAGTAAACGGCAACAAGGCTCGACGCTCTACATCCTGGACGAGCCGACGACGGGGCTGCACTGGACAGACATCCAGAAACTGATGGATCTGCTCTTCAAGCTGCGCGACCAGGGCAACACGGTGATCGTGATCGAGCACAATCTCGACGTGATCAACCTGGCCGACTGGCTGATCGACCTGGGCCCCGGGGGCGGTCGCGAAGGCGGGGAATTGATCTTCACCGGCGCACGAAAAGACATCGAAGCCGAGGCGCGTTCGCTCACGGGCCAGGCCTTGAAGCGATGGCGCCAGGCGGAAGCGTAGCACGGGCGGATGGCTCGCCGGCGTTGCGTGGTTAACCTTTCGATGATTTTTTGGCGGCCTCATTTCGGACGGATCCAATGCCCATGCATGCTCATCCCAGTCGGAGACAGTTCCTCGGCACCATGATCGCGGCAGCCGCAGCGCCTTACATCGCGCGCGGGGCCGCGAGCAGCGGCTTCGAAATCGGCCTCGTCGCCGACGCGCAATATGCCGATATCGAGCCGAAGGGGACGCGGTATTATCGGCTCGGTGCGCCGCGACTGACCGAGGCGGTGGAGCATTTCAACGGGCGGCAGCTGGCGTTTTGCGTGCACCTCGGCGACCTGATCGACCGCGAATGGAGGAGCTTCGACGACATGGCGAAGCCGCTCGCGGCGAGCCGACACCGCTGGCACCAGCTGCTCGGGAACCACGACTTCGAAGTCGCAGACGATCTCAAGGAAGGCGTGCCGCAGCGGCTCGGCATGGCGTGGCGGCATGGCGCGTTTGCACACGAGGGATTTCGTTTCGTCGTGCTGGATACGAACGACGTGAGCACGTATGCGCATGCGGCTGGCACGGCGGAGCACGCGGCGGCCGAACTGGAACTGGCGCGATGTCAGGCGGCGAAATTACTCCAGGCGAAGCCTTGGAACGGCGCTCTCGGTGCGGCGCAGCTGGCGTGGCTCGATCGACAGTGCGCTGAAGCGCGCGAGGCGAAGCAAAAGGTGATCGTGCTTGCGCATCACCCGATTTTTCCAGCGGGCACGCACACGATCTGGAACGCCGATGACGTCCTCGCCGTGCTGGACCGGCATCCGAATTTCGTGGCGTGGCTCAACGGCCACAATCACGCGGGTGCGTTTGGGGTGCGCAACGGCGTGCCCTTCCTGACGATGCGCGGGATGGTCGAGACGCCGGACACGAGCGCGTTCGCGACGGCCCAGATTCTTGCGGACCGGATCGTGCTCACCGGCCACGGCCGCGAGCCGTCGCGCGAGATGAAATTTCGCGCGTAGGGCAGAACTCAGGCCGGCTCGGAGAGCCTGGCCCCACCTTCGGACTATTTGAGGGCGGCCCAGACGCGCTGGACGTCGTCGTGATCCTCGAGCGCCTGGAGAAACTCGCCGACCTCGGCGCGTTGGGTGTCATCGAGTTCCGGATACATCTTCGCGATGTAGCCGAGCTCTGCCGTGGTGACATTCCATCCGTTCTGCTTCAGCCAGGTCGCGACGCCGTGGACGGCGGTTCGCTCGGTGAGGAAACGCGCGCCGGCGTGGCCCTCCGGAATATCGTCGTTCTGCTCGTGCGTGAGCGGCTCGAACTCATTGGCCCCGGCCTCGATGGCGGCGGCTTCGAGGTCGGATGCGCCGTCGGCATGATGCGCTTCGACGATGCCGACGTGGTCGAAAAGAAACTTGTTGCTGCCGGCGCCACCGAGCTGGCCCTTCTTGAAGAGTACCCGGAGGTCACTCGAGCTGCGGTTGTGGTTGTCGGTCATGACTTCCACGATGACGGGGACCTTGTGCGGCGCGTAGCCTTCGTAGACGACGTGCTCGAGGGCGCTGCTATCGCCGCCAGTGCCGGCACCCTTGGCGATGGCGCGCTGAATGACGTCGCGCGTGACGCTCGCTTTCTTGGCTTTCTCGACGGCGGCATAAAGCCGCGCGTTCGCTTCGATATCACCGCCGCCGAGTTTCGCGGCGACCGTGATTTCCTTCACGAGTTTTTGAACAACCTGACCCTTCTTCAGGTTGACGATTGCGCGTTTCGCGTGGAGCCATTGACGTCCCATGCGCGCGAGCTTGGGAACGCGACTCTCCTCGGCAAGCGCCGAGTGCGGAGGCTAGTTATTGCAATCGCCGCTGTAGCAAAGCCAGCACATCAGCAGGACAATAACGGAAAAAATCGCGACCAGGATCATTAATTTACCGGCAATATAAAGGGGAATCTAACTCGAGAAACGGTAACTGAAGCGCCACTACGGAAACCCCGGATCGCTCGAGCGGCCAGACTTTATTTCTGAATAAAGTGTCAGTCTTCACTGACTATTTTTGAACGTCGCGGTGGAGGGACGTGAGTGTGGGGCGCCGCAATGGAAGTCAGGCGAGTTCCGCGACATCGACGGCGAGTCCGTCATCCGGCACTGCGTGGAGCCGTGAAGGATGTGAAAACTCGATGAGGGCCGATTGACCGAGGGGCGCAAGATCGCCTCTCTGTCGCTCGCGTGCGCCGTTCGCTACCGACCATCATTCATCTCGATGCCGACGCCTTCTTCGTGTCGTGCGAGCTCGCGTTGCGGCCCGATCTGCGCGGGACCAAGTGTGCGGTGGGAGGACGGGAGCGCGGAATCATTTCATCCGCGAGTTATGAAGCGCGCGCGTGCGGGGTCTATACGCCGATGCCGACGCAACGGGCGCGGCAAGTCTGCCCGGATCTGATCATGCTGCCGCACACGTCGGGCCTCTACAGCAAGGTGTCGCGGCAGATGTTCGATCTTTGCGAGACGCTGACGCCGTTCGTGCAACGCAACTCGATCGACGAAGGATACCTCGATCTCGGCCCGTGCGGTTTTGCGAGCACGGCGGAGATCGAGGCGAAGGTGCGGGCGTTGCAGAAGCGGTTGTGGGACGAGTTGCAGGTGCCGGTGTCGTTTGGGCTGGCGAGCAACAAGCTCGTGTCGCAAATCGCGTCGAAGCTGCGGAAGCCGCGCGGATTCGTCACGGTGGAGCCGGGCACAGAGCGGGCGTTTCTGGCGCCGTTGCCGATCGGAAAGCTGCCTGGTGTCGGGCCGAAAACGGAAGCGGTGCTCAAAGGCGAGCACGGCCTCGTAATGATCGGCGACATCCTCACGCGCACCGAGCGACAGCTCGAGGCGATCTTTGGCAGCGGTTGGCGCGGGATGCTGGCGGCCGCGGAAGGCGAGGACGAGCGGGAGGTCGAGACGGAGCATGACGACGCGAAGAGTTACTCGCAGCAGGAGACGTTTGGCCGCGACATCGCCGATTTCGCGGAAATCGAGCGCGTGGTGAAGCGGATGGTGGACGAATTGCTGCCGAAGATTCGGGAGGATAAGAAGCGCGTGCGCACGATGACGGTGAAGGTGCGCTACCCGGACTTCACGCAGGAGTCGCACGGGCGGAGCCTTGAAACGGCGAGCGATCTCGAGGCGCCGTTTTATCCGCTGGTGGGGCCGTTGCTGCGCACGGCGTGGAAAAAGAAGCGGCCGTTGCGGCTCGTGAGCGTGCGTTTTTCGAGCGTGGAAGATGGCGCGGTGCAGCTGGAAATGTTTGCCGAGGCGGAAGAGAAACGGCGCCGGCTGGCGGACGTGCTCGATCGACTGAACAAGCAAAGCGGCACCGCGATCGTGCAGCACGGACACCAGCTTGCCAAACGGCGGCAAGGTTCCTAATTGCCGCAGTCAGCTTATGCCGATCTACGAGTATTACTGCCCGGATAACCACACGATCTACCAGTTCTTCGCGAAGACGCTCGCCCAGGGCCAGAGTACGCCGCGTTGCCCGGATAATCCGAAATTCCGGATGAAGAAAGTCGTGTCGGCCTTCGCGATCACGAGTGGAGGAGCGAAGGATGATTCCGAAATGAAGAAACCGGAAGTGCCGACCGGCGATCCGGCCGAGGACGCGAAGATGGAGGCCGCGATGAGCGCGATGGAGGGGGAGTTTGCCAACGTGGACGAGAACGACCCGAAAGCGATGGCGCGAATGATGCGCCGGATGTCGGAACTCACGGGCGAAAAGATCGACGGCGAAATGGAGGAGGTTGTGCGCAAACTTGAAGAGGGCGCCGATCCCGATTCGCTCGAAGAGCAACTCGGCGGTGGTGACGACGCGGGCGCCGAGGATCCTTATGGTGAAGGGATGGGCATGGGCGGTCCCGGCGAAGGGCCGGCGCCGGACCCGAAGGAGCCGCGGCAACGTTTCAAGGTCAGGCGAGCGCCGGCGCGGCGCGATCCGAAGCTCTACGATTACGAGTGAGGGTCGGCGCGCACGCCCAGTGGCATTCGGACTGACGCTTCGACGAAGCGTCGCAATCGGATAAGCGTGCGATCCGACCGAACCGCCGGCGGCATCTCACTTTTCTGACGACCAACGATTTTTCGAGGTAGGGACGCGCAGCCTGCGCGTCCGCGGACGGGCCAGGCCGCCCGTCCCTACCGGCGGCGCCGGATTCGGGGCGCAGGAAAGTTGCGATGGGACCGAACGGCGAAACCGATAAGAAACGGATTGGGTTTTCGTGTGGTTCGTGTGTTTCGTGGGTCAACCATGTCTTCGCCTGAATTACTTCGCCGCATCGACGCCGGTAAACGCGCGGTGCTCGGCCAGACCGAGCTCATGCATCGCGAGTTCGGACGCGCCGAGAGCAAATGGAAATACGACGGCACGCGCGTGACTGCGGTCGACGTGGCGATCTCGGAGAATATTTTTCGCGAGCTGAGTGCGCAGTTTAGCGAAGACCAGTATTTCAGCGAGGAACTCGCGGAGACGGACGCGCCGATCGCGGTGACGGCGCGTTTTTCATGGGTGCTCGATCCGATCGATGGCACGAACAACTTCGCCCTGGGGATTCCCCATTGCGCGATCTCCCTCGCGCTGTGCGAGCATGGTGAGCCGGTTTATGGCATCGTCTATGATCTCAGTCGCCGGACGCTGCTCCACGGCGGGCCTGGCTTCGGGATGCACGATGGAGAACGCGCGACCCGCGTGAGTACGGCACCGGCCACGCGCGAAACGCTGATCGGGTTTCACAGTCCGTTCGACAAGACGCTCGTGCCGCTGGCGACGGGCGTGATTTCGAATTTCAAGATCCGCGGGCTGGGCAGCGCTACGCTCCATCTGGCTTATGTGGCGGCCGGTATTCTCGACGGGTGCGTCGACTACAACGTGAAGATCTGGGATATCGCCGCCGCGATTCCGCTCGTGCGTGCGGGGGGCGGCGAGGTGCATTTCATGAATGGCTCGCAGCTGCCGCTGCGGCAGTTCGATTTGCGGATGGGACGGATCATCTACGTCGCCGGCAGTCCGGTAACGTGTGCGCGGCTGATGGAGTTGATGCGGTAGCAACCGGCGCGGGTGCAGGCGGGATGCGGTTTCGCCTGCACGCTTGGAGCCCGCCCGCGAGGCGCGGCGCGGACGGCGGTACCACGGGTCGGGACCCGTTGCCCGTTTTCAGACCTGATACATCTGCAGCGGCACCGGATCGAGCACGCGCGTGTTCGGCATCTGGCGGGTGAGCTGCTCCATGAACCAGGCTCGGGCGGCGGGATCGCCGTGCGTAAGGACGACGCTGCGTGCGCTGGTCTGCACGGCAAACTCGGCGAGCTCCTCGCGCTCTGCATGGCCGCTCAACTCGAATCGCTCCACGCGGGCGAGCAGCTTGTGTTTCACGTTGATGGCCTCGAAGAGGAAATCCTCGCCCGGCCGCGTGGTGAGCAAATGGCCGCCGGGCGTATCCGGATCGCAATAACCGACGAACGCGATCGTGTTGCGCGCGCTGCCGAGCAGGCCGGACGCGAGGACGTAGCTTGGCGTGCGTTCCACCATCATGCCGGAACTGGCGATATAGATCGCGTTTTTGTGCGGCTCTTCACCGGGGACGAGCTTGCGCGGCATCGGTTTCACGCGGAGCTCCTTCAGGATGTTCCGGTTGAATTGAATGTGGTGGGTCTTGCGCGAGATCTCGTCGAAATAATCGCAGAGATCGATGCCGAGGCCGCCGGAGACGATTGGGCAATCGACGAGCCGGCCGAACTTCCGGGCGTCGTGCAGCACGGAGAAAATCTCCTGCATGCGCCCAAGTGCGAACACCGGAATGAGGATCGAGCCGCCGCGCTGGATCGTGTCGTTGATGGAGGTGATGAGGCGGGCGATCTCGTGGACCCGCTCTTTCCCGGCCGGGCGTTCGGTCGTGCCGCGGGTGGTCTCCATGATGAGCGTGTCGAAATGGCCGGCGGGAAACTTTGCCGCCGCGAGCGTGCGTTGCGATTCGAAGAGCGCGTCGCCGGTGATGAAGATCGCGCGGTGCTTGTGATGAATCTCGATGGCGGCCGCGCCGGCGACGTGGCCGGCCGGATGCAGGATGATCTCGATCTCGTCACGCGCACCGCGGAAGTGTTTCGCGTGGCCGAACGGGAGCCCGATCAGGCGTTTCGCGCAGCGATCGATGTCGTCGTGCGTGAAGAGCGGATAATCCGCGATGTTTTCCTGTTCCTTCTGGCGCATCATCACGTTCGCCGAGTTGTGCAACATGCGCTCGATCAGCATTCGGCTGGACGTGGTCATGATGACCGGCGTGTTCGGATGCTCGCGCATCACGACGGGCAGGCTGCCGATGTGATCGAGGTGGCAGTGCGTGATGATGATCAGGTCGAGCGTAACGCCGTGGAGCGGTCGAAGATCGGGGGCGGCGGCACGGCCGACCTTTTTCGGGTGGAGCCCGCTATCAACGAGAATGTTGAGGTCGCCGAGCTGGATGAACAGCGAGTTGGCACCGATGCCGCCATCGCGGTTCAGGTCTGTAAGCTTCATGAATCGCGCAAGAAGAACGAGAACCGACCCGAGAACGAGAAAGAAGTGCGACGACGACGCGCAGGCGCGCCGATGCGGCCTGGAGCGCGCTCAGCCGCGCGGGATTTTCATTTCGAACGGCGGCAGAATAACATGGACCTTGTTTCCAAGCTCATCGACGCCGTGGAAGCTGCCATGCGCCGCGGCATCGACGCCAGTAACATGATAGCTGTTGTAGGAAAATTGCTCGCCCGGCGCGAGATGCGGCGTCTCGCCAACGATCTTGTCGCCCTCGATCACCATGCGCGTACCGTCAGCATGGAGGACAACCCATTTGCGGCCGAGTAGAGTCACGGCACGGTCCGAACCGTTGCGAATCGTGATGAAGTAAACAAAGGCATGCGGCTTGTCCGCCGGCAGGCTCGCGCCGCCGTGGTGATAGCACAACTTGTCAAGGCAGGCAGCAAGGCCGGGCAATTCACGCGAGCAGGACACGGGCAAAAGGAGAGCTGGTAATGAGCGGGCGGCAAGTTTTCGCTGGGGTGAAGCGAACGCGTCGACGGCGAGCCCGCGAATAATTGAGCGGTTGCAGCGACGGATCGACGCCCGCCGAATATTCCCGTTGACAGTGCCTGCACCGAGCTATGCTTTGGCGCCTTTTATGAAAGTTGTTTCCTCCATCAAATCAGCCAAGAAGCGTCACCCGGCGTGCCAGGTGGTCCGTCGCAAGGGCAAGATTTACGTCATCAATAAAGTCGAGCCGCGTTACAAGGCGCGCCAAGGCTAACAGTTCCATTTTACTGCGATGAAAGCCCAAGGACATCCCTCTCTGAACAACGTCTGCTTCCTCGATATCGGAACGGGCCGTCGTTTTCTCACGAAGTCCACCATGAAGTCCGCCCGCAAGGAGCAGATCGATGGTGAGGAATATTTCGTCATCGCGCGCGATGTGACGATGGACTCGCACCCGGCCTACACCGGTGAGAAGCGCCTCGTCGACACCGCCGGTCGCGTCGAGAAATTCACCTCGAAGTTCAAGCGCGGCACGGCGGGCGGCAAAAAGTAATTCCCGCGCCGTAGTCGAAGACAGTTCGACGCCACACACCTTCGAAGCCCTCCGGAAACGGAGGGCTTTTTGTTTTGGAGCGAGCGATCAAGCCAGAGTTGCCCGCGGAACATACGGACTACACGGAAAAATAAGCCGTGCGGTCATTCCGTGGAAATAATTCGGCCACTGAATAGAACGTCGCTCTCCGATCCACCGGCCCAGATTCAGGCTGTTTTTCTTCCGTGTGTTTCGTGTGTTCCGTGGGCAAATCCGCGGTCTTGCTTGAATGGATACGTTTCCGGGCCGGCTGGAAACCGGCGCGAACCCGGCGCATGGACATGACGCGGGAGGCGGATTTTTTCCGTGTGTTTACCCGTTTCCGCGGACAACTCTTCTCGTCCTTTTCTTTTCCAATTTCCCTCATGCGCATCCATCCGATCCAAGGTCTCGTTCCCTCGCCGGCTCAAGCGCCCGAAGTAGCCTGCGTGCCCTACGATGTCGTCAACGCCGCCGAGGCCGCCGTGCTCGCCGCGAGCAAGCCGGCCAGCCTCCTGCACGTCGATCGCGCCGAGATCGATCTGCCGGCCGGCACCGATCCGTATTCGGATGCCGTCTACAACAAGGCCCGGGAAAACTTTCTCGCGCTGCAGCAGAAGGGCGCACTCGTGCGGGAGACGGAGCCCTGCCTCTACGTTTACCAGCAGCAAATGGGCGACCACGTGCAGCGCGGGTTGATCGCCGGCTGCCATGTCGACGACTACGATCGCGAGCTGATCAAGAAACATGAGAAGACGCGGAGGGACAAGGAGGACGACCGCACGAAGCTCATCGACACGCTGAGCGCAGACACCGGCCCGGTTTTTCTCACGTATCGGGATAACTTGGACGTCACTGCGCTGGTCAACGCGAAGACGAAGGAGAAGCCGCTGCACGATTTCACCGCGCCCGATGGCATCCGGCACACGGTCTGGCGGATCGCGGGCGGAACGGAGTGGGTGCAGGCGTTTTCCGCAGTACCGGTGACCTACATCGCCGACGGTCACCATCGCGCCGCGAGCGCGGCACGCGTCGCGCGTCTGCGGCGCGAACGGAATCCGCAGCATACCGGTGACGAGGCCTACAACTGGTTTCTCTGCGTGCTCTTTCCCGCGAGCGAGCTGAAGATTCTGCCTTACAACCGCATCGTGGTGGATCTGAACGGGCTCGCGCCGGCGGATTTCCTTGCACGGGTGAAAGCGGTTTTCGGCCTGCAGGAGAGCGCACCCGCTTCGCCGGCCGCCGTCGGTGATGTGAGCATGTATCTCGACGGAAAATGGTACGGCTTGAAGATGCCGGTCGCTCCGGACGCCGATCCGGTTTCACGGCTCGATGTCAGCGTGCTCCAGGACAAGCTGCTCGCGCCGGTGCTTGGTATCCACGATGTGAGGACGGACAAACGGATCGACTTCGTCGGCGGCATTCGCGGGACCGGCGAGCTCGTGAAGCGCGTCGATGCCGATGGCGGGGTGGCGTTTTCGATGTTTCCCGTGACCCTCGCGCAGCTGATGGATATTGCCGATGCGGGCCAGATCATGCCGCCGAAGAGCACCTGGTTTGAACCGAAGCTGCGGTCCGGGCTCGTGATTCACACCTTTTGAGCGACGAAAGGGGAGGGTGCCGCTTCCGCACTTGTCTGCGGCATCCCTTGAGGCAAATCTCCGCGCGTCAGTGGGTCCGGCAACGTAATCTCAACCACCACGTTCTAAGCCATGATCGCCACGCAAGTTCGCCAGAAAGACGCCGTCTTCTATTTCGCTTCGTATGCCTCGGAGCAGTTGCTGAAAAAAGTCCGCTTCATCAGCCGGTTCTACGATGAGGAGGGCGGCGGAATCAAAGCGGAGGAGGTCGCAGCCGACGATGACGTCGGCCAGTTCATCGCGAAGATCGAGCGGAGCGACAAGGCGTTCCAGCGGGAGATGTCGAAGGCAAAGGTCGCGGCGATCCGCAATTTCTACGAGACCGCGATCTCGCAGCCGCCGATTCCCGGCGTCGTGCTGCTCTTCACTCCCCAGACGCTCAATTTCAAGGCGTGGGAAGATGGCAGCGGGGTCGGCCAGTTGCAGGAGCCGGAGGAGAAATTTCTGATTATCGACGGCCAGCACCGGCTCGCCGCGCTGGAGTTTTTCGAGCGTACGCATCCCGACGACGCGAAGAACATCCAGGTGCCGTGCGTGATCTTCGACGGCCGCACGGAGGATTTCGCGACCGAGATGTTTGTGATCATCAACTCGACGCCGACGCGCATCAACAAGAGCCATCTCGTCGATCTCTATGAACGCGTTTCGTGGGCGGAGCCCGACCGGCGGTTTTCGGCGCACATCGCGGAGATGCTCTACAGCGAGTCCGACAGTCCCCTGCGTTATCGCATCAACCGGCTCGGCGGACGCAGCAAGCAGGAGAAATGGATCCTGCAGGCGGAGCTCTTCAACGAGCTGCATCGCTGGGTGAAATCGGCCTGGAAGAAGATCGAGAGCGAAGGCACCGACAAGCGTTCGGCGGCACGCTACTACGACATGATCCGCGATTTCCTCAAGGCGGCGGCCGCAGTGTGGGGCGACGCGTGGGGAGATAATGGATACATGGTGACGAAGCCGGTCACGTTGAAGGCGATGTTGCGCGTGTGCGCCGATCTTGCCGCGCAGGATGCCGAGCCGGCGGAAGGCCGTGTCGAGCGCTGGAAGGCGCGGCTCGCGCCCTGGGCCGAGCAGATGCGCGAGTTCCGCAACGAGGGGTTCTACGAACGTTTCCCGGCGAAAGGTCAGGTCGAGCGCGTCACACGCATCCATCGCGACCTCGGGCGGTTCGCCGGAATCGCGACGCGCGGCCGCGCGAAGTGAGCAGGCGGGAACCGCAACAAGTCCGTACCAACACGTCCCGACCCCCAAGGTGTGTCGCGGGAATCAGGATCACTGCGCGGCGAGTCTCAGGCGCGCAGTCTCCGGCACATCGACGATCGTGGCGCCGATATCGCTCAACTCGGTCATCGTCCGCTGATGGACGACAACCGTGACGCGACCTGATTTTGGCGCCTCGATGGAGAGCACGCCCTCGAGCACAACCTGGTAGCGCGCGACGTTTCCGTCGCGGAGCCAGATTTTGAAGCTGCCGCTCGCTTTCAGTGGCGTGATCTGCTTCTGGCCATCGCGAACGAGCAGCAGTTGCGCGCCGAGATCGGTCAGCATGCCGGTGACGACGTCCTCCTCGACCGTGAGATCCCGGTGACTGCTCACGATCACGCCAAGCTCTTCGTGCGGCGGACAGATCGCGAGTTGGAGGTTGCTATAACGTCGGGCTTCCTCCTGCGGCTGCCCCGTCACCCGCCGGCGAATCGCGGCGCCTTTGATCGCACCCGCGGTCGTCGCGGGCGGCACGATCGCGGCGCTGCGGGCGTTGGCCGCCAGCCGGTCGAAATCTGAAATCGCCTCCGGTTCCGGCAGATCGTCGGGGCGGACCCAACCGCCCTCGGTTCGCAACACGCACGCCACATTGCCCCTGAAAATCGCTTCCACCCGTGTATCCGAAATGTCACGACCGAGCCGCCGGCGGACGGAGTTGATGGCGGGCATCTTTACGACGCTATAGCCCTCGCGAGTAGTCTTGCCGTCGATGTCGTAGGTGCGAGCGTCGTCGGAGACGGTGGCGACCCAGGTGTAGTTTGGCTCTTCCGAGAGCCGCATGATCGAGACAATCGCTTCCTCCACGGGGCCGGCGTGAACCGCGGCGCCACCCAGCCAGAGACCGAGGCAGACTGAGCACAGTCGCTTCATGGCGATGCGGATTTTCAATGCGCCGCAAACGCGTCGAGACAAGTTCGAAATGGGCGCCGCCGATGGGTTTCGCCGCGCAAAATTCCGGGCGCCGAATGGCCCGTTGTGTTTCTAGCGCTTGGGTAGGGAAAACTTGATCACGGCGTCGCTTCGAGCGGGCTCGGGCTCGGCGGATTTTGCGGGCCGCGGGGCGGGGCGAATGAGCAACTCTTCGGTGCGCGCGGGAATTACGGCGGGTGCGGATGCGGGCAGCAAAGCAAAGCCGCGCTCGATCAGTTCCGAGACGACGAGGTCGCGCGCTTTTGCCTGTGCGCTGCCCATCGTCACTACGATCACGCGCCGGCCATTTCGTTGCGCGGTGGCCGAAAGGCAAAACCCAGCCCCGTTTGTGAAACCGGTTTTGAGGCCGTCGACGCCGGCGACTTTCCCCAGCAAATGGTTGTGATTGACCATCATCATCGGCTCCGGACGCGAACCTTCACCGAAGGCGCGCGTCCGCACTCCGGAGTACTTGATCACGTCCGTTCGCGTCACCAGGTGACGGCTCAGAGCGGCGAAATCGCGGGGTGAGGTGAGGTCGCCGTCGGCAATCTTGCGGTTCGCCGGCGGCAGCCCGTGTGGCGTGCGAAATGTCGTGTGAGTCATGCCGAGTTCGCGGGCTTTCGCGTTCATCAACTCGACGAACGCCTCGACGGATCCGCCCGCCGCGCGAGCGAGCGCATGGGCCGCGTCGTTGGCCGATTGAATCATCATGGCGTAGAGCAATTCCTCGATGGAAAACGTCTCTCGCGGGTCGAGATAGACCTGGGTTCCGCCCATGCGAAAATCTTCGACGGTAACTTGAACCGGTGTATCGAGCCGCACGGTTCCCTTCGCCAATGCGTCGTGCACCACGGCAAACGTCATCAGCTTGGTCATGCTGGCCGGCGGCGAGACGATATCGGCGCGATCTTCGAACAGGACGTCACCGGAGGTCGCATCGATCACGATCGCACCTTTGTAATCACTTGAAGTGCTCTCCGTTTTCGCGGGACGCGTCGGCTGTTTGCGCCCGCTCGCAGCCTGCGCGGACAACGGCGCGAGCGCGGCAAGGAGGAGCGAAACGGAAAGGAGACGCGCAAAAATCATGCGCGCGACGAAGAGGTTTTTCGAGGGTGCCGCGAGACGAAATTCGCCGCGGCGGAAATTTCACTTTGTTCGCACGTGCGCTGCCCGCGTCGATCAAACTCGGCGGCCCGCGGCGGACTCGGCGATGAGTTGGGCAAGCCGTCGCTGGCGCGTTGTTTCCAGCTTTGCGCTCAGCACCCACCAGATGAGCGTACGGCGATAGCCTTGTGGTTGAGCCCTCCAGAAGCGCCAGGCCGCTCTGTCTGCGCGGAATGTTTTCTCGAGCGCCGGCGGAAAATTCCGAGGACGATTCTCAAACGAGTAAATTCCGACGCGATTCGGCTTCCGCGCGGCGAAGGCCGCGAGCCCGCGGGCGTGCATCTTGCCGGCTTTGGTGAGGCGTTCGACGTGACGTACGTTCACGTTGCTCCAGATGCTCGAGGATTTTCGCGGCGAGAATCGATGCATGTAGCTCTCGCGACCGAGGGATTTGATCATGCCATCGATCCAGCCAAAGCACAGCGCTTCATCGACCGCTTCCTCGTAGGTCATCGCGACCTTGCCGGACGCCTGCTTGTAGAAACCGATGTAGAGCTCATGCGCGCTCGCGTGGTGTTGCTCGAGCCAGAGGCGAAACTCCGCGGCGGTCGCGAAGAAGGTGGGGGCGGGGAGCGGCGCGGGCATTACGATTGAATGGGACCACGGCCTTCCTGGACCGCAAAATCAGAAGCGGCCGACGGCGGCCGCGGTCCCATGGACGGATTACTTCCGATCGCCGTATCCGTTTGGATGTGACTGATGCCACTTCCACGCGGTCGTGACGATCGCTTCGATGTCGGAGAACTTCACTTTCCAGCCGAGTTCCGTCTGCGGCTTCTTTGAATCGGCGAAAAGCGCGGGCGGGTCGCCGGCGCGACGCGGGCTCTCGATCACCTTCACGGGGCGGCCGACGATTTTCTCGACGGCGCGAATGACGGCGCGGTTCGAGGTCGGCGTGCCAGTGCCGAGATTGTAGAAAAGCTGTGCGCCGGGCGTGGCGAGTTTGTCGAACACCGCGATGTGCGCGCGACTGAGGTCATCGACATGCACGTAGTCGCGCAGACAGGTGCCGTCCGGAGTGGGATAGTCGGTGCCGAAAAGCTGCAGGTGCGGACGCTTGCCGATCGCGACATCGATCGCCACCGGAATGAGGTGTGTTTCGGGATCGTGATCTTCGCCAATCGCGCCGTCTTCGGCAGCGCCGGCGGCATTGAAGTAGCGAAAGGCAGCGAAGCTCAGGCCATTGGCGTGCGCGAGCGCCTTGAGCGCGTTTTCAATATCGAGTTTCGTCTGGCCGTAGGGATTGATCGGCGCCTGCGGCAGGTTTTCGTGGATCGGCAGCGTCGCGGGCACGCCGAACGTCGCGCAGGTCGAGGAGAACACGAACTTCTTCACGTTGGCGTCGAGCATCGCCTTCAGCAGGTGCAGTGTCGCGACGACGTTGTTGAAGTAGTACTTCAACGGATTCGTGACGGATTCGCCGACGTAGCAATAGGCGGCGAAGTGCATCACGATTTCGATCTTCTCCTCGCGCAACACGCGGCCGACGAAGGCCTCGTCGCCGAGGTTGCCGTCATAGAGTTTCACATCCGGGCCAACTGCGCCCCGATGGCCGTAGACGAGATTGTCGAGCACCACGGGTCGGTGACCGGCGGCAATGAGCTGACGCACACAATGACTGCCGATGTAACCGGCTCCTCCGACGACGAGAACGTTCATAGAAAAGGCAAAAGGCTAAATACCAGGACCAGGGAGCAAAGAAGAAAGACCAGAGACAAAAGACGAGGGACCAAACACAACGATGTAAATTTGAGATTCCTTGCGGGCTAAACCGGCGCCTGCGGCCTCGGCGACGCGGATCCCTGCAAAAGCGAACAGCTCATATCTCGGATTCCCGCGCCCGGGGTGGCGGTCTTTGGTCTCTAGTCTCTGGTCCTCTAGTCTGGCGCGAAGCCTCCCAGTCCTTCGACGTTGCTTTCAGCCGACGCATGGCTAGCGGTTTCCGTTTTATCTGAATGAAGCACTCCCAGCAGTCGCGCATTGTTATCACAGGGGTCGGATTGACCGCGCCGAATGGCAATTCGCTCCCGGAATTCCGGCAGAATTTGCTCAACGGTGTCGCGGGGGTGGAGCGCATCGAGGTGCGCTACATGGGTTCACAGCTCGCGGGCGTCTGTCATTACGATCCGCTGCGGTATCAGAAAAAGAAGGATGTGCGCGTGGGCACACGCGCCGGCAGCATCTCGGTTTACTGCGCGCGCGAGGCGCTCGTGGACAGCAAAGTCGACTTCGAAGCGTTCGCGAAAGATCGTATCGGCATCTACATCGGCTGCACCGAACACGGCAACGTCGAGACGGAAAACGAGATCTACAACATCTCGAAATTCAACTACGAGACCAAGTTCTGGTCGCACTATCACAACCCACGGACCGTCGCGAACAACCCGGCCGGCGAAGCATCGCTCAATCTGGGTGTCACCGGCCCAGCCTATACGATCGGTGCGGCGTGCGCGGCGGGAAACCTGGGCCTGGTGCATGCGGCACAGATGCTGCGGCTCGGCGAAGTGGACTTCGCGATCTGCGGTGGCGTGAGCGAGAGCATCCACACGTTTGGCATCTTTGCCGGTTTCAAATCGCAGAACGCGCTCGCGACGCATGAGGATCCGAAAAAGGCCTCACGGCCGTTCGACAAGGCGCGCAACGGCATCGTGATCTCGGAAGGCGGCTGTCTTTATACACTGGAGCGACTCGAGGACGCGCAAGCTCGCGGGGCGAAGATCTACGCGGAGATCGCCGGCTATCACGTAAACAGCGACGCCAGCGATTATGTGCTGCCGAACCCGGAGCGGCAGACGCAGTGCATTCGGGCGTCGTTGAAACGCGCCAACCTCGAGCCGCGCGACATCCACATCGTGAATACGCACGCCACGGCGACGCCGCTGGGCGATGTGCAGGAGTGCGAGGCGATACGGGCCGTGTTCGGTGAGGGTTGTCCGGAGACGCATATCAACAACACGAAGAGCTACATCGGTCACGCGATGGGGGCCGCCGGCGCGCTCGAACTCGCTGGTAACCTGCCATCGTTCGATGACCTCACCGTGCATCCGACGATCAATGTCGACGATTTGGATCCGAAATGCGCGCTGCCCGGACTGGTGCTGAATCAGCCCCGCGCGGTTGCGAAAGTGGATACGATCCTGAACAATTCTTTCGGCATGCTCGGGATAAATTCCACGTTGATTGTTCGTCGGTTTATCCCCTAATTCGCGCCGCAACTGACTATGACAAAAGACGAATGCAAGAAGGTGGTGCTCGATATCATCGCGGACATCGCGCCGGATGAGGATCTGAGCAACGTCAAGCCCGACGTCCGCCTCCGCGACCAGCTGCAGCTCGATAGCATGGACTTCCTCGACATCGTCATGGAGCTCCGCAAGCGCCACGGCATCGAGGTGCCCGAGGCGGATTACATGCAGCTCGCTTCGCTCGACAGCTCGGCGGACTACCTGACGCCGAAGTTTAACGCGCTCGCCGCGAAGGGCTGAGCGGGAAGTTGCTTGTTGGTAGGAGCCTGCTTGCAGGCGATTGGTTGGAGTGGCACGGACTTTCCCGTCCGTGTCTCCGAAATTCACGGACGGGAAAGTCCGTGCCACCCCGATGAACACCGCCTCGCACTACGACGTCGCCATCATTGGCGCGGGCATGTCGGGCCTCGCAGCCGGCATCCGGCTCGCGCACTTCGGCAAACGCGTATGCATTTTCGAGCGCCACAACGCGCCCGGCGGACTCAACAGTTTCTATTCGATTGGCGGCCGAAAGTTCGACGTCGGCCTGCACGCGATGACGAACTATGTGAAGCCCGGCGTCAAAGGCACGCCGCTCACGAAGCTCCTGCGACAGCTGCGCATCGAGCGCGATGAGTTCGCACTCTGCGAGCAGAAGCAATCGCGCATCGCCTTCGGTCCGCGCGGCGAGACGTCGCTGCGTTTCACGAACGAGTTCGTCGTGATGGAGAGCGAGGTCGCGGCGAAATTTCCGACGCAAATCGATGGTTTTCGGCGCCTCGTCGGACTCGTGAAAACGTACGACGACGTCTCGCTCGACGCCGCACCTGAATCCGCACGCGCAATCGTGCGCCGCCATATCACCGATCCGCTGCTCGAAGACATGCTGTTCTGTCCCGTGATGTATTACGGCAGCGCGAGCGAGCACGACATGGAGTTCGGGCAGTTCGTGATCATGTTCAAGGCGCTGTTTCTCGAAGGCTTCGCCCGGCCGTTCGAAGGCGTGCGCACCGTGATTCGCGTGCTGCTCGAGAAGTATCGGGCCGCGGGCGGCGAGCGCCGGATGAAATGTGGCGTGCGGCGAATCGTCACGCACGAGGGTCGCGCGAGTGCGCTCATCCTCGATGATGGAAACGAAATCACCGCCGATCATGTGATCTCGTCGATCGGCGCGCCGGAGACGCAGCGGCTTTTATTCGGCACTCAACCCTCGGCTCCTGGCGCTCAGCTGCCGGCCGCCGGCCGACACTCCTTCGTCGAGACGATCACGATTCTCAATCGACAGCCGGCCGCGCTCGGCTGGGGCGAGGACACAATCGTATTTTTCAACGATTCCCTCCGCTTCGACTACGCGTGTCCCGACGAGCAGGTAGACTTGCGGAGTGGTGTGATCTGTATTCCGAACAATTTCGATTTTGGCGCAGAACGCGTGCTGCCCGAAGGCGTGTTCCGCGTCACGTGTCTCGCAAATCCGGCGCCGTGGTTCTCGATGAACGACGCCGATTATGCGGAGGCGAAGACGCGCTGGTTTGGCGCGGTACAGGCGAGTGCGCGGCGTTTTTTCCCGGCCGTAGCCGACACCACGTTCGCGGCAGCGACGGTAACGACCGACATGTTTACGCCGCGCACGATCGCGAAATTCACCGGCCATCTGAACGGCGCCATCTACGGTGCGCCGCAAAAAGTCCGTGATGGGCGTACCGCCTTTTCGAATCTCTATCTCTGCGGCACCGACCAGGGTTTTCTCGGGATCGTCGGCGCGATGCTGAGCGGCATCTCGATGGCGAACTATCACATCTTGCAAAAAGGCTGACCGTCGCCGGACATTTCGCATTCCCCTATGAAAAAATTACTCCACCTCGCTCTGTTCGTTATCGCGACGGCCGCTTTGAGCGCCGCCGATTTCCGCGATCACCTTGGGCTGCAGCTTTACAGCCTGCGGGCGCAAACGAAGGAGAGCACGACGGGCGCGCTCGATATCGCGCAGTCCTACGGCATCAAGGAAGTCGAGCTTGCCGGCACCGGCACGCTCACGCCGGAAGAATTCGCGGTTGAGTTGAAGAAGCGCGGCCTTGTGCCGGTGAGCGCGCATTTCGGCTACCCGCTGTTCGAAAAAGATGCCGCGGCCGTGATCCGCGACGCGAAGACGCTCGGCGTGAAATTCGTGAACGTGCCGTTTCCGCCGGTAGGCAAGGACCGGATGTTTACCGAGGAACTCGCGCACAAGACGGCGGCGAAATTCAACGAGTGGGGCAAGCTCTGCAAAGCGGCGGGACTGCGTTTTGGCTATCACCCGCACGGCCTCGAGTTCCGGCCGACGGCGAATGGGAATGGCGAGACCGTATTCGATATCCTGATGCGCGAGACGAAGCCCGAGTACGTCAGCTTTCAGATGGATGTCTATTGGGTCTACTACGCGGGTCAGGATCCGGTGAAGCTGCTCGAGAAATATCCCAACCGCTGGGTCACACTTCACATTAAAGACATGCTCAAGGGACTCGCGACCGGCGTGCACACTGGCGGAACTCCACCGACCGCGAAGGTCACGGTCGGCATGGGCCAGATTGATTATCCCGCGGTACTCCGGGCGGCGCAGAAGGTCGGCGTGAAACACTATTTCCTCGAAGACGAGACACCCACGCCGCTGCAGTGCATCCCGGATAGCTTCAAATACCTGCGCGCGCTGAAGCTGTAAGTCCGCGTCGAGTTCGAGGGCAAACGTCACACGCACCCAAGGACCAAATACAGCAACGGGCAGACGAGGTTGCTCGTCGTTGCCCACACCGTGCGAGCGCATCTCCAGAGGTGTCGGCGACTCCAGTCCGGTCCCGCTTCTCCCGAAGCGGGCTACGACAGACCATCGTTGGATTCCGGTGGCCCGCCTCGGGAAAGGCGGGATCCGTCAATCGGGAGATGCGGCATCTTCGCGCGCTCCATCGCGCTCAAGCGAAAACCCCCTTGCACGGCACGGGCGCGCCCGTTCATCGTCTCGCCTTTTCATGGCTTACGACTGGCTCAAAGGTGTCGCCGACGAGTATGATGTCATCGTGATCGGCAGCGGCTTGGGCGGCCTCACGGGCGCCAATGTGCTCGCGAAGGCCGGTCATCGCGTGCTGCTGCTCGAGCATCATTACCAGTTCGGCGGACTCGCCACGTGGTTCACGCGCAAAGGCGGCCATATTTTCGATATCTCGCTGCACGGTTTTCCCGTCGGCATGATCAAGTCGTGCCGCAAGTACTGGACGAAGGAGATCGCCGACTCGATCGTGCAACTGAAGGACATCCGCTTCGTAAACCCGCAGATGGATGTCTGGACGACATTCACGCGCGAGGATTATACGCGCGTCCTTGTCGAGCAGTTCGGGCTCGAGCGCGCGCACGTCGAGAAATTCTACGACCACCTTCGGTCGATGAATTTCTACGACAACAACCCCGAAACGACGGGCGAGATGCTCGAACGGTATTTCCCGGGGCGCGACGATGTGAAGCGGCTGCTGATGGAGCCGATCGCCTACGCCAACGGCTCCACGCTCGACGATCCCGCGATCACCTACGGAATCGTGTTTTCCAATTTCATGGGTTCGGGCGTCTATACGTTTCGCGGCGGCTCCGATGTGTTGATCGAGAAAATGGTCGAGGAGCTGAAGCGGAACGGTGTGGAGTTGCGGAAAAAAGTGCTCGTCGACCGGATCCTCGTCGAGGAACGCGAGGGTCGAAAAGTCGCCTGCGGAATCGTCGCGAGCAGCGGCCGCGTCATTCGTGCGAAAGCCGTGCTGTCGAACGCCAACATCAAGAACACGATCTTCCGGCTGGCGGGCGAGGCGAGTTTTCCGGCCGATTACCTCGAAGCGGCGCGCGCGGTGCGGATCAACTCGAGCTCCTGCCAGGTGTATCTCGGGATCCGAAAGGGCGAGAGCATCCCGCACATCGGCGACTTGGTCTTCACGTCGGAGAATTCGAAATTCAGCAGTGCTGAGCTGACTGACTTCAAGACGACCAGCCGGACATTCTCCGTCTATTATCCGGAAACGCGCCCGGGCTCGGATCGTTATACCGTGGTGGTGTCATTGAACGGCCAATACGGCGACTGGCAGAAACTCAGTGACGAGGAATATGAGCGCGAGAAGCAGCGGCTGGTCGACGAGTCGATCACGGCGCTGGAGAAATACATTCCCGGCGTGAGTGCGAAGATCGACTGGAAGGAAGCGGCGACACCGCGGACAATCGAGCGCTATACGACTCACTTCAACGGGACGTCGTTCGGCACGAAGTTCGAAGGGCTCAAAGTCTCGATGGATCTGCCGGAAAAGCTGCCCGGACTCTATCACGCCGGTTCGGTCGGCATCATCATGTCGGGGTGGCTGGGCACGATCAACTATGGCGTCATCGTCGCGAACAAGATCGACAAGGCACTCTTCCAGCAAAGGCAGGCGACCCCGGCGACGAGTCCCGCACCGTGAACGGTCCCGCGTCGTGAACGGATCGTCGTGCCGAAGCCTTTTTCTACTCGCTACCCGCCACTCACTACTCGCTACTTTTTCCGATGCCTTCAGTCACTGACCTCATTCCGCATCGTCCGCCGTTTCTGTTCGTCGACGAGATCGTGAGTCACGATGCCGACGGCCTCGTGGCAAAGCGCACGTGGCGGGCGGAGGAGGATTTCTATCGCGGCCATTATCCGGGCGCGCCGATCACGCCGGGCGTGCTGCTCTGCGAAGCGACCTTTCAGGCGGCAGGCTGTTACATGGCGCTGAAGGCGCGCGCGGCGGGCGCAACTCCCGGCGAAGGCGTGCCGTTGATCGCGAAGATCAACGACGTGCGCTTCCGGACGCCGGTATATCCGGGCGACACCGTCTTGATCGAAGTGAAGCAGAAGGACGCGCTCGGCGGCTTCACCATGCTGAGCGGCTCGATCAAGAAAGCGGACGGCACGCGCGTGATGAATCTCGAGTGCGCGGTGGCGTGGAAAACGCCGGAAGGCGGACCCGCGGCATCCACGGCGGGCTGACCTGACCCGATGGCCGATTTCCTTCAGCTGGGCGGAAAGACCTTCCTCGTCTTCGGCGTCGCGAACCGGAAAAGCGTCGCGTGGTTCGTCGCGAAATCGCTCGAAGAGCAGGGCGCGAAGGTGATCTACAGCGTACGTTCGGACGCGAGGAAACAATCGCTTGCCACGTTGCTCGCTGGAAAGCCGGTGTTCGTCTGTGACGTCGAGCACGAAGGCGCGGTGGATCAACTCGCCGGTGAAATCGCCGCCGCCGGACATCCGCCGCTGCACGGCCTCGTGCATTCGATCGCGTTCGCGAACTACAGCGAAGGCTTCAAGCCCTTTCACGAGACGAAGCGCGGCGATTTCCTGCAGGCGACCGCGGTCTCGGCGTTTTCGCTTGTGGAGCTCGCGCGCGCATTCAAGCCACACCTCGCGGCGAATGCATCCGTCGTCACGATCGGCATTTCGTCGCTGCTCGTGACGCCCGACAACTACGGTTACATGGGACCGATCAAGGCGGCGCTCGAGTCGAGCGTGCGCTTCCTCGCGAAGTCGTTCAGCGCAGACACGATGGTGCGCTTCAACGCGGTCGGCGCGGGGCCGCTGAAGACCAGCGCATCGGCGGGCATTCCGGGCTACATCGAGAGTTATCTCTACGCGGAGAAGCTGACGTTCCGTAAGAAGAATCTGGAGACGCAGGAGGTGGCGAACGCCGTGGTCTTTCTCCTCAGCGATCGCAGCAGCGGCATCAACGGCACGACGCTCGTCGTCGATGCGGGCCTCGGTTCGAATTATTTCGACCAGAAAATCATCCAGCTCGCGATGCGGCCTGTGGCGAAAACTGGCCCAGGCGTCCCGCCTGCCTCCGTCAAATAGCAGGCGAGGACGCCTGCACTACGCCAATGCGTTTCGAAAATGTTTGTATCGAATCCCTCGCGGTTGCGTTGCCGGACGAAGTCTGGACGTCCGCGGAGATCGAAGCCCGGCTGCGTCCGCTTTACGAGCGGCTGAAGCTGCCGGAAGGCCGCCTCGAGTTGATGACCGGAATTCGCGAGCGCCGGATGTGGCCCGTGGGAACGCGGCCGTCCGATGCCAGCTCGGCCGCCGGGCGCGCGGTGTTGCAGAAGTCCTCCTTGCGTGCGGAACAGGTCGAACTGTTCGTCCACGCGGCGGTGAGTCGCGACATGATGGAACCGGCGACGGCGGCCTTTGCTCATCGCAAAATCGGGCTGCCGGACGCGGCGCAGATCTTCGACGTTTCGAATGCGTGTCTCGGATTTCTGAATACACTTACGGTGGCCGCGGGTTTGATCGAGTCGGGCCAGATCCGCTGCGCGATGGTTGTCGCGGGCGAAAATGGCCGGCCGCTGGTCGATCAGACGCTGCGTACACTCGTCGAGCGGCCGCTCACGCGCAACGAGATCAAACCGTATTTCGCGAATCTCACGATCGGATCCGGTGCGGTCGGCGCGATGGTGTGTCATCGCTCGCTGGTGCAGGGGAGGGCGCACCGGCTGCTCGGTGGTGTCGCGCGTGCGGCCACGCAGCACAGCGAACTGTGCCAGGGCGACACGTACGGCGCGGAGTCGCTGGCAATGCAGACCGACTCGGAACAACTGCTCCTCGCGGGCGTGTCGCTCGCGAAGGAAACGTGGGCCGGCTTCACGGCCGAGCATGGCGCGAGCTTCGACCGATTCATCTGCCACCAGGTCGGCAGCGCGCATCGGCGGAAACTCTTCGAGACTCTCGGGCTCGATCTTGCGAAGGATTTTTCGACGTTTGAAACGCTCGGTAATACCGGCTCGGTCGCACTGCCGGCAACCCTCGCGGCGGCAGTGGAAGCGGGCGCGGTGCGTGAAGGAGATCGGGTGGGGCTGCTCGGCATCGGCAGCGGGCTGAACTGCCTGATGCTCGCACTCGAATGGTGATGAGAGCGGTCCCGGTAAATACGAGGGTGCGCGCCGCATGAAAACGTCGCCGCCCAATCCAGACTGGCTTGCGCGTGAGTATCCGTTCACGCCGCGGAGCTTCACCACGCCGCGTGGTGCGCGGATGAGTTATCTCGACGAAGGTCCGCGCTCGGACGAAGCGGTGCTGATGGTGCACGGCAATCCGACGTGGTCGTTTTATTTTCGGTCGCTTGTGCGGGCGCTCGCGCCGGCCCGGCGCTGCATTGTGCCGGATCACGTGGGCATGGGGTTGTCGGGGAAGCCGGAGAATTACGATTACACGCTCGCGACGCGCATAGCCGATCTCGAGGCGCTCGTAGTCTCGCTCGGCGTGAAACGCGTGCATCTCGTCGTGCATGACTGGGGTGGGGCGATCGGCTTTGGCTTCGCCGCGCGACATCCGGAAATGATTGGGCGCATCGTAATTCTGAATACGGCGGCGTTCACATCCGAGCGCATCCCGATTCGCATTGCGCTCTGCAAGGCGCCGCTGCTTGGGCCGCTGATCGTGCGCGGCGCGAACGGCTTCGCCGGACCGGCAACCTGGATGTCGATGCACCGGCGGACGCTGAGCGCGGACGAGAAGCGCGGGTACTTGCTGCCCTACGATTCGTGGGCGAATCGCGTCGCCGTGAGCGCCTTCGTGCAGGACATCCCGCTGCACGAGTCGCATCAAACCTGGGCCACACTAAAAGCGGTCGAAGCCTCGCTGCCTCGCTTTCGCGATCGTCGCGTGCTCGTGGTGTGGGGCGGACGCGATTTCTGTTTCAACGACCACTTTCTCGCGCAATGGCGGGAGATTTTTCCGGCTGCCACCGTGCACCGGCTGGCCGATGCGGGCCACTACGTGCTGGACGACGCCCGCGACGAAGTCGTGCCGATGATCACTCAGTTTTTTTTGCAGCCAGCTTAGTTGACGCCACGCCGCGGCCGTAGAGCTCGCCGAGCTCGCGGAGATAGCCGGCGGAGTTTTCGTGAAGCGCGCGAAGCTGCTCGGGGCGATAGCGCCACGTCCAGTTGCCCTGGCTCTTGCCGGGAGTGTTGAAACGCGCCGACGAACCGAGGCTCAGCAGATCCTGCAGGGGAATGATCGCGAGATTCGCGACCGACGCATAGGCAACGCGCAGGAAATCCCAGCCGACTTCCTGGCCGCCGATGCGGAGATAACGCCGCACGTGGTCGCGGGTCCGCTCGTCGGTGGCCGCATACCAGCCGAGCGTGGTATCGTTGTCGTGAGTTCCTGGATACACAACGGTGTTCGCCCGGTGGTTGTGCGGGAGGTAGAGGTTGTCCGCCTCGCCTCCGAATGCGAATTGCAGGACGGCCATGCCCGGCAGGCCGGTTGCTTCGCGAAGCGCGATACTGGCCGGCGTGAGCAAACCGAGATCCTCGGCGATGAGCTTGGCGTCCGGCATGGCCGCGTGAACCGCGCGAAAGAAATCGAGTCCCGGGCCCTTGATCCATTTCCCGGTGCGGGCAGTCGCGGAGCCCGCCGGCACCGACCAATACGCCTCGAAGCCGCGGAAGTGGTCGATCCGCACGATGTCGCACAGCTCGAAACTGGCGCGCAGCCGCGCAATCCACCACGCGTGATTCTCGGCCGCATGCGCGGGCCAGTCGTAGAGTGGATTGCCCCAGAGCTGGCCGTCGGCGGAAAAATAGTCCGGCGGCACGCCGGCGACCGCAGTAGGGCTCAGCGTGCGACGATCGAGCTGGAAGAGCTGCGGACTCGTCCACACATCCGCGCTATCGAGCGCAGTGAAAATCGGCGTGTCGCCGATGATCTGAATGCCGAGTTTCGCGGCTCGCGCACGCACGTTGGCCCACTGGCCGAAGAAGAGATATTGCAGGAACGCGTAAGCCTCCGTGCGGGCGGCGAGCTCATGGCGGAGCACAGATTTTCCCGCGCCTGCGAAGGAGCGTAAATCCTGCGGCCATTCCCACCAGGGACGCCCATCGAAATGATCCTTCAACGCGGAAAAGAGCGTATAGCTCTCGAGCCAGGCGGCGTGTTTCCTCTGAAACGCGCCGAAATCGCCATAGGGCAGAGGTCGCTTGGGATCTCGACGCCACGCAGCGTGTGCGGAAAACAGCAGGGGACGTTTCCTCTCATACAGCGCACCGAAATCGACGTGATCGGCGTTCAGCCCGCGCAACGGCGCGAGATCAGTGTCGGTCAGCAATCCCGCACGAACCAGCGGGGCGGGATCGATCAAATTGGGGTTCCCGGCGAACGAAGAAAAACACTGATAGGGCGAGTCACCATAACCGGTTGGTCCCAGCGGGCAGACTTGCCAGTGATCCATTCCCGCGGCAGCCAAAAATTCGAGAAATGGAAACGCAGCGTCGTCGAACGCACCGATGCCAAAGGCGCTCGGCATCGCCGTAGGGTGGACGAGTACCCCGGCGCCGCGACGGCTGAGCCAGTTGAAAAGAGTCACCGCCGGCGGGTCGATACGAGGAGCGCGATCGGATGTCGAAGCGCCGGAAAAGGAGGAATCCATGGCAGGTGATTTTACTGCAGTGTGCAAGGAGGCGAACATTTGTCAGAATCATTTCGAATTATCGGCGCGCAGCTCATTACCGGTAAGAAGATCGCAGACGGTGCCGCTCGCTGCCACGAAGATGCTCATGGCAACAAGGAGTTGTTCACTAAATCCGGGCTGAAACACGGGTCGTGACGCGTTGCGATCACTCTAAAGCGATGGTTTGCCCGCCTTTGGTCCGGACGTTGATCCCATCTAAGGCGTCGTCTCAGGGGATTAAATTACTTGCTCGGACAATTTTACTGCAGGCTTCGCGCGAGAGGATGGCGGGTCTTGCCGCAATCAGTAACTTAACATAATCATCATTGTGCTAACAACCGCTGATATCGAAAACCTAGCGTGCACAACTAAATGCCTAACGTGCCGGACCCCAGTGACTGGTAAATGGATAATAAACGAATAGCGGCCGGCCGACGACGTCCTTGGCCGGGACAAAGCCCCAGTAGCGGCTGTCCTGGCTGTTTCCCGAATTATCGCCCATCGCGAAGTAACTACGCTCGGGAATTTTCAGCGTCTGGCCACGGCTCAAATAACCAAACGGGATGTTGAAGTAGCCTTTGTAACCGCCCACGCGCTTGGCGTTGGCGTCGAACGCCACCGAGCCCGTGATCGGCTCGCCGTTTCGCAACAGTGTCGGTTCGCGAACTTCAAGCACATCACCGGGACCGCCGACGAGACGCTTGATATAATATTGCTCGAGCTGACCACCCGTCCGCGGATCGCGTAAATACTCGCTCTTGATATTGTCGGTTCGAAACACGAAACCCTGCCCGACATTCGGCCGCACAAAATGATAACTCATGCGATCCACGAACAGCTGGTCGCCGGTGATGATGTCGAACGACAGAATCGGTTTCCCCTTTTCCGCCCGTCTTTCGAGCGTGATGCCGCTGACGCCTCCCGATCGGCGCTGTGATGCCTCGGCGAGCTGGGCGCGTTTTTCCGCATTCAAGCCTGTTGCCTTTTCAAACGCCCAATCGAAATCGAAATCCTCCGGGACCATCAAACGCACCGGCGAATCGTTGACGAAAAATGTATATTCGCGGTTCGTGGTGGGCAAAACGAGCCAGGTCTTCGCGGGTTTCAGCTCATAAGGAATTCGCCCTGAGCCGCGCGCGACCGGCACCGTTATCGCACCGGATTCCGGCGCGATCATTTCCTTGTGCTGCGCGCCAAACAACGCGAACCGCACCACACGCATGACCGCCCCCGGCGTGTCCGCCGGATCCTTCCAGACTTCGGGCGTCATGCCGTTGTACGTCGGCCACATCGAGTTCGTCGGAATCTTGAACGGCTGTACAAAATACGTGCGGATGCCCAAAATGACGATGGCGGCGACGAGGAAAAATTCTACGTTCTCGACCAGCGCGGTTTTCGGGTAGATCGCCCCACCCGTGTTCCGCAACACCTCTTCGAGTCGCTCGATTGCGATCTTGAGCTTCTCCGCCCCGGCCCGCTCCCTGACGAGCGTCCGCAGCGCGATGCTGTGCGATTGGAGCGCAGCGAGCTGAGCGTCCGTTAGTACATCGCGACGGTAGTGGAAAACCTTGTCGGCGAGCTCGAGCCAGTTGCCGGCGTTCTCCCGCATCTTTTTTTCCTGCGAAAACAAGGTCCGGGCCCAGCCGCCCAATGCGCTGAATGGCCAAACGAGAACGTCGACGAAGCTCGCCATAAGGAAAGGTCAGTTATTCTGGAGCACCTTGATAAATGCGTCCGGCGGGATCGAGACCTTGCCGATTTGCTTCATCTTCTTTTTGCCCTCTTTCTGCTTGTCGAGCAGCTTGCGCTTGCGGCTGATGTCGCCGCCGTAGCACTTCGCGGTGACGTCCTTCCGCATTTCCTTCACGTTGTCGCGCGCGATGATTTTTCCGCCGATGGCCGCTTGGATGGCGACCTTGAACATCTGCGGCGGGATGATCTCCGCGAGTTTTTCGCAGAGCTGGCGGCCTTTCCCTTCCGCTTTTTCGCGATGCACGATACAGGCAAACGCGTCCACGGGATCCCCGTTGATCATAATGTCCATCTTGACGAGATCGGAGGCTATATAATCGCCGAGCTCGTAATCCATGGAGCCGTAGCCGTGCGTGACGCTCTTCAGTCGGTCGTTGAAATCGACGAGGATTTCGTTGAGCGGCAGGACGGCGCGGAGCATCACGCGATTCATGTCGAGGGTGTCGGTGTGCTCGACCACACCACGTTTCTCCATGATGAGCGCGAGAATGTCTCCCATCGAGTCGTTCGGCAGAATGATCGAGGCGCGAATCGTCGGCTCGCGAATTTCCTCGATCGTGCCCGGGTCGGGCATGTTCACGGGATTATCGACCTCGATCAACTCGCCGCCGTGTTTCACGACATGATAGATTACGCTCGGATACGTGGAGATGATTTCCACGTCGTGCTCGCGGCGGATGCGCTCCTGGATGATTTCCATGTGCAGCAAGCCGAGAAAGCCGCAGCGGAACCCGAAGCCGAGCGCGAGCGAGCTCTCCGACGAATAGACAAATGCCGCGTCATTGAGCCGCAGCCGCCCAAGGGCTGCCTTGAGCTTTTCGTAATCGTCACTCTCGAGTGGATACAGACCGCAGAAGACCAGCGGACGAACTTCTTTATAGCCGGGCAACATCTCGGTCGCTGGCCGCGCGGCCAGCGTGATGGTGTCGCCGGTTTTCACGTCGGCTGTATTCTTGATGCTAGAAACAATATAGCCCACGTCCCCCGCGCCGAGCGCCGCGATCTTCGTCATCTTGGGCATGAACACGCCGACTTCCTTCACTTCGGCTTTCTGCCCGTTGCTCATCAGCATCATCATGTCGTGCGCCTTTATTGCGCCCGAAAAAACCCGCACGTAGGCAATGCAGCCGCGATACGAATCGTAAAGTGAATCGAAAACGAGGCAGCGCGTCTGCGGATAGGTCGCCCAACGCGGCGGAGGCACGCGCTGCACGACCGCCTCGAGGATATCCTCGATGCCAATGCCGGATTTGCCGCTCGCCAGGATCGCCTCTTCAGCCGGGATCGTGAGAATGTCTTCGAGCTGCTTCGTGCAAAGCTCGAGGTTCGCGCTCGGCAGATCGATCTTGTTGATTACCGGAATGACCTTGAGCTTCTGGCCGAATGCCAGGTGCGCGTTGGCCACCGTCTGGGCTTCGACGCCCTGCGCCGCATCGATCAACAACACCGCGCCCTCGCACGCAGCGAGACTTCGCGAGACTTCGTAGGAGAAATCCACGTGGCCGGGCGTATCCATCAGGTTGAGCTTATAGACGTGCCCGTCCTTCGCCTTGTAGGTCATCGTGACCGGATGCGACTTGATCGTGATGCCGCGCTCCTTCTCGAGATCCATCGCATCGAGATGCTGGTCGGTCATCACGCGCTGCTCCACCGTGTTGGTGAATTCGAGGATGCGGTCCGACAGCGTGGTCTTCCCGTGGTCGACGTGCGCGATGATGCAAAAATTGCGAGTGTAGCGAGCAGGCATTCGGTTCAGTTCGTGGCCGCACTGATGTCGGCAAATTCAGAAAAACTCTTCACAACCCAGGTCTTCTCGGTGCGGCGCGCCAGTCCACTGAGCACCCCGCCGGGTCCGAGTTCCCAGAATTCAGCCGCACCGGCGGCCACGGCCGCGCGCATGCAATTCTCCCACCGGACCGAAGACACCACTTGTTTCACGAGCGCGGCCTTGATCGCCGCCGGATCTGCGATCGCCTCGCCAGTGGTGTTGGTGAATACCCCGAACTTCGGTGCGGCGAATGGAAGGGTTTCGAGAAACGCGGCAAATCCCGCGCGCGCCGGCTCCATGAGCCGCGAGTGATACGCGCCCGCGACATTCAGAGCCACGACCTTCTTCAGGCCTCGTTCTTTAGCTGCGGCGACCGCCGCATCCACCTTCGATTTTTCGCCCGAAACAATAATCTGGCCGGGCGCGTTGAAGTTCGCGGTCTCGATGTCGAATTCGCGGCAGAGCTCCTGCACCTTGGCCGGATCCTCCCCGATGATCGCGGCCATTCCGCCGGTCGTCTGTTCGCACGCCTGCTGCATCAACCGGCCGCGTTCCGCCACAATCTTCAAACCCGTGGCAAAATCGAAAACCCCCGCCGCGCAATACGCCGTCACTTCGCCCAGACTGAGGCCCAGCGCGAACTTCGGTTCATCCACCGGCAGTTTCCCCGCTTCGCGGAGCGCGGCGAGCAGCGCCAGCCCGTGGACGAACAACGCCGGCTGACACACCTTGGTTTGCGTCAATTCCGGCTCCGGACCCTCGAAGCTCACTTTAGCCAAATCCCAACCCAGCACTCGGTTCGCCTCGTCGTAGAGTGCGCGCGCCGCCGCCGAGTTCTCCGCCAGAGACTTCCCCATCCCGACTTTTTGGGCGCCCTGTCCTGAAAATAAAAGTGCCAATGCCATCGTGAAACGGGCCACACAAGCGCCCGCCCCTCCGGAATCCAAGCCCTAAAAACGCTTGAGCGGCTTGAAATATTTCTCGTCCAGCGCGGGCTTTGCGAACTCCGGAATCCGTGGCTTTTCCGGTGCCGGCGGCGGCGGATTCGGCGCGATTCTCACGAGTGGCGATGGCTGTGACACGACCGGCGGTGCGACACTCACCGGAAGCGGGAACGGCATGGGGTTCGCCGTCGTCGACGGCGGAGGCTCCATTGTCTGCAAATACGGATTTTCGCCGGCCTCGGGGACGGAAAACGCCGGCTGCCGATGTTCCAGGAGGCCAAACGCAGTTTCACTTCCGCCCCCGATTCCCGCCGACTGAGCGTCACCGAGCGCGCTCAGGTCTCGTGCATTCGTGCCCGATCGGCCGGCGAGCGAGGCATCCAAGCCCGGCTGCAAAATCGCATAATCCTGCGGCGTCAGCCATTCCCCAAGATAACGGGTCAGCGGATTCGTCACCGCCGATTTCTGCCTCGCTTCGCGCGCTTCGTTCGCCGCCAGCTCTGCAGTCTCCGCTCGCGATGTGCCTTGTGCACTCTGCGCAGCTGCGTCCTCCCGGCGATCGGCATCGGTCGGGAAATGATCCGTTGCCGCATCGCCGACACCCACGTCGCCGCGCGAGCGTCCGGTGCGTTCGTCGCGATCCCGGTTGGTTCGTTGGCGCGTATCTTTCTCCATCGCCTCCACGAGCCAGTTGTTGGAACGCTTCGCCTTTGGCGCGGCCTTCTCCGCCTTCGACGAAGGCAAGGGACTTGGCTCTGCTGTTCCCAGCTGAAGTTGCGGCATTGTCATGCGCGGCAGCGCGCTTTTCTGCTGCTGCGACGGTTCGCGAAGCGATTTGATCGCATCGAATTCCCGTCGTGCGGCATTGATCGATTCGCCCGGTGCGATCACTTCCGAACGAGCCTCGGTCGCGGCTGAAGTGTTTGCTGCCGGGCTGCGGGTGGGATCGTTCTCCGCAGCAAAACCCGAAGCGGCCGCCAATACCATCGTCGCGCCACTGAGCGCGCCAGCCTTACGCCGCAAAAAACTAGAGCGAATCCATTTCACGGATACATGAGCAGTTCCGCAGGTGCCACCGGTTCACGACTTGATGAAGATGCCCTTCATGTTCATCTCGAGCTGCTGCGGATTCGGCGAATACTTCAGGGCGTCGGTCTTGTTGATTTTCCCCGCCTTCCAGAGTCGATAGAGGTCCTTGTTGAACGAAAACGTCGCGGAGTCGGCATTGCTCTCGAGCAGGCCTTGAATCTTTTCGTTCTGCCCTTCGAGGATCAGGTTTCGCACCGTTGCATCCGCGGTCAGGATCTCGTTTGCGGGCACGCGTCCGCTGCCCTCCGCCGTGGGAATCAGCTTCTGGCAAACGAATCCGCGCAACGATCCCGCAATCGCGCGGCGGGCCTGCACGACCTCCTCGGCAGGAAAAAACTCGAAGAGCCGCGTCAACGATTGCGCAACCGTCGCCGCGTGCATCGTCGAGAAAACCAAGTGTCCCGTCTCCGCCGCGGAGATCGCGGTCTCGAAGGTCTCGCGATCCCGCATTTCGCCGACGAGGATGATGTCGGGATTCTGCCGCAAGACCGCCTTGATCGCGAGTTCGAAGGTCGGCACATCGAGCCCGATCTCGCGTTGCTGGAACAACGACTTGTCGTCCTGGAAGGTGTACTCGATCGGGTCTTCGATCGTGACGATATGCTTGTCGAGATTCTGATTAATCCAGTTCAGCATCGCCGCCATCGTCGAGCTTTTGCCCGAGCCCGTAGCCCCACACACCAGTAGAATTCCATCCTTTGCCTGCGAGAGCTTCACGAGCGCGTCCGCCGTCTGCCCAAGCCCGAGCTGGTCGAAATTCGGCACGGTACTCTTGATGTGTCGCATCACGATGCTCACGAGCCCGCGCTGGTGAAACGCATTCACGCGAAACCGGCCGACACCCTCCGCGGCATACGCGAAATCCACCTGGCCTTCGTCGTCCCAGCGCGCGCGGAAAATCTTGGGCACATGTTCGACAATGAACGCTTCCGCCTCCGGGCACGTGATCGGATCCATGTCGACCGGCTTCAGTTTTCCAGCCATCCGCACATAGCCTGGCTTGTTGGACTTGATGATCACATCGCTCACTCCGCTGTCCACAGCGAGCTTGAGCAGATCATTCATCATTTCCGTGTGCGGTGTAACCGTTCCGTTTGTCCCCATAGGTAAAAAAGCGTTGCGGTTCCCTATTTCGCCGTCGTTGGTTCGGCAAGGCTTCATTGCCCGTTTCCATGAAACTCCGTCCGCTCACCGGCACCATCACTGCGCTTGTTACTCCGTTTCGCGACGGCCAGATTTCCTATGCCGATTTGAAGAAACTCATCGCGCATCAAATCAAGGGCGGCATCGACGGCCTCGTGCCTGTCGGCACCACCGGCGAGTCGCCAACCCTTGATTGGGATGAGCATATGGCGGTGATCCGCTTCGTGATCGCGGAGGCCAAGGGCCGCGTGCCGGTGATCGCCGGCACGGGTTCGAATTCGACGCGCGAGGCCATCGAACTTACCAAACTTTCACACGACGCCGGCGCGGACGCCATGCTCGTCGTCGCGCCTTACTATAATAAGCCGAGCCAGGAAGGTCTCTTCCAACATTTCTGCGCCGTCGCCGAGGCAACCGACAGGCCGATTATATTATATTCAATTCCGGGCCGCTGTGGCATCGAGATCGGCGTGGGCGTCGTCGAGCGGCTGCGCGCGAAATACAAGCACGTCGCCTGGATCAAGGAAGCCGGCGGCAGCGTCGATCGTGTCGACCAACTGAAGCAGGCGCTCGGCAGCGATATCGCGGTTTTGAGCGGCGACGACTCGCTCACCCTGCCCTTCATGTCGGTCGGTGGCGAAGGCATCATCAGCGTCGCATCGAATCTCTACGTCCGCGAAATCAGCCGGATGGTGAAGCTCGCCCTCGCCAACGATTTCGCGAAAGCCGCAAAGATCCATCGGCGACTGTATCCCGTTTTCAAATCGCTCTTCATCGAGCCGAATCCGGTGCCGGTGAAGTACGCGCTCCAGCGCGCGGGCATCATTGCTTCCGCCGAGGTACGATCGCCGTTGTGCGACATGTCCGCCGCGAACACGAAAGCGCTCGAGCAGACGCTTGCGCAGCTCGATTGACGGGCTTCTGCACGGACGCGGTTTTTCCGCGTCGTATCGAACCGGCCGCATCTCTCTTCGAATCATGTCACTCAGCATTCTGATCAACGGCTCACGCGGCCGCATGGGCCAGGCGGTTGCAAGCGCGGCGCAGGAATTGAACATCGCCGTCGGCGGCGCCGTTGACGTCGGCGACGATATCGGCGCGGCCCTCGCGAAGTGCGATGCGGTGATCGATTTCAGCTCGCATGCCGCGACCCGTTCGCTCCTCGAAATGGCGGTCGCGCAGAAGAAACCGGTTGTCCTCGGCACCACCGGCCACAACGCCGAAGAGAAGAAACAGCTCCTTGCACTCGCCGCGCAGGTTCCGTGTGTGTGGGCCGGAAATTTCTCCATCGGCGTCAACGTTCTTTTCGCGCTCACCCGTCGCGCCGCCGCCATCCTCGGCTCCGATTACGACGCCGAGGTGATCGAGATGCACCACCGCTTCAAAAAGGATGCGCCCAGTGGCACCGCCGCGCGCCTGCTCGAGATCATCCTCGAGGAGCGCAAGCTCGGGCGCGAAGCGCTGCGACATGGCCGCGAAGGAATCACGGGCGAACGCACGGCGACGGAGGTCGGCGTTCACGCGCTGCGCGGCGGCGATGTGGTCGGCGATCACACCGTAATTTTCGCCGCGCTCGGCGAACGCGTGGAACTCACGCACAAAGCCAGCGATCGGGGAATTTTCGCGCGCGGCGCCCTGCGCGCCGCGCAATGGGTCGTCGCGCAGCCCCCCGGCGTCTACGACATGCAGGACGTATTGGGCCTGAAATAGCCGAAGTCCGAACAGGAGCAGCGAGTGTCAGTGCCGAGTAAAACCGGGTACTGCAGGTAATCAGTAGCGTATAAAGAGGCGCGGCCCCGCCTCCACACTGGCCGATTTCTACTCGCTACTCACTACCCGCTACTCGCTACTTCACCACATGATCACCTCCATACAAGGCTTGCTGACCTCCGCGACGCCGTTGCATGCGATCGTCGAGCTGAATGGCTTCGGCTACGAGGTGAACATTCCCGTCACGACGGCGGAAAAGCTGCCGCAGACCGGCACCACCGTGAAACTGCACACGCTCGTGATCTATCGCGAGGATGCGCAGACGCTCTACGGTTTTGCCACGCCGGCAGAGCGCGATTTTTTCCGGCTGATGATCGAGAATGTCACGGGCGTCGGGCCGAAGCTGGCGCTCACGATCATGAGCCGGCTCTCGCTGCCGTCCCTCGAAAGCGCGATTCGCATGGGCGACATCAGCACGCTCGCGAAATGTCCCGGCATCGGAAAAAAAACCGCCGAGCGTCTCGTCGTCGAGTTGAAGTCAAAAGTCGGCGGCTCCGATCTTGCGCCGGGTGCGGCCACCGATGGATCGGCCGGCGCGCCTGGTTCGGCGGCGGGGAGTACGCATCGCGATGCGGTCGCCGCATTGATGGCGCTCGGCTACAAGGGTGCCGATGCGGATCAAGCGGTGCGCCATGCCGCACTCGCGCTCGGAGCGAAAGCGACGACCGAGTCGCTGATCAAGAAAGCGCTGAGCGCATAATCGACACCGCTGGAGCCCGCTCAGCCCGGCTCGGAGAGCCAGCTCCACCTTGGATTTGAGCCCAAAAAAAAATCCCGCCTCATGTGAGGCGGGACTGGAAATACATCGGAATACGAGAACGCGCGTGGGCGTCAGTGAGAATCACCCCACGGCGCTCGGCTCATTTCACGAACTGAAACGCGGCCAGCTCCACGTTGGCATTCGCCGTTGCACGATTGCCGAGCGCGCGGCCTTCCGGACGAAGCGTCGCCGGGGTCGATTCAAAACGCAGATCGTTGAGCGGTGCCGGCTGCTGAATTGGCGAGAGCTGCACATTGGGAATCCACGCGAGTTGCGCGTTGGCCTGTTGCATCGCCGCGGCTCTGAACGCATCGGCCTGGGTGTGGCCGGTGAGCAGGAGCGGATCCGTGACGAGCGTCCCGAAAGGATGAACGGCGGGCGCACCCAGCGGCCGCGAGCCCGAGGGCACAGTGGCAGACGCCACCGCGACCGGGCGCATCTCCTCGGTCTGCAAAGTCGTCGCATGAGTGACGACTGTTGACGCGATCGCGGCGGGCGCGTCGACAACCTGCGCCTTCACCGGCGCGAGTTGCTGTGCGGCAAGCAAGCCTTCATCCGCTGTCGCCTGCCGGTTACGGCCCACAAAGATGATGGCGACGCATGCCGCGACGGCGGCGAAAGTGCCGACAGTATAGAAATTCCCCATCCGCGCGCGCCGTGCATTGGCGACCTCCAGAGCGGCGGCATCGAAGGCGAGGACCTTCTTGTGGCGGGCGTCGGCTGTCTGCACGCTATCCAATTCCGCGGCAAAATCCGTCGCGAGCAGTTTGCAGCCCTTCTGCATCCGGCAGTACTGCTGATATACTTTTCGCCGCGCGGGGTTGTTCTGTACTTCCGCTTCGAGACGCGCGGCGTCTGGAGCGGAAATCTCGTGATCGAGATACAGGTTTAACAGTTCGATGAACTCTGAGTCTTTCATTTGAAGTCCTCGCCGAGTTTTGAGCGCAGGCTTTCGCGGGCGCGCGCAATCCGGCTTTTCACGGTCCCGACGGAGATTCCTAGAATCGACGCAATCTCTTCGTAGGACATGTTTTTTACGTTTCGCAAGACGAGAATCTCGCGGTGCTTGGTAGAAAGGCGTTCCATGCCGCGAGCGATGCGGTCGATGAACTCCTGCGTGACCGTGATGTCGTCCGGCGACTCGACTTCGGCAGGGATCACGTCGGCGAGCGTCATATCGTTTTCGGCACTGACAGGAGCGTCGATGGAGACGGACTGGTCGCGCTTCCGGCGCCACCAGTACCAATAGCGATTGCGCGCGAGATTCGTGGCGATCTGGTAGAGCCAGGTCGAAAAAGCCGAATCGCCGCGAAAGTTTGCCAGCCCGCGGTGGGCGCGAATGAACGCGTCCTGCGTCACCTCCTCGGCGTCCTGCTGATTACGGAGCAGCTGGTGGACCATCGAGTAGATGCGATCCCAGTAGCGTGTGACCATCTCGTCAAAGGCGGCTTGATCTCCGCTTTTGAAGCGATCGACGAGCAACCGATCCAGGGCAACTTCTTGGGCTTTGGCAGACATACGATCTGCCTCGGTCTGATGAGTATATTTTTGAATTGTTCCCACGATCTGGCGTTCGAGATCGTTGGATAGGCCTGCCGTTTCCGCTGGTCAATGGCCGCGCACACTTTCTGGGGGAGAAATTTCTTGCAAAGACATGTCGCGGAAACCCATTTTCGCCGCTCCCTCGGACTGGGGGTCGATAGCTCAATGGTAGAGCAGCGTCCTTTTAAGTCGTTGGTTCTGGGTTCGAATCCCAGTCGACCCACCACCCGAACCCATTTATCACCAAGCATGAAGCGCCTTGTCATCATCGAAGACCAAACCGCGATTCGCGAGATGTTGGTCGAGATTCTGAGGCTGGACGCAAACTATCAACTAGTGGGAGAAGCCGGTGACGGCCAGAGCGCCGTCCAGATGTGTCTCGAGGCAAACCCTGACGTTTGCGTGCTGGATGCGAAGCTGCCGGGCCTGAACGGCGTCGATATCCTCCGCCGGATTAGCAAAAAATTACCGCAGATGCGCGTGCTGGTGTTCTCCGGCCATGAAAACCCGGTGCTCGTGCGCGAAATGCTCGAGGCCGGCGCGCACGGTTTCGTCGAAAAGACGGCCGGGTTGTTCGAGTTCAAGAAAGGCCTCGAAACCGTGGCGAACGGCGGCACCTATTTCGGCCCCGCCGTCGCCGCCCTGCTCCGCAATGTGGTCGCCAATCCCGCGACCAGCAGTGCGCCCGATTTTTTGACCGATCGCGAACGCGAGATCCTCCAGCTCGTGGCCGAGAGCCACAGCACCAAGGAAATCGCCGCGAAGCTTGGCATCAGCGTGAAGACGGTGGACAACCACCGCACGAATCTGATGCGCAAGCTGAACCTGCACGACGTCGCGAGTCTCACGCGTTACGCGCTCGAAGTCGGCCTCATCGAGCCGAAGAAAACTGTATAGCGCGACGGGTGCTAAAAGCCTTGCGGCGTCTGGCGCGAATGCCCAATAGCTCTGCCCGAGCGTCCAGACCATTTTCCTTCTCATGAAATTTGCCTCGCAGAAACTGTTCCTCGCCGCCACTAGCTGCGCCCTCGCGCTCCTTCTCGCCGGCTGTCCGAAGAAGCCGGCTCGTCCCGATCCTGCCGCCACTCTGATGGGCCCGCAGGGCAGCGGTACCTCGACCAACTTGGGCGGCATGGGCCCATCGGCGGCGAACCTGAACCTGGACGCACCGGGCTTGGTGGAGCGTGGCGAGGGCTTCGACCCCCTCGGCCAGAATCGTACCGCGCTCGACGCCCAGACCGTCTATTTCGATTTCGATTCATCCGCGATCAAGGCCTCGGAACGCCCGAAGCTGCAGGAGGCGAAGAAGTATCTCGACGATAATCCCGGCTTTCGTCTGTTGCTCGAAGGTCACTGTGATTGGCGCGGCACGGCCGAATACAATCTCGGTCTCGGCGACCGCCGCGCGAATGCCGCGAAGAAGTATCTCCAGTCGATCGGCGTCCCCGCCGACCGCATCGAGACGCTCTCCAAGGGTAGCTTGGAAGCCGTCCCCAACGCCGACGACGCCACGCGGGCGAAGGATCGCCGCGTCAACCTGATCGTCGTGAACCCGACGATGGCTGCACCCGCGCCGCTCTGAGCGTCACAATTTTTCGGATACGACAAACGCCCCGGTTCACCGGGGCGTTTTTTTATATCCGGCTGCACCACTGCCTGCGCATCGTGCAGGTTTGGGACGAAAGCGCTGGAAAGACAGGCGCCGACTCAACGCTCTTCGTTCCCTTTGTTCTCTTTCGTTCGGTCTTCGAGGCTTGCCTCGCCCGGCCTATATTAAATTCACCTTTTGGCCAGCGCCGCCAGCATCCGCCGCGTGGTCTCGGTGCCCTTCTTCATCACCTCGAGATTAAAGCTCTCGTTCGGGGCGTGCAGATTATCCTCCGGCAGGAACAGCCCCATCATCACCGAATCGAGTCCCGTCACGCGCTTGATGTCGGCGATGATCGGCACGCTGCCACCTTCGCGGAGATAGAGCGGCGGGCGTCCCCACACTTCGGATACAGCCTGATGCGTGGCGCGAAACGCCCGCGCGAGCACCGGCGACTGGTCCTTGGGCGTGTTCGACCGGTCCGGTGGCACGACGATGTACGGATCGCCCTTGTGCTGGTCGACAAAGTCGATCTTCACGCCCTTTGGCGCTCGCGCCCGAATCGCGTCCATCACCAGCTGCTTGATCTTGTCTGGCTCCTGATTCGGCACCAGCCGGCAGCTGATTTTCGCGAAAGCCTTGCTCGGAATGACGGTCTTGGTCCCCTCCCCTTGGTAGCCGCCGCCAATGCCGTTGATCTCCAGGGTGGGCTGGAAACGCAGCGACTCGAAGGGAGAGAATCCCGGCGTCGTGTAGAACGTGTCGATGCCGAGAAACTCGGCATAAGCCTTCTCGTCCGCACCGAGCTTCTTGAGCTCTTCGCGTTCCCACGGGTGCACGTCGAGCACGGCATCGTAGAAACCCGGTACATTCACTTTTCCTTCGGGCGTGTGCAGCGTCGCGAGGATCTCCGCGAGCGCTTGAATCGGGTTTCTCAATACACCGCCGTGCAGCCCCGAGTGGAGGTCGCCTTTCGGCCCGGTCACATGCACGTCGAACAACGCGAGTCCGCGCAGTCCGCTCGTGAGCACGACCTGCTGCTCGTTCGGCAGCGCCGTATCCGAAAGGAAAACGAAATCCGCCTCGCGCAGCTTGCTCGCGTAGCGTTCGAGGAATTTGGGGAAACTCGGGCTCCCGATCTCCTCCTCGCCTTCGATCAAAAACGAAATTCGCAGCGGCAGTGCCGGATCCGCCTCCAGCAGTTGCCCGATCGCCGTGATGATCGTCATCAGCGGCCCCTTGTTGTCGGCCGCGCCGCGACCATAGATCCGGTTGCCGACGATCGTCGGTTCGAAGGCCTGCGTCTTCCAGAGGTTCAACGGATCTGCTGGCTGCACGTCGTAATGCCCATAAATCAAGACGTGCGGCCAGTGCTTTTCCCCGCCGCGCTGCGCGAAGATGATCGGGTGCAGCTCCGTAGGGACGACATCGACCGAAAATCCCAACGATTTCAGGAGGTCGGAGACAAACTCCAGCGCCCCTTTCATTCCTTCCTGCGCCTTGGGATCGGTGGAAACGCTGGGGTGCCGGATGAACTCCTTTAGTTTTTCGACGGGATCAAACATCCGGCCACCGTGGTGCAAATGAGCGCGATCCGCCAACCGGAAAAGCCCGCCGGCTCTATTTCACCGTTGCTTGCCGCGCCCACCTTCGTCCCGCACGTCCTCTGTCAGTCGGAATACCGTCCGCGATTCTGCTCATAGATCGGCACCATCTGCGGCATCAGCGCCTGCAAATCCGTGATGCGCTTTTGATCCGCCGGATGCGTCGATAAAAACCCCGCGAGCCAGCCGCCGGTTCCGCCCGCTTTCTCCGCGGCTTGTTTTTGCGTCACCATCTTCTGCCAAAATGTGATCGATGCGCGCGGATCGTAGCCGGCCTTCGCCGCGTAGAGCGCACCCATCCGATCCGCCTCGCTTTCGTTGCTGCGCGACTGCGGCAGCACCCGGCCAAGGGTCGCGACCCCGCCATACGCGAGTTCGAACATTTGTTTCATCTGCGGGTTCTCGGTCTTGGTCTCCACGACTGCCGCGCCGAGCGCACCCACGCCGGACATCACCATCGCTTCCGACATCCGCTCCGCGCCGTGTCGTGCGATCACGTGGCCAACTTCATGCCCGATGACCGTCGCCAGTTCCGCGTCGTTCTCCGCGAGCGTCAGCAGTCCAGTGTACACGCCCACCTTGCCGCCCGGCAGCGCGAACGCATTCGCGTCCTTCGATTCAAACACCACGAACTCCCATTTCGCCCCCGGCAGCGCATCGCCGACCGCCTGCGCGATGCGCTGACCTACACGTTGCACGCGTGCATTCGAACCAGCATCGGTCGAGACGGTTTCCTTTTGGCGAATCTCTTGAAACGACTGCGCGCCCAGTGTGAGTTCCTCGCCTTGCGAGAGGAGGACGAGCGATTGCCGGCCGGTCACGGGATTCGTGTAACAGCCGGCGACCACCAGAAGGGTCGCGGCGAGAAGCGAGACGGAAACGCGTTTCATAATATAGGGAGTTGCGCGGTTTGACCTGCGGCGACCCGCGGGGTTGCCCCTTCAATGTTTAAAGTGCCGGCTGCCGGTAAACACCATCGCCATTCCACGCTCGTCGGCGGCCGCGATCACCTCGGCGTCACGGATCGCCCCGCCCGGCTGGATCGCCGCCGTCGCGCCCGCATCCGCGGCCGCCAGTAATCCGTCGGCAAATGGAAACAGCGCTTCGCTGCACACGACCGAGCCGTGAAGATCCAGCTTTGCTTCGCCTGCTTTCCATACGGCGATCCGAGAACTGTCGACGCGCGCCATCTGCCCGGCGCCGACGCCCAGCGTCTGCTCGCCGCGGCAGTAAACGATCGAGTTCGACTTCACGTGCTTGCCGATCTTCCAGCCAAACATCATCGCCGCCCATTCGTCCGGCGTCGGCTCGCGTTTCGTCACGACCTTGAATTCGCGCACATTCCCGAGCGTGCGATCGCGGTCCTGCACCAACACGCCGCCGACCACCGAGCGGATTTCCTGCAACGCATCCGCGCCGATCCCGCCCTTCGCCTCCATCAGCCGCAGGTTCTTTTTTTTGGATAAAATCCCCATCGCCTCGTCGCTGAACCGCGGCGCGATGATCACCTCGGTGAAGATTTCCGCGATCGCCTTGGCCAGCACGCCGTCGAGCGTCTGGTTGACGATGATGATACCGCCGAACGGCGCCTGCCGGTCGGTCGCGTACGCCTTTTCCCAGGCTTCGATCAACGTATCCGCGCTGGCCGCACCGCACGGATTCGTGTGCTTCAGGATCGCCACCGTCGGCCGCTCGAATTCGCCGATCAGGTAAGTCGCGGCCGTAATATCGAGAATATTATTATACGAAAGCTCCTTGCCCTGGAGTTGTGTATAGTGGTCGTGAAACGTGCCGTACAGCGCCGCCTTCTGGTGCGGATTCTCGCCGTAGCGCAGCGATTGCGCCTTCTTCCACGACAACGTGAGCCGCGATGGAAAACCGCTTAGCGCCTCGATGTCAGGCTCCGCCGCCTGCGCTTCGAGATAGCGCGCGATCGCCGCGTCGTAGCTCGCCGTGCGCTGAAACACCTTCAGCGCGAGCTTCCGGCGCAGTTCCAGAATTTTCCGCGGATTGCTCTTCTCCTCCGCCAGCGCCGCCAGGACCGGCAAGTAATCCTCCGGATCGCACACCACGCTCACGCTCTCGTGATTCTTTGCCGCGCTGCGCAGCATCGAAGGTCCGCCGATGTCGATATTTTCGATCGCCTCCTCGAACTGCACGCCCGGCTTCGCCACCGTCTCCTCGAACGGATAAAGATTCACGACCACGAGGTCGATCAGCTCGATATTGTTTTTCTTCGCCTGCTCGAGATGGTCCGCCTTGTCGCGCCGGCAGAGCAAGCCGCCGTGGATTTTCGGGTGCAGCGTCTTCACGCGGCCTTCCATGATTTCCGGAAAGCCGGTGTGCTGGCTCACCTCGGTGACGGGCAGGCCTTTTTCGGCGAGGAGCTTCGCGGTGCCACCGGTCGAAAGCAGCGTGTAACCATGCTGCTGCACGAGTGCGGAGGCGAATTCCACGAGGCCGCGTTTGTCGGAGACGGAAAGGAGCGCGAGTTTGGCCATTGAGCGCGAGTTCTCTTGCGCGCGGCGACGCGCAGCAAGCGTGAATCGATACCCGCAATCCGCTCCGCCGGACGCCCGCCAGTCAGTTCATCTCCGGATGCTCCGGCTCTCCCGCGAGCAGCCGCCACTCCGCGCCTTCGCGGCCCAGCACGGTGCGCCACAGGCTCTCGTCCTGCGCATGCGTCAACAGATCCTCCGGCACATCGGCGACGACCCACGTCCGCAGCTTCATCTCGTTTTCCAACTGCCCTGCCGACCAGCCCGAATAACCGAGGAAACCGCGCACGTGCGTATCGTCTTCCGACATCAATTGCAGCGCCTTGTCCGGCTCGATGCCAAAGTGCAGACGAAAGCCATCATCGCGCGTCTGCCACGCGGCGAGCACGAGTTGCTCGGTCTGCACCGGGCCGCCGTGATAAAGCGGCACGCTCGCCAGGGGGCCCAGCGCAAAGTCGCCGCTCAGTTCACCGAGCCGTTTGCCGAGCGGGCGGTTCAAGACGACGCCCATCGCGCCTTCGGCATTGTGCGCCGACATCAGCACTACGCTGCGCCGGAAATTCGGATCCTTCATTGCCGGATGTGCCAGCAACAACGATCCAGCCAGCGTCTCCCGCGAAACTTTACGTCGCTCCCGCATCGCGTTTATTGCACGGACCCGGCGCCGCCTTCAAAGTTTCAACACCTGCACGCCCGCATCCGCCAGGAGGGGTGCAACCAGCGGATCGTTGAGGTAATCCGCTCGGTATTTGATTTCCGCGATTCCCGCGGCTGCGAGAATCTTGGCGCAATTGATGCAGGGATAATGGGTCACGTACGCCACGCAGCCTTCCACCGGGCTTCCGCGACGCGCGGCGTCGGCCACCGCATTCTGCTCCGCGTGTACCGTCGCCTGCTCATGCCCGTCCCGCACGCGCGATACATGCGGCGTCGACGGCAGAAACCCGTTGTAGCCCGCCGCCACGATCCGGTTTTTCCGTTCGCCTCCCGTCACAATCACACAACCCACATGCAGCCGCTCGCAGTTCGAACGCGAGGCGATCAGCACTGCGGTCGCCATGAAATACTCGTCCCAGGACGGCCGGTGCGGAAAATTACTCGCGGCATCCGCGATCAAATCAACCGGTAGAACAGGTACAGCAGGAACGGCGGGCGTGTCGGGCGTGTGACTCGGAATCGCGGGGACGCTCATTGGAAATCGTCCGGCACTCTGGACAGGTTAACGCTCCCGGGCAACCTGAGAAGTGGGACGGACGGTGAAAGCGACAGGAAAACAAAAATGGCCCGCACGACAGAGTGATCGCCGAAGCCGCACTCACCCGCCAGCCCCGCCGCAGTTCCACCTTCACTCTCCCCTTCCCCGCCCATGCAGCGCATCCTCCAGCCCGAACTGCTCGATTCGCTTCCCCACGATCATCCGGACGCGCTCCACAATCGGCGCGACTTGCGTCTGATCAACCGGATCACGGGCACTCACCGCTGGCTCGTCCGTACGCTTCCGCCTCTGTTGCGTCCCGACGAGCTCGTGCTCGAGCTCGGTGCCGGGACAGGTGAGCTCGGCGGTCGGCTGGCCCGCGCCGGCGTGCAGATCGACGGGCTCGATTTATGGCCGCGCCCGGTCGATTGGCTGGCCGAACGCGAGTGGTATCGCGCGGACTTGCAGGAGTTCGCGGGTTACAGCCGCTACACCGTGTTCGTTGGCAACCTGATCTTTCACCAGTTCTCGGACGCCCACCTCGCCGCGCTAGGCGAGAAACTCCGTCGCACCGCGCGCATCATCATTGCCTGCGAACCGGTGCGTCGCCGAAGTTCGCAAGTCCTGTTCCGGATTGCGGCGCCTCTGTTCGGCGCCAATCACGTGTCCCTCCACGACGCCCACGTGAGCATCGAGGCGGGTTTCCGCGACGACGAATTGCCCCTCGCGCTCGGCCTCACACGCGACGCGTGGGACATCACCTGCGCCAGCACCGTTCTCGGCATGCAACGCATGCTCGCCGTGCGGCGCGCCTAAACGCATGGCGCCCCTCCGTGAGCCACCACGCAACCCGATGAAGCCCGTTGCCTCTGCCGCGCCCGCGGTTGCGTCCGCATCGACGATGCTGCGTCCGATCGAGATCATCGGCGGCGGGCTCGCCGGTCTTGCACTCGGCCTCGCGCTGCGTCGCGCTCGTGTGCCCGTGATCGTGCACGAAGCCGGCGACTACCCGCGGCACCGCGTCTGCGGTGAATTCATCGCCGGCCTCGCCCCCAGCACCATCACGCGACTCGGACTCGAGTTCGCACTCGAGCAGGCGCTACACCATCGTGAGGTTGCGTGGTTCTTCAAAGATTCCTCACCCCGAATCCAGCGGCTCCCTGCGCCGGCTCTAGGCATCAGCCGTTATCGGCTGGATGCCTGTCTCGCGCGGCAATTCATCACTCTCGACGGTGACCTGCGCACGAAATCGAGGATGGCCGACACCACGAACCGCGCCGGCCTTGTTTTCGCCAACGGTCGCCGCCGCGCGGTTCGATCGCCCTGGATCGGTCTCAAACTGCACGCGCGCTCGCTGGATCTCGTGCGGGAGCTCGAGGTTCATCTCGGTGACGGTTGTTACGTGGGCCTGGCCCGAATCGAAGAAAACGCGGTGAATGTCTGCGGACTTTTCCGCCGCCGGTCGTTGCAGGCGCGCGGTCCGGCCTTGCTGTTCGCCTATCTTCGGGCGGCTGGACTGCACGCCTTGGCGGAGAGGCTCGAACGCGCGCCACTCATCGACGACTCGTTCTGCGCCGTGGCCGCACTCCATTTCGATCGGCGATTACCGGCGAGCAATCTGCTCCGAATCGGCGACGCGGTCGCGATGATCCCGCCCTTTACCGGTAACGGTATGGCGATGGCGTTTCAAAGTGCCGAGCTCGCGCTCGACCCGCTGCTCGCCTACGCGCGCGGCGAATGCGATTGGCCCGCAACCTGTCGTGCCGCTCACGCCGCCCTGCGCGGTCGGTTCCAGCTGCGGCTCGCTTCGGCCGGCGCATTGCACTCGTTCCTCCTCAGGCCGTCCCGGCAGCGCTGGTTCGCCGTGCTGAGCCGCGCGAGACTGCTTCCGTTTGGCCCGCTTTACGCCACTCTGCACTGAAACCCCTTGGTCCGCCCCCTCGCGCTCGCATGTTCCTCCACGCCCTTGCCACCGCCCTTCCCGAAGCTGTCTACACGCAGGCCGACTGCTGGGAGATCGCCCAGCGATCGCGTCTGCGAGAGCGACTCAAAAAGCGCTCGATGCTGATTATACAATCGATCCTGCGCAGCGAGCACGGCATCGCGAAACGGCACTTCGCGATGCCCGATGTCGAGAACGTCTTCGACCTCAGCCCGGATCAACTCAACGCCGGCTTTCGCGTCGAAGCTCCGAAGCTAGCGGGCCGCGCGCTCACACTCGCCCTCGAGCGTGCCGGGCTCCGCGCCGACCAGCTCGACGCGCTGCTCATCTGTACGTGCACGGGCTATCTCTGCCCGGGCGTCACGAGCTACGTCGCGGAACAACTCGGGCTGCGCCCGAATGTATTCCTGCAGGATCTTGTCGGCCTCGGCTGCGGCGCCGCGATTCCCACCCTGCGCGCCGCCAGCCATCTGGTCGCCGCGCAACCCGATGCGATCGTCGCCTGCATCGCGGTCGAGATTTGCTCCGCGGCATTCTATCTCGACGACGATCCGGGCGTGATTGTCAGCGCGTGTTTGTTTGGCGATGGCGCGGCCGCCACCATCTGGCGCGGGCAACCTCCCGCCGACACACCGCCGCTGCGCGCGTTCGATTTTCGCACCGTCCACCTTCCGGAAAACCGCGACAAGCTCCGGTTCGAACAACGCGACGGCAAGCTCCGCAACCTGCTGCACCGCTCGGTGCCCAACCTGGCCGCGAGTGCCGTCGGCCGGCTGTGGGGTGAACGCACCGATCGGCCGGTCGCGCGAGTCGTGGCGCACACCGGCGGACGCGACGTGATCGACGCCGTCGCGCCAGTCGTGGCGCCCCACACTCTTGCAGCCAGCGCGCGAGTGCTCCGCGACTGCGGCAACATGAGCAGCCCATCGGTGCTGTTCGCGCTGGAAGAAACGTTGAAGGAGGGCGCTCCGAATGGCTCCGGCGATTTCTGGCTGGTGAGCTTCGGGGCCGGTTTCAGCGTACATAGTTGTCGCATCGGCGCGTAAGGGACGAGGTGCCTCGTCCGGTCGCCCGCAGTCGGACGACGCATTGACTGCCAGCTCGACGCCGGCGTTATTTTTCCTCGATCGTTTTCCCATGTCTGCCCAACTCGAAGACCTCGTCCTCTATTGCGACAAACGCACGCGGCGCACCGCGTTCAAGGATGCGCCGGGTGCCTTCAACGGGCTGCAAGTTGCGAACACCGGCCGTGTCACCAAGATCGGCGCGGCGGTCGATTCCGGCGTGCTGCCGTTTCAAAAAGCGGTCGCGGCCGGCGTCGATTTCCTGATCGTACATCACGGGATGTATTGGGATATGCCGCGCCCGCTCACCGGTCCCGCTTACGAACGCGTCGCGTGTCTGATCCGGGGCAACTGCGCGTTGTATTCGAACCATCTGCCGCTCGACGGCCATCCGGAGATCGGGAACAACGCGCTGCTCGCGAAGCAACTCGGCCTGAAACCGACGCGGCCATTTCTCGTGCGCGACGGCGAGGCGGTCGGCTGCATCGCGGATGCCCGTGGCGCCAAGCTCGATCGCAGCACCCTGCGCGCGAAACTCGAGAAACTCTACCCGCGCGTGATTGCGATCGAATGCGGGATGCGCGCGCCGCGAGCGGTCGCGTTTTGCAGCGGCTCCGGCAACAGCGCGGTGCCCGAGCTCGGTCCAGCCGGAGTGGATACGCTCGTCACGGGCGAGCTCCGCGAGGAGTGGTTCAACCGCGCGCAGGAGGAAAAACTGAACCTCTACCTGTGTGGCCACTACGCCACGGAGGTGCATGCCGTCCGCGCACTTGCCGCCGAGCTCGCGAAGAAGTTCAAGCTGCCGTGGGAATTCATCGCCACCGATAATCCGCTCTGACCGCGTCCGCCGAATCCCGCTCCCGGCTCGAAAAACAGCCTTCACCTTTCGCGGGTTTAGTGTGTTTCGTGAGCTCCCCAGCATGAAGAAAATCGCCATTCTCAACGGCCCCAATCTCGACCGGCTCGGCAAACGCGAGCCGGAGATCTACGGCCGCGCCACGCTCGCGGACCTCGAGCGCGCCTTGCGCGATGAGTTTGGTGCCGCGGCGCAGATCGAGTTTTTCCAATCGAATCACGAAGGCGCGCTCATCGACCGGATCGCCGCGCTGGCCGACGCCAAATTCGACGGCCTCGTGATCAACGGCGGCGCCTTCACCCACACCAGCGTGGCGCTGCGCGATGCCCTGCTCGGCGCCCATTTGCCGACCGTCGAGGTGCACATCTCCAATATCTACAAGCGCGAAGAATTTCGGCAGACGTCGCTGACCGCCCCCGCTTGCCTGGCCGTCATCACCGGGCTCGGACTCGAGGGTTATCACGCCGCGATCCGTTTTCTGCTCCAACGCTGAGCCGCGCGGATGAAAGAAAATTACTGGCTGGTCTGTCACACGAAGCCTCGCTGCGAAAAGAAGTTCGCGGCGTTGATGAGCGCCGAAAAATTGGAGCACTACCTGCCGCTCGTCGACAGCGTGCGCAAATATGGCCAGCAGACCAAACACTTCACCAAGCCGCTGTTTCCCGGCTATGTGTTCGCGCAGGTTCCGGCCGAAAAGAAATCGCGAATCTATCAGCAGGATCTGCTCGCCCGTGCGATCACCGTCGAAGACGAGGCGAAGTTTCTTCACCAGCTCGGCGAGGTGAAATCGATCGTCGCTTCGGGCTTCCAACTCAGCGTCATGCCGCTGCTGACCAAGGGCCGGCGGGTGAAAATCGTCGGCGGACCGCTGCATGGGCTCGAGGGTTTCGTCGACAATCCGGCGAATCCGCAAGGTATCATCATCGCCGTTGACGTGCTCCGGCAGGGCCTCCTCGTCAGAGTTCCCGGCAGCCAGTTGCAGGCGCTGCCGTAAATTATCAGGCGTCCTTCCGGCAAGGCCCGGCTCTCCCAGCGGGCCTCCTCGTTCTGTTTCACTAGCCGTGAACGCGCACGGACTCTAAACGTTCGTCCACACCCAAAGCCCGACATGCAACGTCGCGCACGCCGCGAGGGCCGCGGCAAAATCATCCGCGACGACGCCCCATCCCGCCGGCAGTCGCTGGAGCCTGGATATTCCGAATGGTTTCACGATGTCGAAGAGACGGAATAACAGGAAGCCCGCCAGCAGTAAGGCCCACGCTGGCGCCGCCCCGAGCAGCGTGCGCCAGCCGAGAAAACAGAGCGGTATCGCCACCACTTCATCGAGCACGACCTTGCCAGGATCCCTCGCCCGCAGCCGCACCTCCGCCTCGCCGCAGATCGCCACGGCGAGATAGCCCCCGATCGCGCTCGCCACCAACACCGCGCCGATGCTGGCCCGCTGGAAGAACAGTGCGAAATAAAGCAGCCCCGCGAGCGAGCCCCACGTGCCGGGCGCCGGCAGGCGCTGGCCGAGCGGCCCCAGCGTCGCGCACGCAATCACGACCTTGCCCGGCAACACGCGAGGCCACGCCGGCTGCGAGAGGCTCATCTTACGTCATCAGCACGCGCCCGTGCCGCCGAAAATAAGAAACGCCCGACGTGATCGTGAGCATCGCCGACAATACAAACAGCCCCATCCCGATCCAGCGCACGCTATCGACGACCACCGTCTCGATCCCCGCACTGTCGTTCCGCAACATCCGCGAGCCGATCAACCAGCCGATCGCGTTCAATTGTACAAACGTCTTCACCTTTCCGCCGGTGTCCGCTTCCACGACGTGGCCCTTGACTGCCGCCGCCATGCGCAGCCCGGAGATGGCGAACTCCCGGCACAGGATGCACAGAAGCATCATCATCGCGGCGATGTTATAGCCCCCGAAATAGTCGCCGTTCACCAGTGCGATCATGACGCCGATCACGAGCACCTTGTCGATGACCGCGTCCATGAAACGACCAAACGACGAGACGATCCCGCGCTCCCGGGCAATTTTCCCGTCGAGCCAGTCGGTCAGCGCCGCCGCGATGAAAAGCCAGAAGGCCGCCGTCGCCGCCCAGGGGAACTCCGCATACATGAGCCCCACGACGATGAACATCAGCGGCACGCGCGAGATGGTCAGGAGGTTTGGTAGGTTCATGGGTCGCAGAAAGACGTGAGAGATCGTGCGCAGTCGCAGCGAAGGCAAGCGTGGAGCGCTCTCATCCGCGGAGTCCATCCGGTTCTGCCAAAAACCAGTCGCCACCGGCCCACTTGTATCCTTCGCTCCGCGAATCGTGCCTTCACGACACTGCATCTACCCTGGGACTTTCGACCCGATCACCTACGGTCATCTCGACGTACTCTCAAGAGCCGCGAAGCTCTTCGATCGCGTGACTGTCGCCATCGCGGAAAGCGTCGGCAAAGGCCCGCTCTTCACCGCCCAACAGCGGCTCGAAATGGTGCAGCCCAACGTCGCGCATCTGCCGCACGTTACCGTCACCACGTTCAACGGTTTGCTCGTCGAGTTCTGCATGGCGCAGCAAGCCGACGCGATCATCCGCGGCCTGCGCGCCCTTTCGGATTTCGAGTTCGAGTTCAACATGGCGCTGATGAACCGCCACCTCGAACCCCTGGTGGAAACACTGTTCGTGATGCCGAACGAGCAGTTCAGCTATACGAGTTCCTCGCTCGTGAAGCAGGTGGCGCGCTACGGCGGCGACGTCACGCATTTCGTTCCGCCGAATGTGGCTGAGGCCCTCGAGGCGACGTTCTCACCGAAGCCGGAATAGTGCGGGCAGCGACTGGTGTGTCATGCGGGGACACGTCGTGACGAGCGCCCCGACCATTCGGTAGACGTGCACTGCGCGCCCCTATCCAAAGAGTGGTGTAGATGAGCGCATGGGGCGCCGTTCTCCGCATTTCGAGTTGCGCCAAGGTCTTCGGCCTCAACGGATGACCCGTCCCGCGGTGCCCCCCAATTGCTCCCTGCCGCGGGCGGAAATCTCGTCACCTTTCCTGCCTGGCTGCGTCTTTGCGGACCGCACTGGATTCGCTTCGGACGCCAGCTCCGGAGTTCTGGTTCTCGCGTACCTTTCTTACTTCATCCTGTAGATCCCACATTCGTCATGGCCAAATCCAAAAGCTACGGTGGTCTTATTTTTCTCCTGGTCGTCATCGCCGCAGCAGCGGGTGGCGGCTGGTATTACTACCGCGGCAAGAAGGACGTTAAGCCCGAGTTTCAATTCGCGAAAGTCGCCCGCGGCGACATCGTGCAAGCCGTCACCGCCACGGGCGATCTCCAGCCCGTCGTGACGGTCGACATCGGGGCTCAGGTTTCCGGGCAGATCAAGGAAGTGCTCGTCGACTTCAACTCGAAGGTGAAACAAGGCGACGTCCTCGCCCGGATCGACGAAGCGACCCCGACCACGCGCTTGAACCAGGCCAAGGCCGATCTCGCCTCCGCCGAAGCGAACAACCAGTTAATCCAGATCAACGCCCAGCGCACCAAGGAACTTTTCGACAAGAAACTCGTTTCCCAACAGGAGCTCGACAGCATCAACGCCCAGCTCGCGCAGTCCAACGCCACACTGCTGACCCGTCGCGCGGCCGTGGCCAACGCCGAGCTCGACCTCTCACGCACCGTCATCACATCGCCGATCGACGGTATGGTGCTCGACCGCAAGACCGACAAGGGCCGCACGGTCAACGCGAGCATGAACGCACCAGTCCTGTTCACGCTGGTGAACGATCTCACCCGAATGCAGATCAACGCTGCCGTTGCGGAGGCCGATGTCGGCAGCATCTCCGAAGGCCAGAACGTCAAATTCACCGTCGACGCGTTTCCCAATCGCACCTTTACCGGCACCGTCCGGCAGGTCCGTAACGCCGCGACCGCAAACCAAAACGTCGTCTCTTACGCGACCATCATCGATGTCGCCAATCCCGACCTGAGGCTGAAGCCCGGGATGACGGCCAATGTATCCATTATCGTCCAACAACGCGTGGGTGTACTGCGCGTGGAGAACGGCACGCTCCGCGTTCGCATCCCGCAGGAGATCATGCCCAACGTGATCGATTCCACCGCCAGCGCCGCGGTCGTCGCCAAAGCCGGCGAAAAATCAACCGGCGGCACGACCGCGATGACCGATGACGAGCGTATGCGCGCCACGTTCGAGATCATGCGCACCATCGGCTACGAACGCGGCTCGACCGCGTCCGCCGATCAGATTGAAAAAGCCAAGGTGCTCGCCAAGGAAAAGGGACTCGATCCCGATCTCATCGCCGCCCGCCTCGCTACTCCCGGCGGCGGCCGGACCAAGGGCGGCGGTCGAGGCGATGGCGGCAGCGGTGGGGGCATGCGTCGTGGCGGTCCCGCCGGCGGCGCTGGCGAGCGCGGCTTCAACAGCACCATCGTCACCCGCGATCTCTACCGCGTGACTGATCCCAATGCTTTGGAGAAGAAAATCGAGAAAGTGACCGTGAAGCTCGGCGTCTCCGACGGCTTCTACACCGAAGTTCTCGAGGGTCTCAACGAAGGCGATACACTCCTGAAGGGCGTGATCATTCCGGGAGCGACATCCACGGTCCCTCCCCCCGGCGGCAGCAGCATGCAGAATCCCTTCAGCGGCCGCAGCGGCGGCCCCATGCGCCGCGGCGGCTGAGCTCGCGCCAAACTCTCGCTCCTGACTCCAGTCCATCGTCGCGCGACCCATGCTTCCCGTCGTCCAAATCAAAGATCTCCACAAAATTTACGAATCCGGCGAAGTGCCCGTGCATGCCGTGCGCGGTGTGTCGTTGGATATCCAGCGCGGCGAGTTCGTCGCCCTGATGGGCGCCAGCGGCTCCGGCAAATCCACGCTCATGAACATGCTCGGCTGCCTCGACCGGCCGACCAAGGGCTCCTACCTCCTCGACGGCATCGACGTCGACCAGCTGAACCGCAATGAGCTCGCCGACCTGCGCAACCAGAAACTCGGCTTCGTCTTTCAAGGCTTCAACCTCCTCGCCCGCACCACCGCCCTTGAAAACGTCGAGCTGCCGATGCTTTACGGCCGGCACCGCAAGCTTTCGATCGACGAGATTCGCGAACGTGCGATGCACTGTCTCGACATCGTCGGACTTTCCGAACGCTTCGATCATTTCCCCAACCAGCTTTCCGGCGGTCAGCAGCAACGCGTCGCGATCGCCCGCGGCCTCGTCAATTCCCCGCAGGTCCTCCTCGCCGACGAGCCCACCGGCAATCTCGACTCCAAGACCTCCGTCGAGGTCATGGGCGTGTTCCAACAGCTCAACGAGCAGGGCATCACGATCGTCATGGTCACGCACGAGCTCGACATCGCGAGCTACTGCAAACGCAACCTCATTCTCCGCGACGGCGTGGTCGTTCGCGACGAGCCCGTGCAAGGCCGTAGCATCGCCGAACACGAGATGCAGAAAATCAAGCAGGCCGAGACTGCGGCCAAACTCACCTCCTCCGTCGCTTGATCGGATTCTCGTCTGGCGCCAGGCGCCCGGCGGCCCTGATCACCGTCCTTGGCGCCGTCCGCGGCCGATCTTGTTTCCCAATTTGAGAGTCCACGCCCGCTCATGAGATTTACCAACACGTTTCGCGTCGCCCTCCGCGCCCTCCGCCGCAACACCATGCGGTCCATCCTCACCGCGCTCGGCATGATCATCGGCGTCGCCGCCGTGATCACGATGGTGAGCATCGGCAACGGCGCCAAAGTGCAGGTCGAGGCCCAGGTCGCTTCCCTCGGCCAGAACCTCATCACGGTGATGCCGGGCAGCTTCAGCAGCGGCGGCATGCGAAGCGGCTTTGGCAGCTCGCCCACACTCACCCCCGAGGACGCTGAAGCCATCATGGCCGAAGTGCCGGACATCGACGGCGTGAGCCCCGAGGTGCGCGATCGCAGCCAGATTCTCGCCAACGGCCTCAACTGGAACACGAGCGTGAACGGCGTCGGCCCGGATTACCCTTACGTTCGCAACTGGCCGATCGCCTCGGGCGCCATGTTCACCGAGCAGGACGTGAAGTCCCTCGGCAAAGTCGCGGTCATCGGTAAGACCGTCGCCGACCAGGTCTTCCCCGACGAAGATCCAATCGGCCAGACCCTCCGTATTCGCAACCTGCCTTTCCGCATCATCGGCGTGCTGTCGTCCAAAGGATTCAGCATGTTCGGTTCCGACGAAGACGACGTCGTCCTCATCCCGTACACCTCGCATATGCGACGGGTTTCCCGCCGCACCTACATCAGCATGATCCGCATCCAGGCCGCGACTCCGGAGAAGATCGAGTCCGTGAAACTGGGCGTCGAAGATCTCTTGACCCAACGCCGCCGCGGTCGCGAACCCGACTTCACCGTCCGCACCCAGGAGGAGCTCGCCACCGCCGCGACTCAGGCCAACAAGACCATGACGGGCCTGCTCGCCGGCATTGCCGGCGTGTCGCTCATCGTCGGCGGCATCGGCATCATGAACATCATGCTCGTCTCCGTGACGGAACGCACGCGCGAGATCGGCATCCGCCTCGCGATCGGCGCCCATGGCCGCGATGTGCTCATGCAATTTCTGATCGAAGCCATCCTCCTGAGCTCCCTCGGTGGCATGATCGGCGTGGTGACCGGCATCGGAGGCTCGCAGTTTATTTCGAGTTACAACGGCTGGCCCGTGGTCGTGCCAACGGTGTGGATCCTGATTTCCGTGATCGGTAGCGCCTTGGTCGGCATCGTCTCCGGCTTCTATCCGGCCTACAAAGCCGCCCAGCTCGATCCGATCGACGCCCTGCGTTACGAGTGATCCGGGAAAACGGCAGGCACTTCGGTCCCTGCTGAGCGCCAGGCCGCCATCGCCGCCCGCCACCGTCCACTTTCCCACTCGACACGCGCCCCACGCTCTCGCCACTCCTGAGAGCGCATGCCCGCGCCGCCCATTGTCGATTTTCGCGACGTCGCCAAGCGTTACGGCGATGGTCCGCTCGTGCTCGAGCGCATCAGTTTCGGCGCGCAACCCCGCGACTTCATTTCACTGATCGGCCCGAGCGGCTGCGGCAAATCCACCGCGCTTCGCCTGCTCGCCGGCCTCAGCCCAATCTCTTCCGGCACGCTCACGATCGACGGACGCCCGCCCACCGATGCGGCGGCTGAACTGGCTTTCGTGTTTCAGGAACCCACGCTGCTCCCCTGGCTCACCGTCGCGCACAACGTCGAGGTCCCGCAACAACTCCGCGGCATCGCGGCCGCCGAGCGCGCAGCCACACGTCGAAGCGTCCTCGACCTCGTCGGCCTGAGCGACAAAGCCGCCGCGTATCCTCGCCAGCTTTCCGGCGGCCAGAAGATGCGCGTCTCCATCGCGCGGGCGCTGGCGCTCGCCCCGAAGCTCCTGCTCCTCGATGAACCCTTCGGCGCGCTCGACGAGATGACACGCGAGCGGCTCAACGAAGAGTTGCTCGCCATCCGCGAACAAGCCGAGTGGACCGCCTTCTTCGTCACGCACTCGGTGGCTGAAGCCGTTTTTCTTTCGAACCGGATCATCGTCATGGCGGCGAATCCCGGGCGGATTCACGCCGAAGTCGCCGTGCCGTTCGCGTATCCACGAACGGCGGACACCCGGCTTGGACGCGATTTCCACGAGCTCGTCGCGCACGTCTCTCGCCTGCTCCGCTCGGTCGAAACCGCCGAGACACCCGGCGCCTCCTGCTCGCTTTCTTCCCCTGGGTCGGAGAAACCGCGCTTCCATTGATGTCGCGACCGTTCCTGCAAATCCTTCTGCCCGCCGCCGCCGGCGCGCTCATGATCGCACTGTGGTACGCGGTGCATTTCCACCTCGCCGAAGAGATGCGGTTCCTGCTCCCCACCCCCGGCGCCGTCCTCGACGCTTTTCGCGCCAACGCCGACAGTCTCGCGCGCGCCGCGTGGAGCACGAGCAAGGGCGCGCTGCTCGGCTTCGGCCTCGCCATCGTCGTCAGCTTCCTCCTCGCGCTGGTGCTGTCACTCTCACCCCTGATCCGCACGAGCCTCTACCCGTATCTCATGGCGCTCCAGATGACGCCCCTCCCTGTGCTCGCACCCATCTGTGTGATCTGGGTCGGCGCCGGCCTGAAGAGCGTGTCGCTTCTCACCTTCGTGATCGCGTTTTTCCCGCTCGTCGTAAACACGACGCAGGGTCTCATCTCCACCGATCGCAATCTCGTGGAACTCTTCCGCCTCTATCGCGCGAGCCGCTGGCAACAACTCTTCCTGCTGCGCGTTCCCTCCGCGCTGCCGTATTTCTTCACCGGCCTCCGTATCGCCGCCACGATCGCTCCGATCGGCGCCGTCGTCGCCGAGATGAACGCCGGCTCTTCCGCCGGCGATGGTGGCGGCCTCGGATTTCAGGCCGTGATCTACTCGAGCCAGGCGAAATATCCCGCGCTCTTCGCCACCGCCGCCACCACCTGCGTGCTCGGCTTCATCCTCAACGCCGCCGTCCTCACGCTCGCCTGGCTTGCGCTCCGCCACTGGCACGATTCGTACGAGCGCACCGACCGTTGATCTCGCGCGCAGGACGCTTTCCCCTCGCACACATTAGCCTTCCCGGCTTCCCGGTCCTTCCTGTTCAATTTCCCACCCACAATGAAAGCCCTTCCCCTGTTGTTCATCGCCGTCGCCAGCGCCACGCTGCTTCACGCCGCCGAAAAGGCGCCGACCAAAATCACCGTGCAACTCGACTGGGTCGCCGAACCCGAGCACGGCGGCTTCTATCAAGCCGAGGCGCGCGGCTTTTTTCGTGAGGAAGGTCTCGACGTCACGCTGATCCCCGGCGGCCCCGGCGCCCAAGTGATGCCGAGCGTCGCGACCGGCCGCGCCGATATCGCGCAAGCCGACAGCACCAACACACTCCTCCAACAGGCCGAGGGTCTTCCGGTGGTCCAGTTCGCCGCCGTGTTTCAAGACGATCCATCCGGGATTCTCGTGCACGCCGACAGCTCCGTCCGCAAATTCGAAGACCTTCAGGGCAAGGCCATCATCGCGCGCCCCGGCTGGGCGTTTCTCAAATTCCTCGAGAAGAAATACGCGCTCCAGTTCACCCTCATCCCGCAGAACTTTTCCGTCGCCGCGTTTCTCGGCAACAAGGAGGCGCTTCAACAGGGCTATTTCATCGCCGAACCCTATCACATCACCAAGGCCGGCGGAAAAATGCCGCGCTTTCTCTCCACCTGGGACGCCGGCTTCCGCGCCTACGCCGTGCTCGTCACGAACCGCAAATTCGCGCGCGAAAATCCCGACGCGCTCCGTGCCTTCATGCGCGCCTACATCCGCGGCTGGCGCGACTACCTCGAGGGCGATCCGAAACCCGCGCACGATGCGATGAAGAAAGCCAACGCGACCAACACCGACGAGTTCATGATGTTCTCGCGAAAAATGATCATCGACGAGAAGCTCGTCACCGGTCGCGACAAGGATGGCGGCACCCACAAGATCGGCCGGCTCGATCCGGCGCGTTTCGCCACCCAGATCGCACAACTCGAAGAGCTGGCCATCCTGCCGAAGGGCAAAGTCACGCCCGTTAGCACGATGACGACCGAATTTCTGCCCAAAAAATAAACGGTCCCCGCATCGCGCACGCACATGCGCGCTACCGTCCGGCCCACAACACCGCGAGCGGCAGTGTGCGAAACAACTCCGTCAACGCCACCGACTCGCCCGGCCACATGTCGCCCGTGAGCACGTCGCGCCACGCGCGCCCCGCTGGCGGCAGCGATAACGCAGTGTCCTCCCACACCAGTCCGAGCGGCGGCGCCCCGAGCGCCGTCGTCAGCCGCGGCACGACGACCAGCATCCTTTCATCACCCACGCGACGCCGGAACGCCACGACGCGATCCGCGAAACGTCCGGTCGCGGCCAGCGGTTCGTAATCACCCCGCTGAAACACCGCGATCCGCTCGCGCCTGAGCCGCAGAAGCTCCTGCGTCAACCGCAGCTTGATCGCGCCATCTCTCCAGCCGCGCAGCAGTTCGCGCCACGATGCGTCTCGCACCGCCGCTGCGGCCTCCGGAGCGCCGGCCCAGTCGATCAAGCGCCGGTTGTCGGGATCGACGAGCGTGAGATTCCAACGCTCCGTGCCTTGATAGAAATCCGGCACGCCCGGTGACGTGATCTTTAGCACCACCTGTGCGAGCGAATTCACCAGGCCGAGATGCGCGAGCCGCTGCGCCTTTTCGCGCAGGCTCGCGATGAACTGCCGGCCGCTCTCCGACGTGAGCGACGCATCGATAAAACGATCGCAGGCTTCGAGCCAGCGATCGTTCGGCTGCAACCAGTGCGTGTTCACCTTCGCCTCGTTCACCGCCTTTCGTACGTGCTCGCGGATCCGCTGCCGGAACGCGTCGTCGGGCTCCTGCATCTCTGCCGGCCAGCAGCCGATCAAGGTCTGATATATCCGGTACTCTTCGTTCGCATCCGGCGCCGGCCGATCGTCCACACTCGTCTTGTGCCGCGCGTTCATCTCCCGCCATTCGGCGACCCAGTCCGCCCACGCGTCGGGCATCTCCGATAGCACGTAAAGCCGGGCGCGCACATCCTCGCCGAACTTCGTGTCGTGCGTCGACGTCGCGAGCATCGAGTGCGGCGCCGTGTCGCGACGACGCGCATTCGCCGCATGGAAATCCGTCGCGGTACCGCCAAACACCGCCGGATGGCCGCCGACTTCGTTCAACGCGATAAAACGATTGTAGACATAGAACGCCGTGTCCTCGACCGACTTTGCCATCACGGCGCCCGTGTATTGCTGGAACGTCAGCACCCAGCGCCACAGCCCGCGTCGAAACTCCGCCGAAGCCGACGGCGGCGGATACCGGCCGATCAGCAAATCACGCACGAACTCGAACGGCTGTGGATCGCGGCTCGTGTTTCTCCGCAACGCCTCCGTGCACGCCCGCTCGATCTCGCGCGCGTCGTCCGGCCTGCACTCCGCGTTCATCCGCCGGTAGATCCGATAAACGCGCAGTCCCGCCATGATCTCGCGAATCGCGACCACCAGCTCATGCCGCGTGAGATCGCGCCAGCGCCGATCGGCCGCGACAAGGTTTGCGAGTTGATGCCCGAGGCTCACGACCGCATTGGCAAACATCTCCTCCAGCACGTGGCGTTTGTTGGCATACACGACCTCGCCGAACGTCTCGCGTCGTCCCGTGAACGCTTCATAGAGCTGGGTGAATTTCCGCTCCGCGCCTGGATCCACGAAGATCGACGCCAGCTGCGGAATGAATTCGTAGCCCGTCGTGCCATGCGCCGGCCACGCGCAGTCGAGCTCCTCGTGATCGGCGAGGATCTTTTCCACCACCACATAAACGGGGTTCGCCGCCTCCGCGCCGTCCGGCAACGCCAGTGCCTGCAACCGCTCGAGATACTCGTGCGGATTGCGCAGGCCATCGATGTGGTCAATGCGGAGGCCGTTCGCGAGATTCGCCCGCACCAGCCCGCCGATGAGCCGATGCGTTTCCTCGAACACATTGGGATTTTCCATTCGCAGCCCGATGAGCGTGTCGATCGCGAAGAACCGCCGATAGTTCACCTCGTGCGCGCCCGTCTTCCAATGTGCCAATCGGTAATGCTGTTCGGTGAGCAGCTGGTCGAGCCGGTCCATGCTTCTCGCGTCGCCGGGCTTGCCGTTGATCGCTGCAAGGTGCTCCGCAATCGCGTCGCGCGCGGCCGCGTTCGCGTTCGTCGTCTCGGCCAGCTGACGCTTCAATTCCTCACGCGGCTCGCGCGCGATCGGACCATCGTCACCCCGCGGCAGCGCGCGGAAGCCGGCGGCGATTTTCTCGAGCGCGAGGCGCGCCTCGTCCGCGAGTGACTCCCTCGCCGCCGCACCGCCGAGCAGTTCCTCATAACTGTGCGGTGCGAGCGGAAACCGCAGATCCTCGTAGTGCACCGCAAAACGCCCCTTCACGCCGTCGTAGCGGATGGCAAAGCGCCCGGCTTCGAGCACTACGCCATAATGGTTGTCGAGAATCGGAACCAGCACACGGGCACGGCCGCCCTGGAAATGATCGCGCCAGTCGATGTCGAAAAAATCCGCATGCGGGGAATAGGGGCCACATTCCAACACGTCCTGCCACCACCGGTTCGACGTCCCCTGGATGCCCATGTGATTCGGCACGAAGTCGAGCAGGATGCCGACGCCGTGCGCGTGTGCTTGCGCGGCAAACTCCGCGTAGCCGGTGTGTCCGCCGAGGTCCGTGTCGATCCGATGGTAATCGCTGACGTCGTAGCCGTGCGTGCTGCCAGGCGCCGACATCAGGATCGGCGAACAATAACAATGGCTGATCCCGAGCGCGTGCAGATAAGGCACGACGCGACTCGCAGCCGCGAAAGGGAACTCCTTCCGCAGTTGCAGCCGGTAGGTGGACGCCGGGACTCCTTGCGGATCGGTGAAGGGCATGAACGTTTCCGAAACATTGTGCCGTTCAACGCAGATAGGTTCCCGAACGCGCCAGAGTAGCGCCGGCATCCTGCCGGCACTCGGGAAAATGCCGGCAAGATGCCGGCGCTACTTTTTCGGCGGGCCTTTTTAGTCTCCCAGTCCTTGGTCCCTTAATCCCTTAGCCCATTGCTCCCCTTAGAACGTGCCCTTCAGACCGGCCACGAACTGGATGCCGAATTCTTCGGTGCGGAATTGTTTCGCATACGCCGGCGTCTGCGAACCGTAGCGCAGCAACGTTTGAGGCGTGTTGAAAATATTCCGCGCATTGACGAACAACGACACCCGCGGGCCGAACGAGTAATCCGCATTCAGGTCGAGGTTCACGCGTGCCTTATAGTACTCGAATCCGTCGGGTCCGAAGGCCGGCATCGCACCCCGCTTCTGCTTTCCGCGGTAGTTCCACTTTGCCATGAACGTGAGCGGCTTCTTGCTGAACGTGAATCCCCAGTTGACGGTCTCTTCGATGAAGCGATTGAAGTCCGCCTGCTGCGAGCCTTCGAGTTTCAACTTCGTCGCGTTGGCGAACACGGTGAAGTTGCGGCCCCACGCGCCGAGAAACGGCACGGCGCGCAGTGACTGGCGAACGTTTAGCTCCACACCGGAGATCCGCGCGTCGCCCGAGTTGAACTTCGTCGTGATCCGCCAGCCGGCGTAGCGCGCCGGCAGGCCGAATTCCTGCAGGTCCGCCTCGGTCGCGATCCGCACGTCGTTGCCGAAGAAGTCGCTCACTTCCTTCAGGAAGGCACCGCCGCTGATCACGCCGCCTTGCGGCGTATAGTATTCGAGCGAGAGGTCATAGTTGTCCGCCGTCCACGGACGCAGCCCCGTGTTGCGCAGCGTGATATTGCCCGTGTAGGAGTCGGGATCGTCCTCATCGCCCTGATCGTTCTCCTCGATCGTCGCGGTCGGTATGATCTCGTTGAAGTTGGGGCGGCCGTAGGTCTTCGCGTAGGCCAGCCGCACCACGAAATTCTCCGTGGCATTGAAGTTCAAGTGCAGGCTCGGATACGAGCCGTCGTAGGAACGATCCGCGATGAACGCGCGCTCCTGTCGCGTCAGGCGCAACTCCTCCATCGAACCGACCGCGCCGGCTTCCGGACGGCGGATGCGCTGACCGGCTGCGTTCAGCAGAAAACGGCCGTTGGCGTCACGCTGGAAAGCCGCTCCAGGATCGTACACCGGCCCGACACCGTGATCTTCCGTCTTCTCGTAACGCACGCCGGTGACAACCTGCAGGCGGTTGCGCAGCAGCCGCGCCTCGGCCTGGAGATAAAGCGCCGAGACTTTCTCCTGAATATATTCGGAATTGTTGATCCGGTATGCCTCGGCCGTGACGAGCTGGGCCGGCGTCTGGTAGAAGAGGTTCGGGTTCTCCTGGAACATCTGCCACGCGACGTGGGGCGAAGCGTACGGAACGTCGCGATAGCCGTAGCCGTTGTCCTGATTGCGATAGACCTTCGTCTGGAAAGGCGCGGCGGAGGTGTCGCCATTGATGCCGGCATAGGTCCACGCGAGGTTGTTGCGCCGGATATCACGATCCTGGATACGATGCAGCCCGCCGATCTGCACGGCGGCGGGAAACGGCAGAAACTCGATCGCGCGACGCACGCTCAGGTCGCCCGACTGGAACTCGTCGCTGGCGTCGACCGGGTTGTCGGTCGCGGTTGTAACCCGGTAGTTATTGATGTCGTAGATATCGACCGGCTGATTGCTGTTGTTGAACACCTCGACGGTGCCCGGCAGGTCGGGTGAGAGCTCGCTGAACGAGACGCGCACGGGACTGACCATCGCCATGTTCAGCGCGACGAAATGACCGCGCGCAGTGCCGCGATACCAGGTGCGCGAGATCGAGCGGTTCAGCCCGGCCTGCACCTTCCAATCGCCATTGTCGAAGGTGTAGCGGACGTTCCCCGCCGTCGTCGCGCCCATCTTGTCGCGGAAGCCGCCGCCAAACGTCACCGCGCCGCGGCCGGTGGCGCCGGTCGTGTAATCGTCGCCGTAGCTGAACGGCGTGCCGCCATTCGCGACCGACACCGTCGGGTTGCCGTTCGTCCCGGCGTTCCGCACCCAGTTGTACGTGCCGAAATAATTCTTGTAGTAATTCGCCTGCACGCCGACGGAGAGCACGCTGTGTTGGGCGATGCGCCAGTCGGCCTTGATGCTGCCCGAGCTCCGGTTCGTCGTCGTCGGTCCATCCTGCAACGTGTGCTGCTGGAAATAGGGTTTTGCGATCGAGGCGCCGGTCGCGGTGCCCGCGGAGTTGAACGCCATGTGCGAGAGGTGCTGCTCGTTGAACTGGTTCGAGGTCAGTCCCGTGACGACGAGGCCGAAATTCTTCGAGATCGGCAGCGTGTAATCGAAATCGAAACCGGGCAGCACCTTGTAGGTGTATTTCTCGAACGAGTGCGGGGTCCGCGAGAAGTCGAGGTTCTCGTGATTGGCTGAAAGGTACGCGCGATAACGGAACTGCGCCTTGCTGCGCTCGAACGCACTCTTGCTCACCATGTTCACCGAGCCCGCGAGCGAATCGGCCGGTGTCGAGGGAGTCGGCACTTTCGTGAGCTCGATGCGCGAGACGTTGTTGATCGAGACCTGCTCGAGCTCGAAGCTGCGCGTCGAGGCACCCGAGGCCGAGCTGGCCATCTGTGCTCCGTCCACCGATACGCCCGTCATGTTGTCCGCGAATCCGCGCACCGAGATCGTGCGCACCGCGGCCTGCACATAGTCGACGGTCACTCCCGGCAGGAACTTCATGAACTCACCAATGTTTCCTTCTGGAACGTCGCCGAACGAATCGGCCGCGACGACGTTCTTGATGTTGGCGGCAAAGCGCTGCTCGTTGGTCGCGATCGAATCCGCGTCCGTTTCACGCGACGACGAGATCACGAACGAGTCGAGCTTCACGACCGCTGAGCCGTCGCCGTAACGCGTCACGCTCGAAAGATCGACGTCGCGCTCGGTGGTCTGCTGCGGAGCGACGTCCAGCGCGATCGACTGCATGTCGAGGCCGGTATAGAAAACTTCGAGCACGACGGGCCCGCTCGGGACATTGGTCAGGCGGTACACGCCTGCCTGATCGGTGAACGCGACGAGATCGGTGCCTTTCACCGCCACCCGCACGTTGTTCAGATACTGGCCGGTGACGACGTTCTGCACCCGGCCTGTGATCGTGCCCGTGGCGGCAGCAACATCGCTCGAGCGAACGGGCGCAGGCGGGTTGGAAGGCTGGGCGAACGCGATCGCGGGGGCGAGGCAGAGCGCGAAACAACAATACAATCGTGATCGTTTGGACGGTGTAGTCATAGGAGGGGTGGGCGTTTGCAGATCCTGTGCCGGATCGCCAGAACGCGATCGCGACCCACGGCGCCAAGGTCAATGCGCCGCGCTTCATCGAACCCAAACCACAAAGACCCGCCTTGCGCGTCAAGCGGATTGAACCGTTCAGTTACTTCAAGGTCCCCGCTTCCCGCCAGCGGCCGCGACTCCACGCTCCCGGAGCGCGTTGGCTGCAGCACGACGCGGTCGGGCGGCCGGTTCCGCGCGCCCGAACGCGTGCGCCCCGGCAAGCCGGGCCGCCAGGTCACTCCGTCGCCGCGCACACGCGTCGATAGAGCGCCTCGTACTGCGGCACGATCGCGTCCGCCGAGAACGCCGTCCGCGCGCGTTTTTCCGCGGCGCGGCCCAGCGCCGCTCGCCGCGCCGGATCGGCCAGCAGCGATTCCACCCCGCGCGCCAGCGCTTCCGCATCTCCGACGGGCACCAGAATCCCGCTCTCGCCGTCGGTAACCACTTCGGGAATTCCGCCCACCGCGGTCGTCACGCTCGGGCAACCAAACCACATCGCCTCGAGCATGCTCAGGCAAAAACTCTCGCTCTCGGAGGCAAACAGCCCGAGGTCCGCCGCCTGGAGATAGTCCTCCACTTCGAACACCTTCTCGCGGACGATCACACGGTCACGCAGACCGAGCCGGCAAACGTGTTCGGTGAACGGCGAGAAATCTCCGCCCGCGAGAATCACGAGCTTGAACGCCTCGCGCGGTCGCACGCGCGCCACGCTGTCGAGCAGAAGATCGATGCGTTTCACCGGCCGGAGATTCGACAGGTGCACGATCATCGCCTCATCGCGCAGCCCGAGCTCAGCCCGCACCGCTTCGCGCGACCGCGTCGGTGCCCGCGGCGCAAAGAAATTATGGATCACGTCGATCGGCCGGTCGATCGCGAGCAACCGGCGCGTTTCTTCCCTCAGCCACCCGGAGACCGCCGTCACGGCGTCCGAGCTCATCAGCGCGTGGCGGATCGCGGGCCCGTAACCGGCATCGCGCCCCAGCAACGTCGTATCCGTGCCGTGCAACGTCGTCACCACGCGCGGTTGCTGCCCCGCCGGCAACATCGCACGCGCAAGAATCGCCGCCGTCGCATGCGGCACCGCGTAGTGCACGTGCAGCACATCGAGCCCGCAATCGCGGCTGACCTCGGCCATCTTCACGGAAAGCGGCAGCGTGTAGTCGGGATATTTGAAGAGCTCGTAATCGTTGATCACGACCGGATGAAAATGCATCCGCGGCGCGTTCGCCGGCATCCGAAACGGTCGCTCGTAACTGATGAAATGCACCTCGTGCCCGCGTCGCGCGAGTTCCTCGCCAAGCGCGGACGCGAGAATTCCGCTGCCTCCGACGGACGGATAGCACGTGATGCCGATTTTTAGCGGGCGTTCAGTCATCGTGCTCAATTCACCCGGCCTCGCCCGAGCCGCACCGTCGAAACCCGTGGCCCTGCTCGGCAGAGCAGGGATTCCGCACGCAACGCACTGCCATGACCACACGCGCCCTCATCCTCAGAACCTCCGCGCCGCGCGCGCCAACGACGCCAGCGATTCGACGACAATCGCGTCCGCCGGAAACAGCGGGATCGCATGCTCTACGCCCGCCCGCAGCCCATTCAATCGCGCGCGCGTCACCTGCAGCTCGACGTAATTGCGCGTCTTCATCTGCGAAGCATGCGCCTCCATCGCGCGTATCCACATCTTGATGACAGCGGCCTCCGAGACGTCCACCAGGACGCGGCCGAGATCGTTCGGCTCGGCCTCCGGCGTGACCGCATAAAACAAGAGCTGTCCCACCGCGTGCGGCGCCAGCCGCCGTAATTCCTTCAACCCGCCGTAGCGCGCGAGCCGCGTCGCATCACGCACCATCCGGCCGAGCTTCACGTGATCCGGGTGTTGATTTTCGACCACCGTCGGCGCCAGCACGAGCGCCGGTCGCACGCGCCGGATGATCGCGGCCAGCTTGATCGCGCGCGCCGCGGTGACATCGAAATGCGCGTCGCCCCCGAGATCGACAAACTCCACGGTCGCGCCGAGCAAAGCCGCGGCACGCCGGGCCTCGCGCGTACGCTGCGCCGGAGTGCCGTTGCTCGCGGATTCACCGCGCGATCCCACCACGAAATGCGCCGCGCGCCCCGCCTGCGTCTCGCGTGCAATCACCCCGCCGCACCCGAACTCGATATCGTCGGGATGCGCGCCGAACACGAGTAGCGCAGGCATCCCGCCTGCAGGGTCTTTGGTCCCTGGTCTCTGGTCCCTGGTCTGAGACGAAACCTCGTCAAACATACGCTTCATCGGATCGGTCGATCGCATCGCGGTTCACGAACGTTATCTCGGGCGCATCCGCCTTGTTCAAGTACGCCTGCTCGCCCATGCCCGCGATATAATGCGTGCAATGCACGACCGACTGCATCCAGCGCAGCCGCGCATCGCGCGCGGGACTGATCTGCTCCTTCGCGATTTCACAGGCCGGCAGCGCCAGGTAGCGCTCGCCGCCTTCGTGCAATTTCGGGCAGCCTTCCATCCAGCGCGCGCGCACGACCTCGCCGTCAAACGGGACATCGACGAAGTAGTCCGCGATATCGCACGCCGCGCGCCGCACCGCCGGATCGCTCGAACGCACGACCCGCACGCCATCGAGCAATCCCATGCGGCGATACATCTCGAGACAGAAATCCGCCACGAGCGGCGCAGTTGTCTGCTTGAAAGCCTCGAGCCTGGCCGGCTCGACATACGCTCCGAGTTGCCGCGCGGTCGTCTCGTGCCAGCCGGCGGCGATTCGTTTTAAATAAAGCGGCGTCCATTTTCGCTGCACCTTGTTCTCGAACGCGAAATTCAGCGTCGCCGGCTCACCCGTTTTCCGATGCCGCAACGTCGTCTGCGTCTCGCGCGGATCGTGGTCCGCATCATGATAAAAAAACACGATCTCGCCGCCCAGCTCGGCCTGCAGCCGCCGCGCCGTCTGGAATTTTGCGAAGAGAAACCGGCGTGGAAAAAAACCGCACGGTTGCTGGCCGAAGCAGATGATCGGCGTGCTCATACGGCCGCGGGAAGTTCGTTCCGGCCTGATTCGCGCGGCAGGATCGCCTGCAACAACCACGCGATGATCACACATCCCGCACAGCCGATCACGTTGTACCAGAGATAGGAAATCGTCAGGACGTTGTAGAGTACGATGACCATCACTTGCGCGATGATCGCAGCCCAGAACACCGCGGTGCCGCCGACTCTGCGGCAGAAAAACGCGACGATAAAAATGCCGAGCGCCACGCCATAGAAAATCGACGCTACGATGTTGATGAACTCGATCAGGTTTTCGCCGAAACTGACCACGAGCGCGAAGACGATCGAGAACACGCCCCAGAACGCCGTCCAGATTTTCGCGTTGCGCACGTTGCGCGCCTCGTCGTGCGCGGCGAGCGGGCGGAAGTGTCGCCACAGATCGATCGTCGTCGTCGTGCCGAGCGCATTGAGCTCGCCGGCCTTCGAACCGAGCGCGGCGGCAAACATCACCGCGATGAGCAGACCGACAACCCCGTGCGGCAGTTGCGTGACGATGAAAGTGATGAACACGTAATCGGAATCCTTGATCTTCGCGCGCGGATTCGCCGCGGTCAGCGCGGCCTTTGCCTCCTTGCGCACTGTCTCGATGTCCTTGTGCGCCGCCACCAGCGCCGATCGCGCTGCGGCTTCCACGGCGGCATCGCCCGATTCGCGCACCGCCAGCCACGCGTGCAGCTTCTCCTGCTTCACCGTGTGCAGTTCCGCGTGACGCTCGTCGAAGGCGCGAAAGGTCGCGCCGTCGGGGCCGTCGACGTAGCGCTGCCATTCCACGCGATTGAAGAAAACGGGCGTGTTGGGTTGGAATTGATAAAACACGAACACCAGCGCACCGAGCAGCAGGATGAAAAACTGCATCGGGATTTTCAGGAGCGCATTGAACATCAGCCCGATCCGCCCTTCGCGCAGCGCCGCACCTCCTATATAGCGCTGCACCTGCGATTGGTCCGTGCCGAAATACGACAGCGACAAGAACAACCCGCCAAGCAAGCCGCTCCAAAACGTATAGCGACGATCCGGGCTCGTCGAAAAATCGACCGCTTCGAGCTTCCCCAATGCGCCCGCGACATGCAGCGCATCGTCCGGCAGCTTCGTCACGAGCACGACAAACGCCGTGACCATCCCGCCAAAGATCACGGCCATCTGCCAGCGTTGCGTCAGGTTCACGGCCGCGCTTCCGCCGGTCACCGTGTAGACGACCACGACCACACCGATGAAGACGATCGTGAGGTCGAGCCGCCAGCCGAGCACGGTCGAGAGGATGATGGCCGGCGCGTAGATCGTGATGCCGCTCTGCACGCCGCGCTGCATGAGAAACAGCCCCGCGCCGAGGAGCCGCGTCTTGCGATCGAAGCGCTGACCGAGGTATTCATAAGCTGTATACACGCCCAGCTTGCGGTAGATCGGCAGGAAGACCGCGCATACGATGATGAGCGCGAGCGGCAGACCGAAATAATTCTGCACGAAACCGATCCCGCTCTCGAAGCCCTGCCCCGGAATCGAGAGAAACGTGATCGCGCTCGCCTGCGTCGCCGCGACGGAGATGCCGATCGTGAGCCATCCCGTGTTGCGGTTGCCTTTCAGGTAGGTGTTGAGGTTGTCAGTATGCCGCGTGCGCCACGTGCCATACGCCGCGATCCCGAGCATCGTCCCGAGGAGCACCAACCAATCGAGGCCGTTCATGCGTAGAGGCGCGAAAAGATCGTGAGCGCGATCACGAGCAGGATGAACGCCGCGAAGACGAAAACATACACCGCGCGCCAGGAATGAAACCCAGGCACGCCAGGCGGATCCTCGGCATCGTCCGACTCGGGGCGGGGAGCTTGCGGGGCGCTCATCGCGGTTTCGCCCCCGCGTTCCGTTTCTCCCGCACCTTTGTGGCCCCGCTCGGGCGAGCGGGGATGGCATGCATGGCGTGGCGGCTCATTTGCCGAGCGAAACGAGGTTCGCAAACAGTCGATATGCCCCCGGCACGCCCGCGGGCAACTGCCGGAAAAAAGCCAGCCCGGTATAAACGTAATAGCCCTTCCCATGTCGCGCGACCAGCACTCCGCTGGTCAGCGGCTTCGCTCCGGGATCGTTCATTGCGAGCAGTGACGTGTAGCGTGCCTCGTCCCATTTGCTGGGGAAATACGCGCCACGCTCCTGCACCCAGCCCTCGAAGTCCGCCGGACGAATCGCGTTTGGATTCGCGAGCGCCGGATGGTCGCCGAGCAGAAGTGTCACCGGCGCGTTTTCATCGGTCACGCGCCATTGCGGCGCCGAGCCCGCGATCGAAAGCGGATAAGGCCCGAGATCGGGCAGCGAACCGGAGGGGCGGTTATATTGTGCGACGACCGTGCCGCCCTGTTCAACATAGGCCCAAAGTCCCGGCAGGTTGCTCGCGAGATCTTTCCGCTCGTTGAAGGCCCGCACGCCAATCACCACCGCGTCGAGTTCATGGAGTTTCTCCGACACGAGATCCGCACCGGAAAGAACGCGCACGCGATACCCGAGCTGCTCGAGCGCCTCGACGGTGTTGTCGCCCGCGCCCGGCAGGTACCCGACCTCCTTGCCGCGCGTCGCCACGTCGAGCGCCAGGAGCCGTGCACGTGCCGGCGGCTGCAACAACATCAGCGGCAGATGCGGATAATCGATCGCGATGCGCTGCGTGAAGCAGCGCGCCCCGCCGACCTCTGCCCAGGCCGTCACGTGGCCCGCCGTCGTTTGCGCCGGTGCCGTCACCGTGAAGCTGAAGGTCGCGCGCTCGCCGACGGCGCCGGTCCGGAACGGCTGCTTTGCCGGCGATACTTTCCATCCGGCGGGCACCTCGAGCTCCAGTGTGCCGCTTGCACCCGCGCGCGCGGCGAGCACTTCCACTACGACCGGCTTCGTGGCGCCGGGCGTGAAGACCGATACGCCCGCTTTGAGACGCAGCGACACGGGCGGGATCACATCGACGCGCCGCGTACGATCGCCACGCGCGCCTTTTGTCACATGCACCGGCTCGTCCGGCACCACGAGCGTCTGCCCGCCCACTTCGAAAACGTATTCGACGGGAAACGTCGGCGGGTTTTCCGGCGCGCCGATGAGATTCGGATCGTCGACGCGAGCGATGCCGCTGCGACCTTCCTGCCGCAGCCAATATGGCTGCGTAAGCGGCGCGTCGGCCGGCACTGTGATCGACACCTCAGCCGTCCGCGCTTGCCCGCGGTTCAGTTCCTGACCGGAACGGAGTGTCGTGCGCGGAAATGCCACGCGCGTCTCGATCCATTTCACCGGCACCTCCGAACTCACGGAAACCGCCGAGCGAAAATTCAGCTTCTCCCCTGCCACGACTTCCGGCTGCGCGGCAATCGTTGTGACCGTGAGCCCGAGGCACGCCTGCACGATCCGGTCGAGCTGCGCGCGCTTGTCGTCGATAACCGGATCCGCCGGCAGCGCGGCAAGTTTCCCTCGGATCGCAAGCAACGCCGGAACACTCGCGGCCGGCTTGTCGCCGTGAAACTGCGCGATCGCGTCGCGCGTGAGCCGATCGATTTCTTCACCGCCGGCAAATCTCGCCCATGTCGTATCGATGCCGTCCATCACGTCTTTCGTCGCCGCCTCGCCACCAAGGTGAACAAACGTCTCCTCGCCGGTCCCGCGCATCCCCGCGTTCGCGAAGCCCTGCGTGATGTGCATGCGACGGCTGTGCATCGCAATCTCGCCGAAGGTCTGGCCGTTCACGGGATCCGTTCCGCTGATGTCGACCTTGATGGAGCTGCCTGGCGCGACGCCACCGCCGCGTCCGCCAAATCCATTCAACACGACCCGCTTCGGCTGCCACACCGTGAGGCCTTGAGTGAGTTGCTCCGGATACGCGGTCGGATCGCCCGCGAGCTTGAACGCCTCGACCGCCAGCATCGCCGACGCCGTGTGATGACCATGCGTGCCACTCGGCACGGGAGAGAAACGCGTGACGACCACGTCGGGCCGGAATTTCCGGATCACGCGCACGACGTCGCCGAGCACTTCCTTGCGATCCCAAAACGCGAGCGTCTCATCCGTGGTTTTCGAATATCCGAAATCGATCGCGCGCGTGAAAAACTGCCGGCCGCCGTCGAGCTTGCGCGCCGCGAGAAGTTCCTGCGTGCGCGCGACGCCGAGCTTCTCGTCGAACTCGGGGCCGATCTCGTTCTGGCCGCCGTCGCCCCGCGTGAGCGAGAGATACGCCGTACGATAACCACGACCGCGGGCGAAGTACGTGATCAGCGTGGTGTTCTCGTCATCCGGATGCGCGGCGACGTGCAGCAGCGTGGCGATCGTGTTGAAGCTGCGCAGATCCTGGAGAATCGCCGCACCCGACACCGGCGGGTTGGCAAGGGTGTTTTCCGCCGCAAGGGATGAAACGGCGGAAGTGACCATCAATAATGCGCACGCACAAACGGCGGCGCACCTGCCGGCGCGGACACCGGCCATTACACGCGCGATGCCGCTTCTGACCGTAGCCCTGCTCGGGAGAGCAGGGACAGACTGATGGGGGTCGACGCGCACGGCGTGGGATTCGCGCGCCGTCGTCATTTCAAGCTCGCGAGCAGTTCCTCGTTACGCCGCGTATATTCCACTGCGACCGCGCCGCCTTGTGCATTCGCCGCTGCGATCGATTGCTTCGCTGCCGCGGTGGCGCCCGCTTTGTCGCCGAGCTTCGCGAGAATGCGAGCCTTGCCGTAGAGCATGAAGAACGGCGGCTTTTCACCTTTTGTCGCCTCTTCGATCCAGCCCTTCGCCGGTTTGAGATCGAGACCATTTTCGAGATGGAACATCGCCGCCTGATAATAATCCCGCTGATGGATTGGCTGACCGGAATTCATCGTCGCCTGAATCTGCGCGAGGACATTCCTCTTCACATCGAACGTGAACGGCACGACGACGTGCGTCTTGTCCCAGAGAAGCTGCAACGACGCGGATTCGGTGCTCACGTCGTTGATCTCGATCGTGAACGTCTCCACTGGACGCGCGAGCGTGCGAACGTTGGCCTTCACCCGCAGGATGTCGTTCTCCGGCTTGTAGGAATACGCGCCCCAATCCTTCACGCCCTTGTTGAAGATGATCGTCCATTCCTTCGGCCCCGGAATCGTCAGCAGCGCGTAGGTGCCGGCCGGCAGTTCCTGGCCGCTGAATTTCACGGGCGTGCCAAACGTGATCTGCGTCGCCGCGTTTGCGCCCGTGCGCCACACGACACCATACGGCTCCCATTGCCCGAAGATCTCCCGCCCGCGCAGACTGGGCCGCGAGTAAACGATCTCGATGTCGGTGAACCCGACCTTGTGTTTCACCGTGCTCGTGGGACTCAGTGGCGGCAGCTTGAGTTGCGGGCTTTTCGGCGCCGCATTTTGACCGAACGCACAGGTGGCGAGGACTGCGCCGACTGCGAGGCAGCGGAACGAGACAACGAGAGTTTTCATGGTTTGCAAGGGGTGGACCGCGAACGTGTTTGGACCGGAGACACAGTCGAGAACGAACAGCTCTCGAGCATCGGCCGCAGGACGCAAGGGCGCACCCACTGGATGCGGGAAAATGGGTTTTATTCCCATCGCTGGTGGAAGTATCGCCCACCGGAAATCCCGAGCGCGCCTCGGTGGCGCCGACGTTGCCTCCGCGGTTAAAGTCGGCGGATGAATTTGGATTGTGCGGCGTAAGAGACAGACCAAGTGACGGAGGCGTCAGTCGACTTGGTTGCACGGGCGACCGGCGGCTGATGAAGCAAACAGGATGAACCTCCGCTCCAGCGCGGGATCGCGGGCCAAGGTCCGCCGGTCAGCCGACGGATCCCGCGCTGGACTTCGCCGCCGCGAGTCGCGCGACGCAAGGTGCTCGGGGTTGAAAACGTAATGCAGTCGTCCGGCCTGCGGGACGACTGCACATGGATTACGGCGCATGCCACCACGCGGTGGAGCGCGGGTTCTTACGGCACTTCGTAGATTTCGATCAACGCTTCACCCGTGCCATCGGCGACACCGCTCACCTGGACCGTGTAGCTGCCCGGCGGCAGGGTCGTGAGCAACGCGGCGTCACGGCTGTTTGCCGCGAGCGAAAATGCGCCGACCGCATCGAACGTGGGCGCGAGACTGGCCGCCCAGTTGTCGTTCTCCGCGATTTTGGTGTTACCATTATAGATCTCGAGCTTGGGATCCACGAGGAAACCGCCGACGCCAAAGTCCGCCAGCTTAGGGCCCACGGCGCGGAACAGCAGCCGCTTCTCGCCCGTGCCCGAGACGTTGAAGCCGGCAATGAGAATGTCGTCGCCCGTACCGACCCGATTGCGCGCCGACACATTCACCAATCGCGCGGGGTTGCCGGTGCCGAGGTCGTAGGCCTCGACGAGCACCACGCCCGCACCGGTGCCGCGCGCCTGGATTGTCCGCCCGCCGTCGATGCTGCGCACGAAGGCTGCATCGCGACTGTCCGGCGCAAAACCAAATGCACCCACACTCGTAAACGTATCCGCGAGGTTCGCCGGCCAGTCGTTGTTTTCAAACAAGACCGTGTTGCCGCTATAGAGCTCAAGCCTCGGATCGGTCATCGGGTTCGAGACAAACGCGCTCAGCGCCGGACCTGCCGCACGCACGAGGATGTTGCTCGCGCCGCCGCTCACCGTGGTGCCGACGATCAGCGTCTGTTCTGCGGCCATCGCAGTACGCACGGAAAGATTCGAGAGGCGCGCGGTCGGTCCGCCGCCGCCGCCGCCACCCACGGTGAGCGTCGCAGCCGTACTCACGACGTTTTGCCCGCCGCCGCTCACGCGCACGGAATAATTTCCGGCATCAGCTGCCTGCACTGCGGAGATCGTGTAACTGGAACTGGTCGCGCCCGAGATCGGAGAGTCGTCCTTCAGCCATTGATAGCTCAACGCCGTCGAGCCGGTCGCACTCACCGTGAACGTCGCGCTTTGGCCCGCGTTCACACTCTGGTTTGAGGGGTGGCTTGTGATCGCGATACCCGCGCCGGCCATGCCGCCCACCGTGAGTTTCGCCGAAGCCGTTTCACTGACCGCGCCCGAGGTCACCCGCACGGTATACGTCGCCGCATCGCCCACCTGCGCCGACGCGATGGTGTAGACGGAGGCCGTCGCACCGGCAATCGCGACGCCATTCTTCAGCCATTGATACGTGAGGCCGCTGCCCGTCGCCGTGATGCTGAACGTGGCGCTCGCTCCGGGGCTGACATTCTGACTGAGAGGCCGAGCGGCGATCGCGATCGGCCCATTGCCGATTGGCGTCACCGAAAGTGTGCCCGGCGCGCTGTCGATGGCGCCACCGCTGCTGGAAATCCGCACCTTATAGGAAGCGACATCCGCCTCTTGCGGCGATGCGATCGTATAGGTTGCATTCGTCGCCCCGGGGATCGCGAAACCGTTCCGCAGCCACTGATAAGTCAGGCCATTGCCGGTCGCCGAAACCGAGAACGAAACCGGCTGGCCGACACTCACCTCCTGGTCGAACGGCTGGATCGCGATCACCGGCAACGGCGCCGTGCTCGCAGGCATGCCGCGGCGGATGAGATTGTTCGCCGAATCCGCCACGTAGATCGTCGTGTTGTCCGCCACGATGCCGGCGGGCAGATAGAAACGCGCCGAGGCGCCGACACTGTTGACCTCGCCCACGATTCCCGCGCTGCCGGCGATCGTGGAGACGTTGCCGTTCGTCGCGATGTGGCGGATCACGCTGTTATCGTAATCGGCGACAAAAATATTTCCTGCCGCGTCCAGCGCGACACCGCGCGGCTGACTGAAACGCGCGATGCTGACCCCTCCATCCACCGCTCCGGCCGTACCGCTGGATCCCGCTACTGTCGTGACGACCCCCGCCGCCGTGATTTTGCGAATCGCATTATTTCCGCTGTCGGCGACGTAGACGTTGCCGCTGCCGTCGACGGCGACGCCAAATGGACCCGAGAAACGCGCCGCCCCTCCCGTGCCGTCGACCAGGCCGGCCTGCTGAGCGGAACCGGCCAGCGTCGAGACCACACCGTCCGGTGTGATTTTCCGGATCAGATGATTGCCGCTATCGGCCACGTAGACATTTCCGGCGCCATCCACCGCGAGCCCGTAGGGCAGGAAAAAACGCGCGGCGCTGCCCGCTCCGTCCGTCGCGCCAAACATGAACGGCGCGCCCGCAAAGGTCGTGACCGCGCCCGCCGGGGTGATCTTGCGAATCGTGGAATTCTTCGCGTCACCGACGTAGACGTTGCCCGCTGCGTCGACCGCGATACCCACCGGAAAATTGAATCGCGCCGCGCTGCCGGTGCCGTCGGTGGAGCCGAATTGCCCCGCGGTGCCGGCGAGGGTCGACACGACGCCGCCCGGCGTGACCTTCCGAATCGTGTTATTCAACGTGTCCGTAACGTAGACGTTCTTCGCCGCATCGAGCGCGACTCCATAGGGATTGTTGAATGAACCCGGCGTGCCATCGGCGCCGGTGACCACATTTGCCGCACCTGCCAGGGTCGTGATCGAGTAGTCCTCGGCCCCCTGGGCGGTGAATGCGCCGGCGAACAGTAGAACCGCAGGGAGAACGAGATGACGGAGCCTTGATTGCATCATGGTAAGAAAGGAAAAGGACACTGGGAGCGCTCGAGGCGCGAGATGTTCCGGATCGTGCAGAAACCCCTTCGCGGGTTTCAAGTCGGATAGCCGGTTACGTTGGGAAAACGACGTCAAAGAGGGGCGCAAGCGTAGGAGATTTTCCGATGCATGCACTCGCAACCGGAGAACGCGAATAGCGAATATCGTCGGGCGCCCGCGGGTGTTCACGCGCGACGCGCGAGGCCGATCTTTCCCACCCGCGTGCGTAAATGCGCCTGCACTTCCTGCAGCGGCCAGGTCGTGAACACTTGCTCGCGCGTCAGCCCGCCTTTCCGGGCGGCATTCACGCCTGCGCGCACGTGCATCAGGCCACTCGTCTCGTGCGCATCGGGATTGATCGCGCAGAGCAAGCCGCGCCCCGCCGCCTTCCGCCAGTGCCGCCAATCCAGGTCGAGCCGCCATGGGCTCGCATTCAACTCGATGATCACGCCATTCGCGATCGCGGCATCGATCGTCTTTGCGACGTCGACGCGATACGCCTCGCGCCGCAACAACAGCCGCCCCGTGACATGGCCCAACATCATCGTGCAGGGGTGCTCGATCGCCTTGATGATCCGCCGCGTCATCGTCGCCTCGTCCTGCGCAAACAGATTGTGCACGGAAACGACCACGTAATCGAGTTTCGCCAGCACCGCGTCTTCGAAGTCGAGTTCGCCGCCGGCCAGGATGTCGCACTCGACCCCCGCGAAGAGATGCGTCTTGAACCGTCGCGACGCATTCAGCGCGCGAATCTCCTCCACCTGTTTCAAGAGCCGCTCCTCGGAAAGCCCGTTGGCGACCACGCTCGATTTCGAGTGGTCGGCGATCCCGAGATATTCCCAGCCGAGCGCGTCGGCCGCCGCGGCCATCTCCGCGAGCGTGTTCCTGCCGTCGGAGGCCGTCGTGTGATTGTGAAAAGCCCCGCGCAAATCGCCGAGCTCGACCAGCCGCGGCAACTCGCTCTTTTCCGCCGCTTCGATTTCGCCGAGCCCTTCGCGCAACTCGGGCGGAATGAAGTGCAACCCCAACGCCGCGAACAGCTCCGCCTCGGTCTTGATTCCAGTAACCGAAGTTTGGATACCGGAAGGTCCGGTCTTCTCCGCCGCGGCTTTTTGCTTTACCGTCCCCTCGCCTTCCGCCGGCACCAGCCCCCACTCGCTCAGGCTCAATCCCCGCGCAAGCGCGCGCTGCCGCATCTGCACGTTGTGATCTTTCGAGCCCGTGAAATGATGGAGCGCAAATGCGAACTGCTCCTCCGGCACGAGGCGCAAGTCCGCCTGCAGCCCGCTCTCGAAACGCACGCTCGCCTTCGTTTCGCCTTTCGCCGTCACCTCCTTCACCCCGGGCATCGCGACAAACCAGTCCACCACCGGCGCGACGTCCGAAGCCGCGACGATGAAATCGAGATCGCCCACCGTCTCCATTCCGCGGCGCAAGCTTCCCGCGGCTTCCGCGCGTCGCACCTGCGGCAGCGCTCGCAATCCTTTCACGATTGGCTCGGCCACTTCCGCCGCATCCCACCAGAGATGCCGCCGGCCGTACGCTTCGCGGTTCTTGATCCCCGCGAGAATCTTCTCCTGCGTTTTCGCGCCAAAACCATCGAGCTCCGCCACGCGCCCGTCGTTGCACGCCAGCGTCAGCGCCGCGATGTCCGCGATGTTCAGCCTGTCACGCAACGCACGGATTTTTTTCGGACCGAGCCCGGGAATTTGCAGCATTTCCACTAGTCCCGGCTCCACCGAAGCCCTCAACTTTTCGTAGAACTCGAGTTTCCCGGTCGTGTGGAGCTCCGCGATTTTTTTTCCGAGCGCTTCGCCGATGCCCTTCACCGACTGCAACTCGCCTTCGGCGATCAGCCGCGCCAGATCCGCCTCCTCGATCGCCTCCAGCGCGCGCGCACCGCTCTGGTAGGCCCGCACCTTGAACGGATTCTCTCCCTTCAACTCGAGCAAGGTTCCGATCTCAGTGAGAATGTCGGCGATCTCGTTTTTCGTCACAGCGCTAAGAGACCACGAAACGCGCGAAACACACGAAAAAATCCGCAGCCCTGCCGCATGACCAAGAAAGTGGCAGGGAGAGACTTCAGTCCCGTGTTCTTCTCCCGCCCTCAGTCGATCGGATCAGATCAGCATTACGCCCGTCCCACTTCGTCCGCGACCGTTTCGCGCAGCGCTGCTCGATTCACCTTTCCCTGCACCGTCCGCGGCCAGTTCGCGATCGCCACAAATCGTTTCGGCCGCTGCCACGCCGCCAGATTCGCCACTGCGCGCTCGATCTGCGGCGCACGCATCGCGCCCGGATAACACGCGACGACCATCTCGCCCCATTCCGCATCCGGCACGCCCACGACTACGACATCCTCGAATTCACCACTCGCCCGCAACGCCGCCTCCACCTCCGCCGGCTGTACTTTTTTCCCGCCCGTGATGATCGTCGCGTCGCGCCGTCCACTCACGTGCAGATGCCCGCGCTCGTCGATCCGGCCCAAATCGTCCGTGGCGAACTCGCGCTCTTCCCGCCACTCCGGGAAGTATCCACGAAACAATGACGCGCCCCCGACCGCCACGCGTCCCTCCCCGCCAATCGATACGTGCGCATGCGGCATGGGCGCTCCGCTGCTCCGCGCTCCAGCGAGAAATTCCTCCGGCCGCAACGCCGTCACCATCGCCGCTGTTTCTGTCATCCCATAGCCAAGCGAAAGCGGCAGCCCCGCGCGACTCGCAGCGTCGGCGAGCTCACTCCAAACCGGCCCGCCGCCCACAAAAATCACGCGAAAGCTCCGCAACCACGCCACCGTCCCGGCCGATGTGAGCAGCCGCTGCAGTTGCGTTGGCACCAGCGAAATCACCGTGTCTCCATCGGCTGGCAGTGCCGGCGTCGCGCCCGCTTCAAGCGCCTTCCACGCCCAGGGGCGAAATCCGCCTCCCGTCAGCACACAACGCATCCACGCCATCAACCCGCTCACGTGATGCAGCGGCAACACGCCAATCGCGTTCACCCGCCCGATGCCAAAATGCTCCGCGAACCCGCGGACCGCCGCGCCGATCGTTTCCTCGTCATGCCGCGCAAATTTCAGCCGCCCGCTCGTGCCGCCGCTCGGAATCATCAGCCAGCCGCGCGAGCTCGCCCCCGGCTGCCCGCGCTTTTCCATTTCGAGCAACGCCTGCATCTGCGCGCGCTCGCCCGGTCCCCACGCGGGGTCCGCAAGAAACACGTCTCCGCCCGCCGCGACCGCCGCTACGAACGCCGCCATGAATCGCTCCGGTTCGCGTTCCTCGATCACGTGCGGGCCCGTCGCCGTTTCTCCGAGCGCGACTGGCGCGCCCAACCTCCGTGCTAATTCAGCGCGGTCCATAAGGTCTCCGCATCGATCCGCTCCACGTCGTCGCGTCGAATAAACGGCGCCGGATAAAACCCATCGTAGCGCGCGTCCGCAAACAGCGGCCACACGCCGAAGCCCAGCGCTCGCGCCTGCGGTGCGCCCGTCGAATCCGTTTCGCCGCGCCAGGCAAATGCCGCCCGCAACGCCGCCCGCGCCCCGATCGCCGTCTCGAGCGCCGAGGAAAACACCACGGCCGCTTTCGCCTTCGCCAGCCGCGCCAGCGCGCCCTCCACATCGCCCAGCAGCGCCGGCTTCACGACGAAAAGGCCGGGCCACCCGACGCCAAGCCAGCGCTCGATGTCACCTTCTCCGATCAGCGACTCGTCCAACGCAATCGGCGTCGGAAAATCCCCTGCGAGCCCAAGTAATACATCGTCTTCCTTCCGCCGCCGCGCTGCGTCCTGCGGTGGCCCCGCGGAGCACGGCTGCTCCACGAATTCCACCGGCCGTTCGGCACAGCGTTCCAGCCACCGCTCCGCCCGCCGCCGATCCCAGGCACCATTCGCATCGAGCCGCAACTTCGAGCCCGACGGCAACCCCGCGCATACATCGTCCAGCAACGAGAGCTCATCGGCCACGTCGCCGACGCCCACCTTCCATTTGAAAATGCGAAACCCCAGCTCCGCGCGCGGCGGAATCACCGCCAGCGCCGCCCGGCCCGCCGGCAGCAACGCCGCGACCGGCAGATACGGCGCCGTGCCGCTCACACGTTGTTCCTCCTCCGGCCGCTGCTCACGCTCCACCTCTTCACCCAGTCCCAAATCCTTCTGCGCCGCCACGAGCGCATTTCGCAAACACCCGCATCTCTCCGGCACCGCCTCGAACGCACTCGTCTCGAGCCATTCCCCGAGCGTGCGCGCGGCCGCTTCGTCCTCGTCGACCGTCTCCGTCCCAAACCACGGAATCGTCGCCGCCTCGCCGAAACCCACGCGACCGCTTCCGCCTTCCGACACGTCCTCCAGTCGCACCAACAACCCCTCGCGTTCGGTCCAAGGCCCATGCGCCGTCCGCACCACCGCACGAAACGGCAGCCGATAACGCCTGAATTGAAACCGATAACGCACGAGAGAACGACGGAGAGATGACCGAGAAACCGGAAGACAGAGAGAAAGGCGCAACTGAGCAATTACGGAAGCGTTCCCCGCCCGCCAGCTAATGGTCTTGGGTTTCGAAATTGTAGACCACGAGCCAGCCTACGAGACAGAATCCGCATGTTCGTACCGAACCGCCGTCTCCGCCTCCCCCTCTCCGTCTCCGCCTCCCCTCAATCCCGTCTTCAGCCTTGCCCTTCGCCGGGCCGCGCCTACTCCGTTCATGGCAACTCATGACGAAGGTTGCCACGACTCACACCAGCGCCACTGCCGGAATCGACGCTGATTTCTACCTGCCAGCCGACGCGTTCTTCCGCGCCAATCTGCCCATGGCGCTCACGTTTGACGACGTGTCGCTCGCCACGCTCTACTCGGAGATTTTGCCGAAGGATGCCGACACATCCTCCATCCTGAGCGACGCGCTCAAGCTCCAGATTCCCGTCATCTCGTCCGACATGGACACCGTCACCGAGTCGCGCATGGCCATCGCCATGGCCCTCAACGGCGGCCTCGGCCTCATCCATTATAATATGACGCCGAAGGATCAGGTGAAGGAAGTCGCGCGCGTGAAGCGTCACATCCACGGCCTCATCCAGGATCCGATCACGATCGGCCCGGACCAACTCATCGGCGATCTCCTCGCCCTCATCGAGTCCAAGCGTTTCGCGTTCTCTACGTTTCCCGTTATCGACCAGGACGACAAACTCGTCGGCCTTCTCTCCGGCAACGTCGTCAAGGACCGCTACAAAGCGAAGCGAGTCTCCGATGTGATGACGCCCCGCGCGCAGCTCATCACCGAGAAGCAACGCTCCGTCGCACGCGATCCCATCAAGGCCGCCGACCGCTTCTTCAGCGAACACGTCGGCATCAACAAAATGCTCGTGGTCGACGACGCCGATCGCCTCCGCGGGCTCATCACCGCCTCCGATGTCGAGCGCATCACGTCCGAGCAGAAATCCCGTCGCAAGCCCGCCCGCGATCAGGATTTCCGCCTCGTCGTCGGCGCCGCCCTCTCACCGGTCCGCAAGCCCGACGGCTCGCTCGACCGCGAAAAAATCATCGAGCACGTGAGCAACCTCGTCGACGAACACGTCGATTGCGTCGCCGTATCCACGGCGCATGGACACACCGCCGGCGTCGGCGACGTCGTGAAGCTCGTCCGCGGCGCGTTCAAGGATCTCACGATCATCGCCGGCAACGTCACCAGCGCGAGCGGCGTCGCCTTCCTCGCCGGCTGCGGCGCCAACGCCATCAAGATCGGCCAGGGCCCCGGCTCCATTTGCACCACGCGCATCGTCGCCGGAGTCGGGATCCCGCAGCTCACCGCCTTGCACGTGTCCGGCAGCATTGCCAAGAAAACCGGTGTCAAACTCATCGCCGACGGTGGCATCACGAAGAGCGGTGACATCGTGAAAGCGCTCACGCTCGCCGACGCCGTCATCCTCGGCGGCCTTCTCGCCGGCTGCCGCGAAGCGCCCGGCGAGATCCTCGAGATCAACGGCAAAGTCTATAAACAATATCGCGGCATGGGCAGCCACGCCGCGATGAAGGCCGGCAGCGCGGCGCGTTACGGTCATGACAAAGCGGATACGACCCGCAAGGTCGCCGCCGAGGGCATTGAAGCGCTGAAGGAAGTCTCCGGCTCCGTCGACGACGTCCTCGCAAACCTCATCGGCGGCGTGCAAAGCGGCATGGGTTATCTCGGCGCCGCCAACCTCCCCGAGCTGCGCGCCAAAGCCCGCTACATCCGCGTCTCGCCCGCCGGTCAGAAAGAAGCCGCGCCGCACGACGTCATCGAAGTCTCCACGCGCACGAGCAGCGCCTGAGTCGGGAGTTCCCAGGCGGGCAATCACCCTCTTCAGAAACCCGGCAGCAGGTCGCCCGCATCCGCGCCACCGATACTCTCCCGCTCGCGCTCGCGTTCCAGACCAAGCAGCCGCTGCAACGCCAGTGCGGCTTTCGGCGCGAAATCCTCCGCGTGGTTGTTTGCGACGACGTGTACTTCGTCCGCCTTTTCTGCCAGCACGCGCACGCGCGCCGCGATTTCCTTCAGCTCGTCCGCAGGATACTCGTAGGTGTGGCGCTCCTCGGCGGTTTTCAACTTCGGCCAGTCGTTGCGACGCCCGTGCAGTCGCAAATAAGCGAGCCGCGGATTCGTTACTTCATCCACCGGCGGCATGATCGTCGAGCCCTCGACCCGCGGCATGTCGACCGCGATCCAGACGAGCTTCCGCGCGCGAAAGTAATCCAGGGTTTGCTCGCGCTGCTCCGCCTCCATCCAGCCGCGGTGGCGCAGCTCGACCGCGAGCAGGTGTGGCTGGAGTTTCTCCGCCACCCCATCGAGCTCTTCCAGGTGCCGGCGCCCCGGCACAAAACTCGGCGGCATGATGAGAAAAAACGCCCCCAGTTTCTTCGCGTCGATGAGCGGTTGCGCCGTCGCCAGGAGCTGAGAAACGAGTGCTTCGTCGCCCGCCGACGCGGCCGGATTCTCCGAGAAACGCTTGTGCAGCTTGAAATCGAAAACGAATCCCTCCGGCGTCTGCTTCGCCCAGTTCTCCACCCAAGCACGGCGCGGAAATGCGTGATAGCTCGAGTTGACTTCGACGTGGTCGAACCGCGTCGCATAGACCTTCAACCGCTCGTCTGACTTCACGCCTTTGGGGAAAACCAGCGGCGTATATTCCGCATCGGTCCAACTGCCGATGCCGACGCTGATACGCGGGCGGCGAACCTTGGAATTCTGGCGCGACGGATGACTCATCACACCAGCGAGCGAATCCACGCGCGCGAGACTCTCAACTATTCTTCCACCGGATTCCACGAGTGCGCTCCGCGCTGAAAAGAGACCGGCATGGCCGTGAACGGGTGGGTCCGTGCACGGTCCAATTCCACCGTCATCCTCATTCCTATGAAAGTCCTCGAAATCGCATTCACTGGCTACTCCGTCACCGACATGAAGCGCGCCAAGAGTTTCTACGAAGGCGTGCTCGGCCTGCAAAAATCCCGCGGCTTCGGCCAGCCCGATGGCGAGGAACAGTGGGTGGAATACGACATCGGCCCCGGCTGCCTCGCGCTGATCTCCGGCGGCGGCAAGGACTGGCCGCCGCACCCCGCCGGAACCGCCGCCGCGCTCGAGGTCGATGATTTCGAGGATGCGGTGAAAAAGCTGCGTGAAGCCGGTGTGAAATTCATTTGGGAGCCGCGTGAAAGTCCCGGCTGCTGGATGGTTGTCGTCGCGGACCCTGACGGGAACTGGCTGGTGCTGCACAAGCGCAAGGCACGCTGAGGGCAGTCGCCCCCGATCTCAGCGCACCGCTGATACGCCCCGCCGCTTTTCTGTTTGCGCTGGGGCGACGCGTCGCGTTTTCACTTCGCGGCAACAGGGGTGTTCGGTGCCACGCGCCGACCGGCTTCGGTTGCCCATTCACGCAACCATGTCCCTGCTCCCTTTCTCCAGCCAGCTCATCGCCGATGTCGGCATTTCTCTCGGCGACGAAGGCAAAGGCCGTCTGATTCCCGAGGTCGCCGACGAGCTCCGCGGCACCAGCGCGCCCGTTTCCGTGGTGCTCAAGGTGAACGGCGGCGCGAACTCCGGCCACACCGCCGGCGGCATCAAGCTCAACCTCCTCCCCGCCGGAGTCGTCGTGCGCGACGCCGCCCATCTCTGCATCGGCAGCGGCGTCGTCGCCGACCCGCGCAAGATCTGGTGGGAGACGAAGCCGCTCGAGAAAAAGGGTCACGCCGTCCTCTCGCGCCTGCTCATCGACGAGCGCACGCACGTGTCGGATGTCACGCACCGGCTGCTCGATCTCGCGTGGGAAGATTACCGCGTGAACGTCCTCGCCGAGGAGCCCCGCGGCTCCACCGGCCGCGGCATCACGCCGGCCTACCTCGACGAGGTCGGGCAGCAGCAGATCTATTTCTCCGATTTCCTCGCCGGTCCGAATTTCTTCGCCCGCAAGCTCGCGCAACGCGCCGAGCGCGCCTGCCGCACGATTCAGCACGTCTGCCGTGTGAGCGAATCCTCCTGGTCTTCGTTCTTCGAAAAACTCACCGCTGCCGAGCAGCGCGCGAATGCCGAAGCGATCGAGCTCGGCGTCTTCAGCAAGGATGAATTCGACTTCACGCGTTTCCGCGGCGCGGCGCCGTTCACGCTCGATCTCGATGCGCTCACCGCAGCGTACTGGGAAGCGGGCACCGCCCTCGCGAGAAACATCGGCGAGGTTCGCGAGCTCGTGCTCCGCGAGATCGCCGCCGGCCGCACCATCGTCGGTGAATTCGGCCAGGCCTACTGGCTCGACAAACGCCACGGGTTCTCGCCCAACGTCACCGCGTCGCACACGTTCACGCCCGAATTCTTCGAGAGCGCCGGCATACCCGTACAACGGATACACACGTTCGGCGTAGCGAAGGCCTACGACACTAAGGTCGGCACGCACACGTTTCTCACGCAGATGGACGATGCGCATCCGCTCGCCGCCAAGCTCAAGCAGATCGAGTTCGGCACGAGCACCGGTCGTCAGCGCATGGTCGGCTGGTATGACGCCGTCGAAAAAGGCGACGCGCTTCGCTACGGCGGATTTCAGGACGTAATGATCAACAAACTCGACGCGCTCACGCACTCGGGCGAATGGCGCGGCGATTTGCAGATTTGCGTTGGCTACGAATCCGCCGACGGCAAACGCTACCTGCACGTGCCGCGCAACGAAGCGGTTCGAAAAACGCTGCGCCCGATCTACACGAAACATCCCGGCTGGTCCGAAGACGTTTCGCAGGTCCGACGGTTCTTCGATCTCCCGGTCAACGCCCAGCGCTACGTCGGCGCGATGATGCGCAGCCTCCTCGACATCGCGTTCGAAGGCCAGACTCACCCCGCCGTCGATAAGCTTCCGAATCTGCGTTACCTCGGCGTCGGTCCCGAGCCGTCACAAATCATCAAGGATGTTCCCGCCACGCCCGAGCTGGTGAAGCTGGCGTAGCTTGGAACCGCAGGTGGGGCTGGCTCTCCGAGCCGGCCTGATTTCTAGCCAGCGAATCGGCCTTCCCGTCGCTTCGCTTCCCTTTCCTGAAACCCAGGCCCGCTCGGAGAGCGGAGCCCCACCCACAGTCGAGTCTTCACCCCCGCTTCAAAAATCCTGCAAGCGCCCCTCGCCTTTCCCGCGCGCCGGATCGAGCCGGGCCATGACTTCGCCCAGCAGATAAACCGATCCGGTGACCACAATCACGTCGTCCGCCCCGCCTGCGGTGCAAACGTCCGCACGCGGAAAGAGCTCCTCCACCGTCGCGCGCACGACCCGACCGCGAAAGCTCGCCGGGATCAGCCCCTCGAGCTCCGCATAGCCGCACGCCCTCGCCTGCTGCGGAATCACGAGGTGAATCTCACGTGCATGACGCGCGATCGTTTCGAGCAAGGGCTGCGCTCGCGCCGCACCGAGCACGCCCGTGATCACCACCGGTGCGCGCCCCGTCTCGGCGACGAGGTGCGCCAGATTCGAGTCGAGCACCTGCGCGCCTTCCGGATTGTGCGACGCATCCAACATCGCCAGACGCCCGCCAATCTGCACGCGTTGCCAGCGCCCGGGCCAGTCGACCTGCTCGAGGCCGCGCGTGATCGCCGCTGGCGTGATGTTCCAGCGCGGTGCTAGCGTGCGAGCGACGAGCGTCGCCGTCGCCGCATTCCAGCGCTGGTAATCGCCCTCGAGATTCGTGTGCGGATAGGCATTGATCTCGTCGCCGAACTCACTCGCGACCGAAATCACGCGCGCGCCGCGGTCCGCCGCGATTGACCGGATCGTCGTCTCCGCTTTCTCCGGCATCCGGCCGATCACGACGGGGCGGCCGGCTTTGATGATGCCCGCTTTCTCTGCCGCGATACCTCCGAGTTCGTGACCGAGAAATTCGCAGTGATCCATCCCGATCGAGGTGATGACGCTGATCTCCGGCGTCACGATATTCGTCGCATCGAGCCGTCCGCCGAGTCCGACCTCGATCACGGAAATATCGCATCTCTTGCGCGCAAACTGCAGGAAGGCCATGCCCGTCATGAACTCGAAAAAGCTCGGCTGGTCATCCGCGTCGACTTCGCCGAGCCGTTCCGCGATCGGCCGCAATTCGCGTACATAGTCCACGATTTCCTGCTCGCTGAGGATGCGACGGTCCACCTGCACGCGCTCGCCCAGTTTCACCAGGTGCGGCGAAGTATAAAGTCCGGTGTGCCAGCCCGCCGCGTGAAGGATTGCATCCAGCATCGCGCCGACCGAGCCTTTGCCGTTCGTCCCCGCAATGTGGATACACGGCACCTGCCGCTCCGGATGTCCGAGCGCGACCGCGAGCGCCGCCATCCGGTCGATGCCGAACTTCCCTCCGCGCGCTTTCAGCGCGAAGAGATAATCCGCCACCGCCGCATAATCGGCCATGTCGCCGTGGACCATCGCAGCCACGCCGCCTCGCGTCTCAGGAGCTCGCCTGCGCGGGCAGCTTTTTGCGCAGGTAAAGCGCGGCCAGCAGGTCCGCGATGCGTTCGCGCAGTTCCAGCCGGCTCACGATCTGGTCGATCAGGCCGTGCTTGAGCAAAAACTCCGCCGTCTGAAATCCCGGCGGCAAGGTTTGCTTCGTCGTGTCTTTGATCACGCGCGCCCCGGCAAACCCCACCAGCGCCCCCGGCTCCGCGAGAATCACATCGCCGAGTGTGGCAAAGCTCGCCGTCACGCCGCCCATCGTCGGATGCGTCAACACCGAGATGAAGGGCAGCCCGGCACGTGAAAGCCGGCCCAGCGCGGCGCTCGTTTTGGCCATCTGCATCAGCGAGTAGATGCCTTCCTGCATCCGCGCGCCACCCGAAGCGCTGAAGATGATGCAGGGGATCTTGCGCTTCAGCGCCGTCTCCACTGCGCGCGTGATCTTCTCGCCCGCCGCAGCGCCCATGGCGCCACCGCAGAATCGAAAATCCATCACCGCCACCGATACTTCGATGCTGTGGATTTTGCCCACTCCGCACACCACCGCCTCCGGCAATCCGCTCTCTCTTTCGTAACGCTTGATCCGTTCCGGATAAGGCTGCGAATCGACGAAGCCCAGGGGATCGCTCGATTTCACTTCCGCGTCGCTTTCGACGAAGGTTCCGTCGTCGAACAAGCGCGCGATCCGCGCCCGCGCGCCGATCGGGAAATGGTGGCCGCTCTTCGGCACCACCATCTGGTTGTCCTCGACCTCCTTGTTGAAAACGATGTCTCCCGAAGCGGGATCCTTCGTGTAAAGGCCCTTCGGGATGTCCTTCTTGCGGGCCTTGCGGACCGTATAGGTCGGTTTGTCGAAATGCATGGTGTCAGCCGTGACCAAACGTGACGACGTCGAGGCTCAACGAACCCGCACGGCGAAGCGCGCGAGCACAACTATTGAGCGTGGAACCAGTCGTGAAGACATCGTCAACCAGGAGATAATGAAGCGCGGGATTAATGTCCGCACCCGGAGCGAGTGCAAAGGCATTTTTCAGGTTGGCGATGCGCGTTCGGCGATCGAATGCCGTCTGTGTTTCAGTATCGACAACCCGCGTCAAAAGTGTGTCCACCCGCGCGTCCCCGCCGACCACGTGGGCCAGCGTTTCCGCGAGCAGCGCCGCCTGATTGTAGCCGCGCTCGCGCGCCTTGCGCGGATGCAGGGGCACCGGCACCAGAACCGCACCCCGCACCCGCTCAAGCACATGCGGCGTCCGGCGAAACACTTCGGCCATGTCCGCGAGCACGTGCAATCCGCGATGATATTTCAGCTCGATCACGAGCGCCCGCGCCGGGCCCTTGAACAACACCGCCGTCCGTCCCTCGCGGAATGCCGGATCGAGCCCTTCGCATTTGATGCACATCCGCTCGCCTTCCACAGCCCCGAAAAAAGGATGACCGCACGTCGTGCAATGCGGCGGCCGCACGAACTCCAACTGTCGCGCACACCCGACACAGAGATGCCGGAAACGATGCGGCTCCCCGGTCGTCGTTTCCCCTTCCGTATCCACGATCGCACGACAACTCACGCACGAGGGCGGAAAGATTACGTCGCTCAGCCCGTGCAGAATTTTTTCCACGGAGATCATTGCGTCAGGATACTGCGGCCGCTCGCGGGCTTTTCCCGTAGAATACTTTCGCAAGAAACAACCCTTGCGGCGGCGCCGTTTGCACGAGCGGCGTCCGCTTGCGCAATTCGAGAATCGTGCGCACCTGCGCGAGGCTCAATCGGCCTTCCCCCACGGCCACGAGCACCCCCGCCAGGCTGCGCACCATCTTATATAGAAACCCGTTCGCCTCCGCCGTGATTCGTACGCGTTTCCCGCTTCGCGTCACGTCCAGTCGGCGGAGTAAGCGGACCGTGTCTTCACGCTCCGGGCCATTCAACGCCGTGAAAGCCCGGAAGTCATGCGTGCCACGCAGTATTTCCGCCGCGCGCTGCATCGCATCCACGTCGAGCGGCCGAAATACCGCCCAGCAATAAGGCCGCATGAAGGGATCCGCGTCGCCCAGCTGTACAAAATACTCATAGCGTTTCCCTGTCGCGCTGAACCGCGCATGAAACGTTGACGACACCGCGCGTACAGACCGCACCTGGATCGCGGGTGGCAAACCCGCGCGCAAGGCGGCCTCGAGTTTCGCCGGTTCGTGACGCCACTCCGCATCGAAATGAAAGGTCTGCTCGCGTGCGTGCACCCCCGCATCCGTCCGGCCACTGCCATGAATTCGCACTGGTCTTTTGAAGATCACCGCCAGCCGCGCCTCGATCACATCCTGAATCGCGGTGCCGCCCACCTGGCTCTGCCAGCCGGCAAAGTTCGTGCCGTCGTAAGCACACGTACATTTCCAGCGACGCGTGGCGGTTTCCATTTTCTGCGGTTCGCTCCGGAGGCGGACAGCGTCCTTCGATGCCACGTGTTTCACGTGTGTGCATCCGCCTCGTCCGGTGGTGGCGGCAGCCCGAATTGCTGGTTCAAATAATCCTGCAGGATCAATGTCGCCGCCCGCGAGTCGATGATGCCGCTCGCCCGCACATCGCGCCGCTTGGATTTCGCGATCGTCGATTCCGCCTCGTAGCTCGTGAGCCGTTCATCGACCAGATGGACCGGCAGCTTCACCTCCGCGCGCAGGCGGGCCGCGAACGCATCGACCTCCTTCGCCTTGAAACCGACCGTCCCGTCCATGTTAAGTGGATACCCTAGGACCAGCTCGGTGATCCTCCGTTGCGCCACGACGGCGAGCAATCCGCTCCAGCGTTTGGCTTCGTCCGCATCGACGAGTGCCGGCAGCGGCGTGGCCACGCCAAGCTCATCGCCGAAGCTCAGCCCGATGCGGCGGGCGCCATAATCGATTCCGAGGAAACGCACCCGCGTATTCCGCGACCGGACGCGGCCCGGAGCAATTTCAATTGCGACCCACCGGCTTCAGGCTCTGTCTCTCCGGCTTCCGCCACGCTGCTCCACCATGCCCGACGCCGATTACCCACTCGAAATCACCGTGTCGGAAGCCAGCCAATTGAGGGCGTCGGCACCCGATCGTGTCGTCATCGTGGACGTGCGCGAGTCCTTCGAGATCGATATCTGCAAAGTCGAAGGAGCGCAGCATGTACCCATGCGACAGATTCCCGAACACCTGGAGACCCTGCCCAAGGACAAGCACCTCCTTATCCTTTGTCACGCCGGCGGCCGCAGCCGCCGGGTGACCGAGTTCCTCCGTGCGAGAGGCTTCGAAGCGGTTTCGAATATTGCCGGCGGCATCGATGCCTGGGCCGAGCAAATCGAGCCCGGCATGCGGCGGTATTAACGAAGCGAACGAGATCCCCGGCTACGGGGCCCCCACCCGTGCTACACGCGCAGCTCCGGATGCGCCGCCGCCGACTGGCGCGCGTAACCTGCGAAGGCGTCCTTCAGTTTTGCGCTCACCGTTCCGACTCCCACGGTGAAACGCAGATCGTCGATCTCACCCACGGGCGTGATATCCTTCGTCGATGAGAGCAGAAAGCATTCGCTCATCGTGGCCAGGTCCGACGGTTGCAGGCTCGCCTCGTTCACCCGCACACCGACCGACGGGGCGACTCGGCGCAGTAGGATTCCTCGCGTAATGCCTTCAAGGATACCGGCGTCGAGACGCGGGGTGATGACTGCGCCGTCGCGCACGAAGGCGATGTTCGAGGTTGCGGCTTCGGTGAGTTCCCCGCGCAGGTTGAGCATCACTACATCATCCGCGCCGCGCGCGCGGGCTTCGCGCAGACCAAGGATATTATTGAGATAATTGCCGGTCTTCCACGCGGGACTCAGGCTCTCGATCGGATTGCGCCGCAGCGACCGGGCGATCGATAATTTCATGCCATGCTGCATCACGGCCTCTGAATTGGTGGGGCAAGGCTGTACGAGCAGGACAAACTCCGCCCGGTCCGCGAGCGCGACATCGAGCCCGATTAAACCCGCGCCACGCGAAACCTGTAAACGGATATACAGATCGCCGGTAAACGAGGTCGCGGCGCGAAACGCGGCCACCGTTCGCTTTATTTCCTCGAGCATCTGCGTCCGGGTAAACGACAGCTCCAGGTGCAGCGCGCGCGCCGACGACTCGAGCCGCGCGAAGTGCTCCTCCCACGCAAAAATCGTGTCCTGATAGGTGCGCCACACTTCATAGATCGCATCACCATAAAGAAATCCGCGATTGAGCGGCGTGACGGACGGTTCGTAAGCCGAATGAAGGCGGCCATTGGTATTGGCCTGAATGAATGGTGCGGACATGGAGTGGCTACGTTCGACGACCCGCGATCTTTCGCCAAAACAAAAAAAGCCCCCGCGCAAGCGGGGGCTCGAAATATCAGAGCGGGTTGTGTGTCGCTCAGCGGTTCTTCACGAGGCCAAGGGCCTTCTTGATATTCTGCACGCTCGGCAGAGAGATCCCCAGCGATTTGGCGATTTCAGCGCCAGTCTTGCCGTTCTCGACCATCTTCTTTACCTGACCACGAGTCTCATCGGTGATGACGGCGCGGGTGCGGCGCTTGCGGCCACCTGTGCTTTTGGCCGGAGCTGCAGGCGCAGCCGCGGCCGCCGAACCCGGGGGGCGACCACGACGGCCTGCCGGACGACCACGACGGGCCGCACCGGTGCTGCTGCCGCCGGCCTTGCGCACCGCATCGATGAAATCATCGGCCGACGAGTAACCGTATTTGGCGGGCAACAGAGCAAGCTCCTTGTTGCGCTCGCTCTCGATTGATTGTTCCAGGCTGGCGAGTTTCGCCCGCGCGGCCTCGAGTTCTTTTAGTTTATCAGTGACCATGGAACGGAACGTTGCAACAATCTCCGCGCTATAGCAAGCCGCATATTGCATATTGTGCCCGGCGGGTTGCTACAGGAAATATTCAAATCGTCATCGCATGATAGCCGCCATCGACGACGATTTCGGCGCCGGTAATAAATCCGCCCGCGCTATCACTCGCCAATAACAGCGTTGCCCCCACCAGCTCCCGCGCATCGCCGAATCGCTTCATTGGTGTATGCCCCATAATCGAAGCCACACGTTCTGGAGACAGGATTTTCCGGTTCTGCTCCGCCGGAAAAAACCCGGGCACGATGGTGTTTACGCGGACGCGCTGCGGCGCCCATTCCCGGGCGAGATTTTTCGAGAGATTATGCACCGCCGCTTTGGTGGCGGAATACGTGAATACACGCGACAACGGCACAATACCCGACATCGAGCCTAGATTGATGATCGCACCGCCTTCGCCACGATCCACGAGATACTTGCCAAAAATCTGACAGCCCAGGAACACGCCCTTGAGATTGATTTTCACGATTCGCTCGAACTCCTCTTCCGGAATATCGAAGAACGGCGTCGCAGAGTTAACGCCCGCGCCGTTCACCACGATATCGACGCGTCCCGATCGTTGTAACACCGTGTCGAGCAGTTGCTGTAATGGTGCTTTCTCGCTCGCTTCGGCCGACACGAAATAGCCTTTTCCGCCCGCCGCCACAATCCGTTCGATCCGGGGTTTCGCCTTCTCCTCATTGCGGCCGACCAGCACGACCTCGGCGCCCGCACCGGCCAGGCCCTCGGCCATCGCACCGCATAGTTCACCGGTACCACCGATGACCACAGCGACTTTGCCGCTGAGAGAATAAAGAGATGTCAGATATTCGGAGGGAGTGCTCATGAGGAAATAGCCGCCAGCCAATCACACGCCGGCGCCGGGGTGAAAGCTCCAAATTGACGGCTGCCTCGTCCGCGGCGCCTTCCGCTTTGTTATTGGCCAGGTCCCCACGCCAAGCCGGGCCACCCGCCGCCAAATCGTCGGGCGAAGCAACCTGGTAAACACCTGTGGTTCGACCGCAACGAGTCCTCGATTCAGCCATCACGACGGGGTCGGGCCTGAACCGGTTTACGACACGATACTTGCCGCGAATCCCACGCCGGCTTTATTGATCCGCATGGCTCGCATACCGCTCGAAGACAATTTCAACGACGTGATCAATAAGGCCCAGCGCGGGCTGAACATTTCCGACGCCGAACTCGCGCAGCGCGCGGAGGTGTCGCTCGAGGATCTCGCGGCAATCAAGAACGGCAAACCGATCGACGTCGTACTACGACGTGTTGCGCGTCACCTTAGCTTGTCGCCCGATGCCCTCGAAACGCTCGCGCATAAACGCTGGTATCCACAACTCCCCGACTTCCCGAAAGGCTTCGTGATGTTCAACACGCCGTATCACGACATGACGGTGAACAGCTATCTCATATGGGACGCTCGCGCCAAGGTCGCCGCCGCCTTCGATACAGGAGCAACCTGTGAGAGCATGCTCGACGTGATCCGCGCCGAGGGACTCACGTTGCGCAATATTTTCGTTACCCATACGCATCCGGATCACATTGCGGATCTCCCGCGACTCGCTCACGAGACGAAAGCAGAAGTTTGGGCCAGCGAGTTGGAACCCGTGGATTTTCCGGGCGCCAAGACGTTCAAGGAAAACGTCCACTTCCACATTGGCGCGCTCTCCGTAAAAACGCTTTTCACATTCGGGCATTCTCCCGGCATGACGACGTACTTCATCTCGGGCCTCAGCTGGCCGGTGGCGGTCGTCGGCGACTCGGTCTTCGCCAGCTCGATGGGCGGTAGCGCCACGCATTTCGCCGAGCAATATCGGAACACCAAGCAAAAGATTTTCACGCTGCCGCGCGACACCGTGCTCGCCTGCGGACACGGCCCGCTCACCACGCTTTTGCAGGAGAAACATCATAATCCCTTCTTCGCCCGCTGACCCACGTGTCTCGGCAGCTCCGCGGCTTTAATGAAACGCCGGGTCGCGCCGCGCGCTGTATTTCCCTGAATATTTCCACCGCAACCCTCGTCCCAAAACCTACCGTGTCTGAAACAATTGCCTTCGTCGGAGTCGGCCGCATGGGCGCCAATATGGCGCGCCGCTTGAAAGATTGCGGCTATCGCATCACCGCAGTCTACGACGTGCATGCACCGTCTGCTGCCTCCCTCGCCGGGGAGCTCGGCGCCACTCACGCAACGCGCCTCGCCGAGGTCACGGCCGCCGCCGAGGTGATTTTCACCGTGGTCACGGACGATGCTGCGCAGCTCGCCGTATTCTCCACCTCCGGCGACACCCTGTTGTCTGGCGCGCAGGGAAAAATCTTCATCAACTGCGCGACGATTTCGCCTGCGACGCACGTTGAAGTGGAACGCCGCGCGAAGTCCGCGGGCGCCGTCACCCTCGAAGGTTGCATGGCCTCTTCGATTCCGCAGGCCCGCAACGGCACGCTCTATTTGATGTGCGGTGGCGACCGCACGAGCTTCGACCGCGTGCAGCCGATCCTCGAGAAGCTCAGCAGCGCACTGCGCTATATCGGCGGGACCGGCCAGGCGGCGCAGGTCAAGGCGCTCGTCAATATGGTCATGAATATCAACACCGCGGGCCTGGCCGAGGGCCTCGGCCTGGGGGCCGCGCTCGGGCTCGATTTGAATATGCTGCGGGAAGTCTTTGCCCAGACCGGCGCCAATTCCCAGGTGCTGAAAACCGACGGCGAGGATATGCAAAATCGCGACCACTCGTGCTTCTTCTCGGCAGCGCATGCCGCAAAAGATTCCGGTATCGCGTGGACCTTGGGCGCGCAGGCCGGACTCCACCTGCCCCTGGCCTCCGCCACCAAGCTACAGTACGAGCGAATGGTCGCTCTCGCTCTCGGAGACCTCGACAAGAGCGGCATCGCCGAGCTCACGTTCAAAGGCCGCCGCGGCTGACCGAAATCGGGGAACCCGTCCAAATTCTCCACGGACTCACCGTCGTCGCAGTAATCACCTTCATGCGCTGCCGGACTCCCATTAATGTCTTTCTCGCGATCGCGAGTATCGTTCTGGCCGCACCCGGCGTCCCGTCAGCTCGCGCGCAGGCGCCGGTCAGCCCGAACCATGTGACATTCTATACGGAGCCGAACTTCCGGGGCGAAGCCCTCACCGTCGAGGCCGGCGCAAACGTCGCCGACCTCAGCCAGATGACGAGGCCGAGCCGCAAGCCATGGGTCTTCGCGATCTCATCGATCAAGGTCGAAGGTGACGCCCGGACGATTGTCTACAGCGCGATTGGTTTCCAGGGAGAGCGGCTGGAAGTCACCCGCAGTATTGCCGACCTGTATGGCGAGATGCGCGGCAGCGGGGCCACGTGGGATCGCGCCATCGCATCGGTCTCGGTCGCCGGCACCCGGCCGGCCGCGCCTCCGCAGCCTCCCGCCGTCACACGTTATGAAGAGCCGCCAACCACGGTGGTGGTCGTCCCCCGTTCCCCGCCTCCCCCGATCCGACACGTGCGACCGCTTGATATACGGGCGGTCGATGCCGCGATCCACCGCGCGTATCGGCAGGTGCTCAATCGTCCCGCCGATCCGGATGGCCTGCGTCTATATCGGAACCGTATTATTCACGAAGGCTGGAACGAGAGCCGTATGATTGCGCAACTCCAGCGCAGTGAGGAGGCGCGCGGCACCGATGCCAACGCCGCGATCGCGCGCGCTTACCGCGAGGTCCTCGGGCGCGATCCCGATCCGGCCGGCCTCGCGCACTACCGCGCCAAATGGCGCGACGGCTGGACGCAGGGCCAGATTCGCGACGACCTGCGCCGCAGCGTCGAGGGCCGGGGCAATCATATCCACGCCGCCATTACACGCGCCTACCGTGACCTGCTCGGTCGCGATCCGGATCCTGCGGGCTATGCAAATTACGAACGGTTGATGCGCGAACGCGGCTATACTGAACGCGATATCCGCGCCGCCATCATGAGCGGCGACGAGTATCGACAACGCCGCGGCCGGCGCTGAAAGAAGCGGGAGGTTTGGAGTTCGGGATCTGAAGTTAATTGCGCCGCAACCGCACGCGCGTTCGCTGCAACTTCTGAGGTGGGGCTGGCTCTCCGAGCCGGCCTGAGTTCCCGCACGCGATTCGCCCTTGGATCAAAGCGCTCTAATCACCCAGCGCGCTCGCTTCACTCTTCAACGATTCGCCCTCACCCACCCACCCCCGCCTTCAATCTTCCGCCAACTCACTGCGTCCACCCTTGTCTTCCGCGATTTCCCATTTCGCGCGATGCTCGGCCGACGCACCACCACCGCCGCGGCTGCCACGCGTCTCGTCCTTCTGTTTTCCGACGAGATCGAAATAGATCGGACATCCCTTCAAATCGAACTCCTCCACAATCCCGGCCTCGAGATAGCGACGATATTGCTCCGAGAGCTTTTCCTCGCGATTGCAGAATAGCTTGATGCGAAACGGCCGCGTGCCGGTCTGCGTCGCGTAATAAATCCGAAAGCGTTTGCCCGCGATCGCCGCCGGCGGATTGCGCTCGGCGAGGTATCCAATAATCTGATTCAACTTCGCCGTCGGCAGCTTCTTGTCCAGCGTGCGATTGAGCTTCACCGCGGCATTCAGCATGCGATCCACCTCGAAGCCGCTCATCGCCGAGACAAAGATCAACGGCGATCCGGGCGTGAAGAACAGCCGGTCGAAGAGGGCCTTCTCGTATTTTTCGCGATAGTCGCGCTCACTCTTGTAGGGCTCGAAGCCGCCCCGCTCCTTGAATGCCTTCTGCACGAGGTCCCATTTGTTGACGACGATCACGATGGGCTTCGCCTCCTTCACCGCTTCGCCCGCGATCGCCTTGTCCTGCTGCGTCACGCCATCGAGGGCGTCGAGTACCAGGAAAACGACGTCGGTGTTCTTGATCGCATCGAGCGAGCGCAACCGGGAAAAATACTCCACCGGCGAAGCCAGCTTGGTCGCCGCCTTGATGCCCGCCGTGTCGATCAGCTTGAACGGATAATTCTTTCCGTCACGGCCCTTGAACGTAAACGGCAGCTCGATCGCATCGCGCGTTGTTCCGGGCATGTCGCTCACGATCAAGCGGTCGCTTTGCAGCAGCCGGTTGCTCAAAGAGGATTTGCCGACATTCGGCCGGCCGATGAAACACACGCACAAGGGATCGTCCGCCGTTTTCGTCCCGCCGATCGCCACGGCCTCGACCGGCGCCGGTCCGATCGCCTCCAGGATCGCCGCCCGCAACTCGGCCTCACCGTTGCCGTGCTCCGCCGAGACGCGGAGCGGTTCGCCAAAGCCGAGTCGATACGCTTCCTCGAGTGCGACTTTCTCGTCGTTGAAATCCGCCTTGTTCACCACCAGCCGGACTTTCTTTTTACTCCGTCGCAGCATCGTCGCGATCTTCTCGTCGAGCGCGTTGAGCCCGCTCAGTCCATCCACGACAAACAGGATCAACGTCGCGGCCGTCACCGCGAAATCCACCTGCTGCTCCGAAGCCTTCGTCAGCGCGGCGGGCGTATCCACGCCTTTGTAGCCGAGTCCGCCGGTGTCGAGCAGCGTATAGTTTCCATCCGCAACTTCGGCCGAGATTACATCGCGCGTGATGCCAGGCTGGTCGTGTACAATCGAGATGCGCTTCCGCGCGAGGCGATTAAAGAGCCGGCTCTTCCCGACGTTTGGACGACCGACGATGGCAACGATGCGGGACATAAAAAAAGTAGTGGGTAGCGAGCAGCGAGTAGCGAGTAGGAAAACCAAAGGATGCGCACACGATAGATGCTCGCTACGCGCTACTCACGATTCGCTACTGTCAGCGGCGGTCGCCGACGAACCGTTCGACGCGATCGCAGGCTTCGATAATCTGTTCATACGCGGTCGCGAAACACGCGCGCACGTGGCCGCGGCCATTGTCGCCGAAGGCCGTGCCCGGCACCACGGCCACCTTGTGCTTCTCCAGCAGGCCGACCGCGAATTCCTTCTCGTTCATGCCCGTCGGCGTGACATCGGGAAACGCATAAAAGCTCCCGCGCGGCAGGTGACATCTCAGCCCGATTTCGTTGAAACGGCGCACGATCAGATCGCGCCGGCGATGATATTGCTCGCGCATCCGCAGCACATTGTCCCAGCCGTTTTTCAGCGCCTCGAGCGCGCCTTCCTGCGCGATGATCGAAGCGCACATCATTGCATACTGGTGCACCTTCATCATCGCGTCGATCAACACCGCCGGTCCACACGCGTAGCCGATCCGCCAGCCCGTCATGGCGAACGCTTTCGAGAAGCCGTGCAGGAAGATCGTCCGCTCCGCCATGCCGGGGAAACTCGCGATGCTCGTGTGCGTCCCCTCGAACGTCAGCTCCGAGTAGATCTCGTCGCTCAATACAAGCAGGTCTTTCTCGCGGCAGAAATCCGCAATCTCCTGCAGTTGCTCGCGCGTGCATGTGCCACCCGTCGGGTTGCACGGCAGGTTGAGCATGAGCATCTTCGCGCCCGGCTCCCACGCCGCGCGCAACGCAGCGGCCGTCAGTGCGAAGTTATCCTTCGCAAAGGTCGGTACCGCGATGCTCTTGCCGTGTACGAGCGTGATGCTCGGCTGATAACTCACATAGCACGGCTGGTGAAACATCACCTTGTCGCCCGGATTGCAGAAGGCGCGGAACGCCAGATCGAGCGCTTCGCTCACGCCGACTGTCACGATCACCTGATCGTCGCTGCGATAGCTGATCCCGAAGTGCTCCTCGACGTATTTGGAAATTTCCTTCCGCAACTCGGGCATGCCGAGATTGGAGGTGTAATACGTCTTGCCGTGCTCGAGCGCGAAGATCGCCGCCTCGCGCACATGCCAGGGCGTGACGAAGTCGGGCTCGCCGACGCCGAGCGAAATCACGTCCTGGCCTTTCATCTTTGCGACCAGTTCGAAGAAATCGCGAATGCCACTCTTCGGCAGCGTGGCAATGTGCCCCGCCACCCATCGTTTCGGATCGGTGCTCATGTTATATGCGCTCCGGGCCGTTAGGGTGCGACCGCCTGCCGTGTCGTGGGCACTTCATCGCCATCGAGCAGGAATCCCTGCTCTTTATAGCAACGCAGTATAAAGTGCGTCGAGGTCGAGAGCACGCCCTCGATCGTCGACAGCTTCTCCGACACGAACCCCGCGACTTTTTGCAGCGATGCACCCTTTACAAAGACCAGCAGGTCGTAGCTGCCCGACATCAGGTAGCACGATTCGACTTCGTCGAAGCGTGCGATGCGATCCGCCAGCCGGTTGAACCCGCCCCCCCGCTCCGGCGTCACCTTGACCTCGATGACCGCACGCACAGCGGCTGCGGCGGCGGCCTCGCGGGAAAGATCGAGCACCGGACGCCAGCCGAGGAAGATTTTGTCCTTCTTCAACTGCTCCAGGTGCTGATTAACCTCCGCTTCGGTCAGGCCCGCGACCTGCGCCATCTGGCCGGTCGAGAGACTGCCGCCGTCGATCAAGAGCTTCAGAACAGGGTTCATAGAGGCGCCGGTTATCCGTCAAACGGCGCGCGTTGACGAGGACGAATTTGGCCGGGGACCGATACAGGCCCGCCTCTCAACTCGACCTACACCTTCAGCGTAGTTGCCACCCGTGCAAAAGTACCCCATCGGTGCGGTTCGCATGTTTGAATCCCTCACCGAAAAACTCGGCAGCGCGCTGCGCAACCTCCGCGGCGTCGGCAGACTCTCCGAAGAAAACATGGCGGAAGCGCTCAAGGAAGTGCGCACCGCCCTCCTTGCTGCCGATGTGCATTTCAAGGTCGCGCGCGAGTTCGTCGAACGTGTACAGCAGCAATGCATTGGCCAGGATGTCCTCAAGGGCATCGCACCCGGCCAGCAGATCGTTAAGATCATTCACGACGAGCTCGAGAAGCTCCTCGGCGAAGGCACGAACACCCTTTCCGGCGCCCGGCCGCTGAAGATCCTCATGGTCGGCCTCCACGGCTCCGGCAAGACGACCTCCACCGCGAAACTCGGCAAGCTCCTCAAGAAACGCGGTTACCGGCCCTTCGTCATCGGCGCCGACGTTTACCGGCCTGCCGCCATCGATCAGCTCGAGATCCTCGCGAAGCAGGAGGAAATCGGCTTCTACTCCGATCGCGTTTCGAAAGACGTTCCCGCGATCGGCGCCGCCGGCCTTGCCGCCGCCACCGCGGCCACCGCCGACTGTATTATCTTCGATACCGCCGGACGGCTGCAGATCGACGCCGATCTCATCCAGGAAGTGAAACAACTGCGCGCCCGCGTGCAGCCCGACGAAGTGCTGCTCGTCGCCGACGGCGCGCTCGGCCAGGAAGCCGTGAACGTCGCAAAGACCTTTCACGAAGCGCTTCAACTCACCGGCCTGATCCTCACCAAGCTCGATGGCGACACGCGCGGTGGTGCGGCGCTCTCGATCAAGTCGGTGACCGGTGTCCCGATCAAATTCATCGGCACCGGCGAAAAGACGACCGACTTCGAGACGTTTCATCCGGACCGGCTCGCTTCGCGCATCCTGGGCATGGGCGACGTCGTTTCACTCGTCGAAAAAGCCCAGGAGACGATCGATCAGAAAGAGGCCGAGAAGATGGCCGAGAAGCTCAAGAAGGCGGAGTTCGATCTCGACGACTTTCTCTCGCAGCTGCAGCAGGTGAAGAAACTCGGCTCGATGCAGAGCATTCTCGGCATGATGCCCGGCATGAGCAACGTACAGGTTCCTGACGGCGCGGATCAGCAGATGGCCCGCACCGAAGCGATCATCAAATCGATGACCCGCCAGGAACGGCGCAAGCCCGAGATCCTCAACGGCAGCCGGCGTCAACGCATCGCGAACGGCGCCGGCGTGAAGATCATGGAGGTCAACCAGCTGCTGAAACAGTTTCAGCAGATGCAGAAGATGATGAAGATGTTCAAAGGCGGCGGAGCGAAGAAGATGATGCGGCAGATGGAGATGATGAAGGGCAAGGGCGGTTTTCCCGGTATGTGACGGAGGCGCTAGCGGCCCGCCGCAACCGGCCGCGCCCCTGTGTACGCTCAATTCTCCCGGCCCCCAAACCGCCCGGAGCAACTTTCAACGCGCTCGCGCGTGTTTCTTCCATTCCTACCCCAACAATGACCCGCTTCTTTTTTCCCCCGGCGTTTCTCGCCCGTCTTACCGCTTACCTGTCACCCAGCCTTGTCTTCGCCCTCGCGCTCTTCGCGCCCGGCGGACTCGCTCACGCGGCTCCCGCCGAGCGCCCCAACGTCCTCTTGATTTGCGTCGACGATCTCAAGCCGCTGCTCGGCTGCTATGGGGACTCGGTCGTGAAATCGCCGAACATCGACCGGCTCGCCGCCACCGGAACGACTTTCGAGCGAGCGTATTGCAACCAGGCCGTCTGCTCGCCCTCGCGTAACGCCCTCATGACCGGTCTGAGGCCCACCTCCGTCGGCATCTATGATCTCGCGACCAATTTCCGCGCTGCGACGCCCCAGGCGGTGACCGTCGCGCAACACTTCAAAGCCCACGGCTGGCACACCGAAGCCCTCGGGAAGATTTTCCACACCGGTCACGGCAATCGTGAGGATGCCGCCTCCTGGTCCTCGCCGCATTGGCGACCGCGCGGCGGTCAGTATGCCACCCCGGCTGGCGCGGAGCGTTCGGCGAACAACACGGTGGCGGATCCGCGCGGTGCGCCCGTTGAGAACGCAGACGTCCCCGACAACACCTACGCTGACGGAATGATCGCCGACGAAGCCGTGCAGCGTCTTCGTGCCGCGAAGGCCAAGCCCGGCCAGCCGTTCTTCCTCGCCGTTGGTTTCATCAAACCGCACCTGCCGTTTTGCGCGCCGAAAAAATACTGGGATCTCTACGACCGCAACGCGTTCACGCTCGCGCCGCTCGCGACGCCGCCGAAAGACGCTCCGGATTACGCCCCCACGAGTTGGGGCGAGCTGCGCAAATATGCCGGCATGCCGACAAAGGGCCCGCTCACCGCCGACCAGCAACGCGAGCTCATTCACGGCTACCATGCCGCGGTCAGCTATATGGACGCCCAACTCGGCCGTGTGCTCGACGAGCTCGAACGGCTGCAACTCGCTCAAAACACCGTCGTCGTTTTCTGGGGCGATCACGGCTGGCATCTCGGCGATCACGGCCAGTGGTGCAAACACACCAATTACGAGGAGGCCACTCGCATTCCCCTTATCGTGCGCGCTCCAGGCATCGGCCGGCCCGGCAAGAGGACGGCTTCTCTGGTTGAGACCGTCGATGTGTATCCGAGTCTGGCTGAGTTGGCGGGATTACCCGCGCCCCAGCAGTCGCACGCCCTCGATGGCCGCAGCTTCGTCGCCAATCTCCGCGATCCGGCCGCGCGCGTGAAGGACGCCGTCTACCATGCGTATCCCCGCAGCCGCCCCGGTGAAGGTGCGATCATCGGCCGCGCAGTGCGCACCGAACGTTATCGGCTCGTCGAATGGAAAAAACCCGGCGCCACGCCCGACACCGCCGAGCTCGAGCTCTACGACTACACGGCCGATCCCCTCGAGTCTCGCAACCTCGCGCGCGAGCAGCCGGAGGTCGTGACAAAGCTCCGCGCGGTTCTCGCCACGCAACCTGAAGCGGTGCCGCAGATTCGCGCGGCGGCGAGGGGTGCGAAAACAGGAAAATCCTCCGCCGCGGGAAAAAAACAGCCGCGCGCCAACTGAGCCGCGGTTTCCCGCACACGGACGGTTTGCCCCGATCTTCGATCCGCTGCGTCTCGAATGATGCATGGTCTCCTCGCTCAAATCTCGACGTGAAAATCCAATTCGCCCGAGTAGTTTTTCCTGCCGTTCACCCACCGGAATTGTTTCCCTCACCCCAATGACCCTTTGGAAGTTGTCCGCCCTGACGCTCGGCACGATTGCCGGCGCCAGCTTCTCCGCCGCGAAAGTCGACTACCTCCGCGACGTCAAACCGATCCTCACGCAGCACTGCGTTCGCTGCCACGGCGCGGAGAAGGAAGAGGCCGGCCTGCGCGTCGATACCGCTGAAGCCGTGTTCGTCGGCGGTGACAGCGGACCTCTCGTCAAATCCGGATCGCCCGACCGCAGCCTCCTGATGCAGGTCATCGTCGGCCCGCACGAGGACATCCCGCAGATGCCCTACAAAAAACCGCCGCTGACGGAGGCGCACATCGCGACGCTTCGTTCCTGGATCTCCGAGGGCGCCGACTCGCCCGCGACCGAGGAGCCCGGCCGTTTCGTGCACTGGTCGTTCGTCCCGCCCGTGCGAGCGGAACCTCCCGCCATCAAGCACACCGCTTGGCCGCGCAACGCCATCGACCGCTTCATTCTCTCGCGCCTCGAAAGCGAGGCCATCAAACCATCGCCCGAGGCCGACCGTCTCACCCTGCTGCGGCGGGTGAGCCTCGATCTCACTGGCCTGCCGCCAACGCCCGCGGAAGCCGACGCGTTTCTGGCCGACAAATCGCCCGCGGCCTACGAACGCGTGGTCGACCGGCTCCTCGCCTCGCCTCACCATGGCGAACGCTGGGCGCGCCCGTGGCTCGATGTCGCCCGCTATGGCGACTCGAACGGCTACAGCATCGATGCTCCGCGCCAGATCTGGAAATACCGCGACTGGGTCGTGAACGCGTTGAATCGCGATCTGCCGTTCAACCAATTCGTGATCGACCAGCTCGCCGGCGATCTGCTGCCGAGCCCGACGACCGATCAAAAAGTCGCCACCGGTTTCAACCGCAACACGCAGATCAATCAGGAGGGCGGCATCGATCCCGAGCAGTTCCGCATCGAGGCCGTGCTCGATCGCGTGAACACCTACGGCACCGCGTTTCTCGGCCTTACGATCGCCTGCGCCCAGTGCCACGATCATAAATTCGATCCGATCAGCCAGAAGGATTACTACCGGCTCTACGCCTTCTTCAACAACACGGTCGAGGACGGGCATGGCAAAAACACGCCCGGCGGCACGCTCGAGTTCGATGGTGAGTCCGAGGCGAAGGATAACCGCCAGCGCGACATCGAGGAGGCGCGGGATGACCTGGAGCGCTATCTCAACACCCACGGCAGCGCCGTCACCGCCTGGATCGCGAGCCTCACGCCCGAGGAAACCGCCGAGCTGCGCCCGAACGTTCGCGGCGCGATCAAGCTCTCCTGGGACAAGCAATCGCTCACGCAAAAGCGGCTTATCTATCGCGCGTTCCGCGGCGCTGCCGACGAGGATTTCAGCTCGCGCGACAAGAAGCTGACCCAACTGGAACGCGGACCGAAGCGCGTTTCCACCCTCGTGATGTCGGAGCTCCCACAGCCGCGCGAAAGCTTCCTCTTCATCAAGGGCGACTTCACGCGGCGCGGCGAAGCCGTCGCGCCCGACACCCCGGCCGTCCTGCCGCCACTTGCCGCGGAAAAACCCAACCGCCTCGACCTCGCACGCTGGACCGTCGACGCCGCGAACCCGCTCACCGCGCGCGTATTCGTAAACCGGATATGGCAGCAGTATTTCGGCCGCGGCCTGGTCGAGACCGAAAACGACTTCGGCACCCAGGGCGAGCTGCCGACCCATCCGGCGTTGCTCGACTGGCTCGCCACCGAGCTCATCGCGCGGGACTGGAGCATGAAGGCGATCCATCGCCTCATCGTCACCTCGGCGACGTATCGACAATCCTCACACGTCCGGCCCGATCTCGAGCTCAAGGATCCGATCAACAAGCTGCTCGCCCGCCAGACGCGGCTGAGGCTCGACGCCGAGGTGGTCCGCGATGTCGCCCTCTCGGCCAGCGGACTCCTGTCGAAGAAACTCGGAGGCCCACCCGTGTATCCACCCCAGCCTGACGGCGTCATGGCGCTTGGCCAGGTGAAGCGCACGTGGAAGCCGAGCACCGGCGAGGACCGCTACCGCCGCGGGCTCTACACGCACATCTGGCGCGCCACGCCGCATCCGGCGTTCGCGGTTTTCGATGCGCCCGACGGCTTCAGCGCGTGCACGCGCCGGCTGCGTTCGAACACTCCCCTCCAGGCGCTCACGCTGCTCAACGACGAGCAGTTCTACGAGTTCGCCGGCGCACTCGCGCAACGCGTACAGACCGAAGCGCAGGGCGATCTGCCGGCGCAGATCGACCACGCGTTTCAACTCTGCCTCGGCCGCAAACCCGCGCCCGACGAACGCGCCCGGCTCGTCGCCTTGTTCGATCAGCAATTCGCCGCCGCAACCGGCGAGGAACCCGCGCGCCGCAACGAGGCGTGGACGATCCTCGCCCGCGTGCTGCTCAACCTCGACGAAACCATCACCCGCGAATAACGCCCTCGTCGTCCCGGCATTTCGTAGCTTGCCTCGGAAGAGGCGGGACCCGTCGCGATCAAATCTTCCGATCTCCCCCGCTCCCGCGCGCAGCCCTTCTCGTTTTCCCGCCATGTCCCCACTCTCACCTGCCGACCATCTTTGCCAGCTCACCCGCCGCCACTTCTTCAGTCGCTGCACGATGGGGCTCGGTGGCATCGCACTCGCCTCGATGCTCGACCGGCAAAACCTCTTCGCCGCTTCTCGCCCAGGAACGTCGGCCGCCCCCGGTCGCATACTCCACCACGCTCCGCGCGCCAAGAACGTCATCTTTCTTTTCATGGCCGGCGGCCCCAGCCAGCTCGAGCTCTTCGATTACAAGCCCAAGCTCATCGAGCTGAACAACCAGCCCGTCCCGCAATCGCTCATCGAGGGCAAGCGCTTCGCGTTCATGGACAGCAGCCATGGCACGACGCTGCTCGGGACGCGCCGCACGTTTGCGCAACACGGCAAGAGCGGCGCGTGGGTGTCCGACCTCTTTCCCCACACCGCAAAGATCGTCGACGACATCTCGATCGTGAAGTCTTGCCAGGCGACGCTCTTCAATCACGCGCCCGCCAAGCTTTTCATGAACACCGGCTCCGGCCAGTTCGGTCGGCCGAGCATGGGCTCCTGGGTGAACTACGGCCTCGGCAGCGAATCCCAGGATCTCCCCGGCTTCGTCGTCCTCCAATCCGGTCCGCGCGGTCCCCGTGGCGGCGCCGTCAACTGGGGCTCAGGCTTCCTGCCGACCACGCACCAGGGCGTTCCGCTTCGCGGTACCGGCGACCCGATCCTGAATCTTTCGAACCCGCACGGCATCACGACCGAGAAACAACGCCAGACTGTCGACGCGATTCGTGACCTCAATCTCAAGCGCGCCGTCGCCACCGGCGATGCCGAGATTCACACGCGCATCGCGGCCTACGAGATGGCGTGCCGGATGCAGGCCAGCGCACCCGAGCTCATCGATCTTTCGCAGGAAACCGAATCGACGCTGAACCTCTACGGCATCGAAAAGGAAAAGCCCTCCTTCGGCCGCAACTGCCTCCTTGCGCGCCGCCTCGTCGAGCGCGGCGTGCGGTTCGTACAGTTGTATCATACAAACTGGGACAGCCACGGCGGCCCCGGCGAAAACCTCCAGGGCGATTTCGAAAAAGTCTGCCGCGAAGTCGACCAAGGCCAGGCCGCGCTCGTGCAGGATCTCAAGCAACGCGGCCTGCTGAAAGACACGCTCGTCGTCTGGGGCGGCGAATTCGGCCGTACCCCCATGGGCGAGAATCGCGACACCACCGGCCGCAATCACCACATCGACGCCTTCACGATGTGGTTCGCCGGCGGTGGCACGAAAGCCGGCGCGACGATTGGCGAGACCGACGAACTTGGCTTCAACGCCGTCGCCGACAAGGCCCACGTCCACGACATCCACGCGACGATCCTGCACTTGCTCGGGGTCGATCACACGAAGCTCACCTTCCGCTTCCAAGGTCGCGATTTCCGGCTCACCGACGTCCACGGAGAGATCCTGAAACCGCTGCTCGCGTAACGCCCGCGCAATCCCGTTTCGTAGCCCTGCTCGGGAGAGCAGGGATCATTCACGCCCGATCTTTCTCCAACGCACATGCACCCCATCCTCCGCCTCGTTCTCCTCGCCGCTGTCCTGCCCGCCTTCGCGACCGCCGCGTCCGCCAAACCGCTCCGCGCCCTCCTCGTCACGGGCGGCTGCTGTCACGATTACGAGTTGCAGACGAAGGCTCTCATCGAGGGCGCCAAAAAATTCGGCGACATCACCTGGACTGTCGTCAACGAAGGCGGCAAAGGCACGCAGGCGCAGATCCCGCTCTACGACGATCCCTCCTGGGCGAAGCCTTACGATGTCGTTGTCCACAACGAGTGCTTCGCGAATACCGCGGAACCCGATTATATCCGAAAAATCACTACAGCGCACAAAGCCGGCAAACCCGCCGTCGTGATTCATTGCGCGATGCACAGCTATCGCGCCGCGACGATCGACGACTGGCGCGAGTTCCTCGGCGTCACGAGCCGCAAGCACGATCACCAGAGCAACTATCCTGTCCGCGTCGTCGCGAAGGATCATCCGGCGCTGCGCGGGTTCCCGGCCGCGTGGACCACGCCGAAAGACGAGCTCTACATCATCGAAAAACTCTGGCCGAACGCCAAAGCCCTCGCGATGTCGACCAGCGAAAAGGACGGCTCCGAACACCCGGTCATCTGGGTGAACGACTACCACGGGGCGCGCGTCTTCGGCACGACCTACGGCCACAGCAACGCCACCTGGCACGATCCCGTTTTCGTCAGCCTCGTCGTTCGTGGCCTGCTCTGGGCCGCCGGCCAATAATCGCGCCGCGTCCCGCCCGTCAGACTGTGGCGGGGACTTTCAATTCTCCCAGCCAGTCGCGCTCAGCGTGCGTCCGCCACGCGCCGCTCGTTCGCGAACGCCGCGGTGAGATTCGCCGCCCGTTGAGCGTAATCGTGCGCAATGCGCGGTGCAGTTCCACGCACCGCCGCGGTGAGACCGCTGTTCCACGCCAAGGCGATATTATAGGGGGTGGCGGGCATCCGCGCGCGCTCCAACCCGCGCTTCAACCACTCGAAATGCCGCACCGCCACGATGTCGGACTCCATCCGGTTCACCGCCAGATAGAAGGGCGTCTTCGTGTGCATCTTCCACGTGCTGGCGCGGAATTGATAGGCTCCCAATTCCCCGTGCCGCCCGGGCCGGGTTAGGTTTCGCGGATTCTCCAAGCTGTGAATCGCCTGGAGGACTATATCGCGTTCCCGTTCGGGCGTCGCGCCAACTCCCGACGGAATCGCGAGTAGCGCCACGCAGACACCAATCACCAACTTCGCTGCCACGGAGCGAGCGCTTCGAACGTTAGGAGTGGATTTCACGGGGCGCTACCCGACCCCGGCCCAGGGGTAATTGTGCACCGGGGGCGCGAAATTTTCCGGAGATTAACAGGAACCCGGTGCAAATTAGAGCGTTGGAACGGAAAATACCCGGTGCGCTCTGCCGTGAAAACGCTGCATTTCGCACTTGCCAACGGATCGGACGCGCGCCGTTTTATAATTATAAACGCAGTTTGCTTTCCGCGTTTGTGCTGTTCCCACCCCTGTATCGGCCCCCCTTAACGCCACGCCACTCGGCGAAAGCGCGCCCGATGAATTGCTGATTTTTGCCATGATTAAACTACCCCTGCTCGTCCTCACCCTCGCCGCCACGCGGCTTGTCGCCGCCCCGATCACCAACGACCTCTTCAGCCGCACCGCTTCGTCCGGCTGGGGTTCCACGCCACAAGGCCAGTCGTATACCGTCTCCGGCGGTTCAACATCCGATTTCTCGGTCGGCACCAATCGCGGCCAGATCAAGCTGAGCACGGTCAACAACCGTCTCGCTCGCCTCGGTCTCAGCCTCACCAACGTGGAAGGCACCGTCCGTCTCGCGCTCAGCACGGTGCCCACCGCCAACTACGCGTTCGCCGGCGCCGCCCTGCGAATTCAGTCCTCCGGCAACGATTATTATTACGTCCGGGTCAAGCACGCCACCGGCGGCAACGTGACGCTCACGCTCCAGAAAATCATCGCGGGCAGCCAAACGACCCTAAGCTCCGAAATCACCGTCGGCACGGGCTACACGGCCGGGTCGTATTACCGCCTGCGCTTCTCCGCCGCCGGGACGAGCCCCACCCACCTGCGCGCGAAAGCCTGGAAAGACACCGATCCCGAGCCCGCGCTCTGGCAGCTCGAGCTCACCGATTCCACCTCGAACCTTCAGGCTGCCGGCGGCGCCGGCATTCGCGCCGGCGGCCACAGCAGCTACACCCCGCTCAACAGCTCTTACTACGTCGATGATTTCCAGGTGCACAACGTCGCCTACGTCTCGAGCCTCAAGACCGCGATGCAGAACGCCGTCGCCGGCGACATCATCTATTTCACTGGCACGCACACGGGAAACACGAAGACCTTCGCGGCCGGCACCGCGACCGCCCCCATCATCGTCCGCGGCGTGAACGGCATCCTGCGCACGGCGTCACAGGGAACTGGATACGGCATCGAATGCCTGCACAACTACTGGCGCTTTGACGACTTCACGATCGATTTCGCCAAGAAGGGCTTCTACGCGCTCAACGCCGACCACGGCGTTCTCACCCGCATCGACATCACCAACGTCGGCCAGGAAGCCTTCAAGTTCCGCCGCTATTCCAATTACTGGGACGTGGTCTCCTGCAGCGTCGACGGCACCGGCAAGTCCGCCGCCGATTACGGTGAGGGTTTTTATGTTGGCGACGCGCAATCCAATTGGGAAAGCAGCACCCAGCCCGACACGACCGGCTACATCACGTTTCGCGACTGCCACGTGCGCAACACCACGAACGACGCCTACGATCTCAAGGAGGGCGCGCACCACGTGAAATACGTCAACTGTGTCGCCGATTTCTCCGGTATCGAGCCGGTCGGCGGCCATGCCCGCGGTGACAGCGGATTCTACCTGCGTGGCGATGACATCCAACTGATCGACTGCACCGTTCACGATCTGGGCAACGGCAGCACCGCCTATAACATCGCAAATCTCGCCGCCAACGGGACCGATTACGGCAACCGGATCGAGTTCAAGGCAGTCACCGCCGTGAACATCACCAACAACGGCGCGATGTTCGAAATCCAGTCCACCCGCAGCAACGGCGTCGAAATCTACACCGATTACACCCAGACCAACGTCGCCAACTTCAAGATCGGGAGCGGCACTTACACCCTGGAGAATCCCGCGAATTTCGTGGAGCTCACCTGGTAACGCGCCCCGTACGCCGCGCCGGCCGCGACCGTCGCGGCCGGTATCTTGCGGTAGGTACGCTTCGCCGAAGCGTCCACCGCGCGCCGCGCGAATCGCATCTCAAAGATTGCCGGGCGTGAAAGGCCGCTTCTCTTTCATGCCCTCATGCTCCGCCTGCACCTGCCGCCCAACTTCGTCGCCGCCGCCGCGCGCGATGCCGTGCCCGTGCGCGTGGATCTCGATTTGTCCGCGCCGCCCCCCGTCGAACTCTTTCCCGCGCTCGCGCTCCTGCAACGCTGGTGCGGCACCGCCACCCCGCCGAAATTCATCCAGCTCTCGCGCGCGCAGCTCCGCGAACTCTCCACCGCACTCGGCACCCAACCCGTCTTCGTCGAAAACGGCCAGCCCACGCCCTGGCGCCACGCCGCCCTCGTCACGCCCGCCACCGACTCGGCAGCAGCCGCAACCCCAAACCCCAAACCCAAAACCCAAAACCCTCGATCGTCCGCGGCGCAGCCGCTGACGATCGACGGCTCCGAACATTTTCTCGCCCTCACGCTGCCTTCGCGCGAACACCCGCGCTACGCCGATGCGCTCGCCCTCGTGAAGGAAAACGGCTTCGTGCTCGAGCCCTCGAATCGCAAATGGTGGCTCCGCGATCGCCACAAGGTGCTCAACTTTCTCGCGCAACATCGCACGCGCCTGCGCGACGCCTTCGATGCCGACTTCACGCCGAACTTCGAGAAGAACACCGCGCGCATTCGTACTGCCGAAGTGGATGCCGACGTGACGGAAACCGGCGACGAATTTTCCGTCACGCTCGGCCTGCGGGCCGGCGATGCCGACGAAGCCACGGTCCGCGCCGCGATCGCGACGAATCGCGGCTACCTCGAGTCCGCCGGGAAGATTTTCCTCTTCGACCCGGCCAGTCTTCAGAAACTCACCGCCGCCCAACGCGCTCTCGTCGGCGATCCCGCCGCCGGCCTCGCCGCGCGCCGCACGCAACGCGTCTCCTCTGTCCGTGCCGCCGAGGCGCAGGAAATTCTCGAGGAGCTCTCGCCCGGTTTCCAGCCTCCGGAAGCCTGGCGCCAGCGGGGCGCCGCCCTCCGCAATCTCACCGCCCTCGCTCCCGCTCCGCTCCCGCCCACCCTCGAGTCGCAACTCCGCCCTTATCAGAAACTCGGCACCGCCTGGCTCTGGCATCTCTACCGCCACGAGCTCGGCGGCATCCTCGCCGACGAGATGGGCCTCGGCAAAACCCTCCAGGCACTCGGGCTCCTTGCTGCGCTCCACACGGGTCGCACTCTCAACTCTCAACCCTCGACTCTCAACTCGGCGCGCAGCGGCGCCAGCCTCGTCGTCTGCCCCGCCTCGCTCCTCGAAAACTGGCGCCGCGAAGCCGCGCGTTTCGCGCCGCAACTCCGCGTCTTCGTCCATCACGCCGACCGCCGGCTCTCGACCGCCGCCGATTTCGCCGCCTACGATCTCGTCATCACGAGCTACGGCACGCTCGCGCGCGACCAGCTGCTGTTCGCCGCGATCACCTTCGCCGTGATCGTCGCCGACGAAGCGCAGCACATCAAAAACCGCCGTTCGCAAAACGCCGCCGCCCTCCGCGCGCTCAAGTCCCGCGCGCGTTTTCTCCTCACCGGCACGCCGCTCGAAAACTCGCTCGACGATCTCCGCTCGCTCTTCGAATTCCTGCTTCCCGGTTATCTCACCAAGGTTCCCGCCGGCCTGCGCAGCGACGAGCGCGCGTGGTTCGATCAGCGACTCCGCGCGCAAACCGCTCCCTACCTTCTCCGCCGCACCAAACAGGCTGTCGCGCCCGAGTTGCCCGCGAAGCTCGAGCACGTCATCTGGTGCGAGCTCGCTTCGGCCCAGGCCGCGCTTTATCGCGAAACTCAGGAACGCTCCGAGCGCGAGCTCTTCGACCTCCAGGCCGGCGGCGCCAGCGAAGCGAAACTCAAGTTCGCCGCTCTCACACAACTGCTCCGGCTCCGCCAGATCTGCTGCGACCCGCGACTCGTCGTGCCCGAGGCGTCGCCCGATATGTCGACGAAGCTCGATAGCTTCAACGAGCTCCTCGCCGAAGCCGTCGACGATGGCCATCGCGTCCTCGTCTTCTCGCAATTCACGTCGCTCCTCGCGCTGCTCCGCGCCGAGCTCGATGCACAGGAGCTCGCGTATTGCTACCTCGACGGCTCCATGCCGGCGCGCGCCCGCCAGGCCGAGGTCGACCGCTTCCAGGCATCGCCCGAGATCCCGCTGTTTCTCCTCTCGCTCAAAGCCGGCGGCACCGGCCTCAACCTCACCGGCGCTGATACCGTCGTGCACTTCGACCCGTGGTGGAATCCCGCCGCCGAAGCCCAGGCCACGGATCGCGCGCACCGCATCGGCCAGACCCGCGTCGTCACCAGCTACAAGCTCATCGCTTCGGGCACCGTCGAAGAAAAAGTCCTCGCCCTCCAGGCCGAGAAACGAGCGCTGCTCGCCGATGTATTCGAAGCCAGCGATGCCGTAGCCGCGAAACTTTCCCTCGCCGACCTCAAGTCGTTGCTGCAATAGCAGGGCGGTTCCCATGTCGTCCGCCCCCCCCGTCCGACTCTACTCCACCGCCACCGGCGTCTTGCTCGAACGCGAGCACGCCTTCTTCGCCCCCGCGCAACCGCTCTCCCTCGACGCGCTTTTCCAGGCGTTCGATCCAGTCGCGCTGGTAACGCAAAGGCTCGCCACCGCCCGCCCACTCGCGACGAACGTGAACGAGTCGACGCTTCACGCACCGCTCGAATCCCAGGAGGTCTGGGCCGCCGGTGTCACGTATCTGCGCAGCAAATCCGCGCGCATGGAGGAATCCAAGGACGCCGGCGGCGGCACGTTCTACGATCGCGTTTACGAAGCCGATCGCCCCGAGCTTTTCTTCAAGTCCACGCCGCACCGCGTCGCTCCGCCGCGCGGCGAGGTCCGGATCCGCGCCGACTCCCGCTGGAACGTCCCCGAGCCCGAGCTCACGCTCGCGATCAACGCCTCCGGCCGCATCTTCGGCTACACCATCGGCAACGACATGAGCTCGCGCGATATCGAGGGCGAAAACCCGCTCTATCTTCCGCAAGCGAAAGTCTACCACCGCAGCGCCGCCCTCGGCCCCTGCATCCTGATTACGGATACGCTGCCCGCGCCCGAAACCACCATCGCGCTCGAGATCCGCCGCGCGGGCGTTTCCGCCTTCGCCGGCGATACCACCGTCGGCCGCATCAAGCGCCCGCTCCCTTCGCTCGCCGAGTGGCTGTTCCGCGAAAACAGTTTTCCGCACGGCTGCCTCCTCATGACGGGCACCGGTATTGTTCCTCCGGATACGTTCACCCTTCAGCGGGGCGACGAGATCCGGATCACCATTCCGCCGGTCGGCACCCTCATCAACTCCGTGGCCTGACCATGTCTTTTCACGCCCACCACGTCCGCACCGGGGAGATCCTCGGCACCTACCACGAAGCCACGCCCGAGGCGATCGATGCAGCTGTCGCCCGCGCCGCGGCCGCCGCGCCCCTCTTCGCCGCCCAGCCTCCGTCGACCCGTGCCGCGTTCCTCGAAAAGATCGCCGACGAGCTCATCGCGATCGGCGCTCCTCTGCTCGAGTGCGCGCACGCCGAGACCGGGCTCCCGCTCGCCCGGCTCGAAGGCGAGCGCGCGCGCACCGCCGGCCAGCTGCGCCTGTTCGCCGCGCTCGTGCGCGAGGGCTCGTGGGTCGATGCCCGCATCGATTCCGCGCAGCCCGACCGCAAGCCGCTCCCGCGGCCCGATCTTCGGCGCATGCTTCAGCCGCTCGGGCCGATTGGCGTGTTTGGCGCGAGCAACTTTCCCCTGGCGTTCTCCGTCGCCGGCGGCGACACCGCGTCCGCTTTCGCCGCCGGAAATCCCGTGATCGTAAAGGCCCACCCCGCGCATCCCGGCACCAGCGACTTCGTCGCCGCCGCGATCGGCCGCGCCGCCGCCGCGTGCGCGCTGCCGCCCGGCATATTCGCGATGCTCCACGGTTCGACGCCCGAAACGAGCCTCGCTCTCGTGCGCCATCCGCAACTCGCAGCCGTCGGCTTCACCGGGTCTACCCGCGCCGGCCGCGCCCTGTTCGATGCCGCGGCCGCCCGCCCCGAGCCGATTCCCGTTTTCGCCGAGATGAGCAGCGTCAACCCCGTGTTTCTGCTCCCCGGCGCACTTCGTGAACGCACCGCCGTGATCGCCGAGGGACTCGTCGCGTCGTTCACGCTCGGCGTCGGACAATTCTGCACGAAGCCCGGCCTCGTCTTTGGCGTGGCTTCGCCCGAGTGGAATGCGTTCGCCGAAGCGCTCGCCGAAAAAGCCCGCGCGATTCCCGCCGGCGTGATGCTCCACGCCGGCATCACCGAAAACTTTCAACGCAGCGTCGCCGCCCTCCGCGGCGTCGAGTGGCTCGCTCAGGCTCACGCTCACGTCGCTCGAATCGAGGCCGCGACCTTTCTCGCGCGCCCCGAGCTGGCGCACGAGATCTTCGGCCCGTTCACGCTGCTGGTCACCGCGCGCGATGACTCCGAGCTGCGCACGCTCGCCGCTGCGCTCGGAGGTCAGCTCACGGCCACCTTGCACGGCAACGACGCCGATCTCGCCGCTGCCTCGGACTTGATCGCCCTGCTCGTCCGCAAAGCCGGCCGGATCCTCGCAAACGGTTTTCCCACCGGCGTCGAGGTCGCCTCCGCCATGAATCACGGCGGCCCGTATCCAGCCACTACGGACGCCCGCTTCACCTCGGTCGGCACTGCGGCAATCTATCGTTTCGCGCGTCCGGTGTGTTACCAAAACATTCCCGACGCCCTCCTCCCCGATGCGCTGAAAAACGCGAACCCGCTCGGTCTTCTCCGCCTCCTCGACGGCCAGCCCACCCGCGATCCTCTCTGACCAGGGACCGCGCGTCGCCCCCGCCCGCTCCGTTCGTCCGCCTTCGCACATGGACCCCATATTCGACTCCGCCAACGAAGCCATCTACGCTCTCCGCACGACGGCGTCGGGTCCCGCCGGTCAATTGCCGCTCGACGCCAATCAGCTCCGCCACATGAGCAGTGGCGATCTGTTCGGCCTCACGCAAAACGCCGGCATGGGCTGGAAACCTGAGCTGCTGCGCGGAAAACAGTTTCTCATCCTGAGCACGCAAGGCGGCATTCGCGCGCCCGACGGCTCGCCCATCGCGCTCGGTTATCACACCGGCCATTGGGAGGTCGGCTTGTTAATGGAGGAGGCCGCGCGCACGTTCAGCCGCGCCGGCGCGATTCCCTTCGCCGCCTACGTCAGCGATCCGTGCGACGGCCGCACCAACGGCACCGCCGGCATGCTCGACAGCCTCGCCTATCGCAACGACGCCGCGGTTGTATTGCGACGGCTGATACGCTCGCTCCCGACGCGCCGCGGCGTGCTCGGCGTGGCCACGTGCGACAAGGGCCTTCCCGCGATGCTCATGGCGCTCGCCGGCACGCCGGGGCTGCCAACGATTCTCGTGCCCGGCGGAGTCACGTTGCTCGCCGAGGAAGCGGAGGACACCGGCAAGGTCCAGACGCTCGCCGCGCGTTTCGCGCGCGACGAAGTCACGCTCGATTACGCCGCCGAGATGGGCTGCAAAGCATGCGGCTCTCCCGGCGGCGGCTGCCAGTTCATGGGCACGGCCGCGACGAGCCAGGTGGTCGCCGAAGCGCTTGGACTCACGCTGCCGCACGGCGCGCTCAGTCCTTCCGGGGCCGAAATCTGGCGCGACCTCGCGCGACGTTCCGCGAGCGCCCTCCTCGCACTCGAGGAGAAGACGCTCACCACGCGCGACGTCCTGACCGACGATGCCCTCCACAACGCAATGGTCACGCACGCCGCGTTCGGCGGCTCGACCAATCTCGTGCTCCACATCCCCGCCATCGCCCACGCCGCCGGGCTGCGGCGACCGACCGTGGACGACTGGGCGCGCATCAATCGCCTCGTTCCGCGACTCGTGGACGTATTGCCCAACGGCCCGAAACACTTCGCCACCGTCCAGGTGTTTCTCGCCGGCGGCGTGCCGGAAGTAATGCTCCATCTCCGCGATGCCGGGCTGCTGAAGCTCGATGCGCTCACCGTCACCGGTCGCACACTCGGCGAGAATCTCGCGTGGTGGGAAACCTCCGACCGTCGCCGCCGGCTGCGTGAAAAACTCCACGCGCTCGACGGCATCGATCCCGACGATGTGATCATGTCGCCGACCCACGCCCGCGAACGCGGCCTTACCAGCACGATCACGTTTCTGCGCGGCAATCTCGCGCCCGAGGGCGCGCTCGTGAAGAGCACCGCGATCGCGCCGCAGCTCATCGGAGCCGACGGCGTGTTTCGGCACGAAGGCCCCGCGCGCGTGTTCACCAGTGAAGCGACCGCGATCGCCGCCGTGAAGGCTGGCCGCATCAAGGCCGGCGATGTGATGGTCCTGATCGGCATCGGCCCCGGCTGCGGCATGCCGGAAACCTATCAGATCACGTCCGCGCTGAAATATCTGAAGGATGGCCAGCGCGTCGCCCTCATCACGGACGGACGTTTCTCCGGCGTCTCCACCGGCGCCTGCATCGGGCACGTTAGTCCCGAGGCCTGGGCCGATGGCCCGATCGCGCGTGTCCGCGATGCGGATACGCTTCGCCTCGTGATCGACACGCGACAACTCGAAGGCTCGGCGGACATCGTGGGCATCGACCCGGCGGAGTTCGCCGCGCGCGAACGCCACCTGTCGCTCCGCCCCGATCCGCGCGTGCCGGCGGACACACGCCTCTGGGCCGCGCTGCAAAACGCGAGCGGCGGCAGCTGGGGCGGCTGCGTCTACGACGCCGACCGCATCGGGCACCTCCTCCAACTCGGCCTCGCCGCCGAGCGGGCAAAGTAACGCCGGCGTCCCGCCGCCATTTATCCGAAATAAAACCCGCTTCTCTCGAAAGAAAAGCGGGTTCTAAAATGGTGGCTCGGACCGGAATCGAACCAGTGACACAAGGATTTTCAGTCCTCTGCTCTACCAACTGAGCTACCGAGCCACGACAGGAGCGGCGAACAAAGGCCGCGGAATTGGATGCGTCAACGGAAAATCTGGAGAATTCCTCCGCGCGCTATCTCTCACGGGGAAACTGCCTTTCGTCGCAACTGAAGACTCGCCGCGCGCTTCTGATTATCAATATCTCGTCGCCTCTGCGTCATGCGACTCTCCGGAAAAACCGTCCTGATCACGGGCGCCAGCAAAGGTATCGGCCGTGCGCTAGCGCTCGGCTGTGCCCGCGAGGGCGCTGACCTCATCCTCAATTACCACTCCGATCGCGCGGGCGCCGCCGAAGCTGCCGCCGAGATCGAGGCGCTCGGTCGCCGCGCGTTCTGTATCCGCGCCGATCTCTCGCGCGTAAACCAGATCCAGCGGATGTTTGCGGTGGCCCGAAAGAAATTCGCGCGGCTCGACGTGTTGATCAACAACGCCGGCCTCACCGGCTGGGCCAGTTTCTTCGACACGACCGAGGAAAAATGGGACGTCGTCCTCGACACGAATCTGAAGGGCACGTTTTTCTGCTCGCTCGAAGCTGCGAAGTGGATGCGCGACACGAAAACCGCCGGCAGCATCGTGAACGTCTCGACCCAATGCGCCGAGCTCGCCGTCAGGAATCTCGTCGCCTACGGCACGAGCAAGGCCGGCATTCACGGCATGACGAAGCAGCTCGCGGTCGAGCTCGCGCCGCTCGGCATTCGCGTGAACACGTTCGCGCCCGGTCCGGTAAATGTGGAGCGCAACCTCGCCGACGATCCCGACTATCGCCGCGCCTGGGGCGCAATGATCCCGCTCGGCCGCACGGCGGAAACCTCGGAAATGATCGGTCCGGCCGTGTTTCTCGCGTCTCAGGAATCCAGTTACGTAACCGGCCAGACCTTCTTCGTCGACGGCGGCTGGACGGTTCAAGGCATGGTGCCGCGCAGCAACGTCGAGAAGGCGGCCAGGAAGAACAAGTGACTCGGCCATCCGGCGAGATCCCTCAACGCTCAACGTTTAACGCTCAAGTGTCGGAGAGCCCGTCGGCGGAGTTTAGCGGCGGTCGGCGGCGGCCAGCTCGGTTTTGCTTTGAGCACCCACGCCGCTGAGGGGAACTCCCGCGGGCGCGATCGGTATCGCCGCCGCGGCTGCTGCTCTCAGGCCGGCTTCCGCCATGAAATATTTTTGCGCGGAAAACGACGGCTCACCGGGCGCTCGCGCAGGCGGGGCATACGTGCCGTCGCGCTGGAGTTCGCGCGCATCTTCGTTGTCGCGCAACTCCGTGGGCAGGATATCCGCCATGATTCGCCGCCGCAGTTCCGGGTCTTCAATCGGGAAGAGCGTCTCCACCCGGCGGAAAAAATTCCGCGGCATCCAGTCCGCGCTGCCACAGTAAACCAGCGGCTCGCCGCCATTCTCGAAATAGAAAATCCGCGCGTGCTCGAGGAAGCGCCCCACGATGTTACGCAGCCGGATGTTCTCGCTGAGTCCCTTCACACCCGGCAACAGACAGCACGTCGCGCGCACGATGAGGTCGATCTTCACGCCGGCCTGCGAGGCGGTGTAGAGCGCGTCGATCGTGACCGGATCGACGAGCTTGTTCATCTTCGCGATGATCCGCGCCGGCTTGCCCGCAGCGGCGTTCTTCGCTTCCGCTGCAATTAAAGTTTGGATACGTGCATGGAGATTGAACGGCGCCACGAGCAGGTGCTCGAACTCCGGTGTACGGCCGTGGCCCGTGAGCGTGTTGAACAACTGCGCCATTTCCGTCGCGAGATGCGGCCGGCACGTGAGCAGGCTGATATCGGTGTAGAGCCGCGCCGTCTTGGGATTGTAATTTCCGGTCCCAAGATGCACGTAGCGGCGCAGGTCCGGCCCCTCGCGGCGCACGACGAGGCAGCACTTCGCGTGCGTCTTGTGTCCGACGAGCCCGTAGACGACGTGCACGCCCGCCTCCTCGAGCTCGCGCGCCCACTTGATGTTGTTCGCCTCGTCGAACCGCGCCATCAGCTCCACCAGCGCCGTCACTTGTTTTCCTGCCAGCGAGGCATCGATCAGCGCGCGCACGATGGGCGAATCGCCGCTCGTGCGATAGAGCGTCTGCTTGATCGCGAGCACATCGGGATCGAGCGCTGCGGCCTCGATGAACTGCACCATCGGCGAAAACGAGTCGTAGGGATGATGCAGCAGCACATCGCGCTCGCGGATGGTTTCGAACACGTTCTTGTGCAGCGCAAATGCCGGCGGCTCCGCCGGCGTGAACGGCGGATACTTGAGCTCCGGCCGGTCGATCATCTCGTAAAGGCTGAAGAGCCGCAGCAGATTCAGCGGCCCCTGCAATCGGATCGTCTGCGCTTCCGTCACGCCAACATGCTGGCACAACACGTTGAAAAGCTCGTCGTCGATTCCTTCCTCGATCTCGAGGCGGACGGCGGCGCCCCGGCGTAGATTGCGCAACTCCTCCTCGATTTTCTTGAGCAGGTTTTCCGCCTCCTCCTCGTCGATGTAGAGATCGCTGTTGCGCGTGACGCGAAACGCATGCGCGCTCTCGACGTTGTAGCCGGGAAACAGCGTGCCCGCGCAGACCTTGATGATCTCACTCAGGAAGATGTGCCGCTGCGCGCCGGCGCGACCCGGAGCGATCTGCACGATGCGCGGCAGGCTGCGCGGCACCGGCACGATCACCATCAGTTTTTCCGTATCCGGCGTCTCGGGATGGTCGAGCGACACGATCACGTTCAGCGTCTTGTTGCCGAGCAGCGGAAACGGATGTGCCTGATCGACCGCCAGCGGCGTGAGGACCGGAAATACCTGGCGGTCGAAATATTCGCGCACCCACGCGCGTTCCGCGTCATCGAGCTGCGCCGCGGTGCGAAACAAAATACCCTGCTTCGCGAGCGCCGGCACGAGCTCCTTGTGCCAGCACGCGTATTGGTCGGTCACAAGCGCATTCACCTCGCGCGCGATGCGCTTCAACTGTTCGCGTGGCGTCAGCCCGTCGATGCTGAGCAGACCGGCCTCGGCGTCCGCCTGTTGCATGAGACCCGCGACGCGAATCTCGAAAAACTCGTCGAGATTCGAGCTCACGATCGCGAGAAACTTCACTCGTTCCAGCAGCGGATTCGCCGGATTTCGCCCCTGATCCAACACGCGACGATTAAACGCCAGCCAGCTCTGCTCCCGATTTGCGTAGACGACTTTGCCGTCGGTTCGGGCGACGCGGACCGGGCCTGTGTTACGAGAGGATCGTTTCGAACGTGTCACGGAAAAGAAATGCAGTTCGGGACACGCTGAAGCGCAAACCGTTCACGCACGAGCGGCGAACTCGCCGTCACGAAAACGTAACAGGGCCGCAAAAGAGGTTCCTCGTTGTTTTCAGTGGGTAGCTGCCGGCGAGCGGGAGCCATCGGCCCACTGAAAACAGCGAGGTGCCGCACAAAAGACTCCGCGTGGCCCGCTTCGGGAGAAGCGGGATTTCGAGCGCCCGTCATCCTTCCACGATATATGCAACACTGTCTCCCCTCCCTGCTCTCTCGAGCAGGGCCACAAGGAGGACAAGATCGCCGCGCCCGACTCAAGGTCGGAGCTCCGGTACCTGGGCGGCCGATCCCTTATTTTGCCGCGCCTACCGCCTCACGCCGGCGCAGCCGCCAGAGCTCTTTCGCCTGCGAGATCGTCTCAGCGAGAACCTCCGGGAGAATCGACTGCTTCGGATCGTCGCCGATGCCGTGGCTCGGGCTCACGTGCGACTCGATGCAAAGCCCATCCGCGCCATAGGCGATCGCCGCCAGCGCACACGCCGGCACGTAGCTCGCCTTCCCGACCGAGTGCGACGGATCGACGACCACCGGCGCCCAAGTCCGTTCCTTCAACAGTGGCGTAATGCTCTCGTCGGGATGCGCGCGATACCCGTCGAGCGTCGGCGCGGTGCCGCGCGGGCAGAGCAGAATGTTCGGATTGCCGAAGGCCGCGATGTACTCACCCGCGGAAATGAATTCGTTGACCGTCCCGTTATGGATGCTGCGCTTGAGCAACACCACCGTGTCGCGATCCGCGATCGCGCGGCCGACCTGCCGCAGCAGCGAATAGTTCAACGCGTTCCGTGCCCCGATCTGGAGACACGCCACGCCCGCATCGAGAGCGAGCGTGATCTGCGCCTCCTCCATCACCTCGGTATCCACCGGCAGGCCTGTGCGACGCGAGGCTTCCATCAGGATGTCGAGCGACTTCGAGTCGCCCTGGAACGAGTAGGGATTCGTGCGCGGCTTCCAGACACCGCCGCGAATCATATTCGCGCCCGCCTCCTTCACCGCCTGCGCCGTTTCGTAGAACAGATTCGGGTTCTTCGGATCGATCGTGCATGCACCCGCAATCACGAACAACTCGCGTCCGAGCGTGACGCCGCCCACCTCGATCCGGTGCGTCGCGAGATCCGAGCGCTTGTCCATCAGCTTGAACGGCGACTGGATCCGATCGACGCGATCAACGTAGTCCAGCCCCTCGAGCCGGTTGATCATGAGCTCATCGCGTTCGTCGCCCACGATCGCGTAGATCGTCCGCACCGCGCCGACGATCGGCTGAATCTTGCAGCCAAACTCACCGACAATGGCGGTGATCTCGGCAACTTGCTCGGACGTGAGGCGATTGGATTTGGGCAGGATCATGGTGAGAAACCCTGCGCGTAGGGCAGAGTCGCCACGCAGTGGAATGACGGTCGCGCCCTCGCGCAATCCACTTTTCCAATCCCCCGCCCCGGCGCCGATGCCGACGCCGATCTCTCATCGCCCGCTGGCCAATCCGTCATAGCCCGCTTCGGATGAAGCGGGACCGGACCAAGGCCGGACCCTGATTCGGAGTTATTGCACGCCGCCGAACGCGCCCAACGCGCCGGCCACGCCGCTAAGGCTCCACCACGCTAAACGCATCCACACCCGCATCCACCACCGGCAGCTGAGCGTGGCGTGCCGGCTGCGCCGCCGCCGTTCCGCTCACGTGCAAACGCCGCAGCGCCGGCAATTTCGCCAACGCCTCCACGCTCGCCGCGGTGACACCCGTTTCGTGGAGCGCCAACGCCTCCAATTTTCCCAACCCGACCAGCGCCGCCACCGCCGCATCGCCGATTCCGGTAAATCCCAGTCGCAATATTCTCAGCTTCGTAAACGTGCCGAGCACGGCCGCCGACCGATCCGTGATCGCCGTGCCGGAAAGATCCGCCGACACCACCGCATCCCGCAACGCCGCCAGCGCCGTGAGTTCTTCGTCGCCGAAGTCACGGCCCAATCCAGCCGCCGTAAAATGGATCGCCGCTGATGTGCGCGACTCATACGTGAGCGCGCCGGGAAAACGCCGCTGCAACTCGGCCAACGTCGACGCCAGCGGCGCACGCGCCTTGTTCACCGCCGCGATGTCGAACTCCCATAACGGTTCAGCCTGCGCATCCCCCGCGGCATCGAGCGCCGCGAGTTTCTTCGGCAACTCGGCCGCCGCCGCCGCGAGAGCCGACGGTAACTCGAGTTCGGTGATACTCGCGCTCGCCGACGCCCCACGCTCGATCCAACGCACCACCAACGCGATCTCGTCCGCCGAAAGCTGCGGCTCGTCCAACGGCGGCATGTGCTCCTCGTCGTCTGCCGGCAGTCGCAATCGCCGCACCAGCTCGCTCTCGTCCGGCTGGCCCGCGACCCACAACGGTCCGCTGTCGCCGCCTCGCGCCACGCGTTCCCATGTGTGCAGCGCCAGCTGGCCCTTCTGCTTTTTCTCCCCATGACACGCCGCGCATCGCGCCTGAAAAATCGGCGCGATAATCTCCTCATACGCGGTCGCAGCCCTCGACGCCGGCGCCAGCAAAGCCACTCCCGCGCAAAACGACCAAAGCCTTCGCCCCTTCCCAATCTCAGCTCTCAGCTCTTCGCTCTCAGCTCTCGTTCTGATCCTCACGCGATCACCTCCCGAATCACCTTCGATTGTTTCACGCCCGTGATCTTCTGATCGAGCCCCTGAAACGGCACGCTGAGCTTGTGGTGATCGAAGCCCAGCAGCCGCAGCATGGTCGCCTGCAGATCGCGGACCTCCACGGGACTTTTCGTGATGTCGTAGCCGACCGGATCGGTCTCGCCATAGCTGACGCCCGGCTTCGCGCCGCCGCCCGCCATCCAGATCGTGAACGCTCCCGGATGATGATCGCGGCCGATGAATTTCATTTCCTGTCCATTGCGGTTCTCGCGCATCGGTGTGCGGCCAAACTCCCCGCCCCACACCACAAGTGTTTCCTCGAGCAATCCGCGTTCCTTCAAGTCCGATAGCAACGCCGCGATCGGCTGGTCGACACTGCGACACATGTCGGCGAATCCATGCTTCAACGAAGTCTGTTCGCCCGTGCCGTGGCTGTCCCAGCCCCAGTGATACAACTGAATGAACCGCACGCCGCGCTCCGCCAGCCGCCGCGCGAGCAGGCAGTTGTTCGCGAAGCTCTCCGTGCCCGGCTTCGTGCCGTAGCGCCCGTGAATCTCCGCTGGTTCCTTCGCCAGATCCATCGCGTCGCTCGCGCTCACCTGCATCCGAAACGCCAGCTCGTACTGCGCGATGCGCGTCAACGTTTCAGGATCGCCGTGCTGCGCATATTGCTCGCGGTTGATGTCGCCGATCGCATCCAGCACACGCCGCCGCTCGTCGCGCACCACACCTTCGGGATTGGAAAGGAACAACACCGGATCGCCTTTCGCGCGACACTGTACGCCTTGGTACACGCTCGGCAGAAAGCCGGAACCCCACAGCCCTTTGCCTCCGTCCGGCGTCTTGCCGCCCGACACCAGCACGATGTAGCCGGGCAGGTTTTGGTTTTCCGTGCCGAGCCCGTAGGTCACCCACGAGCCAAGCGAGGCATTGCCCAGCCGGGGCGAACCCGTGTGCAACAACAACTGCGCCGGCGCATGATTGAATTCGTCCGTGCGCATCGATTTGATGATGCAGAGATCGTCGATGTGCCGTTCGAGAAACGGCATCCGGTCTGAAATCCACGTGCCGCTTTTTCCTGCCTGATGAAACGGAAACTGCGGCCCGAGCATTTTCGGCACGCCCGAGATGAACGCGAACCGCTTCCCTTCGAGAAACGACGCCGGACAATCCTCGCCGTCGAGTCGCGCGAGGTCCGGCTTGTAATCGAACAGCTCGAGCTGGCTCGGCGCACCCGCCATGTGCAGGTAGATCACGCGCTTCGCCTTCGCGGGAAACTGCGGCGGCAACGGCGCCAGCGGTTCGGCCGCCGGCCGGCTGAAATCGAGTTTGTTCGACGCAGCCTGCGCCGCCAACGAGCTGAGCCACATCGCGCCAAGCCCCGTCGTGCACGTGCGCAGAAAATGCCGCCGCGTCAGCGCGCCCACGCGCGCGTGCTCATATTCGCGGATCAAGTTATTCAGATTCGTGTTCATTTGATCTCCCACTCCTCCCAAAACGATCGACAGCCGATTCGTAGTCCGGCTCGGGAGAGCCGGGACCGATCCGCCCTGCGGGGAAAATCAATATGCCTCATCGGTTGAACGCCGCATCGAGGTTCAAGATCGCGACGCCCACCGCGCGCATCGCCCGCGTTTCGTCGCCTTCCACGTGCAACTGCGCATGCAGTTCGCGCAGCCGTTTCGCCTCGCCCGCAGTCGGCGGCCGCGAGATCACCAACTCGAACGCCCGCGCGATCTGCGCCTCCATGCTCGCATCCGCGCCCACCTCGCGCGCCGCTCGGGCCGCGAGCGCGGCCGCCGCCTCCTGATAGACCACGTCGTTCAGCGTCACCAGCGCCTGCAACGGCGTGTTCGTCGGCGTCCGCCGCGCGGTGCAGAGATCGCGCGCCGGCATGTCGAACGTAAGGAATCCTGGATACGCCGCCGACCGTTTCCAAAACGTGTAGAGCGCTCGGCGGTAGCGGCCGGGGCCCGTCTCATCGACCCAGTTCTTGTTGTTGTACACTGTCTGCCACACGCCCGCCGGCTGCGGCGGCATCACCGGTTCACCGCCGAGCGTGCGCGTCAACAAGCCGCTCGCGAAGAGCGCCTGATCGCGCACCATTTCCGCCGTGAGCCGCTGCCGCGGCCCGCGCGCGAGCCAGCGATTCTGCGGATCCTTCGCGAGTGTTTCCGGCGTGATCCGCGCGTCCTGCCGATACGTCGCCGACAAGACCAGCTCGCGCAGCAGCGCCTTCATATCCCAGCGCAGCTCGCGCTCAAATCGCAGCGCGAGCCAGTCGAGCAATTCCGGATGGCTCGGCCATTCGCCTGCGCTGCCGAAGTCCTCGAGCGTCGGCACGATTCCGCGCCCGAACAATTGCTCCCAGAAACGATTCACCGCCACGCGCGCGGTCAGCGGCTGGCCGGGCTGAAAAAACCACTCGGCCACCGTGAGTCGATTCGCGGGCCGGTTTGCCGGCAGCGCGGGAAACAGTTCCGGCACGCCCGGCGCCAGCGCGCCGCCCTTCTTCTCCAGGAAATTTCCGCGCGCGAACAACCGCGTCTCGCGCGCCTCGCGCGGCGGCAGCTCTGCCAGCACCGGCAGATCGATGCCGGGAATCTTCGCCAGCTCCGCGAGCGCTTCCGTCACCCGCGCCGCTCTCCGCGCGATCTCGGGATCGCGCGCGAGCTGATTCCAACGCGCGTCCGCACTCGCCTGCACCCGCAGCCGCCGGATCGGCGCCGGCTTCGAGGTGATGCCATTCGAGTGAACGAGCGTCACGTGCACGTTCGAACCGGGCGGCGCAACGATCGGTTCACGCAGCGCCGCCACCACCCAACGCGGCCCGCTGATCGTCGGATTTGCCGCGAAATGAAAATCGATCGTCACGTCTCGCGTGTCGGCCGCGGCCATCTTTCGCGCTGACGCCCCCGCCCGTTTCTTCGACTGCGGGGCCCGGGGATCGCGGTCGCCCGGGGCCGCTTCCGGCCCCCCGTCGCCTACCGCCGTCGGCGGATTCTCCGTAACCGCCGCGACCACCGTCGCCGCCGGTTTCGCCACCACCTTCGTCGCGACCGTCGTGAAATTCTCCGTATCCGGAAAAAACCTACCCACCTCGAGCGGCTCGACCGTTCCATCGGGCCGCGCCAGTGCGATCTCGATTCGCGTAACCACAAATCCGCGCTCGGGCGTATGCCGCGCCTTTTCCGGATCCACGGGCCGCGCCTCGAAGCGCAACGCGGAAATCGGTTCGGCCGAGAGCGCGAGCACCGGCAGCGTCAGCTCATAACGCGCGCTCGACGTCACCGTGCCGTCCACCGCGATCTCGTTGTCGCGTACGACCGGCGTCGCTTCGGGCCTCACGTTCGCGGTCGTGACCGGCATTGCCCGCCACTGCGCATGCTCCGCCTCGAGCTTCGCGCCCGCCTGCACGACACCGCGCCGCATCGCCTCCACCTCGCGTCGCAAACGCCACGCCGCATCGTAGCGCGCCGGATCTGCCGGCACCCGCAACGTTGGATGGTCGTTGTTGAAATCCGCATCCCGCGTGCCGTTCAGCACCGCGAAAAAACGATAGTATTCCTCGTGCCGGATCGGATCGTAGGGATGCGAGTGGCATTGCACGCACGCGAAGGTGACCGCGTTCACCACCTGCCACGTCGTCGCCACGCGATCGACGACCGCCGCGACCCGATACTCCTCGTCATCCGTTCCGCCTTCGTCGTTCACCTGCGTCTGCCGGTGAAACCCCGTCGCGATGTGCTGCTCGATCGTCGCGTTCGGCAACAGGTCGCCCGCAAGCTGCTCGATCACGAAGCGGTCGTAAGGCAGGTTGCGATTGAACGCGTCGACGACCCAGTCGCGGTATTTCCAGACCGTGCGGTGCTCGTCCTTCTCGTAACCTTTCGTGTCGGCATAGCGCGCAAGATCGAGCCACATGCTCGCCCAGCGCTCACCGAAATGCGGCGACGCCAGCAAGCGATCGACCTGCCGCTCATAGGCCTGCGGCGATTGATCGGCGGCAAACTCCGCCACCTCCTCCGGCGTCGGCGGCAGCCCGATCAAGTCCAGCGACACCCGCCGCAACAACGCCGGCCGCGAAGCCTCGGCCGCCGGCTTCAGCCCCTGCTCCGCCAGCTTCGCACGAACAAACGCATCGATCGGCCCGGGAGCCGGCGAGACAGAGCTCCCTCCCTCTCCCCCTCTCTGCAAATTCCCGTCTCCGAAAACCGGCACCGCCGGCTTCCGCGGCGGCACGAACGCCCAATGCTCCTGCCACTCCGCGCCCTGCCGGATCCACTCGCGCAGCAACGCGATCTTTTCCGGTGGCAGCGCCGCCGCGTGATCCGCCGGTGGCATCCGATACTCCGTATCCATGGAAGTGATGCGCGCGATCAGCTCCGACTCGTCCGGTTTCCCCGGCACGATCACCGGCCGCTTCGACTTCTTTCCGACCTTCGTCGCCGTCTCGCGGTAGATGAACGAGATGTCGCCCGCCGCCTTCACCCCGCCATGGCACGAGGTGCAGTTCTGATTCAGGATCGGCCGGATATGCGTATTGAAATCGATCGTCTGCGCGCTCGCTGCGGCAGCGATTCCGCCAAACAGGGTGATGCGCAAAAGCGGGATGGCCATCGGGGGAACCGTTAATGAACGCAGGTCTGCGCAAATGAAAAGACCTGTTCAGCCCTCCGCTTGATTTCCCTTCAACACTTCGCCTCCGCCGCCCTAATCGAGCTTCAGCTCAGGATATCCTTCACCACGTGCCCGTGCACGTCGGTCAGCCGGAAGTTGCGGCCCTGGAATTTGTACGTGAGCCGCTCGTGGTTGATGCCGAGTTGGTGCAACACCGTCGCCTGGAAATCGTGCACGTGCACTTTGTTCTCGATCGCGTTGAAACCGAAATCGTCCGTCGCGCCGTAGCTGATTCCCGGCTTCACGCCACCACCCGCCATCCACAGCGAAAACGCATACGGGTGATGATCGCGCCCCCACTGTTTCACGTCCTCGATCTTGCCCTGCAGGAACGGCGTGCGGCCAAACTCGCCGCCCCAGATCACCAGCGTGTCGTCGAGCAAACCGCGCTGTTTCAAATCCCTCACCAACGCCGCCGATGGCGCGTCCGTGTCCTGACACTGGATCTTGAGCTGCGAATTCAGGTTCCGGTGCTGATCCCAGCCCGCGTGCATCACCTGGATGAAGCGCACGCCGCGTTCCGCGAGCCGGCGCGCCATCAGGCAATTGTACGCATAGCTGCCCTGCCGCTTCACCTCCGGCCCGTACATATCGAGAACCGACTGCGGCTCCTGCGAGAAATCCGTGAGCTCCGGCACGCTGGTCTGCATGCGATACGCCATCTCGTATTGCGCGATGCGCGTCGCGATCTCCGGATCCGCAAAATCCTCGCGCTTGATCTCGTTCAGGTGCGCGAGGTCGTCGAGCAGACCCCGCCGCACCTCGCGGCTCATGCCTTGCGGATTCGACAAATACAGCACCGGGTCGCCGCTGCCGCGAAACGCCACGCCTTGATACTTGCTCGGCAGAAATCCGCTGCCCCAGTAGAAATCGTAGAAAATCTGCCCGCAGCTCGCCTCTTTATCGCGCGAGGTCATCACCACGAAGGCCGGCAGATCCTCCGTCTCGCTGCCCAGCCCGTAACTCAACCAAGCGCCCATCGAGGGCCGCCCCGCCATCTCGCCGCCCGTCAGGAAAAACGTGATCGCCGGCGCATGGTTCACCGCCTCGGTGTGCATCGACTTCACGAAGCACAGGTCGTCGGCGATCCCCGCGATCTTCGGCAGGAAGTCCGAAACCCACGCGCCGGATTTTCCGTGCTGCGCAAACTTCGTGATCTCGCTCAACACGGGCCGCGCCGTCTGGTTGCCCGTCATCGTCGAGAAGCGCTTTCCGCCCGTCAGCTCGTCGGGGATCTGCTTCCCGTGCCATTCGCGCAACATCGGCTTGTAGTCGAACAGATCGACGTGCGACGGCGCCCCGTTCTGGAAAAGATAAATGACGCGCTTCGCCTTCGGCGCGAAGTGCGGCAACTCCGGCAACCCCGGCACACCGGCTCGGCCGGATACGATTCCCGCTCCGGGCGCGCCGGCGCCAAACGCATCGCGCCCGAGCAGCGAAGCGAGCGCCGCGGTACCGACGCCGAGCGCGGACTTTCCGAAGAACTGCCGGCGCGTGAAGAGAGCTTTGCTTTCGAGACGAGGATCCATGACTGGGGTTCAGGGCAATTCGGTCGCTAACGTGCGGGCATTTCGCAAAACCCCAAACCGAAATGCGAGGAGTTTTCGTGTTTCTTCAGGCGGGCGCAGCCGCAGTCCCCCATCTCCTTCATCCGGGCCTATTTCTTCCGAAACACGATGATGTGCTGCCGCGGCAATGAATCGATCGTCCGCTCAAACGTCACCGGCTGAACACTCATTTCCTTCCGCACCTGCGCGACCGTCATCTTGTGCAGCGGCTTGATCGGCACCTCCGGGTCCTCGCCGCGATACTCGACCAGCACGAGCCGGCCACCGGGCTTCAACGCCCGGATCATCGCGCGCGCCATTTCATACGGGTAGTCGAATTCATGATACACATCGACCAGCAGGATCAGATCGACGCCGTTCTCCGGCAGCTTCGGATCCTGCACCGTGCCGAGCACGGGTTTCACGATGTCGCCCACGTTTCGTTTCCGCATGTTTGCCATCAACAGATCGAGAAACTCCTGCTGGATCTCCACGGCATAAACCTTTCCGCCCGGGCCGACACGTTGCGCCATCCGCCACGAAAAATAACCGCTGCCCGCGCCCACATCCGCAACGACATCACCCCGCTTCAACGCCAGCGCTTCCACGAGCACATCCGTCCGTTCCTCCTCCTCGCGCTCCGGCCGCTCGAGCCAGCTCGCACCCTGATGGCCCATGACCTGCGCGATCTCCCGGCCGAAATAGAGTTTCCCAATCCCATCGCGACTCGGCCGCGGACGCGTTTCGTACCGCGCCTCGCCCGGTCGCGCATCGACGACCGCTTCCGCCGCGCGCGCCGGCAGCAGCGAACACGACAACGACAGCACGAAACACAGAGCGAGAATCCAGGCACGCATGGGGGTTGAGGGGTGCGCACTCAACACCAGACGCGCACGATTGTCCACGCGGTTGACGACGTCCGCGTTCCTGACCAGCAAAGCGGCATGAGATCACCCCGCCTGCTTGCGCTCGCCGCCGCGAGTGTCCTCGCATTGTGCTCCGGCCTCGCTCACGCCGCGTCGTCGATCACCTACGCGCCGAAGTCCGGTCCCGGTGGCGGCCGTCATCTCGTTTTCCTTTCCGGCGACGAGGAGTATCGCAGCGAGGAAGGTCTGCCGATGCTCGCGAAGATTCTCAGCCAGCGCCACGGCTTCAAATGCACCGTCCTCTTCGCGCTCGACCCCGATGGCACGATCAATCCAGACAACAACACCAGCGTGCCGGGCATCGAGGCGCTCGACTCCGCGGACGGCATCGTGATGGCGCTGCGCTTCCGCCAGTGGCCCGATGCGGCGATGAAGCATTTTGCCGACGCCGTCGCGCGCGGCGTGCCGATCGTCGCCCTGCGCACGAGCACGCATGCGTTTCGATTTCCGGCCACCAGCCCCGGCGCCTATAAACACTTCAACAATTTCGGACGCGAAGTCCTGGGTGAAAACTGGGTCAGTCACTGGGGGCAAAATCGCCGCGGCGCCACACGCGGGGTGATCGAGCCCGGCGCCGAGAGCGATCCGATCCTGCGCGGCGTCAGCGACGTGTTCGGCGACTCCGGCGTGTACGAAACCAATCCCGTGCCCGGCTCCAAAATTCTGCTGCGCGGCCACGTGTTAAAGAGCATGGATCCGAAATCCGAGCCCGACACTTATCGCAAGACTCGCAAGGCCGACAACGTCGAGCAGCCTATCAACGATCCCGCGATGCCGATCGCCTGGACCCGCACGCACGCGCACGCGAACGGCCGCACCAACCGCGTCTTCTGCACCACCCTCGGCGCGGCGACCGACCTCACCCACGAGGGCACGCGGCGCATGGTCGTAAACGCCGTCCTCGCGGGCTTCGGTCTCGATATTCCCGCGAGCACCGATGTGCGTTATGTCGACGCCTACGAGCCCACGCCGTACGCGTTCAAGGGTTATCGTCGCGGCCTCACGCCCGCCGATCACGCGCTCGGCAAAACGCTCCGCGCCGGCGATCCGATTCCGCCGACGCAAAAACAGAAAAAATCCCGCACAGCGGAAAAGAAATCGTGAGCGCCTCTCCTTCCAACGACCCTCTGCACGGCGTCACGCTCGAGCGACTGCTCACCGAGTTGGTCGCCCACTACGGCTGGGACGAGATGGGCCGGCGCGTGACCATCCGCTGCTTCATCCACGATCCCAGCATCAAATCGAGCCTCAAGTTCCTGCGCAAAACGCCTTGGGCCCGCGAAAAAGTCGAAGACCTGTACGTCCGCTGGAAGCTGACCGGCACGTGATGCCCCGGATGACCGTATCCAGGAAGTGAAGACGTAGGCAGCGGCCTCGCCGGCATGCGCCGCGCTCGAGCGCCTCTTTGCCGCGGCGACACGTCCGCCACCACGCGCTGGCCGCTCGTGGTTGGTGGCGCCGCCGGGCGTCGCGCCGGGCTTAGCGCCAGACCGCGCTGCCCGCGATTTCCCGCAGCGCCAGCTGCCCGTCGATCAAGTCGAGCGTGGCCTGCACGACCGGAATCCGTTCATCGAGCTCGCTCGCGATCTCGTGGCGAATTTCGAGGATCCGGTTGTGCGGCATTTCTTTGATCACGCTGCCGATCAACGCGCTGATGGCGTCAGCTTGCTCGTGCAGCGGCAACGCCGCCAGCGAGGCAAGAATGCGGGACGTCATGTCATCGTGTGAGTCCATGTTGAACAAGCTCACTGTCCGGCCCCGTTCCGCGTGGTTCCCTTCCGCTCTATTGCAGCGGCGGAGGCGTGCACCCCACGTGCGGAACATTTCCTTTTCGGCGCTTTGCACGGCGCTGTTTCACACCTCATCGTGGCCCGGAATGCGCACGACCTGCTATCGCTGCTTCTGGCCGACTTCCCTGTGTTGGTGTTCCTCGATCACGCCGATGGCGACGCGGACGAAGTTCGCATTTTTGATGCACCCGAAGGAGTTCAAACAGGAGAAAGCCGCGACGGGCCGGCTCACGCATCTCTGTCTCGCGAACAGCGTGCTGCACGTCGGGATCGGCTTCGACGATCATGCGGAGGTGCAGGCATTGGTCCGCGACCCCGTCAATGTTCCGGTGCTGCTCTATCCCGGTCCAGACGCCCTCAACCTTTCCGATGCCGCCAGCTCCGACGCGCCGCCCGCGGCCTCGTTCTCCGCCTTCAACACGCAACTCGAGAACCGGACGCTCGTGGTGTTCCTCCTCGACGCCACGTGGTCGCTCGGCCGCAAGATGCTTCGGCTCAGCCCGAGTCTCCAGCGGCTCCCGCGCGTGATGTTCACGCCGTCCGCGCCCAGCCGTTACCTGATAAAACAGCAGCCGCATCCCGCGTGCCTCTCCACGCTCGAAGCCACGCACGAGTTGCTCATCGCCCTCGAGCGTGCCGGGCTCGATCGCTATCCGCTGCCGGAGCAATTGCTCGGCCTGTTTCAACGCATGCAGGATTTTCAGCTGCGCTGCGCGTCCGATCCCACCCGGACCGGTTACCGGCACCGCGCGTATCGCCCACCCGCCGAGCGCAAGCCACTCGAGGGCCGCAGCGGCGCGCGGCGGGGAAACATGTTCAACTTCACGCGGCCGTAGCGCGCCTCGGCGACTCGAGGTGTCGGGATGGACGCACGGGATGCCCAGGGGGCGCGCCGCGTCCAGCTCGGCATTCCCGAACTCCCTGCTCTCCCGAGCAGGGCCACTGCAATGAGACGCGCCCCGGGACGCCTCCTGACGCCGCTTCACGCGAGTGACAGGCTGTCACGCCTTAAATCGTCCGGCCGGTTTGCAACCTCTCGCTTTATCCGGAAACGGTGCGGCGAGAGACAATCATGGCCCGCATCCGCTTTCTGACCCGAATCCTTTTCGCGCGGCGCGGCGAACCGTTGCCAGCGCCAGCGCGACCCCAACCGAACCCTTGGCGCAACGACGAGATCACCGGCAGCTGTCTCGGCCACTCGACCGTGCTGCTCAACTTTCTCGGCCTGAGGATTCTGACCGATCCGGTGTTCTCCAACCGCGTTGGCCCGGGCGTGCAGCCCTTTATCTTCGGGCCGAAACGCATTTACCGCCCCGCCTTGGAATCGCAGGAGTTCGCACCGCCGGACGTCCTGCTGTTGAGCCATGCGCATTTCGACCATTTCGATGTCGCCAGCCTGCGCCAGTTCTCGCGCGACACCCCCGTCGTCACTGCAAAACACACCGGCGACTTGCTGCGCGCGCTCCGGTTTCGCGAAGTGCACGAGCTCGATTGGGGTCGCTCCCTGGTACTCGCGCCTCGCGGCGAGCCGATCCAGATCACGGCACTGAGCGTCGCGCATTGGGGCGCCCGCCTGATGCGCGACCATCATCGTGGTTACAATGGCTACCTGCTGCAACGCGGCGGACACGCCGTGTGTTTCGCCGGCGATACGGCCTACACCCACGCCTTCGGAGAGCTCAACGACCGCCGCGGCCCGCCGCTCGATCTGATGCTCATGCCGATCGGGGCGTATGATCCATGGATTCACGCGCATTGCAGCCCGGAGCAAGCCGTGGCAATGGCCGACCAGGCAGGCGCAAATTTCTTCGTGCCGATCCATCACGAGACCTTCGTGCTCAGCTACGAACCGCTGCACGAGCCCGCCGCGCGACTGCGTGCCGCCCTTGCCGACCAGCCGGAGCGCCTGCTCGCCGTGCGCGTGGGCGAGACGTTCCGCGTCCCGCTCGACGTCAGGTTCGACGGGCCAATGGCCCGACAAATCCGTGACGCCGCGTAAGCCAGGCCGGGCTTCCCAGGAAGGCACGGATTTTCCAGCGCAGCGCAGTCGATCACGACTGATTGAGCCTCAACCTCGCCGCATCGCACGGAACAACTCCCCGCCCCGCATCACGATACGGATGTGACTTTCGAGATCGCCCTCCTGCTCGCGCTCGTCCTGGTCGCGGTGGTCTTCTTCTGCTTCGAGTGGATCCCAAGCGATGTCGTTGCGCTTGGGCTCGTGTTGGCGATCGTGATCACCGGCCTCGTGCCCGCGAAGGACGCGTTTGCCGGTTTCGGCAGCGATACCGTGCTGATGATCCTGGGGCTGCTCATCATGACATCAGCGCTCGTGAAAACCGGGGTCGTCGACCTCGTGGGGCGCGCGATCCTGCGCCATGCAGGCACCCGTATCGATCCGCTCCTGCTCGTAATCATGCTGAGCGTGGCGGCGCTGAGCGCCTTCATCAGCAATACCGCCGCCGCGGCATTTTTCCTTCCCGTGGTGCTGGGCGTCGCCGCCAAATCGAAAGTGTCCCCGTCGCAATTGCTGATGCCGGTGGCGTTCGCCTCGATCCTCACCAGCTCGGTCACGCTCATCAGCACCTCGACCAATCTCGTGATCAGCGGACTCATGACGAACGCCGGCCTCGCCCCGATGGGCATGTTCGAGCTCGCGCCCGTCGGCCTGCCGATCGCGTTCGTCGGCATCCTATATATGTTCCTGGTCGGCCGTCGGCTCATTCCGAAGCGGGCCCAACCCGATGATCTTCTCGAGGAGTTCGGCGTCCGTTCCTACATCACCGAAGTCCTGGTTCTCCCGGATTCCCCGCTCGTCGGGAAAACTCTCGCCGAGGCAAACCTCGGGCGTGATCTGGATCTGTCGGTGGTGCGCGTGCTCCGCGATCCCGGCCAATACCTCTGGCCGCGACGCGACCTCGTGTTGCGCGAAGGCGATGTGCTGCTCGTCGAGGGCGAGCGCAAGAATGTCCTCAAAGTCAAAGACACCGCCGGAATCGAGATCCGCCCCGATGTCGCGCTCTCCGACCCTGACCTCCGCAGCGAAGACGCCACGCTGGTCGAGGCCTTGGTCGTGCCGGGTTCGCGACTGGTTGGCCGCACGCTGCGCAACGTGGGTTTTCGCGAGCGTTACGGCTTGCAGGTGATCGGGCTCAATCGCTACGGCCGCAACCGGCTCGAGAAACTCAGCCGCACGATCCTGCGCGTCGGCGATGTTCTGCTCGTGCAAGGCCGTCCACGCGGAATCTCCCGCCTCGCCGATGAGGGCCTGGTCAGCGTGCTCAATGCCGTTGACGAACAGCGCGCGCCGCGACCGCGCGCGTGGCGGGCAATCGCGATCTTCGGCGGCTCGCTCGCACTCGCGACCTTCAACATCCTGCCGCTGCCCGTCGCCGTGCTCCTCGGCGCGTTCACGGTGTTCGTGACTCGCTGCGCGAATCCCGCGGAGGCTTACCGCGAGATCGAGTGGCGTGTGATCATCCTCATCGCGTGCATGCTGACCCTCGGCCAGGCGATGGCGCTCACCGGCGCGGCCGAATATCTCGCGGAGCACGTCGCCGGCGCGACCGCGAACCTCTCGCCTCGCTGGCTGCTCGGCGGCTTCTTCGTGCTGACGGTGATCCTCACGCAACCCATGTCGAATCAGGCCGCCGCCGCCGTGATCCTGCCGATCGCGATCGAAACCGCCACCCGCCTCGGCATCAACCCGCGGACTTTCGTCATGGGCATCGCGGTCGCGGCGAGTTGTTCCTACCTCACGCCGCTCGAGCCGGCCTGCTTGATGGTCTACGGCCCGGGCCGCTACCGCTTCATGGATTTCCTGCGCGTCGGAGCACCGCTCACGCTGGCGATCTTCGCGATCGCAATGTTCTTCGTACCGAAGGTGTGGCCGTTTTGAAACATGCCACGGACTGCCGCCCTGGTTTTCCCTGCAAAACACGACCGCATCACAGATTGCTCCCGACGCCCCTGCGGCTCAGGGTCGTGGTTTCGCCCCCTCCATTCTCATTTTCCAACCACCCATGACTCCCCGTGAATCGAATGCCACCCTCGCCGTCTTTCTCGATCTCGAGAACATCGCGCGCGGCGCCATCGACGCGCATTTCCCCCAGTTCGACATCGGCAAGGTCTTCGAGCGGCTGCTGCTGAAGGGTAATATCGTGGTGAAAAAAGCCTATTGCGATTTCGAGCGCTATAAAGAGTTCAAGCGCCCGCTCCACGAGGCCGCCTTCGAGCTCATCGAGATTCCGCACGTCCGCCAGTCCGGGAAGAACTCCGCGGACATCCGCATGGTCGTCGACGCGCTGGACCTTTGCTACACGAACTCGCACGTGAACACGTTTGCGATCATCAGCGGCGATTCCGATTTCTCGCCGCTCGTCAGCAAACTCAGGGAAAACGCCAAGACCGTGATCGGCGTCGGCGTGAAGAATTCGACCTCGGATCTGTTCATCTCGAATTGCGACGAATTCATCTACTACGACGATCTCGTGCGGGCTGAGCCGCGCCGCCGCAAGCGGCTCTCCGGAACCTCCGTGACCCCAAAGCCGGACGGGCCGACAAACGCCGGTCCCGATCCGCTGCGCGCCTTGGAAATGCTGACTGCGACCGTAAACGCCTTGAGCGAAGAACGCGGCGCCGACGAGGTGTGGGCCTCGATGGTGAAACAAGCGATCAAGCGCCGGAATCCCGGTTTCAACGAACGCGCCTATGGCTTCAGCTCGTTTATCGATTTGCTGCGCGAGGCCGAGAAACGCGGGCGGATCGAGCTCCACGAAAAGGCTGGCAACTGGCACGTCCGCCCCGCCGGAGAATAGCCAGGGCCCCGCGCGGTTCCGCTCCCGGCGCCGAGCTTACCCACCCACCGCTCCGGCCCCTGCTGTGCTTGCCGCGAGCACCGAGAGGAACGGCCCCCACGTGTGGCCCGAAGGATCTTCGAGGCCGGGGAAATGGGTTTCGCGGCGGGTCGTCAGCCGGTCGCCGCCTTCGACACTGTTCCAATACTGGAGAGTGCGCGTCACCTGATAATCGTTTTCCTGCGCGTCCGCCGCTGCCGTGAAATCGAGCGTCTGTACGCTCACACCGAAGCCCGCGAAGTGGCCTTCGAGCGCCGACCCAAGCCGGGCGAGAACCTCCTCCGCCGTATTCGGCCCCAGTTGCTCCCGCACGGCCGCATGGAGCTGTGCGCGCAACGCGTCACCCGCTTCCGGATACGCCGGGATTTCGAGCCGATACGCACCACGATCGCGCCGGGTTACGCTGGCCAGCGAGGCCTCGTAAGCCTGTCGCACCGCCTGAAGATGAGCGGTCGCGGCCGCCAGCGCCGCCCATTGGCGCGGCGACAGCTCCAGGTCGCAATCCCTGGCCAGCAGCTGCAATGCGACCTGTTCGGCAATCAGCGCAGACGCATCGGCTCCAAGCGGGCCTGCAGCCTGCGCCACGGTGACAGCCTGCCGCCTGGCGCCATCGGGCTCGGTCCAGAAATGCACCACTCGCTCGTTCGCCACGGTATCAGCCGCCCGTGCAGGCCTGGCTGTCGGCACGATTTTCACCGGCTCCGCGAGCTCTTCCCCGGGGCGATTCCACATCACCGCCGCACCGCCAAGGGCGAGGGCCAGGAGCAGGAGCGCAGAGACGCGAGTCTTCGGCATGCCTCGACGAAAACCTTTCCGTCGGTGCGCGCGATAAGATTTTCGAAAATAACCTTAAAGTTCCTCCAAGCCTGGCCGACCCGCCCCGGCGAAGGCCGCCTAATCCTCGCAAAACCCGCCCGCGCTTCACCCTTTCCCCACGAGCGCCGCAAGCGCTTCGCGGCCGAGCGAGTAGCCCACCGCCACGATCATCGTGAGGGCAGCGAGCCACAACAGCACGGTCGAGAGCCGGTTCGGAGCGACGTCCTTCGGCAGCCGTTTATGCCGCAGGTAGAGCGCACCGATGCCGAGGATCGGAAGCATCGCCGCCTGCGCCACGCCACCCGCCTTCACCATGTTCACCGGCGAGCGAAACACGAAGAACAGCACGATCGGCACGATCAGCGCCACCCACACGAAGCGGTTCAGGAATTTCAGCCGCGCCGGAAAATCGTTGCGCTTGAATGCACCGAGCAGGCCCGCCGTATCCGCCAAAGCACGACTGTTCCCCGCCGTGGCGGCAAAGATCGTGCCGTAAAGCGTCGCGATCGCCCCTATATAGAAGGGCCACAGCGCCCACGGCCCGAGCGTCTGCGTGTACATGTTCGAGAGCACCGGGATCATATCCATCCCCTTCGGCACGAGTCCCGCCCGGTGCAGCACACCGGCGCCGAGCATATAGAACGCGAGCGTCGCCACACAATAGACCACCATCGAGGTGAGGATATCGACGTTCATCACGCGGATCCAGCCACGGGCGCGCGCTCGCCACGCGTCGTTCGATTCCCGGCGTCCGGCGAAGCGCGCGTAGCCTTTCTCCACGCACCAATAGGGATACATGAACAACTCCGAGGCGCCGACGCCGGTGATGCCGAAGACCGCGATCGCCGTGATCAGCCCGTCCTTCGGCAGGTTGAAAGCGAGTCCATCCTTGAGATCCTGCAGCGAGAAGCTTCCCGGCTGCCGCAGCATGATCAGGGCGCAAAGGAACGTCAGCATCGTGAACAGCCCCACCTTGATCATCGCGAGCTTCTCGATCCGGGCGTAGTGCCCGCCCAGCAGGATCACCAGGGTCAAAGCCAGTAACAGGAAAACGAATACGTTGATCGAGATTGCCGGCACCACTTGGTGAAAAACCCAGGCGACTCCTGCGAACATCGCGCCCACCTGGAAAAACGAGAGAAAGGTCATGACCACCCACGCCCACACCACCCAGTTGAGCCCGCCCACGCGCGGCCCCGGCACCTTGTTCAAGCCCTCGGCGCCGGTTTCGCCCGTGGCGATCACATAGCGGCCGAGCTCCGACTGCACCGCCGGCTTGATCAGGCAGCTCAGCCCAATGATCCACAGTGCGACATAGCCGACCTCCGCACCGAGCGTGGTCGTCGCGATCAACTCGCCTGAGCCCACGATCGAGGCCGACAAAATCATCCCCGGGCCGATCCGGCGCAGGATGCCAGGAAGCGTGCGCGGCGGCTCGACGACTTCTTCCGGCCGGAGCTCGTAGAGATCTTTTAGCGGGGCGACAGGGGTGGCATCGGACTGCGCGGCGGCGGTCGGGGGTTGGGGCACGCGTTGACTGTGGTGAACCCGGCGAGGCGCGGGCAATCCGTTTTTCTGCGCGCTGTCCTGCCGATCGGGAGTCGCGAAAAACTTCACTTTCCGCTTCACGTTCTTTCCGTCGCCCGTTTTCGCAGCACCATTATCCCCATGCCCGTCCGACCGCTCATCGCCCGCTTACTCCTCGCGTTCCTCTGCGCCGCCGCGCCACTCGTCGCTCGCAGCTCGGTGTGGAAAGTGACGCGCGGCCACAGCACGCTTTTTCTCGGCGGCACGATTCACATGCTTCGGCCGGCGGATTTCCCCCTGCCCGCCGAGTTCGACACCGCCTTCGCCGCGAGTTCCCGGCTCGTCTTCGAAACCGATGTCGCCCGCCTGCAATCGCCCGACATGCATGCCGCGATCGCCACGCACGGGATGTTCGCCGATGGCACGACGCTCGACCAGGTGCTGACGCCGACCGCGTGGAAAGCCGCCACGGCGTATTCCGCGCAGGCCGGCCTGCCGCTCGACGCGATGAAGCAGATGAAGCCGTGGTTGTTCACCGTGATGATGGCGGCGCTCGAGCTCCAGAAACTCGGCATCTCCAACGAGGGCGTCGATTTCCATTTCTTCCAACAAGCCGCCGACGCGGGAAAAACGACCGGCGAACTCGAGAGTTTCGAGCGTCACATTCAACACCTCGTCAATCTCGGCGCGGGCCATGAGAGCGAGATGATCATCAAATCCATCGAAGACCTTGCTGAGCTTCCGCGCACCCTCGACGACCTGATTGCCGCCTGGCGCGCGGGAGACACGGAAAAGATCGACGCGCTTATGCTGCGCGACATCCGCAAAAAATATCCGGCGGTCTTCAAGAATCTCCTCGCCGACCGCAACCAAGCCTGGCTCCCGAAACTCGAAGAGCTTCTCACCACGGCGGACGTCGAGTTCGTGCTGGTGGGCGCCGGTCACCTCTCCGGACGCGAAGGCCTGCTCGCGCTCCTCAAAGCCCGCGGCTGCAAGCTCGAACAGATCGAGCCTGCCCCGACCCCGAAACGCCTCGACAAAAACACCGCTGCGCCCGCGCTGCCCAAGGTGCTCTTCTTCGCGAACCCGATGACGTCGGACAATACCGTGATTCGCCGCCCGAAGCCGGACGAATTGTCGATCGCCGAGCAACGCTTCGCGGAGATCGCGCGCGGGGTATTCGACGTCACGATCACGCAGGATGGAAGCGAGGTCACGCGCGGTAAGCTCGTGCGCTACCAGGCGGTCGTGTTTTTCACCGCGATCAACCCGCCAGGCGTCGAGGTGGATGCGTTGGTCGCGTGGGTGAGGGCCGGCCGCGCGTTTGTCGGAATCCATTCGACCGCGAACACGTTCCAAAAAATCCCCGCCTTCGGCGAGATGCTCGGCGCCAACTTCGATCGTCGGCCGTGGCGCACCGCCCAGGCCCCACAAACCAAAGTGCGGATCAACGTGCACGACCGCACTCATCCCGCGACGCGGCATCTCGGCGCTTCGTTCGAAATCGCCGACGACATTTATCAGTTCAAAAACTTCGATGCCACGAATGTACAACTTCTCCTCACGCTCGATCCAGCCAGCCTGGATCTCTCCGCGCCGAAGATGAACCGACAGGATCGCGTGCTGCCGGTCGCATGGAGCAAGCCGTTCGGGGCCGGACGCGTTTTCTATACAGCGCTCGGAGACTGGGACGAAACGTGGCTCGATCCCCGTTATCGCACGCATCTCATACAGGGAATCCAGTGGACCCTCAAACGCGCCGACTAACCCGTGTCTGTACAATTGAAGTAACGCCAGCCTCCCCTAAAAATATCCGGATCGCCGCCTCACCCCTTAAACTCGCCACTCTCACTTTCACCTTCACTTTCACTGCCTCCCTTCCCGATGTCCGTCCTCAATCTCTCCGCCTATAAATTCACCCCGCTCGATCAGCTTCCCGATCGCCGCGATCATTTGCGCGCCGTGTGCGGCGTCGCCGGGCTGAAAGGCACCATTCTGTTGAGCGCGGAAGGGATCAACCTCTTCGTCGCCGGCGGTCGTGCGGGCACAGCCACCTTGCTCGCGGCGTTGCGCGCGATCCCTGGACTCGAAGATCTGACGCCGAAGGAAAGCGTGAGCGCGGCACAGCCATTCGGCCGGATGCAGGTGAAAATCAAAAAGGAGATCATCGCGTTTGGCGTCGAAGGCATCGATCCGGCCCGCCAACCCGCGCCGAAAATTGCGCCGCGCACGCTGAAGCAATGGCTCGATGAAGGCCGTGCCGTAACGCTGCTCGACACGCGCAATCGTTACGAAGTGAACGCGGGAACGTTTCGCGGCGCTGTCGCTGCCGGCATCGACCGGTTCCGCGATTTCCCCGCCGCAGCCCGACGCCTGCCCACCGAACTGAAGTCGCAGCCGATCGTGATGTTTTGCACCGGTGGCATCCGCTGCGAAAAGGCCGGTCCGCTCATGCAGCGCGAAGGCTTCGAAAACGTGTTCCAACTCGAAGGGGGAATCCTGAAATATTTCGAGGAATGTGGCGGCGCCCACTACGAGGGTGAGTGCTTTGTTTTCGATGAACGCGTCGCGCTTGATCCAAACCTCAGGGCAGCGGGCGTCTCAGCTCCAGCCAGACCGGATAATGATCCGAGTACATATCCGTGAACTCATCTTTGATGATGCCGGCCGTCATAACGCCTTCGACGTCCCGGCTCACAAAAATATAGTCCACCCGCCGCGGCGTTCCCCGCCCGTCTTCGCCGGCAAAACGCCGTGTCGGCTGGCTCGATAACGGCCCCCTCGCCTTCTGCTGCGCAACATCCACGAAGCCGGCTGACAGCAGCTTCGAGATCACCTCGAAATCAAGCGCGCCGCCCACGAGATTATCATGCGTGGCATGTTTTTCCTGGGCGCGTTTGCGGTCGATGACGAGCTTCCCGTCTTTATACATGGGTGCATCCAACGGGGACACCGCGTTGAAATCTCCCATCAGCACCCAGTTCCCCTTGTCCGGCCGGCTCGCGATCGTGGCCAGCAATACGTCCATCTCCTCCCGGCGCTTCCAGTATTTGTGCGGCGATAGATGAAGGACCATGACGTTATAGCCGGCGACTTCCGCCTGGATGAATCCGTGATGCATGCTCTCGGTCACTTTTCTCACGTTCACGATCGGGAACTTTGATGTGAGGGCGGTCGGGTGGCCATCGTTCTTTAATAGTACAGCGTAGGGATGGCCGAACTTCCGGGCCATCTCCTCGAGCCCCGTCTGGGTGAGTTGCTGCGCTTCCTGCAACCCGAGCACATCGGGATCCATCTTCTTCACCCACGCCGTGAACATCGCCTTCTCCGGCGTTTCATCGAGCTTCATGCCGTTGAGAATGTTATAACTGATGATCTTCAGCGTTCTTCCGTCGGGGCCGGCATGCAAAAAATGAATCGATTCCAGCAATATCATCAAAAGCAATATACGCCTGCTCAGGCGGATGTATTTCTTCATAAGTGAATCATGTCGTTGCCGGCGCTCCATAACGCAGAGGCCTCAATACACTTCGATCTCGAGCAACCTGGCCTCGAGATCGCCCGACTGAGCGGAGGCATCCGTGATGTACACTCGCAACCGATCAGTCGATACCGGGGTGAAGGTCAGGTCGTTGCACTGGCTATAAAACACATCTTTGTCGTTTCCGGTTACCGTCGCCACGGTCGACCAGGCACTGCCTGTCCAGTATTGGATTTGGAAATCGTCTATCTCATAGCCCGCGGAAATCGGCGAGCCGGTCCAAAGCTTGACCCCGCTGATCGTCTGGCTGGTTGCCCAATCCATTTGAAACCAGTGCGGCTCTGCCGTCTCGGTGGAGATCCAGCGGCTCTTGTTTCCGGTCTGGTTGCCGTCGACCGCGTTCTCCTTGACGTAGGTCGTCTTGGTCGAATCCACCGAGAGCTGGGCCTCGGGCGCCAGATTCGGACTGAAGACTTCGATCTCCATCAGCCTGGCCTCCGTGTCGCCCGAGGTCGGACTGGCATCCGTGATGTATATTCTCAGTCTGCTGGTGGTCACCTCGGAAAACGAGAGATCATTATAGGCCCCGTAGAAGGAATCGCGGTTGTTGCTCGCGACGGTTGCGACGTCGCTCCAGGCGCTGCCGGTCCAATACTGGATCTTATAATCGTCGATCTGATGCTCGGGCGACGAGGGGGAGCCGCTCCAGACTTTCACCCGGTTGATCTTCCGGCTGCTCGGCCAGTCCAATTGGAACCAGTGTGGCTCCGCATCGGCACCCGAGACCCAGCGACTCGCCGGCGAGGTCCGGTCGCGATCGACCGCCTTGTCCACGCTATAGGTATTGCTGCTGGTCGTCTTGAAGGAGCACGCGCTCAACGTCGCGCTCGTCGCAATATTCACCAGGCCAGGATTGAGCTCTTCTCGATCATGGAGAAAGTCGTCGATATACATCGTCCATGTGCCGGCGGTGTTGGGCTGGCTAAAGATGATCGAGTCGATCGTCACCGTCGCGTCGGTATTGATAAAGCCGTTCCCGGTATCGACTGTCGTGCCATTGAACGTTTCCATGTCCCAGGTATAGCGATGCCATTGACCGTCGCTGTTGATGGTCAATCCGGGCGTCTCCTCGGTGCCGTCGATGTCATCGATCCTGAGCTTCACGGCGGCTGCCGAGCCCGCATTGGAGCTCTTCACCCAGAGGCTGACCGTGCCCCGGCCGTTGAAGGTCGTGTTGCTCGAGGGAGAGCCCGATCCGGAGAGAAGACGAACCTTCCACGCTGCGCTCGAAGAGGTGTTGTCGCTCAGCACAACCTTGAGACTGCCGTTGGCGCTGTGCACATTGCTCCCGGTCTGATGACTGGCGGTGGAGCTCGACGCAATGCCGACCGTCTCCGTGGGCACGTTGGGATCGGTATCAAAGTGGCCAACCCCCGATTCGAAGACATCGAGCCGGCGGGTGGAATTATAAACGAGCAGCGCATTCGCCACCGGGCGCTGGCTGCCGTCGCTGGGCACGTTCTTCACCACGCCATTGGCGATGATCGCGGATGAACCGCCGCCATCGAGGTTGATACCCGTATAGCAACCAAGATAAATCAGGAAGTTCGCCAGTTCCACCTGCGTCATTCCGGCACTCCCGGTCCGACGCCCGTCGACCACGACCATATAAAGCGTTTTATTGTCCTGACTGAACCCTACTGCGGTGCGCGGGTGGCGCACCGTCGGATCGCCCGGACTGCCCTCGTTCGCCGCCCCCGTAACCGCGTAATTCACCCCGCCCGATACGATCTTCGGCCCGCCCCCGACGACCTGGGTAATATTAGTCAACGTCGATGAACTGCCTCCGAGTACCAGCGTGATCGTGTCACCGATGTTCACGTTGCCATTCAGAAACGTGGCCGCCGTTCCAGCTCCCGACAAGACCGCCTGCCCGGAAGAGAACGACATGTTCCCGGAGCCCGAACCCGTTTTGGTGAGGACGATGCAGTCGACGGTGCCGTTGGCCCGCCATTCGCCCACGGGACTGAGCTTCACTTCCGTGCCGCTTGTATTCGTCCCCGTGGAACCGCCGATGAACGAATTATATAAAACCAGATCGTCGGTGCCCCGCGCCCGATTCACGTGGTTGATCGTGCGGCTCGAACCTCCCGCCGAGACGACTGTATGATCGTTTACGACCGACGAGACGAAGGGAACCTTTGTTTCCGTGATCCCGAAGATCGACCGTACGGAATCGAGATCCCACAGGAGCTGGCCATCCGTGACCTGGATGTTTCGGGGCGTTTCGTCGGTGCTGATCAGGAAGAAATCGCCGTTGATGGCCCCAATGACGTTGTGATATGTATTGCTCGAATGCGCAGTCGCCATCGCGCCCGGAGTTTGCGCCGCCCCATCCACCGCGTTGGAGGCCCGCACACTCTGTAATTGCACGGTCGGATCGCTGAGGTCCACCTCCAGCAGGAACATCTCCCACGGTTTCGAGGTGTCGGCCATTTTCTTGTAGACTACACCTGGCGCCATCCGACGGGTTTCGATTGTCGAGTAGGCGGCGAACAGGTGCGAGCAAAGCGCACCGAGCACAACTGCGAGTATATAACGTTTTCTCGTTTTCATTGGGGTAAAGATTGGAGGCACAGCTGAAGACAAAGCCGCCGTAACGGAACGAGGCATTCCGCGAAGAGTGGCCGCCCTGTCCGGTCCGGGCTGGAGGGCAGCCCGCTCATGGATCGAGCGGGCTGCAAACGGGTCAAAACGACTTCGTCAGGTCGAGGGTGAATTGCCGGCCGCGGGGGTTCATCGCGCCGCTTTGATACCCGTGCACCTCATCGGAAAGCGACGGCTCCTGGTCGAGCAGGTTGTTCACACCCCCGCGCAGCGACACACCGCGCAGCCAGGGGCGGACATCCGGGCCGAAGCGATAGGTGAGGCTGACATTGTGTACGATGATCGGATCGATGCGCAGCAGGTAGCGCACGATGCCGTTGTCGTAGAATTCCTTGATATAGTCGGGATTGCCCAACGCGTCCCACACCGGCTTGGTTGTGGCGGCTGACGAATCGACATACGATCCGTAGTAGTTGCTGAACCAGCCGGCCGACCACGAGCCTCGACGCCAGCTCGCGCTGAGATTGGCGCGCCAGGAAGCGCGGCCATCCTTGTCGAGACTCGACAGCGCAGGACTGGTCTCGTCCACCTGGTCCTCCCGGCGAACGTAGTGCGTGGCCTCTCCCTTCAGCGTGAATTGCCCAAGCCGGTTTCTGGGCAGCCGATATTGGAAACCCACGTCGTAGCCCTCGATGTTGCGGCTGCCGAGATTGATGAGGCCGTTGATCGCGCTGAGATATTCTCCGACGGGAGCGCGTTTCGTGGCATTCGTGGGTTGACGGGCATTGTAGGCGGCAAAGAAGGCGCGATCTTCCACCGTGACCGAACGGCGCTCCACATTATAGCCTTTATAATTCGCCGTGCCCGAGCCGAGGTCGATCTGGTCGACCGGCGTGCCCGCGGCGAGCGCAGCCTGGGTGGCGAGATCGAGATAGAGTTCGTCCCGGCGCAACGTCGCCGCGCTCCCCAGGCTGGCAAACGCATTCGTCTGCTTGATTCGCCAGTAATCGAACATCAGTGACAACCCGCGAATCTTCGGCACATCGACGACGAAGCCCGTCACCCAACTCTCGGCTTCCTCGGGTTTCAGGTCCTGGTTGCCCTGAATGAGATTGAGCCGGAGGATTGCTCCATCTTCGGCGAGACCGGTCACGCTTTGTCGATAGTAGTCGGTCGTCGATTGCTGCCGCCGGGTCGGGGTGACACTCGTCTGCGCGAGATTGGGCGCGCGGAACGATTCATTATAGGAAGCACGAAGTTTTATCCAGGGCGCAGGCTTCCAAAAGAGGCTCGCCTTGGGCTTCGTCGTCTGGCCGTGAATCGAGAAACGTTCGAAACGGCCCGCGAACGTGAGTTCCAGCGCCTCCACCAAGGGCACGTGATTGTCGCGCGTCACGAAAGGAAACGCCGCTTCCGAATAGAACGAGAAAATGGTCTGGGACGCTTCGATCGGTGCGTTGGGGCTGTTATTGATGATATCGTTATCGTCGGCCCGCAGCCACGGCGGATCGACCTCGTCAGGCGGATTCTGGCCGTCGTAGGTGGCTCGTTTGTTCGCAAACGATTCCCAGCGCACGTCCCCGCCGAGGGCGACGTTGATCTTGCCCCCGTTGAAGAGCCGCCAGAGCTGGCCGTTCGCCTTCGCATCCCAGACGAGAAGCTCAGTCCGGCCGAAAACCTGGGTCGTATGATAGAGCGGATCCATCACTGAGGCCGGATTTGTATACGGCTGGTCGAATTGAATCTGGTTGTTGACGATCGTGAAGGTATAGCCGAAGGGATTGAACGCGCGCTCGTCGGTGCGGGTGAGCGCATCGCGCAAGCGCGATTCCCGCACGCTATATTGATCGTAACCGTGCATCTGCGCGCCGGAGAACATGACGCCGCTCTCCCACTCCCAGTCGTCGGCGAACTTCCCCTGCAGGCCGGCCAGCGCGCGATAGGCGTGGCTGTCGACCTTGTACACCCGGGGCTTGAACTCCGGCAGCCGGACGCCGGTGGCGATGCGGATATCCGCCGGCATCCCACGAAGGCGCGGAGTGCCGTCGGGGTTCGGCGCGCCATTCGGCTCGTAGAATCGCATGCCAAAAAGGTTCCAGGGATTCGAGGCTGGCACGTAGCCGTCAACCATGTCGGCGTTGTTGAAGTTGACCGGCTCGTAGCCGCCGATCGACCTCGCGTAATAATACATCAAGTCGCCGAAAAACCTGATGCTGCCCTTGACCGGCCGATCGATGAAGGTCGCGATCTGCACCCGATCCGTGCGGGGCAGGAAGATCCGCCACGTGTTTACATTCGCCTCGTAGGCCAGTTCCTCCGGGCTGTCTATATTGCGCGAAGGCGCGGTCTGTTTCCAATTCATCTCACCCGTCGCAGTCTCCCAGTAGTTGAACGTGCCGGTGGCACTCATTGTGGCGACGGGCGACGGCGCGGTGGACGTCACGATGCCGGTGTTCCCCGTCGGCCGCGAACCCACGAACGACCCGTCGGGCTGCGCTAATTCGCGCTGCCATGCCCCGAATCGCGTGATCGCCTGCCGGTTGTCGAAATCGTTGTCGCGAACGATCGTGCCGTTCGCGTCCACGAGGGGCAGGCCATTCCACGGCGCCGGAAGAGTACCATATTTACGTTGATCGGCCTGCCGCGCCCAGGAACGATCCTTCGCGGTCAGCGCGTCGCGGTGAAAATATTCCACCGTGGCCGAGAGGTGCGTCTTTCCTTTCATGAAACCTTCGGAGGCGGTGAAACGATATTCGTTGCCGCCACCGTGCTCCGTCATAGCGACGCGTGCCGATATATTACGTCCCTCGTACGTGCGTGAGATCAGGTTGTTGATCACGCCTGCAGCCGCATCCGCTCCATATATAGCCGAGGCGCCGTCGCGCAGGATTTCAACCCGGCTGACGAGTGAACTGGGGACGTTGTTGATGTTCGTGCCGAGCTGCGGGACGTTGCTCGAGGGCGTCGAGGCCGGGAACGGTGCCATCCGGCGGCCATTGATCAAAGTGAGCGTATTGCCCACGCCGAGACCACGTAGATCGACCGAGTTGACATCGCCGCGAGCGTTCTGCTGTCCCGTGTCTGCCTCGGTCATGATGGAGGGCTCCGCCATGGGCAGCGTTTCCAGGAGTTCCGCCATCGTCACGACGCCGCGCAGCTCGAGATCCCCCGCATCGATCACGGTCACGGGCAACGCCGTCTCGGCATCGACGCGGCGGATGTTCGAGCCGGTCACGGTGAACGCCTCGAGTTGCACCACGTCACCCGAGAGGCCGCCGTGCCCTGCCGTTCGCGTCGCGCTCGCGGAGCCGCTGTCATTGTTCCCGTCCGGGCGGTCGCTCGGCTTCGCTTGCGCCGCCCGGACGGCGTTTGGGCCGCGGTCTCGCGCCACCGAAAACGCTCCGGTTTTCTCGTCCTGCGTCACGGTGAGACCAGTGCCGGCCAGCATCCGGCTCATCGCTTCGCGGGCGGTGAGCTTTCCCTTAACTTCGCGCGTGCGTACACCGCGCGTGATATCGGACGGGAAAACCACTTCCAAACCGGATTGCGCGGAGAAAAGCTTGAGCGAGCGCTCCGCGCCATCCGCCGGCAGGTTGAAGTCGCGAGCGATCGGCTCCGCCGCGGCAAGCGAGAGCGCGAACGCACCGGCCATCAGCGTGCTGATCAGCCGGAGATACGGACGAGTGAACCTCGCAAATCGGCGAGGAGGGCGTGGTGAGGTCATCAATACTTCTGACGTGCCGTGCCATCGAATCCCTCAACCTCGCGCCGAAGAAAGTTCGATTTCAATATAGCGGGGTATTTCTCCCGGGCCGCTCGGCATTGCACCGCGCGGTTCGACCTGCAGGAAACGAGCCGCATGGGCTCACGCCCGCGGCTCTTTCGCTATAGCAACGCTCCGTGGTGGCGCCGATCTACCGCGTCTTGCGCAATATAATTTTTCCGGCAGAGCGCTCCGCCTTGATCGCGTAATTCTGCTCCAACACACGCAACAGCGGTTCGACATTGTCGGCGCGCAATACACCGCTCAATTCGAGCTGGCCCAGCTCCTCGTCGCCGAGCACCAGCGATGTCGCACTGTGGCGGTTGATCAATGTGATCGCTTCAGCCAGTCGCGTGCGGCTCAAATCCAGGCGCGGCACGCGCCACGCCAGCCGCTGCCCCATTTCCTCCGTTGATACAGCGAACACCCGCGGACTCTCCACGCGCGCGGTTTGCGGGGAGGGCGCGATCTCCACGATCACGCGCTTGCCCGCCTCGAGCATCGCCAGCGTGCGCCCGGTCGCGGCGTTGTCCCTGCGCGGCGTCGCACCGGTAAGTGCAGGCGCTGCGGCCATTTTCGCACCGTCGTTCGCGTCCGCGCCTCGTGCAGCGGCCACCGCGGAGTCACCAGCGCGGGCTGTGTCCTCCGCCACGGCGACCCGCCCCTCGGTGACAAATACTTCGACGGCCCGCGCTCCGTAATCCACCGCAAACGCCGTCCCGACGGCGCGCACTTCGATGCCGCCCGCGGTGACGACGAATGGCCGCGCCGGGTCTTTCGCGACCTCGAAGTGTGCCTCCCCGCGGCGTAATACCACGCGTCGCACACCGGCCGTAAACGCCACGGCGATCTCCGCGTCGTCCTTCAATTCGACGACACTTCCATCGTCCAGAACCTGCCGCACCGGCATGGCGAGAATTGCGCTGGTGGACGCCGTTGCGATCGCTGCCACCGGCTTCGGGGGCGTTGGCGAGGAATTCGTCTGCCACGCGACGCTCGTGATGCCGACGACCGCTACGAGCACGGCGGCGGCCTGGAATCGGCGCTGGCGTCGGCGGCGTTTACGCACCGCGATCACCGCCATGAAATCCTCGACCCGACCGACCGCGCGCGGCCAGTCGAGGGCGCCGCGCGCGACCTCACTGGTATTGTCCCTCGCGTGATGCGCCTCGTCGTCAGCTTTCATCGCCGTAGAGAGTATCAATCCCGTAGCCGCGCAGGTATTCCTCGCAGCGCTTCACACCAATGCGGCAATGGTTCTCGACGGTGCGCTCCGAGACGCCCAGCCGCGCGGCGGCCGTGCAGATACGAACGCAGCGGGGATTCGTGCGTGTGCACTTGCTCCGCAAACCACTGCGACCGGTCGGCCGGTGCCACTTGCTCGGGAGGAGGAGTCATGCAGCGAAAGGTGGGTGATCGCGCCGGCTACTCGCTCCCGACAAACGGCTGCGCTCCTTGATCGGAGTCGGCACTGGAAGACGCGGAAGCCATGAGAAACGCACGTGGATTGGGTCGGCGATCGGAACGGGAAAGCCGCACGATCAGGTGGGACAGAGGCAAAACAGGGTTTTCCAACAGGCAATATTATTTCTCAGAGAGCATCCGCTGAAATCAGGACTGGCAG